>NZ_JNCA01000019.1 GCF_000695795.1 Flavobacterium seoulense | reverse complement strand
TCGCCTTTCTTTTGAAAACCCTATCTCAACGAGATAGGGTTTTTTGTTTATATGTATTTTTGTTACCAATATAATTAGTATAAATGGATAAGCAACGACTTTTAGATATGACCAGTGGACCTATAGTTCCACAAATTATTCATTTTACGCTACCATTAATCATCGGCAACTTTTTTGTGCTGACTTATAATGCAGCTGATTCTATTATTGTAGGACGTTTTATAGGTGCTGGAGCATTGGCTGCTTTGGGAGCTGCTGGTCCGGTAATGAATGTACTTCTTTTTTTGATAATTGGAATTTGTTTGGGAATGTCTGTTTTGATGGGACATTATTTTGGTGAACAAAATTATGAGAAACTTAAACGTGTAATTTCAACTTCATTAATTTCTGGAGGGATTTTTACTTTTTTATTGATACTATTGGGGGTCTTTTTTTCAAGACATATACTCCAGTTTTTAAGTACACCGAAAGAAATTTTAGATGACGCTACTTCTTATCTACAAATTATCTTTATAGGCCTTGTTTTTACTTTCATTTATAATATTTATGCAGCGACCTTACGAAGTATGGGAAATTCTAAAGCTTCCCTTTATTTTTTGATTGCTTCAGCGGTGCTTAATGTTATTTTAGATCTCTATTTTGTTACAGTTTTGAAAATGGGAGTGGTAGGATCAGCATGGGGAACTGTAATTGCCGAGGCAATAGCAGCTTTGTTTTGTGTTTTATATGTTCGTTTCTATATTCCTATTTTGAGTTTTTCCAGAGCTGAATTTGTATTTGATTATGATTTGTTTCGAACAATTGTCAGCTATAGTTCAGTTGCGGCTATGCAGCAAATTACCTTACATTTAGGTAAGTTTTTGATTCAGGGAGCGGTTAATCCATTAGGAGTTGTTGCTATAGCTGCCTTTAATGCCGTAAGTAAAATAGATGATTTTGTGATGATAGTGCAACAAAATATTGCTCATGGTACTACTGGTTTTATAGCACAGAATAACGGAAAACGAAATTTTGAACGTATTAGAAAAGGCTTCATAGCTGGATTGAAAATAGAAGTTGTATATACTTTATTGGCTTCATTAATTATATTCTTTTTTTCGCGTCAATTGATAGCCTTGTTTATGGGTGAAGGTGGACTGGAAGTTATTGATAAGTCAAAGGAGTATCTAAAAATAATGGTTTTACTTTATTTATTACCCGGAATTACCAATGTGATTCAAGGCTATTTCAGAGGATTAGGGAAGATGAAAATCACTTTAAATTCGACTTTTGCCCAAATGTTAGGCAGAGTGATAGCAGCTTATATTCTGGCTACTTATTTTGGTATCGAAGGAATTGCGCTGGCTTGTTTAGTGGGTTGGATTTGTATGTTAACTTATGAATCTCCGTTGTTTTATAGAACCTGGAAACAAATCAGATAAGTCAAGATTGCTGTTTGCGTTAGGGATGGAAGCGGCATCCTTTGTGAGTACGAAAATATTCTTAATATAATATAACGTTCCCGAACAAAAGATATAGCGTACAGCCCGTCCGCCGCGGCGGAAACGCCCATAAAAAAAGAGTTTAACTAAATGCTAAACTCTCTTTTTGAAATTATTTTGTTGAAGAATTATGCTTCTTCGCTTTCTTCCATAGTGTGATATACGTTCATCACGTCATCATCTTCCTCTATTTTTTCGATTAATTTCTCAACATCTGCAATTTGATCTGCATTTAGTTTTTTAGTGATTTGAGGAATTCTTTCGAAACCAGAAGAAAGAATTTCGATTCCGCGGTTTTCCAATTCTTTTTGGATTGTTCCAAAGCTGTTAAAAGGAGCGTAGATTAAGATTCCGTCTTCGTCTTCAAAAACTTCTTCAGCACCAAAATCAATAAATTCTAATTCCAGTTCTTCAGCATCAAGACCATCTTTAGGAATACGGAAGTTGCAGGTGTGGTCAAACATGAATTCTACCGAACCCTGCGTTCCCATTGTTCCGTTGCATTTGTTAAAATAACTACGAATATTAGCCACAGTTCTGTTATTGTTGTCAGAAGCCGTTTCAATCAGGATAGCGATTCCGTGAGGCGCGTAGCCTTCGAATAAAATTTCCTTATAATTGGCAGTATCTTTGTTTGTTGCATTTTTAATGGCGCGTTCCACGTTGTCTTTAGGCATATTGGCTGCCTTAGCATTCTGGATTACGGCTCTTAATCTTGAGTTGGCTTCTGGATTTGGTCCGCCTTCTTTTACAGCCATTACAATGTCCTTACCAATTCTGGTAAATGTTTTGGCCATTGCAGCCCAACGTTTCATTTTTCTTCCTTTTCTAAATTCGAATGCTCTTCCCATTTCTGATTATTTTTTAACGATGCAAAAATATAAATATTTTGTTTTTTTCTAAGTATTAGTTTTTATAAAATGGCATTTTTACCACTTTGGCCGGAACATCTTTTTTTCTGATTCGAATGAAGATTTCGCTGTCAATTGCACTATTGTCAACAGTTACATAACCCATTCCGATTCCTTTATTTAGTGAAGGTGCCATGGTTCCCGAAGTTACAATTCCGATATTATTTCCGTTAGCGTCAACAATTTCGTAATCGTGTCTTGGTACGGCGCGTTCCTGCATTTCGAAACCAATTAGTTTTTTAGTTACTCCGGCTTCTTTTTGTTTCTTTAAATTATCCGAATTGGTAAATTCTTTGTTGAATTTTGTAATCCAGCCTAATCCCGCTTCTATTGGCGAAGTCGTATCATTGATATCGTTTCCGTAAAGACAGAATCCCATTTCCAAACGTAAAGTATCACGAGCCGCTAAACCAATTGGCTGAATACCAAAAGCAGCTCCGGTTTCGAAAACCTTGTTCCAAATTTGTTCTACCTGATCATTTTTGCAATAAATTTCGAAACCTCCAGCACCAGTATATCCTGTAGCCGAAATAATAACGTGCTCGATTCCTGCAAAAGTACCGATTTCAAAATGGTAGTATTTTATCGAAGATAAATCTGTTGAAGTCAATGATTGCAAAGCTTCAACCGCTTTTGGTCCCTGAATTGCCAATAAAGAATAGTCGTCAGAAAGGTTTTTCATTTCGACACCTAAATCATTGTGAGCCGAAATCCATTCCCAGTCTTTGTCAATATTGGAAGCATTAACCACTAATAAATACTGCTCGTCTTTGATTTTGTAAACCAATAAATCATCTACAATTCCGCCTTCATTATTAGGCAAACAAGAATATTGCACTCTTCCGTCAGTTAAGGTAGCAGCATCATTTGAAGTTACTTTTTGAATCAACGCTAAAGCATTTGGTCCCGAAAGTAAAAACTCTCCCATGTGCGACACATCAAAAACGCCAACAGCGGTACGAACAGTCTCGTGTTCAGCGTTTATTCCTTCATAAGTTATCGGCATATTGTATCCTGCAAACGGTAGCATTTTTGCTCCCAAAGCTTCGTGGATGTGCGTTAGCGCAGTATTTTTCATTATGATTTTGTGTAAATTTTGATGGCGCTAATTTATTGCTTTTATTTTGAGTAACAAAGGTGTGTGAGCCAAAGTTTATTACCAATGCTAATGATAAATTAACCGAAAATTATTTTAAAAACGGATTATTTGCTCAAATAGAATTAAATTAGAGGAAACTATTAAAAGCAGTATTTATGATAACTTCTGTTTCAATTGATAAGAACGAAATTTTAAAGTTTTATAAGCCGATAGCTGTAGATACGCACAAAGGAATTCAGGGACATGCGTTGCTAATAGGCGGAAGCTATGGCAAAATAGGAGCAGTATGTTTATCATCGAAAGCGGCTCTGAAAACGGGTTGCGGATTAGTAACTGTTTTTATTCCTAAATGTGGTTATGAAATTCTTCAAATTGCTATTCCCGAGGTTATGGTTTTGACCGATGCGAAGAAACGATGTATTTCAAATATTAGTTTTGATTTTCAGCCCAACGCTATCGGAATTGGTCCCGGAATAGGACAGCACGAACTAACTCAAAAAGCTTTTTTGAAATTTCTAAAAACCAATACGACACCATTAGTTATTGATGCCGATGCATTGAATATTTTATCTCAAAATAAAGCCTGGTTTCTGCTTTTACAATCAGGAAGTATTCTAACGCCGCATCCCAAAGAATTAGAACGATTGATAGGAAAATGGACTTCTGAAGAAGAGAAATTCGAAAAAACGATTTCTTTTTCATTGCAATACAATGTAATTATAGTGATGAAAGGCGCTCCAACACATATTATCGATGGAGAAACCATTTATAAAAATACAACTGGAAATCCCGCCTTAGCCACTGCCGGAAGCGGTGATGTGTTGACAGGTATTATCACTAGTTTATTAGCCCAAGGTCATGAACCAATTCAAGCCGCAATTTTAGGAGTGTATCTTCACGGATTAACGGCTGATATTGCTGTGTCTAAAACCGGAATTCAATCGTTCATCGCTTCGGATATAATTGATCATCTTGGAGAAGCTTTTTTGAGTTTGGAATGAAATAGCTGAAAACTAATAAAGTTTAATCTAAATTCTGTTGTTCGAAATCAGGAGACTTCTCCACACAGAGGCTTTTACCGCAAACTTGTCATCCTGACGAAGGAAGGATCTCATCAAGGAACTCGACTAAGTCTTTCCTCTTTGTGGGCACGGAAAACATTTCCGCGCTATCGGGGTGAAGCTTTTTTGAGTTTGGAATGAAAATGGTACACAGATTAAGCGGATTTTGACTGATTAATGCTTTTACAAAAAAGAATAACCGAATTAAGCTTATTTATATAGTTCTTAGGTTGCTTAAAGAGCCGCGTTAAAAACGCTATGCTTTGTTGTATGATTGAAATTAGGTACTCGTTGCAAACGAGCACCAGAGGGTGGTTATTCCTCATATTCATACAGAAAATCATAAATTAACTTAGGATTAATTTCGCGCTCTTCATCGATGAAGCCTTCTGGCAAATTTTTGATTAGTTTGTAGTCTCGAATCAAATTTTTATTATCCCAATCTTTGCCTACCGATGACAAAGAATTAAAATATAGAATTGCTTGTTCATGATTTGTTAGTTGTGATCTGAGAATTTTCAATAGTTCTCTCTTCTTTTCTTGGGAATAATTTGAATTATGGACAAAATTTACAGTATGATATAGGTGCCTAAAATAATGTCCAAGCCTAGATTGATGCCCCTCAAAAGGCGTATATCCGAAACTTTTTTTATATTCCTCCTTTGAGGAATTCATTTTAGAAATTAGATTATCTATAAGTTTTTCATCAACATCTTTTAAATATTTTTGTAGAACGCGCGATGAGTTTGGACCAGTTCCAAAAAAGAAACTTAAGTATGTAATGTTGAGTATAGTTCTTTTATTTTCAAGAGAATTAAAATATAAATTATGAGCTTTTGCAACCTCTTTTACGATCGTTAAAAGCTTTCTAAATTCTCGAGTATACATGACAAAAACTTTCAGGCTTCTATGTTGTTTAATTTCCATTTTGTCTACATTCTCTCTATGAAATTTTACCAGTTCTAGAAAGTTGTTTTCAAAATTATTGCGTGCTTGATCCCGTAAAGTGATGATTAATAAAAATATACTGAATAACGTGAATATTGATCCTACATACCCACCAATGAAACTTCCGAATTGATTTGCATTCTCTGAATTAATTGATTTCCCATCAAATGCATTACACATTAAAAATGCATGGATGAATATCAAACCGATAATTAATATGAAATATTCTAACTTATGGTCTTTAAATTTCAACATAGTTCTTACGATTTCGGCTAATTTATTTATGTGTGTGATAAAATTAAACAAAGCCACCCTACATTGGGTAGACATGTGTGACAAACGGTAGCGTTTATTTCGCTAATATATAAATAAATCTTACAAATCCAGCTATGGCTTTATTGTTTATGTATTATTTCTCTTAGGGTTTTGAGTTGGATTTCCAGTTTCTATTAACAAGAACTCTCGTTTATATAAGGCTTCTCGATACAATTTTTAATAGTAAAGCTGTCGCATTACTATTAAAAATCACTCGAAGTGACGAATTCTTTACTTAATGACATTGACATATTAGAATCAAGAAAACAAAAAAAGCTTTAGCCAAATCTTGATTTAGATTTTAGCTAAAGCCCAATTCTATTCATTTTTAATTTAAAAAAGATCCGTTTAAATCTGTTTAAATCCGTCTAATCTGTGTTCCACATTTTTTACTGTTTCCACACTAACACATCGGCAGTTTTCATGGATTTAGTTCCAATGATAATTTCTGCATTGGCAGGCAATTTCATTTCATAAACTTTATCTGAATAGTTTACGGCAATCCCAAAACCATCGCGGTATTCGACCATAATTCCTTCCGGATAATTTTCGATAGCAATATTTTGTTGTTGGTATAATTTGGTCAAAACCTGTTTTTCTAAGTCTCCTCTTTTAGAATCAACGCCAATATAAGTTACGGTTCCTTTGCCTAATTTACGCGAAATCACAGCAGGAGTTCCGGCATAGAAATCACCCTGAAAAGTGCCCCAGATTTCGGTTCCTTTGTTTGGTTTTAACAAATCGCCCCAAGAAACCCAATCAAAATCCTGATTGTTGAATTTGATTTTGTCAGGTGATTGTGGCATCAATAAATCGTATGATTCAACTTCGGAACCAATTAATTTCCAGATCGGTTCATAGAATTTAGCTTCCCAAAGATGCCCTTTTCTATTTTGAATTCCTGATCGGCAGCTTAATACTAAGTTTCCTCCGTTTTGTGCATAGGCGGTCATTTTATCAATCATTTGCTGATCGATCATTTGATAAGCAGGTGCGATTAATACAGGGTATTTAGAAAAATCAGTAGTATCACGTACAAAATCCACCGGAGCTCCAAAAGATTTTACCGTTTTGTAATACTTTAGAAAATGATTTTCGGTATTCCATTGGTTCGTTTGCTTGTTCAAATTAATTCCCATAACGTTATCAGCATTAAAAAGAATTCCTGTTTTGCGTTGCAAATATTCCTTAGGCAATTGCGCTTTCGGATTGTGTTTTTTTCGCAACAAATTAATGTCTTTGATAAACTGGCTGAATTCTTGTCCGCCAGTGGTAGGAGTAACGCCATCAGTACCTACAATTCCGTAGTGGTATTGCTCATAACCGTACAATGGCGCACGAAAACGATAGGTGCAGGTAAATTTACTTCCGCCGGCAAAAACGTGCCATAACCAAAGTCGCATAGCTCCCGGCAAAGGTTGCGGATTGATACTTCCCCAGTTTACCTGTCCCGGCTGTAATTCCATCACTCCATAAGCACCTTTTAATGGACGGAAAAAATCATTTGCCATTGCAATTCTGGAATATTCGCCCACTCGATAGCCTTTTGGACCAATACCTAAATCGCTACCATAAACCATATAACGGGTGTAAGAAACAAAGTCCAGTTCTTTACTTGCGCCCACATAACCCACATCATACATTGGAATATAATTAGAAGTTACCCATTGGTTCGAATTGGAATATTTACGGATTTCTTTGGCTTGTTCGTCAAGAAAAGTAGCGGTTTCATCATCGGCAAAGCGGTAGTGGTCTAATTGCGAATGCAAATTCATCCCCCAAACAGAATGTAAAGGAATATTAATTTCGTCAAAATTACTGTAAGTTCCGCTCCAGAAATTATTTCCCCAGGCTTCATTCAATACATCAATGGTTTTATATTTTTCTTTTAACCAATTACGGAATCGTTGCGGTGCATCTTGTCCGTAATCCAGAAAACGACGTGGTTCATTGTCTATTTGCCAACCGATTACATTTTTATCATTACCGTATCTTTTAGCTAATTCGGCAATCATTTTCATCGAATAAGAACGGTAATAGTTGCTCGAAAAAGTTGCATGTTGGCGTGTTCCGTGATCCATTTTAGTACCATCTTCCATAGTGGCTAATACGTCAGGATGTTTGCGAACCAACCAAACCGGAGGCGTAGCCGTAGAAGTACAAAGAATTACTTTGAGATGGTATTTTTTAGCCAGTTCGAGTGATTTATCCAGCCATTTGAAATCGTATTTTCCTTCTTCTGGTTCAAGTTGTGCCCAGGCAAATTCGCCAAAATGGGTAAATTCAAATCCCATTTTTTCCATATTTTGGAAATCGCGTTCCCATTGCGCCGGATCCCAATGTTCCGGATAATAATAAACTCCTACAGAAGTCAAATCTTTGGAAGGGAAAAATTGCTCCATTTTTTGAGCAAATGTTGCCGTACTAAAAAGCAATAGCAATGCTAAAAAGCACTGTTGGTACAATGCAGTAATTTTGTAATTCATAATAAACCGGTTAGTTAATAGTGAATTACAAATCTAAGTTTTTTTAGATAATATTCTGAAGTTTCTTATAGTATTCAAATAATGTTCATTGCTTTTGTTTTATAGAATACGTAAAAAAGGGAAAAAAATTATAGGGGAAAATTGTCCATGCATTAGCGCCTATTATCCAATTTATTTGTTTCAGTTGTGCTGTATCTTTACTAAGTAAAATGATGAAAATCAGTTTGAAAGATTAAAGTCTGTTTCAAATCGCTAACCATTTTTATTTACATTTATAAGATAAAATACAATTATATGAATACTGAAGAAAAAAGATTTCCGCTGCCACCATTTACTTTAGAAACTGCTTTACAAAAAGTTCAAATGGCTGAAGATGCCTGGAATAGTCAAGATCCGGTGCGTGTTGCTAAAGCTTACACTATTGATACCGAATGGCGTAACAGAAGTAGTTTTATTAATGGAAGACAAGAAGCGGAGGCATTTCTAACAAAGAAATGGCAGGAAGAAAAGCATTATAAATTAAAAAAAGAACTATGGGCTTTTCTCGAAAATAAAATAGCAGTTCGTTTTGAATATGAATTCCAAAATAACGAAGGACAATGGTTTCGTGCATACGGAAATGAAAATTGGGAATTTGATGAAAATGGCTTAATGCAGAAACGTTTTGCTAGTATTAATGATTTAGCAATTGAGGAAAAAGACAGAAAATTTAAATAAATTACAATGGCTCAAAATTTTCATCAAATTGCTTTTACTGATGCTGTAAAAGCTTTACAAACGGAACACGGTAGCCGAAATAGCTATGAACGAATGGAGAAGTTCAACGTTATTGATGGCTTATCAGAAAATGAAATGAGATTTATTGCTAATCGGGATAGTTTTTATCTGGCTTCTTTTGGAGCTAATAATTTTCCCTACGTTCAGCATCGTGGTGGGCCAAAAGGTTTTGTAAAAGTTTTAGATGAGCATCAAATCGGATTTATTGATTTCACTGGAAATAAGCAATACATAACGGTTGGGAATATAGCAACAAACAATAATGTTGCCTTAATAATGGTCGATTATCCTACACAATCCAGATTGAAAATATATGCCAAAACAGAAATTGTAGAACTCAAAGATAATCCCGAATTACTAGCAACTCTTGATTTAGAAAATTATAAATTTCGTCCGGAAAGAATGATGGTTTTCCATATTGAAGCCTATGATTGGAACTGTCCGCAACATATTACACCTCGTTACACGGGTGCCGAAATTAAAGTTGCCCTGCAACCACAACAAGATTATATTGAAAAACTAGAAGAAGAAAATAAAAGGCTAATCGAAAAATTAAAAGAAGCAGGAATTAATTAATTCATCGTGTAAACCGAAATGTTTTTGTACAAAGCCGATCGGGTTGCCATTTGTCTTAGACCAATTCGACCTTCAATAAGTTCAGGATCATTTTGTAAATTCCACGAAAAAAGTTTTGAAGTGTCTTTTCCAGTGACTTTAAAATACAGTTTTTCAGCGGTTTTGATTACTGTAATTTTATAGTTTTCGTCAGTTTTAAATAATTCGGTTTCAAAAAAAGCATTAGGAATTTCGGTGGTAGTATTGAAATTTTGTCCTTTAATTACAGGATATTGACGTACCCGGATATAATCTTTTTCGGGGTCATTATTATCATTTTCGAATGAAGAATAACTAATATGCAAGGCTTTCATATTATTGAAATAAGTCTTCATCGCCGGAATCGTCCTTAGCTGATTCCATTTCGAAATATCTTCAACATAAGGTGAATTTCCAATACCAGTTGCCTGAAGGTATAAGATAATTGCCCATTTGGTTTCAGTATCTTTTCGGGTAAAGTTGTATTCTATTTTTAAATTTCCCTTAAAAGATTGTTTTGTCCATAAAACAGCATGAGCAGTATCGGTTCCTGCGGTTGTTCCGGCATTAAAAAGCATTCCCGCTTTGGTATTTTTAATATTGGCTTCGAGTCCGTCGAGAAACCATTTCGTTTGCCAGTCTTTTGTTCCTTTATCCTTTAATTGTAATTGCCAATGCTTGGACTGATTCAGAATTTCGAATTCTCGATTATCAGTGTTCTGAGCATTTACAATGACAGTTAAAAACAGATTTAGTGAAAAAAGAAAGGACTTTACATTCATGTATCTTAATTTATTTAAAGTTTAATTTTCGATACATTTTAAGTTTTGAATGAAATAATTTTCCGGCTGAAATGTTTTTCCGCTCAATTCAGAAACTAGTTCTTTTTTAATGATAAAATCTTCTATATCCGTTGAATATTTTATTCGCATCAAAGAAAGCGGAGAACTTTTTAAATCTTCCATTGATCCTTTCATAAACATGAAATTTCCAACAATCACGCGGTTGTCAAAACCATTTTCGTCTCTAATCATGCTGCCACAATATTCCATATTAGTGTGCACTAACGTAATTACTTTTCCGCTGTTTAATTGTAGATATAATCTGGAATTTTTGTCAAAACATCTGGCTTTAATAAATCCTTTACTTTTTTGAATCAATTGCACATTTAGCGTTGGTAAACCATCGGTTAATGACAAAGTATAGAAAATATAGCTTGAAGTTCCCGCAAAGTTTTTTTCAGAAATCAGGTATTCTTTGGTTACTTTGTACGTTCCAATAGAGTCCGTTACATTAGTGGCATATTCGCACGCCGTTTGTGCAAAAGTGTTGAATGATAAAAAGAAAAAGGCAATGAGTAATAGTTGTTTCATTATTAATTTATTTTGGCGCAAATTAATACAATTTTGTTATTGTTTTCATCTGTGGTAAAAAAAGAATATAAATTTCCTCCGTCTTTAATTTTCCATTTTTTTCGAATGTTTTCTACGGTTTCGGGAAAATTCCGAGTGGTAATATTGAATTGTTTCCCACTCATGTAGTTTTTCATCTCCGTTTTATTGTATGGAAAAGATGCTGTGATTTCGAAAATTCTACCCGGAAATGCAACTACCTCATTTGAGGTATATAAATGCGAATGTTTATGCAATTTAGCAATGTTATAGCTAACGGAAACTGCATCAAATCCGCCCGATTTCATAATCGCACTATTGGGTTCAAACAAGTATTTTTTAGGTAAACTATATTCTGGAAAAACGGATTCCTGATTCATAACGAATTCAAAAGTGTCAATAGTTCCTTTTGTAATATTAGCCGTTTTTAAAGTCACTTCGCCCGAATAATCTTTATGCAATTCCCATAAAAGCTCCTTTACTTCATTTTCCAAAGCTACAATATGAATAGCTTTTACATTTTTCAATTCAGATAATCCAGCCGAAATATCTAATATTGGTGCTGTTTTGATTAAAATAGCATCACTTTTTTCGAAATAAAAATCAAGGTTTTCAGGAACATTAGGTAAACAGTCTTTCAGCATAAAAACTTTTCCCTTTACATCATTTCGTCTCGAAGGATCAATGTAAATCCAATCCCATTTTTGATTCAATGATTGTAAGGTTTCCAAGCTATCGCCTGTATAACATTCGATATTTTTGCAATTTAATTGTTCGAAATTATGCCTCACAATTTCAGAAAGTTCGGGATTGATTTCGCAATGTGTTACCGATTTGATTTTGGATGCAAAAAAATAATCATCAACACCAAAACCACCGGTAAGATCAATTAATGATACTCCCGAAACGATATTGGTTTTATAAAGTGCTGTTTTTTCTGAAGAAGTTTGTTCGACCGAAATTTTACCGGGATAAATAATATTATTGGCAGTAAACCAGGTTGGTAATTTATCCTTAGCTTTTGATTTTGCTGCGATTTGGTTTAAAATTACAGCAAAATCAATTTCAGGAAACGGATTCTTTTTAAACGCTAATTGAGCAACATCAGTGTTGAGATTAGCGTTTATAAATTCCTGAATTTCTTTTTTTAAGATTTCTGAAGTCAACTTAAATTCCTCTCGTTAATACTTTTACAACTGGATTTTCAGGAAAAAATTCTTTGGCTACCACTTTAGCAATGGTGTAAAGCGGTACGGCGATAATCATTCCCAGGATTCCAAAGATGAAACCACTTGCTAAAATCACGATGAAAATTTCCAGTGGATGTGAATTGACACTATTCGAAAAAATCAATGGTGTTGTTACATTGTTATCAATAACCTGCGCCAGTGAATATCCAATTAAAACATATAAAGTGGTAGATAACATTTCGCCCTGCGATTGTGGATCCATGTGACCAAGCATTGTTAAAACAGCAACCAAAATCGTTGCAATCAAAGGCCCGATATACGGAATGATATTTAATAATGCTGTTATAAATGCAATGATAAAAGCGTTTTGTACTCCAAAAATGAGTAATACAATTAAATATAAAACAAACAAAATAGTTATTTGTCCTATTAAACCAATGAAGTAGCGACTCAATAAATGATTGATTTTTCTAAATGAATTTAAAATTTTGTCTTCATGCTGAGCAGGTAAAATTTGTCTGGCGTTAGAAGTGAAAAGCTTTTTGTCTTTCAGAAAAAAGAAAGTAATGAAAATAATAGAACCTATTGCCATCCCAAGATTTCCAAGCGTTCCTAATAAAGAATTCAGGAAATTAGGAATGAAATTCAAATTAATTTTTGAAGCAATATTAGATTCTTTCAGCATTCTTTCGGTATCAATATTATGATCTGAAAAATAGGTTTTTAGTTTTTCAATAAGCTGTGTCAGGTCATTTTGAAGTTTTCCGGTATCTAAAAGCGACAAATTTTCACTTTGCGAAATAATGAGCGGTACAAACATCATGATGAAACCAGCTAGCAATGAGATAAAGAAAATCATCGTGACAATCACTGCGGCAATGTGGTTGAATTTTAATTTGGTTTCCAGAAAGCGTACAATTGGATTTCCAATCATGCTTACAATTAATGCAATAAAAAGAAAATAGATGACAGGCTGGATTAGGAATAAAACGTAAAGTAAAAGTACAGTTCCCGCTGTTATAATTATGGCACGTAAAATTCCGTTACCAATTATTTTTGATGTTACCATTTTAGATTTGTTTATTTTGCTAAAGATAGCAAACTACAAATTAATTTTCGAAGTTAATTCATATAAAGCAATGCTTGTTGCCTGTACCACATTCATACTGCTGTTTTTTCCAAACATATTGATATGTACAATTTGGTTTGAAATATTTAAAATTTCATCGCTTATTCCGTTGATTTCGTTGCCTATAACAAGCGCTGTTTTTTTATCTGAAAGTAATTCGATTTCTTTTAAAGGTTTACTATTCGAAGCAATTTCTAATGCAATTATTTCGTAGTCATTTTGTTGTAAATACGTAATGACGTCTTTGTTTTCTTCAATTATCGAATGAGGGACATGTAAATGCGTGCTTCTTGAAGTTTTATTTATTTTTCGGGGATTAAGCGGAATATCTTTCCCTGAGAAAATGATTTTTTCGATTCCAAAAGCTTCTCCAATTCTAAAAAGCGAACCGATATTTTGCTGAAAATAAATATGATCGCAAACTAAAGTAATAGGAAAAGTAGTTGGCTTAAATTGATTTTCTTCGTGTTTTAATTGCACCTGAATCTAGTTGTTAAAGATGTAGTTAATAATATTGGCGCCCATTTTTAAGGCTTTTTCGCGTACAGCAACGGGATCATTATGTACTTCAGGATCTTCCCAGCCATCGCCTAAATCGCATTCAAAAGTATATAGCAATACTAATTTATTGTCAACAAAAATTCCAAAAGCCTGCGGACGTTTACCTTCGTGTTCATGAATTTTAGGTAATCCATTAGCAAAAAGATACGGCTTTTGAAAAATAGCGTGCGTAGCAGGAATTTCGACTAATTCTTTATTTGGGAATACTTTTTTTAGCTCTTTTCGAATGTATTCATCCATTCCGTAATTATCATCAATATGTAAAAAACCACCCGCTTTTAAATATTTTTGAAGATTCATCACATCCGATTCGTTAAAAACTACATTTCCGTGTCCCGTCATGTGAATAAAAGGATAAGAGAATAAATCAGGACTACTTGGTTCTACTGTTGCGGGCTTTGGACTAATAGCTGTTTTAATATTGCTGTTGCAAAAACGAATCAGGTTAGGAAGCGCCGTAGGATTTGCATACCAATCGCCACCACCGCTGTATTTTACCAAGGCAATTTCCTGGGAAAAAGAAGCGAAAGAAATTAATAGTAAAATGATATAGAGTCTTTTCATTTTTTAGTCCTTAGTGATTAGTCCTTAGTCCCTGGCTCTTGAGTTTTAGTTCTTAGTTGAGAAAGTTTGATTGCTAAGGACTATCATTCATTAAAAAATACCACACTGTGACAGGCTACAACTGCGGCAGTTTCGGTTCTTAATCTGGTGTTGCCTAAAGATACAGGAATGTAATTGTTTTCTAGCGCTAAAGTGATTTCTTTTATCGAAAAATCACCTTCAGGCCCTATTAATAATGTGATATCTTCATTCGGTTTTAAAACTGATTTTAGCGTTTTCTTATCCGTTTCTTCGCAATGAGCAATCAATAAATTACCGTTTTTTTGCTGTTTGATAAATTCTTTAAAAGTAATAGCGTTGTTTAATTTTGGCAAAAAAGCTTCGTTACATTGTTTTAAAGCCGACAAAATGATTTTATCAAATCGGTCTTTGTTGATTACTTTTCTTTCAGAACGATCACAAATAATCGGAGTGATTTCCTGAATGCCAATTTCGGTTGCTTTTTCCAGAAACCATTCGTAGCGGTCGTTCATTTTTGTTGGAGCAACCGCTAAATGCAAATGAAATTTTGGAGTTTCTTTTTTTTCGAAAGTATTAATTTTTACCGTGCATTTATTGTCTGAAGCTAAGGTAATTTCGCATTCAAAAATAAAACCGGCACCATTGGTTACAAATAAAATATCGCCGTCTTTCTTTCGCAGGACTTTGATAATGTGTTTGCTTTCTTCTTTATCGAAAGAAAAAGATTCGGTTTGTTCGTCGATATTTGGATTAAAAAATAATTGCATAGTTTATACCATTTGTATTTGTTATTTATACCAATATTTTCTGGTATAATGCCGAAATAACAAAATAATAGTTCCATTCTTATGGGGCTATATATTTTGTATAATCGGTATTAGAATTGAATTCGCGCTTTAGAAACTACCGAAGCATTTTCGAAATGTTGAGACAGGAATTTTTGATAACCTACAATTCCTATCATCGCAGCATTATCGGTAGTGTATTCAAATTTTGGAATAAATGTTTTCCAACCGTATTTTTTTTCAGCTTCTTTCAGAGTGTTTCTAATTCCTGAATTGGCCGAAACACCGCCACCAATCGCAATTTGAGTAATTCCGGTTTCTTTTACCGCTAATTTTAATTTGTCCATTAAAATTTGGATAATAGTGTGTTGGATAGAAGCACAAATATTATTGGTGTTTTCGTCTATAAAATTAGGATTCTTTTGTTTTTCTTTTTGAATAAAATACAAAATAGCCGTTTTTAAACCTGAAAAACTAAAATCTAATCCGGGAACTTTAGGTTTTGTAAAAGCATAGGCTTTTGGATTTCCTAATTGAGCATATTTATCGACTAAAGGTCCGCCGGGATAAGGAAGACCAAGGATTTTTGCACTTTTATCAAACGCTTCTCCTACGGCATCATCAGTAGTTTCGCCAATGATTTCCATGTTGAAAAAGTGATTGACTTTTACAATTTGTGTATGTCCGCCGCTTATGGTTAGGGCTAGAAATGGAAATTCGGGTTTGTCATAACCTTCTTCGTCAATAAAATGTGCCAGAATATGTGCGTGCATGTGGTTTACAGCAATCAGCGGAATTCCTAGTGCCAGTGCCATTGATTTTGCAAAAGAACTTCCTACCAGCAATGATCCCATTAATCCGGGACCTTGTGTAAAAGCAATGGCTGAAAGCTGTTCTTTCCTGATATTTGCTTTTTTTAGGGCGGCATCAATTACAGGAACAATATTTTGCTGATGTGCTCTTGAGGCTAATTCGGGAACAACACCGCCATATTGCGTATGAATGAGTTGATTTGCCACAACATTTGACAGTACTTTGTCGTTACATAAAACGGCAGCAGCAGTGTCGTCACAGGAACTTTCGATAGCAAGAATAAAAACCTCTGGATTTAGCATAAAACGAGACAAATTTTGAATTACTTATAGCAACCGATTTAAATTTTATTTAATTTTACGGCGCAGCCAAAATTAAAGAATTTTTATTAAAGCTTTCGCTCTTTCCTGGGGCAAAATAATATTTCATTTATTAAATAATACAGCATATCAAAAAAGCGGTTAAAATAACTTCGGGAATCATTTTTGGACTCATCATCTTCTTGTTGCTGCTGGGTATCGCTTTAACTTTACCTACGGTACAAACTAAAATAGGAAAATACCTGATGAATCGTATTAATAACGATTTTGGTACACATATTTCTATCGATAAAGTTAAGGTATCTGTTTTTGGAGGAGTAAAAATTCAAAACGTATTGATTTTAGATCATCATAATGATACTTTGATTAATACGAAAATTTTAAAAACGAATATTTTTGACATCAATACGATGCTGGAAAAAGGTGATTTGTTATTTAGCACCATTCGTTTAGATGGGGTTTTATTTGATTTGAAAACTTATAAAGACGAAAAGAAAACCAATCTTGATGTTTTTATAGCTTCTTTCGATTCAGGAAAACCGCCAAGCGGGAAAAAATTTCTTTTAAAATCGAATAAGGCTTACATAAGCAATGGTCATTTTAGATTGACAGATGAGAACAGAGTCAATCCAAAAGATGTTGATTTCGAAAAAGTCAATATCGAATTGACCGATTTCAAACTACATGGTCCCAATGTAAATACCACCATCAATAAGTTGTCATTTTTAGATTACAGGGGTTTATTTATTGAAAAATTAAGCACAGTTTTTAGCTATTCGAAAAAGAAAATTGAGCTGAAAAATATGGAATTAAAAACTCCTGAAACTACCATAAAAGGAGCTGTAAAACTGACTTATAAGGTTGAGGATTTTGCTCATTTTAATGATAAAGTAAAGTTTGATGTTAGGTTGAATACATCTAAGATTGCGACAAATGATATTCGGTATTTCTATAAAGAGTTAGGTGTAAATCAGTTTTTTTATATCAATAAAACTCAGGTAGGAGGAACGCTGAACGATTTGTATGTAAATGATTTGCATCTTGTTGATTCCCGAAAATCACGTATTGAAGGAAATATTAATTTCAAAAATATTTTTGGGAAACAGCATCAGCGGTTTTATATGGATGGTGATTTCACCAGAATTAATTCGAGTTATACTAATTTAGTAACGCTGCTCCCGAATGTTCTTGGGAAAAAATTACCGGTAGAACTAAAAATGCTGGGTAATTTCTGGATGGAAGGAGGCGCTCAGCTTACAGCAACGTCTATTGATGCGGCATTAAATGTAAGATCAGAAATAGGAAGAGTGCAGTCGGTTTTTTCGATGACTAACATTGATTTTATTGATAAAGCGACTTATACTGGAAATGTTGTTTTTGAAGGTTTTGATGTGGGAACTTTTTTAAATCGTAAAGATTTAGGAAAAGTGACTATGGATGTTAACGTTGATGGAAGAGGATTTACAGAGAAGTTTTTGAATACAAAAATAAAAGGTAATATCACCACGCTGGATTATAAAAACTACACTTATAATGATATTGTTCTTAATGGGAATTTTAAATTACCGTATTATAAAGGACAAATTTCGGTAGCTGATCCTAATCTAAAAATGGAATTCGATGGATTAGTTGATTTAAGTACTAAGGAAAACAAATATGATTTCCATATCAATGTAGATCATGCTAATTTGACTAAACTGAAATTTGTAAAAGATAGCATTTCTAATTTTAAAGGTGATGTGGTAGTGCAGGTTACCGGAAATACCATTGAAGATTTACAAGGAAATGTTTATATCAAAGAAACTTCATACCAGAATGTAAAAGATACTTATCTTTTTGATGATTTTAATGTCAATTCTACGTTTGATGAAAACAGAATCCGAACGCTTACCATCAATTCTCCTGATATTATTGACGGTAAAGTTGTTGGTCGTTTTCAGTATGGTCAGTTAGGAAAATTAGCCCGAAATTCTTTGGGTAGTTTGTACACCAATTTCAAACCTGAAAAAGTAAATAAAGGTCAGTTTTTAAGATTCAATTTTACTATTTACAGTAAGATTGTCGAAATTTTATATCCCGAAATTGCACTGGCGACCAATACTGTTTTAAGAGGGAATATCAAGGCCGATAGTCAGGAGTTTAAGATGAATTTTAATTCACCTAAAATTGTATATGCTAAAAATACATTCGATAATATCAGGGTTTCGGTAGATAATAAAAATCCTTTATATAATGCTTATGTTGAATTAGACAGTATTAAAACGCCTTATTATAAAATGCGTGATTTTAGTTTGATTAACATCACAACTAAGGATACTTTGCTGTTTCGTTCGGAATTTAAAGGTGGCGAAAAAGGAGAAGATTATTTCAATTTGAACTTGTATCATACCATTGATGAGGATAATAATAATGTGGTAGGTATCAGTAAATCAGAAATGAAATTCAAGGAGAATTTATGGTATCTGAACGAAAAAGATGCTTCTAACAACAAAATCGTTTTTGATAAGTCGCTTAAGAATTTCAATTTTGATGATATTATATTGTCACACGAAAATCAGTCGGTTTCTCTTAAAGGGACAATGAATGATAAATCCAAGAAAGATTTAGAACTCAATTTTAAAGATGTCGATTTGTTTAAAATTACACCTTTAAGCAGCAAGTTTGTCTTTAATGGAAACTTAAATGGAGCTGTACATTTTAAACAAAATAACCAAATTTATAAGCCTACAGCTTCTCTGGTTGTGGATAAACTGAATATCAATAAGACCGATTTAGGAGTTTTGAGATTTAATATTGAAGGTGATCAAAACTTAGAAAAATTCACTATTAATTCGTTTTTAGAAAATGAAAATATGGAATCTTTCAATGCTAACGGAAGTTTTCAGGTAGTCAATAAAAAGACTATTCTGGATTTAAAAGTAAAATTAGATAAGTTTAATTTAGGTGTTTTAGGCTCCTTAGGAGGCAATGTCTTGTCAAATATTCGAGGTTTGGTTACAGGAAACTCAATTGTTACAGGTGATGTTAATAAACCTAACATAAGCGGCCGATTGTTTGTCGACAAAGCCGGATTAACTGTTCCGTATTTGAATGTCGATTATCAGTTAAGCGACCGTTCCATTGTGGATTTAGTTGATAATAAGTTTTTGTTTCGAAACAATACTATTACTGATTCGAAATACAACACAAAAGGTATTTTAAGCGGCAGTGTAGAACACAATAATTTTACCGATTGGAAACTGGATTTTGATATTAATTCGAAAAAATTAGTGGCTTTAGATACTAAAGATTCCGAAGATGCAGCTTATTATGGAACTGCATTTATCAATGGAAATGCTTCTATAAAAGGGCCGGTAGATGGCTTGTTTATTAAAATAGTTGCCAAATCAGAAAAAGGTACGGATGTTAAAATACCAATTAATTCTGCTGAAAGTGTTGGCGAAAATTCATTTATTCACTTTTTAACTTCTAAAGAAAAGTACAATAATATGATGGGTATTGTTGAAAATACCCGAAAATACAACGGATTAGAATTAGAATTTGATTTTGATATCACACCTGATGCTGAGGTTGAAGTTATTTTAGACCGTAATTCCGGTCATGGAATGAGAGGTCGTGGTTATGGATCCTTATTATTTAAAATTAACACCTTAGGGAAATTCCAGATGTGGGGGGATTTCCAGGCTTATGAAGGGACTTACAATTTCAAATACGGTGGATTGATTGATAAGAAATTTGATGTAAAAAAAGGAGGATCAATCACCTGGGAAGGAAATCCAATGAGAGCACAATTGAACTTACAGGCTGTGTACAAAACCATTGCTAATCCTGCTGTTTTATTAGATAATTCTTCGTTTAACAGAAAAGTTCCTGTAGATGTAATCATTGGAATTCAAGGAGATTTAGCTAGTCCGGAACCTGATTTTAATATCGAATTTCCAACAGTGAGTAATGTTTTGAAATCTGAAATTCAATATAAATTATACGATAAAGATGTAAGGCAAACACAGGCTTTGTATCTGCTTTCTTCAGGAGGATTTTTAAGTCCTGAGGGTGTAAATCAGTCTGACTTTTCAGGAAGTTTGTTTGAAACAGCGTCCAGTTTGTTAGGAGATATTTTAAAAACCGATACTGATAAAATTAAGGTAGGACTTAATTATGTTTCGCCGGATAGAAGAATTGGTAGAGAAACTGACGGTAGAGTAGTGGCGACTATTTCTTCAAAAATCAATGAGCGTGTTTCGATTAATGGAAAAGTCGGAGTTCCTTTTGGCGGAATTAATGAGTCTGCAGTTGTGGGAGATGTCGAAGTACAATATAGAGTGAATCAGGACGGAACTATGAATTTAAGGTTGTTTAACAGAGAAAACGATATTAATTACATTGGGCAGGGAATTGGTTATACACAAGGTTTAGGTTTAACTTACGAGGTTGATTTTGATAGTTTTAGGGAATTGGTAAACAAAATCTTTAAAAAGAATCTGATTCGGAAAGTAAATAATACTAACGAATATTTCCAGGATTCAAATGTTACTCCTGAATACATCAATTTCAATAACGAAAAAACGCCTAAAAAGAAGGATTTGAAAAATAATTCTGAAGCAGTAAAAAACGATGAAGACTAATCATTGTACTTTTTTAAGAAATTAATTTTGCAAAAAAAAAGCATTTTGTAAGAAGTGTTATAAAAACATTAATAATAAGTTATTCTTAGTTTAATTATCCAAAAATCGGTTTCTATTGAAAAAAAAGTGACTTTTTTTGTTTTTTGTGAAACTTGTTAACGAAAACGTTTGAATTTGGAATAGTAAGTTAAAATATTAACACAGACGCTATTAAAGTAATTTATGTTTCTTAATTTTACGTTTCAAAACTAAAACAATGCTAAAAACAATCAAAAAAATAGGCGTTTTAACTTCTGGTGGAGATTCTCCGGGAATGAATGCCGCAATACGATCAGTTGTTCGAACTTGTGCTTTTCATAATATTGAATGTGTTGGGATTTACAGAGGATATCAAGGAATGATTGAAGGTGACTTCAAAGAAATGGGACCTCGAAGTGTAAATAACATTATCAATAAAGGTGGAACAATTTTAAAATCGGCTCGTTCTTCTGAATTCAGAAGTCCCGAAGGAAGAAAAAAAGCATACGATAACTTGATAAAACAAGGAATTGAAGCTTTAGTAGTTATTGGCGGAGACGGTACTTTTACCGGAGCGTTGACTTTTAACTCAGAATATGGTTTTCCGGTAATGGGAATTCCTGGTACTATCGATAATGATATTTATGGAACAACTCATACATTAGGATATGACACCGCTTTAAATACTGTTGTAGACTGTATCGATAAAATTAGAGATACTGCGAGTTCTCATAACCGTTTATTCTTTGTTGAGGTAATGGGAAGAGATGCTGGACACATTGCCTTGAATGCCGGAATAGCAGGTGGTGCTGAAGAAATTTTAATTCCTGAAGAAGACTTAGGGTTAGATCGTTTGTTAGAATCACTTCAAAAAAGTAAAGCATCAGGAAAATCATCCAGTATTGTAGTAATTGCTGAAGGCGATAAAATTGGTAAAAATGTATTCGAATTAAAAGATTATGTTGATGCTAATTTGCCTGAATATGATGTTCGTGTATCTGTATTAGGACACATGCAGCGTGGTGGATCACCTTCTTGTTTTGATAGAGTACTGGCTAGCCGTTTAGGAGTTAAAGCAGTAGAATCTTTATTAGACGGAGTTTCTAATTTTATGGTAGGATTGAAAAATGATACCGTAAATCTTACTCCGTTATCATTAGCTATCAAAGGAAAATCAGAAATCGATAGAGAATTATTAAGAGTCTCTGATATTATAACAACTTAATAAAAATTGTAGCAAAATTAATTATTAAATTTGCACAAATTTTTTAATCAGAATAATAAACAATAAATAAATAAAAGAAATGTCAAAAGTAAAATTAGGAATAAACGGTTTCGGAAGAATCGGAAGAATTGTTTTTAGAGAGTCTTTCAACAGAGACAATGTAGAGGTAGTTGCAATCAACGACTTATTAGATGTAGATCACTTAGCTTACTTATTAAAATATGATTCTGTTCACGGTCAATTTAACGGAACAGTTGAAGTTAAAGAAGGAAAATTATACGTAAATGGAAGAAACATTCGTATCACTGCTGAAAGAAACCCAGCTGATTTGAAATGGAACGAAGTTGATGTTGATGTTGTTGCTGAGTGTACTGGTATCTTCACAACTATCGATACTGCTAGTGAGCACTTAAAAGGTGGCGCTAAAAAAGTAATTATTTCTGCTCCTTCTGCTGATGCTCCAATGTTTGTAATGGGAGTAAACCACGAAACTGCAAAAGCTTCTGATTTAGTTGTTTCTAATGCTTCTTGTACTACAAACTGTTTAGCTCCTTTAGCTAAAGTTATTCACGATAACTTTGGAATCGTTGAAGCTTTGATGACTACAGTTCACGCTACAACTTCTACTCAAATGACTGCTGACGGACCTTCTAGAAAAGACTGGAGAGGTGGACGTGCTGCTGCAATCAATATCATTCCTTCTTCTACAGGTGCTGCTAAAGCTGTTGGAAAAGTTATTCCTGAATTAAACGGGAAATTAACTGGTATGGCTTTCCGTGTTCCTACTGCTGACGTTTCTACAGTAGATTTAACTGTAAAAGTGGCTAAAGAAACTTCTTATGAAGAAATCATGAAAGTTTTGAAAAATGCTTCTGAAACTAACCTTAAAGGTATCTTAGGATATACTGAAGATGCAGTAGTTTCTCAAGATTTTATCTCTGACAAAAGAACTTCTATCATCGATGCTACTGCAGGAATTGGATTGAACTCTACTTTCTTCAAATTAGTATCTTGGTACGATAATGAGTACGGATACTCAAGTAAATTAATTGATTTATCAGTTCACATTGCTGGATTAAAATAATTCCAGTGTAATTATTATAAAGAAATCCCGTTATTTTTAACGGGATTTTCTATTTTATTATATCTTTAATTAATTGTGAAAAACACATTTTAATTTAAGAAATCAATCTAAAAACTAAATCTAAAAAAAAACTAAAATTAATGAAACTAATTGTTGATAGCGGTTCTACTAAAGCCGATTGGATTGCAATAGATGATCATGGAAAAGTATTGTTTACTACCCAAACTCTTGGACTAAATCCGGAGATTCTTGAAGGAGATGAAATCATTTCCCGTATAGATGATCGATTTGATATTCAGCAAAGTAAAAAAACAGCAACGCATTTGTTTTTTTATGGCGCAGGTTGCGGTACTGACCGAATGAAAAATAGTTTAACAGCTGTTTTTCAGGGATATTTTTCGAATGCTAAAGTAGTTGTTGAAGAAGATACTTATGCAGCTGTTTATGCAACAACACCAAAAGATGAAAAAGCTATTGTTTGTATTTTAGGTACGGGTTCTAATTGTAGTTATTTTGATGGAACTCAATTGCATCAAAAAGTACAATCTTTGGGGTATATTGTTATGGATGATTCCAGTGGAAATGTTTTTGGGAAAGAATTAATTAGAAAATACTATTTCAATAAAATGCCTAAAGAATTAGCAGTTGAATTTGAAAAAGAATACAATGTTGATCCTGATTTTATAAAAAGTAAATTATACAAAGAACCTAATCCGAATGCTTATTTAGCGACTTTTGCTAAATTTTTAATTCAACATAAAGAAACTGAATTTTGCCAGAAGATTATTCGAAAAGGAATGAAAACTTTTGTAAAAAATTACATCCAGCAATATGATAATTGCAATGAAGTGCCTATTCATTTTATAGGTTCAATTGCTTATTATTTAAAAGAAGAATTACAAGAGATTTTTGAAAAATACAACCTGCAATTAGGGAATGTTTTAAGAAGACCAATTGATGGTTTAATTTCATATCATGTAGCTAATAAATAAGAATTATGGAAATTGCTATTATTGCCCACGATGGTAAAAAAGTAGAAATGGTTCAGTTCTTAAATAAGAATCTGGAGCTTTTACGACAAGAAAATATAAAGCTTATTGCTACAGGAACTACTGGAAGAAAAGCAGAAATTGCCGGTTTTAAAGTAAAGAGAATGCTTTCGGGACCATTAGGAGGCGATGCTCAAATTGCAGCCCGTGTGGCCGAAGGAAAAACAAAAATGGTTTTGTTTTTTAAAGATCCACTAGCAAGTCATGCTCATGAAGTAGATATTAATATGTTACTTCGTGTATGTGATGTGCACAATGTGCCAATAGCGACTAACGAAGCATCGGCACAATTGCTATTGAGTGCTATAACACTGCTACCATAGAAATCTCAATATTAACATTTTTTGGCAAACAAGCCACTTGAACCGTTTCACGAGCTGGAGCGGTTTTTTCGTTAAAATAAGATCCGTAAACAGTATTTATGGTTCCAAAATCATTCATATTGATAATGAAAATAGTTGATTTAACCACGTTTTCAAAAGTCATTCCGGCAGCTTCCAGTACTGCTTTTAGGTTTTCCATAACCTGAGTTGTTTCGGCTTCGATAGTTGCTGTAGTCAAGTTTCCGTCAGCAGGATTGATAGCAATCTGTCCGGAAGTGTAAAGTGTGTTTCCTGAAAGAATTGCCTGGTTGTATGGTCCAATAGGTGCTGGTGCTTTTTCGGTAAAAATTATTTTTTTCATGAGGCTGTAATTTTGAAATAAAACAAAAAGTTTGTTGTTCGAAAATATTAACGATTAGGAAAATTACGTTTTTCCCATTTAATATCACTTAAGATTCCTGATTTAATTCCGATAAAGAAATTCCAGTTGGCATTAGCGCCAAATGGCATCCAGTTTAGCGACATTCTCCAGCTCGATAAATCACGTTCAAAACGCATTTGAGTATAAGTAACACCTTTTTGAACAAAATCATATCCTGTTGAAACTCCTACTTTCCATTTTGGAGTCAAATCAGCATTAGCAGAAATCATTATTGAATTTCCGGTGATTTTATTTTCCCTGTTATTATTTCCATAAGTAAAGGAATAAGCAAAGGTCATGTCCCAGGGTAATTTGGAATTAAAAAACTCTGATATAGTGTCTTCTCCTTCTTCTTCGCTGCCATCAAACAAACTCTGTCTGTTGTCATTAATATCAGTCGCTGTTCCAAAAAGATCGTCTTCACGACCTCCGTTTCGGGTGGTTTGCTTGTCTTTTTTCTTGTCGTCTTTGTCTTTACTGGATAAGGAATAATTTAAAGTAATATTCGAACTGGTCATTCTAAATAAACTTCCTCCGTTTTCAATATTGTATTTGTTAATTCTTCGTCCTGAGTTATCAATAGCATAAGGATCTAAAGTTGCGGCAAAGTTGGCATTCAGTTTATTTTCGAAAAATTGAGCTCCGGTACTTACCCTAACCGGTGACCAGGCAAGTGCGGTAACGCCATCGGCATCCAGATTATAACTCGTAGAAAAATTTAAGTTATTTAATAACATTACTTTCTTTGGTTCTGTTTTAGTCGAATCTTTGTCCCTCACTTTAGCTTCAAAAGTATTGCTAATGCTTATTCCCATCGTATTTGAATTAGTTAATCCGGGAACTCCAAAAATCCCGCCTTCAAAACGGGTGTACTGTTTATTCGTATCCATGGTTCCGCTACCATCAGAAGAGTAAGTGTCGTAATATTTCTCAAAACTTGGCGTATAAGCATAAGAAATCGACGGACGCATTACGTGCCTTATTGCTTGTATTTTCTTGTTGTCACCAAAATTGAATGTTCCATAAATAGTGGTTCCTAAACTGGCAGAAAAGTTATAAGTTCGAAAAGCATCAAATCCGTTTACAGTTTTATCAACAACTGCGTTTTGGTTGTTGTCAAATGATCTTCGGATAGTTTTCAAGTACCAAATTTCTTCGTAGTTCACCGATGTGGAAGCACTAAAATATTTGAATAATTTAAAGTTGGTACTTAACGGAATACTGTGTTGGAAACCTACTTGAGCGTCTTTAAACATTTGGGGTTTAAAAAACAAAGAATCGGTGGTGTTGATGGTATTTCGACCGTTTAAGTTGTATTGTAAGTTGATGTTTTTAAAGAAACCTTTTTTAACACCATTTTCTCCAACAAAAGGATATATTCGGTCTACACTAAATTGCAAAGTTGGTAATGTCATGCTGATTGATTCAGTTTGCGTATTTTGTGTATGCGTTGCAGACAAAGATAATCTCGCCTGAGGAAGAGTGTTGAATGTTTTTGAATACGAAATAGAGGAGCTTAAGGTGTTGTTTAAGCTGGAACCAATGTTAGACTGGTTAATCGATTGCTGGAAATATTTACTACTACCTAAGTTGACCGATGCAGAAAAACTCGAACTAGGATTAGCCTTAGAATCTCTGGAATGTGACCATTGAATGTTGTAAATATTTTGTTTAGAATAGTCAGGATAACCTCTTTCACTATTGATAAGGTTTTCAAAACGGACATTGACATTTCCTCTAAATTTATACCGCGTGGCATAAGAAGATTCAAATCGCATACCATAACTTCCGTTAGTGTAATAATCGGCGAGTACCGTTAAATCATAATGATCACTCAGAGCAAAATAGTATCCTCCATTTTGCAAAGAAAACCCACGCGTATTAGAATCATTATAACTAGGTAAAATTAATCCGGAAACGCTGGTTTCTTTATTCATTGGAAAAAAAGCAAACGGTAAAGCGATAGGAGTGGGAACATCAGCAATAACAAGATGTGTTAGTCCGGTAATTACTTTTTTGCCGGGAATAAATTTCACTTTACTGGTCTGGAAATAATATTCAGGATTTTCTTTATTAGTAGATGTGGTAAAACGGGCGCCTTTCAGAAAATAAACCGAATCATTCTCTTTTTTTGTAATAGCCGCTTTTACATTAAATTCCCCCTGATCAGTTCTGGAATTCCAAATCAGTGCTTTTTTAGTTTTAAAATTGAACCGAATCGAATCGGGTTCTATAACATTCGATCCTTGTTTAAAGTTTGGGTATTGCGTGTATTTGCCTGTTGAATCTTTAATTCGACCGGCATAAACCTCACTTTTTTCGTAATCCATGATAATTTTTCCCGACTTTAATTCAATATCCTGATAATAAAGTTCGGCATTATCGTACAAGGTGATTAATTTCTTTTTTTGATCAATTTTAGCATATTGATCAGCCTTGTATTTTACTTTTCCTTCAAGAAAGGCTTTTTTAGGTTTGATACTGTCTGTTTTTACGCTGTCTTTCTCTTTCTTTATGGTGTCAATAACAGGAGTTTTAATCTCTTTTACAGCAGGAATAGCTTTTTTTGGTTGAGTAACAGGAATCGGTTTCGTTTTTTTTACTATATCTTGCGAATAGATGTTAGAAGCTCCAAAAGTCAGGAGAAATGAAAATAAAACGATATGAAATAAGTTTGTCTGCAACGGTATAAATGCTATTTTTGTAAAATTATGGCTTGTTTTTTGAAGTGTCAAACTTACAGATTATTTTTCGGCAAAAATAGTCAAATAAAAAAATTAAGCATAGTGCTTTTAATTAAATTAACTTTTAAAAAATGAAATTCAATTATAAGAACTTTTTTTTAATAACAGTTTTAATGTTGTTTGGATTTAGTTCCGTTTTTTCTCAGAATAAGAAGGTTTTTACAGTAATTCTGGATGCGGGTCATGGTGGGAAAGATCCGGGCAATTCGTATCATGGTTTCGTTGAAAAAGAAATTGCACTTAAAACCGTTTTAAAGGTGGGTGATTATCTTAAAAATGAGCGAAATATCGAAGTAAAATACACCCGAACTACGGATGTATTTATCGAATTGGCTAACCGTCCTAAAGTTGCTAATAATGCTAAGGCAAATCTGTTTGTGTCAATACACTGTAATTCGGTTAAAAACCCAGCGCCTCATGGAACGGAGACTTTTGTTATGGGATTGTCAAGACACGATATGAATTTAGAAGTGGCTAAAAGCGAGAATTCGGTTATTTTATTAGAGAAAGATTATAAAAGAAAATACCAGGGATTTGATCCTAAAAAGCCTGAAACCCTGATAGGTTTGACGATGATTCAGGAAGAAAATCTAAATAATAGTATCAGTTTAGCATCAGGAATCCAGAATAATTTCACCAAGAAATTAAACAGAAGTTCAAGAGGAGTAAAGCAACAGCCTTTATGGGTTTTGGACGCTGCTTATATGCCAAGTGTTTTAATAGAATTGGGTTTTTTGTCTAATAAAACAGAAGGGAAGTTTCTAAATTCGAATGAAGGACAAACTAAAATGGCAAAACAAATTGCCGATGCAATTATAGATTATAAACGAAGGTATTTCGGGACAGGAGATTCTGATTCTTATGAGAAGGATTCGAATAAAAAAACTACTAAAGCAACGGCTTCTAAAAAAGGGGATTCTGCTGGTCAAATCTACAAAGTACAGGTTTTAGCAAGTCCGAAAAAAATAAAATTAGTACCGGGTAATTTTAAAGGTTTAAAAGATATATCGTATGAATTTCTAAATAATCTTTACAAATACATGTACGGATCGACTTCGGATTTTCAGGAAGCTAAAAATTTACAGTTAGAAGCCCGAAATGCAGGATTTTTGAAAGCTTTTATTGTTAAAGTAAAAGAATAGTCGTAATTTTTGTGTCGCATATAAGTTTAATGAGTTAAAACAAGATTATTTTGAAATTAACAATTACAATTAAAAAAACTACTGCCGTATTATCATTATTAGTAATCTTACTATGTAATTCAGCTTTTGCACAATCTGATGTCTTTAAGGTTACTCTGGATGCAGGTCATGGAGCGCATGATTTTGGTGCTTCTTATAATGGTCATGTCGAAAAAAATATCAACTTAGCCATCGTGCTTAAAGTAGGGAAGTTGCTAGAGCAAAATCGTAAAATTGCTGTTATCTACACCCGAAAAACCGATGTTTTTATTGATTTGGTCGAAAGAGCTAATATTGCGAACAGAGCCAATGCTAATATTTTTGTTTCGATTCACTGTAATGCCAATAGAAACACAGCAGCCGATGGAACTGAAACTTACGTAATGGGTATGAGTAAAATTGCTTCCAACTTAGAAGCAGCAAAGAAAGAGAACTCGGTAATTACTTTAGAAAAAGATTATAAAGCAAAATACGAAGGTTTTGATCCCAATTCTCCGGAAACTATGATTGGTTTTACGTTGATGCAGGAAGAATATTTGGATAACAGTATTTCTTTGGCTAGTAAAATACAAAACGGTTTTGCAGCTTTAGGTAAAAAAATCAGAGCTGGCGGTGTAAAACAAGCGCCTTTCATGGTATTGCATAAGGCTTATATGCCAAGAGTTTTAATTGAAACCGGATTTATATCTAATTATGAGGAAGGTAATATTTTAGATTCTGAAGAAGGTCAGAATGATATAGCCAGAGCAATTGCTAATGCAATTATTAGTTATAAAAATGAATATTTTGGAGGAGAAGAATCAGAACCGGCAGTGAAACCATCTGAAAGAATGGCAGAAGAAGCGCCAGTAACAACTCCGGCTTCAGTTGTAACAAAAACTCCAGATCCGGTAGTTCCTAAAAAAGAAGTTCCTGTTCAGGCAAAATCAGATGTTGTTTTTAAAGTTCAATTGGCAGTTTCTAGTAAAAATTTACAATTGGCTCCTAAAAATTTCAAAGGTCTAAGAGATGTGTCAATGGAACCAATAGGAAGAAATTATAAATATTTTTATGGAGAAACCAATGATTATGAGGTTTCTAGAAAGCTTTTGGATGAAGCAAAAGCAAAAGGATTTGAATCTGCATTTTTAGTGGCTTACAAAAATGGAGTTAAAATCGATATCCAGGATGCAATTAAATAACGCCAAGTTCTAATATTTATATTAAATTTGCACTAAATACTTATATTTTGAAACTAACAAGAGAAATTAAGACTGCAATTCTGGTAATTGCATCGATATTATTATTTATTTGGGGTTATAGTTTTTTAAAAGGAAGAGATCTTTTTAGCAGTTATACAACATTGTATGTTCAGTATGACAGCGTTGAAGGCTTAGCAATATCAGCTCCGGTAACTTTAAATGGTTTAGTTATTGGTAAAATTGAAAATATTACCATTAATCCTAATGACGGTAAATTATTAGTTGAATTACAGATAAAAACTGATTTTCCAATTTCTAAATCAAGTCTTGCAACTATTTATGAACCAGGATTTATTGGCGGAAAGCAAATTGCTATCGAGCCTAATTTTTCAGATAAAACAGTTGTAGAAAAAGGAGATCGTTTACAGGGCAATGTCCGATTAGGAATGACAGAATCTTTAAGCAAGAAGTTAGTTCCTCTTCAGGATAAAATAGAAAAAGTATTAGTTAATGCTGATAATCTGATTTCTGGAATCAATAATGTGCTGGACAAAAAAACACAGGAAGATTTAAAGAAAAGTATTGCTGAGTTAAGTAAAACAATGGAACAATTTCATCAGGCTTCGGCTGGGATGAATTCATTATTAGCAGATAACAAAACTAAAATCAACGGAGCTGTTACTAATTTTAATAAAATGTCAGGCAATTTTGCGAATATTTCAGAATCTTTAGACAAAGCTGATTTAGGAAAAACAGTGGAAACACTGAATGCTAGTTTAGCTAAAGTAAAAGAAATCATGGCTGGGTTAGAAGCTGGAAAAGGAAGTATGGGTAAATTATTAAATGATGATGCTTTTTATAACAATCTGTCTAAAACTTCTAAAGAATTAGAATTATTACTTCAGGATGTTCGATTGTATCCTACAAGATATATTAATGTTTCACTTTTTGGAAAGAAAAATAAGCCTTACAAAGCACCTACTGATACCGTTTCAAATAGTAAATAATAACATACTATGAGTTATTTAGATAATATATTATTTGCAATCATCTTAATTGTTGGTTTTGGATACTTTATTTCGAATATCAAAAAAATCTACAGAAATATTAATTTAGGAATTGATGTAGATCGAAAAGACAATTCAAAAGAACGATGGAGAAATATGGCAATGATTGCTTTAGGGCAGTCAAAAATGGTTAAAAGACCTGTTGCCGGGATTTTGCATATCATTGTCTATGTTGGTTTTGTGATTATCAATATCGAATTACTGGAGATAATTATCGATGGATTATTCGGTACGCACAGAGTTTTTGCTCCGTTTTTAGGCGCTGTCTACAATGTGCTAATCGCTTCTTTCGAAATTTTAGCCATTTTAGTTATCATTGCTGTAACTGTATTTTGGATTAGACGAAATGTAATCAAACTAAAGCGTTTTATAAATCCGGATTTAAATGGATATCCTAAAAAGGATGCTAATTTTATCTTGTATTTTGAAACCATATTGATGGTTCTGTTTTTGTTCATGAATGCTGCCGATTTTCATTTGCAGTACGTACCAGGAGGATATCCTCATTTCATTCAGGCAGGTTCATTTCCGGTAAGTCAGTTTTTAGCGCCTTTATTTAACGGAATAAATAACGATGCAGTAGCTGTGATTTACGAATTGTTTTGGTGGTTACATATCGTTGGGATTTTGATATTCATGAATTATTTGTATTTTTCAAAACATTTGCACATTCTTTTAGCTTTTCCAAATACTTATTTTGCGAATTTAAAACCATTAGGAGAATTTGATAATTTAGAAGCAGTTACTAAAGAAGTGAAAATGATGATGGATCCCAATGCTGATCCATTTACAGCTCCGGCAGCAGCTGAAGGAGAAGTTCCGGCTAAATTTGGAGCTAGTGATATACAAGATTTAAACTGGGTACAATTACTTAATGCTTATACTTGTACCGAGTGCGGAAGATGTACTTCGGCATGTCCGGCTAATATTACGGGTAAGAAATTATCTCCCCGAAAAATTATGATGGATACGCGCGATAGGATGGAAGAAGTAGGAAGAAATATTGATGCTAACAAAGGTGTTTTTGTTGCTGATAATAAAACATTACTGAATGATTACATTACTCCCGAAGAACTTTGGGCTTGTACTTCTTGTAACGCTTGTGTAGAGGAATGTCCGGTAAGCATTAGTCCGTTATCAATTATTATGGATATGCGTCGTTTCTTAGTAATGGAGCAAAGTGCAGCACCAACAACTTTAAATGCCATGATGACTAATGTTGAAAATAACGGAGCACCTTGGCCATACAATCAACAAGATCGATTGAACTGGAAAAACGAAATATAGTTGAATTGTTTATTCGGTAAAATGTTTAACCGTTTAAACAAATAACAAATCAACGATTAAACAAAAAGAAATGTCAGAAAATTTGATAGTACCCACAATGGCAGAAATGCTGGCTCAAGGAAAACAACCTGAAGTTTTGTTTTGGGTAGGTTGCGCAGGAAGTTTTGACGATAGAGCCAAAAAAATTACCAAAGCATTTGTGCGTATATTAAATAGTGCCAATGTTCCGTTTGCAGTTTTAGGTACCGAAGAAAGTTGTACCGGAGATCCTGCAAAAAGAGCGGGAAACGAATTTTTGTTTCAAATGCAGGCCATGATGAATATCGAAGTGCTGAATGCTTATGAAGCTAAAAAAATTGTGACTGCTTGTCCGCATTGTTTTAATACTTTAAAAAATGAATATCCTGAACTTGGCGGAAAATATGATGTAGTACACCATACAGAATTTTTAAAATCCTTATTGAACGACGGAAGATTAAGTATTGAAGGCGGGCAATTTAAAGGAAAAAAAATTACGTTCCATGATCCTTGTTATTTAGGAAGAGCGAATAAAATTTACGAAGCACCACGTGATTTAATTGAAAAATTAGATGTTGAATTGGTCGAAATGAAACGCTCTAAAGCAAATGGATTGTGTTGTGGAGCTGGTGGAGCGCAAATGTTTAAGGATGCCGAAAAAGGGAACAAAGAAGTAAACGTCGAAAGAACCGAAGATGCTCTGGAAAGTCATTCTGAAATTATCGCTACCGCTTGTCCGTTTTGTAATACGATGATGACTGACGGAATTAAGAGTAAAGAAAAAGAAGCCGATGTAAAGGTGATGGATATCGCTGAATTAATCGCGAATGCGCAGGATTTGTAAGCTTAGGATGCTAAGTTACTAAGATTAAAAATAAATCTGCAATTTAAAATCAACAATCAAAAATCTAAAATTGATATGTACGTACCATTTGAAAATTTACCAGAAGAATCCAGAATTTGGATTTACCAGTCAAACAGAAAATTTTCGGATGCCGAATTTTCTGAAATAGAAGCCGATTTAGAAACATTTTTAAACGGTTGGGCAGCTCACGGAACAAGTCTGGAAGCTTCTTACCAGTTAAAGTACAATCGTTTTATCATTCTTGCAGTAAATCAGGAAGTACAATCAGCAACAGGTTGTTCAATTGATGCTTCAGTAGCTTTTATTCAAAGTTTAGAGCAAAAATATGGCGTTGATTTATTAGATAAAATGAATGTAACTTTTAAATTAGGAGAACACATTGCTCATAAACCATTAATTGATTTCAAGAAAATGGTAAAAGATAAAGCAGTGACCGAAAATACGATTGTTTTTAATAACCTGATTAATACCATTCAGGAATATAATGAATCATGGGAAGTGCCTGCAGCAGATAGCTGGCATAGCCGATTTTTTTAATAAAAGTATAAAAGGAGATTTTTTTCTCCTTTTTTTGTACCTATATTTTTGCAGTGCTGTATAGGAGTTTTAACTTAATTTAACTCTTTTTTGTTGCTTTTTGAGTACTTTCGTAATACTAAAATTTATACATGAAAATAGCAATAGTTTGTTATCCAACCTTTGGAGGAAGTGGTGTTGTCGCTACCGAATTAGGTTTAGAATTAGCTCGTTTAGGACATGAAGTTCACTTTATAACTTATAGTCAGCCGGTACGTTTGGCGTTGCTAAGTCCTAATGTTCATTATCACGAAGTAAACGTTCCCGAATATCCTTTGTTTCATTACCAACCTTATGAATTGGCTTTATCGAGTAAGCTGGTCGATATGGTTAAGTTGTATAAAATTGATGTATTGCATGTACATTATGCCATTCCTCATGCTTATGCAGGTTATATGGCGAAGCAAATGCTTAAAAATGAAGGAATCGAAATCCCAATGATTACAACCCTTCACGGAACAGATATTACTTTGGTAGGTAATCATCCGCATTATAAACCGGCAGTAAGTTTTAGTATCAATAAATCAGATGTGGTGACTTCGGTATCTCAAAGTTTAAAAGACGATACTTATAAATTATTTAATATTAAACGTGATATTCATGTTATTCCTAATTTTATCGAATTAGATAAAAATAACCCTGATTTGAATATTCCATGTAAACGTTCGCTTATTGCTAAAACCGAAGAGCGAATTATTACCCATATTTCTAATTTTCGAAAAGTAAAACGAATTCCGGATATCGTTAAGATATTTTATAAAATTCAAAAAGAAATTCCAGCCAAATTATTGATGGTAGGTGATGGACCTGAAAAGGAAAAAGCCGAATTTTTATGTCAGGAACTAGGAATAGTTGATAAAGTAATCTTTTTTGGTAATAGTAATGAAATTGATAAGCTTTTAAGTAATTCAGATTTGTTTTTGTTGCCTTCAGAGACAGAAAGTTTTGGATTGGCCGCTCTTGAAGCAATGGCCTGGGGAGTTCCGGTTATTTCCAGTAATTCAGGAGGTTTGCCTGAGGTTAATTTTGATGGCGTCTCTGGTTATTTAAGTGATGTAGGAAATATTGATGAAATGTCTCAAAATGCGCTGAAGATTTTAAAAGATGATACCGTTTTGGCAAAATTTAAAGAAGACGCCTTAACTGTCGCTAAAAAATTTGACATCAAACACATTTTGCCTTTGTATATTGATATTTATGATAAGGCAATTAAAAAATATCAAAAAAAACAACATTCAGATTCTAATTAATTTTAAGCACATGAAAAAAAGTATTCTTTCTATAGCTATAGTTTTAATGTTGTTTTCTTGTAAAACGGCAGAAAAAGTCCCAACCCATAAAAATCTGTACGAAGTTTTATTGCAAAAAAATGACGGAGGAGGAAATATTAATTTCTACGAAATTCTATCGGAACCTAACGAAATTAAAATGTTACTTAATGATGAGAATTTAAAAGGAAAAATTTCAGAAGCTGATGTGAAACAATCAAATTTTGTGATTCTCAATATGGGACAAAAGCCCACAAGCGGCTACGCCATAACGGTTGATAATGTTGAAGAAACGGATAAGCAAATTATTGTTAAAGTAAAAGAATTACTACCTGATCCCAATGCCATGTTGATGCAAATGATTACATATCCTTATACGGTTGTAAAGGTTAATTCGAAAAAAGAAATTATCGTAAAATAAAAAAATGCCACTTTAAAAAAGTGGCATTTTTTGTGTCATTTTTTCTTAGATTAGAACTTGAATTTAATACCTAAAGCGATATCTGGTCCAAAGTTATCTCCATAGTAGTTATCAGAAAAATACAATTCTGGTCTAATGTCTAGAGAAAGTAAAAGAGGCACTTCGTCAAAACCGTACTCAATACCAAGATCTCCAGCAACAAAAGCAAATGTTTTACTCTCATCTACTCCAGGCGCATCAACACTCCAGTTTCCAACACCTCCACCAACACCAGCGTACCAGTTGAATCCACCATCGATGTTCCAAACCCATTGGTAAAGACCAGTTAATTTGAACGCATCAACATTTTTACTGTTTCTCCATCCTAAGTCTAACTCTAAACGGTTGTTGTCAGACAATCCTCTTTGGTAAGAGATCTCTCCACCAAAACCGTCATTGTCTCCTAAACGCAAACCTAGAGCGTTTTTTGAAATTTCTTGTGCTTGTGAGCTGAACGCTAATCCCATTAGCATAAAAGCTGATAAAATGATTTTTTTCATAAAAATAGTTTTGTTACTTGCAAATTTACAATTATTAGCAAACGTAATCTTTACTCCAAAATTATATATTTTTATATAATTTCCACTTTTTTTATTAGGATTATTAGGGCTTGTGATTTATTTAGAAAGAATAATTGATGCAATTAGTTGTTCTCCAGTGAGTTCTTCTTTTTCAATAATATTTGATGTACTATATTTAGATTCATGATATTTATACAATTTCCATTTTTTTCTATTGTATTCTAAGGCGGTAAGATTTTCTACCCAGTCTCCTGAATTAAGATAAAGTGTAGAACCCGATTTATTAGCTTTTTTAAGAATTTTTGGTTCATGAATATGTCCGCATATTACATAATCATATTTGTTTTCGATAGCTAATTCGGTTGCGGTTTCTTCAAAATCAGAAATATGTTTGACCGCTTTCTTTACGCTTGCCTTTATTTTTTTCGAAAAAGAATAAGGTTCTTTTCCCATTTTGTTCAGGCACCAGTTGATAAAACGGTTAATTAGAATTAAATAATCATAACCTAAACCGCCTAGTTTTGCAATCCATTTAGCATGATTGACCGAAGCATCAAAAACATCACCATGAAAAATCCATGCTTTTTTTTCGTCTAATTCTAAAACTACTTTATCGGCAAGAACTAAATTTCCCATATTCATTTCGGTAAATTTTCGAAGCATTTCGTCATGGTTTCCGGTAATGTAATAAACCTTGGTTCCTTTAGAAGCAAAGCTTATTATTTTTTGGATAACTTTTAAATGTGATTTAGGGAAATACGATTTTCTAAATTGCCAGATGTCAATAATATCGCCATTTAAGACCAGGATTTCAGGCTTTATAGACAATAAATAGTTGTATAATTCTTTGGCATGACTTCCATAGGTTCCAAGGTGAACATCAGAGATTACAACTACTTCAACTTTTCTTTTTTTCAATTGATTTACTAATTTGTTGTTTTGCAAATTAACGTTGTAAGTGTAAAATTATCTTAAAGTTAAGGTTAATAAATAAGCTGTTATTAGTAAACTAAAACGCAATTTTTAGCTTAAGATTGAAATCTTTAAATCATTAATTTTTAAAGCTAAAACTAAAATGGTACTTTTGTTCAAAATTAATTATAATGGCAGGAAATAGCTACGGAACACTATTTAGAATAACGACTTTTGGAGAATCACATGGTGAAGCTTTAGGAGGAATCATTGATGGTTGCCCATCAGGAATTGCATTAGATTTTGATGCTATTCAACTAGAAATGTCAAGAAGAAAACCAGGACAATCAGCTATAGTTACACAAAGAAAAGAACCGGATGATGTACAATTTTTATCTGGAATTTTTGAAGGAAAAACAACTGGAACTCCTATTGGTTTTATCATTCCAAATACCAATCAAAAATCAGACGATTATTCGCATATAAAAGATAATTACAGACCCAGTCATGCTGATTATGTATATGATCAAAAATACGGTTTTAGAGATTATCGCGGAGGAGGAAGAAGTTCAGCTCGTGAAACAGCAAGTAGAGTAGTAGCGGGAGCAATTGCTAAGCAAATGTTGTCAGATATTAAGATTCATGCTTATGTTTCGGCTGTAGGGCCACTTTCTTTAGAAAAAGATTATCAGGATTTAGATTTTTCTAAAATCGAAAGCAATCCCGTGCGTTGTCCGGATGAAGAAATGGCGGCGACAATGGAAGAGTATATCAAGCAAATTCGTAAAGAAGGTGATACTGTAGGAGGTGTGGTTACTTGTGTAATTCAAAATGTACCTATTGGATTAGGAGAACCGGTTTTTGATAAATTACATGCCGAATTAGGAAAAGCAATGCTTTCTATCAATGCTGTAAAAGGTTTCGAATATGGAAGCGGATTTGAAGGTTCAAAAATGAAAGGTAGTACGCACAATGATTTATACAATGCAGATGGTACTACAAAAACCAATCTTTCAGGAGGAATTCAAGGCGGAATAAGCAACGGAATGGATATTTATTTCCGTGTGGCTTTTAAACCTGTGGCTACGATTATGCAAAAACAAGATTCGTTGAATAATAAAGGAGAGATTACCGAAATGACTGGTAAAGGTCGTCATGATCCTTGTGTAGTTCCTCGTGCAGTTCCTATTGTCGAGGCGATGGCAGCAATTGTTTTGGCTGATTTTTATTTAATCAATAAAACATACTAATAAACGAGATTTTCTAAATTAACATATCGTTTTTTAATAAAACAATAATTATAAAAAGGTGAGCTAATAATTTTTATTATACTCACCTTTTTTTTGTACTTTTTATCCGGATTTTAACTTTAAAGCAGGATAAAATGACACAAAATATAAATGGAAAGCCATCACTTTTAAAGAATCTGACTTTTCAAATTCTAATTGCAATGTTTCTTGGTGCTGTTTTAGGAGTTATTATTCATAATTCAATTGATACAGCAACGGCGCAATCCTTTAGTGTTAAAATAAAAATTTTAGCAACTGTTTTTATCCGCTTAGTCCAGATGATTATTTCTCCTTTGGTTTTTACAACATTAGTTGTGGGAATTGCCAAATTGGGAGATGTTAAAGCCGTTGGGAGAATTGGAATCAAATCTTTAGCATGGTTTTTTACAGCCTCATTTTTATCATTATTATTGGGAATGTTTTTTGTAAACCTACTTCAGCCCGGAGTAGGATTGAATTTATCCAATGTTGATATAGCTGCTGTTTCCGAAGTAACTGCAAAAACGAAAAATATATCTTTCGAAAATTTTATAGAACACATTGTGCCTAAAAGTATTTTTGAAGCTATGGCAACTAATGAAATTTTGCAAATAGTTATTTTCTCTATCTTCTTTGGTTTAGCAGCGGCATCTTTAGGAGATTATGTAAAACCAGTTGTCAGTGTATTAGATAAAACGTCTCATATTGTACTTAAAATGGTAAATTATGTGATGAATTTTGCTCCTATTGGTGTTTTTGGTGCTATTGCGGCTGTATTTGCTGTTAGAGATTTTCAGGAATTAGCAATGACTTATTTTAAGTTTTTTGGTTCTTTCTTAATCGGAATTTCTTCTATTTGGATAGTACTCGTATTAATTGGTTACATTTTTCTTAAAAACAGAATGACTATTTTACTTCAAAGAATTTTTGGACCATTAATAATCGCTTTTGGAACGACAAGCAGTGAAGCCGTTTTTCCTAAACTTACCGAAGAGTTAGAGCGTTTTGGCGTAAAAGACAGAATAGTTTCCTTTATGCTGCCATTAGGTTATTCATTTAATTTAGACGGAAGTATGATGTATATGACCTTTGCGAGTATTTTTATTGCTCAGGCGTATGGAATTGATTTAGATTTAGGAACCCAAATGTCAATGCTTTTAGTTTTAATGCTTACCAGTAAAGGAATTGCAGGAGTGCCAAGAGCAAGTTTAGTAGTCGTAGCAGCAACATGTGGAATGTTTGATATCCCTGTTGAAGGTATTGCTTTAATATTACCAATAGATCATTTTTGTGATATGTTTAGAAGCGCGACTAATGTTTTAGGAAATGCCTTAGCGGCTTCAGTAATAGGAAAATGGGAAGAAAATAATGAACTTACAGCAATACAGGAATAAAAGATTAGCTGAATTGGTTAATAGAAAATAGATTTTTTATTGTAATTTAGAATTAATATATAATCGATTGATTGTGCTATCTTTGATAACATTATGCTGCTTATGTTTCCTTTTCGAATTTTTCTCTTCTTCTTTACCTTATCTCTTTTTAGCCAACCCAGAATTGAAAAAACTGAAGTTTCTTCAAAAGAAATACTTTCGTCAATAAAGCAGGCATCTCAATACTTGGATGAGTATAAATATGAATTGTCTTTATCCAAAGCCCGAATTGCTTTACATCAGGCTTTTGAAAGTAGAAATGACCTTTTAGTTGCAAAGTCTTATAATGTCATTGCTGGAAATTATGAGGAACTTTATGAGTTTAAAAAAGCAATACTTTATTATGAAAAAGGATTAGTTTATGCTAATAAAGCGAATAATGATACTATAAAATACAAGCTCTATAATAATTTAGGAAACGTATATTGTTTTGAAGAAAAGCAGTTCAGTAAAGGATTGTTTTACTATCAAAAATCCTTAAAATATAGTGAAAGAGAAGGCGATTTTGCGCAAATTTACATGACTAAATTAAATTTGACCTGGGCCTATTTCGATGCCAATGATTTTGTGAAAGGGAAAGTTTACTTAGATTTTATCAATAAAAAGTATAAAGGATTTGATAATGAATCGTATTTGGTAATTATAAACATGCTCAATGGCATGTATTATAGTGCAACAAAAGATTTTAAAAAAGCAGAATCTTATTTTATAAAATCAATAAATCTGGCAAAGAATGGAAATAATAAATTAGATTATTCGTATGCTTTAGACGAATACACAAAGTTTTTATACCATACGGGCAATTATAAAGAAGCTTACGAAAATAAGGCATTATTTCATAAAACTCTAGATGAAATTGATACTAAAGTAAGGTTGAATAAAGCAAATGTTGCCGGAATAACTTTAGAAATTGATGAATATAAAAGAAAAATAGATGAAATAGAATTAAAGAATAATTTTCAATCACAGGTTTTAGAAAAAACTAAAACAATTTCTATTTTGTTAATTATTAGTTTGTTGATATTGTTATTGTTGATTTATTCTTTGTATCGAAATTTTAATTTAAAAAAAGTAAAAAATTTAGAGTTAGTTCGTACTAATCATGAATTAGTTTTGGCAAGAGAAAAAGCCGAAGTAGCTTCGAAACTTAAATCTCAGTTTGTATCGACAATTACACACGAATTACGAACGCCATTATATGGAGTTATCGGAATAACAAATATGTTGGTTGATGAGCACAAAGAATTATCAGACAGTCCTCATTTAAAGTCGCTTAAATTTTCGGCAAAATATTTATTGTCATTGGTAAACGATGTTTTACAAATAAATAAGATTGAAGAAAATAGAGTCGTTTTAGAAAAAATGACTTTTAATATTGCTGACGAAATTGAATTCATTAAGAATACAATGGCTTATTTAGCTCAAAAACATAATAATACTATTGATGTTAAGGTAGACACTGCAATTCCGGAATATTTAATTGGAGACAAACTTCGCCTTTCTCAAATCATTATAAATTTGGTGAGTAATGCATTAAAATTTACTCATAATGGTGAAATAAAGATTCGGGTGAACTTAGTTGATGTAAAAGAGAAACTTTATTTTATCGAATTTACTATTGAAGATAACGGAGCAGGAATTGCCGAAGAAAATCAGGAAAAAATATTCGATAAATTTGTTCAGGTAAGTCGAAAAGAAATTGATTATCAGGGTACAGGACTTGGGTTGTCTATTGTAAAACAGCTTTTACATTTGTTTAATAGTACCATTTATTTAAAAAGTGAACTAGGAAAAGGAACTACGTTCAATTTTACTATTGCTTTTGAAAGCGATATGGCAAAAACTAATTCGATAATTAACAATATCAATGTAGATTTATCTTCGAGTCAGATTTTTAATGTTTTGGTAGTTGATGATAATAAAATTAATCTTTTGATTACCCAAAAAACTATTGAAAAATTTAACTATAAATGTAGTGTTGCCTTATCAGGTCAGGAAGCTTTAGCATTATTAGAGGTAGAAAAATTTGATACTATATTGATGGATATTAATATGCCGGTAATGAACGGCTTTGAAACCACAAAAGTAATTCGTGAAAGAGGAATAAAAACACCGACTATTGCATTGACAGCATTTGATAAAGAAGAAATTACCGAAGAAGCTATTTCTGCTGGTTTTAATGATATTATTAGTAAGCCTTTTGATTCTAAACAGTTATATAAAATTATTAACGAAGTCATTGTAAAAGAATCTCATCTAAAATAAAAAATCGTAAAAAAGTATAAACTCTTTTACGATTGATTAAATTTTTAAAAAGCTGATTTTTTAATACCAGCGTTTTTTATTTTGTTTAGAAGCGCTGGATTTTCTCGATTTGTGAGCACCTCCACTTCTGTTTGAATTTTTAGGTTTTTCCTGTTTTGCATCCGGACTTCCAGCATGCCATGGATAAGGATGATCTGAAATTGTTTTTACATCAACTTTAATTAGTCTCTGAATGTCTTTCCAGTAACCATGTTCGTCTTTACTGCAAAAAGAAATCGCAATTCCGCCATTTCCTGCACGTCCCGTTCTACCTATTCGATGTACGTAAGTTTCGGGAATATTAGGTAAATCAAAGTTGATAACATAAGGTAACTGGTCAATATCAATTCCGCGAGCGGCAATATCAGTAGCTACAAGAACACCAACTTCCTTGTTTTTAAAAGCATCCAGAACACGTTGTCTTGCATTTTGCGATTTGTCTCCGTGAATAGCTTCGGCAGCAATATTTTTTTTGCGTAACGCTTTCACCACATTATCGGCACCGTGTTTTGTTCTCGAAAAAACCAATACATTACTCAAATTTTCATTTTGAAGTAAGCTGTATAAAAGATTTCTTTTTTCGCCTTTTTCGACAAAATAAATACGTTGTTCTACATTTTCGGCAGTTGATGAAACAGGTGAAACGGTTACTGTTTCAGGATCAGTCAAAAACATTTCGGCAAGTTCTCTAATCGCTATTGGCATTGTGGCCGAGAAGAATAAAGTTTGTCTGTTTTTAGGAGTCAATTTTACAATTTTCTTGACATCATTTACAAATCCCATATCGAGCATCTGATCAGCTTCATCAAGAACTAAAGTGTGTAAATGATCAAAATTCACAAAACCCTGTTTGTGTAAATCTAATAATCTTCCTGGCGTAGCAATCAAAATATCTACTCCGCTTTTAAGTGTATCGACTTGTGGATTTTGAGAAACTCCTCCAAAAATAGTCAATTGAGTAAGATTAGTATATTTAGCATAAGTTTCAAAACTTTGCCCTATTTGTACCGCTAATTCTCTGGTAGGTGTAACTACTAAAGCACGAATTTGTTTTGGCTTTTTAGATGAACCTACAATTCGATGCAACTGATGAATAATTGGAATAGCAAAAGCAGCTGTTTTTCCGGTTCCGGTTTGTGCGCAGCCTATTAAATCATTTCCGGCTAAAATAAGCGGAATGGCTTGTTCCTGAATAGGGGTAGGACTTGTATAGCCTTCTTCATAGATGGCTTTTTGGATACTTTTTGAAAGTGATAAATCTTCGAATAACATAAGTTGGGTATTAATTATCCTGTAATAATTACAGTGATAAGCTGTGCAAAGATAGTGTTATTATTCCTGATGCTTGTTTATTACTCGAATAGTATCTTTTTTAAAGACTGTTTTTATTCGAATTTGATTTAATAAAATCAGTAACAAGATAGCCAATTAATTTTCCAATCAAATGGTTGTTTTTGTCAATGTCTAAATCAGGTGCGCCTTCGCAAATGTGTAAATAACCAGCGTTTTTATGTTTAGCAAAGAATGAAACAAACTGACGTAATTCTTCTACCGAAAAACCGCTCAAAGTCATAGCGCTGCTGGCAATATTAGGAATAGCATCAAGATCAATTTCAATCCCAAAAGTATCTGATTTAATGAATTCAAGCGCATGAGTCATTTCTTGTGAAAAGTCTTTTTCTTTTCGAATATTGATACTGTCGTAAGTATTGTAGCGAACACGATCTTCGATTTTTTTGATAATATCTAATACACTTTTAGAAGTATAATTTTCGTGTAAACCGAAGACAAAATATTTTTTAAGAAAACCTTCTTCATAAGCATACGAAAAACCATTTCCACTATGTCTTCCTTCGAGGATTCTAAAATCAGAATGAGCGTCGAAATTAATAGCATTAATAGGTTTTCCTTTGGCAAGAGCTGTACCTTTAATATTTCCGTAAGCATTGTTATGTCCGCCGCCAATGATAATAGGGATTTTGCCTAATTTAACGATGCTGAAAATAATATGCGAAACGTCTTTGTCAATTTTTTGAACTAACTGACTTAGTTTCACGCGGTCGTCAATGTTGTTGAAATCTAAGTTTTCGACTTCTTTCATTTCTTCCGAGACATTAATTTGTCCCAAAACAAGAATTTGGTTGCCTTTACAGAAACGATTATGCTGAATATTGGCAATGCTTTTTATAGCTTCATTCCATGCCGAAGCAGCACCGGGACGTCCAAAGTTTGCCCGTACACCAATATCTTCAGGAATTCCTAATAAAATGTACTTGACATCAGTGTTTTTTATAAAAGAGATGGGATTTGTTCCTACAGGAACCGTAAGCATTTTTTCTCCAAACTTAATTTCTCCGCTTCTATGGTTAGTAACCTTTGCTAGATCATTAATTGTAAATGGCAGAAACTTTTCCATAAAAGAAAATTTTTCCCCAAAAATAATATAATTTCTCTACTTACGTTATATCTTAAAAATTATATTGTTAAATTTGATATTATTAAAATTGAAAAATCGTTAAAAAAATGGAAAACAAACAAAATGGTTCAAGCCTGAAGGCAGTTGTTGCTGTATTGGCAGTCTTATTGGTGGGAAGTTTAGTATATATTTTCAAATTATCTTCTGATACAGAAAAAGTACAAACAGTATTAACTAAAGAGGTATCTGAAAAAGATTCAGTATTAAAAGACTTAGAAGAATTAAAAGCAACTTATGATGCTGCAATTGCTGAAAATACTTCAATGTCTGACGAATTGATTCAGGAAAGAGATAAAGTAGTAGGTTTAATGGAAGAAGTAAAAAAATCCAAAGGTGATCTTTCTGCTTTTAAAACTAAAATGAATCTTTTACAAAACAAAATGAAGGCTTTAATGGCTGAAAACGAAGGATTGAAAAATCAAAATAGCGTTTTAAAAACACAGCGTGATAGTACAGCAGTAGTTTTGGATGAGTCTAAAAAATACAACCAGACTTTAGTAGGACAAAATGACGAGTTAGCTAAAGTAGTTGAAAAAGGAGCAAAACTGACAGTTTTAAACATTCAGAGTTCAGCTTACAAAGTTAGAAGTTCAGGAAAAGAAATTGCAACAGATAAAGCCCGTAGAACTAATATGCTTAAAATTAGCTTTACTATTGCCGGTAACGAAATTGCACAATCAGGCGATAAAACTTATTATGTACAAGTAATTGATAGTAAAAACAATGTATTAGGCGAAAAGAAAATCATTAGTTTTGAAGGTAGTACTTTAACTTATAGTTTTACAAGTACTGTGAAATATGAGAACAAAACAGTTCAGGTTTCTGAAAATTTACCTGGAAAAGACTTTGAAAAAGGAACTTATTTTATCAATATTTTTGATAAAGGAGAAGTGGTTTCTAAATCAAGTTTTACCTTAAAATAATCTTATTGATTAAATAGTATAAAAGAGGAGCAATTAGCTCCTCTTTTTTTATGCGTTATACTGAAATTATTCAGAAGCTTAATTTTCTTTTATCTGATAAATGATAATTATATAAATGCTGAAATGAATTCTATAAACTATTAAAATGACATATTATTCACCTTTGCATAAAATTAAAAAACATAAAATTATAGTAAAGATGAATACACAATACGCAAAAATTGGAAAAACTTATCCGAAACCAACTCCAGCAAACAAAAAAGATGACCCTTGGAAAAAATATCAGGAATTACTTAGTTAATAAAAGTCCAGATAGATACTTCTGTTATTACTAGAAACTTAATACTATGGAAAATGTTATAGAAAAAATCGAAGGAATGGGAGCCATTGCTTCGGATCAAGGAACAACCTTTAGAGTTTGGGCACCTAATGCAGATAAGGTTTTCGTAACCGGTACGTTCAATAATTGGGATCATACTAAAAACGAACTTACTCAGGAAGAAAACGGATATTGGTCTGAGAGTGTTTTAGAAGCAAAAAAGGGTGATGAATACAAATACATTATCCATAATGGTGATTTGATTTTAGAAAAAAATGATCCCTATGCCAGAGAAATGACAAATAGTAATGGTAATAGTGTCATTACACGCTTAGATTTTGAATGGGAAGACCAGGATTTTAAAATGAAATCATGGAATAATTTGGTAATATACGAATTGCATGTAGGTACATTTTACAGAAAAGAATTAGATACTGTTGCAACATTTGACTCTATTATTGAAAAGATTCCCTATTTAAAGAAACTAGGTGTCAATTGTGTTGAGCTATTGCCCATTGCAGAATTTGCAGGTGGTATTTCCTGGGGATACAATCCTTCTTATCCTTTTGCAATAGAGCGAGATTATGGAGGTGCCGAAGCTTTTGCCCGAATGGTAAATGCTTTTCATAAAGAAGATATTGCTGTAATTCTGGATGTTGTTTACAATCATTTTGGACCATCGGATATGGATTTATGGCAATTTGATGGCTGGTCAGAGAATGGTAAAGGAGGAATTTATTTCTATAATGATCATCGCTCCTCTACACCTTGGGGAGATTCCAGACCTGATTACGGACGAGAAGAAGTAAGAAGATATATAAGAGATAATGTAATGATGTGGATTGAAGATTATCATTGTGATGGTTTACGTATGGATGCTACTTCTTACATTCGTTACGAAGGAGGAGGTACAGGATATGACAGCGAAATACCCGAAGGAAATATTTTGATGAGAGATATAAATGCAGAAATCAAAATGAAATATCCAGAAAAACTGACCATTGCTGAAGACTTGAAAGGTCACGATTTAGTTACTCTTAGTATAGAACATGGAGGAATTGGCTATGGTTCACAATGGGATATGAATTTTGTGCATCCGGTAAGGAAATTTTTAATTGAACAAGGAGATGAATATCGCGATATGCAAGCACTTGTTGATGCTATTTTGTTTAAATATAACAATGATGTTTTCGAAAGAATTATTTATACTGAATCGCATGATGAAGTTGCAAATGGCAAGGCGCGAGTACCTGAAGAGATTCAGCCTGGACACGCCGATAGTTTCTTTGGAAAAAAGAGAGCAATACTAGGTCTGGTAATCACTTTGACATCTCCGGGAATACCAATGCTGTTTCAGGGACAGGAATTTATTGAAGATGAATATTTCAAAGATTCTGAAGCTTTAGATTGGAATCAATATGAGAAACACGCAGGAATTACGCAAATGGTTAGTGATTTGATTAACATTCGTACAGAGGAAAAATATGAAAGTGATGGTTTAAAAGGGCAATACACAAAAGTAATTCATTTTGATAACGACAATAAAATTCTGGCTTATGCACGATCAGCTAATGAAGATTTTTCAAATTCTACAGTTGTTTTATTGAATTTATCGAATCAGGCTTTTGAAAATTTTACATTTGGTGTTCCTTATGCAAATGGATATCGTTTAGTTTTTAATAGCGACTGGAAAGGGTATGATGAAGAATTTACAGATATGATAGTGGAATCTGTTGTTGTTTTAAATGAAGATTTTAATGGAGAGCCGCTTAAAGTAATCACGAATTTACCGGCTTATACCGCTTTGATTTTGACTCCTGACAATAATTAAAACTAGAAATAGCATTTAAGGCATAAAAAAAGAGGAGCAATTGCTCCTCTTTTTTTGTAAACCAATAGGTGAAAATTTATTCAGAAACTTTAATTTCAAACATTTTATCCCAGTTTTTTCCGGCAACAAAAATGGATTTAGTTTTAGGATTATAAGCAATTCCGTTTAAAACTTCGGCTGTTGGGCTTTTAAGTTCTTTGCGTAATTTAGATAAATCAATAATTCCTTCAACCGCACCATTAGCAGGATCTATGATTGCAATGGCGTCTTTTTGCCAAATATTAGCATAGAATTTTCCGTCGATTAATTCTAATTCATTAACTGCTTTTATTTTTGAACTTCCCGAATAAACATTAATGTAATCGATCATTTTTTGAGTTTCAGGATCCATTTTCCAGATTTTCTCCGTTCCGTCCGATTGGTAGATGTATTTGCCATCATTAGTCATTCCCCAGCCTTCAATTTCTTTGTCGTAGGTAAAAGTTTTTTCCAGTTTTAATGTTTTGGCATCGTAAATAAAACCTGTTTTTTCCTGCCAGCTTAACTGAAATATTTTTCCATTTATAATAGTAATTCCTTCGCCAAAATATTTTGGATCTAAGTCAACTTGTTTAAAAACTTTTCCTGTTTTGTAATCGAATTTTCTAAAATAAGAATTTCCTTTTTGTCCCGTACTTTCATATAAGGTGTCTTTGTAGAATTCTAAACCTTCGGTAAAAGCATTGACATCATGAGGATAGGTATTTAAAATAGTGTATTTTAATAATTTAGGCTGAATATTCGAAACCACTTCAATTCGGGTTGTAGTCTCTGCATTTTCCCCTTCAAAATAAACTAAGGCTTTGATATTTTGGTAGCCTAATTTTTGGTCTTTCAAATCAAAAGAAAGCTTTTCAAGACCTTTTACCGTTTTAACTTTAGCATCATTAATGTAGTATACAATGCTGTCTACTGCCTTCGATTTTGGGTTTAAAATAGACAAATCAAGGCTCTGTTGTGGCTGATATTGTGCTGAAATTTTAGAAGAATCAAAATTAAATAAGTTGTTTTCTCTATTTTTTGTATCTCCGCAGTTTGAAAGAAGACTTCCTAATAAAATGAAAGATAGTAAGTTATGTTTTTTCATGTTCTGAATTTTAAGAGTTCTAATATACAATGTTATTTTAAGCATACAAAAGGGCTTGTAAAAATATAAAAAGATTGTATATTTGCAGCGGCAAGTCCTACACGACCAGCTCCTGCAGACTCCCCCAGGATGGGAACATAGCAAGGGTACGTGGTTGAGCGGTGCGATGTAGGTCGCTTGCCATTTTTTATTTAATCTGTTCGCCGCGGCGAATCAGAATTTTTTCAAAAGTAGTCTTCCTTCGGGAGGATTTTTTTATTTTTGGACTTTTTCAGAAGTTAGATGTTATTGGTTATAAGTTAAAAGTGGAGTGTTTTTTATAAAACTCAAAACTTTGATTTAAGGTCATAACGAATAACTCATAACGAATAACTCACAACTTAAAAATGAGCAAAGTAGTTTTGATAACCGGAGGTTCTTCGGGAATAGGGAAATCTATTGGAGAATATTTACATCATAAAGGTTTTATTGTTTATGGAACAAGCCGAAATCCCGAAAAAGTCCTTAACTCCGTTTTTCCATTAGTAGCATTAGATGTTAGAGAAGTAGCTACCATTCAGGCTGCTGTTGCAAAAGTTATTGCTATTTCGGGTCGATTAGATGTTGTAATCAATAATGCTGGAGTAGGAATTACTGGTCCTTTGGAAGAAATTCCGACTTCGGAAATTAAGAATAATTTCGAGACTAATTTTTTTGGTCCTATTGAAGTGATGAAGGCCGTTTTGCCTCAAATGCGCCAGCAAAAATCAGGATTGATTATTAATGTGACATCGATTGCGGGTTATATGGGTTTGCCTTATCGCAGTGTTTATTCGGCTTCAAAGGGTGCTTTAGAATTAATTACCGAAGCTTTGCGTATGGAAGTGAAATCTTTTGGAATCAATATTACTAATGTGGCTCCGGGTGATTTTGCAACTAATATTGCTTCAGGACGTTTTCATGCTCCTCTAATTAAAAATTCGGCTTATGAAGTTCCTTACGGAAATACTTTGAAAATGATGGATGAGCACGTAGATAGTGGAAGTAATCCTGATGAAATGGCTATAGCGGTTTATAACATCATTCAGGAAAAAAATCCTAAGATTCATTATAAGGTGGGTATTTTTATGCAAAAATTCTCCATTGTATTAAAACGTTTATTGCCAGATAAAGTATATGAAAAAATGCTGATGAACCATTATAAACTATAAATTATGGAATTTAGAGATATTGAAGATTTAAAAGAAATAATTTTTCCGTTATTATTTATTGCCTTTTTGTGGTTTGTAATTCGGAGAATATTTAAAGCAATAAGTAATAAAATTAATAATGCTGAAACGCATAGAGAAGACTTATTAAATGTTTTAGAAGAAATTCGTGATGAATTGAAAGAATTGAATAAAAATAATTCTATTAAGTAATATAATTGTAAATTTGCAACGCTTAACAAAATACAAGTGTTTAAAAAACACTTTTAAAAAATAATCTAAAAACAATTAAATATATAAATTATGAAATTTTTTATTGACACAGCTAATTTAGCTCAAATCAAAGAAGCACAATCTTTAGGTGTATTAGATGGTGTAACTACAAACCCATCTTTAATGGCTAAAGAAGGAATCACAGGAAAAGATAACATCTTGAAACACTATGTTGATATTTGTAATCTTGTTGATGGTGATGTAAGTGCTGAGGTAAATGCTTTGGACTTTGAAGGAATGGTAAGAGAAGGTGAAGAATTAGCTGAATTACACGAGCAAATCGTAGTAAAATTGCCTATGACTAAAGAAGGTGTTCAGGCTGCTAAATATTTTTCAGATAAAGGAATTAAAACTAATGTAACTTTAGTATTCTCAGCAGGACAAGCTTTATTAGCTGCTAAAGCTGGTGCTACTTATGTTTCTCCTTTCTTAGGAAGATTAGATGACGTTTCTACAGACGGATTGAACCTTATTCAGGAAATTAGAGATATCTATGATAACTACGGTTACGAAACTCAAATTCTAGCTGCTTCTGTACGTCACACAATGCACGTAGTTAACTGTGCTAAAATTGGTGCCGATGTTATGACAGGACCTCTTTCTTCAATCTACGGTTTATTGAAACACCCATTAACTGATATTGGATTAGCGCAGTTTGTTGCTGATTTCGAAAAAGGAAACAAGAAGTAATTTAACTTTTTATCCCAATAAAAAAATCCCGTCTCGAAGCTATCGAGACGGGATTTTTTAGTTTATTTCTACATCAAAATAGTGTTAGACTATTTTATAAATTTTAGTAATATCTTTTAAAATTTCATCAAAATTGATTTTTAAGTCAATCAATTCTCCTGAGTGAATATCAAAAACCCAACCGTACACTTTTAAATCTCTTTCACTGTTTGCTTTTTGAACTTCGGCAGTTTTAATGATATTGATACATTGTTCCTGAACGTTCAATTCAACTAATCTTTTGTATCTCTCAGAATCATTAGTTATTGCATCTAATTCTTCTCTGTGAATTCGATAGACATCTCTAATGTTTCTTAACCAAGGATTTAAAATTCCTAAATCAGATTGTTGCATAGCGGCAAGAACTCCACCACAACCATAATGACCGCAAACTACAATATGATTAACTTTTAAGTGACTCACGGCATAATTAATAACCGACATCGAATTCAAATCGGTGTTAGGAACCATATTAGCAATGTTTCTGTGAACAAAAACCTCACCAGGTTGTAATCCCATTACTTCTTCGGCGGTTACACGACTATCTGAACAACCAATGTATAGAATTTCAGGCGCTTGTCCAGCTCCTAATTTGTCAAAATAGGTTTCGTCAGTTTGGAGTTGTTTAGTAATCCACTTTTTGTTATTTTCAAAAATTTGTTTGATGTCCATAGTTCTGTATTTTTTTTCAAAGATAATATCTAATTCTAAAGTAAAAAAATGGCTTTTTATATTCTTATAAAAAAGCCCCAGTATTTGTATAAAATAAAGGGACTTTGAGGATGAAGTTTTTTATCCTTCCATTTTTGCCGAAAGCTCAAACCAGCGTTCTTCTTTGGCTTCAATTTTATTGATAATATTTTCTAATTCTTTAGCTTTTTTCTCAATATCAGCATCAGCAACTTTTCCTTCTGAGAATAATAATTCGATTTTAGCTTTGTCAGCTTCTAAATCTTTGATTTCGCGTTCTATTTTTTGATATTCTTTTTGTTCGTTAAAACTCAAATTTCCAGTTGGATTTTTTTGTTTCCATTCTTTTTTTTCGGCTTTGTTTTCTTCTTTTTGAGCTACATCAGCACTGTCTTCATAAGCTCTGAAATCAGAATAGTTTCCAGGGAAATTTTCGATTTCACCTTGTCCTCTAAAGACAAATAAATGGTCTACAATTTTATCCATAAAGTAACGATCGTGAGAAACGACCAATAAACAGCCAGGATAATCCAGTAAAAAACTTTCTAAAACGTTTAAAGTCACGATATCCAAATCGTTTGTTGGCTCGTCGAGAATCAAAAAGTTTGGATTCTGAATCAAAACCGTACATAAATACAAACGTTTCAACTCGCCACCACTTAATTTATCTACAAAATCATATTGTTTTTTAGCGTCAAAAAGGAAACGCTCTAACAATTGGGAAGCCGAAATAATTCTTCCTTTTGCCAGCGGAATAAACTCTCCGTATTCTTTGATAATATCAATAACACGTTGTCCAGCTTTTGGATTGATTCCAGATTGTGTGTAATAACCCACTTTTATGGTATCGCCTTTAACCACTCTTCCTGAATCTGGAGGAATAGTTCCGGTTAACAGATTTAAGAAAGTCGATTTTCCAGTTCCGTTTTTACCAATGATTCCAATGCGTTCGCCACGTTGAAAATCAAAACTGAAATTATCGAGAATAACTTTGTCTTTGAATTTTTTAGAAAGTTTATGAAGCTCAATAATCTTGCTTCCCATTCGTTCCATGTTGATTTCAAGTTCTACTTTATTCTCTTTTCGGCGGCTTTGTGCTTTTTCTTTGATAACGTAAAAATCATCCTGACGCGATTTAGATTTGGTAGTTCTAGCTTTAGGTTGGCGACGCATCCATTCTAATTCTTTTACGAATAAATTTTGAGCTTTGTCAATACTGGCATTTTCAGAAGCAATTCGTTCCTCTTTTTTCTCTAAATAATAAGAGTAATTTCCTTTGTATTGGTATAATTTCCCGTTGTCTAATTCTAAAATTTCGTTACAAACACGCTCTAAGAAAAAACGGTCGTGTGTAACCATAAATAGCGTAATGTTTTCTTTAGCAAAATAGCTTTCTAGCCATTCAATCATTTCTAAATCCAGATGATTCGTAGGTTCGTCAAGGATTAATAAATCAGGACGGTTGATTAAGATTATAGCTAAAGAAAGACGTTTTTTTTGTCCTCCCGAAAGATTTTTTACTTTTAGTTTAAAATCTTCCAGTTTTAATTTGAAAAGAATTTGTTTGTATTGAGTTTCAAAATCCCATGCATTGTGACGATCCATATTATCAAAAGCTTTTTGATATGCTTCTTCGTCTTCCGGATTTTCTAATGCTTTTTCGTACTGTTCAATTACTTTCAGCGTTTCATTATCCGAAGCAAAAATACTTTCTTCAATAGTCAATTCATCTTGCAGATTATTGTCTTGCGATAAAAACGCCATTCTGATTCCTTTTCGCAAAACTACTTGCCCAGTATCAGGTTCGTCCAGCCCATTGATAATGCTCATAATGGTGGTTTTTCCCGAACCATTTTTGGCTATAAAAGCAATTTTTTGGTCTTTGTTGATTCCGAAAGAGATGTTACCAAATAAGGTTCTTTCGCCAAAAGATTTGGATATGTTTTCGACTGATAAGTAATTCACTTTGTATGTTTGAGTTATAAATTATAAGTCATGAGTGTTTTACAATCACAACTTTTTGCAAAAGTAAGTTTTAAATACGGAAGTTGCTATTAAAGTTTTAAATGAGAACTCAAATCAAACCAATGCAATTGTTGCGGATTATTAGCGATTGGCTTTTTAATAAAGAGTTCATTCGTTAAATAAAACAATTTCCCATCTGTAGTCGTGATTCCTTCAATTTGATGAAAAGGAAGTTTTAGTTTAATTTTTCGTTTATTTCCTGATAAAAAATCGTAGTCTTTAAAATCAGATAAAAGATAGATAAACGTTTTCCCCATTTTAGAATAACCACAAAGCGCAATTAGTTTTTTGTCTTCTAAGTAAATGGCGCCAGTAACTAAGCTTTTCGTATCGAGTGTTTGTTTTAATTGGGCGATGTGATTTCCGGGTGTTTTAGGTAATGCATAAATACTGGTTTTAGACGAATTCCATTGTTTGGTAAACAAATAAATACTGTCTTGAGAAACAATGAAAGCTTCACAATCAAAATTAGTGGTATTGGGCTTTTGTGCTGAAAAATCGATTTGATCAGCATAAGAAAATGAAATCGTATCTATTACAGCCTGATTGGCTAAAAAAGAGTTTTTTTCGATTCTTAAAATATGTAAATCAGTTCTATTACCTTGGTAATTGTTGCCAAAATCACCTACATAAATATAGCTGCTGTCCTGTGAAATCTCTTCCCAGTCGGTGTTAATTACTCTATTTAAATTTATTTTCTTTTTAATATTTCCTAAAGTATCGAGTCCGTAAATAGTAGTATCGGTATCGTCATTGTGTGTCCACAATAAATTATCAAAAGTAATTATTCCCGAAGTTTCTACTATAGAATCGCTGAGCTTTACTGTAAAAGTAGGTTTGATTTTAACCGATTTGTATTTACAGCTACCGTCATTAATTGTCGCTTGCGGATTGTAGTTTTTTGATAATGGGTCAGTGCAGCCGGCAATTTGAGAATAAATTTGGCTAATTGAAAACAGGAGTAATAGTAAGCAAACTTTTTTCAAAGGAATACAATAATTTAAGATTGGTTTTGTTTTTTACTATTCAAAAGTAAATTATTTTGATAGTTTAGAGGTTAAATTAATAAAGTAAAAGCTTTTTATTTTTGAGAAAAAATCTATATTTAGAAGTGAAAAAAATGAAAAAAAGCATTTGTCAAGATTAAAATGTATCTTTTATGTTAATTTATTGTAAGATTTACCGCTGATACAATTTGATTTTTTTTATCGAATTAATAAAAATTGATGAGTTTGCCATTTGATTTTTATTAATAAGTAGATTATTAATTTGAAAATGAGTTGCTTCCTATAATTAATATAGGAAAGCTACATTTAATATAATTTATGTTTTAAGAATTTAGTAATTTCGCAGACAGAAATTAGAAAACTACCTTTTAGGTTAACAATATGGCAAGATTTGAATTAAAGCTTCCAAGAATGGGAGAAAGTGTCGCAGAAGCAACCGTTACAAACTGGTTGAAACAAGTAGGCGACAAAATTGAAGCAGATGAGGCTGTGCTGGAAGTTGCTACCGACAAAGTAGATAGTGAAGTACCTAGTGAAGTTTCGGGGGTTTTGATAGAACAATTGTTTTCGAAAGATGATTTGGTTGAGGTAGGACAAACTATTGCAATCATTGAAACTGAAGGAGAGAATGAAGAAGTAACAGTTGAAATCGAAGAAACAGTAGCACCTGAAATAATTGAAGAAGTAACAAAAACAATTGAATCAGTAAAAGAAAGTCTTGCTGCTCCTGCAATAGCAAACAGCAATTCTGAAAAATTCTTTTCACCATTAGTAAGAAATATTGCTGCTGCCGAAGGTATAGGAGCCGAGGAGTTAAACAGAATTCCGGGTACAGGAAGTGAAGGCAGGGTTACTAAGAATGATATTTTAGAATATTTAAAAACAAGAACCAATAAGTCAGAGGTTGAAACTGTAAATATAGTAGACGCTCCTGTGTCAACAAAATCAGCTCCTGTTTCGGTAAGCGGAGGTGACGAAATTGTTGAAATGGACAGAATGCGCAAGCTGATTGCCGGTTATATGATTTCTTCTCAACAAACATCGGCTCATGTTTATTCTTTTATAGAAGTTGATATGACTAATATTGTAAAATGGCGTGAGAAACATAAAAATGAATTTGAGAAAAGAGAAGGCGAAAAGCTGACTTTTACTCCAATTTTTATGGAAGCTGTTGCTAAGGCATTGAAAGATTATCCAGGAATGAATATTTCAGTTGATGGTGATTATATCATTAAAAAGAAGAATATTAATTTAGGAATGGCAGCCGCTTTGCCAAACGGTAATTTGATTGTTCCTGTAATTAAAAATGCTGATCAATTGAATTTAGTTGGAATGGCAAAAGCAGTAAATGATTTAGGAAATCGTGCTAAATTAGGAAAGTTAAAGCCAGATGAAACTAAAGGCGGAACATATACCGTAACTAATGTTGGTTCTTTTGGAAGTGTTTTTGGAACGCCAATTCTTAATCAGCCGGAGGTGGGAATTTTAGCTTTGGGTGCTATACGAAAAGTACCTGCTGTAATCGAAACTCCGGAAGGTGATTTTATTGGTATTCGTCAAAAAATGTTTTTAACTCATGGTTATGATCATCGTATTATTGATGGCGCTTTAGGAGGAATGTTTGTAAAACGAGTGGCTGAATATTTAGAGAATTTTGATACTACAAGAACAATATAATTAGTTAGTAATAAAAATGAAGTCCCCAAGAGTTTTTAAAAAGCTCTTGGGGATTCTTTTTTTAAACTGTTGTTTGAATTCATTTCAAAACTTTATATTTGTAGCTAATACTATAAAAATGGAATTAAAACTCAATAGACCCATCTGCTTTTTTGATCTTGAAACTACAGGGATTGATATTGGAAAAGACAGGATTGTGGAAATCTCAATATTTAAAGTTTTTCCAAACGGAAATAAAGAAAGTAAAACCTGGTTAGTGAATCCTACGATTCCAATTCCACCGCAAACTACAGCTGTGCACGGAATTACAGATGAAAAAGTAGCTAATGAGCCAACGTTTTCAGAGTTGGCTTCCCAAGTTTATAATATGATTAAAGACAGTGATTTGGCTGGATTTAATTCAGATCGATTTGATATTCCGCTTCTGGCAGAAGAATTGCTTCGTGCAGGAGTAGATTTTGATATGAAAAACCGTGTATCTGTTGATGTCCAGACTATTTTTCATAAAAAAGAAGAACGTACTTTGAGTGCTGCTTTGAAGTTTTATTGCGGACAAACTTTGGATAATGCGCATTCGGCTGAGGCTGATACGATGGCAACTTATGAGATCTTGAAGGCGCAATTAGAGCGTTATCCTGATTTAGAAAACGATATGAAATCGTTGTCTGAGTTTACTACCCGTAAAAAAATAGCCGATTTTGCCGGAATGATTTCTTTTGATAAGGATGGCGATGAGATTTTTACTTTTGGAAAGCATAAAGGTGTAAAAGTAGATACTATTTTAGAAAAAGAGCCAGGTTATTTTAGTTGGGTTCAAAATGCCGATTTTCCATTATATACTAAAAAGGTATTGACAGGAATAAAATTAAGGAAGTTAAATACAAAATAGTGATAAGTAAATAGTAATTAGTAACCAGTTTTCTAAGGTTAGCTAATTACAATTCACTTTTTACTAATTACTAGAGAATATGAAAATAATTTGTATTGGTCGCAATTATGCTGATCATATCGAAGAATTACAAAATGAGCGCCCTTCAGAACCTGTAATTTTTATTAAACCAGATTCGGCGATTTTATTAAAACAACATCCTTTTGTGCTTCCTGAATTTTCAGAAGATGTGCAGCATGAAATTGAGGTGATTGTTAAAATTAATAAGGTAGGAAAGTATATCGAACCTAAATTTGCTCATAAATATTATGACGAGATTAGTGTTGGGATTGATTTTACAGCCCGTGATTTGCAAACAAAGTTGAAAGAGAAAGGTTTGCCTTGGGAAAAAGCAAAGGCATTTGATGGTTCGGCAGTGATAGGTGATTTTTTACCAAAAGAACAATTTAGTTCGTTAGAAAATCTTACATTTGAATTGAAAAATAATAATCAAACCGTTCAAAAAGGTAATGTGAATATGATGTTGTGGAAAATAGATGAGCTTATTGCTTATGTTTCTCAATATTTTACCTTAAAAATAGGTGATATTATTTTTACTGGAACTCCCAAAGGGGTTGCTGCAGTGCAACCCAATGATGTTTTGGAAGGATTTTTAGAAGGACAAAAACTATTTAGAATACAAGTAAAATAATGGCTTTAAATTATAACTTAGCAAAAGTGTATGCAATCTCGGATAATGATCAGGAGTTTGTAAACGAAATTTTAACCTTGTTTGTAAATGATGTTCCAGAGGATTTGGCGCAAATAAAAGAAGGTATCAAGAAAAAAGATCACAAGCATGCCTATGCTTATGCGCATAAAATTAAACCAACTTTAGATTTATTAGGAATGACCGTGGCATTTGAAGAAATTCTGGAAGTTGAAGCCTGGACGAAAGCTGAAGGAAGAAGAAAAGATATTGAGCATACTTTTGACAGTATAAAAACAAAAGTAAAAGAGGCAATTAAAGAAATTAAGAAAGATTTTGACTTGTAATTAAGTCTTAGTTTTATTAGAATAAAAAAACACATAAAATCAACATTCAACTTTTTTTGAATGTTGATTTTATTTTATAAAGTACTTAAATTATTAGGTTATTAAATGAAAGCAACGATTGTTACCATAGGTGACGAAATTTTGATAGGACAAATTATCGATACAAATTCAGGTTTTATTGCTAAATCTCTGGATAAAATAGGAGTAGAAATTCACGAAATGATTTCTATAAGTGATGACAAGCAAAATATTCTGAATACTTTCAAAAAGTTACAAAATAAAGTAGATTTAGTTATTATTACTGGCGGACTGGGACCAACAAAAGATGATGTAACTAAAAAAACATTTTGTGAATATTTTGAAGACGAATTAATCGTAGATCAAGATGTTTTAAAACATGTAACCCATTTAATTGAAGGTTTCTATAAACGTACTATTACACAAATTAATAAAGATCAGGCATTAGTGCCTTCCCGCTGTACAGTGCTGCATAATGAAGTAGGAACTGCGCCGGGAATGTGGATGAAAAAAGAAAATACCGTTTTTGTTTCTTTGCCAGGAGTGCCATTCGAGATGAAATATTTAGTTGAAAACGAGATTATTCCTAAGGTCGTGAAAGAATACAATCGTCCTTATATCATTCATAAAACCATTCTGACTTATGGGCAGGGTGAGAGTATGGTGGCGGAGCGAATCGAAGAATGGGAAAACAGTTTGCCTGATTTTATTAAGTTAGCTTATCTGCCAGCTCCGGGAAGAGTGCGTTTACGTCTTTCTGGAAGAGGAATTGATAAAGAGGTTTTAGAAAAAACTATCGATTCTTATGTGATTTCGCTAACAGGAATCATCAATGACATTATTGTAGGTTTTGAAGAAGATGAAACCATCGAAGTTTTAGTTGGTAAAATTTTGAAAAGTCAGTTAAAAACCATTGCTACAGCCGAAAGTTGTACCGGAGGTCAGATTGCAGCCAGTTTGTCTTCGGTAGCGGGATCTTCCAGTTATTTTAAAGGAAGTGTCGTTTCGTATGCGACTGAGGCTAAGATTAATGTATTAGGAATTCCTGAAAATTTGATAAATGAACATTCAGTAGTTAGTGCTGAGGTGGCCAAAGCGATGGCTGTAAGCGTTAAGAAGCTGATGCTTACGGACTATGCTCTGGCAACAACAGGAAATGCCGGACCTACAAAAGGAGATGAAAAAGCCGAATTAGGGAGTGTTTTTATTGCTTTAGCAACTCCAAATGAAGTGATTGTAGAGGAGTTTAATTTTGGTCAACCCCGTGAAAAAGTGATAGATAGGGCAGTGATTAAAAGCCTGGAAATGCTTAAGAAAGAAATTTTTAAAAATGTATTGTAATTTTTTTGTTGGAACCGTTTATTTTTCTTTTCTTTGCACCCTGATTTTGAATAACGAATATAAAATATAAGTATAATGTCAAGAGTTTGTGACCTTACAGGTAAAAGAGCGATGGTAGGAAATAACGTTTCTCACGCTATGAACAAAACTAAGAGAAAGTTTTCTGTAAACTTAGTTAAAAAGCGTTTTTATCTTCCAGAAGAAGATAGATGGATTACTCTTAGAGTAGCAGCATCTACGATAAAAACAATTAATAAAAATGGAATTGACGCTGTTTTGAAAAAAGCACAGTCTCAAGGATTTATTAAATAATTCTTATTTCCTAAATAAATATATAGCAAGATGGCAAAGAAAGGTAATAGAATCCAAGTAATTTTAGAATGTACTGAGCATAAAGCTTCAGGTGTTGCAGGTACTTCAAGATATATCACTACAAAGAACAAAAAAAATACTCCAGACAGATTAGAAATTAAAAAATTCAATCCTGTTTTGAAAAAAGTAACTGTTCACAAAGAAATTAAGTAATAATTATAGATTTTAATTTAAGCTCTCAAGTGATTTCATTTAGAGTATTTCATTGAAATTTTAATAACAATTAAATCATGGCAAAGAAAACCGTAGCATCGTTACAAACTTCTTCTAAGAGATTATCAAAAGCCATTAAAATGGTTAAATCTCCAAAAACTGGCGCATATACTTTCGTAGAAACTATCGTTGCACCTGAATTAGTTGATGAATTCTTGAAAAAGAAATAATTCATAAAAGCATATATAGAAAAGCTACTTTCCTTCAGGAAGTAGCTTTTTTATTTTCTATATTTACTCTTTGAAAAGTGGTGTTAGTGTTTAGTAGCTAATCCTCTTGTTATTAATACTGTATATACGATGAGTTTTTTTAAAAGAATATTTTCTTCAGAAAAAAAGGAAACCTTAGACAAAGGCCTTGAAAAAACAAAAACTACTTTCTTTTCGAAGTTAAGTAAGGCAATAGTTGGAAAATCTAAGGTTGATGATGATGTTTTAGATAATTTAGAGGAGATTCTGGTTTCTTCAGATGTAGGTGTTGATACTACTTTAAAAATTATAACTCGTATCGAGAAGCGTGTTGCGGATGATAAGTATTTAGGAACTTCAGAACTAAATCAAATTCTGCAGGAAGAAATTGCTTCTTTGTTATCAGAAACTAATACTGGCGAAGCAACCGAATTTGTAATTCCTGTTAATAAAAAACCTTATGTTTTAATGGTAGTAGGAGTTAATGGCGTTGGAAAAACGACAACTATTGGAAAATTAGCTTACCAATTTAAAAAACAAGGTTACAAAGTGGTTCTTGGAGCAGCTGATACTTTTAGAGCTGCAGCAATTGATCAGTTACAAATTTGGGCTGATAGAGTTGATGTTCCAATTGTAAGACAAAATATGGGATCTGATCCTGCCTCTGTCGCTTTTGATACGCTTCAGTCAGCAGTGGCACAGGATGCTGATATTGTAATTATTGATACTGCCGGACGTTTGCATAACAAAATCAATTTGATGAACGAATTGTCTAAAGTAAAACGTGTGATGCAAAAAGTAGTTGCCGATGCACCGCATGATGTATTGTTAGTTCTTGATGGTTCTACAGGACAAAATGCTTTTGAGCAAGCCAAACAATTTACTGCTGCAACCGAAGTAACTTCACTTGCAGTTACTAAACTGGACGGAACGGCTAAAGGCGGTGTTGTTATTGGGATTTCTGACCAATTCCAAATTCCGGTGAAATACATTGGTGTAGGTGAGGGGATTGAAGATTTACAAGTCTTTAATAAATACGAATTTGTAGATAGTTTCTTTAAATAAAAGTCATGAAGAATATTGCTCCTATTTATCTGTATATGATAAGTGTGGTTTGTTTTGTTATAGCTAATGTTGTTAGAGATCAATTTTTAGAATTGTACTATGTTCTATTAATAGTAGGTGTAATATTGTGTATCTTAGGTTTTAAAAACCGTATCCAAAAATAATTCTTTCTAAGCTAAGGATTTTCCAGAATTAATAATTGTATTATGAAAAATGTTTTAAAATTTCTTTTTATAGGTTTGTTTTTTGTGTCTTGTCAACAAAAAATTACTCCTGAAGATATTAATAAACTAAATGGATATTGGGAAATAGAAAAAGTAATTTTTAAAGATGGCGATGATAAGGAATTCAAAATGAATGAGAATTTCGACTTTTTTAAAATAGCTAATAATACAGGTATCCGAAGAAAAGTAAGACCGCAATTTGATGGAACTTTTTTGATGAATGAAGATTACGAAAAAGTAAAAGTTCGATTTGAAAATGATCAGGTATTTTTAGATTATACAACAGATTATGCTAAGTGGACTGAAGAGCTGATTAGTATTTCGGAAGATGAAATGTTAATTAAAAATGACCAGAATAAAGAATACCAATATAAAAAAGCAAGACCAATAAACTTACTGGGCGATGGCGAAAAGACTAAATAATGAGAGTTCTATAGGAGATGTTTTAAAGCAGTTTATCCAAAATAATAAATTGCAATCAGGAATGGATGGAATTAATGTTAAGGAAGCCTGGCAAAATTTAATGGGAAACGGTGTAAATAGTTATACTCGAAATGTGGTTTTAAAAGGAAATACTTTGTATGTCGAGTTAACATCGTCAGTTTTAAGAGAAGAATTAAGTCACGGAAAGTCGAAAATAATAACTATGATTAACGAAGAATTACGAAGAGACGTAGTGAAAGATGTGGTTTTGAGATAATCTTTGTTAAGTATACATTGTTCAGTTTTTAATATTCAGTTATAAAAAGAAAATCCAGTTTC
>NZ_JNCA01000018.1 GCF_000695795.1 Flavobacterium seoulense | reverse complement strand
TATTTAGAATAATTTAATATAATATTGTTTAGAATGTTTTTAAATAATACTTTTGTGCCGAATTTAACGAAATCAATTTTAAGATAATGCGTGCAAAAAGTGTAATAGTTTTAGTAGCAATTTTACTAACAATAACAAACATTTATAGTCAGACTAATAAAGTAAAAGAATCAGTAATCATATCAAAAAATAGTAATAAATCTGTTGAGGGAGTTTCAATATCAGGAAAATTACAAGAAAGTTCGGGGCAAAGTATTCCCTTTGCAACTGTAAGTTTGGGGAACGAAGAAAAAAATACTACTTCTGATGAAAATGGAAATTTTTCTTTTCACAATGTTAAACCGGGAAATTATACTTTAAAAGTTTCAGCAATGGGTTTTTCTTCTCTAGTAAAACAAATTACTGTAGTAGATAAAAATTTGAATCTTTCGTTCAAATTAGAAAGTGAATTAAACGAACTAAATAGTGTAACAGTTATAGGCCGTTCAGCAGTTAATCAGATAAACAAACAAGCTTATAATGTTACTGCAATTGATGCTAAAAAACTACATAATTCTACACTCGATTTAGCACATGCTTTGGATAGGGTTTCAGGTGTACGTTTTCGTGAAGCAGGTGGGGTAGGATCTAGAAATGAACTTTCTATCAATGGATTTTCGGGTAATCAGATTAAAGTTTTTATTGATGGAGTGCCTATGGATAATTTTGGTTCTTCTTTTCAATTGAATAATATTCCAATCAATCTTGCAGATCGTGTAGAAGTTTACAAAGGGGTTGTGCCTATCTGGCTTGGTGGTGATGCTTTAGGAGGAGCGGTGAATATCGTAACAAACAGTAAACCTAGAACTTATTTTGATGCATCTTATTCTTTTGGATCTTTTAATACTCATAAAAGTGCCATAAATGCAGGTTATACATCCAAAAGTGGTTTTACAGCAGAGATTAATGCCTTTCAAAATTATTCAGATAATAATTATTGGATAAATGTTGAAACTAATGATTTAGAAACAGGTCAATATTATCCTAAAACACGAGTAAGAAGATTTCATGATACCTATCACAATGAAACAGTTATTGCTAATATAGGAATTACAGGGAAAAAATATGCCGATAAATTAATGATTGGTTTTACAGCTGGACAAAATAAAGCTGATATACAAACTGGTGCTAGGCTTGTAACTGTATTTGGTGAAAGGTACACAAGAGGGAACACTTTGATGCCTACCTTAAAATACCAGGTGAAAGACTTGTTTACAAAAGGCTTGAATGTAAATGTAACCGGAAATTTTAATTTTGGTTATGAGCAAACAGTAGATACTGTAAACAGAAGATATAATTGGTTTGGACAATATACTCAAAATCAAGGAGATGGTGGTGAGGCAGGTAGGTCCTTAAATAAAATGAAGAATAATAATGGAGTGGCAACGTTTAATGCAACTTATGCTCTTGGAGAACGTCATTCCTTTTTGTTAAATAATACCTTTAATACTTTTGATCGTAAACAAAGTGATGAACTTTTTCCTGAATCTGTAACGTATCAGCAACCTCAAAAGACACAAAAAAATATTTTAGCTGCTGGTTATAAATTTGATTACAATGAAAAGTGGAGTACTTCTGTGTTTTTAAAAGATTATAATTTAAAAACTACATATACTAAGAGTTATAATCCTTCTGGAAATTGGGGAGATGTTGCTTATATGAACTTCAATGACAACAGATCTTATTTAGGATATGGAGCAGCAAGTAGTTATTATGTAAAGCAAAATTTACAGCTAAAAGCATCTTATGAAAAGACCTATAGATTACCTACACCTATTGAAATTTTCGGTAATGTAAACGAGAATATCCAAGGTAATACTGATTTAATACCAGAATCAAGTAACAATTTTAATTTAGGTTTTAGTTATCAAACTAGTTTTAATACTGTTAATGCTTTGTCATTTGATATTAATGGTATCTATCGTAAGTCTACTGATTTTATTCGTTCAGAATTTAATAATAATCAAAATAGACTCGTAACAGTAAATCAAGATGCTGTAACAACTAAAGGTATTGATGGTGAAATTCGATATTCGTACAAGAAGCGATTTACATCAGGTATTAATATGACTTATCAGGATATTCGTAATATGAATAAATATCAACCAGAGCAAAATTACGTATCTGATATTTATAAAGATAGAATGCCGAATATTCCTTATTTATTTGGTAATCTGGACGCAACTCTTTTTTATAATGACGTATTTAAAAAAGGTAATAATCTATCGGTAGGTTATAATCTTCTTTACGTACATGGTTATTATCTATATTGGCCAGCTAGGGGAATAGCATATGGTAAGCATGACATCCCTGTACAGCTTAAACACGATTTAAATATTGTTTATACTATGGCTAATGGAAAATATAATCTGGCATTAGAGTGTCAAAATTTAATGGATAATGAACTTGTAGATAATTTTTCGCTTCCAAAACCAGGTCGTGCATTCTACATAAAGTTTAGGTACTTCTTTAATAAATCAAAATAATTTTAATATATATAAATATGAATACTATGAAAACAATTAGCAAATTGTCGTTATTTTTAGCTATAATAGCTTCATTATTAGTTTCTTGTGAGGATTCTGCAAGTGATCAGAACGGAGAAGTTAGTGGGGAAACAGGAAAAACAAAATATGTAGTTACTGTTACAACAGGAGCGTCAGGGGTTGCGGATTATTTATTAACTGCTGATGATGTTTCAACAGGATCAATAACGACAGCAGGAAACGGTTTAGAACAAGACGGTACATATCGCTATTATTTGACAACTCAAAACAAGTTTTTTAGCTTCCTTTATGGTCAGGGAAATCCGGGAGCGGTTACTACTTATGGTTTAACTACAGCTGGACAATTAACAAAAACTTCAAATTTTCAGTCAGAAACAGTACAGGTTTTTGCACCAGTTAACAAGGATATTGTAATGGTAAAAGTTCCTAGAAGTGGCGCTTCAATTTCTTATATGTATAAAGTTGATGCAGAAAAATCACTGCTTACAGGAACGGTACAACATGATACAAGACTTTTAGTTGGAAACAAAAATCCTGATTTCGCAGAGAGAGCTCACTTTACCTGGGCAACTCAGGTGGGAGATAAAGTAATGATGCCCTATATGAAAATTGCAGGTGCTTCTCCTGATACTTTTGGATCAAGACATGCTGATAGTACTTGGGTTGCTGTATACAGTTATCCGGAGTTAAAATTAGAAAAAGTAATCAAAGATAACCGTACAAGTTATTTAGGAGCTTATTTTACTAATGGATTATTCCAGGATGAAAATGGAGATGCTTATGGTTTCTCTGGTGCAATAGGTACTCTTAATGGTGTTTTAACTTCTACAAAACCATCGGCTATTGTTAAAATTAAAAAAGGAACTACTGAATTTGATCAATCGTATTTCTTTAATGTAGAGCAAGCTTCAGGAGGACATAAAATATCTTCTACAAGTTATATATCAAAAGGAAAATTCTTGTTGTTAATGTATGGAAATGCTGGAACTAACACTGGAGCTGTAAAATTAGCAGTTGCTGATGTGTACAATAAAACATTTAAATGGGTTACAGGTATGCCGGCTACTTTAACAAATGCTACAACTCGTTATAACATTACATCTGAAGATGGGAATTCAGGAATACTTGGAGTTAATACTCCTGATGGAAACTGGATTTACTCAATCAACGGAACTACTGCTGTAGCTACAAGAGGTATGAAAGTTGAAGGAGGTACTATTACTGCAATCCAGAAATTAAAATACTAAACTAAATTTTTTTTACCGCAAGTTATTTCGGTGACTTGCGGTTTTTTTTATTTATCCAATTTATCTATCTAATTATGTTTTCTTCTTCAAAAGCAAATAAGAAAAAAAGTAAAAAATCGTTATTTAAGCGCATCATGGCCTGGTTGCATTTATGGCTTGGCTTAGCATCTGGAATAATTGTAGTAATTGTCAGTCTTACAGGCTGTATTTATGTTTTTGAAGGTGAAATTAAAGATTTTATCGAAGACTGGCGCTTTGTTAAGCCTCAGGAAAAAGCCTTTTTACTGCCATCACAATTGGTAGCAATTGCCGACAAAGAAATGAAAGACAAGAAAGCTACCAGCGTGACTTTTGGTTCAAAAGATGAAGCCGCTATTGTAGGTTATTTTGTGGAGAAAAAAGAAGAGGGAGAAAAAGCCGAGAATAAGACAGGACAACAAAAAAGAGGAGATAAAAATTTAGCTGTTGCTAAAAACGATAACCTAAAACCTACACAAAAACCTCAGACAACCGAAAAAGGTAAAGTCAAAGAAAAAGGAAAGAAAGGTAAAGGGGGGAGAAGAGGTGGAACTTTTATAAGTGTTTATATGAATCCGTATACGGGAGATATATTAAATGTAAAAAGTTTCTCAAGAGGAGAATCTCCAGATTTTTTCAGATGGATTTTAAATGGACACCGTGCCTTATGGCTTCCGTATGATATAGGTAGACCAATCGTGGGTATTGCTGTTTTAATTTTTGTTGTTTTAATAATTTCGGGTATCGTTTTATGGTGGCCTGTTAAATGGAACAAATCAATTTTTGACAAAAGTTTTAAAATAAAATGGGATGCCAGTTTTAAACGTGTTAATTATGACTTGCATAATGTTTTTGGATTTTACAGCTGTATTTTTTTGTTCTTTATAGCAGTTACGGGTTTAGTTTGGAGTTTTGAATGGTGGAGTAAATCTTTATATTGGGTCACTTCTGGAGGAACTCCATTAACAGAAAATCGTGAATCTCCAAAATCAGACACGACTAATCTTGCTACTTTTCATATTTCGACAGTAGATAGAGTTTTAAAGAATCTATCAAAAGAGAATCCACAGGCTTCAGGTATTATGATTAACATGCCTGAAAAACCATCAGATGCTATTAGTGCTTATGTTTATAAACAAAAGCATACCTATTACAATATGGATCGTTATAGTTTTGACCAGCATACACTGAAAGAAATATCTATAAAAACACCTTTTTCAGGAAAATATGTTGAAGCTAACTTACCGGATAAAATCCGTAGAATGAACTACGATATTCATGTGGGAAGCGTTCTTGGGTTAACAGGGAAATTTATTGCTTTTTTTGCCAGTTTAATTTCTGCGAGTTTGCCTATTACAGGATTTATTATTTGGTGGGGGAAAAAATTTGGCAAAAAGAAGTCTGCTGCTAAGCCTAAACCAGTTCAAAAAGTAATTCCTACTGTCAAAAAAGTTGAAGAAAAAGAATTGGTAATGTAAATTGAACTATTTTTTCCATTAGCAGATTTATTATTTGATACAACCAAAATGGACAAAAAGAAAAAGCCATTAATTCAATGCAGAATTAATGGCTTTCTTAATATAAATAAAGGACTCTTAAGGAACCAATTTAATATTAGGTTTTGGAGCAGGCTTCATTCCTGTTCCCATATAAAAACTAGTATGTGGCGGCTGATTGTAGCCTACATTTTGCCATGCAATGGCTAATCGGTATTGTGAATCATGCATTAGAGTATATTGTCTAATCGTTGTTGGAATTTTTGTCGAATAAATACGTAATTCACTATTATCAGCACTTCTTAAAATTAATTCTTCTCTCCAGTCACCTAAAATATCAGCAGATAGAGCAGGAGTTGATTTGGTTCCATTATTAGAGCTTGCACCTTCGGCAGTAAATATTCTGCCTTTTCCATATTTATCGATATAATTTGAATTTAGAATTTCCCGCGAAGTATCGCCATCCCAATAAATCAAAAAGTTAGTCGATTTTGGAGCTTCGCCAATTTTATTTCCTTTAATGTCATATAAACCATTAGATCCTGACCACCACATTTGAGCGCCAATTCTAGTTGAATCAACGTTATCGGCAACACCTCTTCCTACGTCTTCATCGTCCATAGCGGTAAATAATACTTTTCCATTAGCAGCCGAAAATAAAGCCACTCCCGGACCTTTAGTACCTTCTTCAATTTCGTGTACCCCAAAAACTTCCTGACCCGGAAGTTCAGGATCTAAATCGCTCACATGTAATGCATCGCCGTGTCTAAATCCAGTAGTGTACAGTCCTTTTCCGTCATCATCTACAACCATAGAACCAAAGATGATTTCGTCTTTACCGTCGTTATCTACATCAGCAACCGAGAGTCCGTGATTTCCCATTCCTGAAAATGGATTTTTTCCGTCTTTAGTATCAAATACCCATCGTGAACTTAGTTTTTTATCTTTGAAATCAAAAGCAGCGATAACAATTCGGCCGTAATAACCTCGACACATCACTACACTTGGATGGATACCATCAAGATAGGCAACACAAGCCGTAAAACGATCGACTCTGTTTCCTGTATTGTCATTTTTACCGTTTCCGCCTCTTCCTCCCCATTTTCCAATGTCTCCTCTTTCTGGAATATAAGGAACGGTATTGACTAGTTTCCCTGTTTTTCCATCAAAAACAGTCAGGTATTCCGGACCCTGTAAAATTTTACCAAAAGTAGCCGACTTTTGATCGGTATCTCTCCAGTCTTTTGTAGCATCTCCCACAACGTTATTTTGACTATCAGTAGTTCCATCGGCAGTTTTACAAACCAATTCGGCTATACCATCGCCATCTAAATCATACACCATAAATTGGGTATAATGAGCGCCTTCGCGAATGTTTTTACCCAAATTAATTTCCCATAAAAATTTTCCATCCAAGGTATACGCCTGAAAAATAGGAGGATCGGTTAGTCCTTTGAATGAATTATCGGCTCCTCTTCCTGTCATGTGAACGATCAATTCATAACGTCCATCACCGTCTAAATCACCTACTGAAATGTCATTTGGAGTATAACCTGTTACTTTTTTTAGTGGAATAGATAAATAATTTTTATCGTCACTATTAGCAGTTATAGTAAAACTTCCTTTGGTTTCTTTTTCGACACCATTTACAACTGTTTTTACAAACCAGGTATTGTCTTCTTTGGGATTAGCTTTTTCATCGAAAACATTTGTAGCTCCAGTGATAGGTTTTTCATTGACAAGAACGGCTGGTTTTGTTCCGCTTTTTCGATATAAATTGAAGGCTAAATCATCAGCATCTGTGCCTAAAACTCTCCAGCCAATATAAAAATGATTTTTTTCTTTTACAGCAATTAGTCCTCTATCGAGCGATTCCATTTGCCTTTGGCTGAATAATAAAGCACTGGATAGTTGAAAAATGAATAACAGGATGAGGTTTTTATTCCAAAGGGTTTTCATGGTTTTTTGTTGGTTTGGTTATAGAAAAAACTGTATTTATCAATTTTTATACCATTTGACTCTAAAAATGTAAAGATGTTTAATGAGGTAGCATCTTTTTTGTTAAAAAAAAAATCCTGAGAATTAAAAAACTCTCAGGATTTTGATATTAAAACATCTTTTCAAGACCTTCCCAGCGTACATTCCAGGTACCGTCTTTAGGGAAACCAGGATTTTTTTCGGTAGTTCCGTCCCAGCCGGCGCACATCATTGCTACTGTGGTGAGTACACCTCCATTTCCAGGTAAATATATAGGTAAGCGGTCTTCCTGATAATTATGTCCGTTTACTAAATAGGTGTTTTTTTGAACTTTCATAAATAAGGCATCAACTGCTTTTTCAGGCATTCCTAAACGTGCTGCAGTCATTGCAGTCATAGGGAAATCCCAACCCCAGGTTTCATTCCAAGACCAGGTTTTCCAGATTAAATCAAAAGTATTTCTCATGATTTTTTTATCCAAAAGTGTTGTTTCCGGTAACATTCCGTAGGTTCCAAAAACAGATGGATGATCGGTTTTGTACTCAGGATTAGTATAAGAATCGGTAGCGCTTTCGGTAGCTAAATACACATTTTCCTGAACAGGTAATTTCGATAATTGAGCAACAACATCTTTCCATTTAGCTACTTCTGGTTCGCCCAGACGTTTTTTCCATTCTAGAGCTGTATTTAAAGCCCAATTCCAATAAGCCAATTCGTAAGTTGGATTAAAAGTTTCCGCTGCTTTAAAACGTTCCTGAGCAGGAATAACGCCAGGTCCTAAAATGTATCTTTTCTTTTCTTTGTCGAAATAAGCAAAAGAAGCCATAAAATCGGCAGTAGCAAAAACACGTTTTTTGTATAAGTCTAAAGTCGCTTTGTCTTTGTGATCTCGATACATTAATTCGGCATAAGTAATAAAATGTGGTTGTTGCCAAATTAATAATGCTCCTACAGAAGAAGGCGATTCATTACCATCCGGATCAGTCATTTTTTGCCATCTTACTCCTTCAAAACCTTGTCTTTCGGCAATTTTTTTAGCATTCTCATATACTTTTTCATACCATGGTAAACTTTTTTCGAGTAAGTTAGTTCTTCCCCAAAGCGGAAAATGAACACCATGCCACCAATGCATTTCTAAGTGTGGTTTTCCGTACCAGCTGTTGTAAGTTAAACCGGTTTCTTGTGGAGGCTCGTTTCCGGTACATTGTAATTTGGTTAAATATTGAGATAGAATTACTCTGCGCTCTAATTCAAAAGCTCTGGAATCAGTACATTGAGAAAAATCTACAGCACCGCCACTTTTCCAGAATTTTTCCCATCCGGCAATACTGCTTGATTGTACTGCTGTTACATCAGGAATGTTCATTTTTCCTTTGTGAGCAGGAGCAAACTGGCAACTGAATTCAAAAGTACTGTTCTTTGATGGTGCCAACAGAAAATAATGCGCTTCTTTTTGAGCTATAGCTGCATTTCCTTTCCATTTTAGACCAATATTATAGGTAATCGAATCCATTTTGTGTGCAATGATGGCTTCGTTTTTTCCGTTGTTCGAGAGTGTGCTTGTATGAGCAAAATTAGCTTTCCATAAATTACCATTATCACCCCATTTCATTGTTGGGAAAGGAATACGCACACGAATTTTTAATTGTCCTTTTTTAATTAAATCAGAAACAACTCTAACACCAATAACGTCTTTTTCCTGATGTGAAGCCGTCCATACTTTTACAGGAATTCCTTCAAATGTAAAGTTACTTTCAATCTCTCCAGTCCAAACGTTAAGTGTCTGTTTAATGTTTTTAATATCTGATGGCTTAGCCAAAGTGCCGTCTTTTTTATAGAATTCAAATCCTAAATTTCCTAACTGTAATCTGTGTGCATTGGCACGGAAATATTCTACCGCTTTTACAGCATGTTCCGGTGATTTTTGTTGTACCGAATAAGAAACTTTTCTGCCATTTTGGTCAAAGTCTTTTAAGGTTTCTTCGATCGTGTAATTTTCGGTATTGGGTACTGCGTTCCATCCCCATTCTGATTGCGTTCCTAATGGAACACCAGCCTGATAATAATCAGGAAAAGTTTGTAAACCTGTTGCGTCAACAGTATAAGCGAATGTTCCATTTCCAACCGATAAAGAACCTAAGGTGTCAATTTTTGTAATATTAACATTGTGCCTGGTGACAACTGCTTTTCGGTCAATTTTTTCCTGTGCTTTTGTTGTGGTTAGTAACAAACACAAAGAGAGTGCGATAAATACTTTTTTCATATATTATAATTTAGGTGATTTTAAAGATAAAGCCAGAAGCTGTTTCATATTTACCGCCTTGAGAAGCGGTAAATAGATAAGTAGGTTTGCCGTTTTGAAATAATAACTGCGGTCTTTCCATTCTTCCGTAACGGTTTAAATGTTTTGGAGCAGCTGGCTGATTTATATATTTGCTAAGTTCCTGATAACCAATTAATGGTTTTGACCAATGTTTTCCATCTTTGGATTCCATATACAATCCTTTGTCAATTCCGTAAACGCCCATGTCTCGGGCTAGCATTTTAAATTTCTTGTTTTCGTACCAAACATAAGCATCTTCACATTGCTGGTTGTTGCCCATATTGTGAAAATCGACAACCGGATTTCCTTCGTATTTTGTGTATGGACCTTCAAGTGATTTGGCTACAGCCAAACCATATTTTCGATTTCCTTTAATTTCAAATTTTGGATGAACATATTCTTCCGTATCTAATGATTTGTAATACAGCCAATATTCGCCATTAGGATGTTTTATAAACGAAGGATTAGTAGTCAGTAAATCATCCCATTCTCCAATTTTTCCGGGTAATAATAAAGGCTCGTCTGGTCTTTTCCAGGGACCGTAAAGGGAATCGGCTGTGGCCAAACCAATACGCTTCGTATCCATTTTTCCATTAGAATTTCCTAAAAAGAATAAGGCATATTTTCCATCTACAAAATGAATACTTGGGTTATGACAAGTTGTGGCATCCCAATAACCAGTACCTCTTGGCGAAAGTACAGTGCTGATATATTCATAAGGACCTTCAGGATTATCTGCTACAGCATGAGCAATTTCTGAACTGTTGATCCATCCGCTCATACCTTTGGCTTTTGGCCAACGGGAAAAAAACACATGAATTTTACCATCTGGTCCTTCAATAGGACTATTGCACCAAACGTAATAATCTTCGAATTCTAAAGCACGTCCAACAGGAGATAAGCTTTTTTCAAAGTCAGATAGTTTAGGTTCTTCAGTAGTAGTAAAAAAATCATGAGCATGCACAGGAAGCATGGCTGCTAAAGAAGCCATGAATGTGGTGCTTATAAATTCTTTTCTATTCATCGTTTTTATTATTCACGGTTCAATGTTAAGCTCATAATCCCAATGATTACTTCATTGGCAACTGCTTTTACTGTTAGGTTTTTTAGTGTTTTATTTTTATTTAAAGGAATGTCAAGAATTGTTGCTGCTCCATTTTCGACACCAAAATCACTGAATCCTTTAATAGTTTTAAAATCGTTAAAGTCACGGCTAATGGTTCCCGTTTTTAGATAAACTCTTGGTGGTTTTTGAGCATTGGTGGTAAATGCGTAACCGTCAGTATAATAATCCTGTTCTATAGGCCACCAGTTTTCAGGATTTTTTAGTTCCAGTTTTTCGGTGGCTCCATCGGTGTAATTTACTATAATTTCCCCATTGGTGAATCGGCTTTGCATTGGGTTTGTGGTACCCGCCATCATCAAATATGCCTGAGAAGCTTTTCCCGAAAGGGGAATCGAAAGTGAGTTAGGAAAATTATCCCATTGCGAAACAAAGGCAATATTTTTTTGTTCAGCATTTGACGGTGTGGCAAATGGAACTCCTTGCGGACTGCTAATTTGATTATTTGATCCTGCTTTTGCTCTCAATCCAGCATCATCAATTACAGGTTTTATAAACGGATAACACCAGTTTCCAATTCCCTGTGTTGGGATTTGAAGACTTGGCGATTGCGCTCTCGGGCTAAGGTATTTGTTTTCAAAAATATTGTTGATTTTGTCATTAAAAATACCATCTAGTTTTACCGTTTCCCATTTTGTTTTTACATTGCTTGTAATGTCCCAGTTGGTGAAACTCAATTTTGTATTAATACCATTTTCGTTAGTAATTTCAATAGTATTAGTTCCCGAAACCAATTGGTCTAAAGGAATTGCGACATTGTTTTCAGTATTAGCTTTGAAACTAATTGCTGTTTTCTTGTTCTTTTGATTCGGAATTAAGAACCCATTTACCGCTTTTTCAGTATTGTTTCTAAATGTTACAATAGCATTATTTCCATCGATTGAACACGTGCTTATAATAATGTTCGGTTTGATGTTGATATCAATAGCCTGCCACCAAATCATTTCCTTTTGTTTTAGTTTTACAAAAAATGATTTCTTGCCAGTACTATTCGCCACCGCATTGATTTCGTTAGCATTAATTACCGTATTTTTTAATGCGTTTTGAGTATCTTTTATTTCTAAAATACTTGCTTTGGTCGTTTTAATATTGATTTTTTCGCCTTCGCAAATAGACGAAATGCCGGCAATTTGTTCTAAAGCAGCATCGCTCCAAACGATGTCAATTTGATATGAATCAGCATATGGACTTTCGATGCTTATTTTTGGACTTCCAACGGTTCCGTCAATCATTTTCCATTGTACTTCTTTTCCATTAACAGTCACTTTACTGATGTTTTCATAAGTAGCGTTGACTATTAATTGCAAATTCATTTTTGTTGAAAAATGAGGTGTAATTTGGTAAACATCAGTGTTTTTTGTTCTTTCGAAAGCAAAAGCTACATCGGGAACTTCAAGCGAAGCATGATCCCAGGATTTTGGTAAACCCGGCTGAATAGTCAAAGTGTTTTTAAGCGCATCAGGCTGAATTCCGAAAAGTCCTTCTACTAAACTTCTTCCTGCCATTCCTACCGGATCAGCAAAATCACGATACAATTCGCCACGAATAGCATCCTGAAATAATAATTGTTCGAATGCTCCTGGCGAAGCGCCTAAATACATACTTTCGATTAAACCGCTTTCCCAAAGTTGGTATGCTTTTTCCGATTGCCCTCCCTGCCAGTAGGCTAGTGCGGTGTGTAAAACTTCGGCAAGAGCCACATTGTTGACAGACCAAGTGTAAGGCTGCCAGTTAGTGGTAGAAATTAATTCGAGATTTTCTCTGTCTAAACCTTCGGCTGTAACAGGGATATGAGGAATTTCGTTATCTATGTATTTTAAAGCCTGGTAAGCTTGAAAAGGATTCGCAATTTCGCTGTCTAAAGCATGGTAAATAGTCCAGATTCCAGGTGTGTCATGCGTTAATTTATTTCCTAAAAGGTCTTTGTATTCTGCAAATGTACCTTTGTTGTTTTTCCATAATTTTTCCTGAATGGCTTGATGAATTTTTGCAGCTTCTTTTGCATAAGAAGTTCCGTCTTCACCGATGATTTGAGCTAATTCGGCAGCCATTTTATTCGCATAATAATTATATGCCGAAGTATAGGTTACGCCTCCGCCGCTATAACCTAATCCGTCACTTGCCCAGATTGCTGCATAAGCATCATACAGTCCGTCGCCATCGACATCATAATTTCTTTTTTCCCAGGCCAAATGCCTCTTGATTACCGGCCACATTTTTTTTAGGAAATCCACATCGCCTGTCCATTTAAAATGACGCACTAACTGGTCGATGAAAACCAAATTCATGTCATAATGATGGGCGATATCATTCCTGTTTGGATTACGGCTAATGTATCCGCTACTAAACATTGAAGTACCGATTTTTTCTAATTGACGGGCATAATTTCGGGTAGTATCAGGAACAACTGGACCCGTTTCAGGTGCTGTAACCTGTGAATTCCCATAACTTTCAAAATGCGTTTTTGCTCTGTCGTGCCAGCCCAAAGGATCAGCGGCATAAGCACCACGCCATGCATTTAAGTACATTCGCCACGCTACGGCACCATGTAAATACGCTGGGTTTTCCCAGATGGCATCGGCTGCCATAGCCAGTGCACCGCCTAAAGTATTGATGTAAGGATCAGGTGTGTTTACTTTAATTCGGTTAGCTAATTGTTCGCTTTGAGCAAGTGCTTTTTTGAACTTTTCGGCTACTGCTTTTTGACTTACATTGTCAATTTTGCTCGTATTTTCGAATAACCAATAATTTCCTTCTTTCGAAAATTGATTCAATTGTCCAATAATCATTGGAGCTGCATCTACTTTTGAAGCATAATTTTCTAAAGGTGTTTTTAGGAAATTAGCACTGGATAATTGCGTTTTCGAATCAGGAAAAACAGCATTAATTAACTGAGTGTTTTTATTCTCTTTTTTATTGGTTTCAGAACCATAAGAAAGTGTGAAACTGTTTTTATTAATTTGATACTGATTGTTGATACAGTATTCAGGATGTAAATAAAATACTGATTCCGGATCGCCACCAATATCTCCGTTTCTTGAGAATTTTTTACCACTTGCGCCACCATAAGCCCAAACAAGCGAAACGTTTTTAGGAACATTATTCCCAATAACTTTTAGAATAAAACCATCGCTGTCATTTAATGCAACAATTTGAACAGTTAAAGTAGCATTCGAAAGTAACACATCATTGATTTGATATTCAATAATTCCGGGAGTGTATTTTGTATTTATTTTATCAGATTCGGTGAGCCATTTACTGTTTTTACCATTTATAATTCCCAGTTTTAAATTCCCGCCCATTCCCGGCATGTAAGTAGCAAATTCAGGTAAATCACCAGCTTCAACTCTAAAAGCAGTGTTGCTTCCGTATAAAGCGCGGTTGAATTTTCTGGTTCCGTTTTTTAAAACAAAACTTTTGCCTTCGGGTGCGTAATGGATTTTTCGTTGTTCTCCATGCCATAAATTTTGACTTTGCGCAGTCAAATTGGGTACGGCAAAAGAAAAACAAAGAAGAGTAATAGGAATTTTAAATTTCATTATAAGTTGGTTTTTTTATTATTTGGCTGATGATTTTGAGAAATCTACATTTTCAGCATTTTGAATTTTTAAAGTAGAATTATCTAATGCATTAATAGTTACATTATCTAAAATCCAATTGTTGCTATAAGAAATATTTCCAGCGGTTTCGGCTGTAATATGTACATTTTTAAGGTTTACATTTTCGACAATGGATTGTTCTAAACCAGCTACCGAAATCGCTTTTTTAGCTCCTTTAACATCAATGTTTTTTAAATAAATGTTTCTAAAACTCGGAATTCCTTTAGATTCTGGTTCTACCTTAGTCAGCATTTTTTTCCAGTGAGGAGGCAATGTTTCCTCAGTATAACCGGCAGGCAGTTTAGAATAGCTGTAGGCAGGATTCCAGTTCATAGAAATAGTGATAAAAGTGCCTACACTTTCCATTTTTATGTTTTCCATATAAATATCTTCTACCGTTCCGCCACGGTTAGTAGCTGATTTTATGTTCAGTCCGTTTTTTGTTCCGTATCCTTCAATATTAGAAACATAGACATGGCGAATGCTTCCTGAAGTTTCACTTCCTAATGTGAATAATCCGGCTCCCTGACGGGCAATACAATCGCGTACTACCACATATTCAGTTGGACGATTCACTCTCAATCCGTCCCAGTCACGACCTGCTTTTAGACAGAAATTATCATCGTTGCAATCAATATCACAGTTTTGCACTAATATCCATTTTGATGAATCAATATCGATACCATCAGTACTTGGTCCGTGTCCGCCAATGTTATTTCTTATTTTGATTCCGTCAACGGTAACATATTCGGAGTACAATACCTGAACAGTCCAGAATCCAGCTCTTTGAACATTTAAATCTTTAAGAAAAACGTTTTTAGAATTGGTAATTAAAATGGTTCTTGGGCGTTTTGCATCATAATCTACAATCCATCGCAAGTCTTTGGCTTCGTATTCTTTGCGTAAATTCCAGTAATAATCCCAATAGACTTTTCCTTGCCCGTCAATTGTTCCTTCACCATCCAGAGTTACATTTTTTTGATCTAAAACATTAATTAAAGCCGCTGGCCATTTCATTTCGATTCCTGCTACACGAGTATCAATTTCAAGATAATCAGCAATGTTTTCACTGCCTAAAATAGTGACGCCTTTTGGGACATTAAAATGAACTCCTTCTTTGATAAAAAGCGAACCTGTTAAGTAATTTCCGGGTTTAAAAGTCAATGTTCCGCCGCCATTTTTACTGCATTCATCTATGGCTTTTTGAATGTTTTTAGTCGAAAGTGTTTTACCATCATTTATAGCTCCAAAATCATTGGCATAATAAATTTTGGACTTGAATTTGTTTTCTTTTGCACCAACTTTGTTAATCCATTCGGGTTCAAAATTAGCCGAACGGCTGTTTACCTGCGCTGTTTGTTTGCATGAAAACAGCAAAAAGAATAAGGAACTTAAAATGATGTGGTATTGTTTCATCTAAAAAAAATAATTATTGTATTATGGGTAATCTTAAAACGATAGTGATTTATCAATTATTCGCCTCCTGAATTCACTTCTTTGGAATCTTTGGCAAATTGCATTTCTAAATCTTGTTTTAATTTATCAGTTATAATGGAATGTGATTCTACTAGATTCTTTTTTTCTTCAGGATCTTTTTCAATATTGAAAAGTTCAAAAACGGTAGGTTTGTTTTTGTGTCTGGTACGAATTAATTTCCATGGTTTTTCAATAATACTTTCCTGTAAATGACCACGAATGTAGATGGCTTGATTTGGGATGGAATCTTTAGTAATAATCGAATTCCAAATGTTTTGTCCCTCTATAGTTTTAGGAAGTGATTTGGCTCCGGCCAAAGTCAAAATAGTAGGCATTAAATCAGTTACCGAAATGTAATTATTGTTCAATGAACTGTTTGTTTTGTTTTTCCAATAGATAAAACCTGGCACTCTAATTCCGCCTTCATAGTTTGAAGTTTTCCAGTCTCGAAGTGGAAAATTGTTACCTAAAACATCATTGGCTGCATGCCTTCCCTGGTATTGATTTCCGGGATTCCATTTGTCCATAGCACCATTATCACTCATGAAAATGATGATAGTGTTTTTGTCTAAATTTTGTTTTTTTAAGGTTTTCATGATTTGCCCAATGCTATAATCTAAGTGCGACATAGCGGCGGCATAATCCCTTCGGGAATTATTTTTAATGGTTTTTAAATACGGTTTTTTCCATTTGTCTTCTTCTTGTAATGGAAAGTGTGGAGCGCTGTAACTCAATTGAATATAGAAATTTTTAGAAGGGTCTCTTTTGGTTTTTAGCCAGTTAATAGCTTCATTTTCAATTAAATCAGTTACATGTCCTTTTTCGGTAATGAACTTTCCTTCTCGGTGCCAACTCGGATCTCCGTTTTTATATTCATGAGAATATTGGTCAATTTGACCATGTAAAAATCCATAGGAATAATCAAAACCGTAAGCTTTAGGTCCACTAGATGGATTTAAACCTAAATGCCATTTTCCAAACAAAGCCGTTTGGTAGTTTTGCTGGTGTAAGGCTTGTGGCAAAGTGATAACATCGCCAGGTAAACTTAAATTACTTTTATCACTTATAGGTGCTACAATTCCCATACGGCTCGAAGGTCTTCCTGTAAAAAAACTAGCTCTGGATGGAGAACAGGTAGGAGCAGCGTATAAACGATTGAGTTGTGCACCATTTTTAGCCAACCAATCAATATTAGGTGTTTTGATTTCTGAGCCATTATAACCAACATCATTCCAGCCCGCATCATCAGCAACGATAACAACAAAATTAGGTGTGGTAGGTGGATCTGTTTTTTTATCTGTTGCATTAGCAAAAGAAGAAAAACATACAAATAGCGTTGCTACGCTGTTGATGATAAGGCTGTTCATGAATTGTGTTTTAAAAAATATTATTTACGGGTTTTTAATTGTAATGAGCTATCGTTAATTTCGAATTCATTGTTTTTAAGCATCATAATGATTTCTGATCCGGCTAAAATAACCGGGCCATAACCATGAGCTGCAAAAACGTTTATTGGACGATAATAGTAAAAAGCGGGATCAAACCCCATCCCAGTTCCTACACAAGTTCCTTCAACTTCTCCTTTATCATTCACTTTTGTTGCAACGGCATTCCACGCCAGTAAAGCCGCTGGAGCATAAGCTGCTTTGTCAATATAGCCTCTGTTGATAGCACGAGTAATAGAAAAAGCATAAATAGCAGTTGCCGATGTTTCTAAATAAGTATCGTTTCGGTCAATTAATTGGTGCCAGAATCCAGTACCGTCCTGATAAGCAACAAGTCCTTTGATATGCGCTTTTAACTGATTTAAAACTTCATTATATCCAGGATGATCTTTAGGTAAAACTTCTAATAATTCGACCATAGTCATTACTGCCCAACCATTGGCGCGAGCCCAATGAAATTGTGGATGCTCTTCCATCGACTGAACCCAGCCGTGCATGTATAAGTTTTTTTGACTGTTGTACATTCGCTCTGAGAATTGTTTTACCTGTTTAACCGCGTCATCATAGTATTTAACATCTCCTGTTAATTTACCCATTTGTGCCAGGGCAGGAACAGCCATAAATAAATCATCCAGCCATAAAGTGTTAGGCTGCGGTCTGTTTCTAGCTAAAGTTCCATCGGTAAGACGAAATTCTTTATTGCTAATATAGCTCATAAAATCATCAATTAATGGTTTCAAATCAGCTTTTAGTCCTGCTCTTTGCGCTTTAATCATTGAGGCTGTAACAGCACCACCATCATCCAAAGCATGCGGATTTAAAAAGCCACGTATTGGTGATTGGGATTTATTATTTTTTTGAAGTTCTTTTTTGTAAAAAGGAGCAATGTCTGCTATTAATTTTAAGCGTTCGTTGGTATAATTGGCATATTTTTGATCGCCAGTTGCTTCAGTCGCTAAAAGCATAGCAGCATAAGTTACTCCCCATTCGTAACTGGTTAATCTAAAAGTTCCAGGAGCAAAAATAGTGTTCTCATCTAGTTTTTTTAGATTAGTAACCGCTTGTTTTGTTTTGCTGTCAACCAGGCCCGCCGGTGTAGTTTTTTCAAGAAAAGTATATATTTTGTCAATAGTAGCTTTGATTTCCTGTGCTGATTTTGCTCCATAAGGAGTTGGATAATCAGCTTTTAGAAGATGTAAAGGTGCAGTGACATCGTTTGCAGGCTGTTGTGCATTTACCTGAGACGGAAGCGCCATTATTGCTGCTGCTACACTTACTTTAATTCCAGTTTTGAATGGGTTAGTTTTCATTTTATAAAATTTTGGTTGTTAATTTTATTTTACGGCAACATCCCAAACTTTTGATAGCTGGGAAGTACCTTTTGGTCCTAGAATTTTTAAAATTACAACATATTTACCAGCTTCTTTATACTGATGTGTTGGATTTTGTTGTGTTGAGGTGGTTCCGTCACCAAAATCCCAATTCCAAGTGCTAATTTCGCCTTCAGATTCATCGATGAAAGCGACTTCTCTTTTAGTCATATTGACTACTTTAAAATCCCATTTAGCTTCGATTTCTTTTTTGAATTGTTTTTCTAAAGGCATCAACTTAAATGGCAAGCTATATGAAGCATTTCCGTACATTTTGTGCTCTTTTGAAAGATTCCAAAAGCCGTTGTTTTCTGTTTTATTAACGTCATCATAATCGATAATTGCCCAGCAAAGACCAATGTTTCTGTTTTCTTTCAGAATAGATTCTATCGCTCTCGAAGGATCATTTCCTGCATAATCAAAAGGAGTAATCCAGAATTCTAAAGTCAATTTTCCAGCTTGTCCGGGTTTAAAATCATAATGATACGATGCATTTGCATAGGGCAAATTTTTAATCCAGGGTTGACTTCCCCAAACCATAGTCCAGTCTTTATCTACTGCAGGAGTAAAAATATGGTAGTTTTGAGCATGAACTCCGTGATAGGAAAAATAGGCATCCATAGTATTTGTAAGGCTTGGATTAGGATGAAAACGATCAATAAACGGACCACCAGACTGGTCGGCGTCTACGATAAGTTCGAAGGTGTCATTGTGTAATCCCGGTTGTGAAAAATCCCAATAATTATCATACGCTTCATAAAGAAAATACAAACGGTTAAGTCCTTTTACCCAGCCCACTTTTACACTAACATCCAGATTTTTCGGGTCAGCCTTAGGTTGCTTTCCGCTGTCGTCCCATAATTGATCCATTCCCACGGCGTAATTTTTAGGCACGATTTTCCAATCGTCACTGTTTCCATCAATTGTTGGGATTTTATTAGCGGGAAATTGAAAAATTTGAAAACTTCTGTTGTCTTGGGCATTAATTTTTGTTCCAATAAGCACTAATAGTACTAAAACTAAGCTCTGTTTTGTTTTGAAATTGAAAAAGGATTTAATTTTAGAAATCATAAATTCTGTGTCAATGAGTTGGTTTAAAGTGTTTTGATATCAAATGAGTTTATGTTGAAAAAGCCCTAACAAGATGCCAGGGCTCAAAACTAAAAACTCACACTAAAACTAAACTAAAAACTAAATTATTGTTTGCCAAATAAATTGGCCTTGATTGTCTTTATTTGTTTAAAACTACTTTTTTTAACCGAGCAATTTTGTTTATTTTTAAAGGGAAAAACCTCTTTGATATCTCAATATTACAATACTTTTTTTGTTTTAGAATCCTGTACTGTCCTGTTCTTTTAGGAATAAAAAAATTGAATACAAAAAAAGCAGCCAACAACATAATAATCATGTTGTTGGCTGCTTTAAAATATTAACTTACTAAGTAAAAATCCAATTTTTAGATATATTGATTGATGATGTTTTCAAAAAGTTCTTGTTTACCACTTTTTAATTCTAATTCACCATTTTCTAAAGCGATTTTGTATAAATCTTCTAAACCTAATTTTCCGTTTTCGAAATCTTTACCTTTTCCGGCATCAAATGAGCTGTATCTCTCTGTTCTCAATTTGTTGTAAGAAGATGAAGTGATAATTTTATCAGCAGTTAGTAAAGCTCTGGCAAAAGTATCAGCACCACCAATGTGAGCTAAGAATACATCTTCTAAGTCGGTTGAGTTTCTTCTGATTTTTGCATCAAAATTTACTCCACCACCTTGTAAACCACCTGCTTTTAAGAAAACAAGCATGGCTTCAGTTGTTTCCTGAATGTTGTTAGGAAATTGGTCAGTATCCCAGCCGTTTTGGTAATCGCCACGGTTAGCGTCTAAACTTCCTAGCATTCCTGCATTGGCAGCTACTTCAATTTCGTGTTGGAAAGTATGTTGTGCCAGAGTTGCGTGATTAACTTCGATGTTAATTTTGAAATCTTTTTCTAAACCATATTTATGTAAGAAACCAATAGCTGTAGCCGAATCAAAATCGTACTGGTGTTTCATTGGTTCCATTGGTTTTGGCTCAATAAAAAAGTTTCCTTTAAAACCTTGTGCACGAGCATAATCTCTAGCTTTTACTAAAAATTGTCCCATGTGGTCTAATTCACGTCCCATATCAGTGTTTAACAATGACATGTAACCTTCACGTCCTCCCCAAAAAACGTAATTTTCACCATCTAAAGCGATTGTTGCATCCAAAGCTAATTTTACTTGTCCACCCGCTCTGGCTAACACGTTGAAATCAGGATTTGTTGCAGCACCATTCATGTAACGTGCATTCGAAAAACAGTTTGCTGTTCCCCAAAGTAATTTAATTCCTGACTCAGCCTTTTTTTGTTTTAAATATTCAGTAATAGTTGCTAATCTGCTTTCTGATTCTGCAAATGTTGCTCCTTCCTGAACTAAATCGTAATCGTGAAAACAGAAATAATCAAATCCCATTTTGCTGATGAATTCAAATGCTGCATCGGCTTTGTCCTTTGCTGCCTGAATTGGATCATTCGACTGATCCCAGGCAAAAGTTTGTGTTCCTGGACCAAATGGATCTGAGCCTTGACCACAGAAGGTATGCCAGTAAGCAATTGCAAATTTAAAATGCTCACGCATTGTTTTTCCAGCTACGATTTGGTCCGGATTATAATATTTGAATGCTAACGGATTGTCAGATTCTTTTCCTTCGAATTTAATTTCGCCAATACCCTTAAAGTATTCTTTACTTCCAATGATTGCCATTTTTTTGTTTTTAGTTTATTTGTTGATAATAAGTTCTAGTTCTTTTTTCCAATTTTGATATGCTTCTAAATAAGGTCGGCTATCTTCTAAAGGTTTATAGGTCATGACGTGATCGTTTTTGATAATATTATCACCAAAAGTTTCATAATCACCATCGATTAAACCGACTGCTCTTGCAGCTCCAACAGCTCCAGTAGTGTTGTAAATTTCTATTTCGTGACCAATTAATGTGGCTACAGTATTCGAAAAAATTTCGGAACGGAATAAATTGTCGTTTCCGGCACGAATCACATTTATTTGGGCATTATCGTCTTTCATTATTTCCATTCCGTAAACAAAAGCAAAGGCAATGCCTTCTAGAGTAGCGCGGTATAAATGTCCGTGTCCGTGTTTGTTGAGGTTTAAATTCAGGAAATGACTACCAATGTTTTTATTGTTAAACATTCTTTCAGCTCCGTTTCCAAAAGGAATCACAACCACACCGTCAGAACCTACCGAAACTTCTTCGGCTTTTACATTCATGTTTTCATAAGAATCCATTCCGCAATGATTGCGTAGCCAGCGGTATTGTATTCCTGCTCCATTAATACATAATAATTTTCCAACAGTTGGTTTCTCATTGGTATAATTAACATGTACAAAACTGTTGATTCGGGAAGTTTCTTTCGATTTTAATTTATCAGTAACGGCATAAATAACTCCAGATGTTCCTCCTGTTGCAGCAACTTCGCCAGGTTTTAAAATGTTTAGTGATAAAGCATTATTGGGTTGGTCACCCGCTCTGTACACAACAGGAATTCCTGCTGGAAGTCCTGATTCTTGAGCACCTTTTTCGTTAAGGAAACTTTGGTTTGTGAAATTGTCTACAATTGCGGGTGTTAATGATGCGTCTATTCCGTAATATTTTAGTAACCAATCAGCGACTTCGTTTTCTTTGTAATCCCAAAGCATTCCTTCTGATAAACCGTTTTTGGTAGTATTTATTTCACCTGTTAATTTATATGCAATAAAATCGCCAGGTAACATGTATTTGTAAATCTGACTGTAAATTTCAGGTTCATTTTCTTTAACCCAGGTTAATTTGGAAGCTGTGAAATTTCCGGGAGAATTGAGTAGGTGAGAGGCACATTGCTCTTCGCCTAAGTCTTCAAAAGCTTTATCACCAATTTCAACTGCACGGCTATCACACCAGATGATAGAATTTCGCAATGATTTACCTTCTTTGTCAACAACAACTAAGCCGTGCATTTGGTACGAAATACCAACTCCGGTTATTTTTGATGCATCAATATTAGCTTCTTTAATTGCTCTTTTAGTGGCGATACAGGCATACTTCCACCACATTTCCGGATCTTGTTCGGCCCAGTCTTTATGGTGCGCAGTAATTGCCATTTCGTTAGCAGGTTCATGCAGTGTAATGATGTTTTTTCCTGTTGCCGATGCTACTATAGCAACTTTGACTGAGGAACTGCCTATGTCATATCCTATGTAATACATAACTTATAATGATTCTCTAATGATTAATTTGGTTGGTATGTAAGTTTTTATAGCTTGTTCTCTTGTTACAAATTCGGCTGCTTTGACACCAAGTTCTTTGAAGTCAGTTGTAACTACCGAAATTCCTTTGTAGATAAATTTCTTCATTGGTGTTTCATTATAAGATAAAAAACCAACGTCTTTTCCTGGTTCTAAGTCTTTCTCACGACATTGTTCTAAAAACATTCCCAAAATTCGATCACTCACACTGATGTAAGCGATGTTTTTTTGGATATTAAAATCACTTAGTTTGTAAATGATTTTATGTTTAAGATTAGCATCTGAACAATATTTTTTAAAATAGTCTAATGTTTCTTTCGGGTGATTTGTAAATGGAGGATAAACAAAAACTACTTCGTTATATTTTCGGAATAAATCGTCTCCTTGTTGTAAAGCTTCATAAAATGCCTTTCCAAAATCCTGAAATACGTAATTGTTTTTTGATTTCGAATGAATATTCCAGTCTATTAATAGTAATTTTTCGTTTGAAATCGAATTCAAAGTTGTAGCAACTTCTTTATCATCAAAAGTCATCACTACATATTTGTAATATTTACCAAAACTATTGTTAATTATAGTTTTAAAATTGTCTATATTGTAATGGTGAAATTGTACATCGACAATAATATTGTCTGCTAGATTGTCAACAAAAGAGTGGTAAAGGACTTCTTTGTAGGCTTTGAAAGTATCCAGTACTAATAATACTTTTCGAGTTTCGGCCGCAACAAAATATCCTTTATTAGGTACAGAATCAATTAATTTTTGTTCTTTTAATATCGAATAAGCCTTAAAAACAGTATCTCTTGATAATTTGTTTTTTTGACAAATACTATTCACTGAAGGTAATTGCTCGCCTTTTGCCAGGATGTTTTCGGCAATGGCATTGTTTATTGAATTGACTAATTGCTGATATTTTGGGGTATCGCTTTCGTGATTGATTTTGAAAGTAAAATTGCGTTCCATTTTTTATACTGTTCTGTTCCGGTATGCAAATATATATAAAAATAGTTCTGCCCAAAAAAAAATATTTTATTTTTTTTTAAAAACCAAAAAATCCATTTTCGAATATCTGAAAATGGATTTCTTTATTATAAAATATTTTGTTTTGAAGAGCTTTGGTTTGAATTAAAATCCAATGCTGTTTCCTCCGTCTACAGGTAAAACGGTTCCTGTTACATATTTTGATTCGGTTGTTGCATAAAAATAAGCTGCATCCGCGACATCTTCTGGTTCACCTAAATAACCCATCGGTGTTCTTCCTAAAACTTTGTTTTTTCTTTCCGGATCGTTATCTAATGCTGTTGCCGACATTTTAGTTTTGATAAATCCAGGAGCAATGCAATTAACACGAATCCCGAAATTTGCTAATTCCACAGCCATAGCTCGGGTCATTGCTTCGATGGCACCTTTGCTGGCAGTGTAGGCAATCACTTTTGGAATTCCGTATTGAGAAGCCATAGAGCTAATATTAACGATGCTTCCGTTTTTATGTTCTTTCATGTTTTTTACAACTTCTCTGCTTACTGCAAAAACACTTAGAAGATTAGTGTGTATGATGGATAAGAAATCTTCGTCAGTTACATCTGCAAATTCTTTTTTTGAATTAATTCCCGCATTGTTTACTAAAATGTCTATTGGAGCTTCTTTGGTTAACTCCGCAATCATGGCAGGAATTCCTTTCAGATTATTTAAATCAAAAATAACCGGAATGGCATTTGGGCCGATTTCTGCACAGGCTTCTTCGGTTTTATCTTTAGAGCGACCTATTATATAAGTCTTGATTCCGTTATCACATAATTTTTTTGCTGTGGCAAAACCTAAGCCTGAATTTCCTCCAGTAACAATTGCAGTTTTTGTATTCATTGTATTTTGTTTAATGTGTGTCAAATTTAGAAAATCAAAAGTAATGGTTTTTCTAATCTTCTTTTATACTGCATTATGAAGAATTATTATAAAGAAGTTTTAATAGATTGATTTATTGTTAATGGTAAATGTTAAATTATTTTGTAGTCTGTTTTGAAAGCTAGCATAGTTTATTTCGTATCTTTAATTGGCTTTTTTCGAAATTGTATCATTGAAAATATTTTTTTTAATAATTAGTGTTCATTAAAAGTGTTTTTTTATAGTAATTGATCGAAAAATCTTGATAAAAAGCGTGTTTTTTTTAAGGTTAGATAAACAAACATTTTTAATAACAATATTTTTTTAAAATTACAAAATATATGTTAAATTGATATATATGAATTTTGTTAGGTGTATTTAATGTGTAATAATTGAGATAATCCCAATGAATACAATAAATTTTTCATCAATAATTTATTCGTTAATAGAATGTGATATGTGTATTTAATTTGCTTTTTTTTTATATATATGTGAAATAACAGGATAGAGCAGGATACATGTATTAAGCTTAACATATACATTTGAAAAGTTAAAACTTGATAAAAAAGAGTTAAAAAAAACACAAATTAATTTATTCACCACTTTATACGCTAACCAACAATGAAGAGAAAAATTAACTATTATTTATTAATTCTACCCCTTCTGGTGCTATTTGCCAGTTGTAGTCGAGATGTATTTGATGAATACTATGGGCGCCCAGATTATCTTGAAGATCCAATTTATCAGCAATTAGATGTAAGAGGTAATTTTAAAAATTTCTTAGTCCTAATTGAAAAAGCCGGTTACAAAGATATCTTGAGTAAATCAGGCTACTGGACAATATTTGCTCCAAATGATGAGGCTTTTACGAAATATTTTCAAGAACAAAATATATCAGATGTAAGTAAGATTGATGATGCGACAGCTTCTAAGATTGTTAAATATGCACTTGTTTATAATGCTTTTAGAGAAGATCAGCTTTCGGATTATCAAAGCGGACAAGGATGGGTAAAAGATAATGCGTTTAGGAGAAGAACTGCATATTATGATGGATTTCAAAATAAAATAATAGATGGAACTCCAAGAGTGATAGTAGATGCTAATCGTAATGGAGCTTATGTTATAGGAGATTATAATAATAAGTATGTTACTTATTTTACTGATGAGCATTTTGCTGCCGCAAATTTAAGCTCTGCTGATTTTAATTACTTCTATCCAACTAGTGATTACACAGGATTTAATCTGTTTGAAGGTAAAGTAAAAGAGGCTGATATTATTGCTGAGAATGGTATTATTCATGAAGTAGATAAAGTTAGTCTTCCATTATTGAGTATTGGTCAATATTTGGAACAGGATAGTGAAAAATCAAACAGTAAATACAGTCTTTTCCGTAGTATTCTTGAAAATAATTTAGTTTCTTATGTTTTTAACGAAAATGTAAAAGCCAGTTACTATAATTTTACAGGAAAGACTGATGATGTTTATGTTAAATTTTATAATCCTTCATTAGTTTTCTCTCCTAATAATGAAAATTATATTAAACAAGCTGATAACGATGGACAATCAGATGCTTATACATTGATTGTGCCTGAAAATGCACCTTTGCAAACATTTGTTAATCAGGTTTTGCTTAAGCACTACACTTCATTAGATAAACTTCCATTATATGTGTTTCAGGATTTTGTTAATGCACATATGGTTCAAAATGCAGTTTGGCCTTCAAAAGCTACAAGTTATGATAATGGGGTAGGTGAGGATCTAAGGTTTGATTTTAATTCGGATATCACTGATAAAAAAATCTTAAGTAATGGTTTCTTTTATGGAACTAATAAAGTACAAAAGTCTAATTTATTTTATAGTGTTTATACTTCGGCTTATTTAGATCCTAATTATATGCTTGCAACCAGATTGTTTAATGATGGTTCAGGGATTAAAGAAATGGTAAGTAATATCAGAGGTAAATTTGTTTTGTTTTTACCTTCAGATTCTTTACTTCGTTCTTTAGGATTTGATTATGATGTTAATAGTTCAATATGGGTGTATACTAACCCAACTACACAACAAAGAATAACAGCCGGTCCTGCCAGAGCACGTTTATATCGTGTACTATATAATTGTATTGTAGCAACGCCTAACGGTGAGTTAGATAATATAATGACTACTTCAGGTATTATTCGTACAGGAGATTTGGATTTCCCAGGAGAATATATTAAATGGAATAATGGTAAAATATTTGCTGCAGGTAATGAAGAAAAGGGAACTCAAGTTACAATAACAGGTAAGGATATTCAACAAAATGGTGTAACTTATTATATCGATAATATCCCTCAGTTTGCAGAAGACCCACAAGGTAAAAAAATTAAGGCATTAGCCGGAGTAGCCGGTTCTCAATTTTCTGCATTCTATAATTATCTTAAGAATTCGACACTTTATAATGCCGCTACAGATGCTATTCAGGGAGTTGCTTTAGGTACCTCATATACTTTTATTATTCCAAATAATGCTGCAATAGCTCAAGCTAAATTAGATGGTGTTTTACCTGCATCAGATAATCCTGCTTTACAAGGAGATAAGGATAAGGTTGCCGATTTTATTAGTTTTCACATTTTGGTCGATAAGACAGCTTCTGATGATGGGTTAACAACTGGTCAATTTGAAACACTTAGAAAAGATGGTTTGGGAGAAAAAACCTATGTTAATGTTGCGAGTACTTCAGGTACTTTATCATTTAGAGATTTAAATAGTATGAGAACAGCAAACTATGTTAAAGCTCAAAGTAACAATTTAGCTGATAGATCCTTAATTCATTTAGTAGATAACTATCTTAAACTTCCGGAATAAAATGAAACAACAAATTATAAATATATTACGCAGTTTTACTTTTGCCTTTATTCTTCTGGCAACTTTACCTGCATTAGCACAACAAGCCAATGCTCCTTATATAGTAAGAGGACAGGTATTTGATGCTTCAGATAACCAAACAATTCCTATGGCTTCGATTGCTGAGCAAGATGGGGAAAATCGTACAGTAGGAAGTACTGTAACGGATATTGATGGAAATTTTGCTATTAAAGTTAAAAATCCTAATAACAAATTGTTAATATCTACAATTGGTTACAAATCTAAGACTGTTGCTATTAATGGGAAAGTATCTATTAAGGTAACGTTAGTTTCAAGTGTTGAATCGTTAAAAGAGATTGTTGTTACTTCAGCTAAATCGTCTGATAATGGATTAATGCGTATTGCAGATCGAGACCGTACAACGAGTTCGGTTAGTATTAATGCGGCTGATTTAGAAGGTACACAAGCGGCTTCAATCGATGAAGCTTTGCAAGGACGTTTATCAGGGGTGGACATTGTTGCTAGTAGTGGGGATCCAGGAGCGGGAATGCAAATTCGTATTCGTGGTACATCTTCTATTACTGGTTCTTCTGATCCTTTGATTGTAGTTGATGGAATGCCTTATGAGACTTCAGTACCTGATGATTTTAACTTTGGATCAGCTGATGAGCAAGGATATGCCGCCTTAATTAATATTGCACCATCCGATATTGAAACTATAACGATATTAAAAGATGCTGCTGCTACCGCTATTTGGGGTTCTCGTGCGGCTGCAGGGGTTTTATTAATAACTACTAAACGTGGATCTGTAGGAGCTCCAAAAATTACATATACTTTTAGAGGAACTTACTCTAAATTGCCACCTACTATTCCTATGTTGAATGGTGATCAATACTCGCAATTGATACCTGAAGAATTTATGAATAGAAATGGAGTGCCTTTGAATACTTTGACAGTTAAAGAATTTCAATACGATCCACAGGATGTTTATTATTATAAAAATTATAGTCAAAATACTAATTGGGTAGATGCAATTACTCAAGTTGGTTTGACAGGAGATCATAACCTTTCTTTACAGGGAGGAGGCCAAAAAGCAAGATATTTTACATCAGTAGGATATTATAAACAAAAAGGGGTTACTATAGGTACCGGATTAGAAAGATTAAATGCTCGTTTGAACCTGGATTATGTAGTGTCTGACCGTATTAAATTTAAAACCGATTTGTCTTATACTCATACAGATACTCAACGCAATTATGTGAATTCAAATGATAGTCAGGACAAATTAAGAGGGGTTGCTTATACTAAAATGCCTAATATGAGTATTTATGAGTATGATGAGCTAGGAAATCTTACACCTAATTATTTTACACCGGCTGCTAACGTTCAGGGAACTTATGGTGGTACATACAATCCACTTGCTATGGCTGAGCTTGCCACTAATGATATATCAGAAGATCGTATTGTTCCTCACTTTAATTTGAATGTAAGTATTGTTCCTAAGGTGTTTATGTCAACTTTTGATTTACAGTTTGATTATTTGTCCAGAAAAAACAAGTCTTTCCTGCCTCAAAATGCTACAGGTCGTCCTTTTACTGAAACAGTTGTAAACAGAGCTGGTGATGCTGATTCTGATCAGTCAAGCATTATAACAAAGACCAATTTTATCTATACGCCAAACATAGGAGAAAAACAAACCTTTCAGGCTTTGGTATCATTGCAAACAAATGATTTTAAATATACTTCTCATCAGGCATTGACATCAAATACGGCTTCGTCTTTATTGACTGATCCGTCAAATCCTTCCAGAACACCAAACGGTACACTATATACTAGTAATACTCAGGCCAGAAGTGTAGGAGCGGTGTTTAGTGCTCAATATGGTTTATTAGATCGCTATTTGATAAATGTAGGTTTGCGTGGTGATGGTAATTCAAAATTTGCTGGTAAAAATAAGTATGGTTATTTCCCTTCCATTTCTACTCGTTGGAGAATTTCAGGAGAGCCTTTTATGCAAAAGTTTACAAGTATCGATGACTTAAGTATGCGATTGAGTTATGGACAATCGGGAGGAGCTCCTAAATATGATTATGTTTTTTATAATATTTATAATAATTATCAAACACAGTATCTTGGTCTAAACGGTGTTGTTCCTGGAAATATGGAGTTAGCTAATTTACGATGGGAGACAAAAATTGGTAAAAACTTAGGATTCAACCTTCAAATGTTCAATAAACGTTTGAGTGTGGATGCCGAAATATATGAAACCGTAACTAAAGATCTTCGTTTTGAAGACCTTGATATTACTTCAGTTTCGGGTTATACAACTTTATCGGATCAAAACGTAGGAACTTTGAAAAACAAAGGATGGGAAATTGGAATTAATTCTACTCCATATAAGTCAGGAAAATGGCAAGTAGATTTCAATTTCAATATTTCGAATAATAAAAATATGATTACCGAAATATCTGAATATGTTCCCACTGAAAGTGGAAACATAGATAGAAATGGACAATTTAAACGTTTTCTTCAAGTAGACAATCCTTTTGGTTCTTTTTATGGCTATCGCTTTAAAGGAGTATATACTGATCTTGAAGCTACAAAGGCAAGAGATGCCAGTGGCAATGTAATTATAGGTCCTAATGGTCAGGAAGTATTTATGCGTTTTAACTATCCGGTTACTGATTATACATTTCAACCAGGAGATGCTATTTATGAAGATATTAACAAAGATGGTAATATTGATAGTCGTGACGTAGTGTATTTAGGAAATAGCAATCCTAAATTTTCAGGAGGTTTTGGTCCAAATATAATTTTTGACAAACAATGGAGGTTAAATCTTTTCTTTACGTATCGTTTTGATTTTGATATTGTTAATGGTACAGATATGAATACTACTAACATGTATGGTTGGAGTAATCAAAGTACAGCCGTTTTAGCGAGATGGCGTAATCCAGGAGATGTCACTAATATGCCTAGAGCGGTTTATGGAGCAGGATACAACTGGTTGGGTTCAGATCGTTATGTTGAAGATGCTTCTTTTGTTCGTCTTCGTTCAGTGAGTCTTAGTTATAGTTTTGGTAAAAATCTATTGAAAAAATTGAATTTAGATGATGTAAGGATTAATGTAATCGCTGATAACCTGTATACTTTTACAAAGTACAGAGGTCAGGATCCTGAAGTAAGTATGGGAAGAGGTGCTTTTGGTATGTCAATTGATAATGCTAGCACACCACCTACAAAACGTTTTTCATTTGGTCTAACAACTCGTTTTTAATAAAATATATATCTGATTTATGCAAACTAAAATAAAAACAATATTAGCAATCTTCATACTTTTCGTTTCGGCAAGTTCGTGCGATAATTATTTAGATTTACGACCTCAAGACGGAATTGTGCGTGAAGACTTCTGGAAAACAAAAGAAGATATTCAGGCTGCTGTAATAGGGATTTATTCTTCTATGTTAAATTCGCCTCCAGGAGTGAGTGATTTAACAATGTCTCAATACTTATTTATGTATGGTGAATTAAGAGCCGATATGATTGCTCCGGGAGGAAATGTTACTGAGGATGAAAGAGATATTATGAACTCTAATATTATTGCATCTAATGAATTAACAAGCTGGGCAGCTTTTTACCGCACTATTAATTATTGTAATACAGTAATTGATTTGGCACCTGCTGTTAAAGATCTGGATCCAACTTTAACTCAAACTAAACTGAATAATTTCCTTTCTGAGGCATTAGCTATTAGAGCTTATTTGTATTTTACATTGGCACGTACTTTTAGAGATGTTCCTTTGAAATTAGATGCAACTAAGAGTGATGCCGATAATTTTCAAATACCTGTTTCAACCCAAGCTGAAGTTTTTGCTCAGGTAATAAAAGATTTAGAGTTAGCTGAACAATATGGTGTAGAAGATTATGGTGATAATGCCTCAAACAGAGGACGTATTACTACTTATGCTATTAATGCTATGCAAGCCGATGTTTATTTATGGACTGATAAGTTTCAAGAGGCAGTTAATGCGGCAAATAAAGTAATTGCTTCTCCAAGGTTTAGATTGATACCTGCTTCCAGCAACTGGTTTACTACGGTATATGCAAATGGTAATTCAGCTGAAAGTATTTTGGAGTTACAATATACAAAAACTAATTTAGGACCATTTTATAATATCTTTAGACAAAGGCCAGAATTTTTAGCTGGTGATTTAGTTTTAGAAGATGTTTTTGGGATTGATCTTGATAATCCAACAAACAGAGATGTTCGTGGTGAACGTGCTTCAGTAGTTCCGGGTGCTAATTTGATTTATAAATATATAGGTTTTGATTTCAACGAATTTAAAGCTTTGCAGGATGCTGATACGCACTGGTTTATTTATCGTTTTGCCGATGTGCTATTAATGAAAGCCGAAGCACTCAATGAGTTAGAGCAAGGTCAGGAAGCTCTTGATATTATTGCTAATTTACGTTTAAACCGTAACGCTCTTGACTTAACTGCTGAAGACCTAAGTGGTGGAGCTAAGGTTCAGATAACTGATTATCTTTTAGATGAACGTGCCCGTGAATTTGCTTATGAAGGAAAACGTTGGTTTGATTTACTACGTAATGCAAAAAGAAATAATTATGCAAGATTAGATATTTTACTTGAGGCAGGAATTTCAGGAGCACTTCCTGAACAACAACAATCGGTACTTGCAAAATTAAGAGATCCAAACAGTCACTATTTACCTATTAATACTTTCGAACTTTTTACTAATAAAGCGCTTGTACAAAACCCATTTTATAAATAAAAAAATAAGTCATGAAAAGAATTCTAAGATTACCTAGCCTGTTGAGACTTACTTTAGTGTTTTTTATCGCTATTGCGTTTCAAAATTGTTCACAAGAAAAGATTAAAGAAAAAACTGATGAAACTCTAAATATTACGGAATATTTAAGAGCTAACTCTGATTATTCGATGTTTTTAGAGATATTAGATATGACTAATTATGCTTCCTTTATGAATACTTACGGTACTTATACCGTTTTTATTCCGACAAACGAAGCGGTTAAACAATATTTAACTGATGTAGGAGCTACTTCATTGAGTGAAATCCCATTAGAAGATTTACAAAATATAGCTAGACTGCATATTTTAGATCAAAAAGTAACTACTACTTCTTTTACTGATGGTAAAATAGCAACTCCTAGTTTGCACGGACAGTATTTAATTACAGGAGCATCTAATAAAAATGGAGTTTCTAGTGTAACTGTAAATAAATCAGCCAGTATTGTAGCTTCAAATATTGAATTAGGAAACGGAGTAGTTCATATTATTGATAAAGTATTGCTTGTGGCTAATAAAACATTGGCACAAACTATTGCAGAAAATCCAAATTTATCTTTATTCACCGAAGCTTTAAAGGCTACTGGATGGTTTGATGAATTGAATAAGCCTTTGACTAAGGATGAAAATAATGTATCTAGTTATTTATCTGTTTTAGCACAAACAAATGAGGTATTTGCTGAGGCAGGTTATACTACTTTAGATCAATTGAAAGCCCGATATAGCCATTTAAATAATCCTATGGATAAGAAAGATAGTTTGAATCTTTTTATTAGTTATAGAATTTTACCTGGCTTACAGTATTTAGCTGATATAGCAGTATCTCCTGCATTGGTAACTAAGGCTCCTCTTGAAGTAATTAGTGCAAAATTAAGTAAAGATACTATCTTGTTAAACGATGATATTTTCAATGGAATTCTGGAAAAAGGAGTTGCTATTGACAGAGCAGTGAGCGATGTTACTGCTTCAAATGGAGTATTGCATTTTGTTGAAGGAAATTTTGCTATTAAGAAACGTTTACCAGCTCCAGTATATTTTGAATTTACTGATATAGCCGAGTTTAGAAGATTAACTTCTATATGGAGAAAACCAGGAGCTGCTTTTCAAGATGTACCTCTAAGTGAAGCAGGTATTGATGTTACTTGGGATGGAAAAACAACGGATGGAGCTTCTCGTATTTCTTATAATAAAGCTGCTAATGGAACTGCTATAACAAATGGAGTAGCTGGATGTTGGGGAGCAGATGTTCTTGAAATTTATAGATTTAGGGATGCTACCTGTCAGAATATCGCTTTCAAAACACCGGTTATTATTAAAGGGAAATATAAGGTTTGGATTTCTTACAGACAGAAAGCTAGTAAATTAGGAAATGTAAAAGTGTTTTTTGATGGGGTAGAACTCCCAAGACAGATAAACTTACATGAAGGAGGTAATACGGATACTGCAGGTACACCTGAAACAGTATTAGAATCTCAAGGCTATAAACGTTATGCTCAACCTTGGTCTAATAGAGTAAATTGTAGATTAGTGGGTACAATTGATGTGACCACTACAGCAAGACATACTTTAACATTACAAAGTCAATTTAATGCTGGAGATTCCGCTTGGTTTGATTTAGTTGAGTTTCGTCCAGTAGAAATGAATCAGTTGTATCCTAAATTTCAAGCAGGTGGCTCTGGTTTAATTTATCAGTAGTTATTCATGACACAAAACAATTACAAATTTAATCACGTAAAAATGACCCAATTAAAATTCAATTATAAAAGATTATTTGCTAGTGTTTTAATGCTAGCAATAATCTCTTGTTCTAACCCTTGGGATGACCGTCTGGATAATGGCGATGAAAATCTAACGGTTAATCTTAAAGAAGCTATTGAAAGTAGGCCTGAAGGATCTGAATTTGCTCAGTTATTAGAGCAAACAGGGTACGATAAAGTTTTAGAACAATCAAAAACTTTTACTGTTTTTGTTCCAACTAATGAAGCAATCAATCAAGTAGATGATGCAATACTGAATGATCCGGCAAGTCTGATAGCATTTATACGTAATCATATTACTTTTACAACTTATTCTTCGATACGTGAAAAACAAGAAGAAAGAATTAAAATGTTTACTAATAAATATGTAACATTTAAAGGAAGCACAACTATTGATGAGGCTACTATCGTTAGTCCTGATAACTATGCAAAAAATGGGGTGTTTCATATAATTGATAAAGCATTAACTCCAAAATTAAATATTTGGCAATTCATTAAATCGCAAGCAGGAGCTTCTGGGATAAGTGATTATTTGTTAAGTTTAAAAGAATTCAATATCTATAAATCAGATAGTATTGGAAAGGCCGTTTCAGAGACTAACGGTGCGGGTTATCTTTCAGATTCGTTGACAAATTCATACCTAAAAAATGTGTATAATTTGAATAACGAGAATAATCTGTACACCGTTTTTTTAATGCAAAATGATGGTTATAATGCTGAAGTAAATAAGTTAAAACCGTATTTGATTAAAACATCTAATGATCCGTCGAAAGATTCAACAGCTATTTATTCTAAATATTTTACATTAAGGGATATGGCTTTTGCTAAAGAATATGAGTTAAATGAATTACCAGCAACTTTAACTTCAAGATTTGGTGTGCAAATTCCAGTGGATAAAACACAAATTGTACAACAAGTTCGTTTAAGTAACGGGATTGTTTATATAATGAAAAAAGTTGATGTTGATCTAGGGAAACGCTTAGTTACAACAAAAATTGAAGGTGAAAGCATTACAAGTTTTAGTCCTTCAAATTTAAGATCCAGAGTTTTGTTTAGAGACAGGGTTGATGCTTCGGGAATATTTTTTAATGATATTAGGGTCCAAAATCCAGGAGTGAGTCTTTTTACATTAAATTACAATGCTAAAGATTTATTTAGTACTACTTATAAAGTTTATTGGAAAGCCTATAATGATAGAAGTGTAGTAGTTTCGCAAAAATTACGAGTTGGAGGAAGCAATGTGTTTCTAAATGGTGTTATGCAAGGAGTAATAAAAGAATTTGCTTATATGAATGTACCAGCTAATTCATATGAAGAATTGTATTTAGGAGAATTTACTTTAGCTAAAGCGGGTAATATTGACTTGATTTCTCTAATAGCAGGTACAAGTAGTACTAGTGAGCTTACCCTTGATTATTTAAGATTCGTTCCTCAAACAAAATAATAATATTCTATAAAAAAATAGTTATGCTAAAAATTATAAAACTAAGCTGCTTAGTGAGTCTTTTTTTTGCTGGGGAACTTTATGCGCCATTATATGCTCAGAAGACTCAGGATTCAACTTCAACCGCAATTTCAACCAAAAAAGTAATAACAAAAGGAATTTTAGTTAAAGGTGTTGTTAAAGATGCCAAAACTTTTAAAGCTTTATCAGGGATTAACATCGCTGTTAAAGATTTTTCGGGAGTAATTTCAAATGATGATGGTAGTTTTGAAATTAGAGTACCTAATGAAGAGGCACTACTTCAGGTTAGCGGAGAAGGTTTTCAAACTAAAGTATATGCTTTAAAGAAGCGTACATCGGGAATTGAAATATTCTTAAAAGAAGCTAATTATTCTCAGACCTATCAAATGGCTGATATGGCAACAGGGGATAAAATGCAATATAATAATGCAAATAGTGCAACAGTAGTTAATTTTGATAAAGATCAATGGTCTAACCCAGTTAATCAATCAGTTGGTAGTTTTTTACAAGGTAAAGTAGCAGGTTTGAATTTTGTTAGAAATTCAGGTACTCCTGCAGCTGGTGCTTATTTAACTCTAAGAGGTTTTAATTCATTATATGCAACTAATAAGCCTTTAATTATAGTTGATGGAATGATATATGATGATGAAGATTATGGTTCAGGGATTTTACAAAACAATGTTTCATCTCCTTTAACTAATATTGATGTGAAGGATATTGAAGATATTACTGTAATTAAGGATGGATCTTCTCTTTATGGTACAAAAGGTGCTAATGGGGTAATTAAAATTACAACTATTCGTCCAACAGAGTTAACCACTAAAATTGATTTTACAATGTTTGGAGGTGTTAATCAAACACCTGATGAGTTACCGTTATTGAGTGCCAACGCTTATCGTACTCATTTATCTCAATTAGAGGCTACTCGTGGTTTATCGGGGGCTCAAATTTCTAATTTGCCTTATATGAATGATGACGTAAATACTCCAGGTTATTATAAATTTCATAATAATACCAATTGGCAAAATAAAATTTTTAAATCAAGTGTAAATCAAAATTATTTTCTTAAAATTCGTGGAGGGGATGAAATTGCTAAGTTTGGTTTATCTGTTGGTTATTTAGACAGTAAAGGAATTATTGATGGAACTGACACTAAACGTTATAGTACCCGTTTAAATGCAGCTTTACGTTTAACAGAAAGAATGACAGTTGATGCTAATTTGTCTTTTATCAATAATGTTCAAAATCAATGGGATCAAGGATTTGCATACAAAACAAGTCCGCTATATCTAGCTTTGACTAAATCACCATTTTTAGCAGTTAATGATGTTAATGATGCCGGAGAGTTTTCTCCAAACTACGCAGATGTAGATTATTTTAATGTAAGTAACCCTATGGCTATTTTTGCTAATGGTTTTGGTAGAAATAATAATTATCGTTTTTTTGGTAATTTAAAATTTAATTATGCTTTAAATAAAGAATGGAATATTGGAACAATTTTCGGTTTGACTTTAAACAAAGAAAGAGAATCTTTTTTTATTCCTGATGCTGGTGTAGCGGATGTAATATTACCTACAGCTATTGGGAAAAATCGTTCCGGAAGTGAGATTCAGGGGTATAGAAGTATTTATACGGATACTTACGGTAGTTATAATAAAAATTTCTTTGAGAATCATAACTTAGATGTTCGTTTTGGACTTCGAACACAAACTAACAAATCAGAAAGTGATTTAGGTTTAGGTTATAATTCTTCTACTGATGATTTTACTTCTGTTGGAGCAGGTTCTAACTTATTACGTCAGGTAGGTGGAGTTTTAGGAGAATGGAATTGGTTAAATATTTATGCAAATGCAGATTATAATTATCGTAATAAATATTTCCTGACTGCCAGTTATGCAGTAGATGGTTCAAGCCGTTTTGGAGATAAAGCTAATGGAAAAAATAAATTAGCCTTGATGACTTCTTTAACTGGAGCCTGGTTAGTTTCTTCTGAAGGTTTTATGAAAGATTTAAAAGCTATAGATTATCTTAAGTTAAGAGCAAGTATTGGTCACAGCGGAAACGATGATATAGGGAATTTTACAGCTCAAAAATATTATATTTCTCAAAACTTGCTTGGAATGCAAGGTTTAGTAAGTGGTAATATTGGTAATCCTAATTTGCAATGGGAAACAGTTAAGAGATTAAATTTAGGAGCTGATTTAGGAATTTTCAATGAACGTGTTAATGCTTCTTTTGATACTTATTATAACAGAACAAGAAACATGGTTGTTTATGAAACAGTTCCTAATGTAACAGGTTTTGATTATGTAGTATCTAACAGCGGGGCTATGCGTACTTTAGGAGCTGAGTTATCTTTGAATGCCAGAGTAATTAAATCTAATGATTTTAATGTAGATTTAGGAGTAAATGTAAGCCATTATAAAAATGAAATTCAGGCTTTGCCTAATGGTGATATCTTAACTCAATTTGCTGGAGCTACTTATTTGACTTCAGTTGGTAAAGATGCTAATTTATTCTATGGTTTAAAATCTAATGGTGTTTATAGTACTACTGCAGAAGCAAATGCTGCAGGACTTAACAGACGTTTGACTAATGGCGAATTAGTTCCTTTTACTGCCGGAGATATGCGTTTTGTTGATACTAACGGCGATAATATTATTGATAACAATGACCGCATGGTGATTGGAAATCCAAATCCGGATATAGCAGGTAGTTTTTCAGCTAATTTTACATACAAACGTTTCAATTTGCAAGGATTGTTTACTTTCTCAGTTGGGAATGATATTTATAACGGAGTACGCTATAACTTAGAAAAAATGAGTGGTTACGAAAACCAAAGTGAAGCAGTTGCTAATCGTTGGAGAGCAGAAGGACAACAAACAGATATGCCTAAGGCGACTTGGGGGGATCCAATGGGGAATGCTGAGTTTTCTAATCGTTGGATAGAAGATGGTTCTTATTTAAGATTGAAAACGCTGGTATTAGGATATGATATTCCAATAACGAATAACTATATAAAATATATAAAGCTTTATGCTAGTGCTGAAAACTTATTCACATTTACTGATTATCTGGGTTATGATCCTGAATTTAGTGCAACTTCGTCTATATTTGGTCAGGGAACAGATATCGGGTTAGCACCACAGTTTAAAACCTATCAATTAGGATTGCGTTTAGGACTTTAATTATTTTATATTATAGAAAGAAATAGAGAGATGATAACAACTATTAGAACAAAAAAAACAAAGAGTATTGTATCGATGGTTTCGGCTGTGATACTACTATTTAGTCTGGGCTCTTGTCAGGATTATCTGGATGTAGAACCTGAAGATAAATTATCAGGAGAGCAAATGTATCGTAATGTTTTTGATGCTGATGCTGCCGTAGTAGGGATTTATGGTAAATTTATGGGTCTGGCTGAGAAGTATGTAATTCTTAACGAAATGCGTGCTGACTTAATGACTACAACAAGAAATTCAAGTCCTGCTTTAAAAGAACTTTCAAATCACAACGTTTCAATTGCGAATCCATACATCAGTCCAAAGGATTTTTATGTAGTAATTCAAAATTGTAATGATGCTCTGGCTAATTTTGATATGATGTTAGCTAAAAAAAGATTTACACAATCGCAATACGATCAACGTTATGCCGATGTTGCCTGTCTTCGTTCGTGGGTTTATTTACAATTAGGGATTCACTTTGGAAGTGTTCCTTACATCACTGAGCCAATTAATAATCTGGAAGATGTTAAAAATATTTCAAAATATCCAAGATTACCATTCGATCAACTTTTAGATAAACTGGTTACATTTACCGAGTCTTTGACTTATAAAGATATATATGATACTCAAAGTAGTTTACGAATTACAGTTGATGGATATGATACTATGAAATTCTTTATCAACAAAGAATGTTTGTTAGGTGATTTACAACTTTGGAAGGGCAATTATTTATCAGCGGCTTCTCATTATAAAAATGTAATGGAGAGCACTCCTACTTCCGGAGCAAATTCTTATGATTATTATCGTGTAAGAATTCCTGATGTAGTTAATAACGACGATTTAGCTGTAGGTTACAGAAGAGATTATGAAACTGATGCTACCAGTCTGGTTGATAGTAATACTAAAGGTTGGCGATCTATTTTCGCAAGAGATAGAGATATAATGTGGAATACTGAATGGATTTGGTCTCTGCCTTTTGATAGTGATTTTGCTCCGGCTAATCCTTTTATTGCTATTTTCTCTAAAACAGCAGGGGATTATTTAGCTAAACCATCTCAAAGTGCAATGGATAGGTGGAATTCTAACACTTCTAGATTTGGTTATCCTTATGATGCGCGCGGACCTAAGTTTACTTATAAGATGGTAGGAACTGATCCAGTAATTATGAAATATATTTACAAATTTGAGGCTGCAGCAGATCAATTTAAGAGAGAAGGTGATTGGTTTTTATACCGTGCTGCTAAATTACATTTGCGTTATGCAGAAGCGGCTAATAGAGACAATCAACAGAAAGTTGCTTTTGCTGTTTTAAACCAAGGACTTAAGGAAACTTATACAATATATAATCCTGACGGTACAATTCCTACAGACGTAACTAATATTCAACAAACTAAATTAGGTTTTCCTTATGATTTTGATGCCCGTCAGGGAGATGCACCTAACTATAGAGCACCTTGGCATCGTAGTGTAGGTGTTCGTGGACGTGCTAGATTAATATCAGTTGGAGCAATAGGTGATGATGTCATTACTACAGAGAATAATATTATCAATGAAGCAGCTTTAGAATTAGCTTATGAAGGAAACCGTTGGGAAGATTTAGTGCGTATTGCAAGACGTCGTAACGATCCTTCTTACTTAGCTAATAAAATCTATGATAAATTAAGCAAAGAAGGCAATGCTGAAGCAGACAATGTAAAAGCTAAATTAATGAACCCAGCTAATTGGTATTTACCGTTTAACTGGTAATTTTAATTATAATATTTAAAAAGGAACCGTTTCAATAAAAATTGAGACGGTTTGTAAAGTCAAAAAAAACAAATTAACCAACCAAAAATAAAGCCGCTTCAAATCCTAGTTTTGAAGCGGCTTTTATTATTTCAGTATTTTTTTAAAAAAATTAGATATTCTTTAAGTTAATAATTTCCTGTTCAGTAAGTAACCTCCAGTTTCCTCTTGGTAAATTCTTTTTAGTTAAACCTGCAAAAGCTACTCGGTCGATACGTAAAACATCATAATCAAAATGTTCAAAAATAGAACGTACAACTTTTACATTGGAAGTTTTTAGTTTTAATCCAATTTCGCTTTTTGCTTCTCCTTCAATATAACTTACTTCTTCAACAAAAACGCGGTGTCCATCAAGAACAACTCCTTTACTGATTTTCTCTAAATCTTCGAATTTTAAATTTTTGTCTAAAGAGACCTGATATATTTTAGATGACTTTTGATTGGGCAATGAAAACTTTCTAATTAAATCAGTGTCATTTGTAAATAATAAAAGGCCGGTAGTATTTTTATCCATTCTTCCTACAGCAGCAATTTTAGCAGTAGTAGAACCTTTTACTAATTCTAATACGTTTCTAAATTCCTGACCTTCGTCAAGAGCTGTGGTAAAGTTTTTAGGTTTGTTTAGTAAAATATATACTTTTTTCTCTGGCGTCAATTTTACTCCATCAAAATTCACCTCATCTCCTGGTTTTACTAAATAACCCATTTCAGTAACAGGAACGCCATTTACTTTTACGTTCCCAGATTGAATGTAAATGTCGGCATCACGACGAGAACAAACACCTGAATTAGCGATGTATTTATTCAAACGAATTTCGTCTTTTGCCTTTGCTCTTTTAGGAGCCTGATTTGGCTTTTTCTCTATTTTTTTAGCAGCTTCTTCAGCGGCTTTAGTATTTATTTTTGCTTTTTTAGGTCCTTGAGCTCTTTTAGGCATCGCAGGTTTTGGCTTGTTAGAACTTGGTCTGGAACTATTAGGTCTAGAACCTCCTCTTTTGTTATTGCCTTCCTTATTATTCATAATAATTGATAATTTTTGCAAAGATAGTATTTATATGTTTGCGAATGAGTAATTACGAATTATAAAACAGAACTAACTCATTAATAATAAGATTCTATTGGAGATAATTTTGTTTCAAATAGAAAGTAATATTTTTTTTCCATGCCACAGTATACTCGGATTGATGAGTACAATACAGAATACACCAGCAACAATAAGAAACTTTAATACATTGTGTAATAGTAAAAACTGGGCTTTTTTATTTGATTTCCATAAATACAATAAAAAGAAAATCAGCACTATCAAACATACATAAAAGTAAATGTCCATGTAACCCACATCGTATATTTCGATTAAAATATATACGGGAACGATAGTGGCTAAGGTTAATGCTGTGATGAACTTTTTAGATGCATTTTCGCTAAAAAGTATCGGAATGGTTCTGTAATTGTTTGCCAAATCTCCTGTAATGTTTTCCAAATCCTTAATCATTTCTCTAATGAGTAATAACAGGAATAAAAAAGTAGCATGAGCTGAAATTACCATGAACTGGTTTTTGTAATTTTCTATTTCGTATAAAGGAAGTCTGGTGTAATAGTATAATAAAATAGCAAAGAAAGGAAGTACGGCAAGAAAAGCAGCCATAAGATTTCCTATAAATGGATACTTTTTTACCTTATGAGAATAAAACCAAATCAGGAAAATATACGTTGAAAAAAACAAAAAAGCTCTCCATGATATAAAAGAGGCAATCAAAACTACTAGAAAATTTAATGAAAAGTAAACCTTTAATTTAGTGCTTCGACTTACTAATCTGTCTAGCATGGATTTGTTAGGTCTATTAATCAGGTCTTTTTGACTATCATAAAAATTATTGATAATGTAACCTGAAGCAATAGTTACAGAGGAAGCAAAAACAATTAAAAAAAGATTGAAATCAAGTATAATATCTAAGGCTCTAATCTCCGGAGCAAGAATAAATATAGCTGATAAGTACTGTGCTAAAATTATTACCGGAATATTATAACCTCTAACTACAGAGAACAAACTGATAATTTTCATCACTAAGAGTTTGTTTTTTCTGTTTAGCATTTTTCAATTCTTATAGTTATATACTTGTTTAAGTGTTTTTAAAATTGGTAAACTACTTCTAATTTGTAATCTTTTAAGGCTGTCTTAGCACGATCTAAATCTTCGGTAAAACCTAAAATATAACCACCGCCGCCAGAACCACACAATTTTAAATAATAATCATTGGTTTCAATTCCTTTTTGCCAAATTTCATGAAATTGTTCAGGAATCATGGGCTTAAAGTTATTTAAAACGACATGTGATAACTTTTTAGTATTCATGAACAATGATTTCATGTCGCCACCCAGGAAATTTTCGACACAGGCATCAGTGTATTTTACAAACTGATTTTTCAACATGGTACGGAAACCTTTGTCTTTTAAGTTTTCCATGAAAATATTAATCATTGGAGCAGTTTCACCAATTATTCCGGAATCAATCAAGAAAACAGCGCCTTTACCGTCAAAACTTTGGGTTGGAATTCCTGTTGCTTCAATATTATCTTTCGAATTAATTAAAATTGGAATACTTAAATAGCTGTTTAAAGGATCTAGACCTGAGCTTTTTCCATGAAAAAAACTCTCCATTTGTGAAAATATATTTTTTAATTGTAATAATTTTTCACGTGTTAAATTCTCCAGAACTGTGATTTTATTTTGAGCATATTTGTCGTAAATAGCCGCTACTAAAGCACCACTGCTTCCTACACCATATCCTTGCGGAATACTGGAATCAAAGTACATTCCGGTATCAATATCTTTATTTAAAGACTTTAAATCAAAAGAAACTAAATTCGTTTGTTCGTTTTCTAAAGTTTCTAAATAAGCAGCAAAACGTTTCAAACTTGCATTAGAAGCAATCGCTTCTGCCGAAGGATTTTCTTCTTTTTTCAATGCACCATTATAAAAATTATAAGGGATAGATAATCCTTTAGAATCACGAATAATTCCATATTCTCCAAAGAGTAATATTTTTGAGTAAAATAAAGGTCCTTTCATAATTTTATTTTAAATCTTTCAACTTATTTGGGTTTTGTCTGGTGTCAAAAAGAGCAACTACGTTTATTCTTTTAGCTGTGTAAGTGTAAAACAAAGTTGTTTGTTTGGTAACAACACATTTTAGAATTTTGGTATTTGTTGTTGATTTAGGAAAAATTTCTGGTTCATTTTGAATTAAGTAAATCGATTTGTATAGTTTTGAAATGAATTTATCTCTAACTTTTACTGACCATTTCAATTCTAAATATTCTAATAATTCAATTAAACTTTTTTCAGCATTTTTTGAAAAGACAACCTCTCTTTTCATCATCTGTATTTTTTCATGAAATCTTCGAAAAGGATAAATTCTCCTCGTTTTATTTGCCTTTCTCCTTCTTCAATTTCAAATTTTTGCTCTTCCGATAATTCATCCCACCAATCTTTTTTCTCTGAATTAAAGATATTTTTAATGGATGTAATAATAGATTCATCATTGGTTTCAGCCAATAATTTTATCAATTCTAATTTCTCTAATTGAATATTCATAACTTAAAATATTAATATTATAAAGATACAAAAATTACAATAGCATTGCACCATTTCCAATTTCGTCACAAATGTACTGCTCATTTTGACAATAGCCAACTAATTCGTCTTTAATAAATTGAAGTACATTTTCTTTGTCTTTATTTGGGTATAAAACATGCACATTTGCTCCAGCATCTAGTGTGAAACAAACAGGGATTTGAGTTTGATTTCTGAATTTCCAAATTGCATTAATAATTTCCAAAGTGTTTGGTTTCATCAAAATGTAATATGGCATCGAAGTCATCATCATAGCGTGTAAAGTCAATGCTTCGCTTTCTACAAGCTGGATAAAAGCTTCTAAATCTCCGTTTTCAAAAATAGTAATTAACGAATCTAAATTTTCGTGCGCCTGTGTAAAACGTCTTTCTGCATAAGGATGATTGTACATCAAATCATGCCCTACAGTACTTGAAACCTGTTTTTCGCCTTTATCAACTAATAAAATGGTGTCTTGGTAATTTTTGAAATTTTCATGAACTGTGTATGGAAATTCTACTCCAAATAAATCTGAACTTCCCTCAATATTTGCTTGATTTCCCCAAACTACAAGCTGACCTTTTACACTTCGGCAGGCACTTCCAGAACCTAATCGGGCTAAAAGTGATGCTTTTTGATAAAAATAATCTTCAGTCATTACTGGATTTAAGGATTTTTCCAGACTCATTAAATTCATTGCTAAAGCAGCCATTCCAGAAGCCGAAGAAGCGATTCCGGAACTATGCGGAAAAGTATTTTGAGTATCTATCGTAAAATGATAATCTTTCAGGAAAGGCAAATAGATTTCGATTCGCTCAAAGAATTTTTGGATTTTTGGCTTGAAATCTTCTTTTGGTTTACCTTCAAAAAACAAATCGAATGAAAAATTGTCTAAGTTAGTCTTTTTTTCGAAAGCTAATTTGGTAATCGTTTTACAGTTATTTAAAGTAAAACTCACCGAAGGATTTGCCGGAATCTGATTGTCTTTTTTTCCCCAATATTTCACTAAGGCGATGTTGCTGGGAGCACTCCACGCGAAATGTCCTTTTTCTATAGATTCTGAATATGGTGACGGAATAAAATCGTTTGCTGTAAACATGAAATGATAAAATTTGCGCAAAGATACTTTTTTTGATTTATTCATACATTTCTTTATTTGTTCAATCAGTATAAAGTTTTTGATTATTTTTGGAAAAAAGAAAAAATGAATAAGATCATCAAAATAGTTGTTGCTGTTGTTTTGTGTTTGGCTGTTGGTTATTTCTCCGGAATTGTGACGCGTTCAGCAATTACCGATTGGTATCCAACATTGGAAAAACCAAGTTTTAATCCGCCCAATTGGATTTTTGCACCTGTTTGGACAACATTGTATGCTATGATGGGAATTGCGGCTGGTTTAGTTTGGGATAGGCTTCAATTTAATACAGAAATTGTCAAAAAAGCATTGGTCTTTTTTATAATCCAATTAGCATTAAATGCATTATGGTCCTATTTGTTTTTTGGTTTACATAATCCATTGTTGGCAGGATTAGAAATTATTGTTTTATGGCTGATGATTTATGAAACCTATATTCAGTTTGCCAAAATCAATAAAATTGCAGGATATTTATTTATTCCTTATCTGGCCTGGGTAAGTTTTGCCGCAGTATTAAATGCAAGTATTTGGTGGTTGAATCAGTAATCATTTCTTGAATTTTTCAATATTTTCTTTTACTCTAAATGCAACTATTTCTTGAATTAACTCATAAGGAATAGCAACATCAAGCGGAAATTGTACTGAACCTTTTCCTTCCTTGTAGTTTGCTAATATTGTAGCAAATTTTTCATGACCTGAGGGAGTTGCGTATAAACCAATGTGATTTTTATAAGCAGCAAAATAAACTAAGGGTTTTCCAAAGGTTTTGTAAGCAGGCATTCCGTAAGAAATACTTTCAACAACATCCGGAGCTTCATTTTTGATGATTGTTCTTATTTTGTTTGCTATTTTCTGAACTTCAATAGGCAATGCTTTGATGTATTCGTTTACTTCATCCATTGTTTTCAAAATTAGGTTTAAAATGATTTCAGAATTTCAGCATTATTCTGTAGCGTTTATCTTTTTGAATTCTATACTTTTTTTATATAAAAAATCCATTAATACAAGATCATTCGAATTTTCGGAAATTGTATTTTTTGATTCAGGATCAAAATTACAAAACGTTAAAAAAGGTTCTATTTCTTCCTTTTTTAGTTTCAAGGTTTCAATATAGAATTTTTGGTCAAAACTAGTAGTTGCCACTTCTTTAAAGTCATTAGGATTTTTAATTTTCTCTTTTTTGTCTTTAAATAATCCACCAAAAAGCATTTTTCCAATTTTTGCAAAATCCATTCCGTTCTCTATCGTACCATCATTGACTCCCTGAACTTTTAAAGCCTTTGATTTTCTAAGTACTTCAGCTTCTTCTCTTTTTTGTTGTTCTAATTTTTTATCAAAATTCCAATCGATATCAACTCTATGAATTACCACTTCGTCAAGTTCTACGGGAGTTTTGTCAATTCGAATAATGATATTATTATTGTTAATATCTTCTAAACTCAGTTTTATTCCTTTTAGAGTATAATCTTTTACATAAAAAAGGATACTATCATTTACACTTGCCGATAGAATAAATTCTCCTTTTTCGTTAGTTCTTGTACCAATTTGAGTGTTTTTATTGATTACATCAACATTTTCAAGTAAGAAATTATCAGACATCACTTTTCCTCTTAACAGCTTATGTGTTTGAGCATAAGAAAACTGTAGAGTGAAAAATAATGATAATATTAGTAGTTTTAATTTCATAGCAGTTTCAGTATTTATAGCTAAAGCTACTCTATTTATCCTGAAATACTCTTATATTCTAGGGTAATTTTTTGTTAATTATTGCTAAATCGCATTTGCTAAAATAAATCCGCTTGTCCAAGCATTTTGGAAATTGAATCCACCTGTAATGGCATCAATATTGACTATTTCTCCAGCAAAATAAAGATTTGTATGGAGTTTACTTTCCATAGTTTTAAAGTTGATTTCCTTTAAATCGATTCCGCCAGCGGTAACAAATTCTTCTTTAAACGTACTTTTTCCATTAACCTGAAAAGTGGCATTAGTCAATTGCGTAGCTAAATTTTGAATTTGAATTTTAGATAAATCAGCCCATTTGGTTTCAGGAGCAATGTTTGAAGCCAGAACTAAACTTTCCCAAAGTCGGTTATTGACTTCAAACGGAGATTTTTTCGAAACTGTTTTTTTAGCGTGTTCTTGTTTTAAACTTTTTAAAAGTTGCTCAGCATCTTCAGTATCGATGTCATTTAACCAATTGACAAAAATGGTAAATTGATAGTTTTTTTCGAATAAAACTCGTGCGCCCCAAGCCGATAATTTCAAAATAGCAGGACCGCTCATTCCCCAATGTGTGATTAATAAAGGTCCGCTCGATGTTAATTTGGTATCTTTTACTTTTACAGAAACCTGTGTCGCAACTCCCGGCAGTTCTTTTATTCGAAAATCTTTGATATTGAATGTAAATAATGATGGAACGGGATTTACAATAGCGTGACCATAGGTTTGCAGCATTTCCCAAATTTTAGGATTGCTTCCTGTTGCCATTATTAATTTTTCGGCGAGGTAATTTTCACTTTGAGTTTCAACTTTCCAATGATTCTCTTTTTTGAAAATAGATTGCACGCTTTGCCCCGTTAAAACTGTAATTCCAAGTTTTTGTGTAGCTTTTAAGAAACAATCGATAATGGTTTGGGATGAATTAGACACAGGAAACATACGGCCATCATCTTCAATTTTGAGTTCGACTCCATGCTTTTCAAACCATTCTATTGTGTCTCCTGAGCAAAACTGATGAAAAGGTCCGCGTAATTCTTTTTCACCACGAGGATAAAATTTAACCAATTCATTAGGTTCAAAACAAGCGTGGGTTACGTTGCATCTTCCACCTCCGGAAATGCGTACTTTTGACAATACTTCTTTTCCTCGTTCCAGAATTACTACTTTTAATTTCGGATTTTTTTCTACGATATTGATGGCTGTAAAAAATCCTGCTGCACCGCCGCCTACAATTATAATGTCAAAATTTGAATTCATTATTTAAACCATTAAGAGAGTTAAGAAAATTAAGTTTTATTGTTTTTGAGTATTTATCTTTAGATTATAAAGTGGTTAATCGTCTGCAAGTTTTGAAAAATATTCGTTTATCAATGGTTTATAGGATTTTGTTATGTTTGTAGTGTTGAAATTGATAAGTAATCCTTGCGGTACGCTTAATAATTTCATGTAAGTTAATAGTTTTGCTTCGTCTATTGGGTGGAATTTTTCAACTGTTTTTAGTTCAACTATGACAGCATCATCTACTAATAAGTCCAATCGTAGAGGATTTAATAATTCTAAATCATAATAATCGATTGCAACATTAATTTGTTGTTTAACATGATGTCCGTTCTTTTCTAGCTCATATTTTAAACACTCTTCATATATTTTTTCTAAAAGACCAGGTCCTAGTTTCTTGTGTATTTTTGTGGCATATCCAATAATTTCGTAAAATAATTGAGTTACTTCTTTTTTAGTCATAAATGGAGTGATTTATTAAACTAACTTAATGTTCTTAATGGTTTAATAAATTCGATCCGGGAAATCGGAGATAATTCCGTTTACGTTGAATGATTTTATTTTTTGGATGGCACTTTCCGAATTTACAGTCCAAGGATAAATTTCGAATCCATTTTGCTGCATCAAAATTACATTTTCTTTTGACAACAATTCATAATCGGGATGAATGGCGAAAGCGTTTATCTTTTTGGCGAAAGCCAAAGCTTCATCAATCGACACTTCGGTTAAAACACCAATTTTTATTTTTGAATCTAATGAATGTGTTTGTTCGAGCATTTTCCAATCAAAACTGGAAACAATGAAATCGTTGTAATCCCAGTTTTTTTCTGAGATATAATGAGAAATTAGCCCAATTACAGGCTTAGCGGTTCCAATTCCTTTGAGTTCAATATTGATAAAACAACGCTTGTTTACTAAATCAAGAACTTCGGTTAAACTTGGGATTTGTTGTATGTTATCAATTTTCAACGCTTTCAATTCCTTTAACGACAATTGATTTACTTCGCCTTTGCCGTTAGTGGTTCGATCTACAGTTTCGTCGTGAATCACGATTAATTCGTTGTCAGTACTTAAATGAACATCGAGTTCAATGCCGTCAGCTCCTAATTCAATTGCCTTTTCGAAAGCAATTAAAGTATTTTCAGGTTCGTAACCTTTTGCACCGCGATGACCTATTTTAAGCATAAAGTTTTTTTAACCGCAAAGTTCGCAAAGTTTTTGGTTTATTCTAATTCTAAAATCAAAGCCGACTTTCCTTCGATAAAAATGGGTTGCGATAAATCAAAAACTAAATCGGTTATAACTTCTTTTGCTGTTTTGTAATTTTCAATATTCTCTTTAAATCGGTAAGTGTAGATTTCCTGATTTTCAGGATGATTATTAATGATAACCATCACCGTTTTTGTCGAATTATATCTAAAATAGATATAAACATTATTTTCAGGAATATAATGTGTGGTTTTTCCAAAATGGACTGCATCATTTGTTTTTCGCCAATGGAATAATTTTGATGTAAAATCGAAATACGCATTTTGACATTCGGAGCGGCTTTCAGGATGGAAAGCATTATTTTCATCGTTTTCCCAACCGCCGGGGAAATCTTTTCGAATATCGGCATCACCTAGATTTTGATCGCCTGCCATACCAATTTCGGAACCATAATACAACTGTGGAATGCCACGTAAAGTAGCGAGCATACTCATTGCCATTTTGTATTTTCGAAAGTCATTATTGTATATGTGGTTGAAACGTTTGGTATCATGATTTTCGGCAAAAATCAATAAATTATTAATATTTGGAAACAAAAAATCTTTCGAAAGAATATCATAAACTTTGGTAATTCCCTGATCCCAGGTGTCATCATCTTCGTTAAAAACATTTTGCAATGCATCTGATAATGCAAAATCCATCACACTGGGTAAATGAGAATTGAAATTTTGGATTTTACCTATCGAACTGTCTTTTTGCCAATAAGAAAGCAATCCCTGATTACGCATGGTTATTTCGCCTACCAAATTGAAATTTGGATATTCATCGGTAATGGCTTTTGTCCATTTCGAAATGTATTCTGGTTCAGAATAATTGTAAGTATCAACTCTAAAACCATCTAAATTAGCATATTCAATCCACCAAATAGCATTTTGACAAAGATAATTGAACACTAAAGGATTGCTAATATTTAGGTCGGGCATCGTGGGAACAAACCAGCCATGAAGGCAGACTGTTCGATCAATTTTGGAAGCATTAATGTCGCTTATAGTGCTTCTTTTATGATTGGTCTGAGTGTAATTATCAAATTGATGAATCCAGTCTTTTGTAGGTGCATCATGAACCATCCAGTGAGCTAATCCCCAATGATTAGTTACATAATCCATGACTAATTTCATGTCACGATTGTGAATTTCATTGGCTAAACGAACATAATCTTCATTCGTTCCAAAACGAGAATCTATTTGATAAACATCAGATTGCGCATAACCGTGATAGGAAAATTCAGTTTCATTATCTTCACAAAGCGGCGTGTTCCAAATGGTAGTGATGCCGAGAGATTGTAAATAATCCAGATTTTGAATAATACCTTCGATATCGCCGCCGTGCCGGCCTCCAGGCAATTCGCGATTGTATTTTTCGATAGTGTTTTGGTCGTTTTGATTGTTTTTGTTTCCATTTGCAAAACGATCAGGCATGAGAAGATAAATAGTGTCTGAAGAATCAAAACTTTTACGAAGTGCCGAATCTTTCCTTCGTTTCCTTAATTCATATTTTTGGATAAAAGTCGATTTGTCTTTCCGTTTGAATATAAAGTCAATTTCGCTTGTGCTTATCTTTTGAGTATTGATGGTTACAAAAATAAAGTTGGGATTTTCGGTGCGTTTTACATTATTGATAGCATTGCTGTTTTCTATTGTAATTTGGCATTGAGCAATATTAGTTCCGTAAAAAAGAATTTGGAGTAGGGGATTGTGCATTCCAGAAAACCAAAACGGAGGTTCTATTCTTTGTATTTGTGTGTTTAACGCAGTACTCATAAAATAGAGAAATTTGAGCTAATTGATAGCATACCCTTAGTTGACGAATGTAGCAAAAATATACGGTTTTGTGATGAATTTAATTTGAATAATTTGTTTCTGTAAACATAAAAAGCTGCTCAGTTATTGAACAGCTTTTGGTTTTACGAAGTTTTAAAATGAAGAAATTAAATTCTACCGTTTTTAATTTCGTCTACAATTTCAGGATTTAACAATGTGGTTGTGTCACCAAAATTAGAGTAATCACCTTCGGCAATTTTACGAAGAATTCGTCGCATGATTTTTCCTGAACGGGTTTTAGGTAAGCCAGATACAAACTGAATTTTATCTAGTTTAGCAATAGGACCAATGTGAGCCGAAATATGATGATTGATTTCTTTTGCCAAATTTTCTTTGTCTCGTTTCTCACCAGTTTCTTTTAATATCACAAATCCGTACAAAGCATTTCCTTTAATGTCATGCGGGAAACCTACAATGGCACTTTCGGCTACAGCCAAATGTTCGTTGATAGCGTCTTCAATAGGTGCTGTTCCTAAATTGTGTCCAGAAACAATTACTACATCATCTACACGGCCTGTGATTCTATAATAACCAACTTCGTCACGCAAAGCGCCGTCACCACTGAAATATTTTCCAGGGAAAGTAGAGAAATATGTTTCTTTATAGCGTTTGTGGTCGCCCCATATAGTTCTGGCAATTCCCGGCCAAGGGAATTTAATGCACAAACTTCCCACTACTTGGTTGTCTTCAATTTCATTACGTTTTTCGTCCATCAAAACTGCCTGAATTCCAGGAAGAGGAAGTGTTGCATAAGTAGGTTTTGTTGGTGTGATAAAAGGAATTGGCGAGATAAGGATTCCTCCTGTTTCTGTTTGCCACCAGGTATCTACAACCGGACAACGTTTCCCTCCTACGTGGTCATTGTACCAATGCCAGGCTTCTTCGTTGATAGGTTCTCCTACTGAACCAATTACTTTCAGCGAGCTTAAAGGATATTTTTGTACATAATCTAAGCTTTCTTTGGCCAAAGCTCTGATGGCTGTTGGTGCTGTATAGAATTGGTTCACTTTATGTTTTTCAATTACTTCCCAAAAACGACTGAAATCAGGATAAGAAGGAACACCTTCGAAAATAACTGTTGTAGCTCCGTTCAATAATGGACCGTATAGAATATAAGAATGTCCGGTAATCCAGCCAATGTCGGCAGTACACCAGAAAATATCATTTTCTTCGTAGTTAAAAACATTTTGGAATGTATAAGCTGTATAAACCATATATCCAGCTGTGGTGTGTACCATTCCTTTAGGTTTTCCGGTAGAACCCGAAGTGTAAAGAATAAACAATGGATCTTCGGCATCCATAATTTCAGCCGTATTATTATCTGAAGCTTTTTCTACAAGAGGAGCTAACCATTGGTCACGACCTTCTTTCATTTGAACATCAGTATTAGTTCTTTGAGCAACTAATACTTTTTCTACTGATGGACAATTTGCTAAGGCTTCATCAACAATTCCTTTTAAATCGATGGTTTTGTTACCGCGGTAACCACCGTCAGAAGTAACGACCATTTTACATTCGCTGTCGTTAATTCGGGCAGCAACAGCTGATGCTGAAAATCCTGCAAAAACTACTGAGTGAATCGCTCCAATACGGGCACAGGCTAGTGTAGTAATAGCTAATTCAGGAATCATAGGAAGGTAAATACATACTCGATCTCCTTTTTGAATTCCCTGACTCAATAAAACATTAGCCATTTTGCTTACACGTTGGTGTAATTCATTGTAAGTGATCGATTGTGAAGCTTCATCAGGATTGTTCGGTTCAAAAACTATGGCAACTTTATCTCCTTTTTTGGCAAGGTGACGATCGATACAGTTTTTGGTGATGTTTACTTTGGCATCAACAAACCATTTTATTTCGGCTTCCGCCATGTTAAAATCGACGACTTTGTCCCATTCCTGATACCAGGTAAAGTTTTCTGAGGCAATTTTATCCCAAAATTTCTTCGGGTCTTTTATGGATTTTTTGTATTCTTTAAAGTATTCTTCGAAATTACTTATTTTGTAACGACTCATGGTTTTTGTTTATATTTAGTTTGTTAGTTTATTAATTCCTGGGCTTGTTCAACGAGTTTTTTAAGCGAAAAAGGTTTGGTTACGTATAAATTAGCACCTAATGAAAGTCCTTTTTCAATGTCTTTTTCTTTGTTTTTTGCCGAAAGAAAAATCACTTTGCAATGATCTAATCTTGGTTCCTGTTTTATTTGTTCCAATGTGCTGTAACCATCCACCATAGGCATCATTACATCAAGGATAATAATGTCTGGTAATTGATTATTTAAAATATCCAATGCTTCCTGTCCGTCGCGGGCAATGAATACTTCAAAATTATTTTTCTTAAAAGTATATTCCAGTGACATTACAATATTAGGTTCGTCATCTACAATTAGTATTTTCTTCATTTTTCGGTAGTATTGTAATTGGGTAATGTAAAAATAATGGTTGTTCCGTTACCAATGGAGCTTTCAACCCATATTTTTCCTTTATGATGTTCAATTATTTTTTTGCAAATGGCTAATCCTAAGCCGCTTCCAATAGGTTTTTTTACATTTTGATTTCTGGATTGGTAAAATTTGTCGAAGATGGCTTCAAAATCTTCCCGCTTTATTTCTTTTCCATTATTGTGAATACTAACGGAAACAAAATCAGTGTTTTCTACCAATTTAATAGTGATTTTTCCAGCAATGCTTTCGCAGAATTTTATCGCATTCGAAAATAAATTATGCAACACCTGAATGATACGTTCTTCATCATAAAAGGCTTTGATTTCTCTGGAATGATCTTTAAAATCAACGTATATGTTTTTGTTTGCTATTAATTGTTGCAGCGATTCAAGAGTGTTGTTAATGGTTTTAGAAAGGTTGTTTTTAGACAGGTAAATCTTTTGTTTTCCAGTTTCAAATTTCTCTAAATCCAATATTTTATCAATCAAACGATTCAGTCTATCGGATTCAGAAATGATATTTTGTAGAAATTTTTGGCGTACTTCGGCAGGGATATTCGCATCGTCATATAAAATTTCGGTAGCAGCTCTAATTGCTGTTATCGGAGTTCTTAATTCGTGAGTTACGGTATCCAGAAATTCATCTTTTTGAATATCTTTGTTGATGAGTTCTTTGTTTGCAATTTGAAGTTGTTCGGAGATGTTTTTTAATTCATTCGAACTTTCAACAAGCTTTTTATTAATAATAATATTCTCTTTCGATTCTTCGAGAATACGTAATACTTCTGGCAGGCTGATTTTGTCTTCTTTAGCCACACTGGAAATTACAATTTTGGCGGAAGCCGTACCAATATGTCCTGTCAATAGATTTTCAGCAAATTTGATAAAACGTGCATCGGCAATATTTGTGTCTTTATCAATATTGTATTTTAAATTGAAAATAGTCATCGCGCGTTGGGTTCTTTCGATTCCTAGAAAACGCTCTAATATTTTTCGAATATCAGAAATATTTGCTGTTCCTTTCCATACATAAGCATTCTCATGATTAGTAATGTATTTGTCAATGTCAACAAACATTTCGGCATAATTTCGCTCGCGATAATCTCCGCTAAAACTTACTGAAACCGCTAAATAGCTTAGTAAATTAACAAATAAGCTCCAAAAAACAGCTTGCGGAATAGGTTCCAGATAATCTAGCCCGAAAAGCTGAAAAGGTTTTAAGAGCGCAATTCCCCACGGACCTTCCTGAACAAAAGTACTGGGCGAATTTGTGGTTCCAAGTGCGTACGGAATTAATAAAGTGTAAAAACAAACTAAAAATCCCAGAACAATTCCTGTTATCGCTCCTTTTTTAGAACCTCTGGTCCAGAATAGTCCGCCAAAAAAAGCAGGAGCTAATTGGGCAATAATAACAAAGGAAACCAATCCTATGGAAACTAAAGTATAATCTAAGATGAAAACACGGTAGATAATGTAGCCTAAAATAATGAGTGAAAAAATACCTATTTTTCGGCTAAGAACGATTCTTTTAGTGTTCTTTTCCTGGGAAATATTTTCTAATGAACCAATAAAACCGTAAGGAATTAAAAGGTTGTTACTTAACATTGTAGAAAGTGTAATCGAAGAAACAATAATCATTGAAATAGCTGCCGAAAATCCTCCTAAAAATACTAAAACGGTTAGGAAATTATTATTGAAATACTGCGGAATTAATAAAGAATAAGTGTCTGAATTGAGTCCTTGTGTTTCAAAAAGGATATTACCTCCCCAAGCAATTGGGAAAACAAAAATATTGAAAAGCAATAAGTAAAGCGGAAGTAACCAAATGGCTGTTCGTATATGTTTTTCCTGATTGTTTTCGACAATAGCAGTGTGAAATTGTCTTGGTAAAATAAAAATGGCAAACATCGAAATCAGGCAAAGAAAAAACCAGTTCAATCCGTTAGATAAATTGCCAATAGTATTTTTTTTATCGAAATTTTCTAAGACAGATGCTTGGTTGTAAATGTCCTCAAAACCATCATAAACAAAGTAGGTTACGTAAACACCAATAATTAAAAAGAACACTAATTTTAATATAGATTCAAGAGCAATGGCAGTTACAATTCCGCGTCTTTTTTCGGAAGCATCTACATATTTATTACCGTAATAGGAAGCAAATAATGCCAATGCAATACAAATGTAGGTAGTATTATCAGTAAAAACATTAGAACTTTCATGGGTTTTAGTTACTATGTGAAAAGTGTCTGAAATTGCTTTTAGTTGCAAAGCGATATAAGGCACAATTCCAAAAATAGAGATTAATGTAACTAAGGCTCCCAATGATCGGCTGTTTCCGTAGCGTAACGAAATAAAATCGGCAAGACTTGTTATTTTGTTGATTCTGGAAATTCGAATAATTCTTTTAAGAATGATTATCCAGGTAGGAATGATGATTATTGGTCCAAGATAAATGGGTAAATAATCGACTCCGGTTTTTGCGGCTAAACCAACACTTCCATAATAAGTCCAGGCGGTGCAATAAACGGCTAATGAAAAGGAATAAACATAAGGGTTGTTAGTCCATTTAGAATGGCTTCTTTTTTCGGACCAATGTGCAATGTAAAAAAGGATTACTACATAAATGGTTAAGATTAATAATAAGCCTAAACTACTCATAATATCTTTTTACAATTAAGTAGGTGATGGCAATTGAAAATAACCATGCCGAAAAAATATAAATATAGGTAATAGGTAAACCGCATAAAGGTTCTGAACTATCAAATAAGAGTATAAGCGGAATGTTCAATGCTAAAATCATTAGCATTGAAAGAATAATTAATTTTTGTTCATGTCTTTTTTTCATTGAACTAAAAAAGACAATAGCCTTAAATTACTAAGGCTATTGTGTGTTGTTATTATAAAGGTAAAACTTGTCTACCTAGTTTTTCATTAATTACAATGGCAGCTGCTTCATAAAAAGCAAAAAATCCGCATAAAATTCCTTCGTAACCTGCAATGGTATGAATTTGTTCGCTTCCTGTAAAACTTGCCGCTGATAATAATCCAAAAAGAATTACTAGTGAGCCAAAAATAAGTTTACCAATTGTGTTACCGTTTAATGTTCCTATGAAAAAAGCGAATGTAAATAATCCCCACATTCCTAAATAAGATCCCATTGAAGCACCATCAGGTTTTGTAACTCCTATTAATGGAAGTAGCCACAAAGCAACAAGGGATAACCAAAAGAAACCATAAGAAGTAAATGCTGCCATAGCAAAACCATTTCCTTTTTTCCATTCCATAATTCCGGCAATAACCTGTTGGGTTCCTCCAAAGAATATTCCCATTCCCATAATCATTGCATTGAGTTCGAAAAAACCTGCATTGTGAATGTTCAGTAGAATTGTGGTCATTCCGAAGCCAAAAAGTCCTAGTGGTGCCGGATTGGCAGTGGTGTCTTTTAGTATTTGTTCCATAATGGTTTAAAAATTTTAAGGTTAATTTTGGTTAAATAGAGTAGCAAATTCAGTTTTTTAAATTACATAAAAAAATGAGGTATATATATGTGTTAATACTATAGTTACTTTTTAAAACGTTCCCACTTTATAAGCATGAACTTATCGCCCAGCTCCGTAATAATCATTCCTGCACCTGATATGGTTTCTTTTTTCTTAATGTATTCAACTAGCTCTAAGTGATTTAGTATTTTGTATGTTGGGTGATAATTGGTATTAGCTGGCTTTTTTATATTGAAAGATTTTATCCAGTTGCTTATACTTACATGTGATACACCTAGAATTCTTTCAATTTCCCTATAACTCAATCCTTCAAGGTAAAGTTGCAAAGCTTTGGTAACATAATAATCGTCAATTTTTTTTCCAATCTTATTTACTGTAAAAAAGTAGTTGCAATTTTTACATAAATACCTTTGCTTATCGTTGATTATTCCGCTTTTTACGATCTTATTATTCTGGCATTTTGGGCAGCTGATATCTTCCATGTATATAAAATTTGCATAAATATAGTATTTTAGCAATTAAGTGTTTACAAAATTTATTTTTTATTTTTTTGAATGCGAAAAGTATGGTTGAAATAGTCTTTATTTTGTGGTAATTAAAATTGAATTAGTATATTTTTATATGAAATGAAAAAAAATATATAATTTAATGAGTATATAATAAAAACCTTGTCCTTTATGAATAAAAGATCTTTTTGTAAATGTGATTTGGTTAGTCATGTTAGTTTGGTTAAGGAAGAGTTGTTCCTGAAAACAGCAACTCTTCTTTATAAATTTGTAAAAGCAAAACGATGTTTCTTACTAGTAAGAAATAATAAAAAATAATAATTTTTGGATTTGAAAAATCAAATTTTACATAATGTGGTTCTTGATGACAATGAGCTGTGGTTAGCAATGAAAGCTGGAGATGAAAAAGCATTTTCGACTCTTTTTAAAAGATACTACAGTTATTTAATTCGCTATGGAAATTCGTTTTCTCCTTTTTCAGAAAAAACTCAGGACTGTGTTCAGGATGTTTTTACTGATATCTGGGTGTATAGAAACAGTCTTAGCGATACAGTAGTGGTGAAGGCTTATTTGTTGTCTTGTGTACGCAAACGAATTGTAAGATCGAAGGAGCGTGACAAGGTTTTTAATAAATCAAAATCGGTAGATGCAATTGCTTTTTTGTTTGATTTTTCGGTAGAGCAACAATTAATTTCTGACGAATTAACGGAAGGAAAAGTAAAACATTTAAATAAGGTGCTCAATTTTTTGCCGGCAAGACAAAAAGAAGCTTTGTTTTTAAGATACCATCATGGTTTGAGCGTTGACGAAGTTGCAGGGGTATTAAATGTCAATTATCAATCGGCTAGTAATTTATTACATCGTGCCATATTATACATTCGTAAAGAATGGAAAGGGAGTTTTGTGTTGCTTATAATGTTATTGACTAACTGGATATAATTTTTTTGAGTAAGAAAAGCTGTAATTAATGAGTATCTAATATAGTGGCTGTCCTTAATGATAGTATAAACACTTTGAAAAATGAAAGAACGTAATCAATATATTGAAATAGAAGATTTTTTGGCTGACGAATCGTTCCGATTGTGGATGAAGTCAGGAAATGATCATGATGGCTGGGAAGAATGGACTCTTGAGCATCCTAGCCGTGCAAAGCTTGTTGAAGAAGCCCGTTTATGGTTGTTAGCTATGAAAGTTTCAGAATCGAATGTGTCTCCAGATGAAGTAGATGCTGCATTGCAAAAAACCTGGATGAAAATTGAAAAAGTAGAGCAGGAACGCAAAATGGAACAAAAAATAATTCAGTTATGGAATACAAGCTGGTTTAAAAAAGTGGCCGCCGTATTAGTTATTGGATTACTTTCTTTTTATACCTACAATAATTATTTTGTTGAAAAAGGAAATTCTTATTATGAACAAATCATTGCTAATACTGATGACGATGGTTTGTTAGAACAAATTAATAATTCAAATAAACCACAAATTATCACTTTGTCTGATGGAAGTTCAGTTTTATTGCAACCTAAAAGTAAGCTGAGTTATCCTAAAATTTTTAGAGGGAACGAAAGAAATGTGTATTTGTCAGGTGAAGCTTTTTTCGAAATTAGTAAAAATCCAAAAAAACCATTTTTTGTTCATGCTAATGAAATCGTAACTAAAGTAGTAGGGACTAGTTTTCGAATAAAAGCCTATGCAGAACAATCTGACGTGGAAGTTTTAGTAAGAACCGGCAAGGTTGAAGTGAATTCGAAAAAAATGAATCAAAAAGAAATGGTTTTATTGCCGAATCAGGCGTTGCGTTTTGAGCGTAAAAATCAAACTTTTGACAAAATTACTGATATTACAAAAGATAAATCTATCAATAATTCGGTTCAAAGTATTGAGCAGCTTAGTTTTGAGTTTACTGATATACCAGTGGCGCAAATTTTTAAAACCATAGAGCAGGCTTATTCTGTAGAAATAGATTTTCCAAAAAAAGAATTAAAGAATTGTCATTTAACTACCTCTTTAAGCGATCAGCCTTTACCAGAAAAACTAAAAATTATTTGTAAAAGTATTAGTGAGAATTCCAGCTATACCATGAATGGAAATCAAATAACCATTTTGTCTAAAGGATGTAATTAATGTATCAATAAAATAAAAAAAGCGCCGATATGCTGCAACATATTCGACGCCTAAAGTTTTCATACTCACTCTGCAAAGTGGGTTTGAATTGTTTCTTAAATACCCTCAAATAGTATTAATAAAAACCAATCAAAATTATGAAAAAAAACCTAGTAAAACAACGATTACTAATCCGACTCATGAAGATGACATTTTATCAATTTGTATTAGCGCTTATTTTTTCGACCGTTACTTTTGCAAATAGTGTAAACGGACAAGGAAAACTGGATACTAAAGTAACTATATCGATCACTGATATGGATTTAAGTAGTGCCTTAACAGAACTGAGTAAATCGGCTAATGTGAAATTTTCATATAATTCGAGGATAACAGCTTCAGATAAAAAAGTTAGTGTTAAGGCTTATAATGAACTTTTGTCTACCGTACTTTCTAAAATATTAAAACCACTTAATATTTCGTATGCGCTTGTTAGTAACCAAATAGTTTTACAAAAATCAAAAAACGAAGACGATATTGAGGATAATTACACTGCAATTGACGATCAGCAACAAAAAGTACTTAGCGGAGTTGTAGTAGATGCAGCCGGACTTTCACTTCCCGGAGCTAGTGTACTTGTTAAAGGAACAAACAACAGTACTTCGACTGATTTAGACGGTAAGTTCAGTATTCGTGTAGATGATGCAGCTAAGGTTTTAGTCGTTTCTTTTATAGGATTTGATACTGTAGAATTACCAATAGAAAACAGAACTGATTTTAAAATTACACTGAAAGAATCTTCTCAGGCACTTAACGAAGTAGTGGTTGTGGGATATGGAACGGTAAAGAAAAAAGATTTAACAGGAGCTGTGGCTTCAGTAAAATCGACTGATATTGTTTTAAGTCCGGTAACAAGTCCTATGGAAGCTTTGCAAGGAAGGGTATCAGGTTTAGATATTCAGCGTGGATCAGGAAAAGCAGGAACTTCGCCAGCGGTATTGTTAAGAGGGAACAGATCGTTAACAGCAAGCCAAAGTCCATTGTACATTGTAGACGGAATTCCGTCGAGCATTAATAATTTGAATGCAAATGATATTGAGTCTATCGATGTTTTAAAAGACGCTTCTTCTACAGCTATTTATGGTTCGGCCGGAGCCAATGGTGTAATTATTATTACTACTAAAAAGGCTAAATCAGGAAAAGTACAAATTGATTTGAATAGCTACTATGGATTAAACGGATTTTCATCTTTTCCTAAGCCGCTTACAGGTGAGAAATGGCTGAATTATAAAAGAGACCGTTTCTTTTTAGACAATGGATATCAAGCTACAAATTTGACTGATTTAGGATTGAATGCAGCCGGTATAGCCGCTATCGAAAAAGGACAATGGGTAGATTGGATTGATGAAACCCTTAAAGTAGGCGCACAGCAAAATCACCATCTTTCTATTAGAGGAGGTTCTGAAAAAGTTCAGGGATATATGTCAATGGGATTAGTAGGTGAGAAAGGAATCTATGAAAACGATGAAACTACAATTTTGAATTCAAGAGGAGGACTTGAGGTAAAATTTAGTGATAAATTTAAAACTGGTTTTCAGTTAATTTTAAACTATCGTAATAATAATACGACTAATAGTAGAATTAATAAAGCATATGCCGTGTATCCTTTAGGAATACCATTTGATGAAAATGGCGTTGTTAATCTTTTTCCTTTAGAAGGAGATCCTAATAATGTGAGTCTTTTGGCAAATAATTATCCGGGAGCTTTTGTTAACGAGGGAAAAAGTTTTAATGTGCAGTTTAACCCTTATTTTGAGTTTGAATTTGTTAAAAACTTAAAGTTGAGATCTAATTTAGGAACTCAGTTTTCAAATAGCAGAACGGGTACTTTTCAAAATAAAAACTCTTATAATTTACTTTCAGAAGGTAGAACAGCAAGTGAAGCGAGTTATGATACTAGTTTTTCATATAGTTATATCTGGGAAAATATTCTTAACTATAATTTTAAGGTGGCTACTGACCATGATTTTACACTTACGGGAATTTCTTCATGGGCAGACAGTAGAAATGAAGGTACATCATTAGCTGGAAATGGTTTGGATTATGATGATTTCCAATTTTATAATATGGGATCAATAAAAAATCTTACTACAAGAATCAATAGTTTTAGTCAGACTAATAGAATGTCTTTTGCCGGACGTATGAATTATAGTTTTAAAGGGAAATATCTTTTACAATTAACTAATCGTTGGGATGGAGTTTCTCAGTTAGCTGTGGGTAATAAATGGTCGTCATTTCCATCAGCTTCTGTTGCCTGGCGTATTAGCGAAGAAGGTTTTATGAGAAATGCCAGCTCATGGTTAGATAATTTAAAATTAAGATTAGGACATGGTATTTCAGGAACAGCTAATATTGATCCGTATTCTAGTTTAACACGTACTGCAACAAAGGTAAGTAACTTATCTCTTGGAGGAACCACGGTTTTGCCTCTTTATACACCTACAGAGCATATTTCAAATCCTGATTTAACTTGGGAAAGGTCAACAAATACCAATTTAGGTTTGGATTTTGCTATCTTGAAAAACCGAATTGATATTGCAGCAGAATACTATTGGACAAAAACAGATGGTATTTTATGGGATCGTCGTTTACCAACCAGTTCAGGAGGTTTTGATGCTAAAACTCCATATAAGAAAACGTCTAATATAGCTACTTCTGAAAACAGAGGATTTGAAATAGCTGTAAGTACAAGAAATATCGACAAGGAAAATTTCAAATGGAATACTTCATTCACTTTTACTACAGCTAAAGAAAAATTAACTGAAATTGACTTAGGAAATTTAACAGTTAGCCAATTAATTTCTGAAGGTTTGTTTATAGGAGAAACTCCGGCTTCGGGAGGTGTTTTTTATGATTATAAAAAAATTGGAATCTGGCAATTAGGTCAGGAAGCCGAAGCAGCTTTGTATGGAGCAAAACCAGGAGATATTAAGTTACAAACAGTAGAACAATTTGATGCTAATGGAGTTTCGGATAATGGAGTACACGTTTATTCTACTAAAGACAGAATGATTGTGGGGAATACCGTTCCTGATTATTTCTTTGGAGTTCAAAATACGTTTAAGTATAAAAATTTCGACCTTACCGTATTTGTAAACGGTAGATATGGAAATATGATGCGTGCTCAGGTTCTAGGTTATTGGAACAGAGAAGCGCAGCCTGAAACTTACAGTTATTGGACTGCTGATAATCCTACTAATGATTTCCCAAGACCAGGCGGAAGTTTTAATACGCAATTTCAATCGGCTTTAGAATTAGTTGATGGTTCTTATATCAAGATTAAGAATATCACATTAGGTTATTCAATGCCTGAAGAGTTTCTTAAAAGAGTAGGTTTAAGTAGTATGAGACTTTATGGAACTACTTACAATCCGTTTGTATTTAGCCGTAGTCATTTATTGAAAGATGTAGATCCTGAAAATGGAGGATCAGATTCATTCCCATTATTTAAACAAGTTGTTTTCGGTATCAATTTATCATTGTAACATTATGAAGAAAAATATAAATCAAAAATTAGCAATCGTCTTTTTATTCCTCTCGATTGGAATATTTCAATCGTGTAGTCTGGACGAACAAAACCGTACAACGGTTTCTTTAGACAAATCTTATGGTGAAAGATCAGGATTTGAAGGTTTGATTGATAGCTGTTATGAAAATCTTTATTTCTTATATGGAAAAGTAGATTTTATAGCGCCAAATGAAGCAGGAACTGATTCCTGGGAAAATGTAGGTAGTGGAGGAATTGGATTTGCACAATATGCAAGCCAGTTAAATCCTGATGATGGAAATCTTAAAGTAATTTGGGGAACGGCTTATTCTACAATTAACCTTTGTAATACGGCTATTTATTATGCAACTGATGTAAAAGGATATGCTACTACTGATGAGTTAAATGCAAAATTAGCTGAAGCTTATTTTTTAAGAGCTTTTAATAATTTCTTACTTGTAGAGCAATTTGGCGGAGTTGTTTTAAGAACAAAATCATCTATTATAGAAGGAGTAGATAATGCACCAGTACGTAGTTCTGAGGAGGAATTTTATAATTTGATTATTGAAGATTTAAAATTTGCCTGCACACATCTTCCAACAAAGCAAACATTACAGGGAAGAATTGCTAAAAAAGCAGCTTATGGTTTATTGGCTAAAGTGTATTTGCAAAGAACAAGATTAGGCGAAGTTCAAAAGTATGCGCAATTAGCTCTTGAAACAGCTGAGGAATTAATCAATAATCCTTCAAAATACAATACTGCTTTGTATGTGAGTGATAATACTAAATCTGGTTTTGCTAAATTATGGAGTGGTCAAAATAATAAAAATAATACTGAATTTTTATTCACTCAGGGAATTGATCACGTAAGCGGATTAAATCCAGAAGCTTGGAACAGAGGAAGAACTAGACAATATTATTTACCTGATTTAGCAACCAGAGGTGCCGAATGGGGAACCGGAGCAACAAGTATTTTATATGGAAGAGCAAACAGCCGTTTGTTGAAGCCAAGTAAATATTTGCTTACCGAAGTTTTTTCTCCGGTAGAATCTCCTGCTGATACTCGTTTTGCTGAAACATTTACGTTTAAGTTTTATGCGGCTGCCGCTAAAACTATTACGCAAGCCATGGCGACTGCTTATAAAAAAGATGCTTCTGTAGTAGGGTACACAATTAAAAATACCTTGGCTCAAGCAGCTCCGGCGGTTAACTTCTATTCTCAAAGAATCGAAGAGCAGGTAAATATGAATAATGACGAAGGATTAGCTGTTTTTACACCTAACTGGACTATAGATGCTGTAACAAAAAGTAAAATGCCAATGCTTGTAGCTGATCCAAGTGATTTGTTTGAACCGGGAACAAATAGATATAAAGATCCTGCATTGTACCCAAATGATCCTAATTTGATTAATATGTTTCCAGCGATGCGAAAATTCTCGGCTGCATTATATTGTCAGAGTAATCAATATTGGTTAGGTGATATTCCTATTATTCGTTTAGGAGAAATTTATCTAATTGCTGCCGAAGCGGCTATTTTAAATGGTAACGACCAGAATAAAGCTGTAGGTTATGTAAATACTTTGAGAAAAAGAGCTGCTTTAACATCAAGAGAAAACGAAATGGTAGTTTTGGCTTCACAAATAAATGTTGATTTTCTTTTAAAAGAAAGAGCCAGAGAGTTAACTGGTGAACACATGAGATGGATAGATTTAAAACGTATGGGCAAGTTGAATAAAGCTTATCTTGATCAAACAAATCCTATTGCGGGAACTAATTTTGTTGATGGAAAACACCTTGTTAGGCCAATTCCAAGATCTTTCTTAGATGCTATTTCAAATGCGACTCAGTTTGGTAATAACGGATATTAATTTATAGATATTAAAAAGCTTTTTTAATTAGTTTGTTTCAAAGCCCATGTAAATTATTTTGCATGGGCTTTATCTTTTAATAAAGCTGCTTTAAAAGTGGCTTTTTTGCTTTTATGAAATTATAGTCTGAAATTATAAATGTTTTTTTTACATTTGTTAATTCCAACTTTATATTTTACAAAAGAATAAACCAATGAAAAATCAAACCAAACTGAATGTTGTTGTATTTGTAATGAGTGTTTTAATGGTTCTGCCCATTTTTGCAGAGGACAATAAAAAGTTAATTCATCCGGGTTCAGTATATTTATTTGCTTACACACCTGAAAATTTATCAGGAAGAACAGGACTGCAATTTGCCTGGAGTATTGATAAGAAAAGCTGGAATTCGATAGGGCAAAATTTTAATTTTCTATTGTCTGATTATGGACGCTGGGGCGCGCAAAAAAAAATGCAGGCACCTTATCTTTTTCAGGATAATCAAAAAACTTGGCATTGTGTCTGGACATTGAATGATACAGACGGTACATTTGCTCATGCCGCTTCTAAAGATTTAATTAGCTGGGGACGTCAGTCTTATCCTCCGGTGATGACAAATAATAATTGTTTGCAAACTGTAGTGTCTCAAGATAAAGGCATTTTTACGGTATCATGGTTGAGTTCCGGAAATTCTAAAAAAGAGTTTCATGCTGTAACGACAACTAATTTTGTTAATTATTCGAATACAAAAAACATTCAGGATTCAGACCGGGTTGATTTGAGAGAAACAATAGCTGTTGGAGGAATAAATCAAAGAGGAACAGTTTATAAAGTGAACTGGGAATTAGTAAATAATTTGATTAAAGCTGAACAATTAGGTACTTATAATAACCAATTAAAAGAAGAATCTTCTAAGACCGATGCAACTCGTTTTGCTGGTTTAAAACCTGTAAATGCTACAATTACCGTAAATGCTTCTCAGAATAAAAAAATTAGCAATATGCTTACTGGAATATTTTTTGAAGATATTAATTATGCTGCCGATGGAGGATTGTATGCTGAGCTAATTCAGAATCGTGGTTTTGAATATACTTTGAGTGATAAACAAGGTCGCGATAAATCATGGGATAGTAAAAAAGCATGGAGTATTTCAGGAAATCAAAATACTTTTAGTATTGATTCGGTGATGCCAATTCATGATAATAATAAACATTATGCTGTTTTAAAAACGGCTGAGGTTGGAAAAGGATTAAGCAATGAAGGTTTTGACGGAATTGCTTTGAAAGCAGGCGATAAATATGATTTTTCTCTTTTTACCAGAAATTTGGCTGAAGCCAATACAAAATTACTTATTCGCTTAGTTGGAAAAAATGGAGAAAAATATGGAGAAACGACCATTAATTCGAATAGTACTAATTGGAAAAAATACACAGCTGTTTTAGTTTCGAATAAAACGGCGGCTGATGCTAAATTAGAAATCATTCCTCAAAGTGCAGGAAGTATCGCATTGGATATGATTTCACTTTTTCCGCAAAAAACTTTCAAAGGGCGTAAAAATGGTTTACGAGCCGATTTAGCTCAGACAATTGCCGATATTCAGCCAAAGTTTATGCGCTTTCCGGGTGGCTGCGTAGCACATGGTAATGGTTTAGAAAATATTTACCATTGGAAAAATACCATTGGACCACTAGAAGCCAGAAAACCACAACGTAATTTATGGAATTATCATCAATCAATGGGATTGGGCTATTTCGAATATTTTCAGTTTTGTGAAGATATGGGTGCTGCGCCTTTACCTGTAGTAGCTGCTGGAGTTCCATGTCAAAATTCAGGAGTGGGTGGAGAAGGACAACAAGGCGGAATCCCAATGGAGGAAATGGACGAATATGTTCAGGATGTACTCGATTTAATCGAATATGCTAATGGAAGTGTCAATACAAAATGGGGTAAAAAACGTGCCGAAGCAGGTCATCCTAAACCATTCAATCTTAAATATATTGGAGTAGGAAACGAAGATTTGATTACTGATATTTTTGAAGAGCGTTTTACTATGATTTTTAATGCTGTAAAAGCAAAATATCCTGAAATTACTGTAATTGGAACTGTTGGGCCATTTTATGAAGGAACGGATTATAACGAAGGCTGGGCAATTGCTGATAAGTTAAATGTTCCGATGGTTGACGAGCATTATTACGAATCGGTGGGATGGTTTATTAATAATCAGGATTTTTATGATAAATATGATCGTTCTAAGGCAAAAGTATATTTAGGAGAATATGCTGCTTTTTTACCGGGACGTCCTAATAATATTGAAACGGCTTTGGCGGAAGCCCTGTATTTAACATCAGTTGAACGTAATGGCGATGTGGTAAGTATGGCTTCGATTGCGCCAATGCTGGCTAAAGAAGGTCATACACAATGGAATCCGGATATTATTTATTTTAATAATTCAGAAGTGAAACCAACCGTGGGTTATCAGGTTCAAAAAATGTATGGAAACAATCCGGGAGATATTTATTTTTCTAATGATATTAGTATTTCTGATACCACTGAGCCGGTTAGAAAACGTATCGGAGTTTCAGTAGTGCGTGATAGTAAAAGTAACGATTTGATTTTAAAATTAGTTAATATGCTTCCTGTTGCGGTAAATACCCAATTGAATTTGAAAAATTTGGGAGTAACAGCTTCGAATGCTAGTCGTACTTTATTAACTGGAGCACCAGATAGTAAAACGGCTTTACCAAAAACAGATACTATTTCAGTAAATGAAGAGTTTTCAAGCGAACTACCAGCGTATTCATTTTCGCTTATTCGAATAAAAACCAAAAAATAATTTTTTCAATGTCCTTAGCTTTCGCAGTCGAGTGTCAAATGTTTGAAGGATGCGTAAAAAGAAAAGCTGTTTGAGCGTAGCGAGTTCTTTTCTTTTAGCATTCGAAAACTAATTTGACCGAGGAGGAAGCGTAAGACTTGATTTTTTTGTTTCTTTTTTGATCAAGCAAAAAAGAAAATTATTAAATGAAAGCGTCATAGTTGTTTGTCGAAATGCTAAGACTGATTAAAATATATATTTAATTGTTTTAAAAACAAATTCAAGTAAAAGTTTACTTTTAATAACTAACTAAACCAAAATTATGATATTAAAAAATGTAAAAAACAATCTATGGTCGGTTGTTTTGATTACGTTAAGTACTGCTGTTTATAGTCAGTCGGCGCAATTGCAATCTTTTCCGTTGTCGTCTGTTCGTTTATTGGAAAGTCCTTTTCAAAAGGCTCAACAAACGGATATGAAATATATTTTAGAACTTGATGCCGATAGATTATTGGCTCCTTATTTAAAAGAAGCTGGACTAACTCCGTTAAAAGATAATTATGGTAACTGGGAAAATACAGGATTAGACGGGCACATTGGCGGACATTACCTTTCGGCTTTGTCTGAGATGTATGCCGCAACCGGAAATCAGCAAATAAAAGAACGTCTGGATTATGTTTTGAATTGGTTAGAAAAATGCCAATTAAAAAATGGAGATGGATATATAGGAGGAGTTCCGGGAAGCAGAGAATTGTGGGCTGATATTGCCAAAGGTAAAATTGATGCCGGTGGTTTTTCTTTGAATAAAAAATGGGTGCCTTGGTACAATATTCATAAAGTTTATGCAGGTCTGGTAGATGCTTATAATTTGACAGGAAATGAAAAAGCGAAACAAATGCTGATCAAATTATCCGATTGGTGTTTGAAATTAGTCGCGAATCTTTCGGATGAGCAAATCCAGCTGATGCTAAAAAGTGAGCATGGCGGAATGAACGAAGTTTTTGCTGATGTAGCTGCCATTACAGGAGATAAAAAATATTTGGTTTTGGCTGAGAAATTTTCGCATAAAACTATTTTAGATCCTTTATTGCATAATGAAGATAAGTTAAACGGAATTCATGCTAATACACAAATCCCGAAAGTTATCGGTTTTATGCGTGTTGCCGAAGTTGGTGGTGATGCAAAATGGGCTGATGCAGCTAACTTTTTCTGGAAAACAGTGGTTGATAATAGAACTATTTCTATAGGAGGAAACAGTGTGCGAGAACATTTTAATCCGTCGAATGATTTTTCTTCGATGCTCGAGTCTCGTGAAGGTCCCGAAACCTGTAATAGTTACAATATGTTGAAATTGAGTAAGCATTTGTTTTTAACGAATCCTGATTCGAAATATATGGATTATTATGAGCGTACGACTTACAATCATATTCTGTCATCGCAACATCCTGAAGGTGGATTTGTGTATTTTACGCCTATTCGTCCGCGTCATTATCGTGTGTATTCAGAGCCTCAGGAATCTTTTTGGTGTTGTGTGGGTTCGGGTTTAGAAAATCACGGAAAATACGGCGAAATGATTTATGCACATGATGCTGCAAATTTATACGTGAATCTTTTTATTCCATCTACTTTAGAATGGAAGGAAAAAGGATTGAAACTAACGCAAAGCACGAAGTTTCCTTTCGAAGAACAATCAACTTTTACATTGGATTTAAAGAAGTCACAAAAGTTTGCTGTTAAATTCAGATATCCTTCGTGGGTAACGAATGGAGAATTAAAAATCAAAGTAAATGGTAAAGATGTAGCGATTAAAAAAGATGCGAATTCGTATGTTGTAATTAATCGAAAATGGAAATCGGGAGATGTAATTTCGATAGTGTTACCAATGCATAATAAAACGGAACAATTGCCTGATAAATCAAATTGGGTGTCATTTTTACACGGACCAATTGTTCTTGCTGCAGTTACTGGCGAGACGGATTTAACAGGATTAAGAGCCGATGGAAGCCGAATGGGACACATTGCCAGCGGACCCATTTATCCTATTGAAGAGGCACCAATGTTGGTTTCAAATTCAACTGATTTAGCGCAGTCTATAACAGCGGTAAAAAATAAACCTTTTACATATTCGATTTCTGATATTACTTATCAGGAACAATTTAAAGATTTACAATTAGTGCCTTTTTTCCAAATTCATGATGCACGATATATGTTGTATTGGCCTTATACAACTAAGGAGAAATTGCCGGAATTGCAGGCTGCCATGAAAGAAAGGGAAGAAGCTAAGATGAAACTGGAAGCACAAACGATAGATTTGGTTACTGCCGGAGAGCAACAACCGGAAAACGATCATAATTTTAAAGGAGAACAAACGGACACCGGAATTTATAAAGAACTTCATTATAGAAACGGAAAAGGTTTCTTTAGTTATGAATTGAAAAATCCAAAAGCAGAAGCCCGTAAATTAAGATTCACTTATTTTGGTTCAGACAAAAATCGCAATTTTGATGTGTATTTGAATGCTGTTTTAGTGGCTTCAATAACATTAGATGGCAAAGAAGGGAATCAGTTTGTTGATAAAACTATCGAAATTCCTGCTGAGGTTTTAAAGTCAAATCCAAAATTACTGGAAGTAAAATTTCAGGCTAAACCTAATTCGTCTATTACAGGTATTTATGAAGTACGTTTAATGAAATAGTTTTAAATAGTAATTTGTGTAGTTGAAGAGGCCTTCCGGAAACGGGAGGTTTTTTTGTTTTTTATAAAAGTGATTTTATTCGGGAACTATAAAAACAAAAAACCCGAATATTGCTATTCGGGTTTTGTGGTACCTCCAGGGATCGAACCAGGGACACATGGATTTTCAGTCCATTGCTCTACCATCTGAGCTAAGGTACCGTGCTTGACGCGGGTGCAAATATAGAATCTTTTTTAGTTTCTCCAAAACATTTTTAAGAAAAAATCTATTTGTATCTTCGCAAAACCAAAATTCAAAATATGATAGTAACTGTTGATGTGGGTAACACCCGAATTAAAGCAGCTGTTTTTGAGGGAGATACTCTTTTAGAGCATTTTGTTTTTGATAAAATCGAACTTGCTGAAAACATTCAAAAAATTTTAGAAAAATTTCAGGCTATAGTTCATTTGGTAGTTTCTTCAGTGGGAGATGTCGACAAAAAATCTTTTTTAGTATTCGAAAATCAGCTTGAAGTTCATTTTGTTTCTCATGAAGATATTTTCCCATTCACCAATAATTATGGGACTCCAAAAACTTTAGGAATTGATCGAATGGTGCTGGCAGCGGGAGCTACTTTGTTGTATCCCAATCAAAATAGATTAATAATTGATGCGGGAACGTGTGTTACGTATGATTTTGTTGATGAAAACAATGTATATCAGGGCGGTGCTATAGCGCCTGGATTACGATTGCGTTACGAGTCCATGCATCATTTTACGGCAAAACTTCCGTTATTGTCTTTACAAAGTCCGGAAAATTTTATTGGAAAATCAACTTCACAATCGATTCATTCAGGTGTCGTAAACGGATTGGTCTATGAGATTGACGGTTTTGTAGATGAATATAAGGCAAGCTGTAAAAATATTATCATAATTTTAACTGGTGGAGATGCAGTTTTTTTGGCTAAACGATTAAAAAATACCATATTTGCCAATTCAAATTTCCTTTTGGAGAGTTTGAACCAAACATTTCAATATAAAATCAAAAATGATTAGAAAAATTATATCAAGCCTTTGTTTGCTTTTTTCAATGGTTTCTTTTGCTCAGGAGGGGACTTCGTCGCCTTATTCTTTTTATGGGATTGGCGATGTGCGATTTAAAGGAACAATTGAAAGCCGTTCTATGTCTGGAATTCAGGTGGAACAGGATAGTATTCATTTAAACTTAGATAATCCGGCAAGTTATTCTAATCTAAAGTTAACCACATTTACTGTTGGGGGAACTTACAATACAACTACGTTAAAAAATAGTTCCAGCTCTGAACAGGCTAAGAGAACCACTTTTGATTATTTGGCTGTGGGATTACCTATGGGGAAATTAGCGGTTGGATTTGGTTTGATTCCATATTCATCTGTAGGTTATAAAGTGGAGAATATTTCTGCTGTAGAAGGTGGTCAAAGTAGTCGTGATTATGCAACGGGAGGAATGACGAAAGCTTTTTTTGGTGCTTCCTATAAAATAGCTCCAAAGTTAAGTGTAGGAGCCAATGTAGATTATAATTTTGGTAGAATTGAAACGACTAATTTACAATACATCAACGGAGTTGCTAATGGAAGCCGTGAATTAAACAGAGCTGACTTATCAGGTGTGAATTTTAATTTTGGTGCTATGTATCAAACAAAATTGAATAAAAAATTAAGTTTATTCAGTAGTTTGAGTTATAGATTAGAAGGTAAATTAGCGTCTAGCAATACTAGAAACTTAGCTGCAGTAACCTTTTCTACTGGTTTTGATTTCTCTGCGGTACAAGTTGCAGATGAAGAAACAGAGACAGAAAACTTAACTTTGCCTAGCGAATTGAAATTTGGATTAGGAATTGGTGAAGCAAGAAAATGGTTAGTGGGAGCACAAATTGTTGCAGCTAGTCAGGGTGATTTGGCTAATACTTACAATACTTCGTCTAGAGTATCTTATGAAAAAGCAATGCGATATAGTATTGGAGGATATTATATTCCTAATTATAACAGCCAGTTTGGTAGTTATTTTAAAAGAATTGTTTACAGAGCCGGTATTAAATACGAAGAAACAGGCTTGATTGTAGATGCTCAGTCTATTAAAGATGCAGGAGTAAGTTTTGGATTAGGATTGCCGGTTACAGGAAGTTTTTCTAATGTAAACTTTGGTTTCGAATTTGGGAAAAGAGGAACAACTTCGGCTGGTTTGATTCAGGAAAATTATGCTAAATTTAGTATAGGTCTTTCATTAAACGACAGATGGTTCGTTAAGAGAAAGTATGACTAATAATTGCCCGGAAATATCAATTTATATCGTATCACTTTGAGCGTGTTTTTATTAAAAAAAAATAAATTATTTATAGCAGTCATGGCAGTAGCCGTGACTCTGTTTTTTGGGTGTGAAAGTAATTTTAAGAAAGTACAGCAGAATAATTTTACTGAGTTTACACCTTCCGGTGATGCTGATAATGTAAACTTAAAATACACCGATTCAGGATTGATAAAAGCAGTTTTGATAAGTTCGAAAATGTTGGATTATGCCACGGTAGATTTTGCTTTTACTGAATTTCCAAAAGGAATTGATCTTACGGTTTATGATAAAAAGGAAAAAAAGACCCGCATAACTTCAAATTATGCTGTTTCGTATAAAAGTACAAATATCATAGATTTGCAGGGAAAAGTAAAAATTGTTTCCGAAGACGGTCAAAAACTGGAAACGGAACAATTGTATTATGATCAAAAAAACGAATGGTTTTTTACCGAAAAAAAGTTTAAATTAACTGATTTAAAAGGCGCTTCAAACGGTCAGGGAATCGATTTTAGCAAAGATTTTAAAGTAATTAATTCTCAACGAATAACTGGTGAAGTATTATCTTCCGAATAATTTTAAATTTAATATATCATGACCTTTTTTAAATATACACCTTATGTTTACCTTTTATTAGCTGGGTTTTTTATTTATGAAGCAGTAGTAAAATGGAATGATCCCGAAGCGACTCCAATGTTAAGTCTTTTAATGGCTGGTTTAGGGATTTTTATGTTTTTCTTCAGAAGAAGATTTGTAAAAAAAATGCAGGATCGTAACCATAAATCATAATTTATGGAAATTAGTATTATAATATCATGTCTAATACTAGCTGCTTTTTTTTCAGGGATGGAAATAGCATTCATCTCTTCGAATAAAATTTATCTTGAAATCGAAAAAAAACAAGATGGTTTTATTTCCGGAATTCTAACTAAACTTACCGAAAAACCATCTCAATTTATTGCCGCAATGCTTATTGGTCACAATTTAGCATTGGTGATTTATGGCTTTTTCATGGGCGAACTCGTAATGCATTGGATTCATTCACTGAATTATGCTATTTCGACTTGGTTGAGTTTGCTTATTCAAGCCGTGATTTCGACATTGATTATTTTAATAACGGCAGAATTTTTTACAAAAATCTTTTTTCAGATTTATTCTAATGTTTTAATCAAGTTTTTTGCTGTTCCTGCCTATGTCTTTTACCAGCTTTTTTATTTTATTTCGACATTTATTATTTGGATTTCAGATTTTGTTTTAAAGAAGTTCTTTAGAACCGAAGGAGACGAAATCCAATTGTATTTTTCGAAAATTGAATTAGGAAATTATATTACTGAACAAATGAGCGCTGTTGAAGATGACGAAGAAATAGATTCAGAAATTCAGATTTTTCAAAATGCACTGGAATTTTCGGCAGTAAAAGCCCGCGATATTATGATGCCAAGAACGGAAATCGTTGCGATAGATTTGTACGATTCGGTTCAGGAACTTAAAGAATTATTTATCGAAACCGGATATTCTAAAATTATGGTTTTCGAAAATTCATTAGACGAAATTGTTGGTTATGTGCATTCGTTTGATTTGTTTAAAAAACCCAAAAAAATCAAGTCGATTCTTATTCCTGTAGAATTTGTTCCGGAAACGGTTTATATTAAAGAAGTCATGGATTTGTTGATTAAAAAACGAAGAAGTGTTGCAATCGTTCTGGATGAATACGGAGGAACTTCGGGCATGATTACGGTAGAAGATATTGTAGAGGAACTTTTTGGAGAAATTGAAGACGAGCATGATTCTGACGAAGAATTAATCGAAAAAGAATTAGAAGAAGATGTGTATCTTTTTTCGGCTCGTTTTGATGTAGAATATTTGAATCAAACGTATAAACTACAAATTCCCGAGAGTGATTCTTACGGAACTTTGGGCGGTTTTATTGTCGATTTTACTAAAGAAATTCCTCAAAAAGCAGCAAAAATCACCATAGGAAATTACCATTTTGTGATTGAAGAAGCCACAAATAAAAAAATAGAATTAGTGAAAATGACCGTAAAAGAGTGATTTTTTTAGAAAAACAAAAAATCTTTTAAAATAAAACGTTACTTGTATTATTATTAACTAGATAATTGTATTTTCGCAAACTGAATATAAAATTAACAACAATAAAAATGGCAGTTTTATCAAAAATTAGACAGCGCTCCGCTTTAATGATTGCAGTTATTGCATTGGCTTTATTTGCATTTATCATTGGTGATTTATTCAAAAGCGGTAGTTTTAGCAGTACCTCAAAAGATGTAGGAAGCATTAATGGAAAAGATATTTCATTTGAAAGTTTTAGACTTAAAGTAAGTGATGTTGAAAAAAGTGGTCAGGGAATCACTTCTACAGCAGCTGCTAACAGAGTTTGGGAACAAGAAGTTTCTGTAGCTTTACTAACTTCTGAGTTTGATAAATTAGGATTAAGAGTAGGTGAAAAACACATTATCGAAATCTTAAAAGCTGATCAAAATATTGGTCAAAATCCAATGTTCCAGAATGCTGCCGGAATGTTTGACCTGGCTAAATTTAAAGAATACTTTAAAGCTAATCCAGCACAAGCTGAATTCTTGAAACAAAGAGAAAGAGACGCTGAATTAAACGCAAAATACCAAATTTACAGTACTTTAATTAAATCAGCTACTTATACTACACAAGCTGAAGGTAAATTGAAATATGAGTTAGAATCAAATAAAGCTAACTTTTCATATGTAGGTGCTTTGTATTCTTCTATCAAAGACAGTGATGTAAAAGTGACTGACGCTGAGATTTTAGATTACATGAAGAAAAATCAAAAACTATACAAAGCGGAAGAATCTCGTGCTATTGAATATGTTTTAATTGAAGACAAACCATCACCAGCAGATATCGCTGAGGCAAAATCAAAAATCAATGCATTATTAGCAGGAAGTGTAGTTTACAATCAGGCAACTGGTAAAAATGATACTTTAGCTGGATTTAGAACTACAAATAATGTTGTTGAATTTGTAAATTCAAATTCTGATATTCCTTATGATTCTACTTATGTTGCTAAAAAAGATTTACCGGCTGTAGATGCTGATCAATTATTTAATTTGGCTCCAGGTGCTGTTTATGGTCCTTATGTTTTTGGTGATTACTACTGTATTTCAAAATCATTAGGTAAAAAAGCAGGTGTAAATGCTAAGGCTAGCCATATCTTAATTAGTTATGAAGGAGCTCAGGTTCCTAACCAAAGAGAAAAAAGAACAAAAGAAGAAGCTAAGGCTAAAGCAGAAGAAGTTTTAGCTCAGGTTAATGCTAATCCGGATAGTTTTATGATGTTGGCTTTCCAATATTCTGATGATTCGTCTGCTCAACAAGGTGGGGATTTAGGTTATTTTGGACCAAATCAAATGGTAAAACCATTTAATGATTTTGTTTTCAATAGTGGTATTGGAAAAATCGGTTTAGTTGAAACTCCTTTTGGATTCCACATTATTAAAGTTACTGATAAGCAAGACGGAATTCGTTTAGCTACTGTAGCTCAAAAATTAGAAGCATCAGAAGCTACTTCAGATAAAATTTTTACACAGGCTACTGGATTCGAAATGAAAGTTGCAGATAACGATTTTAACAAAACAGCTAAAGAAATGAAATTGACTGTTACACCAGCTGTTTCAGTAAAAGCAATGGACGAGAGCTTTGGAGCTTTAGGAAATCAAAGAAACATCGTTAGATGGGCATTTGAAGATGATACTAAAGTAGGTTCAGTAAAACGTTTTGAGGTAGCTAATATTGGTCACGTAATTGCTAAAGTAAAAGATATCGATGATTCAGGATTTGCTCCATTAGATCAGGTAAGACCTTTTATCGAAACGAAATTGAAGAAAACTAAAAAAGCAGAAATGCTTAAAGCTAAAATGACAGCTACTTCTCTTGAAGGAATTGCTAAGGCTACAGGAAGTAAAGTAGAACAAGCTGTTAATGTTACTTTAGATAATCCGGTATTAAACGGTGGAGTAGGTCAGGAACCAAGAGTGGTAGGAAATGCATTTGCATTAGCTGCTAATAAAATTTCGGCTCCTATCGAAGGAAATACAGGAGTTTATGTAGTTAAAACTACAAGTGTTGTTAAAGCTCCAGCGGTAAAAGATGTTGCTCCTTATGTTGCTAAAGTAAAAGCAGAATCAGCAGGAGATGTAAATAGAGTATTGCCAGCTCTTAAAGATATTGCTGATATTAAAGATAACAGAAAACAATTCAATTACTAGTTTTTAACTAGCTGAAATAAAAAAAGGTCCCGAAGTAATTCGGGACCTTTTTTTATGTCTTATTTTTTAAAATATTATTCAAGAATCATATCCTTGTAAGGAATAATTGTAGCGTACCCTTTTGATTTAAAATAGGTAATAGGATTGATTTCTGAAATTACCATTACAAAGTCACCGCCCCAGGCCCCTAGGCTTTTAATTTCGCCCATAAAATCAGAAAATAAATTTTCTTTTACAGCAGGGGTTTCTAAAATGGAACTCATTATAGTTTCATGTTTAGTTACTGCCTGAGCCATAGTTTTACTGATTTTTGCCTGAATGATTTCTTGTGTTAACTTATCGATTTTAGCAATGCTTTTTTCTATATCGGCAGTTATGTTCTTTCTGTAATTAGCAATCGCCGTTTTACTGCTTTGTTTTTTATTCAAATAGACAAAGTAAATAGCATCAGTAAAATTTGGCTGAAAACTGATTTTGTCAATTTTTGGTTTTCCTTGTTTTAGTTGGTACGTAATTGGACTGTTGTTTTGCGCACAGGCAATATCATATCCGCTGCCGCCAAAACTATTATTTAATAATTCGAAAGCATCAATGTTTAACCATTGACCAATGTTGTTGATAAGGGTAGAAGAAGTGCCTAATCCCCATTTTTTAGGAAAAGTCAATTCGGTAGTAATTTGATAGCCGTATTCCTGATTTAGGAATTCAGGGTTTAGAAGATAGGCTTCATGCAAAATTTTTATTAAAGTGCTTTTGACAGCATCTTCGCTAACTGTGGCTTCTTTTATTTCGTCGAAAGTAAGCGTGGCTTCAAACCAGATACTTCCATCAGAATCAAAACTTTTCCATTTTATATCCGGATTGTTATTTTCTTCGATGATTAAATTTTGTCCAAATTTTGTTGGCAAAGCCAATGCTTTAGCTCCGTTTAAAACCAAATATTCAGCCGTGATTAATAATTTTCCGTTACTGTAAAATGTTTTTTTTGTATCCATTTTTTTAATTGAATTATTATCTCGACCGTTTATTGTTTTCTTAGATTCTCAATAAAATTAACCACTCCGCTATGAGAAACTACATGATTTTTAAAGTGCTTTTGTATTAAATGACGTTCATCATTAGTAGCTTCAAATTGGTTCAAAATATTATTCAGATGCATTTTCATGTGTCCATCCTGAATACCTGTAGTGGTTAGCGAACGCAAAGCAGCGAAATTTTGTGCTAATCCTGCAACAGCAACAATTTCCATCAACTGACTTGCTGATGGATTTTCGAGCATTTCTAATGAAAGTTTTACCAAAGGATGTAAACTTGTTAATCCGCCGACAGTTCCTAGTGCTAATGGAACTTCGAGCCAAAAACTAAAAATACCATTCTCTATTTTGGCGTGCGACAAACTACTGTATTGACCTTCTTTGGCTGCATAAGCATGAACTCCGGCTTCTACCGCTCTAAAATCATTTCCGGTAGCCAGGATTACGGCATCAATTCCGTTCATGATTCCTTTGTTGTGCGTTACTGCTCTAAACGGTTCCACTTCGGCAATTTGAACTGCACGTACAAAACGCTCAGCAAATGCTTCCGGATTAGAAATATGTTTTTCGGCTAAATCTTCTACCGGACAAGAAACTTCAGCACGAACGATACAATTAGGAACGTAATTCGAAAGAATACTCATTACTACTTCGATGTCTTTTTCTTCTTCAGAAAAAAGTTCGTAAGCCTGTGCTTCTGATTTTAAAATGCTTGCAAATTGTTCTAAGCAGGAATTGATAAAGTTAGCACCCATACTGTCTTTGGTCTCAAAAGTGGCATGAAGCTGAAAATAATTTTCAAGTAACATGCTTTTGTCTTCCAACGTAATATCCAGAATTCCGCCGCCACGTTGTTGCATGTTTTTAGTAATGTTTTCTGTCTCAGAGAAAAATTTTGTTTTTGTTTGGGCAAAAAATAATTCGAGTTTGGAAATATCTCCTTTGTAAATAAAATGAACTTGACCTATTTTTTCAGTATTGATAACCGTAGTTTTAAAACCACCGCGGCTTGCCCAAAATTTAGCCGATTTTGAAGCGGCAGCCACAACCGAACTTTCTTCGATAGCCATTGGAATGGTATGGTATTTTCCATTAATTAGAAAATTTGGTGCAACTCCCAGTGGAATGTAAAAATTACTAATCGTGTTTTCTATAAATTCATCATGCAGTTTTTGAAGTTTTTCATCAGCGTTCCAATAGTTTTTTAATAATTGAACGGCATTTTCCGGGTTTGAAAAATAGGCTGATGCTATCCAGTTAATTTTTTCTTCTTTTGATAATTTAGAGAATCCTGCTACGGCTGTGTTCATTTTCAAGGGAATATAATGTAATAAGGCGCAAAGATACGTTTTAGCCTTTTTATTTGCGATTAATTTAGTGTCAATAAATAGGATTATTGTTATTTTGCGGTTTACAATTAATGTAAGCTAATTGTGATTTTTTGGCTAAAATCGAAGATGTTTTATTAAGAACTAAAAATTATGAATCATAAGTTATTTTCTTTCGTTTTGTTTTTGTTGACCGCAAGTGTTTTTGCACAACAAAAAATCACAGTTGAGTCTATTTATCGCGGCGCATTTCGAACTCAGGATATGGACGAATTGCATTTGCTAAAAAAGTCCAATCAATATACCGTTTTAAATTACAATCAGGCTACACAATCTACGCAAATTGATTTGTTTGACTTTGCTACTTTACAAAAAACAGCTACTATTATTGATTCTAAAGATCATAAAGACTTAGCTGGAATTGATAGTTATACTTTTGATTCTGACGAAAAAAAGCTGTTGTTAGCCTCTAATTCAACTCCAATATACCGTCATTCTTTTACTGCCAATTATTATTTGTATGATATTTCGAAAAAGAAATTGACTGAATTGTTCAACTTCCAAATTCAGGAACCAACATTTTCTCCCGATGGAAAAAAGATTGCTTTTGCCGGAGAAAATAACTTATATGTTTATGATATCGAATCAAAAACAACGATTCAGGTTACCAATGACGGAAAGAAAAATGCCATTATAAACGGAATTTGTGACTGGGTTTATGAAGAAGAATTTTCTTTTGTTCGTGCTTTTGATTGGTCAGCCGATAGCAAAAAAATAGCTTACATTCGATTTGATGAATCGCAGGTACCGGAATTTTCTATGACGGTTTTTAATAAAGAGTTATATCCTTCGGTCAATACGTTTAAATATCCAAAAGCGGGAGAAAAGAATTCGGAAGTTTCATTGCATCTTTTTGATGTTGTTTCGAAAAATACTAAAGCAGTAGATTTAAGTAATTACAATGATTTTTATATTCCAAGAATAAAATGGACCAATGATGCGAATGTTTTATCGGTTCAGGTTTTGAATCGTCATCAGGATAATCTGGACTTGCTTTTTATTGACGGAAATTCGGGAGCTAAAAAAGTAATTTTGAATGAAAAAGACAAAGCTTATGTTGATGTCACTGATAATCTTACTTTTCTAAAAGACAATAGTTTTATCTGGACGAGTGAAAAAGACGGATTCAATCATATTTATCATTATGATAAAACTGGGAAATTAAAAAATCAGGTGACTAAAGGGAACTGGGAAATGACCAAATTTTATGGACTGGACGAAAAAACAAATACTGTTTTTTATCAGTCTACCGAAAATGGTTCCATCAACAGAGGCGTTTATAAAATAAATTTGAAAGGGAACAACAAAGTTGCTTTGTCTGCTAATTCAGGAACAAACGAAGCAGCTTTTAGTCCAAATTTCGATTATTATATTCGTACTTTTTCTAGTGTAAACCAAGCTACAACTTATACTTTGAACGAAGTAAAATCAGGAAAAGAGTTGAAAGTGATTGAAAACAATGCTGCTTTGTCAACTTCATTGAAAGAATACAATTTGCCCGCAAAAGAGTTTTTTGTTTTAAAAACAGTAAAAGGACATGAATTAAATGCCTGGATTATCAAACCAAAAGATTTTGATGCATCTAAAAAATATCCTGTTTTTATGACACAATATTCAGGTCCGGGCTCACAACAAGTAGCGAATCAATGGAATACTCTGGATGATTATTGGAACTTTATGCTTTCGCAAAAAGGTTATATTGTGGTTTGTGTAGATGGAAGAGGAACTGGTTTTAAAGGTGCTGAATTTAAAAAAGTGACGCAATTACAACTTGGTAAATACGAAGTAGAAGATCAAATTGATGCTGCAAAAGTAATTGGGAATTATCCGTATGTTGATAAATCAAGAATAGGTATTTTCGGTTGGTCTTATGGCGGATTTATGGCTGCGAATTGTATTTTGAAAGGAAATGATATTTTTAAAATGGCGATTGCGGTTGCTCCGGTTACTAATTGGCGTTTTTATGATTCAGTTTATACCGAAAGGTATTTGCATACGCCACAGGAGAATCCTGGTGGTTATGATGATAATTCGCCAATAAATTTTGCAAAACAGTTAAAAGGGAAATTTCTATTAATTCATGGTAGTGCCGATGATAATGTGCATTTACAAAATTCGATGGAAATGATGAATGCTTTAATTCAAAATAATAAACAATTTGATTCCCAGATTTATCCTGATTGTAATCACGGAATTTACGGCGGAATGACACGAATTCAATTATTTAATAAGATGACTAATTTTATTAATGAAAATCTATAAATCGAATTAAAAATTTTAGAACTATATTTGGAATAGAATTTTAATTTACCCAAATACCAACCTACTAATATCATTTTTTATGAATCAAGATACTCAAGATAATTTTTTTAAAAATCCTGTTTTAGGACATCCGGCAGGATTATTTGTACTGTTTTTTACTGAAATGTGGGAACGGTTTTCATTCTACGGAATGCGTGTATTATTGATTTTATTTTTAACAGCTCCTATTACGGGAGAAAATGCTGGCTGGGGTTGGAACGCTGAAAATGCAGGTGCCTTGTACGGAACCTATGCTTTGCTGTTATATATCACGCCAATTTTTGGAGGAATTATAGCCGATAGGTATATTGGTTACAGCTGGGCTGTGGTTTTAGGTTCGTTTATTATGACTTTAGGACATGTCGCGATGTTTCTGGATACACCGCTAATGTTGTATATAGGTCTAGGTTTATTGGTTATTGGAACGGGATTTTTTAAGCCGAACATGACTTCGATATTATCTGAAATGTATAAAGGTTTTCCTGAGAAAAAAGACAGTGCTTATACCATTTTTTATATGGGAGTAAATGCAGGGGCTTTTTTCGGAATGATGCTTTGTGGTTATTTGGCTTCTAATTTAGGTTGGCGTTGGGGTTTTGGTTTAGCAGGTGTTTTTATGTTATTAGGAACTTTACAGTTTTGGATGGCAAAATCATTATTTGGTGATGCAGGAGATGTTCCAACTAAAGAAAAAAGAGAGGCTTCAATTGCCAAAGCAAATACTTTAAACAATCCTGAAGATAAACCAAATCCTTTTACTGTTATTGATTATGTTCTAATCGTGATTTCAACAGTGCTTGGATTGTTGTATGCTTTTAATGATCCGCTTTCTAAAATAGGCGGAATTAATTTATTTGATTTTAAAGTCAATGGACTCGATGGTTCTATTGTTGCGATATTAGTAGGATTGGTTTTGTTTTTAATTCTGGTTATTTCTCGTTTAGTACGATATACTGCAATAATAAGAGATAGAATGATTGCCGTAATTGTTTTTGCTTTCTTTACGATATTTTTCTGGATGTCTTTTGAGCAGGGAGCTTCTTCTTTAGTTCTTTTTGCAAGAGACAATGTTGACAGAAGTTTAGCAGGAACTTCTTTGACCGTTTTTAATACGATTAATACTTTACTGACAGTAGTTCCTTTAATAATTATTTCATGGGTTTTGTTCTTATTAGCAAAACAAACCTGGAAAAAAATAACTGTTTCAAATATTGTATTAGCCATTACTTTTATAATGGTTTGGGGAATTTCGATCTGGATGCTGAACAGAGAATTTAGCAAAGAAGCTTCAGAAATTGATCCAACCTGGTTTTCTATCTTAAACTCCTTTTTTATTATTGCTTTGGCATCGAATGTTTCCAAAATATGGGAAAGCAAATACAATCCGCCAGCATCAGCTAAATATGGTTTAGGATTAATTATTATGGCTATAGGTTTTGGATTATTAGCTTATGGTTCTTACGGAATAAGTTCGGGTGTAAAAGTTTCTATGATCTGGCTAATCTTGGCTTATTTATTCCATACGTTAGGAGAATTATTCTTGTCGCCAGTGGGACTTTCTTATGTTTCTAAATTGGTTCCGGCTAGAATGGTTGCTTTTATGTTTGGTATGTGGTACTTAGCTATTGCAATAGGAAGTAAACTAGCAGCAATACTTGGTGGGCAAATTGAGAACATTACTAATGCTTATTCATTATCTACCTTCTTTTTAATATTTACTATTGTCCCTATTACAGCAGGAATAATAGTAATTGCGTTGCATCCTGTAATGAAAAAACTAATGCACGGTGTTAATTAACAATTTATTGGTATTGTTTTTGCTTAAATTCGTAAAAAAATTAAAATGAAAAAAATATACTTAATTGCTGTTTTTTGTATCGGCGTTATTTCTGCTCAGGCTCAGGAATTAAAATGGCATACTGATGTAAAAGAAGCAATTGCTATAGGAACTAAGGAAAATAAACCTTTACTAATGTTTTTCACAGGAAGTGATTGGTGCGGATGGTGTATTCGTTTACAAAAAGAGGTTTTTAAAACTCCGGAATTTACTAAATGGGCTCAAGAGAAAGTAATATTGGTAGAATTAGATTATCCTAGAGCTGTACCTCAAACACCAGAAGTTAGAAGGCAAAATTATGAAATACAAAATGCTTTTGGCGTTCAGGGATATCCAACAATTTATTTTGCAAAAGCTACTAAAACAGAAGATCAGAAAGTAAATTTCATGGGTCTTGGTAAAACGGGTTATGTAGCTGGTGGTCCAACGGCATGGTTGGGTGTAGCTGATGAAATTTTGAATCAAAAATAAGATAATAATTTTATTCTAATTTATAGAATCCCTTTTCGGCAGTGGCATGAAAAGGGATTTTTAGTTTATTACAACTGTTTTCCCATTGTGTTAGTAAAGATTTGTAATTAGAGCCATCGGCAATTACTATTTTTGGTTTTAACTGTAAAAGCATTCGGTCTACATTTATTTTAGGCGACTGAGTAAGTAGTACAATATCTGGTTTTATGTTGTTTGGAAAAATACCTAAGCTATCTAAAATAAGGATTTTATTTCCTTTAAAATAAGCGGTGTGCTGTAGCTTTTTTTGATGTTTTATTCCACTAAAATTTCCAATCAAATAAGAATTTAGCATTTTATTTTTCCGTGTAATACTATCATTCGAATAAAAAATTACTTCGTTGCCGTTTCGTTGTCCGATTAATGTCTTTTTTTTTGCATTAAAAACAATCCATTCTTGCTGATTTTGAATTTGCCAATTGCTTATTAATAAGGCTAATTGTAATCCAATAATCGAAATTAAGAAAAATGCAATTCGGCTAAAAACAGGTTTCTTTAGCCAGATTACCATTGCAATAATTACAATGTAACTACAGCTTAACAGACTAAAATTAAGCGGAATATCTTTAATTATAAATTGTTCGAAAGATGCAATGGTATTGATTATTTTGTTCAATAAAATAATACTCCATTCTAAAGGTTTGGTCAGCCAGAAAGGTGTGAATCCAATAATAGCAAATACCATCACTGTTATTCCAATAAACATGATGATACTGACTAACGGAATTACAGCCAAATTTGTTATGAAAAATAATCTTGGAAACTGATGAAAGTAATACAGACTTAAAGGCAAAGTTCCTATTTGTGCAGCGAATGAAACAGTCAAAATGTCCCAGCTGTATTTGAGTATTTTATTTTTTGGTTTCCAATAAGCAGCCAGAACAGGCTGAAACCAAACAATAAAAAATACAGCAAGATAACTGAGTTGAAAACCAACATCGAATAAAAAATAAGCCTGAAAAAGTAATATTAAAAGTATTGAAACTAATAAGGTGTGGTAAATGTTGACGCTCCTTCTAAGATGTAATCCAATAGCAACAAATGAAAACATCACTACCGAACGAACAATAGACGGCGATAAACCGGCAATTAGCGCAAAAAGAAATAAGCTAATTAATATCGTAGTCAGTTTGATAAAAGAACCTTTTCGGGTATTAGGAATTGGACTCAGCAGAAATTTGATGAACAGAAAAATAAAACCCACATGTAAACCAGAAACCGACAGAATATGTACAGCGCCGGCGTATTGATAATCCTGAATAATTTCGGGAGCGATGTCCTGTCTTTGACCTAAAATTAATGCTGATGCTACAGCCAATGCTGTTTTGTCAAAATTAGATTGTTCCAGATTGCGGATAATTCTGGAATTAATTTTTGAAACATAAAACCAAATGTCTTTTTGAGGAACAGGATTTATTTCGATTTTCCCCGAATAAACATACAATTGCGCATAAATTTGTTTTTGATTCAGATAATTGGCATAATCAAATTGATTAGGATTATCTGGTTTTTTATTCTTTTGTAAAAAACCCTGAATACGCAATTTTGTTCCTATTTCAATTGAATTAATGTCGTACTTTTTAGGAATGTTTAATAAAATTCGACCACAATAATTTTTATTGTCGATGGTTTGAATTAAAGCAATATAGCGTTGATTATAAAGGCTATTGTTTAATTTTTCTCTGATAATTAGTGTAATACTGCTCTCTTTTTCGAAAACATCATTATTGCTGTAATTACTTTTTTGTAATGAATTGGTTTGAACAATCAAACTGCTTATTCCAATTAAAAAAGAAATAAAATAAGTGAGAATTGAAAAATAGAACGTTTTATTGCTTGATTTTTTCTTCCAACAGAACAAAATACTTAATGCTGTTAAACAGAGAATCAACAGACTAAAAACATATTTTGGATTTGGATTGAAATAGAAAGCGGTTAGAATTCCTGACAGGAAACCTAAAGTAATTCTGACTAAAGGAAATTCGAGTACTTTCATGATTCTAAAGTACGAATTTTCTATTGTATTTTTGTTTTTTAAGGAATGATTCTGCTAAGTTGTGCAAAAGTGCGTTCGTAGTAAGATTCTTTGATAGAGGAAATTATGACTCCTCTGGAAGTGGAAGAATGAATAAACTCCACTTCGTTGTCTTTGGCTTTGGTTATAATACCAACATGATTAATTTTATTACGATTGCTGGTTCTAAAAAAGATTAAATCCCCTTTTTTCGCTTTTGAAATATTTTTACCTAAATCTATTCCCACTTTAGCCTGATCGGCTGAGCTTCGAGGCAGTTTGATATCATGTTGACTGAAAGTTGTAAAAACCAATCCAGAACAATCAAAACCAGCTTTAGTTGTTCCGGCATATTTGTATGGAGCGCCAAGATTTTTTGAAGCTGATTCGATAATTTGTTCAGCAAGTTTATTACCTCGGTTTGTTGATACTGCTGTAGATTTACAGGAAGTAAAAATTATTGAAATTAAGAATAAGAAAAATAATGGTTTTAAAAAAGGTATTTTATGCATTTAAATCGGCAATAATTAATTGAGCTGTTTTTTCGCTAGCGCCTGTTCCTCCTAATTTTTGTTCTAAAGTATCATATTTAGCCAAAAGTTTTTTGCGGTATTCAGAGTCCAGTATTTTAGTTAACTCTTTTTTTATGGTTTTAGTATTGCAATTGTCCTGAATTAATTCGGTTACTACTTCTTCATCCATAATTAAATTGACTAAAGAGATGTATTTCAGAGTAATAATCCGTTTTGCAATTTGGTACGAAATCGAACTTCCTTTATAACAAACAACTTCCGGAACTTTAAAAAGTGCCGTTTCTAAGGTAGCCGTTCCTGAAGTTACCAAAGCTGCGTGGGCAATTTTTAATAAATCATAGGTTTTGTTCGAAATGAACTTGATATTCTTTTTATTTATGAAATTCTCATAAAAAGAAAATTCCTGACTTGGTGCGCCGGCAATTACAAATTGGTAATCAGGAAAATCATCGACTATGCTAAGCATAACCGAAAGCATTTTAGTAATTTCCTGTTTTCTGCTTCCAGGAAGTAAAGCGATAATGGGTTTTTCGTTTAAATTATTTTCGGTTCTAAAAACAGCTTCTTCAATAGGTTTTTGATTCTGAATAGCATCAATAAGCGGATGACCCACAAATTCTACTGGATAATGATGTTTGTCTTCGTAAAAGTTTTTTTCGAAAGGCAAAATCACATACATTTTGTCAACATCTCTTTTGATGGCTTTGATGCGGTTTTCTTTCCAAGCCCAAATTTGCGGTGAAATATAATAATGCGTTTTGATTCCAATTTCTTTTGCCCATTTTGCAATACGCATGTTAAAACCGGGATAATCAATAAAAATAATTACATCAGGTTGGAATTGGATAATATCGTCTTTACAGATTTTGATGTTATTCAATATCGTTTTTAAATTAAAAAGCACTTCAACAAATCCCATAAAAGCTAATTCACGGTAATGTTTGACCAAAGTTCCGCCTACAGCCTGCATTAAATCGCCACCCCAAAAACGGATTTCGGCATTAGGATCTTCTTTAAAAAGTGATTTCATTAAATTAGAACCATGTAAATCACCTGATGCCTCTCCGGCTATAATGTAGTATTTCATTTTATGCTGCTTAATTTAAATCAGTAACCAAAATTAACCATTCCGCTATCAGGAATCAAATAAAGCTGGTTTTTATTCGTTCCAATTCCAGGAATTGAGTTGTTGGGTAGCGTGATAAGCTGTTAAATCAAATTGTACCGGAACGATAGAAATGTAACCATTGTTTAATGCCCATTCATCAGTATCCTCTCCGTGATCTTCGTTTACAAAATCTCCCGATAACCAATAATAATCACGTCCCTGAGGTGTTTTTCGTTTATGAAATTTTTCTTTCCAGTAAGCTCTCGCCTGACGACAAATTTTAATTCCTTTGATTTCTTTTTGTTTTAATTTTGGGAAATTCACATTTAAAACAACATCATGAGGCAGTTTTTTTTCTAATGCTTCTAAAGTTATTTTTCGAACAAAAGGTTTTATTTCTTCGAAATTAGCATTCCAATCGAAATCTAAAAGTGAAAAACCTATGGCAGGAATGCCTTCAATTCCAGCTTCGATAGCACCGCTCATTGTTCCTGAATAGATGACATTTATAGCCGAATTAGAACCATGATTGATTCCTGAAACACATAAGTCAGGTTTTCTTTTCATTACTTCGTTGACCGCTATTTTTACACAATCAGCAGGAGTTCCTGAACAGCTGTATATTAAAACAGGATCGTTTTCTAACGAAATCTTGTTAAGGTATAGGGTTTCGTTAGTTGTAATAGCGTGTCCCATTCCGCTTTGTGGTTTGTCTGGAGCAACGACTACAACTTCTGCAATTTCAGACATAACGGCAATTAAAGTATTAATTCCGGGAGCCGAAACACCATCATCATTGGTAATTAGAATTAAAGGTTTCGTTTTATTCATCAATAAAATGGTTTAGGTAAATTGATTTTTTTTGTGTCGCTGTAAAGCGTTTTAAAAAAGATTTGAAACAAAGTAAGTAAATTTTATTTAGTTGCATGATTATTGCTATTAAGAAAAGAACAATTTTATATCTTTAACAAAAAATTATAGAGCCCTTATCATTGTTGGCTTGGTTTTTCGATTAACTTAGTTTAAAAAAATAGATGAATGCTATTATTAGTCTTATGAAGAGAAATTATAAATTACTTATTGCCGTTGCCATTTTATCGGTAACACTTTTTGCTTTTAAAATAAAATCGGCTGCTGAGGCTGATGGAGATAAAGATAAATTACTTTTAGAATTATTGACTTTTGTTATTGAAAAAGGACATTATGATCCTGCAGCTATTGATGATAATTTTTCTAAAGGAGTTTATAAAGATTATATAAAAGCGCTGGATCCTTCTAAACGATTCTTTTTGCAATCGGATATAGATGAATTTTCTAAATACGAATTAGAATTAGACGATGAGTTAATCAACAGAGATTTGACATTTTTTACATTAACGTATGACCGTTTGATGCAAAGAATGAAAGAAAGTCAGGGTTTGTATAAAGAAATTTTAAAAACACCTTTTGATTATACTATTGACGAAAGTTTTAATACGGATTATGAAAAAGCACCTTATGCTAAAACTGATGCTGACTTAAAAGAGCGTTGGAGAAAGCAATTAAAACTGAGTACACTTTCGTCATTGACAGATCGTTTGAAAATTCAGGAAAATAAAGGAAAACCTTCTAAGGATGATACATCGGCTCTTTCTAATCCGTTAGAATCTCCAGAAGAACATGCTGCTGCTGAAAAAGCTAAAAAAGAAGCTTTAGCTGCAGATAGTAAGCCTAAATCATTTGAAGAATTAGAAAAAGAAACGCGTGAAAGCACGACTAAATCATTGGATGAATATTTTGGTTTCATGAAAGATTTAGATCGTAACGACTGGTTTTCGGTTTATATTAATTCTATTACTGCCCGTTTTGATCCACATACTAACTATTTTGCACCAGAAGAAAAAGAGCGTTTTGATGTAAGTATTAGTGGAACATTAGAAGGTATTGGAGCCCGTTTACAAAAGAAAAATGATTACACTGAGATTTCTGAATTAATTTCGGGAGGACCAGCCTGGAGAGGAAAACAACTTGAAGCAGGGGATTTAATTATGAAAGTGGCTCAGGGTGATGGTCAGCCAGTTGATGTGGTAGGAATGCGCCTTGATGATGTGGTTAAGAAAATTAAAGGACCAAAAGGTACCGAAGTTCGTTTGACAATCAAGAAAGTTGACGGAACTATAAAAGTAATTTCAATTATAAGAGATATTGTTGAAATAGAAGAAACCTATGCTAAATCAAGTGTAGTAAACAAAAACGGATTGAAATATGGTGTGATTTATTTGCCAAAATTCTACATCAATTTTGAAAATAAAGATGGAAGAGATGCTGGTAAAGATATTGCTCAGGAAGTAGAACGTTTAAAAGAAGCTAAGGTTGATGGTATTGTTTTAGATGTACGTGATGACGGAGGAGGATCTTTATCAACTGTTGTGGATATTGCTGGATTGTTTATTGAGCAAGGTCCAATTGTTCAGATAAAATCGGCAGGAAGAAAGAAAGAAGTTTTGTATGACAGAGACAAAAAGATAGAGTGGGACGGACCATTAGTAATTATGGTGAACAGTTTTTCTGCTTCGGCTTCTGAAATTCTTGCAGCAGCAATTCAGGATTACAAACGTGGTGTTATCATAGGTAGTAAACAAACTTATGGTAAAGGAACGGTTCAAAATGTAATCGATTTGAATCAATTTGTACGTAGTAATGAATTAGGTGATTTAGGTGCATTAAAAACGACTACTCAAAAATTTTATAGAATTAATGGTGGTTCCACTCAGTTAGAAGGTGTAAGCAGTGATGTTGTAATGCCGGATCGTTATTCTTATTTAAAAATGGGAGAACGAGATGTAGAGAATGCAATGCCTTGGGATAAAATTGATCCGGCTGATTATAAAGTTTGGACTAATAATGCTAATTTCAATAGAGCTATTTCACAAAGTAAAGAGCGTATTGCATCTAATCCGCAATTTAAGTTGATTGAGGAAAATGCAAAATGGATTGACACGCGAAGCGATGAAAACGAATACAGTTTGAATATTGATAAGTTTAGAAAAGCTCAAACTACAATTGAAGAAAAAGCTAAGAAGTTTAAGCCTATTTTTGATTACAAAAATGATTTAAAGTTTACTTCTTTACCTTATGAAACAGAACAAATGAATAAGGATAATATTTTAAAAGAAAAACGTGATCGTTGGCACGAAAGCTTAGCAAAAGATATTTATGTTGAAGAAGCTTTAAATGTTTTAGATGATTTACAAACTAAAGTAAATTTGAAAAAAGCTCCGGTTTCAGCTAATAATAAATCGAAAAAAGAAAAGTTGGCTAAAACATATTAATCTAGTCAATAGTAATAAATAAAAAACGCTCTGAGAAGATAATTCTCAGAGCGTTTTTTACTTTTAGATAAATAATCAAAGTGTCTGGTGTTTTATATTTACCATCCGAATTAGCTTAATGATTGTTTGACGAAGATTCGCGAAGGAAATCATACAGAGATATACAGTATCAATTTAATCTTTATGGGAAAACAGATCTCACGCATCAATTGATAAGACGGGTTTTATAAATATAAATTTAAGATATCAGAATTCTATTTTCAGCGCGAAATTGATTACTTGAAATTTACCATTCGTTTACTTTATTAGCATCCATTTTAAGGAAAATAAAAAGTAAAATAGTAAATCCCCAGAGTCCTGAACCTCCATAAGAAAAGAAAGGCAGCGGAACTCCAATTGTTGGAAATATCCCGATAACCATAGCAATATTTACAAAGAAATGGATAAATAAAATTGCTGCTGTACAATAACCGTAAACTCTACTGAATTTGGTTTTTTGTCTTTCGGCCAAATAGATAAGTCTTAGTAATAAGGTTACAAATAGCGCCACAACTACTACTGAACCTACAAAACCCCATTCTTCGCCTACAGTTGTAAAAATATAATCGGTGTGTTGTTCAGGCACAAAGCCTCCTTTTGTTTGCGTACCTTCAAGGAAACCTTTTCCAAACAAACCTCCGGAACCAATTGCAATTTCAGATTGATTGGTATTGTATCCAATTCCTTTTAAATCGACTGCTTTACCTAATAAAATATTGAAACGGTCTCTATGATGTTGCTTAAAAACATTGTCAAAAACATAATCTACAGACAAAACAAAACCTGATATTAATACAAATATGATACTGCTGGCTATGATGTTTCTATCGGCGAGACGCGATTTTAAATAAACAATAATTATAGCCAATAAAGAAATTAAAATGACATATTCAGGTTCTAAAACGAGTGTTAATACGAATAGCAAAATGGCTATAAATCCTGTCCAAATGTACCAGGCAGGTAAGCCTTCGCGATACAATACCACAATAAGAAAGCAATAAATCAAGGCACTTCCAGGATCATGAAAAACAATAAGTAAGATAGGAAGTCCTAATATACTGAGTACCTGAAGTTGTCTGTTGGTGTTTTTTAAGTTAATCTGGGTATCACTTAAATATTTGGCTAAAGCCAAAGCGGTTGCTGATTTTACAAACTCAGACGGCTGAATACCAAAAGAACCAAAAGAATACCAGTTAGCCTGTCCTTTAATGGTTTTTCCTAGAACAAATAGTCCTGCTAGTGATATTAGTCCGATGATATAAATTACGCTGGCATATTTTTCGTAAACTTTACCATCAACAAAGAGTAAAACAAAAATTAAAGGAATCGTTAGAATGATAAATACTAATTGTTTACTGGAGGTTTCTTCCATAGAAGATAATGAGGATGAATAGATGTTCAGCCATCCCATTATCACTAAAAGGCTATAGATGATAATGCATATCCAGTCAATATTTTTCTTTACACTTTGATTTTTCATTTGTAGAAGAATCTCTTAATTAGTTTTCTTTGTAGTATCTTTTACTGAAGTTGTTTTTACCTCGTTATATTTTCGAATAGAATCTTTTGGAGTGCTTTCGATTGCACTGGCTTCTTTCATTCCGCCTAGTTTTGCATATTGATCTCTCAAACTGATTCCAAGAACACGTTTTTCTAAATCAACTCGGGTAATTTTTTTTCTTAAATATTTTTCAATCATCAAACTCGCAATTGGACCCGCAATGGTAGCTCCAAATCCTCCATTTTCTACCATGATGGCAATGGCTATTTTTGGATTGTCTTTTGGTGCAAAAGCAACAAATATAGAGTGATCTTTTAGTTGTACTCTTTTACCTCCAATTTTAGCAAAGTTCTCAGCGGTTCCAGTTTTACCACAAATATCAATTCCATCTACCCGCAATGAACTTGCTGTTCCAAAATTATATACATCAAATAATCCCTGGATTACAGGTTTAAAATATTTTTTGTCAACAGTTGTAGTATGTTTTTCTTTGAATTTAGGATCAATTTGTTCGCCTTTAATTTTTTTGATGATATGAGGCGTATAATAATATCCTTCATTGGCCACTGTAGCCATCATGTTTGCTAATTGGATTGGTGTCATTAAAACTTCTCCTTGTCCAATAGAATTAGAAATAATTGTTTTTCCACTATAACTCCAATCAGGGTATATCTTTTTATACAATTTAGAAGTTGGTACATTTCCTCTTCTGCCTGTAGGTAAATCATAGCCCATAAATTGTCCTAATCCGAAGCTTTTAACATGATTGCTCCAGGTATCTACAGCATAAGGTGTGTTTCTGTATTTTCCAATTATGCGCAAATAAACATTTGCAAAATAGGAATTGCAGGAATTATAGATTCCATTATTTAATTGATGTGGGCCAAAACCGTGGCATTTCATAAATCGACCTGGTGCATAACTAAATCCATGATGACACATGAAAGTGGTGTGTTCGTCGATAACATTCTCCTGAAGCCCAACTAATCCTGTTAGTATTTTGAAAGGAGAACCAGGAGGATATTCGGCTAATAAACCCCTGTCATAAAGTGGTTTTGCAATAGAATCGTGGTATAATAACGTATAGTTTTTAGAACGTTGTCTACCCACTAAAATACCAGGATCATAAGATGGTGCGGTAACTAATGCCAGAATTTCACCAGTTTTAGGTTCAATAGCAACAATTCCTCCTCTTTTATTAATCATTAATTGTTCACCATAACGCTGAATTTCGGCATCAATAGTTAGATTGATATCTTCTCCCTGTACGGCAATGGTATCATATTTTCCTTCTTTGTAAGAACCTATAAGACGGTTGTATTTGTCTTTCTGAAAATATTTAACGCCTTTTATTCCTCTTAAAATATCTTCATAATATTCTTCAACACCTTGTTTACCTATTAAATCTCCACTTTTATAATAAGGATGTTTCTCAATAGTTTTTTCATTTACCTGAGTAATGAAACCAAAAATATTGGCACCAAAATCTACTTCGTAATCACGAAGAGAACGTTTTTGGAAATAGAAACCTTCAAATTTTCTGATTTTTTCCTGAAAAGCAGCAAATTCATTTTTGTTTAATTGTGGTAAAAATACTGAAGGCAATCGCGGACTGTAGATTTTAGCTTTAGCAATTTTTTCTAAAAATTCTTCTTTGCTAACATCTAATAACTGGCATAATTCTAAGGTGTCTAAATTTTTAATTTCCCTTGGAATTACCATGATATCATAAGAAGCCTGATTTGCAACTAAGAGTTTACCATTTCGATCATAGATATATCCTCTTTCGGGATATTCATATTGTATTTTGATAGCATTATTTTCTGATTTTAATTTGAAGGTATCGTTGATTACCTGCAAATAAAAAATCCGAACTAGTAGCAAAGATGCTGCAATAATAATCATAGATGGCAGCAGAAGTTTTCTCATCGTTTGTTTGGCTTAATAAGATATATTATTATAATACAACTAATGATTGTAAATAAGGTGCTTAGTAAAGTTCTAATTAGAATGTCTAAAATAAAAGTTACCTGAAAAGCTTCTAATATAAACAGTGTAAAATGATGGATTACAACTGCTAAAAGTATAAACGAAAACCTTTCTGGTGTTAAAGAGTCGTTTAGTTTTATGGTTTGGTATTCATAACTTACTCCAAATGCAAATTTGAAAAGATAAGGTCTGTAAAAAGCTAACATTATACAGGCTGTGGCATGTATTCCGCCAGAATTAGAAAACATATCCATGATTAAACCTAAGAAAAAACTACTGACTAATAAGGCTGATTTATTAGAATTAACAGGGTATAAAATGATAAACAAGATGTAAGGTAAAGGCATTATAAATCCTAAAAAAGTCATATTGTTTAATACGATAATTTGAAGGGCTAATAATAAAATAAACCTTAAAATATTGACTAACAAAGTGCTATTCATCTTTTTTGCTCGTTTTTTCTAAATTATTAACTTCGTCTCTGTCTTTACTTTTTATGATGTAAACATGACCTAAATTAGTCATATCATTAAATAATTTTATATTCAAAGTGTAATAATTGGTTACATTATCAATGTAAATTTTGTCAATGGTTCCAATGTTAATATTCTCAGGAAAAATAACAGATTGTCCACCTGTTACAATCGTATCTCCTTTTCTTACGGATGCCAGTCGGGGAACATCAATCAATTGAACAAAACCAGTACTTTTACCATTCCAGGTTAATGATCCAAAATGATTTGATTTTTTGATTTTGGCATTAATCTGAGATTTTGTATTTAAAATACTTACTACTGTCGAATAGTTAGCAGAAGTTTTATCTACGATACCGACAATTCCTAAGCTATTGATAACTCCCATATCTGTTTTAACTCCGTCATTCGAACCTGAATTCAAGGTTAAAAAGTTTTCAAGTGTATTATAATTATTGTGAATCACTTTTGAAACTATAATATCTTCTGGGTAAACACCTTTAAGATTTTCCGGTTTTTTTATGGCAGTAGTATCTTTTGCATTGAAAAGTAAACTTTTAAGTCTTGCATTTTCAAGAGCTAAAGCATCATTTTCAGTCTTAAGATTCAGATATTCTGTAATGTTATTGATTTTTTCATAAACACCTCCTGTTAAAAAATTGGCAGAGCTAATGATTCTGCTTTTATGATAAGAATGAGACTGTATCGTAAGCAAAAGCGAAACGCTTAATAACAGCAAAAACAGTAATCGATTACTGTTTTTGAATAAAAAGTTAAATATTTGCTGCATTCTCTTATTAGGTTATTAATTTCAGGATATGCTACTAATGTATCAATTTTAAAACCTTACAGCTCACAAGCTGTAAGGTTTTAGTTTTTTATTTTATTAAAATGCTTTTGAATTTTCCAATGTTTTTCAATGCCATTCCTGTACCTCTAACAACTGCTCTCAACGGATCTTCAGCAATGTAAACCGGTAAATCTGTTTTTTGAGAAATACGTTTGTCTAAACCTCTTAACATAGATCCTCCACCTGCAAGATAAATTCCTGTGTTGTAGATATCGGCAGCTAATTCCGGAGGAGTTTGTGATAAAGTTTCCATCACAGCATCTTCAATTCGCTGAATTGATTTGTCTAAAGCTTTAGCGATTTCTCTGTAAGAAACATCAACTTGTTTTGGTTTACCAGTTAACAAATCTCTACCTTGAACTGACATGTCTTCCGGAGGAGTTTCTAAATCTTCAATGGCAGCACCAATTTGGATTTTGATTTTTTCAGCTGTACTTTCTCCCACAAATAAGTTGTGTTGTGTACGCATATAATATACGATGTCATTTGTGAAAACATCACCAGCAATTTTTACTGATTTATCGCAAACAATTCCGCCTAATGCAATTACAGCAATTTCAGTAGTACCACCTCCAATATCAACAATCATGTTTCCTTTAGGTTGCATGATATCGATACCAATACCGATTGCTGCAGCCATTGGCTCATGAATCAAATACACTTCTTTTCCGTTTACACGCTCACAAGATTCTTTTACCGCTCTCATCTCTACTTCAGTAATTCCAGAAGGAATACAAACTACCATTCTTAGAGCAGGAGTAAACATTTTCTTTTTTAATGCAGGAATGCTGTTGATAAACATTTTTATCATTTGCTCTGATGCATCAAAATCAGCAATTACACCATCCTTTAATGGCCTTATGGTTTTAATGTTTTCATGGGTTTTACCTTGCATTAAATTAGCCTCTTTACCTACAGCAATTATTTTTCCTGTTATTCGGTTTCTGGCAACTATAGAAGGGCTGTCAATGACAACTTTATCATTATGAATGATTAGTGTATTAGCGGTACCAAGGTCTATCGCAATATCCTCGGTCATGAAATCAAAAAATCCCATACGATTTTTAAGGGTTTATAAGTTAAAAATTAGGAGCGAACAAAGTTAAACAAATTAATGTTTGAAATGACGGGTTCCTGTAAATACCATTGCCAAATTATTTTCGTTACAGTAGTCAATACTCAACTGGTCTTTAATAGAACCACCTGGTTGAATTACTGCTGTAATTCCAGCTTCTTTTGCCAGTGCAACACAGTCAGGGAAAGGGAAGAAAGCATCACTAGCCATTGAAGCTCCTTTTAAATCAAATCCAAAATGTTTTGCTTTTTCAACAGCTTGTTGTAGTGCATCAACTCTTGAAGTCTGACCTGTTCCAGATGAGATTAAAGTTCCGTTTTTAGCAAAAACAATGGTGTTTGATTTTGTGTTTTTACAAATCTTAGAAGCAAAGATTAAATCTTCAATTTCCTGTTCTGTTGGACTTGTAGTGGTAACGGTAGTTAAATCTTTTTTATTGTCTGTAATGTTGTTTCTTTCCTGAATTAACAATCCGTTAAGACAAGTACGAACTTGTTTTTGCGGTAATTCAATATCATTTTGAACTAAAATAATTCGGTTCTTTTTTTCTTGTAAAATAGTTACAGCTTCAGCGTCATATCCTGGAGCGATTACTACTTCACAGAATAATTGATTGATTTCATTAGCTGTTGCTACGTCAATTGTAGTATTCGAAATTAAAACACCTCCAAAAGCTGATGTTGGATCGCAGGCTAATGCTGCTAAATAAGCTTCGCTAATTGTTTTTCTTGAAGCTAATCCGCAAGCGTTGTTGTGTTTTAAAATAGCAAATGTAGGTCCGTCAGTTTTGAATTCGTTAATCAAATTAACTGCAGCATCTACATCTAATAAATTGTTATATGATAATTCTTTTCCGTGTAATTTTTGAAACATAGCATCAAAATCTCCAAAGAAGAAACCTTTTTGGTGAGGGTTTTCTCCGTAACGCAATGTTTGACCATCAGCAATACTTGCTTTGTAGATCGTTTCGTCAGTATTAAAATAGCTAAAAATAGCTCCGTCGTAATGAGAAGATACGTGGAATGCTTTTGTAGCTAATAATTTTCTGTCTTCAAGAGTTGTAGCTCCGTTTTGTTTTGTAATGATGTCTAAAAACAAGTTGTACTCGTTCATAGAAGGAACAATTACAGTGTCTTTGAAATTTTTGGCAGCAGCACGAATTAATGAAATTCCACCTATGTCAATTTTTTCGATAATATCTTGTTCGCTAGCGCCTGAAGCTACCGTTTTTTCAAATGGATATAAGTCAACTATTACTAAGTCAATCTGTGGGATATCGTGTTGCTTCATTTGTGCAACATCACTTTCGTTGTCCTGACGGTTTAAGATTCCTCCAAAAATTTTTGGGTGTAAAGTTTTAACGCGACCTCCTAAAATTTCAGGAAAAGCAGTGATGTCCTCAACAGCTACAACAGGAATGCCTAAGTTTTTTATAAAGTCCTCAGTTCCTCCGGTTGAATAAAGAGTAACATTTTGGCTGTGTAAAAATTTAACAATAGGCTCAAGACCTTCTTTCGAAAAAACCGAAATTAATGCAGATTGAATTGTTTTAGATGTGCTCATGTATAGTTTTAATTATAAAATGCAAAAGTAGTTTTTTAATGTGAAAATTAGCTAACTAGAAATGAGATAATTTAGAATTAATTAACTTTTTTTTTATATCACTGAAATCGCTGTATTTTATTGTGTTAAAAGAATTTTATATTAGGATTTTGAATAATATTTGTAGAATTTTACCTTATTAAAAATAGTTTTTATGTTGTTATATCTTCGATTGTTGAAAGAAAGTTTTGCTTTTGCTATTAATGCATTGCGCAATAATAAGTTAAGAACGCTTCTTTCTTTGCTTGGAGTAACTATTGGAATCTTCTCGATTATTGCTGTTTTGGCAGCGGTTGATTCTTTGGATAGAAAAATTACCAATGACTTAAGCGGTTTAGACAAAAACACAATTTATTTACTAAATTCTTCTTTTGGACCTACTGATATTCCTAAATGGAAAAGAGAGCAATTCCCGAATGTTAAGTATGATGAATATGTGTATTTAAAAGGAGCTATGACAAATACCGATCAATTGGGTTATCAAATTTTTACGAAATCAGAGATTGTAAAATACGATTCTAAACAGGTGAGTGATGTGAATATTGTTCCTGTTTCGGCTGAATTTGTTGATATTGAAAAATTAGAATTTTCTAAAGGACGATTTTACAATGAATCAGAAGCTAATTCAGGAGCTAAAGTAATTGTGATTGGTGACGAAATTGCCACTTCCTTATTTGATAATGCAGATCCTATTGGGAAAAGTGTGCGGTTGTATGGACAGCGTTTTACCGTAATTGGAGTTTTGACTAAAAAAGGAGCAGGACTTTTTGGAGATAGTAATGATTCATCGGTTTATGTTCCGGTTAATTTTATCCGACAAAAATTTGGAGATAACAATACTTCGTTGACCAATGTTATTGTTTTTAAACCGGAAAGCGGAGTCGATATGGAGGCATATAAGGCGGAGATTTCTCAAAAATTACGTGCTTATCGTGGAGTCAAAGCTGGGGAGATTGATAATTTTTTTATTAATGTTTTCTCCGGTTTTACTGATTTTATAGATGGAATTATTGGAAGTATGAAACTGGGAGGTTGGGTGATAAGCGGTTTTTCACTTTTGGTAGGCGGTTTCGGAATTGCAAATATTATGTTTGTTTCAGTAAAAGAACGTACTAATTTGATAGGAATTCAAAAATCATTGGGCGCTAAAAATAGATTTATTATGTTCCAATTTTTATTCGAAGCCATTATATTATCGGTTATTGGAGGAGCAATTGGTTTATTGTTGGTTTGGGGTATTGCTGTTGGCTTAAGTAAAGCTCTGGATTTCGAATTTGTTCTGGGATTAGGAAATATACTTTTAGGAACCGGATTAGCCGGAATAATAGGTTTGATTTCGGGAATTTTACCAGCCATTTCAGCTTCACGATTAGATCCTGTAGAAGCGATTAGAACGGGGATGTAGTTTTAGATTTCAGAATGTAGAATGCAGATTTTAGAATTTTTCGAAAAGTTGTCATCCTATGTTTGCACAAGGAAAGTTCTTTAAATCTGTCTCTTATACAAATATGACGCT
>NZ_JNCA01000017.1 GCF_000695795.1 Flavobacterium seoulense | reverse complement strand
TGTGCAAACATAGGATGACAAGATTGAGAATAAAAAATTGTTTTAAAACGTTCTTTAACACAAACCAAAACCGCACAGTTTGTCATTCCGACAAAGGAGGAAACTCCGCAATACTTTTCTGTTCAGATTGACTTAAGTAAAGTAAAAACAAACCATCAAACAAAATAATCATGAAAAAAATCATTTACTTCATTTCACTTTTGCTCATCAATATTTCACTTTTTAGCTGTTCATCTGATGATGATTTAAACTATCAAAGTGATTTCGAAAAAAGTAAAAATACTTGGATAGATTTTAAAGCTTCATCTAACAACTCGTATCAATATGTAGTAACCGGAAGTTCTTTTCTTATATCTAGTAGATGGGAAACGACAATAACAATATCTAACGGAGTTGTAATTCAACGGGATTTTGAATATTTAGGCGCACCAGAATATTTTCCTAAAGCGGAATTAAAATGGACTGAAAATGAAAACGAAATAAATAGTCACCAAAATTCATTCGCCGCAAGTCCGTTGACATTAGACGAAATTTATGCTAAGGCAGAAAATGATTGGTTGATTAAACGAAAAAATACAACCACTTATTTTGAAACTAAAAACAATGGATTAATTTCAACTTGTGGATACGATACAAAAGGATGTATGGACGATTGCTTTACTGGTATAACGATAAAAAGTATTACAAGCCTGTAAAATAATATGAACTAAAAAATTAAAAATAACTACCCAAAAGTTACAAATGACAACTGCGAAGTTACAACTGTCTCTGGAAAAGTTACAATTGTCTTTGGAAAAGTTGCAACTGCCTTTGGAAAAGTTAAAACTACCTCTGGAAAAGTTAAAACTGATCTTGGAAAAGTTGCAGAAGGTCTTGAGCATTTTGCAGAAACCTTTGAGTAAATTGCAACAGACAATCAAAAGTCAAAAAACACCATGAACGAAAAACCTACACTGTACTTTAAAAACGCTTCCGAATGGAGAGCCTGGTTACATGAAAACCATAGCAGTCACAAGGCGGTGTATTTAATTTTTTACAAAGTAGCACACGAAGCAGAAAGCATGCGTTGGGAAGAAGCTGTCAAAGTGGCTATTTGTTACGGTTGGATCGATTCGACAGTAAAAAAACTGGATGATGACCGAAGACAACAGCTTTTTACACCCAGAAAAGACAAAAGTGTCTGGAGCAAAATCAATAAAAATTATATTGAAGATTTAATTGCTGGCAATTTAATGCACGAAAGTGGTTTGAAAAAAATTGAAATCGCTAAGAAAAACGGTTCTTGGGAAAGCTTAGACGCTGTCGAAAACTTAGAAATCCCGGAAGATTTACAAATCGCTTTTGCTCAAAATCCAGTTGCTTTTTCTAATTATGAAAACTTCAGTAAATCGTATCGAAAAAATTATTTATATTGGTTGAACCAAGCAAAACGACTAGAAACCAGACAATCCAGAATTACTCAAATCATCGATTTGTGCGATCGAAATTGTAAAATGAGATAATAAACAACAGTAAAAAATATGAAAAGTAAATTATCATCAACAGATACAGAATCTTTACTAGCTATACTAAAAGAACGTTTTGAAAAAAATCAAAATCGTCATGAAGGAATGGAATGGAATAAAGTACAAACCAAATTAGAAGCTAATCCTGAGAAACTTTGGTCAATCATGGAAATGGAAAGAACAGGCGGCGAACCGGATGTTGTCGCTTATGATAAAAATACTAATGAATACCATTTTTATGATTGTTCAGCCGAAAGCCCAAAAGAACGCAGAAGTCTTTGTTATGACCGTCAGGCACTAGATGCTCGAAAAGAAAACAAACCTAAAAATAGCGTTATTGATTTGGTTACCGAAATGGGAATTTCGCTTTTATCAGAAACACAATACAGAGAATTACAAAAACTAGGGAAATTCGATACCAAAACATCAAGCTGGATTGAAACGCCTGCTGATATTAGAAAATTAGGCGGAGCTATTTTTGCTGATTTCCGTTATGGAAATGTATTTGTCTATCACAATGGCGCCGAATCTTATTATGCTGCCAGAGGATTTCGTGGCGCTTTAAAAATCTAGACTATTTCGAAATTTTATTAATAAATAAACCTCAAAATATGATGTACACTTTAATTGGAATGAGCTTACTTTTTATCACAATAGGCTTTATTGTTACCGAAAGGAATGCCAAATACTTACTTGCAGGATATAACACGATGAGTATTGAAGAACGCAAAAAAGTAGATATAAAAACGTATTTGGCTTATTTTAAAAAGTTTCATGTTTTTTTAGGATTATCCTTTTTCCTGATTGGAATGGTATTAATCTATTCTGGTTACGAAAATGAAATCAGTATTTTCATTGTTGCTTATCCTATTTTGGCTTATATCTATTTCATTTTTAGAAGCACTAAATATTTTGATTCCAAAAAAAATAAGATTACTACCTACATTGTAGCAGCAGCTTTGCTCTTTATTATTGTCATGTTTATGCGTGATTTTAAAGAAACCAAACTCATTTTGCACGCAAACGCTATTGAATTCAAGGGAGGTTATGGCGAAATAATTCCGTTAAAAGCTATAAAAACAATTGAATTAATCCATGACCAGCCCAAAATTACCCGAAGAACGAATGGATTTTCTGCCGGAAATATCAAAAAAGGTTTTTATAAAACCGACAAAGGCGAAGTCGTAAAACTAATTATAAATGCCGACACAAAACCTTATATTTTGATTACCAAATTAAATGGTAAAAAAGTGTATTATTCTTCAAAGGAAGAGCCCAATGAAAAATTATTCGAAATGATTAAAGTTGCTCAAAAAAACTAAAATCAATTTCGTTGAAGATTTTTGATTAACGATTCTAGATTTTAGATCTGTTCAGAACATAAAATCTGAAATCCAGAATCGTTAATCTGCATTCTAAAATCAACTATTTATTATTCTTATTAAAGTCCTAATCTCACACTAGGAACAGGAACTCCCACACCTATTTGTGTGTTTACAGATGTTTTGCTTGGCACTCTTTGATAAGCAGGTCGGTCGTATTGATAATAGTAAAATGAAGCATGATTATAAAAACCATCACTATGATGACAATGGGCATCACAATGATAATAATGCTCAGCATAAGCTTCTTTCTTACTCGCAATATAAGCACGATAGGCTTCTTTATTTTTGCGTTTCAATTCTTTTTCGTAGGCTTTTTGCTCTTTCCAAAAAGCTTTTTCTTCGGCTTTAGTTTTAGCAGTAAAACTTAAATCAGCTTTTGCATCTTCAATACCTCTTTGTTTGTAATAGGCATTTATATCCGTTTTACTTTCCTGCGCTTGTACTGTTACAATTGCACCAAAGAAAAGTAATGCTGCTAATGTTTTTATCGTTTTCATAATTTTTAATTTTAGTTATCGTTATATTTAGTATGTTCTTTATACTAAGACAACTATAAATAGTTTTACCCTAATTGAAAAATGAATTATTTTTATTAAAAAAGTCCATTAAACCTTTCTAACTTTTTAACATCTTAATTTTTAACAACCTAGAAAACAAACCAAAAAAATTAAAACCTACATATTATGAATAGTCATTCCCTCTGGTCCCTCCGTTTAGGCTTTTCCAACAAGCAAGCTACAGCCATCGAAAAAATGGGAATTGCTAAATTTCTTGATGCCTCATTCAAGTTGGATTTTGACAATAGTCTTCCTGATTTTTTAAATGAAAGTCCAAAAACAACAGCTGATTTTCGCGAACGCCGGGAAAAATATAAAACCTTAAACACAGAACAAAAAAGGGAAATTCAAAAAGAAATTCAAAAACAAGACGGACAAACTTCTCTTGAGATGAAATCCTGGTGGATTGAGAAAATGATGAATGAAAATTATCCGTTGCGTGAAAAAATGACGGTCTTTTTACACAATCATTATGTATCAACTTATCAAAAAGTAAAAGTAAACTACTGGCTTTTTGAACACAATCAGCTCCTTAGAAAAAATGCTTTTGGAAATTTTAGAGAATTAACAAAAGCTATTCTAAAAAGCAATGCCATGTTACGTTATCTGGATAATACCGATAATCGAAAAGGAAAAATCAACGAGAATTTAAGCAGGGAATTACTCGAACTTTTTACTATTGGCATTGGCAATTATACCGAAGATGATATTAAAAACGGTGCCAAAGCGCTTGCAGGATTAAGTCCCGGAGATAATGGCGGAACATACAGAGAAAAATTAAGAGACACTTCTGAAATTGTATATCTGGGCAAAAAAGGAAACTTTAAATCAGATGACATTGTTGATATTATTTTCGAACAAAAAAACAGTCCGTATCTTTTTACTAAAAAAATTCTGCAATGGTTTGTTTATGATAATCCGCCAGAAAAATTAGTGACTTATTATGGTGATTATTTTAGAAAAAAAGACTTTGAAATACAACCTTTATTAGAAAAAATTTTCACCGAAGAATTTGATAAACAAACTGCTGGTTCGAAGATTAAAAATCCTTTAGAATATAACCTTCAATTGCTGGCAGAACTGCATATTGATCCAAAAAACAGCAGACCAATAGTCGCTTTTCTCAAAAGTCAGGGTATGGATTTATTCAATCAGCCCAATGTAAAAGGCTGGGAAGGCGGAAAATCCTGGCTGACTTCGCAAATCTATTTGCAGCGTAATAACATTGCCGATTTATATTGCAGCGGAAAAGAAAATTTCAACCAAAAAGCAATTGCAAATATGATGGATTCGACAATGAATAATTCGAAAGTCAGAAAGACTTCTATTCATTTAGACTGGAAAAAAGGAACTAATAAACAAATTATCAGTCAATTATCAGATCGATTACTATTTAAAGTAGATGAAGAAGCTCAAAAGGATTTTGAAAAAATTTTAAAATACGATTTCAATCCCGAAGCTGAAAATGCTGATCAGGCGGTGATTCGTCTTTTTAACGCTATGGTCAAAGAACCTGAATTTCAATTAATTTAAATGTAAGTTATAAAACCTATTTGATTATGAACAGAAGAAATTTTTTATCGCTTACAGGAACATTAACAGGCGGAAGCTTGTTACTTCCTAATTTTTTATTCTCTTATGGTTTTCAAAAAAATCTGATTATAGGAGAACAATGCCTTGTTTTTGTACAACTCAACGGAGGAAATGATGGTTTGAACACTTTTATTCCTTTTGATGATCCTTTATACTATGATTTACGCCCAAAAATTGCCATTACGAAAGATGATGTTATTTCGAAAACAAAAGGTATGGGATTTCATCCATCTTTAGCCGGATTTGCTCAAATGCAGCAAAACGGAGATTTATCGGTAATTCAGAATGTAGGTTATCCTGAACCCAATCGTTCACATTTTAGAAGTCAGGAAATTTGGCAAACCGCTACTGATTCGAATAAATATATCAACGAAGGCTGGCTGGGTCGTTATCTTGATTTACAATGTGTAACGCATACTCCCACAGCAGGAATCAACATTGATTCTATTGATAATTTATCACTAAAAGGAGATAGTCCTAACTCGATTACCGTAAAAGATCCGGACCGATTTAAGATTAAAAAACAAAAAGAGGAAACGGGTGTATTATCTGAGAATTCCTCATTGGATTTTGTTCGAAAAGTAGCCAATTCAGTCTTAGAAGGTTCAGATGAAATCCAAAAAGCATTGACACAATCAACTACAGAAATTAGTTATCCAAAAACTGCTTTAGGCAAAAATCTGGAATGGATTGGACGTTTGATAAAAGGAAATCTGAATTCAAAAGTGTATTATACTTCTCAGGGCGGTTATGATACGCACGACAATCAGCTGGCAATTCAGGGAAATAAATTCAAAGAACTGGACGGAGCTATTTATAGTTTTTATCAGGATCTAAAGCAGGCTAATTTACTTCAAAATGTAACTATTGTTGTTTTTTCTGAATTTGGACGAAGAGTAAAAGACAATGGGAACGGAACGGATCACGGAACTGCTGCCCCTATGTTTGTCATTGGCGGACAAAACCGCGGAAAAGTAATAGGTAACAACCCTAACCTAGCCGATTTATCGCAAGGTGATTTGAAATACCAAATTGATTTTAGATCCGTATATTCAAGTTTATTAAAAGAAAAAATGGCTTTTGACTACCAAAAAATTGGAATAAAAAATGCTCCGTTACAAGGATTATTTTAGTAGAAAAGATAAAGTCTTTTTTTCGAATACATTACTATAAAAATAACTTTGACTATAAACATATCAATTTTATCTATGTGTAATTTTGAATCGAATTGCTGCTTAGGCTTATTTTTGCAGATTCAAAAAACACAAACATGGTTAAAAATAAAACTTTAAAAGGAGTATTATTAGTAGGATTAGGAGCCAGCAGTTACGGCATGCTGGCTACATTTGTAAAAATAGCTTATCAGGAAGGATATACTACTGCCGAAGTGAGCGGATCTCAATTTACATTAGGACTTTTAGGTGTGCTGATTCTTAATATTTTTTTACAGTTAAAAAAGAAAAGCAGTACTGTAGAAATTTCGAAACAGCAAATTCTAAAGCTTGTTTTAGCAGGAACTTCAATGGGTTTTACGAGTGTTTTTTATTACTTATCAGTACGCTACGTTCCGGTTTCTATTGGTATTGTCTTATTGATGCAAACCGTTTGGATGGGTGTTTTACTCGAAATGCTCTTAGACAAAACCAGACCTTCATTACAAAAAATAATCGCAGTTATTATTACGCTCACAGGAACTGTTCTGGCTACTAATTTATTAAACAGCAGCATTAGTTTAGACTGGCGTGGTTTCTTTTGGGGAATATTAGCAGCAGCGGCATTTACCACAACTATGTTTAGTGCTAACAGAGTAGCTCCCGAAATTTCTTCGATAAGACGTAGTTTTTTTATGCTTCTGGGCGGAACTTTCATTGTAATTGCTTTTGCTTTTATTACACAGGTCACTCCTTTTAATTTTTCTATTTATATGAGATGGGGAATTATTTTGGCATTATTTGGCACCATCATTCCGCCACTTTTATTGAATACCGGTTTCCCGCTTACAGGAATTGGATTAGGAAGTATTGTTTCGGCACTCGAATTGCCTGTTTCGGTTGCTATGGCTTATTTTTTACTGTCTGAAAAAGTAAATGGCTTGCAATGGTTTGGTATTTTTTTAATAATTGCTGCTATTGTTTTGATGAATATTCGTTTAAAAAAATAAGCTCTTTTTTATCAAAAAAACAATGTTCATTCTTAGCTAAATACAATTTTTACGGAAACAAAAATTCACACAAAAAAAATATTTTTTTCAAAAAAGTAATTCTTTTTTTTATTAATATTGACAACTATAACAATTTCATTTTTAATTTAAAAAAACTTATTTAGAATTAATTTTCACGTGATGAAAAAGAGTAACCGTAAAGAACTGACCTGGGAACAAACTGAAAAACTTGTTACATTAGCCCTAGAGGAAAGAAATCCATTTGAAATTATAAAAAAAGAATTTGGATTGGCTGAAAAAGAGGTTCTGGAAATTATGAAAAAAAAGATGCCTCTGGAAAAATTTGAAATGTGGAAAAAGAAAGCGACAGCTACTAAACCTAAGCCTAAGCCTCTCAAAGTAGATGATTTTGATGATGATTTAGATGGAAAGTATTATATCAAAAATAAATTAGACTAAATTTTTAAAAAGCACTCTTAATCATGAGTGTTTTTTTATTTCTCTTTATCTGTTTTCAATTTAGACAAACAGTTCTCAAAAAACAAAAACAATGAAAAAAATAGTATTTGCATTTGCTTTAACTTCGATGCTTTGGAGTTGTAAAACAGTCACCCCAACAGCTAAAGAACAAGTTATTCAGGCTACAATCAATCTAAATGAAGTTAAAAATGATCAGGTTCTCGTTACTGTAAATGCTCCAAAAGTAACTGCTAACGAAATTGTTTATCGTATCCCAAAAACAGTTCCGGGAACTTATTCTGAAGACAATTACGGAAGATATATTGAAGATCTAAAAGCGTACGATAAAAAAGGAAATACATTAGAAGTAAAAAAGCTTGACGAGAATTCCTGGACAATTACTAAAGCAAACACTCTAACCAAAATTACTTATTTAGTAAACGATACTTTTGATACCGAAAAAGGAACTGGTTTTGGCAAAGATGATATTTTTTCGCCTGCAGGTTCTAACATAAATGCTGGTGAAAATTTCATGATCAACACACATTGTTTTATTGGTTATTTTGACAATTTTATGGTAACTCCTTACCAATTAACGGTAAATCATCCGGCTAATTTATGGGGAAGCACTTCAATGACTGATCAGGACAACAGCACTACAACTGATTATTTTGTTACTTCACGCTACGCCGAATTAGTAGAAAATCCTATTATGTATTCGAAACCGGATTACACTACGTTTAACGTAGATGGAATGGATATACAAATTAGCGTTTATTCGCCTACAGGAAAATATACTGCCGAGAGTATTACTCCTGAAATGAAAACCATGATGACGGCTCAAAAACACTTTTTAGGCAAAATCAATGCTACTAAAAAATATTCTGTTCTTTTATATTTATCAAGTATGAAAGAAGATGATGCGCATGGTTTTGGTGCGCTTGAACATCCTACCGCTACGACAGTAGTTTTGCCGGAAGTAATGGAAAAAGACGAATTAGTAAAAACAATGATGGATGTAGTTTCTCATGAATTCTTTCATATTGTAACACCACTAACAATTCATTCTAAAGAAATTCAGGATTTTGATTACAATGCTCCTAAAATGTCTGAACATTTATGGATGTACGAAGGCGTTACAGAGTATTTTGCTAATCTGTTCCAAATCAATCAGGGCTTAATTGACGAAGCGGATTTCTACAACAGAATAGCCGAAAAAATTGATGAAGCCTCAACATTAAACGATACCATGCCGTTTACTGAAATGAGTACTAATGTATTAAAGCAGCCATATAAAGATCAATATTTGAATGTGTACCAAAAAGGTGCTTTGATAGGAATGTGTATCGATATCATCATTCGCGAAAAAAGCAATGGCGAAAGAGGAATTCTTGATTTAATGCAAAAATTATCTAATGAATATGGCGTTTCTAAAGCATTCAATGATAACGAACTTTTTAATAAAATTACTGAACTGACTTATCCTGAAGTAGGCGATTTTTTAAAAACATACGTTGCAGGAAGCACTCCTATTCCGTATGAATTTTATTTAGCCAAAATAGGTTTAACAAAATCGAACAAACAAGTTCCGGATGCTGTTTTTATTAAAGGAAAAACACCTTATATTTCAGTAAATCCGGATACGAAAGAAATCATTGTAATCCCAAATATGGAGCTGAATGAGTTTTTTACTAGTCTTGGATTAAAAGGCGGAGATGTTATCCTTGAAATCAACAACATTGCTTACAATTATGATAATATTTACGACATGATTAACGAAAGTGATAAATGGACAGAAAACGACATTGTTAATGTAAAAATTAAGCGTTCAGGAAAAGAACAAGTACTAAAAGGAGCCATCAAATTACCTCATCAGCAAAAAGTACATATCGAAGTTACTGATGCTTCTAAAAAACAATTGAAAGATGCCTGGCTGAAAAAATAATTTTCTCAAAAACCAATTTTAAAACAGTATCCAACCATTGTTTTGCTTTTCAAGTATTTTATTTACTTTGCACCAAATATTACTGACCAATGAAAAAATCAATTCTTGCATTTGTAACCATACTATTAATGGCTTCGTGCAACAAAAAAGAATCTAAAGGAAATTTACAAATTTCCGGAAATGTAAAAGGATTAAAAGAAGGTACTTTGTATATTCAAAAGTTTGTAGACACGGCTTTAGTTGCTATAGACACCATCAAAATTGACGGAAACTCTCATTTTGAAAGTCAGATCGATTTAAAGTCTCCCGAAATGCTTTATCTTTTTCTGGATCGGGGCGTTAGTAATTCATTAGACAACAATCTGATGTTTTTTGCTGAACCAGGAATTATTAACATCGAAACTAACTTAGATGCTTTTTTGTCTGATGCAAAAATTACGGGTTCAACAAATCATAAACTTTATGAAGAATATAAAAAAACAACTTCTAGATACAAGGATGAAAATTTAACTTTGATTGAACAAAAATTCAAAGCAATTAAACGAAAAGATCCTATAGCAATTGATAGTTTAAACAAATTACAGGATTTAAACCTGAAACGTAAATATTTGTTCGCAGTTAATTTTGCAATAAATAATAAAGATCACGAAATTGCTCCTTACATTGCCCTTGCCGAAGTTTACGATATTAACATCAAATATTTAGATACTATCCAAAATTCAATGACGCCAAAAGTGGCTCAGTCATTTTACGGTAAAAAATTGACCGAATATGTTAATAACATCAAAAAATCCAACTAACTTTTAAATTAAAAAAGTAAAATAATAAAAGCATTTCAACTATATTTGAAATGCTTTTTTGTTTATCTTATCTAAAAAATACCCCCGAATATATTTTAAATACGAAAACAAATTATTCAAAATAAAGTAAACACATTATTTTTCTAACCTACTGCATTATGTGGAAAAAATTATCTTTTAAAAAGCAATTAGTTCTAATTCTTTTAATCCCCATTTCTGGCTTAATATACTTCACTGTTTTAAATATTGAAAGTACTTATCAAAAATATTCCAGAATAGAAAACAGCATTCAAAGAATTGAACAAATTGCTGTTTTTTCCGAAGGAATAATGCTTATCAATAATGAGAAAACATTAAGCGAATATTCAAAATTTGATCCTAATAAAAAAGTAGATTTCAAATTAAGAATGGCAAAAACACTCGAATGGATTTCTGAAACAAATACTAATGATAGTATTGTTGCCAAAAATGTTAGAGAAGCTAAAAAAATCCTGAACGACATTCATTACAATGCCGAAAACAAAGCAATATCTACTTTAAAAACTTACAATAAATACACCGCTTTAAACAATATATTCAATAATTTAATTGATCGGGAAATTGTAAATTGTGATAATGCACAAGTAGCCCGACTTGCTAATAATTTTAAATCTTATATCGATTCAAAATCAGCGGCTAATTTAATTCGTGGATTAATTTTCACTAAACTAACAGATGACACCATTCATAGCGATTTAAATGGCTATTATGACAACATAAGAAATTTAAATAAAAACACTGATTTTAAATTAGAGAATTATAACGATCTTCATATCAATGATGAAATCATTCGATTTAAAAAATCAGCCGAATTCCAATCGTTTTTAAGTACTTCTGAAGCCATCTTAAACAATACAAAAAAAGTAACACCCGATGCCTGGTGGAATCAGTCTACTACCGTAAATGATAAGTTAAATACTTTAAAAATTAAAAAGCTTAACCATATTATTGAATTAGCCAAACATGAAAAAGACATCACAATTATAAGTACAATTGTAGCCATATTTTCATTTGTATTATTATTAATCACAACGGCAATTTTAGTTTACAAATTAATTTCAAATACATCGAAATCATTAAATATAGTCGCAACAAAAATTGAAAAAATTTCTTTAGGATATACTGATTTCCAACATACACTTACAGGAAATATAGAACTTGATTCTATCAGGGAATCTATAAAAAAATTAGTTAGCGCTATTAAAGAACAAATTAATTTAGCTTCTAAAATTAGTTCTGGGAATTTTGGCGAAACCATAGTAATCCGAAGTGATTCTGACACTTTAAATCAGTCATTAAATAATATGTCATTAGAATTAAAGCGTTTTGATGATGAAGCTGCTGAAAATCATTTACTCGAAAAAAATGTTATTGAAGTAAATAATACAATCATTAATTCAGAAAACATATATGATTTCGGTAGTAAATTAAGCCAACTTTTAAGCAATCAAACTAATGCTTGTCAGGCAACTTTTTATAGTATTGATTACATCGAAGACAAAGACAATTTAATAAAAATTGGCAGTTATGCTGATGATAACAATAGCCCAAAAACAATTGCTTTTGGCGAAGGATTAGTGGGCGAAGCGGCTAAATTTAATGAGCAAAAATGTTTCAATAATTTAACTAATGAGTATTCTTACCTGAGTTCTTCATTAGGAAAATCGGCTATTTACAATATTTTAATTACTCCTATTTCTTATCAGAATTCAGTAATTGGCGTTATCGAAATTGGCTCTTTGAATAACTTTACTGAAACTGACCAAAAATTATTAAACACTTTAAAAGACGCCATAGGAAGCGCAATTGCTGTATTTATTCGAAATGAAGAATTGCGAATTTCAAGCGAAGAAATCAACAAGAAAAACAACATTTTACAAGTTCAGGAAGAAGAGTTACGTCAAAATAACGAAGAACTAAATAAGCATACTTTATTACTGCAACAATCGGAAGAAGAATTAAAAAATCAGGCTGCCGAATTAGAGCAAACTAATGCGTATTTAGAAGAAAAAAGTCGCGAACTTGAAACTAAAAATTACGAAATCGAGAAAAAAAATGATGATCTTATAATAGCTCAGGAAGAGCTGAATGTAAAATCAGAAGAAATTGCGCAGGCAAGTAAATATAAATCAGAGTTTTTAGCTAATATGTCGCATGAATTGCGAACGCCTTTAAACAGTATTTTAATTCTTTCGGATATTTTAAAAGACAATACTTCCGGAAATTTAACAAATGCGCAATTAGAAAATTTATCGGTAATTAATACTTCCGGAAAAGATTTATTAAACCTGATTACTGATATTCTTGATATCTCTAAAATTGAAGCTGGAAAAGTCGAAATCTATCCTGAAAATACGGTTACAGAACGAATATTATCGGATATGGATGGTCTTTTTAGAGCCCAAATGAACAAGAAAGAGATTGATTTTAAAACCTCAATTACTGAAGACTGTCCTAGAGAAATTTACACTGACATAGGTAAAATTGAACAAATCCTTAAGAATTTCTTATCTAATGCTTTGAAATTTACTCCAAATGGTGGAATTGTAGAAATGAACTTTTCTACACCAAAAAGCAATTGGGAGTTTACAAATCCTAAATTAGCTTCTATTGATAACAGCCAAATTTTAGCCATAGAAATAAAAGACAACGGTATAGGAATATCCGAAGAAAATAAGAAAAAATTATTCCAAAGTTTCCAGCAGGCTGATAGTTCAACAAGTCGAAAATATGGCGGAACCGGATTAGGTTTATATATTTCTAAACAACTTGCCAACTTATTAGATGGTGAAGTTTATTTTGACAGCCAATTGAATAATGGAAGCATTTTTGGTGTCATAATTCCTGTAAATTTTAATCAAGAAAATAATAATTCTTTTGTAGAAAGTACAGAAAGTGCAATTCCGGAAACTATAAAAGATAACACAATAGAATCAGAATATCCAAAAGCGAATGAAGAATTTGTCGATTTATCTGCTGATATTGATGATGATCGTCACAAAGCCGATATTGATGACAAAACCGTTTTAATTATTGAAGACGATCCGTCATTTGCCGAAGTATTACTTCAGGTAGCACATAATAATGGTTTTAAAGCAATTATTGCGCATCAGGGCGAAACTGGTTTTCAATACGCTAAAAAGTACAATCCAAAAGCGATAATTCTGGACATGAAACTGCCAGGAATTGATGGTTGGACAGTCCTAAAATGGCTTAAAGAAGATCCTGAATTAAAGCATATTCCGGTGCATGTAATGTCTGGAATGAAAAGAGAAAAATTAGCTAAAGAAATGGGTGCTTTTGATTTCTTAGTGAAACCTATTACTCCCGAAAAACTTAAAAATGCATTCCTTTCTATTGATGAAGAAATCAATAAAGTTTTTAAAAGAGTACTAATTCTCGAAGACGACGAGAAATTAAATTATTCGATTAAACAATTATTGCACGCTAACGATAAGAATACTATTTGCCTTCAGGCTTATTCAAGAGCTGAAGCTGAAAATATTTTGACTAATGTTGAAATTGACTGTGCCATAATCGATTTAGGCTTACCGGATTCTGATAACGTAAAAGCTATTTCTGAATTAAAGAATATTTCTAAAAACAAAAACATAAAAATCATTATCAATACTGGAAAAACACTTTCGGATGTTGAGCAATTAGAACTCGAAAAAAATGTAGACAGTATTGTAATCAAAACCGATAATGTTACCGAAAGACTGAAAGATGAAATTTTGTTATTTTTAAACAAAGTCGAAACTTCAGAAAATACCAAATATGAAACCGCACCAAATTTAGCCGGAGGCGAAATATTAAAAGATAAAAGCATTTTAATTGTTGATGACGATATTCGAAACATCTACGCTTTATCAGCAGCATTAACCAGCAAAGGAGCTATCATTACAACTGCTTTTAATGGTATTGAAGCTTTAAACACATTACAGGAACATGGGACTTTTGACATTGTTCTAATGGATATTATGATGCCAGAAATGGACGGATTTGAAGCGACTAAGAAAATTAGAGAAAATCCTAAATGGAAAAACCTGCCTATCATAGCCTTGACTGCCAAAGCGATGAAAGGTGATCGTGACGAAATATTAAATGCTGGCGCTTCTGATTATCAGTCAAAACCTATTGATATTCAAAAACTTATTTCATTAATTAGCATTTGGATTTATAAATGATAAAATTAAACGAACTTGACGAATTGCTTTTTACAATAAAAAAGCAATTTGATTACGATTTCAGTGATTACTCTAAAGCTTCAATGCTTAGAAGGGTCAATCGTTTTATGGATATCAATAACATGAAAACCAGTGTCGATTTAAAATTTGAACTCATCAATAATCCTACTATTTTTCAAAACTTTATCAATGAAATTGTCGTAAATGTAAGTGAGTTTTTTAGAGATCCAAGTTTTTTTAAATCTTTACATGAAAAAGTTTTTCCATATTTAGACAGTTATCCTAAAATTAATATCTGGACAGCCGGATGCTCTTTTGGAGAAGAAACCTATTCGTTAAATATTCTTTTGAAAGAAAATAATCTTTTTCCAAAAACAAGAATTTATGCAACTGATATTAGTCGAAATGCCATAGAACAGTCTAAAAAAGGAATTTATGACAACACTAATTTTAAGGATTACACTAAGAATTATTATGAATGTGGAGGAAAAGAATCTTTAAAAAATTACTTTGTTTCTGATGAAAAACATTCGATGATCAATTCAGAATTCAAACAAAATATTTTATTTTCAAATCATAATTTAGTTGCCGATAGCGTTTTTAAAGAATGTCAATTGATTTTATGCCGAAATGTTTTAATTTATTTTAATAGTAAATTGCAAAATAAAGCATTCGAATTATTTTACGACAGTTTGCCTGTACACGGATTTCTGGCAATTGGAAAAAAAGAATCGTTGCGATTTAGCAGTGTTTACGAAAATTTTAAAGAGATTGATCGAGAAGAAAAAATTTATCAAAAAATAAGATGAAACCCGAAATCATAATAATAGGCGGCTCAGCAGGAGCTTTTGATACTATTTTGTCTATTTTAAATAATTTAGACAAAAGCATAGACACCCCTATTGTTATTGTTTTGCATCGTTTAAAAAACAGTAATTCTTCTTTTGAATCTATTTTACAAAGAAGTACTCATTATACAGTCAAAGAAATTGATGATAAAGAAAAAATAGAAAAAGGTTTTATATATACCGCTCCTGCCAATTATCATTTGCTTTTAGAAGAAAATTATACTTTTTCGTTGGATGTATCTGAACTTGTTAATTTTAGTCGGCCTTCGATTGATATTACTTTTGAATCTTTTTCGATATTATTGAAAGAAAAATGCTGCGGAATTTTACTTTCAGGTTCTAATCATGATGGAGCAATTGGATTAAAAATCATGGCCGAAAACAACGGAAAAACAATCATTCAGGATTGCGACGAAGCTGAATTTGCAATCATGCCCAAAGCGGCAAAAAACATATACAATAAACATCAGGAATTAAATACAAAAGACATTATAAATACATTAAATAATGAATACAATTAAGCATAAGCTATTATTAATAGATGATCAACCTGCAAATTTAATTGCATTAAAAAGTATTTTAGAGAAACACGACCGAGAAATAATCACTTGTAATTCAGGAAACGAAGGATTACAAATATTACTTAAAGAAAAAATATCTCTTATTTTAGTCGATGTTCAAATGCCTGAAATGGATGGTTATGAATTTGTCGAAATCACAAAACAACATCCTACAACGGCTAATATTCCAACCATTTTTGTAACCGCGATAAGTGATGAGGCTAAATATATCAATAAAGCCTACGATTTAGGAGCCATCGATTTTCTATTCAAACCTCTGGTAACTGAAATTACCCGTAAAAAAGTAGAATCGTTCTTAAAAATTTGGGATTACGATCAGGAATTACAAAAACTAAACGAAAAATTAGTTGCTAAAAATGGTGAATTAGAACAATTTGCTAATATAATTGCCCATGATTTAAAAACACCTTTAAACAACATAAAATCCTTAGTCGAATTCATTGAAGAAGAACATTTATTAGACTTAAAAGAAGAAGCAACAGAGCTTTTTGATATGGTAAAATCATCTGCAATGTCGATGTCTAAACTAATTGATGATTTATTGTTTTATTCGAAAAACGTTGAAAATAATGAAGGAAAAGAAGCTATTTCTATTCTTAACGAAGTCAATGCCGTTATTAAATTACTTAATCCTAATAACAATATTAGAATAGCAAAAGAAAATCTGAATCATAAAATTAATTTTCAATCGGTAGCATTCAAACAGATTATTCAAAATTTATTATCGAATGCTATCAAATACAATGATAAAGCCATTACTGAAATCACTATTTCATACAACGAAGAATTAAAGCAAATAGCAATAAGAGACAACGGCCCTGGAATTCCAGAAGGTCAGGCAGAGAAAATTTTCCAGATGTTTTACACGCTCGGAAAATCTTCAAGAGGAGATTCAGGAACCGGAATCGGTTTAAATTTAGTCCGAAAATTAGCTGATAGAAACGAAGTAAAAGTTTATTACAACAGTCAATTTAAAGATGGATCTGAGTTTGTTATTTCAGAATTGCAAACAGCATAAAAAAAAGGAATTGTATAACCATCATACAATTCCTTTTTAGTTTTATCTCTTCAACGCAAAATGAGATTTGAACTCTTTTGCGATACTATCTTCAGTATAATGAACTACAAACCAGTAATCATCTGCTGGCAGAAAATAGCCATTATACGTTCCATTCCAACCATCACCATTGGGACTTATTTGCTTTATAAATTTACCATAACGATCAAATATTCGAATATAGGCAGATGGCTGTGAACTTAGTTCTTTTACATTCCAAAAATCATTAAAACCATCATTATTTGGCGTGAAGAATTTTGGATAATTTATTACCAATATATCATTTTTAGTAATTGGTGAACTACAACCTGCCTGATCAATAACCGTTATTGCATGTGTGCCAGAAGCAACATTTTCAAAAACAGGATTAGCCTGAAAAGGTCCATCGTCTAACTTATATAAATAATCTCCTCCCGCTGTCGTTGCTGAAACAGTTATTATTTGATTATCTACAAATGCCTGTGTTACCGTCCAGGTAAAATCATTAAGCATATTAGATGGTATTACTGTTACCTCTATCGTTTGTGGAGCTGCGCATTGACCTGCATCTGGAGTAAAGGTATAAGTATCCGTATTCATATCATCAATTACAGCAGGATCCCAAGTTCCTGTTACACCTCTTGGAGAAGTGGTGTCTAAATTAGGTGCTCCACTTCCTGAACAAATAGTAAAATCACTAAAACCAGGATTATCCGGATTTACTACAATGTTCATTGTTTGCGTTGTCGCACATTCATTTGCATTTGGAGTAAAAGTATAAGTTCCGCTAGCTGTATTACTAACCACAGCCGGAGACCATGTTCCGTTAATTCCTTCTAACGAACTTGAAGGCAACACTGGAGGAGTATCTCCAGAACAAACAGGACCAATTTGATTAAATGTTGGAGTTGCTAATGTTGAACATGTCGTTCTACAACTAGCTGAAAGTGTTCGATTAGCCACACATGAAGGAGCACCAACAGCAGTAACTGTAAAGACAACTGTCTGCCCTTCAGAAAGCCCGCTAACAGTAAAACTGCTTGGAGATGTTTGCGTTCCTGTTATTGGAGTTCCTCCCGCAATAGTATAACTATAATCAAATCTAGTTTGCCCAACATTAGAAAAATCAAAATTAACAGAACTAGTTGTCACGCCTGCACAAAATAATTCAAATTGCTTATTCACATTAACCGTAATCGCTTTTCGAGGAGAACTTTCAATTCCTGCAATAGTTTGAGTGACATAATAGCTAGTAGTGCCAGCGGATGAAGTTGAAGGCGTTGGCGCAGTAGATGAACCTGTTCCACCTGTAGCATCTTGATACCATAATAAATTATCACCTCCGGCTGTTAGCTGACTTGCAGAATCACCAATACAATAATAATAAACAGAAGTACCTGTCGGTTGAGGAGTTTGAGCAAAAACACTAGAACCAATTAACAAATGAAGTAAGCAAACAAAGACAAATAAAAGTAGGTTCTTTTTCATTGTTTAAATTTTAAATAGACTAAGATTCGGGGGTAATACTATTATAGAGTAAATATATTAAAAAAAGTAGCTTTTGATAAAATATATTGCGAAATATAAACCGTTTTAAAAAAATCAGCGAATTAATCCCAAAAAAAAGACCCAACTTATGTTGGGTCTTAATTATATAATAAAAAGATAAATTATGCTGCAGCTTCGTGCTGTTTTTCAACAGCTTCTTTCTCTTCTTTAGAAATTGTATCAACCAATACTGGTGTCGCAATAAATAATGAAGAATAAGTTCCAACAATAATACCTACTAACATTGCAAAGATAAATCCTCTGATTGATTCTCCTCCAAAAAGGAACATTGTCAATAAAACGATAATCATCATTAATGAAGTATTTAATGTTCTTGATAAAGTAGTATTTACAGAAGCATTTACAATACTTTCGAAAGTTCCTTTACGTTTCCCTAAAATAAACTCTCTCACCCTGTCATATACAATTACGGTATCATTCATAGAATAACCAATAACGGTAAGAATCGCAGCGATAAAGTGTTGGTCCATTTCCATGTGGAAAGGCATGAATTTATAACATAAAGAGTAAATTCCTAATACAAAGATTACGTCATGCGCCACAGCTGCAATCGCACCTAATGAATATTGCCATTTACGGAAAGAAACAATTAAGTATAAGAAAATAGCTGACATTGCTCCAAGAACTGCCCAGTATGAGTTTGTTTTAATATCTTCAGAAATAGAAGCACCAACTTTAGAAGATTGTAATACACCTACTTTTTTACCATCAAAAGTATTGATGAATTTATCATAAGATGTATTTGGGTAATATTTAGATAAAGCTTTGTATAATTTCTCGTTTACTTCTTTATCAACAGCAATACCGTCTTCTTTAATTTTATATTTAGTTGTGATTTTCAACTGATCGTCATCACCTAAAATTTTAGCTTCAACCGGAGTTCCAAAAGCAGCTGATAATTCATCTGAAACCACAGTCGCATCAACTGGTTTCTCAAATTTCACCTGGAATGTTCTTCCTCCAACAAAATCTACACCTTCATCTAATCCGTTAACGAAGAAGATTGACGTAAAACTTACAATAACTACTAATGAAGAGAAAACATACGTAAATTTCTTCACCTTGATAAAGTCATAATGGAAATTAGTAAACCAATTTTTAGTGATGTTTGTAGAGAAAGTCAAATCAGCTTTTCCAAGAATATTTTTATCAATAAAAATTCTGGCAATAAAAATTGACGTAAACAATGAAGTTGCAATACCAATAAGTAATGTTAAAGCAAAACCTTTAATTGGTCCTGTTCCAAAGATAAATAAGATAGCTCCAGTTAAAACGTGAGTTACGTTAGCATCAATAATAGAACGCATTGCTCCGTGCCATCCGTAAGATGCAGTAACTGCTTCAGAAAGTGATTTTCCTTCACGTAATTCTTCTTTTGCTCTTTCGTAAATAATAATGTTAGCATCCACTGCAGTACCTAATGTTAATACGATACCTGCAATACCCGGTAATGTAAGCACAAAACCAAAACTTGCCATAATTCCGAATAAGAAAAGTAAGTTTAATAATAATGCCAAGTTAGCATACCAACCCGCTTTACCGTAATAGAATACCATCCATAAACATACTAAAAACAATCCTACGATTGAAGAGTTCATACCAGCATCAATTGAAGCCTGACCTAAAGATGGTCCTACAACCGTTGATTGAACAATATCAGCAGAAGCCGGTAATTTACCTGCATTTAATACGTTTGCTAAATCTTTAGTTTCAGTAATATCAAATGATCCTGAAATTTCTGATCTTCCTCCGGCAATAGGTCCGCTAGATACACCTGGCGCAGAATATACTACATTATCTAAAACAATAGCAATATTACTTTTTTGAGTATAAGCTCTTCCTGTTAATTCTTCCCATACCTTCGCTCCATGTCCGTTCATTTGCATTGAAACAGATGGTTTCCCCATTTGATCAAAAGTATCTTTAGCATCAGTAACAACACTTCCTAACATAGCAGGAGTATTATCTCTGTTTCCTCTTAAAGCATATAATTCAACTACTTCAACCTCTTTTTCTTTAGCATCTTTTATTTTTGTTGCTTTACCCCAAACAAATTTCGCATAACGCAATTCGGCTGGTAACAAAATTTTGATGTCTTGTCTTTTAAAATATCCATTGATTGTAGCGGTATCTTTTGGAGAGAAAAGACCTAAAACAGGTCCTCCACCCTGACCAACCATTTTGTCAAGTAATGGGTTATTTCCTTTTTTAGTAGCAGCAGAATCTTTAGTATCTGTTAATAAAGCGCTCAATGAATCCTTAACAACAGCTTTAGTCTCAGTTTTAGCAACTTCAGTTTTCTTTAATGCCTCGTTAGCAGCCATTAAAAAGTTTCCAACTTCATCAATTTTGTAAGTTTCCCAAAATTCAAGTTGTGCTTTACCTCCTAATAATTTCTTAATTCTATCTACATCTTTAGCTCCCGGAAGTTCTACAAGAATTCTTCCCGTTTCTCCTAATTTTTGAATATTAGGCTGAGTTACACCAAATTTATCAATACGCTCTCTTAATACTTTGTAAGCACTTTCGATAGATTCATCAACTTTTCTTTTGATAACTTTCTGAACCTGAGCATCTGACATTTGATAATCAACACCACCTTCACCTTGCAATGATCTGTTTGCAAAAATATCTGGCGAAGCTAGTTTTACTGATCCTTTTGAATTAGCGTCAAAAGCTTCAAAAAACTTATTTAAATAGGTTTTGTTTCCTTCTAAATTAGCACTTGCATCTGCTAATGACTTATTAAAAACAGGGTTTTTAGAGTTATTTGCTAAACCTTTCAAAACGTCTTTAATAGAAATTTGAAGAATTACGTTGATTCCTCCTTCTAAGTCAAGACCTTTATTAATTTGTTTGTTTTTTACTTCATCATAAGTAAAAAAGTCAAGAAACACTTTTTCTTTACCAATAGAGTCTAAATATTTTAACTCTTTATCAGGATTATCTCCTGCAAAAGCTTTAGCCTCTTCCTTGACATTATTTGCCACAAAAGTGAACGAAAGTTGGTAAATACTTACCAATGCAAATAGAATTGCAAAAAATTTAATAAGTCCTTTATTCTGCATTATTACTAAAAATTAATTATTTTAAATTTATTATTTTATGTTAGTTACTTATAAACAATGTTTTAGCCATTTTTAATCTAAAAAAAGAAAAAACAAATAAAGCCAAATATTTTTTAAACCGAGCAAATATATAATTCTGGTTAAGATTAACCAATTTATTTATTAATTAATCTCAAAAAAAAGACTGCAAAAATTGCAGTCTCCAATTTAATATGTAAAAAAAGTTACGCTAAAATCGTTTTCAGCGCATCATTCATTGCTCTAACTGCATCAGCACTCTTAGCAAACAATGCTTTTTCCTTATCGTTCAATTGAATATCTAAAATCTCCTCGACTCCGTTTTTTCCAATAATACAAGGCACTCCTATACAAATATCGTTTTGACCGTACTCGCCCTCAACATATACTGAACAGGCAATCATTCTTTTTTGATCATTTAAAATACTGTCAACCAAAAAAGCTACTGACGCTCCCGGTGCATACCATGCCGATGTTCCTAAAAGACCCGTCAATGTAGCTCCTCCTACCATTGTATCTGCGGCAACTTTTTGCAAAGTTTCTTCAGACAGAAATTGAGAAACCGGAATTCCATTGTAAGAAGCCAAACGCGTTAACGGAATCATAGTCGTATCACCGTGACCTCCTATAACCATTCCCGACACATCATTTGCGGGTTTATCTAGAGCCAAAGACAAATAGGTTCTAAAACGAGAACTATCCAGAATCCCACCCATGCCAATAATTCTGTTTTTTGGCAAACCAGTCGATTTCAATGTCAAATAAGTCATTGTATCCATTGGATTCGAAACCACAATAATGATAGTCTCCGGCGAATACTCTAAAATATTTTCAACTACCGATTTTACTATTCCCGCATTAATTCCTATCAGTTCCTCACGAGTCATCCCCGGTTTTCTGGGAATCCCTGAAGTCACCACCACTACATCACTATTAGCGGTTTTAGAATAATCATTGGTAACTCCCACTACTCGGGTATTAAATCCAGTATCTGTAGCACATTGCATAATATCTAAAGCTTTTCCTTCGGCAAAACCTTGCTTGATATCTAACAAAACTACTTCACTGGCAATTCCTCTATAAGAAATAACATCTGCACAGGTTGCTCCTACGTTTCCTGCTCCTACAATAGTAACTTTCATATTTTAATGTTTATTCGGTTAAGTAAAAATTGATTGATTAATGCTAATCTACAATTTATTAACCAAAATAACCACCAAACGAGCTACTTTTTATGCATCAATATTAGCATAAACAGCATTTTTCTCGATAAATTCTCTACGTGGTGGTACTTCGTCCCCCATTAACATAGAAAACACCTGATCAGCCTCAGCCAAACTATCAATAGTTACCTGACGTAAAGTCCTGAAACTAGGATCCATTGTAGTTTCCCACAATTGCTCTGCATTCATCTCTCCAAGACCTTTATAACGCTGAATAGCGGCACTTCCACCCATTCTTTCGTTAGCCTGATCACGCTGAACATCGTTCCATGCGTATTCTTTCTTGTTTCCTTTTTTAACTAAATATAAAGGCGGAGCAGCAATATAAACGTGTCCCTCTTCGATTAATTCTTTCATAAAACGGAAGAAGAATGTCAAAATCAATGTAGAAATATGGCTACCATCGACATCGGCATCACACATGATAATTACTTTATGGTAACGCAATTTCGAAATATTCAATGCCTTACTATCTTCTTCAGTACCAACAGTTACACCAAGTGCTGTAAATATATTTCGAATCTCTTCGTTTTCAAAAACTTTATGATGCATCGCTTTTTCCACATTCAAAATCTTACCACGTAATGGCAAAATAGCCTGAAAATTACGATCACGACCTTGCTTAGCAGTTCCACCCGCCGAATCTCCCTCGACAAGATATACCTCACATTTTGCAGGATCCTGCTCAGAACAATCGGATAATTTCCCTGGTAATCCACCGCCACCCATTACGGTTTTACGCTGCACCATTTCACGTGCTTTTTTAGCTGCGTGACGAGCCTGAGCCGCAAGAATTACTTTTTGAACAATGATTTTAGCATCATTTGGATTTTCTTCCAAATAATTTTCCACCATCTCACTCACCGCCTGACTTACAGGAGAAACAACTTCTCTGTTTCCAAGTTTGGTTTTTGTTTGTCCTTCAAATTGAGGTTCAGCTACTTTTACCGAAATAATAGCAGTTAATCCTTCACGGAAATCATCTCCTGAAATATCAAATTTTAATTTATCTAACATCCCTGAAGCATCGGCATATTTCTTAAGTGAACGGGTCAATCCCATTCTGAAACCTTGCAAATGCGTTCCTCCTTCGTGCGTATTGATATTATTTACATAAGAAAAAATATTCTCAGAATAACTTGTATTGTAAATCAACGCAACCTCAACCGGAATTTCGGCATTTGGATTATCCATAGAAATTACATGACCAATAATTGGCTCACGATTTCCATCTAAATAACGAATATATTCTTTTAAACCCTCCTGAGAATGAAATATTTCACCAATTGGATTTCCTTTATCATCTAATTCTCTTTTATCACTAAAAGTAATTGTGATTCCTTTGTTCAGGTAAGCCAATTCACGCATACGAGCTGACAAAGTATCATAAGAAAACTCAATAGTTTGCTGAAAAATAGTTGGATCAGGATAAAAAGTAACAATAGTTCCTCTTTTTGAAGTATCACCAATTTGCTTTACAGGATAAAGCGCTTTTCCTCTTTCGTATTCTTGTTGGTACACCTTACCATCACTACTATGAACAGTAGCAATTAAATGATTTGACAAGGCATTCACACAAGAAACCCCAACACCATGCAAACCTCCAGAAACTTTATACGAATCTTTATCGAATTTACCTCCGGCACCAATTTTAGTCATTACAACCTCTAATGCCGAAACACCTTCTTTTTTATGAATTCCTACCGGAATACCACGACCATTATCTTCAACTGTAATAGAACCATCCTCATTGATTGAAACACTAATAGCATCACAATGACCTCCCATTGCCTCATCAATAGAGTTATCTACAACTTCATAAACTAAATGATGCAGTCCTCGAACCCCTACATCTCCAATATACATGGAAGGACGCATTCTTACGTGCTCCATTCCTTCTAATGCCTGAATACTATCTGCTGAATAATTTCCTTTATTGATTTCTTCGCTCATATAATTTATTCTAAAATTGTAATTTTTTGTATAACACGCAAATATATGAAAACCCAAATTATATACCGTACAAAATAGCCTTATTAGCCTTTAAGTTATCAACAAAAAGTGTCAATTTCGACAACAAAAATCAATTTCAAAAAAAGATCTAGAAACAAAAAATACCAAAACAAACATTTAAAATACTACTATAGAAATTTGCAATTGATTTTTGAAATTGAAATTACCATTGCCTTTTGTATTTTTGCCCAATGAACGACAATTTTATAACCGAATTTTTCGGAATAGGAATACAAAATGGTAAAACCCCTGAAAACTTAGGTGTTTTATGGAGAACCGCTCAAAACTTAGGAGCAAGTTATATTTTTACAATAGGAAATCGATATGCAAAACAGGCTTGCGACACAGAAAATGCCGTGAAATCAATGCCTTATTTTCACTATGAAACCTTTGAAGATTTCTACCAAAATCTACCTAAAGGCGCACGTTTAGTTGGCGTTGAATTAGACGATAGAGCTGCCGATTTAGAGACTTTTGAACATCCTAGAAGATGCGTTTATTTATTAGGCGCCGAAGACAATGGCTTATCTAAAAAAGCAATTGCAAAATGCCATCATTTAATTAAATTCAAATCTGAAAAAAGTTTAAATGTATCAGTAGCCGGAAGTATTGTTATGTACGACAGAGGACTTAATAAACCAAGATCCTGATTCAATTGCAATGCCTATTTCAAAAATCAATAGCAATTAAAAATCCCTAAAAAACAAATTTCCAAAACAAACATCAAAAATGCTGTTTTGGAAATTTGATAATTGAATCATTTCAATCAGCTCAATTAATCATTGCCATTGAAATTGATTTTTGAGATTGAAATTGTTTTATTTCATAATTCGAACATTCATCTCCTCTACTTTTTTATCAGATAAAGCAGATGGTGCCCCGAATAGTAAATCTTCACTGGTTCCTGTTTTAGGGAAAGCCATAACTTCACGAATTGATGCTTTTTTCTCTAAAATCATCATCAAACGGTCAATTCCCCAAGCAATTCCTCCATGCGGCGGTGCTCCGTACTGAAAAGCTTTATACATCGTTCCAACGCTTTTTATCATTTCTTCTTTATTGTAACCCATATTTCTATAAGTTGCTTCCAGAATCTCCGATTTGTGTGCACGAACTGATCCTCCACCAATTTCGTAACCGTTTAGAATAATATCATACTGTTGCGCAATGATAGTTCCGATTTCCTCTTCTTTACCATTCATGTGTTTTTCCAAATCATAAACAGCCGGCATAGAGAACGGGTTGTGTGTAAACGTCCATCTTCCTTCATCTGTTTTTTCAAACATTGGAAAATCAACTACCCAAGCTGGACGTAATTCTTTTGGATTAATCAAATTCAACATTCGACCCATTTCCTGACGAACCGCATCCAAAGCCTTATTTGCCGTAGCATAATCTGCCGCCGAGAAGAATACAATATCTCCAACCTGCGCATCAGTCGCCTTAATAATTCCAGCTGCAATTTCTTCTCCTAAAAACTTAATAATTGGCGATTGTAATTCGTCTTCATTTACAATAATATAAGCCAATCCGCCCAAACCGTGCTGCTGTGCAATAGCCGTTAAAGCTTCGATTTGACCTTTAGACATACGTTTATTTCCTTGCTCCTGAGCCGAAACTTTAATACATTTTACAATTCCACCTTCTTCAATTGGTTTAGAGAATACCTGGAAAGTAGTATCTTTTACAATTTCGGTAATGTCCTGCATTTTTAAACCGTAACGCAAATCAGGTCGGTCACAGCCGTAGAAATCCATCGCATCTTTATAAGTAATCACTTCAAACGGACGCAAAATCCATTTGTTACCATATACTTTCTTCACTACTTCATTGAATAATTTAGTATTCAAATCGATAATTTGCTGCATGCTGCCATACGCCATTTCCATATCTAATTGCGTAAATTCCGGCTGACGATCTCCACGGGAATCCTCATCTCTAAAACAACGCGCTACCTGGAAATATTTTTCATAACCACTTACCATCAACATTTGTTTGAACTGTTGTGGTGCTTGTGGTAATGTATAAAACAAACCTGCCTGTTTACGTGTAGGAACAATAAATTCACGTGCTCCTTCATCGGTTCCGGCACTTAAAATAGGGGTTTCAATTTCTAAAAATTCTTCTTCGTCTAAAATATCACGAATTAACTTAATTACTTTATGACGGTTTACAATAGCTCTTCTTACCTCATCATTTCTATGATCTAAGAACTTGTATTGAAAACGGATTGCTTCATTTGTTTTGGCTGCTCTTTTAATTTCGAAAGGCAAAGTCTTAGACAAATTTAAAATCTCCAATTCTGAAGTTTCTAATTCTATTTTTCCTGTACGCAATCCTGCATTATAATCATCTTCATTACGCCCAACAACGATACCTTTTACTGAAATTACCGATTCCGGTTTTAATTTCACTAACTCATCGATATTAGGAAAAGTTTCTCTGCTTATATTAACCTGGAAAATTTCATAACTGGAATCACGTAAATCAATAAACATCAATTCTCCATGGTCACGAACACTCGCTACCCAACCTGACAACATCACCTCTTCACTAATATTGGCTTCTGATAATTGTGAAATTTTATGTGTTCTATAAGTTTCTTTTACAACAAGTGGAATTTCAGGAAGCGATTCCTCCTGATTTTCTTTATTTTCTGCAACAGTTGCTGTAGCAGTTTTTTCTATAGATTGTGCTTTTTCTGAAACAGAAGCAGCAGATCCTAATTGATCTAAAATAATCTGACGAATTACTTTTCCATTCGCTCCTTTTCCAATAATACCTAAAACTTTACCAACAAGAATACCTGCTTTTCCTTGGTCACCCGCAGCAATAGCTGCAGCTACAGCTTCATTTTCGGCAATTACTTTTGTAATTACTTCCTGAATTCTGTCTTCTGAAATGGTGTTTTCTTCAAAGTATTTATTGTAATCAAAATTTTGATCTTTCAAATAACCCGCAATCGCATTCTGAACTAAAACAGCCGTGATTTTTTCAGCCTTGAATAATACAAAAATGGTAATCAAATGTTCAATATTATGAATATTAACATAATCTTCCGCCTTGATATTATTTGATAAGGTTTTTGCAACAAACGAAGGATCTTTAATTTCGTTATTTAATGTTACAAAAGTGCGCGAGCGCAAAGCATCTGCTGTAAAAAATTTAGCATCCTGAGGCAAAACACCACCGTTGATCAAGATAGATTCTACGGCATAAGGCAATGCACTCGTATCTACATTAATCGCTTCAATCTCAGCTTTAATGTTTACAAAAGGTAAATCCGGCTCCGAAATAAAACGGTAATCCGCTTCGAATTCCTTTTTACGCATGGTTTTGGTTTGCTTTAAATCGGCATCCCATAACACGGTTGTTTGGTCAGGTCTAAATTCTTTGTGCTCGCTGTAATAATTAAATTGTTTCTCTACTTCTTCTTTCAAAGCTTCGATCATAAACTTAAACGAGTTCAGGTTTTTGATCTCCGTTCTTGGATTTAAAGTATTCGAATTAATTTTACGTAATGACACCGAAACATCCGATTTGAATTCTCCTTTTTCCAAATTGGCTTCAGAGATTCCTAAATTTTGAACAATACGCTGAATATATTGCGCATAAGTTGAAGCATCTTCGATATTGCGAATACAAGGTTCAGTAACAATTTCGATCAAAGGAACACCTGCTTTGTTAAAATCGACTAAGGAAATTTTCTTTTCGTGCATCAATTTAGCCGCATCTTCCTCAATATGAACCTGCGTTAAATTCACAGTAAATTGTGAACCGTCATTCCTGTAACAAGAAACCTGTCCGTCAGGAATTACCGGATTATGAAATTGTGTAATCTGAATATTTTTAGGGTTATCCGGATATTCATAATGCTTTCTATCCCAGGAAATCACTTCGTTGCTAAAAGAAGAGTTTACTGCTTTTCCAAAATAAATTGCTTTAGTAATCGCCTCTTTATTGATAGCGGGCAAAACGCCCATTTGCCCCGTACAAACCGAACATATATTTTGATTAGGTGTTTCTATTTCTTGATTTGGACAAGAACAAAACAACTTGGTTTTGGTATTTAACCGAACGTGCGTTTCCAGTCCGATAACCAATTCTAAATCGTGGGCTTTTAAAGCCGCAGTTAATTGTTCCAATTCCATTATAGTGTATCTTTTAAGAAATTAGCAAATTGCATCACTAATTCATCATTATTTTTTGCTGCAGTAATTTGCAATCCTGTAGTTGTTCCTTGTGGCACGGTTAAAGTAGGTAATTGTCCTAAACTAAAACCAACAGTATAAGCATCTGATAAATACATTGCCAACGGATCTTTTAAACTGTCTCCTATTTTAGGCGGAGCAGCTGGTGTAACTGGTGACAAAATCACATCCACTTCTTCAAAATCTTTACTGAAGTTCTCCGAAATCTGATCTCTTAAAGCCAATCCTTTTAAATAAATTTCGTCTGAGAAACCTTGAGACAGTACTTGGTTTCCACCTACAATTCTGCGTTTTGTTTCTTCCGAAAAGTTTTCAGAACGAGTTACCGCATACGTATCAATCAAATTATCTCCTTCAATGCGGTTTCCGTAATTGGTTCCGTCCAAACGGGATAAATTCGAAGCTGTCTCTGCCATTGCCAAAGTATAATAAGTAGAAACTAAAATATCCGATTTAAAGAAATCCAATTCCTTTACCGCAATTCCTTTTGCTTTTATTTTTTCGATAGCAGCTAAAAAGTCTGCTTTTATTTGAGCATCGATAGCTTCACTTTCGATAAAATTCTTGAAATACCCAACGGTTTTGATTGATGAAGCAGCAATTCCTTCTTCTGTAATTTCTTCCGAAGTAGTTGATGTTTGATCTTTTGGATCTTTACCACTCATTACATTCAACACAATTCGAATATCTTCAATTGATTTTGCTAACGGTCCAACACAATCCGTAGAAGACGCATAAGCCATCAATCCATACCTTGAAATTCTTCCGTAAGTTGGTTTTAAACCATAAATATGATTGTAACCAGCAGGCTGACGAATAGAACCTCCAGTATCTCCACCAATAGAAAAAACAGTATAATCTAAAGCCACATTCACAGCCGATCCTCCACTCGATCCTCCTCCTACTAACTCCGGATTTACAGCATTTTTTACTGCTCCGAAAATCGTATTTTCACTAGATGAACCATGACCAAAACTATCACAGTTTTCTTTCACTAACGGGATTGCTCCTGCATCTAATAGCTTTTGAATAGCAGTAGCCGTGTAAGGCGATTTATAATTTTTAAGTAAATCAGAACTTGCAGTTGTGTAAGTTCCCTGAACCATATATACATCTTTAATTCCAAAAGGAATTCCTTCCAGTAAACCGATGGTTTCTCCATTGGTAATTTTGGCATCTACTTTAGCTGCTAATTCCAGCGCCAAAGTATCTAACAAAGAGTTTACAGAATTATAAGTATTTTGTTTAAGTAAGTCTAATTTTTCCTGTACCAAAGCCGTACAAGTAATTTGTTTTGACACCAATTGCTGGTGTATTTCTTTTATTTTAGAATCCATTTTATCCTTCTATAACTTTTGCTACAACTAAAAAACCATTTTTCTTGTTCGGGAAGTTTTCTAAAATTATTTCTCGTTCAATAGCCGAACTCTCTATCACAACATCTTCTCTTAAATCACTCACTGACACACAATTATGATTGACATTATTCAAGGAATTATTATTTGACGCTTGTGCATTTTTAATCACATCAAACAACTGGTTCACACTCTCTGAGGGCTGCGCTCCTTTAATACTCGACAAGATGTCGACTGTCATTATTTTACTCATAATTTAATTTAGTTTTAAAGTCAAACTTTTAAGCTGGCGAATTTACGAAAGTTTTTTTTAGGGTATTCGATTTTTTTAAATGATTTCGATTGTATAAAAACCAACCGATTATTACAAAAAACCAATTCTACTCTACACTTTCAATCAAATATTTCGTTCCGTTAATTTCGAAAGTAAAACCAACCGAATTTCCCATTAATTTATTCCCTAATGGTGATTGCGGAGACAAAGCAATTACATTAATACCATCAATAGTAATTTTTGGCAAAGCCAAAGACAGATACAAATAAATTCCGTTTGCCTTAACTAAACTTCCTAAAACAATAGAATTGGTAATTACCGAAGCACCGATTTTATCTAAAACCGCTTTTTGTTCTAAAACTTCTCTAAGTTTCGTATTGAACTTTTCCTGTTCTAAATGCATCATCGACAAAGCCGTTTCATGCTTATCGCCTGCTGAACCTTTCGCATCATTTTTAGAATCTTCGGTCAATGCCGAAATCATGTCACGGAAAGCATCGATTCTGTCTTCAACTAATCTGGAGTAATATTGATGTATTTTTTGTTTAAAAGTCATTTGAAAAATTTAACCGCAAAGTAAGTAAAGTTTTTCGCAAGGGTCGCAATGCTAATTGAAAAGTTTGACCGCAAGTTTAATTCACTTTCATAATCTTAATCGATATCATCTGAATTTAATATTCTAATTCTTAGATAAATTATTTTTTTCTTTAACTTCGTAAACAATCATTATTAATCTCATTCTTAAAATCTACTATGAAAAAATTACAATTTATTTCTGCCGTTGCATTTGGCTCATTATTATTCCTGACAACAAATGTTCAGGCACAAAAATTTCCCGGTTTAGACAAAAGTCCGTTAGACCAGGCTTTATTTCCTGCTGACAATAAAATCCCGGTTAAATCAGCTAAAATTGTTTACAGCCGTCCACAACTAAAAGGGCGTTCCTTAAGCGAATTAGCTCCTGCCGGAAAAGTATGGAGAACGGGGGCCAATGAAGCTACTGAGATTACTTTTTACAGAGATGTAAAATTAGGTAATACTAAAATACAATCAGGGACTTACTCTTTGTTTACTATTCCTGAAAAAGACAATTACACCATTATCATTAACAAAAGTACTAATGTTTGGGGAGCTTATTCATACAAAGCCGAAAATGATGTTGCAAGATTAAGTGTTCCTGTAACTCAGGCTGAAGAATCTCTTGAAGCACTTTCGATGGTTTTCACTCCTGCTGATAAAGGAATGGTTTTAAACATTGGATGGGACAAAACCCGTATTGCAGTTCCTTTTACTGAATAGTTTTTTTTTTAAAACACAAAGGACACAAAGAAGGCGCAAAGTTCACAAAGATTTTAATCTGTGATCTTGCGCCTTTTTTATATGTCTTTGCGACCTTTGTGAAAAGCTTTGTGTCCTTTGTGGTAAAAAATTAAAAGTCGAATTTAAAATTAGCTCCTACCAATACCTGAAATCCTTGTACCGGATAATCCATCCATTTTTGATATGATTTACCAGTCATATTATTCAGTTTTACAAATGCAGTTAATTGTGAATTGTATTTAAACCCAACATGCGAATTCAAATCAAAATAACTTCCTAACTTAGTTGGACTTGACATTGTAGCAGACAATAAATCTCTCTTTTGATCTTTACGTTCTCCTACATAAAACACTTTTGCACCAGCAAACCATTTTGGAGTAATATTAAAATCAATCGAAGAATTCACTTCTATTTCAGGCAAATTCCATGCTTCCTGCTCAAATGTATTTTTATAACTATTAAAAGTTCCACCAATTGCAAAACTCACATTTTCTGAAAAATCAGCTTTCAAATCACCTGAAAAACTAAATGTTCTTATATCATCATAAACCACCTGAAATGAATTCCCAAAAGCATAATCTTCATTAGATGCATTTTCAGTATAATCATTACCCTTAAACAAAGCTCTGTTTCTAATATTATTATAAGAACCACGAAGATTATAACTTACACTTGAAGCCAATTTTCCTTTTAAACCGGCAAAAACATCATATTGTTTGTCTGTTGGAGCAATCATTAATGTAGGCGATAAAAACGGATTTTCTTTTACAAAATCCATATAAGAGTTTTGCTCTAAACCTCCTTCGGCTCCTGCATAAAAAATCATTAAATCTTCAACAATCGGATATGAGACATTGATATTTGGATAAATTAAAAATTTACTATCGTTTCCTTTATTATCAATACTGTAAAATAACGAAGCTCCTAACTTTACATTCCAGCCATTTTCCTGAATCACAAAACTAGGAGAAAGCCCTAAATTAGTAAATCCAAATTTTATAGTTGATGAAAGAGGATCTAAATATCTTTTTTCGAAAGTTCCTCCCACATAATCCACGATAATATCGGTATTTACAAATTGGTTCGCTACATCAAACTGTAAAGATGGTTTAATGTAAAAACGATTTTCAGACGAATCAAAACTATCCGAAAAATGACTGAATTTCATCGAAGCTTCCTTAAAAGCACTATCATTAAAACGCAATTTTCCTCCTAAAGAAATTCCGTTATAAGCATGTTTTGTATTAATACCGGCAATTAAAGTATTTCTATCTGTAGCTGATAATGCACTTCCAAAATCCTTTGGCAAACCAAACCAGTTGTACACCTGATTTTGATAACCTAAATCAATATTCCATGACATCGAATCATAATGCGCTCCATAAGTGGCATCCAAAGATGTATCGTAAAACCAACTGTCTAACGGCACATCATTCACTCCTCCGCTGGAAGATAAATGACGAAACATTCCGCCTACATAATCATTTTTTCCTAATTCCTTATTAATAAACAATTCGGCATTCAAATTCCCATAATTTCCATAGCCTAAAGTAGCATAGTTATTATAGAATTTTTCTCGTGCTTCCTTATCTACTCCTTCCGCTTTTCCTTTTGCCGGAGCAAAAGTTGAAGCTACCGGAAAAGAAAAAATAGAATAATTAATCTTCTCTTTTTTAGCATTTCCATCATCATCCAGTACTGGAGATTCCTGAATTTTTGAAGCATCTGATATTGTTGGCGTGTACGGTTTAACCACATTCACTACTTCTGAACCAATGTTTTCTTCTTTCTTAGGATCTTTCTTTTGAGCAAAAGAAAATTGCAAAACCATTAGAAAAAGGAGTACGATTATTTTTTTTGAAAAATGAAACTTCATGTTGTATATTTTTATTCCTCTCCCCAGCCCTCTCCAAAAGAGAGGGAGTTTAAAGCGGAAAATTGTTTGCTATCTTTTATCTATCTTCTTTGTTCTTATTTCTTACTTTATTGACGAATTAGTTTTTGATTCTTCCGCTTTAATTGCATTTAATTCTGTTTGAGCCTCAGCAACTACATCAGGGAAATCAGAGAAATTCTGAATCACACTTTCTAAAATGTAAGTTGCCTGAAAACTATCTTTTAATCCGTAAAAGTTTTTAGCCATTAACACTAATCCTTTTGCTCCATACAAACGATAAGACGCATAACTTTTAGCTAATTTTTGAACCGCAGTATTCGATGCTTCAAACTTAGATTCTTTATTTTTGAAATAAGCATCATAATACAAAGCTTCGGCTGCTAATTCTCCTTTAGCAATCGAAAGCAATTTAGCATAAGCTGCTTTTCCTTTTGCTTCTTCTCCTGCCTGCATAGCTGCACGTGCAATAATAATTTGCGCGTCGCTTTTTACATTATCATCCGTTTTTGGATTACTCAATACTTTTTCGGCATAAACCACAGCATTCGAATATTCTTTGTTTTCGTAATACGCCTTCATCAAATTAGATTGTGCAAAAACTTTGTTCTGAGCTAAATCGGCTTCATTTTCTAAACGTAACAATACCGGAATCGCTTTATCTTTTGCTCCGCTGTTCAATAAAATTTGCCCTAATCTTGTTAACGATTGCTCTGTAAATTCGTTTCTAGGAGCCGCAACAACATACTCATAATTAGGAATCGCTTTGTCTTTTTGACCTTCAGCATAATAAGCTTGCGCCAAATAATAATTGGCTTTCAAAACGTGAATTCCGTTAGGAAAACTCGAAATATAAGCTCTGTAACCTGAAATAGCCTGAGCATTATTACCTTGTTCGTATTGTTTTGCTGCTGATTCATAAGTATCATTATCTAAATCAGCGTCAGTTACAGCCACAAAATCTAAAGTTCTAACCCAGTTAGCATATTCGCTTACTTTTCCGCTATCCACATAAATCAATCTTGCTGTGGCAACTGCCTGCATAGCTTCAGGTGTTTTAGGATATTCTGCAGTAACTTTTTTAAATTTCACTAAAGCTTCCGAATTTCTATCCGAATTATAATAAACTAATCCCTCACGTAAAATAGCTTTTGAAGTAAAAGAACTGTTTTTATATTCCGTTGTTAATCGGTCATACGTTTTTATAGCTAAATCTTGTTTGTTAGTCGCAACATAAGTATTTGCTAATTCAAACATCGCATCATCACGGTAACTTGATTTTGGATACGCTGCAATAAACGAATTTAATTCTTCAATTTTCTTGTCATTTCTGGAAACAAATCCATAGCAAAGCGCTTTTTGAAAATAAGCATAATCAGCATCTACACTCTTCAGTTCGATTACCTTATTGTAAGCTTCCATTGCAGGCCAATATTTAGTAGTAACATAACGACAATCAGCAAGACGTAAGTAAGCATCCGTAATTCTTGTTTTATCATCTTTTACCTTATCGATAAATTTTTGGAAAGCATCACCTGCCGATTCGTATTCTTTTAATTTAAAATACGCATAAGCAATATTGTAATTGCTGTTTTTATACTCTGGAGTTGACGCAGCGGCCGACATTCCTGCAAATTGTTTAAAGCTCAACAATGATTTATTGTAATCATTCAAAACATATTCTGTTTCTCCTTTCCAGAAAGTAGCTCTGGCAGTAAACTCAGCATCTACTGAATTCGCTAAGGATTTTTGAAACATTTGTAAAGCAGCTTCATAATTTCTATTAGTATACAACTCTAAACCACTGTAAAAAGTCACTTTTTGATAAGCCGATTTATTTTCGGGAGTTTTGTTTTTTTCCAATAAAACCAAGGCTTCTTTGTAATTTTTAGACGAAATATAAGAATCAATTAATAATTTCTCTACTACCGGACGACTTGAATTATTTGGATATTTATTGATAAAACCTAACAATACCGCTGGAACACTTTGGTACGAATTCCCTAATTCATAACTTAATTTAGCATAATTCAAATAAGCATCTTCCTGAATTGCCGCATCAAATGGCATTTCGGAAGCATTTTTAAAAGCATTTAAAGCTTGTTGTTTTTTATCTAATTTTAGGTAACTTTCTCCTAAATGGTAATAAGCATTTTGCGCTACCGCATCTTTTCCGCCAACAATTTTATTGAATTGAGCGATGGCATTTTCAAAATTATTTTGCTTATAATACGCATAACCTAATTGATAATAATCCGTATTATTCCATTTTCCGGCTTTGCCTTTGTAAGCTACTAAATACGGAATGGCTTCGCTATAATTCTTTAAATTAAAATAACTTTCACCAATAATTTTATTCAATTCTGATTTTTCAGCAGGAGTTGATTTTGCCATTGCTTTTTGTCCCAACTCGATTGCTTTTTGAAAATTTCCTGATTTGAAATTCATATCCGCCTGATAGTACGACAGTTTTTCAGCATATTTTTCATCACCTGAAACGGCATCAAAATATTTATTGGCTTCCTGATAATTATCGCCTTCATAAGCCATAAAACCTAAATAATATTTAGCTTGTGGACCGTAAACTTCTGATTTCAATACTTTATTGAAGTAAGTTGTTGCTTCTTTTTTATTTTTCGAACTAAAGAAACTATAGCCTTTTTGGAAATTAAAACGGTCTCTGTCAGCTGCACTTAACTGGCTTTCATCTACTTTTTCGAACCAGTTTAAAGCTTCAGCATAATCTTTTTGATTAAAATAATGATGCGCCACTTCAACATAAGCCTGATTACTTTTAGAACTTGTTGGATACTCTTTCAAGAACGACTCCATCAATACATCAGCATTTGCATGTCCTAACCGAACGGCGCAACTTGCGTCATAATAAGCACAATCAGATTTAATTTCTTCATCTTTAGTTTCTTCTTTTACTTTTTCGAAAAGAAACTGAGCCGATGCATACTGATTATCTTTGAACAAAGAAACTGCTCGGTTATAATCCTTTAAATCACTGGTATATATTGTAGATTTCTGTGCCAAAAGCGTATTGGTTTTAACAAAAACCAACAAAAGTAAGAGCCAGGAAAGTTTGCGCATTTTCATTTATTTTTTTTAATAGTCAAATATATCATATTATAGACTTTATAACGTGACTGTATTTATTTTTATTATGAACAAATATTTTAACAAACCACAAAAAACCTTGAATTGATATTGCTATTTCATAATTGATAATTACTTTTACACCATAAACAATCGTTAATTATGTCTCAAGCTGTACTGTCATTAAAAAATGCAACTATCTATCAAGAAGATAAAGTAATCTTATCGAATGTAAATCTGGAAGTAAACCGAGGAGAATTCATTTACATCATTGGAAAAACAGGTTCAGGAAAAAGTAGTTTCATGAAAACACTTTATGCTGATTTACCTTTGAATGAAGGTACAGCACACATTGTTGACTTTGATTTAGAGACTTTAAAAGAAAATGATATTCCGTTTTTAAGACGTAAAATTGGGATTGTTTTTCAGGATTTTAAACTATTACCAGATCGTTCTATCAAGGATAACATGCTTTTTGTTCTTAGAGCTACCGGATGGTCTGACCAAAATGAAATGGAACGCAAAATCGAAGAAGTTCTTGACAAAGTAGGAATGAAAAACTATGCACAAAAAATGCCTCATCAAATTTCAGGTGGAGAACAACAACGTGTAGCCATTGCCAGAGCTTTACTGAACGATCCTGAACTTATCCTTGCTGATGAGCCTACAGGTAATCTAGATCCTCAAACCAGCGTGGAAGTTATGGATGTTTTGAAAAAAATTAACGCTAACGGAAAAACCGTTTTAATGGCAACGCATGATTACGCATTGCTGATGAAATTCCCTTCGAAAACATTAAAATGTGAAGATGCTAAAATTTTTGAAGTCGTTCAAAGAACTGTTTAATTTATAATGCAATACTAAACTTTAGAATCTCTTGAAACAAATTACATCCATTCAAAATCCATTCATAAAATCTTTAGTATTATTACAGGAAAAAGCCAAAAACAGAAAGCAAACCGGTACTTTTTTAATTGAAGGCCTACGGGAAATTTCATTAGCAGTAAAAGGAAAATATGAAATTGAAACACTCTTATTCTTTCCTGAAATTTGCAGCGAAAACGAAGCTAGAAAATTAGCCCCATCAGCCGAATTAATCGAAATCAACAAAGACGTTTTTCAAAAACTAAGTTATAGGGACACTACCGAAGGAATTTTGGCTGTAGCCAAATCAAAATCCTTACAACTTTCTGATTTAAAATTATCTGAAACACCATTAATTCTGGTTGCCGAAGCTCCGGAAAAACCAGGCAATATTGGCGCGCTTTTACGCACTGCCGATGCTGCAAATCTTGACGCTGTAATTATTGCAAACCCAAAAAGCGATTTATACAACCCAAATATTGTGCGTTCCAGTGTAGGCTGCTTGTTTACTAACCAAATTGCAACAGCTTCTACATCCGAAATTATTTCTTTTTTAAAAGAAAGAAACATCAATTTCTACTGTGCTACGTTGCAAAATTCAACAAGTTATCACACACAGGATTTTACTCAGCCCACAGCATTAGTTGTAGGAACTGAAGCCACTGGATTAACTCAGGAATGGCGTGACGCAGCCACACAAAATATTATTATCCCAATGCAAGGCGAAATCGACAGCATGAACGTTTCAGTTGCCGCAGCCATATTAATATTCGAAGCCAAAAGACAACGTGGATTCTAGATTACAGAACACAGATTTAAGAATGCAGTCTGAAATCTAAAATCTGCATTCTACAATCTGAAATCTAAAATCCCAACCCCTTGCATATATGCTAACTTATCGTTATTTTTAGAGAATGAACACTGTAGGTATGACAGAAATAGATATTGAAAAAGAAAATAAGGCAATTGCTCAGGAATACAAAGAATTGCTACGCATTAGTTACCAAACTTTAAGCACCGAAGACAAAAAACTGATACGAAAAGCTTTTGATGCCGCTGTAGAAGCACACAAAGATCAAAGGCGAAAATCAGGCGAGGCTTATATTTTTCACCCTATTGCTGTAGCTAAAATTGTTGCTTCCGAGATTGGTCTTGGAGCCACTTCTATTGCCGCTGCCCTACTACACGATGTTGTAGAGGACACTCCTACTACCGTTAAAGATATTGAACGAATGTTCAATCCAAAAGTTGCACAACTTGTTGAAGGGCTGACTAAAATATCTATTGTGCAAAAAGACATGAATGTGTCTATGCAAGCCGAGAACTTCCGAAAGATGTTATTGACTTTGTATGATGATGTACGTGTAATTTTGATAAAAATTGCTGACAGATTGCATAATATGCAAACAATGGATTCAATGGACGACCATAAACAGGTTAAAATTGCTTCTGAAACACTCTATATCTATGCACCATTAGCGCATCGATTAGGATTATACAACATTAAAACAAAACTGGAAGATTTAGGTTTAAAATATACTGAACCTGCGGTTTACAATGACATTGTTAGCAAAATAAAAGAAACTAAGGAACAGCAAGATGCTTATATCAAAGACATTTCAGACGTACTGAAATCTTCTTTAAATGCAGAAGGAATTGATTACATCATCAAAGGACGACCAAAATCAATCTATTCTATTCGTAGAAAAATGAAAGCTCAAAACGTAACTTTTGATGAAGTTTACGACAAATTTGCGCTTCGAATTATATACAAATCAGATCCACATGATGAAAAATTCATTGCCTGGAAGATTTATTCTATTGTTACCGATCATTACAGACCCAGTCCTAGCCGTTTAAGAGACTGGATTTCGTCACCTAAATCAACAGGATATGAGGCGCTGCACATTACGGTTATGGGACCTAAAGGACGCTGGGTAGAAATTCAGGTTCGAAGCGAACGTATGGATGAAATTGCCGAAAAAGGTTATGCTGCGCATTATAAATATAAAAACGGCGCTAACGAAGAAGGCGGACTTGATGTTTGGCTTAACTTATTGAGAGAAGCATTAGAAAATCCGGAAACAAATGCAATTGATTTTGTAGAAGATTTCAAAATGAATTTATATTCTAAAGAAATCTACGTTTTTACACCTAAAGGAGATATTAAATCATTACCAAAAGGAGCTACTTCTCTTGATTTTGCATTTAGTATTCACTCTGAAATTGGTATAAAAACCCGTGGAACAAGAGTTAACGGAAAGTTAGTTCCATTAAACTACGAATTGAAAAGTGGCGATCAGGTAGATATTATTACTTCGCCTAATCAAAAACCTACAGCAAACTGGCTTGATTATGTAACCACTTCAAGAGCCAAAAACAAAATTAGAAATGTTCTTAACGAAAATACTAAGAAAATTGCTGAAGACGGAAAAGAAGTACTTACCAGAAAATTAAAACATTTAAAAGTTACCCTTAACGAATCAGTAACTAATGAATTAGTTAACTTTTTTCATCTTAAGACCAGTCTGGATTTATTTTACAGAGTTGGATTAGGAACCATTGACAACCAGCAATTAAAAGATTTCGCCGCTCAAAAAAGCAATACCTTAATTAATTTCTTTAAAAATAAAATCAAGCGTACAGGCAGCAACACTGCCGATGCAGATATACACAAGCAAGTACTGAACAGCAATTATGACATGCTTGTTTTTGGAAAAGAACAGGACAAATTAGATTATAAGCTTTCAACTTGTTGTAATCCAATTCCGGGAGATCAGGTTTTTGGATTTGTCACTATTAATGAAGGAATAAAAGTGCATAAAAAAGATTGTCCTAATGCTATTTCGCTACAATCGAATTATGCGTATCGAATTATGCCTGCAAAATGGATTGATTCTTCGCAACAGGAATTCAAAGCGATTTTGAACATTACGGGGATGGATACCATTGGTTTAACCAATGAGCTGACAAAAGTAATTTCGAATAACATGAACGTAAATATTCAAAGTATTTCATTGAGTGGTGACGCAGGACTTTTTAAAGGTCAGCTTACCGTCATAGTACAAAACATAACTATTTTGAAAAAATTAATTGATAACATCAAAAAAATCGATGGAATTGACCGCGTAACCCGGGTTTATAAAAACTAGTTTTTTGAAATCAATTATTTTAAGTATTTTTTAATTCTTTTTAGTATTTTATTTACAAAAAAACATCTTAAATTAGTAGCTGATTTTATTAAAAAAATAAAATTGTTATCTTATAAGTACTTAAACTTGAAAACTATTAAAATAAAAATTTATCTTTGCCAAATATGACACTCATTTCCACAAATAACAACAAAAATCAAGAGATTGTAAAAAACGTTTTTACAATGTATCTTGAAAAAAACGGGCATAGAAAAACGCCTGAACGTTACTCTATACTTCAGGAAATCTATGAAAGCGAAGAGCATTTTGATATAGAAAACTTATATATCAAAATGAAAAACAAGAACTATCGTGTGAGTAGAGCAACGCTTTACAACACCATAGAATTGTTATTAGACTGTGCTTTGGTTAGAAAACATCAGTTTGGACAAAACCAGGCGCATTACGAGAAATCTTACTTTGACAAACAACATGATCACCTTATCATGACTGATACTGGTGATGTAGTAGAATTTTGTGACCCAAGGATACAAACTATCAAAAAAACTATTGAAGAAATTTTTGATGTAGATATCACTAATCACTCTTTGTATTTTTATGGTACAAAGAAAGGGGCTAAACCAGCAGAAAATAAAGAAGAAACCAATAACGATAACATTTAGTTTAAAAAAGGTAGTACATAGTACCGCCAAAACGAATTAACGATTAAATACAAAATTTAAAATGACCGTAGATTTATTACTAGGATTACAATGGGGAGATGAAGGAAAAGGAAAAATTGTTGACGTTCTTACCTCAAATTACGATATTATTGCTCGTTTTCAAGGAGGACCTAATGCCGGACATACATTAGAATTTGACGGAATAAAACATGTACTTAGAACCATTCCTTCTGGAATTTTCCATAAATCAGCGGTAAATGTTATTGGAAACGGTGTTGTAATTGATCCTGTTGTATTTCAAAAAGAAATCGAAGGTTTAGCTAAATTCAACATCGATATTAAAAAGAAATTAATCATTTCAAGAAAAGCACACTTAATTTTACCTACTCACCGTTTATTAGACGCTGCTTCTGAAGCTTCTAAAGGAAAAGCTAAAATTGGTTCTACACTTAAAGGTATTGGTCCAACTTATATGGACAAAACAGGTAGAAACGGTCTACGTGTAGGCGATATTGAATTAGAAGATTTTAAAGAAAGATACCGTTCTCTTGCTGACAAACACGAAGCAATGATTGATTTTTACGGTGTTAAATTAGAATATAACTTAGCTGAATTAGAAGCTGAATTTTTTGAAGCTATCGAAGAAATTAAAAAATTAGATTTCATCGACAGTGAAGAATACATGCACCAGGCACAAAAATCTGGTAAATCAATCCTTTGCGAAGGCGCTCAGGGATCTTTATTAGATGTTGATTTTGGAACATATCCTTTCGTAACTTCTTCTAATACTACTGCTGCCGGAGCTTGTACTGGTTTAGGAATTGCTCCTAACAAAATCAAAGAAGTTTATGGTATTTTCAAAGCTTATACCACTCGTGTAGGTAGCGGTCCTTTCCCAACAGAACTTTTTGACGAAGTAGGTGCTACAATGGCAAAAGTAGGTAACGAATTTGGTTCAGTTACAGGAAGAGCAAGACGTTGTGGATGGTTAGACCTTGTAGCTTTAAAGTATGCCGTTCAGGTAAACGGAGTAACACAATTAATGATGATGAAGGGCGACGTACTTTCAGGTTTTGATACTTTAAAAGTATGTACTGAGTACAATTATAAAGGACAAAACATTGCCCATTTCCCTTACAATATCGAAGAAGAAAATGTAACTCCGGTTTACAAAGAGTTCAAAGGATGGAAACAAGATTTAACAGGAATGACTACTTATGACGAATTACCTGTTGAATTAAAAGAATACATCGAGTTCATTGAAAAAGAATTAGAAGTACCTATTAAAATTGTTTCTGTAGGTCCGGATAGAAAACAAACTATTACTAAATAATAATTAACGTCCCGATAATTCGGGACGTTTTTTTATACTTATATCCAGCAATTTTTTAAATTTTAATTACAGAAATTCAAATATATTTTTCGAATTTGCTGTAAAACAAAAATAGTATGAACGATCCAAAAATCACCATCAAAGAAACCAAATTATTATCTGATAACTGGTACATTTTAAACAAAGTAACTTTCGATTATCAAAAACAAGACAATAGTATCATTACACAGCAAAGAGAAGTTTACGATCGAGGAAATGGTGCTGCTATTTTACTATACAATTCGGCAAATAAAACAGTTATTTTGACTCGTCAGTTTCGTATTCCAACTTACCTAAACGGAAACAAAAACGGAATGATGATTGAAGTTTGCGCCGGATTATTAGATCAGGACGAACCGGAACAATGCATTATCAGAGAAACAGAAGAAGAGACAGGCTATCGTATTTCGAAAGTTAAAAAAGTTATGGAAACCTATATGTCACCGGGAGCCATTACTGAAATCCTGTATTTATTTGTTGGCGAATATGATTCAAATATGAAAGTTAGCGAAGGCGGCGGATTAGAACATGAACAAGAAAACATTGAAGTACTGGAAGTGACTTACAATGAAGCTTATGCGATGATTGAGTCAGGTGAAATCACAGATGCAAAAACAATCATGCTACTTCAATATGCTAAAATTAATTTAGGTTTTTAAAAGCATGAATACTTTTCTATCTTGAAATAATATATATTTACAAGTAAAATGCTAAAAAAATATTCTGCTCAATAATTTACTTAAATGAAAATTTATATTAAAAACATGGCATGCGAAAGCTGCAAAGTAGTCGTTAGTGACGCACTAAAAGAACTGAATCTACATCCTGTAAAAGTCGAGCTTGGCGAAGCTGTTATCAAAGAAGAAATAACTGCTGAGAAAAAGAAAAAACTAAATACTATTATTAAAAAAGTAGGTCTGGAAATTATTGAGAGCAAAGGAGGTATTTTAATCGAAAAAATTAAAAATTACTGTCAGGAATATGTCAATACTGACAAAGCTGAAAAAATTAATATATCAGACTATTTGACTCAAAAAATAGATTTAGATTATAATTATATATCAAATGCATTTTCGGAAGTAACTTCTGGAACGATAATTAATTATACTAATTCCCTTAAAATGGAAAAGGCAAAAGAAATGATTTTATTCGAAGAATATAATTTTTCGGAGATTGCCAGCAAACTTCATTTTAGCAGTTTATCAGCATTTTCAACACAGTTTAAAAAGGTAACGGGCTTTAGTCCTACCCATTTCAAGAATTTAAAAGAGAAAAGAAGAAAGGCAATACAAGAACTAAATGAAGAACTAAAAAACAAAAAACAATAAAAATTATAAATTTAAATTCAAAAAAGTGAAGGTTTTTTAAGATTTTTAGGATACATTTACATACTAAATAACAAACCATATGAGTAAACTAAGTATCTTTTATGCGGATGACGATGATGATGATCTAATGTTTTTTAATGATGCTGTAGAGAGTGTTACTGATAAAGGATTAGTAAAACTTCATATTCATAAAAACGGAGAAAATCTTGTCGACACTATTAAAGAAAATAAACCGCAAAACGGAGTTGTTTTTTTAGACTTAAATATGCCTAAAAAATCAGGATTTCAAATTTTAAAAGAAATCCGTTGTGAACCTGATATCAATAATTTTCCCGTAATTATTTATTCTACAAGCGCTGACAAATCTGATATTGATTTAAGTTTAAATTTAGGAGCCAATTATTATGCCGTTAAGCCACACAATTTTAGCGATTTGATGAAGATGATTCAAAACGTCATGACCATTAACTGGAACAATCACAAAGTAGACATCAACAACTTTCTTTTGATAAAGTAAACAAATAAAAAAAGGGAATTCAAAAAATTGAATTCCCTTTTTTATTAAAAATCTCCTCCTTATTTATTAGGCTGAGGAGTCAGTCTTAAATAATATTTAATACGATTGAATCCTTTTGGAAATTTTGCCGGAATATCTTCATCTTTAATTGATGGTGAAATAACTACATCATCACCATCTTTCCAGTTTGCCGGTGTAGCTACACTGTAATTAGCAGTTAATTGTAAACTATCAATTACACGTAACAACTCATCAAAATTTCTTCCTGTCGAAGCCGGATAAGTCAGAATCAATTTTACTTTTTTATCAGCCCCAATAATAAATACCGAACGCACTGTAAAAGTATCATTAGCATTAGGATGAATCATGTCGTATAAATTAGCTACTTCTTTATTTTCGTCAGCTATAATAGGATATTGCAAAGTAACATTTTGAGTTTCTTCAATATCTTTAATCCAGTTATGGTGCGACTCTAAACCATCAACACTTAATGCAATAACTTTTACATTTCTCTTTTGAAATTCTGAAAAATAATTAGCTACTGTTCCTAATTCAGTAGTACAAACCGGTGTAAAATCAGATGGATGTGAAAACAAAACACCCCATGAATCTCCTAACCATTCGTGAAATTGTATTGTACCTTGTGTAGTCTCTGCTTTAAAATCTGGAGCGATATCTCCTAAACGTATTGTTGCCATAATTATTATTTTTAGATAAGTTCTATAAAATTAGTCAAAAAATAGTAATTGGCGTTTTATAATCGAAATAAAAAATTGTTAAAGAGAATTATTGCTAATATTCTATTAACTCAAGATCACAAATAACAATGCTATTAACGCAGGTAATCCTTGTTTAATAAAGATATTTTTACTCGCAGTAATTGCACCATAAACACCCGCTACAATTACACAAACCAAAAAGAAAACAGCAATATTAAAAGACCATTCTTTATTTTCTATAAGTAGAGACCAGATTAATCCCGCTGCTAAAAAACCATTATACAATCCTTGATTAGCAGCTAAAGCCTTTGTTGGTTTAAATAAATCAGGAGATAATGTTTTAAAAGTAGCTTTTCCTTTAGTTTCCCAGGCAAACATTTCAATATACAAAATGTACAAATGTTCAATTGCTACCAGAGCGATTAGAATTTTACTTGCCATAATCATTATTATATTTTAAATTAATTTTCTTTCGAATATAAATAAATTATCTACAAAAGATTAAAATGAAGAGCACTTAAAATATAAAAAAGAAATACTAATCTATTAAATATACTTCACAACAAAATACCAAAAAACCAGAGTTAAAAACGAAAGTGGAATCCCAAAACCAATCATCATACTACATAATTTGGGTTTCAGTCCGTGTGTAGATGCAATTATACAAGCAGTAATCATGGGTGCCATTGCCATTTCAAGTACTGTAACTTCTATTTGAGGTCCGTGTTGTTTTAAAATCAACACATACAACACATAAATAAACAACGGCATTAAAATAAGTTTAAAAAACAATCCTAATGCTAGAAATGGGAAATGCTTGCTTTTACTATCAAACTTTAATTGTAATCCCACCGAGAATAATGCTAAGGGCGTTATCAAACTTCCTATTTTTTTTAGCCCAAATTGAATTTCATCAACAAATTCATAACCAAAAACATTCATTAAAATTGAACCACAAAAAGCAATAAAGGGCAAAAAGAAAACTATTTTCTTAAACATCTCCGCTAAACTGGCGCTCCCGTTTGAATAAGAAATAGCTACTAAAAGACCAAAAGTAGAAAGAACTACAAAACAACCCGGCTGATCTACTAAAATAGCTGTTTCTAATCCTGATTTTCCATATAAGGCTTCAATAATTGGAAATCCTAAAAAAGAGGTATTAGCAAATCCCGACGTAATGATTAAAGCTCCTGTTAATTTTTTAGACCACTTGAAATAACTTCCTAGAATTGCAAAAAAGAGAATCGAAAAAGCAAAACTAATCCAGGCTGCTCCTATGGGATACAGCAATTCGATTTGCCATTTTACTTTTGGAATAAAATAAAGAGTTAATGCCGGTAAACAAAAATTGATAATAAATTTATTGAGTTTTTTGTAACTCTGCTTAGGAAACCAAGGCACATACTGGCAGGCAATCCCCAGCATTAAACTAATAAAAATGATAATAATATTTAGCATAGCACAAAGATATTCACTAATTTAATACTATCATAAACATATTAGCAATATCAAAGACTTTTGCTGTAATTAAAATGATTTTCAGATGTTATTTTCTAAATGCTTATTTTTACCAAAAGCCTTTTTACTTTGAAAAAAGAAAATCCAAATAAAGAAAACCTTCCTGATAACTTCAGTCCTGCTGTGTTGAAAAAAATCCAACAAGCCAGAAAAAATCAGCCCAACACTGAAGAACTAATTACTAATATTCTTTCGGGAGATATTGGTGCCCTAAGTCGGGCGATTACTTTAATTGAAAGCAATAATCCAAATCATTTTACTGAAGCCAATGCTATAATTAAAGCTTGTTTACCGCATGCTAATAATTCGGTTCGGATAGGAATCACAGGTGTTCCCGGAGTAGGAAAAAGTACTTTTATTGAAGCTTTTGGAAAACATTTAACTAAACTGGGAAAAAAAATAGCGGTGTTAACCATTGATCCAAGCAGTTCCTTATCTCACGGAAGTATTCTAGGCGATAAAACCCGAATGGAAGAATTGGCAAAAGATCCCAATGCTTATGTTCGTCCTTCGGCATCGGGAGATACAGTAGGCGGTGTTGCCCGAAAAACCAGAGAAACCATTACACTTTGTGAAGCTTGTGGTTTTGATACGGTTATTATTGAAACAGTTGGCGTAGGACAAAATGAAATAGCAGTACACAGCATGGTCGATTTCTTTTTATTGCTAAATGTTACCGGAACCGGAGACGAATTGCAAGGAATAAAAAAAGGAATTATGGAAATGGCAGATGCCATAGTAATCAATAAAGCCGATGGTGATAATATTCAAAAAGCAGTATTGGCAAAAGCCGAAATGAATAACGCTTTACATCTTTTCCCTGCTAAAAAATCGGGATGGATTCCTGTAACACTCACTTGTAGTTCCAAAACACTAGAAGGTATAAATGAAGTATGGGAAACTATTTCAAATTATATAGAGCGAACTCAAAACAATACTTTTTTTGAATCTAAAAGAGCGGAGCAAAATGAATTCTGGCTTATGGAAACAATCGAAAATCAATTAAAACAAGATTTTTTTAATAACTCCGAAGTTCAAATTTTATTAGAAAAAACTAAAAAAGCGGTACAAAACAACGAATATTCGCCTTTTGCTGCCGCTCAATTATTAGTTGAAAAATATTTTAATACAAAAACCTAGTCTTGCTCGTAACGTTCCATTTCTCTATCGTAAAAAGCATTAGCTTCTTCGATTAAACCTTCCATTTCAGCATTTAATTCCGCTTCATCAAGATCTTCGGCTTCTTCCAGAAATTCTACCTCATCATCTTTTAAATTAATGATAAATCGTGGGTAATCTAAGTGAATGATAAAAATATCATCTGCAAAATCAGTATTGTCGCCAAGTAAAAATTTAGGTAATTCCATTTTATATTATTAATTTAATTATTAGGTAGTGATATATTATTCGAAAATAACTACTCTCATTTTAATGTTTTTTCTACAATCAATTGTTTTGTCAATCTAACGAAGCGAATATACAAAAATAAAGCGGCAGCTGTTAATCCGGCCAAAAGTCCTATCCAAATTCCGACAGCTTTTAAACTGGTATAGAATCCTAAATAAATAGAAATCGGAAATCCTATGATCCAATACGCTACAAAAGTAATATACATAGGAACTTTGGCATCTTGTAAACCGCGTAATGCTCCTAAAACTACTGCCTGAATTCCATCCGAAATTTGGAAAACTGCTGCTACTAATAACAACTGTGAAGCTATAGTTACTACTTCGGTATTTGCTGTTAGCTCTTTTAAATTTCCCATATCAACAAACCAGGTTGGCATTTGTTTATGAAACAAAACAAAAAACAACGCAAAGAAAACTTCTAATAAAATAGCTAACAGAAAAATAGAAAATGCCACTATTTTCATTTTCTTATAATCACCTAAACCTTTTTGGTTTCCCACTCTAATTGTAGCTGCAACACTCAATCCCATTGCAAACATAAAGGTGAAAGAAGCTAAACTCAACGCAATTTGATTTGCTGCCTGATTAGCAATTCCTAATCGTCCTGAAAGCCAAACTGCCGCTGTAAACAAAGCTACTTCAAAAAACATTTGCATCGAAGAAGGACCTCCTAATCGAATGATTTTTAAATTGATTGCTTTCTCAATTTTCTTAATCGAAAAACCTTCAAAAAACGGATGAAATTTTATATTTTTCTTCATTTTATAATGAATGTATCCTAACATTATAAAACGGGAAACAAGCGTTCCTACTGCCGCTCCAAGCATTCCTAATTCAGGAAAAATCCAAATTCCATAAATAAAAACGTAATTTAAAAATACATGAACCACATTGGCCAAAATGGTAGCCCACATAGCATACTTTGTTTCGCTCATTCCATCAGCAAATTGTTTATACCCTTGAAAAACAATCAACGGAATTAAAGACAGGGCTACCACATCCAGATAAGGTTTAGCCAGTGTAACTACATGTTCAGGCTGGCCCATGAACACCAGTAATTCTTTTGCAAAAAAGACTAAGGCAAATAGAAAAAAACCTAAAAAAGTACATAAATACAAGCCGTGATGAAATACACTTCTGCCTTTCTCTATATTTTGTTCTCCGTCAGCCTCAGCAGCTAAAGGCGTTATTGCTGTAGAAAAACCAACTCCTAACGACATCGCAATAAACACAAAACTATTAGCCAGAGAAACAGCAGCTAATTCAGTAGGACCTAATTTCCCCACCATCACATTATCTACAATTCCCACAACCGTGTGCCCTAACATGCCTAAAATAATTGGGTATGCTAATCGTAAATTATATGAGAATTCTTTGGTGTAATCAGCTAAAGTCACTTTGATTTTTTTTTAAGACGGCAAAGGTAAGCAGAAGCAAATGGATAGCAAGCCCGGAAGCTAAATATTATTTTCTGCTTTGTCATCAATTTTTTTTTTGAAATAAAAATGAGTTTTCAAAAACTTTCTTAGACAATTGATAATCAATAGTTATTGTCTTTTTCGAAACAAAAAAGCAAAATCACCTACAACATTTTAAATACTATTGCCGTTTATTAGCATTAGAACAATGCATTTAGTAAAAATATGATAAATGCTAATTAAGAAAATTAATAAACAGAAAACCCCTAAATTATGAAAACAACGAAAAAAATTACAGCTGCCTTTTTATTGGCACTCGCTTTATGTTCATTTAATAATGTTAAAGCTCAGGAAACAGCAAAATACGATCAAGGTTTCCGACTTGGTTTTGGTTTAAGTGGTGGTTATGCCACCGAAAAACCATATAAATTAGCACTTGGCGCAGACGCCAGATTACAATATGACCTAACAAAAAGATATTCTATAACACTAACAACAGGTTATAATAACTTATTTGTAAGCAAAAGCGATGGAAAAGATTTAGGTTTTATTCCGGCAAAAGCAGGTTTAAAAGCTTTTGTATGGAATGATCAATTTTATTTAATTGGCGAAGCTGGAGCAGCTTTCCCTGTAACTAACAATTACAATCAAACTTCATTCTTAGTATCACCGGGAATTGGGTATGCTACTAAATACATTGATATTTCAGCACGTTATGAACACTATTCTGATTTTCCAACAGTAAACAACAACGGAACTCCCGGACAAGGTGCCGGTCAGATAGCGCTTAGATTAGCGTATGGTTTCAAACTATAATTTTAAATATTTAAATAAAAAAACAGCTAATTCTAGTGAAGAGTCAGCTGTTTTTTATTGTCGTTTTTATTCTTTCGTCAATTGTTCTTTATAAATTGCAAAATTCATTTTAACCTTATCATCCAGTTCAGGTTCTTTAATATCTGAGTATTGCTTCATGTTTTCCCAGATAATTTTGGCTACAATGTAGCGACACATATCTTTATCATCAGCAGGAACTATGTACCAGGGTGCATTTTCAGTACTGGTGGCATTAATTGCTTCTTCATAATATTTCATATAATCGTCCCAACGTTCGCGCTCTTTTAAATCACCGGGTGAAAATTTCCAATGATGTGCTTCTTCTTCTAAACGCCGTAATAATCGTTTGCGCTGTTCGTCTTTACTTAAATGCAAATAAAATTTCAGGACAATTGTCCCATTTTGAGCAATATGCTTTTCGAAATTTCGAATTTGTTCAAAACGATTTTCCCAAAACTTCGGAGTGATATCATCAATAGTAGTAATTCCCGGCAAATTCTCATTCAAAACATATTCGGGATGCACCCTCGTTACCAAAACATTTTCATAATGCGTACGGTTAAAAACGGCAAATTTCCCTTTTTCGGGCAAAGCCAAATAATGCCTCCATAAATAATCATGTTCTAATTCGGTTGAATTAGGCGTTTTAAAACTGTGCACCACTACCCCACGCGAATTAAATTCCTTAAAAACCTCCCGAATCAAACTATCTTTCCCCGATGTATCCATTCCCTGCAAACAAATCAAAACGCCGTAGCGATTATGAGCATACATAATATCCTGCAAGTGACTCAATTTTTCCTGAACCTTATCAAGCTTTTCTTCCTTGTCCTCATCACTCGCTTCATTAAACAAATTCGTGGGAATTTTAGAAAGTTTAATCGTTTTAGTTACTTTAAAATCATCTGGATTTATCGACTTCATAGGGAATATTTTAACGTTACATTCTCAAATATAAGCAATAAATACTATAAATTTAGCCTTTTAAGGAGCTATTTCCAGCTATCCGCTTTATCTTTTCCTTTTTAAAGAAAAAAGGAAAAGGATGCCGCTGCTATCCGGGCTAGAAATCCGTTTTCAAAATAAATTACATGGAAAAATTCACACTAGAATTATTATTTCACATCATTGGCATTGGAGCTGCTTCGGGGCTTATCTACAAAGACAATTCCTTATTTGTTATTGGCGATAACAGCGGTTTTTTATATGAATATCATATCGATTCGCAAGATTTAAAGCGTCATCCATTGATAGAAAATCCATCTGAAAATATTCTCAAAAAAGAAAAACCCGACTTTGAAGCTTTAACTCATTTTCAGGACAGTCTTTATATTTTTGGTTCAGGATCTACTCCAAAAAGAAATGCCATGGTCGAATTTGATTTGGCACAAAAAAAGAAAACTGACACTAAAAACTTAACCAACTTATACGAAGTAATGCAAAATTTTTCTTCGATAAAACCCGAAGATTTCAACATTGAAGGTGTTATTTTTGAAGGTGAAAATTGGTATTTCTTCAATCGTGGCAATGGTATTTCGAACAAAAACACGCTTTTTAAACTACATGCTAAAAAACTGGATCAGGAATTCAGCATGACTTCTATTGATTATAAATTACCTAAAATAAAAGGAGTTCGTACCAGTTTTACTGATGCCGTTTTAGTAGATAATAAAATTTATTTTTTGGCTACAGCCGAAGATACCCAATCTACTTATCATGATGGCGAAGTTTTAGGAAGCATCATAGGCCGAATTGATATTGAAACAATGAAAATCGATTTCACTAAAAAAATCAGTGACAGCCATAAATTTGAAGGACTCACCGTTTATAAAAACGACAATAAAACAATAGAATTGCTACTTTGCGAAGACAAGGATACCGAAATTCTTGAAACCACTATTTACAAATTATCTCTTAATCTTAAATAAATCATGACGGACTTAAAAAATAAAAATGCTCTAATTACAGGCGCTGGAAAAGGAATTGGTAAAGCAGTAGCTATTGCTTTAGCAAAAGAAGGCGTAAATATCATTCTAGTTGCCAGAACACAATCGGATATTGATGAAGTTGCTACAGAAATTCAGTCATTTGGTGTAAAAGCTTTGGCTCTAACCGCTGATGTTGCTGATATTAATTCGGTAAATACAGCTGTTGAAAAAGCATTAAACCAATTCAAAACCATTGATATTTTAATTAATAATGCCGGAATTGCCGCTTTTGGAAAATTTTTAGAACTGGAACCAACCGAATGGGAACGTATTATTCAGGTGAATTTAATGGGAACTTATTATGTAACCCGCGCTATTTTACCTAATATGATAGAAAGACAAACTGGCGATATTATTAATATTTCTTCTACTGCAGGATTAGCCGGAAATGCTGTTACAAGTGCATATAGCGCTTCAAAATTTGCTGTACTGGGATTGACTGATTCTTTGATGCAGGAAGTTCGAAAACACAACATTCGCGTTACTGCTTTAACGCCAAGTACCGTTGCGACTGACATGGCTAAAGATTTAAACTTAACCGATGGTAATCCTGAAAAAGTAATGCAATCGGATGATATTGCCGAATTAATCATTGCCCAACTAAAACTAAACCGACGCGTTTTTATTAAAAACAGCAGTATTTGGTCAACAAATCCTTAAAAATATAAATTCCAATCCCGAAGCCTCGGGATAAATTCCAAATTCCAATTATTTAATTTGGAATTATCTTAAAAACTGAACAAAATGGAACAATATTTAAGACAACTCATTTCTATTGAGTTTACAGATAAAAAAGAAGTCTATACTGGATTTCTTATCGACTATTCTGACGATTGGATTTTACTCAGAAACAATCCTGTAGATTTTATCCTTGATGGTTTTGTTATTATCAAAAACAAGAACATTGAACGTATTTACAGAGATTCCGATCATGAGTTTACCGAAAAAGTGATTCGTTTAAAAGGCTTAAAAACAAATGCTAAAGACATTATCCCAATAAAAGATTTTAATTCTATTATTAGCTTTCTGGATAAAAAATATGGTGTTTTCCAGATTGCAAAAAAATCGGCTAAATCAGCTTATTTAGGAAAACTTATTAAGCTAAATGATGAAGAACTTATAATTGATTTTCTTGATACCAAAGGGCAATTTGGAGGAGAATTAAGCTTTAATCCTGAAAAAATAAGAGTCTTTGAATTTGATACTGACTATATCAACTCTTTAAAATTAGTTGCTTTAGACCATAAAAAATAACGACTATATAATAAAAAAGAAACCATTAAGAGATTTAAGTTTCATTAAGCTTTGCACTTAATCTCCTTAAACCTCTTAATGGTTTAATTATTTGTAATTTTTACCTATTTTTTGCCCTGAAGCATTTCTCTATTTTTTTGTTCTTTTAAAATTACATTCAAATGTGACTGAGTATATTTTTCGATTTCAGCTGCAGTTATATCTAAACTTTTTGGATTAGCCACTAATTGGTACCAGGGTTTTGGTTGTCCAAATGGATAAGCTCCAAAAACAATTACAGGAGTCCCTTTTACTTTTACGTTTTCATCATCCTGAAGTATCCATTCATCAGCCCATTTATATAACTTTTTAGCATCATTTTCCTGAAGCCTTAAACAAGAATGTGAAGCTGGATAACCTGGCAATTCATATTGATGCCATCCTACTCCCAATTTATTTTCGATATTAAAATTCCATTTTAAATCCCACTCATCATTGAAAGTACTAGTTGTTTGTTCCGCTTTCCAATTGGTAAAAAATAACCCTGTAGGCGTTTGATCTTTCTTTCTTCCCATATTAGTTGGGCCGGTATAAATCAATTCTCCATATTCATAAGCACCAAATGTTTGTGTTGGATACGAAAAATAAATAATTTTACTAATATCTTTCAAATAAGGAACCTGAAGCGGGAAAGGTAAATAATAAGCTAAATCGCCCTGAGCGCCATTAGCCACAATAATAGAATCTAATTTTTTAAGATTTGCCACATCTACTCTGTTGATAGCCGTTGCAAAATGTAATTGGATACTATCATTGTCGTTTTTTTCTAACCAGTTTTTAGTTTTTTCAAAATGATAAGAAATAGTATTTGGTTTCTTACGTTCGATTTTAACTGCTTTTTTTTCTTCTTCTTTTGCTGTTTTACCCTGCTTATCATTTTCTTTACAAGAAAACAAAACAGAACATACAATCGTACTAAGTATTACTAATTTTAACTTCATAACAATTCGTTTTTATTATTTCTAAAATTATCTTATTAGTACTATTGATGCATTATAAAATTAGACCGAGAGTTTATAAAATTTAAACTTTGGAAAAAGAAAACCATTAAGTAATTAAGATTACTAAGTTTTCACTTAATCATCTTAATTACTTAATGGTCTAAAATATTTTATACTTAACTAAACTAAAACTGAAGCAAATTCCATTCGTACGCTTCCGTCTTCATCAATCTTAGTCAAATTGATTTGGTGTAAAGTATTGACTAATTCCGGATTCCAAGGCGTTTTTACTTTTACGTAATTCTCAGTAAAACCATGAATATAACCTTCTTTATTTTCGCCTTCAAACAAAACCGTTCTGCTGGTTCCTAACTGACTTTCGTAAAAAGCACGACGTTTTTTAACTGACAATCCACGTAACATTTTACTGCGTTTTGCACGAACATTCGACGGAACTACTCCTGGCATTTCGGCAGCTTCGGTATTATCGCGCTCAGAATAGGTAAAAACGTGTAAATACGAAATATCCAAATCATTCAGAAAATGATAGGTTTCTAAAAAATGCTCATCGGTTTCTCCGGGAAATCCAACAATCACATCCACACCAATACAGGCATGAGGCATCACTTCACGAATTTTATTTACTCTTTCAGTATACACTTCGCGCAAATAACGGCGTTTCATCAACTTCAGGATATCATTACTTCCAGATTGTAGCGGAATATGAAAATGCGGTACAAAAGTTCTGCTTTTCGAAACAAATTCAATGGTTTCGTTTTTCAATAAATTCGGTTCGATAGATGAAATACGCAAACGTTCAATTCCTTCCACCTCATCCAAAGCCTGAACCAATTCCAAAAAGGTATGTTCGTGTTTTTTATTTCCGAATTCCCCTTTTCCGTAATCGCCAATGTTAACACCCGTAAGCACAATTTCCTTGATATTTTGCTTCGAAATTTCATAAGCATTTTTCAATACGTTCTGCAATTCGTCACTTCGGGAAATTCCACGTGCCAATGGAATCGTGCAATACGTACATTTATAATCACAACCATCCTGCACTTTCAGGAAAGCACGCGTTCGGTCACCAATGGAATAACTGCCAACATAAAAATCGGCTTCGGCAATCTCGCAGGAATGCACTTCGCCCATATCATTTTTGGACAAATCATTGATATAATCGGCTAATTTGAATTTTTCAGTAGCTCCTAAAACTAAATCTACTCCGTCAACATTGGCTAATTCTTCGGGTTTTAACTGAGCATAACAACCTACCGCAGCCACAAAAGCTTTATCGTTTAGCTTCATCGCTTTTCGAACTACTTGTTTGAATTGTTTATCGGCGTTTTCAGTTACCGAGCAGGTGTTGATGACATACATATCTGCCACTTCCTCAAAATCGACACGGTCAAAACCTTCGTCCTGTAAATTACGGGCAATGGTCGATGTTTCTGAAAAATTCAGTTTACAGCCTAAGGTATAAAAGGCCACTTTTTTTCTATTCTCCATAAGTAAGCGCTATTAATGAAATCGTTGTCAAAAAATAGCGTGTGCAAATTTACAAACAAATACGAGAATACCGTAACGAATTGAAATTTTATTGAAATCAGGATTTGGAGGGTAATTAACTATAGAAAAAAGTTTTAACAGTTTTAAGTCCCATGCTAATTTATTGATATATTTGAAAACCAACTATAGATTATTTATGGCTTTTAAAAATTATATTCCACAAATTTCTTTCACTTTATTACTCCTTTTAGCTATTCCATTTGAATCTGGTTTTACAATTCAAAGCTTAACAGGTTGGAATATGGTCATCTCAAGTACCAGTTATTTGGAAATAATAGTTTTGATTATAGTTTCGATAATCACATTTATTTATTGGAAAACACTAAAAAGTAAAATTGATTTAAAATTGTTTGTCCTTCATTTTCTGTTGACAATACCAATTGTTATGTGGGCACGTTTTAATTTTCCAATTCGGCAAATAACTGCAAAAAATTCAATTGGCATTTTTGAAATGATTAGTTTAATTAATGTAATACTCTATATAATTCTAATATTATTTTTTATAGGACAAGTCTTTTTTACTATTTTACTTTTTAAAATAAGACAAGAAAACAAATCGTTATTCTTAAAACCATGAAAAAAATCATTATAACCTTTTTATCCTTAAGCTTAATTTCCTGCAATCCATTTGATGAGGATAAGGTTTTGAAATACAAAGATGATTTGAACAATTTAGTTTCAAAATTTGAAAAATATAATGATGGTACTTATGATAGAGATGAATTCGACGAATTTATAATTGATGATCTTGACCGCTTAGATATTAATTCAGTTGTAAAAAATAATACTAAAAAGAATCTAAGTTATTCTGGTTTTTTTGAAGAAAATGACAGTATAATTATCTTTATTAATAAATCAACCAACCTATTTGATAGAGAGAAAAGAATCATTTATGATTTCCATAAAACTCCTAAAAACTTTGGTAATAAAACTATTTTTGGAGCTTCATATAGAATTAAACAACTCGATGATAGATGGTATTATTCTGAAGAAGGATTTGATTAAAGAAATATTTTACTAAAATTCCATTAAAAAAAATCAAGTCTTTGAGAAACTACTCTTAAATTGACTTAATTTCTTAATGGTTTATTTAACTCTGTTATTTTAATCTCCAAATACTTCCATTCTTAGTAGTCCATTTTTCTAAAGTTCCTGCTGTCGTCAATTCGTTTAAGAAACCCTCAGTTTCGTTCCTTGGGGTTCCTGATAATTCCGAAAATTCTTTGGCAGTTAGACTTTTATATTTCGAAAATAAAAATTGCCAACTTTTGTCATAATTCTTTTTTGTTGCTTTTGGATCCAATTTCAAAATGGCACTTTCAAAAACTTCATACGGTTTTGAACCGTAAACCGTTTCAGTCAGAGCATTAGCATCTGTAAAAAACAAAGTTGGAAATCCTCTTACACCTAATGCTCTTCCTAATTTTAGATCTTCATCAAAAAGTATTTTGGCTTCGCCTTCATAATCTTTTTTGAATTGTAGAATATCCAAACCAACATTTTTAGCTGCTAGTTCTAAATTGTTCCATTTTGCAATGTTCTTTTTATGCAAAAAAACCATTTCTCTAAGCTCACGCAGCAACAAAATAGCTTTTTCATTGTCTTGCATTTGTGCCGCTTTAAAAGCTATTGAAGACGGATAGGAAGACGAAAGCGGATCTTCTAACCACACATCGCCATCAATAGGCATATCATAATAGGTACTTACTTCATCCCAATGGTGCGCCACATCTGATGGTTTACTAATACCGCCACTGTTATAATTCCAATCTGGCAATAAACCTCCCATTCTATATTCAATATCAATCGTATTACCGTATTCTAATTTTAATTTTCGCAACTGTGGCTCAATTCCCCAACAGGAAGAACAAATAGGATCTGTATAATAAATTACCTTGATGGGCTTTTTTTCTGATTGAATAGCATTTGAAGTTGATGCTTCATTTGTGTTTGACGGAATTTCGCAAATTCCATCTTCGGGATTACATAATAAAGGGTTATTTTCCATAGCATTTTTAGTTTGAGACTGGCAATCTAAATTACCTAAAAACAAATAATGTAATTAATAGTAACTTAGGTAATTTTATAATTTATACAGTCTTGCAGTATTAGTTTTTTATCTTTGTACAAAGTTCAGCATAAATAAAACCCTGTAAAATAAGTCAGTTTTTCATGACCACTAAAAAAAATACCGAAGAAAATAAAACCTGTCCAGCTCAGGCACTTTTAAAACAATTATCAGGAAAATGGAAACCTGAAATTTTTCGTTTAGCAGTTGATGGTCCGTTGCGTTTTAGCATTTTACTTCGCCAAATTGAAGGTTCGAACAAGCAAACGCTTTCGGTCGCTTTAAGAGAATTAGAAGAAGTAGGCTTGCTCGAAAAAGTCGTCATCAAAGAAAAACCTTTGCATATTGAATATTATCTTACCGAAAACGGAAAATCTTTAATTCCTGTTTTTCAGCAATTAGAAAATTTGGGCTAATTTCTAAAATAAGAAAACCATTAAGAAATTAAGCCACCTTAATCCCTTAATGGTTTAAAATATAATTCAATAAATATTTAAGCCAGAATAAATCTTTGAATAACCTCAGCTACTCCGTGATTATTATTCGAAGCGACAATAAAATTACCTTTGTCTCTTAAATGAGCATCCACATTGTCAACCCAAACACCAAGTCCGGCATATTCAATCATCGATAAATCGTTACCTGCATTTCCTACAGCAATCACTTCTTCCTGTAAAATATTTAGTTTTTCAGCCAGGAATTTTACGCTCGCTCCTTTGTCAATTCCGGTTTGAGCCGCTTCCAAGAAAAAAGGTTTTGACATACAAACACTTAAATGCGGCATGGTGGCTTTTAGATCATCTTCCACAGTTTTCAAATAATCAGGTTCTTCCAGTAAAATGCATTTTATCGCCGCCGATTGAACTCGCTCTTTAAAATTAGGAACTACCTCGTGTTCTAATCCTGTAATATTAATTTCGACATCAATATATTCTGAACGGGTTTCGCTAATTACTTTTCCGTCTAAATAAGTAATAATATGCGTATTTTTTGCTTTGCTGTAATCATACAAAGTATGAATTTGCTCCTGAGTTAATGTTTGTTCGAAAATTACTTCATTCGTTTTCAAATTGGTAATTACAGCTCCGTTGAACGAAATCATATACGAATCCATTAATCCCAAATCCTTAGCATATTCAATCATAGCAGGCGTTGGCCGGCCCGAAGCCAGAATAACATGTACTCCTTTTTCTTGGGCTTTTATGAGCATCGCTCTATTTTCATCCGAAATAATATGGTCGTCATTCAACAAGGTATCATCCATGTCCAGAACCAACATTTTGTATTTCATGTTTTATTGTTTTTTTTTATTGCTCCTTAAGAACAGAAATAAAGAACTTTTTATTTTTTAAATTGATTTTGTCTGGCATCAAAAATTTGAAGAATTCTAATCTCAGTTTCCGAATGAATTTTATAGATAATTTTATAATCCCGAACAATCATTTTTCTGTAAGGCTCTCCCAAAAATTCATCTACTTGATATTGCTCCACAAAATGAATATTCTTGCTCTGATTAACAATATCCTTTATTACATTTTTAGCTCCTTGCGGTGATTTTAACTGAAGAAAATCAAAGATTAGTTTTAAATCGGCTTTGGCTTGATTATCCCAAAGTATCCTAACTGGCTTTTGCATATTACCAATTTTCAATTTCCTTTTCTAAATCTTCAATTGTAGTGTAGTTACCTGAAGAAATTCTATCATCGGCATCTTTAACCATATTGATATATTCTTCCTTATCTACTGGATATCCACTAATAGTATGAGCAACGACTTCTTTATCCAAAACGGTTTTTAAAGCCATTATTTTTTTGAGTTTACTTTCATCGTTAATATGAAGCAACCAATCCATTAATTCTATTTTTTTTGCAGCTATATCCATGGTAGCATTAATTAGAATTACAAATATACGATTTTTAAATACTCAATCTAAATTCCTCAATAACAGGATTTGCCTTAGCAAAATCAGTTTCCTGAATAAACAGTTCCACTGCCGAACCTGAACTTCCAAAACCCGCCAACCTAGCCGATTGAATATTATCTTTTATTAACGTATCAACTCCCGCAGCTTCAATTTTTTCTTTTAAAGCCAAAGCTAAAATTTCACTTCCCGAAAACACTTTCATCAATCCCATTCTATTGTCAATTTTATGTTTTTATTCTTCTTCTCCATCTTCGATTTCTAAATCTTCGTCTAGTTCTTCCTCTTCAAAATCCTCTTCATCATCATAATCCTCAAAATCAAAAATCTCTGGATCTTCCATCATTTTGTAAGCCAAAGTTTCTATTCTTTCTGATAATTGATCTCCAAAAATAATACGCTGTGTTTTAGCAATACTATTCGAAATACGCATAATCTTTGTCTCATGACGCAATTTTAAAATTGGATTTGCATCATCAATAATGAACATTTTCAGACGATTTACATTATAACCCGCCGTAGAAAACATATCGTTCAATTTGTCGGGAGTACCAATTAAAACATCAATCCCGGTAGAAACATAATTTTTATCATAGTCCATATCACCTTTGTCATGAACTCCATAAACCTCAAGATTACTGTACTTTCCGTATTTTTCAAAAAGTGCTTCCATTTCCAGCACCTTCGGTTTGTCCTCTACAACTATCAATGCACGTGGAGATTCTTCAGTTGCACCAATCAATCTCTGAATCACATTCAGGACAATCGTAGTGGTTTTTCCACCTCCATCAGCAGCAATAATAACGCAATCTACCCCACTTTTTATAGTCGAAAAAGTCTCTTTTTGAATATCATTCGCCTCAGTCAAACCGTTTTCGACTAATGCCTGCTGTAATTTTTCGTTTATTTTTTTTAGTTTCATTTTTTTAAGTTAAGGGTTAAAAGTTAGAAGTTAAGAGTTAATACATAGCCGTATAACACTTAACTTCTAATCTTTAACTTTTATTTAGACGCAAACAGCTTTACATCATTCTCAGAAATTTGGCTTCCGCCAAGGATAATTAAACGCTCCACAACATTGCGTAATTCACGGATATTTCCTGTCCAATCGTATTCCTGTAGTAATTTGATCGCATCGTCAGAAAACTTTTTAACAGCATTTCCTTGTTCCGAAGCAATTTTTTCAGCAAAATGCGAAACTAACAACGGAATATCCTCACGTCTGTCATTCAGCGAAGGTACTTTGATTAAAATCACTGCCAAACGATGGTATAAATCCTCACGGAAACGACCTTCTTCAATTTCTTTTTTCAAATCTTTATTCGTTGCTGCTACCACACGAACATCGACTTTAATATCTTTATCAGCACCCACTCTGGTAATGATATTTTCCTGCAAAGCACGTAATACTTTGGCTTGAGCCGAAAGACTCATATCGCCAATTTCGTCCAGAAAGATAGTTCCTTTATCAGCCGCTTCAAACTTTCCGGCACGATCTTTCACCGCCGATGTAAAAGCACCTTTTACGTGACCAAACAATTCGCTTTCGATCAATTCAGACGGAATCGCAGCACAGTTGACTTCGATTAAAGGAAAACTGGCACGCTCACTTTTTTCATGTAATTGGTGCGCTACTAATTCTTTTCCTGTTCCGTTTGGTCCAGTAACCAGTACGCGGGCTTCGGTTTGAGCTACCTTATCAATCATCACTTTGATATGATTAATAGCTTCGCTTTCGCCAATCATCTCATAGTTTTTACTGACTTTTTTCTTCAGGATTTTATTCTCAACCACCAGTTGTTTTCTGTCTAAAGCATTGCGAACTGTATTCAGCAAACGATTCAAATCAGGTGGTTTCGAAATGTAATCAAAAGCTCCTAAACGCATCGCCTGAATAGCCGTTTCCATATCGCCATGACCTGAAATCATCACCATAGGAATTTCGGGCTTTATTTTTTTGACTTCTTCCAGTAATTCGACACCATCCATTTTTGGCATCTTAATATCACAAAGAACCAAATCGTAATCGTTATTTTTTATTTTTTCGTAACCTGAAACACCATCTTCGGCTTCTTCTACCTGATACGTATCATTTTCTTCCGAAAGAATTTTAGAAAGCACTCTTCTAATAGCAGCTTCATCTTCGATAATTAATATTTTACTCATTTTTTTTAAGTTTCTGAGATTCAAAGTTGCTAAGGTACTGAGTCTTTTCTACTAAGGAACTAAAAAATCTTAGTATCTCAGTATCTTAGAGCCTTAGCTTCAAAAAAAATTAATATTTTAACCAACGGTATAATTCTTTCCAGCTTGGTTTTTTACCATACATTAATATTCCGATGCGGTATATTTTAGCAGCAAACCAAACTACTAATAAAAATGTTCCGAACAATAATGCAATCGAAACGCCTATTTGCCATAGCGGAACTCCAAAAGGAATACGCATTAACATAACAATAGGTGAAGTTAATGGAAACAACGAAAAAGCAACTGCAATCGTACTGTTAGGATCATTAACGACACTAAAAAAACCAACATAAACACTCAACATTAAAGGCATAATTACCGGCAAAAGAAACTGCTGCGAATCGGTTTGATTATCGACAGCGGCACCAATTGCGGCATAAAATGAACTATATAAAAAATATCCGCCAATAAAATATACCACAAAACCAATCAAAATACTGGCAATAGGTAAATTCCATAATTCTTTAATAAATAATTGTGCCGTTCCTGTAAATTCTGTTGGCGAATGCTCAATTAACGCAGGTGAACCAACATTTACTCCAAAAAATGCCGAAGCAGCAAACAACAGCGAAAGTCCAATAACTACCCAAATAGTGAATTGTAAAATTCCTGCTAATGATGTACCAATAATTTTGCCAATCATTAACTGAAAAGGTTTTACCGAAGAAATAATAATTTCGATAATACGATTTGTCTTTTCTTCAATTACTGATCGCATTACCATATTTCCATAAATAATAATGAACATCATGATTAAGTAACCAAAAGCACCTCCTATAGCAATTTTAGCTTCGTTCAATCCTTTTAAACCTTGCTCTCCCGAAGTTTTTGCAATATTGATATTGACATGAGCCTGCGCTTTTTTTATTGCCAAAGTATCTAAATGCGCATTTTCAAGATTGATTTTGGTCAACTTTTCAGCAATAATATCCTGGGCATTTTCGATAAAAGAAATGCTCGGACTTCCATTAGAAATAAATTCGATTTTGTTTTCTAAATCAGTAATTTCATTTGTTTTAGGAATTACTAAAATACCTTCGTAACCATTATTAGTAATACTGTCTTTTAGAAACTGATTGTCTATTTGAGAAAAATCGTAATATTTATAATCACTGTCCTCAGAATTTTGAGCTAAAAATCCCGTAGCAAACAATCCTGTTTCGTCATGGATAGCTACTCGTTTTACATCGGCTTTCATTGAACTTAAATAGCCCACAATTACTGCTATTCCCACAAATAACAGCGGACTTAAAAAGGTCATTACAATAAAAGATTTGTTGCGCACCTTGGCAAAAAATTCTCTTTTTATAATTAATGATATTATGCTCATATTTAAAATATTCAAATCTCAAATTCCAAATTCCAATGAGTATTGGGATTTGGAATTTTTAATATTGGTTATTGCTTTGCTGTTACTGTTTTGATAAAAATATCATGCACACTCGGAATTTTTTCTACAAAATGAGTGACTTGTCCGCGTTGTGTTATTAAATTCAATAATTCGTTAGGAAGTGCATTTCCTATTTGAATTTCCAATTTTAAATCTTTATTTAAGGATTTAAAATTTGCCGGACTAACGGTGAATTTTTGTGTAATGTCATACATCAGGCCTTCTACATTATCAGTTAAAATTCCCACTTCAAAACTATTGGTTTTATGTTGTCTTTTAACTTCTTCTAATTTTCCTTCGATCAATTTATTCGATTTATGAATCAAAGCAATATGATCACATAATTCTTCGACACTTTCCATGCGATGAGTCGAAAAAATGATAGTCGCTCCTTCTTCTTTCAAAGCCAGAATTTCGTCTTTAATCACATTGGCATTTACGGGATCAAAACCTGAGAAAGGTTCGTCAAAAATCAGCAATTTAGGTTTATGTAATACACAGACTACAAACTGAATTTTTTGTGCCATTCCTTTAGAAAGTTCCTGAATTTTCTTATTCCACCAGCCTTGAATTCCTAATCGATCAAACCAGTAATCCAATTGTTTTTTGGCTTCAGCCTTAGACAAACCTTTCATTTGTGCCAAATACAAGCATTGCTCTCCCACTTTCATACTTTGATACAAACCTCTTTCTTCAGGAAGATAACCTATATATTGCACGTGTTTAGGCTGTAATTTTTCGCCATCCAAAATAATTTGGCCGCTATCAGGAAGTGTAATTTGGTTTATAATTCGGATAAGAGATGTTTTTCCGGCGCCATTAGGACCTAAAAGTCCGTAAATACTGCCTTTAGGAACAGACAAAGATACTTCGTTAAGCGCTACGTGGTTTCCGTATTGCTTTACTACTTTATTGACTTCTAATAAGGTATTCATGCTGATTTTTTGAATTTGCTTCTTCAATTAGGTCATTTTGACCTTGCGGTTGTAAAAGTAAATAATTACTATCTAAATAGATTAAAATTGTTTCATAAAAAAACCCATCTTCATTTTCATGCGATGGGTTTTTTCTATCCTGTTTTTCGATTAAAAAAGCTTAAGAAAACATATCTTTTACTTTCTCAAAAAATGATTTATCTGATTTTTCAGGATTTGGCAAAAAGTTATCATCTTCTAAATTTTTCTCGAAAAATTGTTTTTGCTCTTTATTTAATGTTTTTGGAGTCCAAACATTCACATGCACTAACAAATCTCCGTTTCCATATCCGTTGATACTTGGAATACCTTTTCCTTTTAATCGAAGAATTTTTCCTGACTGAATTCCTTCTTCCAGTTTAATTCTTACTTTACCATTAATAGCTTCAATATCTTTAGAAACCCCTAAAACTGCCTCTGGGAAACTTACATATAAATCATAGTGTAAATTTTCGCCTTCACGTTTCAGGAATTCGTGTTCTAACTCTTCGATAGCTACAATTAAATCTCCGGGAATAGAATTTCCAGGCGCATCGTTTCCTTTGTTAGCAACTTTTAATTGCATACCATCTACAACACCTGCCGGAATTTTAATAGAAACCGTTTCGTCTTCTACAATCATTCCCTGAGCATCAGCGTTAGCTGGTTTTTTATCTAAAGTCTGACCAGAACCTCCACAAGCAGGACAAGTTGTAGCTGATTGCATTCTTCCCAAAATAGTATTAGTCACTCGCATTACCTGTCCCTGACCATTACAAGTCGAACACGTTTTGTAAGTAACTCCGGGAGCCTGAACTTTACGTTTTACCTTTACTTTCTTTTCAACACCATTAGCAATTTCTTCCAAAGTTAATTTTACTTTGATACGTAAATTACTTCCTTTAGCACGACGAACACCGCCTCGGCTTCCGCCTCCGCCAAATCCGCCGAAACCGCCACCAAAGATATCACCAAACTGACTGAAGATATCATCCATGTTCATACCGCCATGACCTCCGCCAAATCCGCCGGAACCATCAAAAGCCTGATGTCCATATTGGTCGTATTTTGCTTTTTTGTCAGCATCACCTAAAACTTCATAAGCTTCTGCCGCTTCCTTGAACTTTTCTTCTGCCGATTTGTCTCCGGGATTTTTGTCAGGGTGAAACTCAATAGCTTTTTTTCTGTAGGCTTTCTTTATCGCCGCAGCATCAGCATTTTTAGAAACACCTAATATTTCGTAAAAATCTTTTTTCATTTGTATTTATTTTTATAAAATGCAACCAAGTGCATTTCTACCCTAAATTTATTGTCCAATAACTACTTTTGGGTAACGAATAATTTTATCCCCTAGTTTGTATCCTTTTTCAAGAACATCTACTATTTTCCCTTTCAATTTAGGTGATGGAGCTGGAATTTGTGTAATTGCTTCTGCAAAATCAGCATTAAAAGCATCACCAATTTTCACATCAACTAATTCTAAACCTTTAGAATCTAAAGTATTTTTAAGTTTTTCAAAAATTAATTCTACACCTTTTGTCAAAGTTTCATCTCCTGACTTAGCAATCTCAACTAAAGCTCTGTCAAAATCATCCAAAACAGGTAACATTGCTAATAAAACTTCCTGATTAGCTGTTTTGAATAACTCGATACGCTCTTTTGAAGTTCTTCTTTTATAGTTTTCAAATTCAGCAAATAATCGTAAATGTTTGTCTTTTTCATCTGCTAAGTCTTTTGTCAATTGCTCTTCAACGCTTAACTCCTCAGTAACTGCTGGCTCCTGGCTTGCTGTATTCTCCATTGTTACCTCATCCATTTCCTTATCGATTTCTGTATTCTCAGTACTCATATTTCCCTTATTTTTAAAAATATTCTTAAACTTCATTTTTACACTTTCCTTTGGATAGCAAAAGTACTGCCAAAGCTGACCAAATGTCAAATTGTCACTCTTTTCACTAATAGTTATTTTTATAGCCGGTTTTTTCTTAATTTAATTTTTTTTCATGTTAAAATTAAAATTTTAATAAATTTTTAAGACATAATACAAATAGATTGTATATGTTTGCGTTTAGGTTATAATCAATCTCTGATTTTCAATTTGAAACAAAACCGAAAATTACAGTTGATTCCAAAACAATTATTAATTCGCGATTACTAATACTAAAAAAAGCTTTGTCTGCAGACAAAGCTTTTTTTGTAGTTATTCGATAAGAAATAACATTAAATCAATGCGTTTTTCAATCCTTCAAAATCTAATATTATTTGTTCTCCTGAAATCAAATTCTTAAGTGAATAGCTATTCGAACTCATTTCTTCTCCTCCTACAATTACTGCAAAAGGAATATTTCGTTTATCAGCGTGCTGAAATTGCTTTCCTACTTTAGCATTATCAGGATACAATTCGACTTTTATACCTTCAGAGCGCAATTTTTTAATAGCCTGCAAAGCATAAAACGCTTCCTGATCTCCATAATTTATAAATAAGGCTTTTGAACTTGCCGTAACGGTTTCCGGAAACAAACCTAATTCTTCGATAACCAAATAAATACGATCCAATCCAAAAGAGATCCCAACACCACTCATATTTTTCAAACCAAAAATCCCGGTTAAATCATCATATCTTCCACCACCACCGATAGAACCCATAGCAACTCCTTTTGGCGCAGCCACTTCAAAAATAGCTCCTGTGTAATAATTTAAACCACGTGCCAAAGTCACATCTAAATCCAGAATTGCAGTTGTCAATCCTAAATTAGTCACATTATCACAAATAAAACGCAGTTCTTCCACTCCTTTTAATCCTTCTTCTGAAGTTGTTAAAAGTTGTGCTAATTTTTGGATTTTTTCAGAAATACTTCCGGTGAAATTAAACAAAGGCTGCACTTTTACAATCGCTTCCTCCGAAATTCCTTTTTCAATCATTTCTTTTTTTACACCGTCTTCACCTATTTTATCCAGCTTATCTAAAGCTACCGTAAAATCAATCAGCTTATCCGAAGCCCCAATCACCTCAGCAATTCCGGATAAAATTTTTCGGTTATTGATTTTAACAGTTACTCCGTTTAAACCTAATGAAGTAAAAACCGTATCATACAATTGTACCAATTCTACTTCCTGCCACAATGATTTTGAACCCACCACATCGGCATCACATTGAAAAAACTCTCTAAAACGTCCTTTTTGCGGTCTGTCAGCACGCCAAACCGGTTGAATTTGATATCTTTTAAACGGAAATTCAATTTCGTTTTGGTGTTGCACCACATATCTTGCAAAAGGCACTGTCAAATCATAACGCAAAGCTTTCTCAGAAATACTTGATGTTAATTTTGTACTGTCTTTTGCCTCTAAATGAGTTCCATTAGCTTTAGCCAAATAATCTCCGGAATTCAAAATTTTAAAAATCAAGCGGTCGCCTTCTTCTCCATATTTCCCCATCAAAGTTTCTGAATTTTCAAACGAAGGTGTTTCTATCGGTTGAAAACCAAATTTCTCAAAATTATTTTTTATAGTCTGGATAATATATTGACGTTTAGCCACCTCAGCAGGTGAAAAATCTCTTGTTCCTTTAGGAATACTTGGTTTTGATGCCATTTTTAAAAGTTAGAAGTTAGAGGTTAGAAGTTAGAAGTTAAAATATCTCAGCACTTCTACTTCTAAATTTTAACCTCTAATTTCTGTTTTCGACTGCAAATATCTTATTTTTAAAATAAATAACTCGCCTAGAAAACAAACTTCTGTCAAAAATTGTATTTTCGTATCAAACTAGTACAATGAGCAATCTATTAAAAGAAAATATAACCATAGCTTTGGGCTCGATTAAAACCCAAATTTTAAGAACCACACTTACCATATTAATTATCGCTATTGGTATCACCGCTCTTGTAGGGATTCTTACGGTAGTTTCGGCCTTAGAGAACACCATTTCTTCTGATTTTGCTTCGATGGGAGCCAACACTTTCAATATTAATCGCTACGAAAACACCACAAAAAGACAAGGTGGCGACGAACGCGAAATTATCAATCCAATTATTTCCTACCCGGAAGCTGTAGCTTTTAAAAATAATTACGATTATCCGCTTTCGCAAACATCCCTTTCGTTTAAAGCCACTTCTACTGCCGAAGTAAAATTTGAAGCTCAAAAAACCGATCCTGAAATTTCAGTTTTAGGTGTTGATGAATATTTTGTGACAAATTCCGGACTTGAAACGAGTTCTGGTCGAAATTTCAACAATTTCGATATTAGTAACAACAATTATGTTTGTGTAGTAGGTTCTGATTTCGAAAAAGGATTATTAAAAGATGTCAATCCTATTAACAAAACCATTTCTATTCGTGGCGCGCGATTTAAAGTTATTGGTGTTTTAAAAGAGAAAGGTTCTACTTTTGGCAACAGCCAGGATTTAAGAGTTTTGATTCCTATTCAGGTAGCCCGCTCACTTTTTACAGCACCTAATATCAATTACAACCTGAGTGTAATGGTTAACAACAAAGAATTTCTGGATCAGGCTACAGATAACGCAATCAGCACGATGCGTAGTATTCGAAAATTAATACCAGTAAAAGAAAATAATTTTGGAGTAAGCAGAAGTGATGATTTGATTAATCGAATTCTAAGCATTACACAATATTTAGGCTGGGCATCTTGGGTAATTGGTATTATTACTATTCTCGGTTCTTCGATTGCTCTGATGAATATTATGATTGTTTCGGTTACCGAACGTACCCGCGAAATTGGCGTACGAAAAGCATTGGGTGCTAAACGTTCTACCGTTGCCATTCAGTTTTTTATAGAAACGCTATTGATTGGTCAATTAGGCGGTTTAGCCGGAATTATTTTCGGAATATTAATTGGTTACGGAATCGCCACTGCGTTGAGTTTTGCATTTGTCATTCCCTGGACCGCTATTATGGCGGCTTTCTTAACCAGTTTTATGGTTGCTATTGTTTCAGGTTTATACCCTGCGATCAAAGCTGCTATGCTAGATCCTATTGAAGCATTACGTTATGAGTAAGCATTAGTTCAACTGGACTAAAGTCCAGCCTTACAAAACAATCCGAGCCTATGGCTCTAACTTCTGGAGAAACGATTTATATTGTAGCAACGGATTTTAATCCGTTGAAAAGAAAAAAAGAAAACAGACAATTATTTACTAAACACCAGCCCTCGTCATTCGATCATTCCCGTAAATATCTTTCCTTAACTCAATATTTTTGAAATTCATTTTTTCGAGTAATACTATCATTTCTTTTCCAAGATATTGATTGATCTCAAAAAACAATTGTCCATTTGAGCTTAAATTTTCTTGAGCTAATTCTGCAATTTTTCGATAAAACACCAACGCATTATTATCTTCAACAAAAAGCGCTAAATGCGGTTCGTTGTCTAAAACATTTTTCTTGATTTCCTGCTTTTCTAAATTTCGAACATAAGGCGGATTAGAAACAATAATATCAAATTCTTGTTCTAAATCAATTGTTTCAAGAATATTTTTATGAATAAAATTTACTTTAACCTGATTATTTTTTGCATTTTTTTTGGCTGTAGCCAAAGCTTTTTCCGAAACATCAATCGCGAAAACTGTAGCATTGGGAAGATTTTTAGCCAATGAAATCGCAATACAACCACTTCCCGTCCCAATATCCAGAATTCTCAACTTCTGATTGCTGACTTCTGATTGCTGACTTTCAATAATCCAATCAACAAGTTCTTCAGTTTCCGGCCTTGGAATCAAAACATTTTCGTTAACTTCAAATTCCAAACCATAAAAATGGGTTTTACCAAGCAAATACTGAACAGGAATCTCTAATTTTAACTGTTCGAGAATGGTATTCCAAACCTCAATTTCTTCTTCCGAAAAAACCAAATCAGGTTGCAAGGCCAAATCAATTCTGCGTAATTGCTTTTTTTCTTCTAATATCAAATAAAAAAAACTTTCGGCTTCACCTTCGTCATAAATAGCTGAAAGTGTTTGAATAAATTGAGTCCTGTATTGTTTGATTTGCATCGTGAATTGTAAAAGCTATAAATTAAAAAAGCAAAAATAGCAATAGTTTATCGTTATTTTTAGTGGTTTTAAAACTTAATCATAAACTCAAAAATAACTATTTTTGCACCGTGAATATACATGAAAAATACCTGCAACGCTGCATTCAACTAGCCCAAAACGGTTTAGGAACCACTTATCCTAACCCGATGGTAGGCAGCGTAATTGTTTATGAAGATAAAATTATTGGCGAAGGCTGGCACAAAAAAGCGGGCGAACCACATGCCGAAGTAAATGCCGTAAATTCAGTTAAAGACAAATATTTATTAGAAAAAGCAACAATTTATGTGAGTTTAGAACCTTGCAGTCATTTTGGAAAAACACCGCCTTGTTGCGATTTGATTATTCGAAATAAAATCCCTAATGTCGTTATTGGAACTGTAGATCCTAACGAAAAAGTGGCTGGAAATGGGATTAAAAAACTATTAGAAGCCGGAATAAATGTAATCGTTGGCGTTCTCGAAAATGAATGCAACGAGCTTAACAAACGCTTTTTTACTTTTCATCAAAAAAAACGTCCTTACGCAATCCTAAAATGGGCTGAAAGTCAGGATGGTTTTATTGCTCCAGCAATCAGAAATGAACAAAAACCAGTCTGGATTACAAATCAATATTCGAGACAACTGGTTCATAAATGGCGTAGTGAAGAAAAAGCAATTCTGGTTGGCACACAAACAGCTGTAGATGATAATCCAAAATTAGATGTAAGAGATTGGACAGGAACACATCCGGTAAGAGTCGTTTTAGACCGAAAAAATCGGATTCCAAAGGAAAATTATCTGCTCGACAATCAAATCAAAACCATTGTTTTTAACGAATCAGATACGAATTCGAATCAGGAAAATATTATTTTCGAAAAAATCAATTTCGAAAAAAACATAGCTCATCAGGTTTTAGAAATCTTATTTCAACACCAAATTCAGTCTGTAATTATTGAAGGCGGACGCCAAACTATACAAACTTTTATTGATGAGAATCTTTGGGACGAAGCCCGAATTTTTAAAGGCAAAACTATCTTTAAAAAGGGGATAAAAGCCCCGGAAATACTAGAAAAAGTAACTAAAAAACAGCGCATTATAAACGATGAGCTTTTAATTTTCACCAACCATGATTAATACTATCATTTTTGATTTTGGAGATATTTTTATCAATTTAGATAAAAAAGCGACTATTGACGGACTTAAAAACTTAGGTCTAAAAGAATGGAATGAAGATTTAGACCAATTGAATTTTCAATTTGAAAAAGGGCATATTTCAAGAGAAGAATTCTTAGCCGGATTTCAAAAACAACTACCTAATGCCAGTTTAGACGAAATTCTAAAAGCATGGAATGCCATCTTAGCCGATTTCCCTTTGTACCGATTAGAGTTTCTTCAAGAACTTTCTAAAAAATACCGTTTATTTTTATTAAGCAATACGGATTCTATTCATATCGACACTTTTAAAGAAACTGTTGGACCAACTTTTTACAAAGCTTTTTGCGAATGTTTTGACAAAGTGTATTTTTCATTCGAAATGGGAATGCGTAAACCTGATACCGAAATTTATCGCACCCTTTTAAACAATCATGCTTTGCAAGCAAGCGAAACCTTATTTGTTGACGATAAAAAAGAAAACACGGATGCGGCGCAAACACTAGGAATTCAGGTTTGGAATCTTCAGGTAGGAAAAGAAGATATCACTGATTTATTAAGCAAAAATATTCTTTAATAGTAATTTCAAAAATCAATAGCAATGACAATATCAAGCTTATATTTTTGACATTGATTTTTTGATTGAAATTGATATTGATTTTTGCCATTGCCATTGCTAATGAAAGACACCTATAACACCATTGCTTTTCCTTCGGAAGAAATTTTATTTAAAGAAAAAGGAAGTAAATTCTTTGGCTATGCCTTTCCTATTATTTCTGAGGAAGAAGTCAAACCCATAATTGATGTTTTAAGAAAAAAACATCCTACTGCCTGTCATTATTGTTACGCTTACCAGTTAGGCTCCGAAAAAATAAGTTACAGAGCTAACGATGACGGTGAACCCAGCAATAGTGCAGGAATGCCTATTTATGGTCAAATTCAGTCTTTTTCGGTTACCAATACACTTGTTGTGATTGTTCGAATATTTGGCGGCACTAAATTAGGTGTAGGCGGATTAATTACAGCTTATAAAACCGCGGCTCAAATTACATTGGAGAATTGCACAATCGTCGAAAAAACCATCGATATTCATTATTTAATTTCTTTTGATTACAAAAACATGAATAAAGTCATGCGCATCATCAAAGAAAAAAATCTGGATGTTGTGAATCAAAAAATGGAAATGAGCTGCGAAATCGAAATCAAAACCCGAAAAAAAAATGCCGAACAAGTGCTCGACATTTTTAATTCTCTTTATGAAATTGAGATAAAAATTAAAGAATAATCAATATCTTTTTGAGTAGATTTTTATATTCGTAAAAGCTTCGTTTTGACATAGTCCGGAGCAGCCATCGGACGACCTGTTTTCATGTTCACAAAAACCAAAATTGAGTTCCCAATTGTTAATAACTCATTTTGTTCATTGTAAATCTCATAATCAAATTCAATCTTCGCCGAAGTCTGACTTTTAAAAATAGTTTTTACCGTTAATAAATCGTCATATCGGGCTGGTTTTTTAAAATTTGTTGTTAATGAAACTACGGGAAGCATAACTCCGTTTTCTTCCATCCATTTATACGAAATCCCAATGTTTCTAAGCCATTCCACGCGTCCCATTTCAAAATACTGTGCATAATTTCCATGATAAACTACTCCCATCTGATCAGTTTCTGAATATCTAACCCGCACATTAAACTCGTATATTTTCATTTTAAATTTTATTTTTTTTATATATTAATTTGAAATCATTTTCTTCTTACTTACAACAATATTTCTTCAAAATCAACCCCTATTTATTTTTTTTTAACGAAAATTGTTCACATATTTGTTACCCCAAGAAATAACATCCTACGCGATATTATTTACTTCAGAAAACAGAATAAAAAATATAATAATTTAACAGAATTTATGAACAAAACTGCTCAATCAGTATGGGATAACTGTTTGTCTTTTATAAAAGACAATATTCAAGACCAAGCCTACAAAACTTGGTTTGAGCCAATCAAGTCAGTTGAACTTACCGATAACGCATTATATATTCAGGTTCCTAGTAAATTTTTCTACGAATGGTTAGAAGAACACTATGTTAAATTATTAAAAGTTGCCCTGACTAAAGAACTTGGTAAAAACGCAAAGTTACTCTATAAAATTAAAATGGAGAACACTTATGGCAACAAACAACCGTTTACGGAACAATTGCCAAGTGCTAACAGGTCTCCTATGAAACCGCAAAATGTTGATGCTCCTTTAAAAAATCTGGATCCTGAATTAAAAAATCCTTTTGTAATTCCCGGAATCAGAAATTTAAAAATTGAATCGCAATTAAATGCTAATTATAGTTTTGACAATTTCCTTGAAGGAGATTCTAACCGTTTAGCGCGTTCGGCTGGTATGGCTGTTGCCAATAAACCAGGCGGAACTTCATTTAACCCTTTATTGATTTTTGGAGGAGTTGGATTAGGAAAAACACATTTAGCGCACGCTATTGGTGTTGAAATTAAAGACAAATACCCTGAAAAAACGGTTTTATATATTTCTGCCGAAATTTTCACCCAACAATATATTGACTCTGTCAAGAAAAATAATAGAAATGATTTTATTCACTTCTACCAGTTAATCGATGTACTAATCATTGATGATGTGCAATTCTTATCTGGAAAATCAGGTACGCAAGATGTATTTTTCCACATCTTTAACTATTTGCACCAAAACGGAAAACAGGTAATCCTGACTTCCGACAAAGCTCCAGTTGACATGCAGGATATTGAGCAACGCTTACTATCTCGTTTCAAATGGGGATTATCAGCTGAATTACATCAACCGGATTACGAAACAAGAATTTCAATCCTGAAAAACATTTTGTACCGCGATGGTGTTGAAATGCCAGACGAAATTATCGAATACGTTGCCCGCAACATTAAATCAAATGTTCGTGAACTTGAAGGCGCTATTATTTCATTGATTGCACAGTCTTCTTTCAACAAAAAAGAAGTTACTATCGAACTGGCAAAAAGCGTTGTAGAAAAATTTGTCAAGAATGTAAAACGCGAAATTTCTATCGATTATATCCAAAAAATCGTATCCGACTATTTCCAGTTGGATGTAGAAACATTACAATCAAAAACAAGAAAAAGACACGTAGTTCAGGCGAGACAGTTAGCTATGTTTTTTGCAAAGAAATTCACTAAATCTTCTTTAGCAAACATTGGTTCTCAAATAGGTGATCGTGATCACGCAACAGTGTTACACGCATGTAAAACGGTAGACAATCTGGTAGCGACCGACAAACAATTCAAAAAATTTGTCGAAGACATTCACAAGAAACTAACGCTATAAAAGCATCATGCCTGTAAAGATTTTAATGGTTTGTTTAGGCAACATTTGCCGATCTCCTTTGGCAGAAGGAATTTTAGCATCTAAATTACCTAAAGATAAATTCATCGTAGATTCTGCAGGAACAGGTTCCTGGCATATTGGTCGTCAGCCCGATTCACGTTCTATTACTGTTGCAAAAAAATACCAGCTAGATATTTCGAAACAAAAAGGAAGACAGTTTTGCATAGCTGACTTCGACAATTTTGACTATATCTATGTAATGGATTATTCAAATTATACTGATATCATCAGTTTAACTAAAGATGCAACTCAAAAAGCAAAAGTCAAAATGATTCTTGACGAATTGTATCCTAACGAAAATGTAGATGTCCCCGACCCTTATTACGGAATTTCTAATGGTTTTGAAATGGTTTACCAAATGCTTGATGAAGCCTGTGAAAACATCGCCGAAAAACTAAAAGCCAAGCACAGCTAAACTTCTCTATTTTACTTATAAAATTCATCCCAATGAAATCAAACGCTACTTTAGGAAAACTCTATTTAATCCCTACCACAATGGGCGATTGTGACCCAATGGATGTTTTACCGCAAACCATAAAAAGAGCGATTGAACTTATTGATTATTATATTGTAGAAAACGAAAAAACTGCCCGAAAATCAATCAAAGCAGTTCTTCCTGAAAAAAAACAATCAGATTTAGTGCTTTTTGCATTAAACAAACATACCGAAACCAGAGAGTATCTCGATTTCATAAAACCTTTATTGGAAGGAAAAAATGTAGGCCTAATGAGTGAAGCCGGTTGCCCTGGCGTTGCTGATCCTGGTGCAGTAATTGTAAAACTAGCTCACGAAAAGGGCATTCAGGTTATTCCGCTTGTTGGTCCTTCTTCTATTTTATTAGCTATTATGGCTTCAGGAATGAACGGACAAAGTTTTACTTTTCACGGTTATTTACCTATCGAAAAAGATGAAAAAAGAGCGAGTTTCAAAAGTTTAGAACGAATTTCTTTCGAAAAAAATCAATCCCAAATTTTTATAGAAACACCGTATCGTAACAATAAATTATTGGAAGATTTAATCCAGATTCTTCATCCCGAAACACATTTATGTATTGCTTGTGATATTACACTACCAACCGAATACATTAAAACCAAGAAAATTTCAGCCTGGAAAAAAGAAACAATCGATTTACACAAACGTCCTACTATTTTTATTATACATAAATTTTAGAAGTAAATAGAAATGATTGATAAAGACTTTGAATATGATCTAATAAAATGGAAAACATTCTCTAAAGAAGAAAAGTTAAAAATCATCAATCATTTTTGGGATCCATATAATCCAACAAAAGGGCAAAACATAAAAATGGAAATTGTTAATGAATTCATTGATAAATTCAAAATTAATGCAAAACAATTTGGAATTAAAAATTTTGGTTGGAATGTTTATATGCTTTACATCATTGTTGATAATTCAAAAACAAAAGTTCCTTTCGAATTCCTTGGATTACCAATAAATAAGGGAGTAATAATTAATAAAAGTAATGAAAACAAAGTCATTGTAAAATTTAGATATGGAGGAAAAGCAGAAATTGACATTACAAAAAAAATAATTATTTTATAAATCCTCAAATATCACATTTAAAAAAACTATTTTCCAACTCAAGTTCTTTCCTTACTTTTAGCCTTTTAAAAAGTAAAACATGTCGAAACTTCCCAATATCAGCACAAGCATTTTTACCGTCATGTCAAAAATGGCTGCCGAACACAATGCTATCAATTTGTCACAAGGCTTCCCTAACTTTGCTGTTGATGAAAAACTGACAGCAATTGTTTCAAAATTGGCACAGGAAGACATCCATCAATATACGCCGATGGCGGGTTATCCTCCGCTCTTATCGAAAATTGCGTTATTAGTTAAAGATTCGTACCAAAGAAATATTCTGCCCGAAACTGAAATTCTGGTAACTACCGGTGCTACTCAGGGGATTTTTACCGCTATCCAGGCTTTGGTCGAAAATAATGATGAAGTACTTATTTTAGATCCAAGTTACGATTGCTACGAAGCACCGGTTTTATTGTGCAACGCAAAACCAGTTCGAGTTCCTTTAAACAATGATTACACTCCAAATTGGGAAACCATCGAAGCGACTTGTTCAGAAAAAACTAAGATGATTATCATCAATAATCCGCATAATCCAACGGGGAAAATTTTGACCGAAACAGATTTTGAAGCTCTAGAAAAACTACTCGAAAAGTATCCAAAAATTATTTTACTTTCTGACGAAGTTTATGAATACATTACTTTCGAACAAAAACATATTTCGGTTCATACCCGCGAATTACTTCGCAATCGGGCAATAGTTGTTTCTTCTTTTGGAAAAACATTTCATATTACTGGTTGGAAAATCGGCTATTTAGTTGCTCCCGAACATTTGATGATGGAAATTAAAAAAGTACATCAATTTCTGGTTTTTAGTGTCAATAGCGTAGCACAGGCTGCTATCAGCGCTTATTTAGAAGAAACTTCAGTTGACAAAATCAGCGATTTCTATCAGCAAAAAAGGGATTATTTCAGGCAATTACTTTCAAAAAGCCGATTCAAATTGTTGCCTTGCGAAGGCACTTATTTTCAGGTTGTTTGTTACGAAGCAATTTCGAATGAAAATGATGTCGATTTCTGCAAACGTTTAATCACTGAACACGGCGTTGCTGCCATTCCGATTTCTAATTTTTACGAAAATGGCAAAGATTTACATTTAATCCGATTTTGTTTTGCAAAAGACAATACAACTCTGGAAGAAGCTGCCAGAAGATTATGCAAAATCTAAAATCTATTTAAAAATACTTCCGATATCTTTTCCGATTTTTTGAATGGTTTCAATACCAATGTTCAAAGGCTCTGACGAAATATCTTCATAACGCTGTGTGATATAACTATTATCAAATTGCTGAGGATAAATAATCAACTTACTATTCTCTTTAAAATATTTCTGCAATTTCGAAGGTAGCTTTTCAAGTACATTCATGTAAGAAGCAGAACCTTTTCTGGCTGAAATAAGTACAAATAAATCATCATCATTAACCTTTCTTGACAATACTAAAAAGTCGTCCCAATCATCAAAAAGAGGCATCGTCATATTAAGAGACAATCTTGCTCTTTCTAAAAACTTTTCAACTGCTTTTTGGGTCATTTCATTACAATTTAGACACAAAGGAATACTTAATTCTTGTGCCAGTTTAGCAATTTTGATAATCCACAAATCAAAACCATTTTCATGTTCTGCAAGTGGCGGAACTGCAACAAAAATTCTTTTGTGAAGCACTAAAGGCTTAACCAAATCACAAATAAAAACCGTTTTATCAGTATTACTCAAAATACTTTCGGTTTTTTCGCCAACTAATTTATCTAGTAATCCTGTACGCGAAGGCCAGCCCAACACCACAATATTTGCCATAATTTCTCTCGAAATACGTGTTACTCCGCTGGTAATATTATGATCAATCGTTGTGATTACATTTACTTTTGTCTCCGTTGCCGATCCTTGTTTTACAAATTCTTCTAACTTATTTCTCGTTTTTAAAATATTCAATTCAGCTTCTTCATCATTCGAAACCACAGAAAGAATCGATATTGGATTAGGCGATTTTTTATCTTTTATCAATATCGAAAATTCCAGTATTTTTTCAATCTTCTTACTATTTGCTATTGGAAGTAAAATATGCTCATCTGTCAATCCACCAGATCCAACCGAATCTATTTTCTCATCTTCTGACTCAATTACAAGACGCTTTGCTGCTTTCTCAGTAACAAAAGAAGCGATAATACAGGTTATCAAAATTAAAATAATAGTTCCGTTCAAAATATTTTCGTCCAGAATATTCGCTTTATAACCTACTAAAATTACTGCAAGTGTAGCCGCAGCATGTGCACTACTCAAACCAAAAATAAGCTGTCTTTGTACAGTAGAATATTTAAACATGAACTGTGTAATCAAGGCAGCAACCCATTTTCCTAACAATGCCACCACCGAAAGCGTTCCGGCTACAATAAGTGCTGTAGTTCCGTTTAAAATTACGCGAATATCTACCAGCATCCCTACACTAATCAGGAAAAACGGAATAAATAATGAATTTCCAATAAACTCAATTCGGTTCATTAATGCTGAGGAATGCGGAATTAATTTGTTTAAAGCCAAACCTGCTACGAAGGCACCGATGATAGGCTCTACTCCTGCTACTTCAGCTAAAAAAGCTGCAAAAAACACTACTGCCAGAACAAATATATAATGCGAATGTTTTTCGCTTTCTAATTTTCGAAAAAACCATTTGGCAATTCGGGGAATAATTAAAAACATAATTGCCGAAAATATTGCCAGAGAAATTCCTAATCGCAACCAGAATTCCTGATTTAGATTGCCATTAGTATTTCCCATAATCACAGCCAGAATAATCAATACCGCCGTGTCAGTCAATATTGTTCCGCCAATGGTAATAGCAACCGCCTGATTTTTAGAAACCCCCAGTTTACTTACAATAGGATACGCCACTAATGTATGCGTCGCAAACATACTCGCTGTTAAAAAACTGGCATTAAAATTATAATCCAGAAAATAGTAACATACCGGAAAACCAATAACTAAAGGAAAAAAGAAGGTTACAAAACCAAACAAAAGACTCTTATTTTTATGCGCTTTAAACTCATTCATATCGAGTTCTAAACCAGCAATAAACATAATATACAGCAAACCAATAGTCGAAAACAGATCAATAGCTGAGTTTTTTTCAAGGATATTCAATCCATGAGGTCCAATAACAACTCCTGAAATAATTAAACCAATAATCCCGGGAATATTCAGTCTTTTTAAAAGTATAGGAGATAATAATATGATGAATAATATTAATGAAAAAACCAATACCGGATTGCCTAATGGTAATTCAAATTCATGAATTAGGTGATTTATAAAATCAGTCATGTGCAGATTTATTTTTTAAAAGAATTCAATACAAGTCTAATTTTATCTACAAAACCGACTATTGCATTTTAACAAATATAAAAACATAAAGATAAAACACACTACAATTACTTTAATTTAAGACGGATTTAATATTAAAAAAAAACTTAATTTTTAATTCCGGCAACATTCTGACTGATTTTGTATATTTACAATAAAACGATAAACAAATGAACTTTAGCCAAAAAATGTTACGAGACGATGCCTTAAAAGGAAAAGTAATTGTAGTTACCGGTGGCGGCAGCGGACTGGGAAAAGCGATGACCAAATATTTTCTGGAACTAGGCGCGAAAGTTGCCATAACTTCCCGCGATTTAGAGAAATTGAAAACCACGGCTGCCGAATTAGAATCGGAAACTGCTGGGATTTGTTTGCCATTAAAATGCGATGTTCGCAACTACGAAGAAGTTGAAAACATGCTCCAACAAGTTTTAAAAGCTTTTGACAAAGTTGATATTTTACTCAACAATGCCGCAGGGAATTTCATTTCTCCTACCGAGCGTTTATCAGCTAATGCTTTTGACACCATTATTGATATTGTTTTAAAAGGAACAAAAAACTGTACGCTGGCTTTTGGAAAACACTGGATTGACAGCAAGCAAACTTCAGCTACCGTTTTAAATATTGTGACTACTTATGCCTGGACGGGTTCGGCTTACGTAGTTCCAAGTGCTACTGCGAAGGCGGGTGTTCTCGCCATGACCCGAAGTCTGGCTGTAGAATGGGCAAAATATGGTATTCGCACCAATGCCATTGCGCCGGGCCCATTCCCAACCAAAGGCGCCTGGGACAGATTACTTCCCGGAGATCTTTCTGAAAAATTTGATATGGCTAAAAAAGTCCCACTAAAACGCGTGGGCGATCATCAGGAATTAGCCAATTTAGCCGCTTATTTAGTTTCTGATTTCTCTGCTTACATCAATGGCGAAGTAGTAGTTATTGATGGTGGCGAATGGCTTAAAGGTGCCGGACAATTCAATTTATTAGAAGCCATTCCCGAAGAACTTTGGGATCAACTCGAAATGATGATTAAAGCGAAGAAGAATAAATAACACCTCAATACCTAGCCTCATTGTCCTAATGGGGCTTTTTTATACCCAAAAGGGGACTTTTTTACCCCCATAAGAACCTTTTTAACTACCATTACGGGTCTTTTTAGTACAAAAATGACCTTTTTAAGTCCTATTATAGACTCTTTTAAGTACTAAAAGAACCTTTTAAGGTACCATTAAGAACTCTTTTTAGTAGTATAACTACCTATTTTAGTACTATTGGAGACTATTTATAGCCTCCAAACAACCTTTACAGCTCCGCAAAGTTTGCAACTTTGCGGTAGTGATTGTCGGTTTGCAACCGATATTTTAATGATTTATTTTTACAGCTGTCACAGACAGCTTAACACTTCCTCAAAGTCAAAGACTTTGCGGAGCTACAACATAAAAAACTATTGAAAACCCTTCAACATTTCCTCTCAAAACACAAAACTCCTCACAATTAAATTCCTATTTTTGTTCAATAACAACAACAAAACCATTTTATGCTCATTATAGGAATTGCAGGCGGAACAGGAAGTGGAAAAACAACGGTGGTACATCAAATAATTAAAGAATTACATGATGCCGAAGTAGGCGTTATTTCTCAGGATTCTTATTATAAAATGACCAATAATCTTAGTTATGACGAACGTGCATTAATCAATTTTGATCATCCCAAAGCCATTGATTTCGAATTATTAGTAGATCACTTAAAAGACCTTAAAAAAGGTAAAATAATTCATCAGCCTGTTTATTCATTTGTAACTCATAATCGAACAGAAGATACAATAATTACACATCCCAGAAAAGTAGTAATTGTTGAGGGAATTTTGATTTTGGCAAATCCTGAACTAAGAGATTTATTTGATATTAAAATTTATGTTCACGCCGATTCTGATGAAAGATTGATTCGTAGAATAAAAAGAGACATTGCCGAACGTGGTCGTGATATGGAAGAAGTACTCAACCGCTATCAAAAAACTTTAAAACCCATGCACGAACAATTTATTGAACCAACTAAAGCTTTTGCTGATATTATCATCCCAAATGATAAGTACAATACCGTAGCAATTGACATTGTTCGCACCGTAATTAACCAACGAATTCTATAATTTTATTGTAATTTTAGATTCGAAAAACTAAAATTTTCTCTTTTAGTTTAACTAGACACAAAACAACAAATGAAAAACCCATATAAAGATAAATCCTGGTTTAAATTTTTAAGTAATAAATACATCTGGTCGCTATTATTTTTTGTAATCTGGATGTTATTTTTAGATAATTATTCCTATTTTGATCATCGTGTTTTAGACAATCAGATTGGAGAATTGGAAGATAATAAAACCTATTATCAGGAAGAAATTAAAAAAGACGAAGCCCAAATCAAGCAGCTTAAAAATCCGCTACAGGTAGAAAAATATGCACGTGAAAAATATTATATGAAAAAAGATAGCGAGGATATTTATATCATCGAATTTGAAGGCGACACTATCGAAAAGCAATAATAATTCACTAACTTTCTGGAAAGTTTTACACATTCTGTGTTAGCTGCAGTAAAAAAGAAGCGAAGCTTCAAAAAATAAAATTAAAATGGCTACTCCTCTATTCGAAGATTTCGACCCGGTTTCATCAAAACAATGGAAACAAAACATCCAGTTTGAACTTGATGGAGCCGATTATAACGAAAGCTTAGTTTGGAATTCGCCAGAAGATATTAAAGTAAAACCTTTTTATCATCGGGACGATTTTAGCCAGGCGAATACTGCTGATACTAAAGCCTCTGAATTTAAAATTTGCCAAAATATTTTTGTCTTCGATGTCGAAAAATCAGCAGAAAGAGCCTTAGATTCTTTAAAACGAGGTGCTGAAAGTTTACGATTTACCATCGAAAACGAATCAATTGATATTACCAAATTACTAGAAAAACTACCATTAGAAAATACGGCAATTTATTTTGATCTAAAATTTCTATCGGTTGATTTTATTTCAAAAACAAATACGATTGTCGAGCAAAAAAAAGCCAGAGTATTTTACAATCTGGATCCTATTGGGCAATTAGCCAAAGACGGGAATTGGTTTTCGACCAAAGAAAAAGACAATTTCGAGACACTTCGCTTGCTTTCAAAAACAACTAGAGACAGCTCTTTGATAAGCGTTAATTTGACTTTATATCAAAATGCGGGAGCAAATATTGTTCAGCAAATTGCTTATAGTTTGGCTCATGCCAATGAATATCTAAACCGAATTCCAACTATTCATCAGGCAATTGTTTTTGAAGTTGCAGTGGGAACTAATTACTTTTTTGAAATTGCAAAACTGCGAGCACTTCGATTATTGTTTCAATTAATTGCCAAAGAATATTATCATGACAGCAATTGTCACATTCTGGCAACGCCTACAAAACGGAACAAAACCTTGTATGATTTCAACAATAATATGTTGCGTACCACCACCGAATGTATGTCGGCAATTCTAGGCGGAGCAGATGCTATTGCTAATTTAGCTTACGATTCTATTTATCATAAAAGCAATGAATTTGGCGATCGAATAGCCCGAAATCAATTACTGATTTTAAAGAACGAAAGTTACTTTGATAAAGTAAATAATCCCGCTGATGGCAGTTATTATATTGAAACTCTAACGCAACAATTAGCTGAAAAAGCTTTGACATTGTTTAAAGAAATTGAAGCTAATGGCGGTTTTTTAAAACAATTGAACGACGGAATTATCAAAAGAAAAATTCAAGAAAGCGCAGATAAGGAACAACAACTTTTTGATTCAGGGAAAGAAATCCTAATTGGAACCAATAAATATTCGAATCCGAAAGACAAAATGAAAGAACAAATTGAATTGTATCCTTTTGTAAAAATTAAACCCCGAAAAACGCTGATTACACCAATTATAGAAAAACGACTGGCAGAAAAATTAGAACAGGAACGACTGGCTTCAGAACAATGATGAAGTATCCAAAATAAATTGCAAAAAGCATCCCAAAAAAATGATTCGAAAAGACCTCAGACATATTCAACTCGACAATCAAAAATCGAAAGCTACTAATAGCTTAGAGGATTCTTATGCAAAAGAAAAAACGAATGCTAAAATTTTTGTTACCGCAGAAGGAATTGAACTCAAGCAAAATTATTCCGAGAAAGATATTGAAAATTTAGAACATCTGGATTTTGCTGCAGGATTTCCGCCTTATTTGCGAGGACCACATACCACCATGTATGTTCAAAAACCGTGGACTATTCGTCAATATTCGGGTTTTTCAACGGCTGAAGAAAGTAATCATTTTTATCGAAAAAACATTCACGCAGGACAAGGCGGACTTTCGATTGCTTTTGATTTGCCCACACATCGCGGTTACGATTCAGATCATGAACGTGTACAAGGCGATGTTGGAAAAGCCGGCGTTGCTATTGATACTGTTGAAGATTTTAAAATACTTTTTGACCAAATTCCACTAGATAAAATGTCGGTTTCGATGACCATGAATGGAGCCGTTTTACCCATCATGGCATTTTATATCGTAGCTGCCGAAGAACAAGGGGTTACACCTGAACAACTTTCGGGAACTATTCAAAATGATATTCTAAAAGAATTCATGGTTCGCAATACCTATATTTATCCACCTGAACCTTCGATGAAAATTACGGCTGCTATTTTTGAATATACCAGCAAAAAAATGCCGAAATTCCATTCGATTTCCATTTCAGGCTATCACATGCAGGAAGCTGGAGCTACTGCCGATATTGAACTGGCTTACACCCTAGCCGATGGATTAGAATACATTAGAACCGGACTTTCGACAGGAATGAAAATTGATGAATTCGCTCCAAGATTATCCTTTTTCTGGGGAACCGGGATGAATCATTTTATGGAAATTGCCAAAATGAGAGCAGCAAGAATGCTCTGGACTAAATTGGTTAAAACATTCAATCCTCAAAATCCTAAATCACTTATTTTACGAACACATTGTCAAACAAGCGGCTGGAGTTTAACAGCTCAGGATCCGTTTAACAATGTTGCCCGTACCTGTATTGAAGCGACTGCTTCTGTTTTTGGAGGCACACAATCGCTTCACACCAACGCCTTAGATGAAGCTATGGCGTTACCAAGCGATTTTTCAGCACGAATTGCCAGAAATACACAATTGTTTTTATTAGAAGAAACTAAAATTACGAAGACCGTTGATCCCTGGGCAGGAAGTTATTATGTCGAAAGTTTAACCAATGAGATAGCCGAAAAAGCATGGATATTAATTGAAGAAATCGAAGCTCTTGGCGGAATGACAAAAGCATTGGCATCCGGAATTCCGAAAATGCGTATTGAAGAAGCTGCTGCAAGAAAACAAGCCCGTATTGACAGCAAACAAGATATAATTGTAGGACTTAATAAATACAAGCTTAAAAAAGAAGCTCCTTTGACTATTTTAGATATTGACATTAAAAAAGTCAGAGCGCAACAACTGGAACGGCTTCATCAGGTAAAAGCAAGCCGAAATGAGGAAAAAGTGGCTGCAACTTTAGAAAAAATCACGCTTTGCGCCCAAACTGGAGAAGGAAATTTACTGGAATTAGCTATTGATGCAGCTCGAAAGAGAGCAACATTGGGCGAAATTAGTCAGGCATTAGAAATAGTATTTGGAAGACATAAGGCTCAAATTAAATCTTTTAGCGGTGTGTATAGTAAAGAAATAAAAGAAGATCAAAGCTTTGATGAAGCAAAAAAATTAGCCGATATTTTTGCTAAACAGGAAGGACGCCGTCCTAGAATTATGGTAGCAAAAATGGGACAGGACGGACACGACAGAGGCGCTAAAGTAGTCGCTACTGCTTTTGCCGACATTGGTTTTGATGTTGACATTGGTCCACTTTTTCAAACTCCTGCGGAAACAGCTAAACAGGCTATGGAAAATGATGTTCACATTCTGGGCATTTCATCATTGGCTGCTGGTCACAAAACACTAGTTCCTCAATTAATAGAAGAACTTAAAAAATATGGTCGCGAAGATATTATGGTTGTTGTAGGCGGAGTGATTCCTCCTCATGATTATCAATATTTATTTGATGCTGGCGCTGCTGCAGTTTTTGGACCAGGAACTAACATAAGTAAAATAGCTTCGACTATTTTAAACTTATTTATTGATGAAGCATAAAAAAAGGAGTCTACTTCTTTTCAAATAGACTCCTTTCTTCTTTAAGGCAAATTATCTTTCTTTAAAGTGTTACCACTGCATTTACATCTGGCACGATAAAGGAAGTATCATAACCTCCAAATTTTTTCAAATAACTCTGAATCGAAGTACCATAAGCATCTTTAATGTAGCGCTTCCCTTTACTTCTAAAATACTTTTTAACCGATCCAGGCCCGCCAAGATGAGCTGCTGCTAAAATTCCAGATTCTGTTATCAAAATACCATTTACAACCTTTCCGTCGTACTTTTCGATAACATCCTGTAAAATCGATTTGTTTTTAGATAATAAAGCAACAAATGCTTTTTCTTGTAGTTTGGGGCTTTTTAGGAATTTATCCGTATCGTGGATTCCTATAGATTTTAAAGTTTGATTCCCAAATTGGTATTTTCCTAAATACCCTAAAGAATTTACTTTTTTATACTTGTTTTCAGATTCTTTGAATCCGATTGCTTCTTTGAACGCAATGAATAAATTTCCTGTAAAAGGGATATTCAAACTAGTATAATCTTCTTGTTTGACTGATGGAAATAAGTAATCTGATCCATCATTTTTTTCTTTCGAAAACCACTCTTCAGTATCTAACTTTAGCGGTTTAAAACTGTAACTTAAAAAGACAATAATTACAGTCAGACTGGTGTAAAAATACCATTTTTTTATCATAAATTGTTTTTCTTCTAAACCTGTCACATTTAGAAATTTCTGCTCCGCAAAGATACAACTTTTTTCATAAAACTGTAAATCAGCATGTTAAAGCTTTCTAAAAATACAACAGATGCGTCCTAAACCCCTCGTTAGCTGTATATTCGAGCGTAGGTGCAGGAATTTTTAAAACGGAAAAAACAGAAAAAAAAGTCTTTAAAAAATGTGATTTTGTCTCAATTTTCGTCAAATCGAGATCCAAACTCAGGTAGAATTGTCTTGATCTTTGCCAATTTTCATGTGCCAAAAAAGTAGTATTTTCTCCCCTTGAATCGATCATTCCGTCGGCTCCATAACCAATGGCGATATTCAAAATTTTTGGAATTTTGGAGTCCTTAAAAAAGGATTTTAAATTAGCCGATAACCAATACGTTTGTCCGTTATAATCTTTCAGAATTTGTTCAGAAAAACTACTTCCTAAAACTTCAGGTCGGTATTTTGCAAATTGAGTCGTGTGAAAAGAAAATTTTGGAGTAATACGCTGTTCTTTCCATAATAATTCCTGTGAAACATATAAGGCTGTTCCGGTAGCATTAGCAATTACATCTCCAGTAGATGCTCCCCATTCTGAAGAAAATCCATCTAAGACTTCTACAGCGGTTAAAAATGCAAATCCTAATCCCGCACCATAAATTAATTGCTGTTTAGAACTGGCACCGCTCCACTGTAACATTTCGCTGCCTAATCGTCCTAAATGATAAGAAGAATAAATATGCCCTGCCTTATCCATTTGCAGCCAATCTTTATTATCATTGATAAAATGAAACTTCGATCGGGGATAATCAGCATACCACAATTGGTTTAAACCTACCAAGGCAACGGTAGAAACTGCTGCTTCTGAAATAAAAACCGCCTTAGTTCTTTTTAAATTTAAACTATCAGACGGTTTTAAAAAACGTTCTATACCGTTTTGAGCCAAACAATTAGAAATTGTAAGTAAAAAACAGAAAAGAAAAATATTTTTATACTTCAAAATTATCTTTTTACTCCCTGGCTACTAATCCAATTAGAATATTTTTTAGCATTTACATTATGTTCTTCCAAAGTAGCTGCAAATTCGTGGTAACCAAAACGATCCACACTAGCGCAGAAATAGATAAAGTTATTTTTTTCCGGATCTAAAACCGCTTCAAGTGCCGTAATATCCGGCATTGCGATAGGTCCTGGAGGAAGCCCAATTACTTTATAAGTGTTGTATGGTGAGTTTAAAAACAAATCGTTGTAAAAAACGCGTTTGATAACCTGAGCGAAATCGTTATCCTTTTTCTTTTTGGCATAAATCACTGTAGGATCGGCCTGAAGTGGCATTCCAGCTCGCAATCTGTTCAAATAAACACCTGCAATTCTAGGTCTTTCGTCTTTTTTAACGGATTCTTTATGTACAATAGAAGCCAGAGTTGTAGCTTCTGTAGGCGACAATCCTTGCTTTTTTGCTTTTGCAACACGTTCTTCGTTCCAAAAGTTACGGTATTCCTTAATCATTTTATCTCTAAACTTCTCTGCCGAAGTATTCCAATACACTTCATAAGTATTGGCAATAAACATAGATAAAACATTATCTTCAGTAAAATCATTTTCTTTTAAAAAGATAGAATCTTTAAATGAATTCAATAACGACAAACTATCTGCTTCAATTTGTGAACCTACACGACCTGCTAAATTTTCAATTCGCTCCTGATTGTTGAAAGCTAACTTTACAGGAACATTGTATCGCATTGCCTTTACCAGTTTGTAACTATTCATTCCTTTGGTCAATAAAAAACGTCCCGATTTTACATTTTCAGGATAACTCATTTTGTTAGCCACCATTTCAAAGCGATCCAGATTTTCTACATATTTACTTAAAGAATCTAATGCCTGCTGATAAGTTGCATCTGTTGGAATATGAACATATACTTCATTTTCAGTGAATTTTGTGTTTTTCGAAAATATTTGTCCAATTAAAACAAAACCATAAATAATCAATACAGAAATGACGACAATGGAAATGATTGAAATTATTTTTTTTGTGCTCAAAGCTAAAAATTTAAAATTGTTGATTAATTAACTGATAGATGGCTTCGTCCTGATATACTCCATTAATGAGATTCCAATCCTTTTTTACACCTATACACTGAAAGCCAAATTTAGTAAAAAGTGCTTTACTTGGTTCATTTTGCATGCCAATATTTGCATACAATTGATGTAAATTTAAATGTCTGAAAGAATAACGAATTAACATTTCTAAAGCTTCAGAACCGATTTTTTGATTCCTGTTAGCATCGTCCTGAATTAAAATACCAACACCTGCACGATTATTTTTTGGATCAAAATCAAACAAATCAATCAATCCAATGGCTGGAAAATCTTCGTCCTGACAAATGGCTAATCGTAGTTGTTTTGCTTCATAAATATCCTGATGGGCATTTTCGAGATATTGTCTAATTAGGAATCGGCTGTAAGGAGTTTGAGTATTACTCACTTCCCAGATGCTTTCATTATTTTCTATAGCATAAATAAATTCTAAATCATTCGGTTCAAGAGCCCGTAAATAAATAGAATCGCCTTTTAATGTTATCATAAAGAAGTGAGTAATTTTCTGGAAATTAAATTTCGATAGTGCCTTCAAAAACAAATTTGGCAGGACCGTTCAGGAATACATTAACATATTTATCGCCTTCTTTTTCAAAAGAAACCGATAATTTTCCGCCTTCAACATTCATATTGATTGCTGTTAAATCCGTTTGTCCTGTTGCATTCATAGCAATCGCCGCTGCAGTTGCTCCAGTACCACAAGCCAAAGTTTCATCTTCTACACCACGCTCGTAAGTACGCAATGCAAAAGTGGCATCATCAATTTTTTTGACAAAATTAATATTGCTTCCTGCTTTTCCGTATAATTCTCCATAACGAATAGCAGCACCATTTTCTTTTACATTGTAATGTTCTAAGTCATCTACTAGTTGTACATGATGTGGCGAACCTGTATTTAAAAAACTATAATTCGGATTTATTTTTATACCATCAACATCTATCATTTGCAAAGAAACGATTCCATCTTTATCAACTGAAGCATGGTGCAATCCGTCAACAGCATTAAATGAAGTAGTATCACCAATTACCTTTAATTGTTTAGCAAAAGCGACCAAACATCTTCCGCCATTTCCACACATCGTACTTTGATTCCCGTCGGAATTATAATAAACCATTTTAAAATCAGTTTCAGGATCATTTTCAAGCAACATCAATCCGTCCGCTCCTATTCCAAATCGTCTGTCACAAAGACGTTCAATCAGTTTTGTATCTTCTTTTGGAAAAAAATTGGTACGATTATCGATGATTACAAAATCATTTCCGGTACCCTGATATTTATAAAATTGTACTAACATTTTTTCTAAATTTGTTTTACAAAAGTACGAACTATTAATGATATGTTAATCATTGTTAAACAGCGTTAAAGTATTTTTTAACATATTAATTTCGCTTTAAATTTACTTTAAAATAACACCAAAATGATCTCTATTATGAAACGATTTTCTAATCTATTTTTAGTGTCTTTATTAAGTGGAGCCACAACTTTAGGGGCTTACAAATTATTATTTGACAACGATGGTTATTTTTCGAATAACAAAAAAACAATAACGACATTAGCAGCTGATAATTATACCAAAAGAGTTGGTTTATCTTCCGAACTTTTAGATTTTACCGAAGCTGCAGACAAAACAATACATACTGTTGTGCACGTGAAAAATGTATCTTATCACAAAGTCAACAATCCAATGCTTGAATTTTTCTACGGTTACAAAGGCGGACAATCACAGGAACAAGTAGGAACAGGTTCAGGAGTAATTATTTCTGAAGATGGTTATATCGTAACCAATAATCACGTAATTAGAGATGCTTCTGAAATTGAAATTACCTTAAATAACAGAAAATCATACAAAGCAAAACTTGTTGGTACCGATTCTAAAATGGACATTGCTCTTTTAAAAATCGATGCCGATGAAAAATTACCTTATACTCCTTTTGGAAATTCTGATGATGTAAAAGTGGGCGAATGGGTTCTTGCCGTAGGTAATCCATACAACCTGACTTCTACTGTAACAGCCGGAATTGTTTCGGCAAAAGCCAGAAATTTAGGAACAGACGGTATTCAATCTTTTATACAAACAGATGCTGCAGTAAATCCGGGAAATAGTGGTGGCGCATTAGTAAATACGCGTGGTGATTTAATTGGAATCAACACCATGATTACTTCTATGACGGGTTCTTATGTTGGTTATTCATTTGCCGTTCCTTCAAATATCACCCGAAAAATAATCGAAGACATTATGGAATATGGTAATGTACAACGAGGAATTCTTGGGGTTGAAGGAGGCGAATTGAACGCAACTGCTTCTAAAGAATTAGGCATTAAACAAACTCAGGGATTTTACATTAATAATGTTCGAAAAAATACCGGAGCAGACAAATCTGGTTTGAAAAAAGGAGATATTATTGTAAAAATTGACAATCAAAACATTTCTACATTTGCCGATCTTTCAGGATATATTAATACTAAAAGACCAAATGACAAAGTAGCTGTAAATATTATTAGAGATGGCGAAACTAAAATTGTCAATGTAACTTTAAGCAAAAACGAATTTTTCAGCACCGAATTCAAAGGAATGGAACTTGAAAACATCACGCCTGCAGACAAGAAAAAATTCAATGTGACTTATGGTGTAAAAATCAAATCAGTTAACAATGAAAATCTAAGTCAATATGCTAGTGAATTAAACGGTAATATCATTTTGAGTATTGATAATATTAAAGCCAATGATATCGAAACGGTGTCTAAATTCTTAAACAGTAAAGATGAGCGCCAAAGTGTTCGCATTGAAATGATAAATAAAAATGGAGAAATTATCCGAATTATTATTTAATTTCAATCTTTGTAAACAAATAAAGAGAGAGCCAGTTTTAAAGCTGGCTCTTTTTGTTTTAAAAAATAGCAATCAATATTATTTAAAAAGAAATACATTTGAACATACAGTAATTAAAACCGAATACCCTTGAAAAAAACTATCTTACTATTGCTCGTTTTACTTTGTTTTCAAGTTGTCAACTCGCAAAACAGCTATGTCTTTTTTGGCTCCTATACCACCAATAAGAGCGATGAAGGAATATATGTTTATCAATTAGACACTAATACAGGAAAACTAAACAAGATTACTTCGATAAGTAATATTTCAAATCCTTCTTATCTTACCTTATCTAATAACGGAGAATTTGTATATGCCTGTACCGAAAGTAAAACACCAAATGCAGGAAGTGTGAGTAGTTTTAAATTTGACCCTAAAAATAAAAGTCTGACATTCATAAGCAGTCAAAAGACAAATGGAGAGAATCCTGTCTATCTTTCGTTAGATCACACCGAAAAATGGCTCATTGACGCTAATTATACAGGAAGCAGTCTTTCTGTATTTCCTTTAGCCAAAAATGGTATAATAAATCCCATTGTCCAACATCTGCCATTTACCGAAGGAAGTATCAATCCTGAACGTCAAAAAAGCTCACATATCCATTCTATATTTTTTTCACCAGATAATGATTACATCGTTGCACCAGATTTGGGTGCTGATAAAATCAGAATATTCCCTTTCGATAGCAACAAAAAAGAACCTGTAAATATTCAAAATGAGCGTTTCACAAAAACAACTCCCGGAAGCGGACCAAGACATTTTGTATTTCATCCTAACAAAAAATGGGGATATGCTATTGAAGAAATTGCTGGCGCAATAAGCGCTTACAACACAAAAAATGGAAAATTCAATCTTATAGAACGAACTAAAATTGAATCAAAAAGCCTTTCTGCAGATTTTGGGAGTGCTGAAATCCTTATTTCTCCAGATGGAAAATTTTTATATGTTTCGAATAGAGGAATTGAAAACAACATTTCTATTTACAGCATCAAAAAAGATGGTTCGTTAAAAAGCGTTGCTACTGAATCTACTTTAGGAAATCACCCAAGAAATTTTGCTATTGACCCGAGTGGAAAATTCCTTATTGTAGCCAATATGAATAGCGGAAACATAATTGTTTTTAAAAGAAATACAAAAACAGGTTTGTTAGACAAAGTAAGCGAACTAGGACTAAAAAACATTTCTTGTGTCAAGATTAAAAATATCTAATAAATAAAAAAACGCTTTTAAAAGCGCTCTCTTTATAAAATTTCATTGTAATCGATTAGAAAACTCTGTTTACCTGTGTTAATCTTTTACTATAATAACTTTCTTTATTAGACGAAATAATAACTCCATTTCCTACTGAAGCATGAATAAACTTAATTTCTCCGTCTTCACCAACTTCGACTACCATTCCTACATGGTTAATTCGGCTACGACCATTTGTTTTAAAAAAGACTAAATCTCCTTTTTTAGCATCCTCGGTATCAATTTTAACGCCATATTGCGCTTGTTCAAAAGATGATCTTGGCAATTGAATATCATAAGCTCCAAATGTGGTACACATTAATCCAGAACAATCAAAACCATCTTTAGATGTACCACCTGATCTGTAACGAACTCCAATATTTTCTGAAGCTGTAGAGATCAATTGATCTGCAAAATCTGCTCCCAGGAAAGAGTTTGGTTTAAATACTTCTTTATTATCTAACGATTCTTCAGTATTAGCGACATTCCGAGCAGGTGTTTTTACATTCGATTTTGAAGTACGAATTGTTAGTTTATCTCCTATCGAAAGCTTATTTACAATAGTAGGATTTTGAGCCTCCAGTTCTTTTACCGTAAGACCAAACTCTCGGGCAATTCCGTATTTTGTTTCTTTAGCTAAAACTTCACGAATAATTTCAACTTCATCTTCTTTTTCTTTTTTAGCCACTACTACAGTTTCTTTTACTTCTGTAGCTTTTTTATTCAAAATTGCTTTCACTTCTTCAGTTGAAGCAGTTGAATTTTGCTTAACAACTTGCTGTTGTTGCGAACTTGTTTTTGGAATAATTAACTTTTGACCTATTCGTAACGACTGCGTTTCTAATATTGGATTTGCTTTTTCTAAATCGGCAACTAATACACCATACTCTCTGGCAATTCCATACAACGTTTCTTTTGCAACAACTTCTTTAACATAATTACCATCAGCATCAACAGGAGTTGTAGTAAAAACATCTTTCTTTTCTTCAACTAAAACTTCTTTAACATCAGTTTTAAGTATTGGTTTTTTATTTTCAGCTACTTTAGCATTTGATGGAAGAACCGGTATCTGGATTGTATTACCTACCTGTAATCCTTTACTCTCTAAATTAGGATTCAATTTATATAAATCAGCAACTTTAACCCCATATTGCTTAGCAATACCATACATGGTTTCTTTTGCCAAAACAACGTGCTTCTTGTCTTCAACAGCAGAATTAAAAGCAATTGTTTCTGATTTTTTTTCTTTACCAATAACAAAAGGAACCAATAAAACCTCTTCTACTTTTATTCCTTCTTTTGCATTCGGATTAATTTGGTAAATAGTAACGGCATCTACATTATAACGTTGAGCAATTTTGGAAATTGTCTCTCCTTTAGCAACTACGTGCTGAATGAATTTTTCCTGAGAAAAACCATTAAACCTGCTAAACAGAATCAATATTACAATCCAAAATTTATACCTCATAAAGTCATTTTAAGTTAAAAAAATGCAATCGTTTTATTTTTAATAACATTACAAAAAATAGTAGTGTCTAAAAATTCACTTTTTGTAATAAAAATTTAACGAAAGCGAATTTAACTTTTTAATACCAATAAACCCAATTTTTAACACTACTTTATACTGTTTTTTGTAGAAAAGACATAAAAAAAGCGCTTTATGAACATATAAAGCGCTTTTTTCGAAGTATATTTTTTATCATTATTGGGCTTCTGCAGCAATTAAATTCAAAGCCGAACCAGCCACAAACCAGCCAATTTGACTTTCGTTATAAGTATGATTAGCCAAAATAACATCTTTAGAACCATCAGCATGAACAAATTCTATTGTTAATGGTTTTCCTGGAGCAAAATCTACTAAATCAATAAAATTGATTGTATCATCTTCCTGAATTTTATCATAATCCGCTTCGTTAGCAAAAGTCAATCCTAACAAACCTTGTTTTTTAAGATTGGTTTCATGAATACGAGCAAATGATTTTACTAATACTGCTTTTACACCTAAAAAACGAGGCTCCATAGCAGCATGTTCACGAGAGGAACCTTCACCATAATTATGATCACCAACAACAATAGAAGGCACACCAGCTGCTTTGTAGGCACGCGCTACAGCTGGAACAGCATCATAAGTTCCTGTTAATTGATTTTTAACTGAATTTGTTTTTTGATTATAAGCATTTACAGCTCCAATGAGCATATTATTAGAAATATTATCTAAATGCCCACGATAACGCAACCAAGGTCCTGCCATCGAAATATGATCAGTAGTACATTTTCCAAATGCTTTAATCAGTAATTTAGCACCTGAAATATTTTTACCATCCCAGGCTTCAAATGGAGCTAATAACTGCAAACGATCTGAGGTTTCGCTTACATTTACCTTAACATTTGAACCATCGGCAGCTGGTTCCTGAAATCCTGGGTCTTCAACATCAAAACCTTTTTTCGGTAATTCATCTCCATAAGGAGCGGTTAATTTCACTTCTTCACCATTATCATTTAATAATGTATCGGTTATAGGATTAAAATCCAAACGCCCTGAAATTGCCAGAGCAGCCACCATTTCCGGAGAAGTTACAAAAGCATGGGTATTTGGATTACCATCTGCTCTTTTAGAGAAATTACGATTGAATGAATGCACAATAGTATTTTTCTCTTCTTTATTTGCCCCTTCTCTATCCCATTGCCCAATACATGGTCCGCAAGCATTGGTAAAGACTTTTGTTCCCATTTTTTCGAAAGTAGCAATAATTCCATCTCTTTCGATTGTATAACGAATTTGCTCCGAACCTGGATTAATACCAAATTCAGCTTTAGGACTAATACCTAATTCTACAGCCTGATTAACAATAGAAGCAGCACGAGCCATGTCTTCGTAAGAAGAATTCGTACATGAGCCTATCAACCCCCATTCTACTTTTATTGGCCAGCCATTAGCCGCAGCTTCCGTTTTCATTTGTGAAACCGGAGTTCCTCTGTCCGGAGTAAAAGGACCGTTAATATGTGGTTCTAATTCTGAAAGATTAATTTCGATAACCTGATCAAAATATTTCTCTGGATCAGCATAAACTTCCGGATCTCCTGTTAAATAATCAGCTACTTCATTTGCAGCATCTACTACATCCTGACGTCCTGTTGCGGCTAAATATCTTCTCATTGAATCATCATATCCAAAAGTAGAAGTAGTAGCACCAATTTCGGCACCCATATTACAAATCGTTCCTTTTCCTGTACAAGACATATTTAGAGCTCCTTCACCAAAATACTCCACAATAGCTCCAGTTCCTCCTTTTACAGTAAGAATATCGGCTACTTTCAGAATTACGTCTTTTGGAGCAGTCCATCCCGATAATTTCCCGGTTAATTTCACCCCGATTAATTTAGGAAATTTTAATTCCCATGACATTCCAGACATTACATCAACGGCATCGGCGCCACCAACACCAATTGCCAACATTCCTAATCCACCAGCATTCACAGTGTGTGAATCAGTTCCAATCATCATTCCTCCCGGAAATGCATAATTTTCAAGAACAATTTGATGAATAATTCCTGATCCCGGTTTCCAAAAACCAATTCCATATTTATTAGAAACTGACGATAAAAAATCGAAAACTTCTTTGGATTGTTTATTAGCTAAAGCCAAATCAGATTCGGCTCCGTTTTTAGCTAAAATCAAGTGATCGCAATGTACGGTGGTAGGCACAGCAACTGTTTTCTTTCCAGCATGCATAAACTGCAACAAAGCCATTTGTGCCGTCGCATCCTGACAAGCCACTCTATCTGGAGCGAAATCTACATAATCTACTCCTCGTCCGTAAGCCTGCTTAGCAACTCCGTCCCAAAGATGACTGTATAAAATTTTCTCTGTTAAGGTAAGTGGATGTTCAACTATTTTACGTGCAGCATCAACACCACTAGTCATGTTAGCATACACTTTTTTTATCATTTCAATATCAAAAGCCATAATTCTATTTTTAATTTAACAAAAACATTATACAATTTACGGCTTTTTTTATTCTATTATTATTTAAAAAATGTTAAGAATACCTAATTTAAAACGATTCTATTCAGCAGAATTTATTCTGTAAATACCTACATCGTTAAAAAAGAAAATACAGTATAAAAAAAGCGAGGTAACCTAAAAGATTACCTCGCTTAAATATATTTAAAGTTTAGAACTTACAACTTAGTAGACACAGGAGCAAACTTAGTTAAGTTGATTCCTTCTACAGCTACTTTGTATTCTTCAATATTTGGAATTCTACCTAAAATTGCAGAAAGTACTACTACCGGAGTCGAAGCTAATAAAGATTCTCCTTTTTTACCGTCTCTGTCTTCTACCACACGTCCTTGGAATAAACGAGTTGAAGTCGCCATAACAGTATCTCCTTTTTCTGCTTTTTCCTGGTTACCCATACAAAGGTTACAACCTGGACGCTCTAAATACATGATGTTTTCGTATTCTGTACGAGCTGTACTTTTTGGTAAAGCATCGCTAAATTCAAAACCAGAATATTTTTGTAAATATTCCCAGTCACCTTCAGCTTTTAATTCATCGATGATATTATAAGTAGGAGCAGCAACTACTAATGGTGCGTTGAATTTAACTTCACCTTGATTCTTTTCGATGTTTTTAAGCATTTGAGAAACGATTTTCAAATCGTCTTTATGCACCATACAAGAACCTACGAAACCAAGATCAACTTTTTTATCTCCACCGTAGTAAGACAAATCACGGATTGTATCGTGTGTATATCTTTTAGAAACATCTTCGTTATTTACATCCGGGTCAGCAATCATTGGTTCGTCGATAATATCTAAATCAATAACTACTTCAGCATAATATTTAGCTGTAGCATCCGGAGTTAAAGCTGGTTTTTCGCCAGATCTAATTTCTTCGATACGTTTGTTAGCTTTATCAATCAAGCCTTGCAACACCTGATTTTTATTATCCATACCTTTATCAATCATGATTTTGATACGGCTTTTTGCAATTTCTAATGACTCAATTAATGTTTCATCCTGAGAAATACAGATAGATGCTTTTGCTTTCATTTCTGCAGTCCAGTCAGTAAATGTAAACGCCTGATCTGCTAATAAAGTTCCAATGTGTACCTCGATAATTCTACCTTGGAAAACATTTTCACCACCAAATTGGTGTAACATTTGTGATTGCGTAGCATGAACCACATCACGGAAATCCATGTGTTCTTTCATACTTCCTTTAAATGTAACTTTTACTGATTCCGGGATTGGCATAGAAGCTTCACCTGTAGCTAATGCTAATGCAACTGTACCAGAATCGGCACCAAAAGCAACACCTTTAGACATACGAGTATGAGAGTCACCTCCAATAATGATAGCCCATTCGTCAATAGTAATATCATTTAATACTTTATGAATAACGTCAGTCATTGAATGATATTCTCCTTTAGGATCACGAGCAGTAATCAATCCGAAATCATTCATGAACTTCATTAATTTCGGAATATTTGCCTGTGCTTTTTTATCCCAAACAGAAGCAGTATGACAACCTGATTGGTAAGCACCATCAACTAATGGAGAAATAACTGTAGCAGCCATTGCTTCTAATTCCTGAGCTGTCATTAAACCTGTAGTATCCTGAGAACCTACGATGTTTACTTTAACACGAACATCAGAACCAGCGTGTAATACTTTACCCGGAGTTACACCTACAGCGTTTTTGTTAAAGATTTTCTCAACAGCTGTTAATCCCTGACCTTCTTTAGAAATTTCTTTAGCTGGAGCAAACACAGTTGGAGCAGTAATACCTAAAGTCTGAGCAGCAAATGTTTGGATTTTTTTACCAAAAACAATTGCATAAGATCCACCCGCTTTGATAAACTCTCTTTTTTGTGGAGTTAAAGCTTTAGAGATATCAATTAATTCTTTATCTCCGTTATATAATTTTTGTGTTTTTGTATTGATGGTAAGAACTGTACCTGTAGCAACAGAATACACTTCTTCTAAAATTGGCTCGTCTTTTTCGTTACGAACAACATTTCCGTTAGCATCTACTTTTTTCTTCCAGTTTTGCAAATCGATACCAATACCTCCGGTTACATCAACTGTAGTTAAGAAAATTGGAGAAATACCATTAGTACCACCTACAATTGGAGCAATATTTACGAAAGGAATGTATTTACTAGCTTTTTTACCAGTCCACAATGCTACGTTGTTTACACCTGACATACGTGAAGAACCTACTCCCATTGTGCCTTTTTCAGCAATCAACATAACGCTTTTATCAGGATGCTGTGCCTGTAATGCCTGAATTTCAGCCTGAGCTTCAGGAGTAATCATACATTTTCCATGCAATTCACGGTCTGAACGAGAGTGAGCCTGGTTCCCTGGAGAAAGTAAATCTGTTGAAATATCACCTTCACCTGCGATGAAAGTAACGATTTTAATTTCTTCTGGTGTTTCTGGTAATTTTGTAAAAAATTCTGCTTTAGCATAACTTTCAAGAATATCTTTTGCAACAGCATTACCGTTATCATAAGCATCTTTTAAACGTTTTGTATCCGCATCGTAAAGATAAACCTGAGTTTTAAGAACTTCAGCAGCATCTTTAGCAATAGCAGCATCGCTACCTAAAGCTAAATCTAAAAGTACTTCAATTGAAGGACCTCCTTTCATGTGTGACAATAACTCAAAAGCAAAAGCAGGAGTTATTTCTTTTACCACTGATCCACCAAGAATGATGTCTTTTAAAAACTTAGCTTTCTCACCAGCAGCACTCGTTGTTCCCGGCAAAGTATTGTAAATAAAAAACTGAAGAGAATCTTCTCTGTTTACGTTATCTAAATCCTTAATTTGCGCAATGATTTCGCTTACTAATTCAGCAGTATCAATTGGCTTAGGATGAAGACCCTGTAATTTTCTCTCTTCGATCTCCTTGATGTAATCGTTATAAATATTCATAATTGAAGTCTTTGTTAATGGCAAATTCCTTTGATTAGCTCAAGATCAAAAGCCATAAAATTTAGATTTTTTTTTTTAATTTGTGCTGCAAATTTAGTTATTTAAGCTGAGAATTAAAAGGTTTTTAATCTCCCACTGCCTTCAAAAGTTCCATTATTGAAAAATATGCATTCAGAAAGCATTAAACTAAGAAAAAAACAAATTTTAACTCAATTTATAAACAATCAATAATTCGAAAACTTAATTTATAACAAACTTAAAATAGCTTGTTATATTGAAAAGCATAATTTTAATAAAAAACGAGCTAATTAGCCGTTTTAAACCAGTTTAGCAATAATCATTTCTTCAGTAATTCCTTCGGCATCAGCTTTGTAATTTTTAATAATTCTGTGCCTTAAAACTGATGTTGCCACTGCAATTACATCCTCAATATCCGGAGAAAATTTACCATTAAAAGCGGCATGAGCCTTAGCGGCCAAAATTAGATTTTGAGAAGCTCTTGGTCCTGCTCCCCAATCTAAATAATTCTTCACAAAATCAGTTGCCAAATTACTATCGGGACGTGTTTTTCCCACCAAAGTTACCGCATATTCCACCACATTATCAGCCACTGGAATTCTGCGGATTAAATGTTGAAATTCGATAATTTCCTGAGCCGTAAACAATGGATTTATTTTTTGACTTACATCAGATGTAGTTCTTTTCACCACCTGAACTTCTTCTTCAAAAGTGGGATATTCTAATTTTACTGCAAACATAAAACGATCCAGCTGCGCTTCAGGCAACGGATAAGTTCCTTCCTGCTCAATTGGATTTTGTGTAGCCAAAACAAAATACGGCAAATCCATTTTATGATTTACTCCGGCAATTGTAACCGAGCGTTCCTGCATTGCTTCAAGTAAAGCTGCCTGCGTTTTGGGCGGAGTTCTGTTAATTTCGTCTGCCAGAATAATATTCGAAAAAACAGGTCCTTTTACAAATTTAAACTGACGGTTTTCATCTAAAATTTCGCTTCCTAAAATATCCGAAGGCATTAAATCCGGCGTAAACTGAATTCTTTTAAAATTCAATCCTAAAGCTTCCGAAAGTGTATTTACCATCAATGTTTTTGCCAAGCCGGGAACACCTACCAACAAAGCATGTCCTCCGGAAAAAACACAAAGTAATAACTGGTCAATTACTTTTTCCTGACCTACAATAATCTTTGCTATTTCACTTTTTAACTGAGCATGTTTTTGAACCAAATTATGTATTGCCGCAACATCAGACATTTTCAAACTATTTTAAATTAAAAAAAGAGTCAACTTTATGAATCCATAAAACTAACTCTTTTTATTTATTTTGAACAAATTATTTTTTCAACCAGTTGTTTGTAAAATCACAATCTCTGTACTCTCCAACAATCTTAATATAAGTTTCTTTGATTTTTTCGTCAAACCACTTCCCAATTGCTTTGATTTGTTTTTCTTTCAAAGCTAATTCTTTAATCTTCACATAATCCTGAGCATAATCAGCAGTGTGCTCGTTGATTCTATTAGTAACCGTAATAATTTTATATTGTTTTTTTCCTGACGCAGTCTCATCTAAAATTGGCATCGAAATCTCATTATCCTTTAAATTTGAAACCTGAGAATACAAAGCAGGATCCATTTTAGTCAACTCAAAACGAGTATCTTGAGTGTTTGGATTGATTAAAACTCCTCCGTTCGCTCTTGTTTCTTTTTGATCAGACATCGTTCTTGCAGCATCTGCAAACGAAATTTCTTTATCAACGATACGTTTTCTAATTAAACTTGCTTTTTCCTTAGCTTCTTCAAGAGATTCTTTACTAACTGTAGGACTTATCAAAATGTGACGTAACTCTAACTCCTGACCTTTAATTTTTTCTAAATAGATAATATGAAAACCATATTCTGTTTCAAATGGGGCTGAAATTTCTCCTTCTTCCAAATCAAAAGCAACATCTTTAAACTCTTTAACGAAAGGTGTTTTTCTGGTCATTTTATAAAAACCACCACTTGATCTCGATCCCGGATCCTGAGAATACAAAACCGCTTTTGTAGCAAAACTTGAACCTTCCTGAATATCTTTTTTAAAACCATTCAGCTGATCAATCACTTTTTGTTTTTCAACTGCCGTTACTTTAGGCTCAACAATAATTTGCGAAACTTCCATTTCTGCACCAAAAACCGGTAATTCATCTTTTGACAATTTCTTGAAAAAATTACGAACCTCTTCAGGTGTAATTTCAACTCCGTCAACTATCTTTTTTTGCATTTCAGAAGTCAGCTTGTTTTCTTTCAAAATATCAAAGAAATAACTTCTAAATTCTTCTTCTGTATCTTTTTTATAGTATTTAACTACTTTTTCCATTGAACCAATCTGTTGAATCATATAACTCAAACGCTCGTCCATCATTCCTTTAACCTCGGCATCAGTAACTTTCACACTATCCTGAATGGCCTGATGAGCATATAATTTATCTTCTAATAATTTACCTAACATCTGGCATCTTGTGATGTCTTTTACAGAACCTCCCTGACTTGAAATCTCTAAATACGCCTTATCAATGTCTGAATCCAAAACAATATAATCACCCACTGTTGCAATTACACCATCAATTTTTTGTCTTTGACCTGAAGCTACTTTTTTTGTTTCAGCAACAACAGTATCTTTAATTATTTCCTGAGCATTCATTGTTATATTCAACAAAAACAGCACAAAAAACAGTAGTGCATTTTTAATATTTATGGATTTCATTCTTAAGGATTTTACTTTTGGTAACTTTAATTTTTTAATTGGAATCTGAACCTTATTTCTTTATCGAATTATCATTCTGATAAATCATCAATTTAAAAGAATAATACGTAAATTTTATTTTAATAAAAACGAACAAAAATAGCAATTCAATTACATTATACAAGTTTCCACCTGACTATTAACAAAAAATTATCTTCGAAAAAAGAAAGCTCTTCCTTGAAGCCTTTCTATCACTGAGACCAATAAAATAAAAAGCCTGAATCTTTTACTAAAAATCAGTAAATCAAGTGATGACTTATTTATTTTTAAATCGCATATATAAATAGTACTTTTGCAAACTATTTATACGAAATATGAGCTTTTTAAAAGAAATACAACGTCGACGAACCTTTGGAATTATCTCGCACCCCGATGCCGGAAAAACTACTCTTACTGAAAAATTATTGCTGTTTGGAGGAGCAATCCAGGAAGCAGGAGCTGTAAAAAACAACAAAATAAAAAAAGGAGCTACCAGTGACTTCATGGAAATTGAACGTCAAAGAGGAATCTCGGTATCTACTTCTGTTTTGGCATTCAACTATAAAGACAAAAAAATCAATATACTTGATACTCCCGGACACAAGGATTTTGCCGAAGACACTTTTAGAACCTTAACCGCTGTTGACAGTGTGATTGTGGTTATTGACGTTGCTAAGGGGGTTGAGGAACAAACTGAAAAGTTAGTTGCTGTTTGTAGAATGCGAAAAATCCCCATTATTGTTTTCATCAACAAATTAGACCGCGAAGGACACGACGCTTTTGATTTGATGGACGAAGTAGAACAAAAATTAGGACTTACTGTTACTCCTTTAAGTTTCCCTATTGGAATGGGTTATGATTTTCAGGGAATTTACAATCTTTGGGAACAAAACATTAACTTATTTAGCGGAGACAGCCGTAAAAACATTGAGGAAACGATTGCTTTTTCGGATGTTCAAAATCCTGAATTAGAAAAAATAATTGGTCAAAAACCAGCTGATAGACTTCGTGAAGAACTAGAATTAATTGATGAAGTGTATCCAAAATTCAATCAACAGGATTATTTGGACGGAAAATTACAGCCTGTATTTTTTGGTTCGGCTTTAAATAATTTTGGTGTTCGGGAATTATTAGATTGTTTTGTTACTATTGCTCCTTCGCCAAGACCAAAAGAATCTGAAACCCGCTTAGTTGATCCAAAAGAAGAAAAACTTTCCGGATTTGTATTTAAAATCCATGCTAATATGGATCCAAAACATCGTGACCGTTTGGCCTTTATCAAAATTGTTTCGGGAACTTTCGAAAGAAACAAACCGTATTATCACGTTCGCCAAAAGAAAAATTTAAAATTCTCCAGTCCGAATGCTTTTTTTGCTGAGAAAAAAGAAATTGTAGACATCTCTTATCCTGGAGACATTGTTGGACTACATGATACCGGAAATTTCAAAATTGGAGACACTTTAACCGAAGGTGAAATCATGAATTTCAAAGGAATCCCAAGTTTCTCTCCGGAACACTTTAGATACATCAATAATGCCGATCCAATGAAAGCAAAACAGCTTGACAAAGGTGTGGATCAATTAATGGACGAAGGTGTGGCGCAGTTGTTTACTTTAGAAATGAACAATCGAAAAGTAATTGGAACTGTAGGAGCACTTCAATATGAAGTAATTCAATACCGTTTAGAGCATGAATATGGTGCCAAATGTACGTATGAGAATTTCCCTGTTCACAAAGCTTGCTGGGTAAAACCTGATGATGTTAAAAATGAGGAATTCAAAGAATTTAAAAGAATCAAGCAAAAATTCCTTGCCAAAGATAAATACGATCAATTAGTATTCTTAGCCGATTCGGATTTTACCATCCAAATGACACAAAATAAATATCCAAGTGTTAAATTGTTTTTTACTTCAGAATTGGACTAAAAACAACACTTTACTTCATAAAAAAAAACGTCCCGATAAATTACTTCGGGACGTTTTTTTTATACTTTATTTATCAATTAAGATAATGCATTTTCATAGTTTACAACTTTTTTTAAAAAAGCTTTAATCAATAAACGATTTGGAGCTATTCCAGAAGTCATAATCATTTTTTTAGTATTAGTTCCTTCTGTAGAAATTGCAGCATTAGGATCTTGTTTTGTTCCCATGAACCAAAGTGCAAACTCCATGTTAGAAGTAGCTCTTGAACTTTCTAACTTTACATTCACTGTTTCAATTTTATCATTAAAATCAGTAGTAGAAGCTGTTTGAGACTGGCTAAAAGCTGAAAAAGAAAACATAAAAAACATTACAAATACAGCTATAAATTGTACTGATTTTGAAGTAGTTTTATTTGCTTTTGAATTATTCATGGCCTTGTTTCTTTGGTTATGATTTTATTATGAAACAAATCTATTGCAATATAAAACCAGTAAAAAACATTTCCGATAAACTACTATAAAACTCGTTTAGCTACTAAAAAAAGAGTAATATTATCCCGAAACAAATAAAAAAAGGCTCTCAATAAATGAAAGCCTTTATAATTTTATGCTTGTCCTGCAGGACCAAAATTCAACGGAATAGGTACTTGTTCTACATCTTTAATTTCGCCATGAGCCACTTCAAAACGATGAATATTTTCACTCATTGCTTTCAACAATCTTTTGGCATGTTGTGGAGTTAAAACAATTCTTGATTTCACTTTAGCCTTAGGCACACCAGGCATAATGCTAACAAAATCTAAAACGAACTCCGAAGGAGAATGATTAATTATAGCCAGATTAGAATAAATCCCTTCGGCTGTTTTTTCATCTAATTCAATATTAATTTGTTCTTGTTGTTCTTTCATATCAGATCTTTTTTAAACTAAAAAGTTAAAAGTAAAAAAAATAGAAAGACTACACGAGGTAATCTTTCTATTTTTAAATACAAAGTATATTATTATTTATTAATAAATATATTCTTCTTTGTTTGCCATCATATCGTTGTAATCTTCTTTAGAACCTACAATAGCATTATCGTATTCTCTCATACCTGTACCAGCAGGGATTCTGTGTCCTACAATAACATTCTCTTTCAATCCTTCTAAAAGGTCCACTTTACCTGCTACAGCAGCCTCATTTAACACTTTAGTTGTTTCCTGGAATGAAGCAGCAGAGATAAATGACTTAGTTTGTAACGAAGCTCTTGTAATACCTTGTAAGATTGGAGTTGCAGTTGCAGTAACTACATCACGTGCTACAACTAAATTCTTATCAGTACGTTTCAATAATGAGTTTTCGTCTCTTAATTGACGAGGCGTTACAATTTGACCTTCTTTTAAGTTAGCCGAATCACCTGCATCCTCAACCACTTTCATTCCGTATAACTTATCATTTTCAACGATAAAGTCTTTAGTATGGATCAATTGATCTTCTAAGAATAAAGTATCTCCTGGATCCTGAACCTGAACTTTACGCATCATTTGACGAATAACTACCTCAAAGTGCTTGTCATTAATTTTTACCCCTTGTAAACGGTAAACCTCTTGAATCTCATTAACCAAATACTGCTGAACAGCTGATGGTCCTTGGATTCTTAAGATATCATCCGGAGTAATAGCTCCATCAGATAAAGGTGAACCTGCTCTTACAAAGTCATTTTCCTGTACTAAGATTTGGCTGGAAAGTTTAACTAAATACTTTTTAATCTCACCAAATTTAGATTCGATAACAATCTCACGGTTACCTCTTTTGATTTTTCCAAAAGAAACTACACCATCAATTTCAGAAACTACAGCTGGGTTAGATGGGTTACGAGCTTCTAAAAGTTCAGTAATTCTTGGTAAACCTCCCGTGATATCTCCTGATTTAGAAGAACGACGTGGGATTTTAACCAATACTTTACCTGCTTTAATTTTCTCTCCATCTTCTACCATAAGGTGTGCACCAACTGGTAAGTTGTAAGAACGAATCAATTCACCATCTTTACCATAAACTAATAAAGTAGGGATTAATTTTTTATTTCTAGCTTCAGAAATTACTTTTTCCTGGAATCCTGTCTGCTCATCGATTTCAACCATGAACGTTTGTCCTTGCTCTAAATCTTCGTAAGCAATCTTACCGGTAAACTCAGAAACAATTACACCATTATATGGATCCCACTTACAGATTACATCTCCTTTTGCAATAGACTGACCGTCTTTTACATAAATACTAGATCCGTAAGGAATATTGTGAGTATTTAAAACAATACCTGTTTTCTCATCAACTAATTTCAATTCAGTAGAACGAGACACTACGATATCCACTTCGTTTCCTTCGCTGTCTTCTCCTTTTACTGTTTTTAAATCTTCAACTTCAAGTTTTCCTGGGAATTTAGCAACAATGCTAGACTCTTCAGAGATACCTCCGGCAACCCCTCCAACGTGGAACGTACGAAGCGTTAACTGTGTACCCGGCTCTCCAATAGACTGAGCAGCAATTACACCTACTGCCTCACCTCTTTGAGTCATTTTTCCAGTTGCCAAGTTACGTCCGTAACATTTAGCACAAATACCTTTGGTAGCCTCACAAGTTAATGGAGAACGAACTTCCACACTTTCTAATGGAGAAGCTTCGATAGCTTTAACAATACCTTCAGTTATTTGCTCACCAGAAGCCACTAATACTTCATTAGTCAATGGATTAATAACGTCTTGTAACGCCACACGTCCAAGAATTCTTTCTCCTAATGACTCAACGATTTCCTCATTCTTTTTCAATGCCGAAACTTCAACACCTCTAAGCGTACCACAATCCTCGATGTTAACAATAACGTCTTGAGAAACGTCATGTAAACGACGAGTTAAGTAACCCGCATCGGCAGTTTTAAGAGCCGTATCCGCAAGACCTTTACGAGCACCGTGAGTAGAGATAAAGTACTCAAGGATAGAAAGACCTTCCTTAAAGTTAGAAAGAATCGGGTTTTCAATAATCTCACCACCACCGGCAGTAGATTTTTTAGGCTTAGCCATCAAACCACGCATACCAGTTAACTGACGAATCTGCTCTTTAGATCCACGAGCTCCAGAGTCAAGCATCATATACACAGAGTTGAATCCTTGTTGGTCTTCTCTAATGTTTTTCATTGCTAATTCTGTCAATTGTGCATTGGCAGAAGTCCATACGTCAATAACCTGGTTGTAACGCTCGTTATTAGTAATAAGACCCATGTTATAGTTAGCAGAAATTCCTTCAACCTGCTCTCTTGCATCAGCAATCAATTGTGTTTTTTGTTCAGGAATTCTAATATCACCTAATGAGAATGATAATCCTCCGCGGAATGCGAATTTATACCCCATATCTTTCATGTTATCCAAGAATGCAGCCGTTTCAGGTACACTTGTTGAATTTAATACGTGACCGATAATATCTCTTAAGTTTTTCTTAGTCAATACTTCATTGATATATCCTGCAGCTGGTGGTACTACTTCATTAAATAATACACGTCCTGCAGTTGTTTGGATAATTTGGTAAACCAATTCTCCTTCTTCATTAAAATCTTTAGCTCTGATTTTTACACGAGCATTCAATTCTAATCTACCTTCGTTTAAGGCAATGTTTACTTCCTCAGCAGAGTAAAAAGTCAATCCTTCTCCTAAAATTTTCTTTTCAGGAGTAGTCAAACGCTCTTTGGTCATATAATAAAGACCCAAAACCATGTCCTGAGATGGTACTGTAATAGGAGCACCATTTGCAGGGTTCAGGATATTGTGAGAAGCAAGCATTAATAATTGAGCTTCAAGGATTGCTTCTGGTCCTAATGGCAAGTGAACTGCCATCTGGTCACCGTCGAAATCTGCGTTGAAAGCCGTACACGTTAATGGGTGTAATTGAATCGCTTTACCCTCAATTAATTTTGGCTGGAAAGCCTGAATACCCAAACGGTGCAAAGTAGGAGCACGGTTAAGTAATACCGGGTGTCCTTTAATTACATTTTCAAGGATATCCCATACTACAGGCTCTTTTTTATCGATGATTTTCTTAGCTGATTTAACTGTTTTTACAATTCCTCTTTCGATAAGCTTACGGATAACGAAAGGTTTGTAAAGTTCAGCAGCCATGTCTTTTGGAAGACCACACTCGAACATTTTTAACTCAGGACCAACGACAATTACCGAACGAGCAGAATAATCCACACGTTTTCCAAGTAAGTTTTGACGGAAACGTCCTTGCTTACCTTTTAATGAGTCAGATAATGATTTTAATGGTCTGTTAGATTCTGTTTTAACAGCAGAAGCTTTACGAGTGTTATCAAATAATGAATCTACAGATTCTTGTAACATACGTTTTTCGTTTCTCAAGATAACTTCAGGAGCTTTAATCTCCATTAATCTTTTCAAACGGTTGTTACGAATAATTACACGACGGTATAAGTCATTCAAATCTGAAGTTGCAAAACGACCTCCATCAAGTGGCACCAACGGACGTAATTCTGGTGGAATAACAGGAACCACCTTCATAATCATCCACTCAGGACGATTTTCGCGATTTAAGTTAGACTCACGGAAAGATTCTACAACTTGTAATCTTTTTAATGCTTCTGTTTTACGTTGTTTAGACGTTTCGTTATTAGCTGAGTGTCTTAATTGGTAAGACAATTGATCTAAATCAATACGAGCTAATAAATCCATAATACACTCTGCTCCCATTTTGGCAACAAATTTATTAGGATCAAAATCATCTAAATATTGGTTGTCCTGTGGAAGTGTATCTAAAATATTCAAATACTCTTCTTCAGTTAAGAAGTCTAATCTTTGTAAAGATTCTCCATCTGCATTTTTAGCAATACCTGCCTGAATTACTACGTATCTTTCGTAGTAAATGATCATATCTAATTTCTTAGACGGAAGTCCAAGGATATAACCAATTTTATTAGGAAGAGAACGGAAATACCAAATGTGAGCAATTGGCACCACCAAGTTGATGTGTCCAACTCTGTCACGACGTACTTTTTTCTCCGTAACTTCAACACCACAACGGTCACAAATAATTCCTTTGTAACGAATTCTTTTGTATTTACCACAAGCACATTCAAAATCTTTTACTGGTCCGAAGATTCTTTCGCAGAAAAGTCCGTCACGCTCTGGTTTGTGAGTTCTATAGTTGATAGTTTCCGGCTTTAAAACTTCACCTCTTGATTCTTTCAAGATTGATTCTGGAGAAGCTAGTCCTATCGAAATTTTGTCAAACCTTTTTACCTGGTTTTTCTCTTTGTTATTATTTCTATTATTCATCATAGTTTTTACTATTGATTTATTTGCAATTAAAAATTGATTTTGGTTAATGAAATTCATAAAACCACTACCTCGAATTACTTCTCTAAACTTCAAACGACATTTTGAAGTGCTAGTTATAAAACCTTTTAGGTTTGTATAAAAAATCGGAACGGTTTACGGGTATAAATCCTAAAAACTTTTATAAATGAGTATTCAGTTTTCAAACACTGTTGTCTGAAAACTGAATACTGCTAACTTTTTTACTCTTCTAATCTAATGTCTAATCCAAGACCTTTCAATTCATGCATTAATACATTGAATGATTCCGGTAAGCCTGGTTCTGGCATAGTTTCACCCTTAACGATAGCTTCGTAAGTTTTTGCTCTACCAATTACGTCATCAGATTTAACTGTTAAGATTTCACGTAGTGTACTAGAAGCACCATAAGCCTCAAGTGCCCAAACCTCCATCTCTCCAAAACGCTGACCTCCAAATTGAGCCTTACCTCCCAATGGTTGTTGAGTAATCAACGAGTATGGACCGATAGAACGTGCGTGCATCTTATCATCAACCATGTGTCCTAATTTCAGCATGTAAATTACACCCACAGTTGCTGCCTGATGGAAACGCTCTCCTGTACCACCATCATAAAGATGTGTATGTCCAAAACGTGGAATTCCAGCTTCGTCAGTCAATTCATTGATTTGGTCAAGAGAAGCACCGTCAAAAATAGGAGTAGCATATTTTCTACCTAATTTTTGTCCAGCCCATCCAAGAACAGTTTCGTAAATCTGACCGATGTTCATACGAGAAGGTACCCCTAGTGGGTTCAACACGATATCTACAGGTGTTCCGTCTTCAAGGAAAGGCATATCTTCATGACGAACGATTCTTGCAACAATACCTTTGTTACCGTGACGTCCCGCCATCTTATCCCCTACTTTCAACTTACGTTTCTTAGCGATATAAACTTTAGCTAATTTCAAGATTCCTGATGGTAATTCATCTCCAACAGTAATCGTGAATTTCTCTCTTCTTAAAGCTCCTTGTAAATCGTTCAACTTAATTTTATAGTTATGAATCAAATCATTAACTAATTTATTAGTTGCATCATCAGCTACCCATTGACCTTTACTTAAATGAGCAAAATCTTCAACAGCGTAAAGCATTTTTTGAGTATATTTTTTACCTTTTGGTAAAACTTCTTCACCCAAATCGTTCATTACACCTTGTGATGTTTTTCCGTTTACAATCAAGAAAAGTTTTTCAATTAACCTGTCTTTTAACTCTGTAAATTTAACTTCGAACTCCATTTCCAATGCTCCTAAAGCATCTTTATCCTGAGTACGTTTACGTTTATCTTTTACAGCTCTTGCAAATAATTTTTTATCTAAAACAACACCGTGTAAAGATGGAGACGCTTTTAATGAAGCATCTTTTACATCACCAGCTTTATCACCGAAGATTGCACGAAGCAATTTCTCTTCCGGAGTTGGATCAGATTCTCCTTTTGGTGTAATTTTTCCAATTAAAATATCACCAGGTTTTACCTCGGCTCCAATTCTAATCATACCGTTTTCATCTAAGTCTTTAGTAGCCTCTTCAGAAACGTTAGGAATATCATTCGTTAACTCTTCGTTACCTAATTTAGTATCTCTTACCTCTAATGAGTAATCGTCTACGTGGATTGATGTAAAGATATCATCACGAACTACTTTTTCAGAAATTACAATAGCATCCTCGAAGTTATACCCTTTCCATGGCATGAACGCTACTTTTAAGTTTCTACCTAAAGCTAATTCTCCATTTTCAGTAGCATAACCTTCTGACAATACTTGTCCAGGAATAACTCTGTCACCTCTTCTTACGATTGGTTTCAGGTTAATACTTGTTCCCTGGTTCGTTTTTCTGAATTTAATTAAGTTGTATGTCTTTTCATCAGCATCAAAACTTACCATTCTTTCTTCTTCAGAACGATCGTATTTGATAGTAATGATATTAGCATCTACGTATTCTACAGTACCATGCCCTTCAGCATTGATCAATACTCTAGAATCAGAAGCTACCTGACGCTCTAAACCAGTACCTACAATTGGAGCTTCAGGACGAATCAAAGGAACCGCCTGACGCATCATGTTAGATCCCATCAACGCACGGTTCGCATCATCATGCTCCAAGAAAGGAATTAAAGATGCAGAAATCGAAGCAATTTGGTTAGGAGCAACGTCAGTATAATGTACATTAGAAGGATCGATAACCGGGAAATCACCTTCTTCACGCGCAATTACGTTTTCGGCAGTAATTTTTCCAGAATCTTCCATTTCGATGTTTGCCTGAGCAATCAACATTCCTTCTTCTTCTTCAGCACTTAGGTAAGTTGGCTCAGAAACTAAATCAACCACACCATTAGTTACTTTACGGTAAGGAGTTTCAATGAATCCCATTCCGTTTACTTTAGCATAAACACCAAGAGAAGAAATCAAACCAATGTTTGGTCCCTCAGGAGTTTCAATAGGACATAAACGTCCGTAGTGCGTATAGTGAACGTCACGAACCTCAAATCCGGCTCTTTCTCTCGAAAGTCCACCTGGCCCAAGTGCAGATAATCTTCTTTTGTGTGTAATCTCAGCCAATGGATTCGTTTGATCCATAAATTGAGATAACTGGTTCGTACCAAAGAAAGAGTTGATAACTGATGATAATGTTTTAGCATTAATCAAATCAATTGGTGTAAACACCTCGTTATCCCTAACGTTCATTCTCTCACGAATAGTTCTGGCCATACGTGCTAAACCAACACCGAATTGTTGAGACAATTGTTCACCAACTGTTCTAACACGACGGTTTGATAAGTGGTCAATATCATCGATATCTGCCTTAGCGTTAATCAACTCAATTAAATACTTAACGATAGTAATGATATCTTCTTTGGTCAAAACTTGTTTGTCCATAGGGATATCAAGACTTAATTTTTTGTTCATTCTGTAACGACCTACTTCACCTAAGTTGTAACGTTGGTCAGAGAAGAACAATTTATCTATAATACCACGAGCAGTTTCTTCATCAGGCGGTTCTGCGTTACGCAACTGACGGTAGATGTGCTCAACAGCTTCTTTTTCAGAGTTTGTTGGATCTTTTTGTAACGTATTGTGAATGATAGCGTAATCAGCCTGATTAGCATCTTCTTTATGTAACAAAATAGATTTAACGTTAGATTCGATGATCTCTTCAACATTATCTTTATCGATAATAGTATCACGATCAAGGATAATCTCGTTACGTTCGATAGAAACTACCTCACCTGTATCCTCATCTACGAAATCCTCATGCCATGTATTCAAAACACGGGCAGCCAATTTTCTACCGATATATTTTTTAAGTCCTGTTTTAGAAACTTTAATTTCCTCAGCAAGGTCAAAGATTTCAAGGATATCCTTATCTCTTTCAAAACCAATTGCACGGAATAAAGTAGTAACAGGTAATTTTTTCTTTCTATCGATATAAGCATACATTACACTGTTGATATCAGTAGAAAATTCAATCCAGGATCCTTTAAAAGGAATTACTCTGGCAGAATATAATTTTGTTCCATTTGCGTGGAATGATTGTCCGAAGAAAACCCCTGGAGATCTGTGTAATTGAGAAACAACTACACGCTCAGCACCGTTAATAACAAAAGTTCCACTTGGAGTCATATAAGGAATTGTTCCTAAATAAACATCCTGAACAATAGTTTCAAAATCTTCGTGCTCCGGGTCAGTACAATAAAGTTTTAACCTTGCTTTTAAAGGTACACTGTGTGTAAGACCTCTTTCGATACATTCTTGAATTGTATAACGTGGTGGATCAACAAAATAATCCAGAAATTCCAATACAAAGTTATTTCTTGTATCTGTAATTGGAAAGTTTTCCATGAAGGTGTTGTATAAACCTTCGTTGCCTCTTTCATCTGATTTAGTTTCTAATTGAAAAAAATCTTGAAAAGATTTTACCTGAACATCCAGAAAATCCGGATACTGAGGAATATTTTTTGTAGAGGCAAAATTCAATCTTTCAGTCTGATTTGTTATCATCAATGGACAAAATTTTGATTAAAAAAAAGTAGTTTTTTGTGTAAAACACTGTTTAATTGATACTTTCTTTTTGTAATCAATACATCTTTAAAAATAAAGCAATTCTTAAAATTGACTGTATTTTTTGTCTTCGTACTGATCAAAAACTTTTTCGTATTTTAAACTTATTATTATGATAATAAAATGCACTATTTTATTATACGAAAAATGGTTTAGGCATTGAGTGATTAACTCAATACCTAAACCTAGTTCTTAAAACTGTTTAAACTTATTTAAGCTCAACTACAGCTCCAGCTTCTTCTAAAGATTTTTTAAGACCTTCAGCCTCTTCTTTAGAAACTCCTTCTTTAACGTTAGATGGAGCACCGTCAACTACGTCTTTAGCTTCTTTAAGACCTAATCCAGTTAATTCTTTTACTAATTTAACTACTGCTAATTTAGAAGCACCAGCCTCTTTCAATACAACAGTAAATTCAGTTTGCTCTTCAGCAGCAGCACCAGCATCTCCACCACCAGCTACAACTACAGCAGCAGCTGCAGGCTCGATACCATACTCATCTTTTAATATTGTTGCTAATTCGTTAACTTCTTTAACTGTTAAGTTAACTAATTGTTCTGCGAATTGTTTCAAATCTGCCATTTTTTCTATCTTTTAAAATGATTTGTGAAATTATAATTTATTTATTGTGCGCATTTTAAGTAAAACAGAGCGCAAACTCTATTTTATTATGCTTCTGACTCTTCTCCAGAAAACTGGTTTTGAAGTGCAGAAATAATTTTTTGAGCTGGAGATTGTAATAATCCAATAAGTTCTCCAATAAGCTCTTCTTTAGATTTAATAGTTGCTAATGCATCTAATTGATCATCACCAATATAAATTTCAGAATTGATATAAGCACCTTTCAAAAGAGGTTTAGCTGCTTTTTTTCTAAATTCTTTAATTACTTTACCTGGAGCATTTGCTACATCTGCAATAAGAATAGCACTGTTACCTGTTAAAGTTGATGGTAAATCACCATAATCATTATCAGAAGCTTCCATAGCTTTTGCAAGCAATGTATTTTTAACAACCTCTAATTTGATTCCAGCTTTAAAACAAGCTCTTCTTAAGTTTGAAGTTGTCTCTGCATCAAGTCCAGAAATATCAGATACATAAACAATATTTGTACCAGCTAACTGTGCAGTTAAATCTTCAATCGCGATTGATTTTTCTTCTCTAGTCATACTAAAAATTTTTAACTACCAATTATACTGCTTTTGGGTCTAATGCAATCGCAGGACTCATTGTGCTTGTAAGGTGAATACCTTTAATGTAGGTACCTTTAGCAGCAGTTGGCTTAAGTTTGATTAATGTTTGAATAATTTCGTGTGCATTGTCATAAATTTGCTCAGCTCCAAAAGAAACTTTACCAATTCCTGCATGTACGATACCAGTTTTATCAACTTTAAAGTCAATTTTACCAGCTTTTACCTCTGCAACAGCTTTAGCAACATCCATAGTTACTGTACCTGTTTTAGGGTTAGGCATTAAACCTCTAGGTCCTAAAATACGTCCTAATGGTCCTAATTTACCCATAACAGCAGGAACTGTGATAATTACATCAACATCTGTCCAACCGTCTTTAATTTTTTGTAAGTAGTCATCAAGTCCTACGTAATCAGCACCAGCTTCTTTAGCTTCAGCTTCTTTATCCGGAGTAACTAATGCTAATACTTTTACATCTTTACCAGTTCCGTGAGGCAATGTTACCACACCTCTAACCATTTGATTCGCTTTTCTAGGATCAACTCCTAAACGTACTGCGATATCAACAGACTCATCAAATTTTGCAGAAGCAACCACTTTAATTAATGCAGCAGCATCTTTTAAAGAGTACAATTTGTTCTTTTCAATTTTTGAAGCAGCCTCTTTTTGCTTTTTTGTCAATTTTGCCATGTCTTTCTCTTAATTAAAAAGGAGCGTCTCCTGATACAGTTATACCCATAGATCTAGCTGTTCCAGCAACCATACTCATAGCTTTCTCGATTGTAAAAGCATTTAAGTCTGGCATTTTGTCTTCAGCAATAGTTCTAATTTGTTCCCAAGTAACGCTAGCTACTTTTTTACGATTAGGCTCACCTGAACCAGATTTTAGCTTTGCAGCTTCCATTAACTGAACTGCTGCAGGAGGAGTCTTAACAACAAAATCGAATGATTTGTCTTTATACACAGTAATTTGTACTGGGCATATTTTGCCAGGTTTATCTTGTGTTCTAGCATTGAACTGCTTACAGAACTCCATGATATTAACCCCAGCAGCTCCTAAAGCAGGTCCAACCGGTGGCGACGGATTCGCAGCACCTCCCTTAACTTGTAGTTTAACTACCTTACTAATTTCTTTAGCCATTTTTTAAAAAATTTAACACAACAATTTACGGAAGCAATTGAAGTGATTATTATAGTGTAACGAAAATTATACTTTTTCTACTTGCATAAAACTTAATTCTAATGGTGTTTTTCTTCCGAAAATTTTAACCATAACCTCAAGTTTACGCTTTTCTTCATTAATTTTTTCAACTGAACCATTGAAACCATTGAAAGGTCCATCAATAACCTTAATTGTTTCGCCCAAGCTGAATGGAATTGATTTAGTGTCTGTATTAACAGCTAATTCATCAACCTTACCAAGCATTCTGTTTACTTCTGAAAGCCTTAATGGAACCGGTTCACCTCCTTTAGTCTCACCTAAAAACCCAATAACACTAGTTATCGACTTAATGATGTGAGGAATCTCACCAACCAAATTTGCTTCTATCATAACATAGCCAGGAAAATATACTTTCTCCTTAACTAATTTCTTACCTTCTTTTACAGATACTACTTTCTCAGTAGGAACAAGAACCTGAGACACATAATCAGACATCCCTAATCTAGCGATTTCTGTTTCTATATATGCCTTAACTTTATTCTCTTGTCCGCTTACTGCTCGAACAACATACCATTTTTTAACATTATTATCTGCCATAATAAAAACTAAGCTTTGATCCAGTTAAAAAATCCTGCTAATGCTTTTGTAAAAAACTCATCTACTCCCCAAGTTGCTAAAGCAAATAGCACTGAAAAAATAGCTACAACAATTGTTAGTTTTTGTACCTCAGCCCATTCCGGCCAAGTTACATTTGACTTCAATTCTTCAAATGATTCAGATATGTAATTAACAATTTTTGCCATTATGATATATTTTTTTTGCACGGGCGGAGGGATTCGAACCCCCATCAACGGTTTTGGAGACCGCTATTCTACCCTTGAACTACGCCCGTAAATATATTCAGTGTCGTTATAAAACGACACTGAATAAAATTATTTATAAATTACTCTACGATTTCAGTTACCTGACCCGCACCTACAGTTCTACCACCTTCACGGATAGCAAAACGTAAACCTACGTTCATAGCAATTGGAGACAATAAAGCAACATTGATAGTTAAGTTATCACCTGGCATAACCATCTCTACTCCTTCTGGTAAAGTAATAACTCCTGTTACGTCAGTTGTACGTACGTAGAACTGTGGACGGTAGTTATTATGGAATGGAGTATGACGTCCACCTTCTTCTTTTTTCAAGATATAAACCTCAGCTTTGAAAGTAGCGTGTGGTTTTACTGAACCTGGCTTAATAATAACCATACCACGCTTGATATCAGCTTTATCAATACCTCTTAACAATAAACCTACGTTATCTCCAGCTTCACCTCTGTCAAGGATTTTACGGAACATCTCAACTCCAGTAATAGTAGAAGTTAATTTTTCAGCTCCCATACCAATGATTTCAACAGGATCTCCAGTATTAGCAACTCCAGTTTCGATACGACCTGTAGCAACAGTTCCACGACCTGTAATTGTAAATACATCCTCAACTGGCATCAAGAAAGGTTTTGCTACGTCACGAACTGGCTCTTCGATCCAGTTATCAACAGCTTCCATTAATTCAAGAATTTTAGGAACCCAAGCAGCATCATTATTCAATCCTCCTAAAGCAGAACCTTGGATTACTGGACAGTTGTCACCATCATACTCGTAGAAAGATAATAAATCTCTGATTTCCATCTCAACAAGCTCTAATAACTCAGCATCATCAACCATATCCACTTTGTTCATAAAAACAACGATACGTGGAATACCTACCTGACGTCCTAAAAGGATGTGCTCACGAGTTTGTGGCATTGGACCATCAGTAGCAGCAACTACTAAGATAGCACCGTCCATTTGAGCAGCACCAGTAACCATGTTCTTAACGTAATCCGCGTGACCTGGACAGTCTACGTGAGCGTAGTGACGGTTAGCTGTTTCATACTCTACGTGAGATGTATTAATAGTAATACCTCTTTCTTTCTCTTCTGGAGCGTTATCAATTTGATCAAAAGACTTTGCTTGACAGTATCCTGCATCAGATAATACTTTAGTGATCGCAGCAGTCAAAGTAGTCTTTCCGTGATCTACGTGTCCGATAGTACCAATATTTAAGTGCGGTTTCGAACGATTAAAACTTTCTTTTGCCATTTTACTTAATTTTTAATCTTAGTTATATATTAATTTCAATTTCTTACTTAATTGAGCCAATGTCGGGATTTGAACCCGAGACCTCTTCCTTACCAAGGAAGCACTCTACCCCTGAGCTACACCGGCAGAGTTTTAATTTTAGATTTTAGGCTATTGATTTTAGATTAAAATAAAAAAAACAAACCAAGTTCTTTTTTTTCGCTAAATCTAAATTCTGAAATCATTAATCTAAAATCAAAATCGTGGGGAGAGCAGGATTCGAACCTGCGAAGTTCACACAGCAGATTTACAGTCTGCCCTCGTTGGCCGCTTGAGTATCTCCCCTCTTCTTTATTTTTAATATTGTTTTTTAACCAAATCAAAACAACACTACTGCTTTCTTTTAGAGCCGGCGGAGGGACTCGAACCCACGACCTGCTGATTACAAATCAGCTGCTCTAGCCAGCTGAGCTACGCTGGCAGTATCAATAAAAAAGTCCGCTATTTCTAACGGACTGCAAATGTATAGATTTTATCTCTCAATCAAAACATTTTTTAAAAAAAATTTCAATTATATATGAGTTCTTATTTTTTCTTTTCTTTTCACTAGCAAACGCTCTAATGATTCTGCCGATAATTCCACCGCCTCTTCAAAGGTTTTACATTGTTTTTTTACCACAAAATCATCTCCAGGCACATTAATTTTAACCTCTACAATTTTGTTTTCTTTTTCACTCACATTATCCACCTTTAAATAAACATCTGAAGAAACCACTCTGTCGTAGTATTTTTCTAATTTATCCATTCTTCCTTGAACAAAATCAACTAATTTCCCATCAACATTAAAGTTAACAGCATGAACATTTACCTTCATAATCAATATTTTTTATGGTTAAACTTCAGAATCATTACCACCTCTAGGATGTGCTCCAACATACACTTTTTTCAACTCCGACAAACTGTTATGAGTATAAACCTGCGTTGAAGCTAAACTAGAATGCCCTAACAACTCTTTAACTGAATTCAAATCGGCTCCGTTATTCAACAAATGAGTCGCAAACGTATGTCGTAACATATGCGGACTCTTTTTTACCTTTTCAGAGACTTCACTAAAGTATGAATTTATCAATCGATAAACAAACGATTCACTCAATTTTAACCCTTTTTTTGTTAGAAAAAAATATTCTTCATCCCTAACAAACCCTAAATCATCTCTTTTTTTAAGATACAATTTCATCTGATTCATCACCACAGCTAAAACAGGAATTATCCGCTCTTTATTTCGCTTACCCAAAACCTTAATAACCGAATTAGAAAAATCAACCGCATCCAATCGTAACGAAATCAATTCAGCCCTACGAATCCCTGTCGAATACAACAACTCAATCAACAACCTATCCCTAACTCCTTCAAAACTATCCTCAAACGAAAAACCATCCAAAACAAGATTCACTTCTTTTTCCGAAAAAGGAATTTGAATTTTCTTAGAAACCTTCAAAGACCTATGTTTCAACAAAGGATTGACTTTGATTTGTTTTATTTTCAAAAGAAATTTATAAAAAGCTTTTAGCGAAGCAATCTTTCGATTAACAGAGACAGAAGACAAACCACAATCAACCAAAGAAACAATCCACGACCGAATTTGAACATACTCAACATTATCAACAACATCCTGCCCAAAATTCACTTTATTGAATTCCTGAAAATCCAACACATCTTTCACATAAGCACACAGCGTATGTGGAGAATATTTTTTCTCCTTTTGAAGATAATCCGCAAATGCATCTAAATTTGTAACCATAAAAAAACCGTTAGCATCAAATTTATAAAAAATCTGACCACTAACGGTATTATTTTATTTCAAAAAGAAACTATTAACTCTCTAAGCTATCTTTCAAACCTTGGATGTAAGCAGCTTTTTGGAATTTCATTCTATTTTTAACTGACGGCTTAATGAAAGCTGTACGAGCTCTTAATTGACGAACTGTTCCAGTTTTATCAAATTTTCTTTTATAGCGCTTTAATGCTCTATCGATATTTTCTCCGTCTTTAATTGGTATAATTAACATAATTTTGACACCTCCTCTCGTTAAGGCTGCAAAAGTAGAAATTAATTATTAATTATTAGTTATGAATTGTAAATTATTTTTCTAAAAAAGAAGATAGAGAACAGAACAAAGAAAATAGATTTTATACTATCTTTATTCTTCATTATTTACTCTTTCAATAAGTTTCTCGATATAACCACTTTCTGAATCTCGGTAGTTCCTTCGCCAATAGTACACAACTTAGCATCTCTATAAAATTTCTCAACCGGAAAATCTTTGGTAAAACCATAACCTCCGTGAATCTGAACGGCTTCATTAGCGACTTTTACACATACTTCTGAGGCATACATTTTAGCCATTGCTCCCGCAGTTGTCACCGGACGATGCTGCTCTTTTAAGAAAGCCGCTTTATGTAACAACAATTCTGAAGCTTCAATTTCAGTAGCCATATCTACTAATTTAAACGAAATTCCCTGAAATTCAGAAATAGGTTTACCAAATTGCTGTCTTTCTTTCGAATATTTTAAAGCCGCTTCATAAGCTCCTTTTGCAACACCTAATGACAATGCTCCAATAGAAATTCGTCCGCCATCCAAAATTTTCATTGCCTGAATAAAACCTTCTCCTACTTCACCTAATCTATTCGCATCGGGAACGCGGCAATTATCAAAAATCAATTCAGCTGTTTCGCTAGCACGCATTCCTAATTTATTTTCTTTTTTCCCTGAAGAAAAACCTTCCATTCCTTTTTCAAAAACAAAAGCAGTCATCCCTCTGGAATCTCCTTTTTCACCCGTTCGAACAATTACCACCGAAATATCTCCCGAAATAGCATGCGTAATAAAATTTTTCGCTCCGTTAACAATCCAGTAATCACCATCTTTTTTAGCGGTTGTATTCATCCCAGCAGCATCTGACCCTGTATTATGTTCCGTCAATCCCCAAGCCCCTAAATGTTCTCCGGAAGCCAATTTAGGAACCCATTTCTTTTTTTGTTCATCATTTCCAAAAGTCAAAATATGATTCGTACACAATGAATTATGTGCCGCTACCGACAAACCTATTGACGGATCTACTTTAGAAATCTCTTCTACAATAGTAATATATTCGTGATACCCCAAGCCTGAACCTCCTAATTCTTCCGGAACCAAAACTCCCATAAATCCCATTTCACCTAATTTCTTAAACAAAGGAACCGGAAAAGTTTGAGCTTCATCCCATTCCATGACATATGGTTTAATGTTTTTATCGGCAAAATCCCTTATAGACTGGGCAATCATATTTTGTGTTTCACTGTAATCAAAGTGCATCATTATGGCTTTTTTTAAAAGTCCAAATATAAACCAATTATATTTTCTTTATCAACTGGAAAACCTTTAATTTTTATTAAATCGCCAGCGTTCTTAATATCTCCATGCATGCTTCTGTAAATCACAATCTCCCGAGCCAAATTATACCTGAAATAAGGAAACTGAGCCAATTCTTTTACAGATGCATTATTGATATCTATTTTCTTTACATTCGGCAAGACCTTTACTTTAAAACTTTCGTTTAATTTTTCGATTACTTCAGGTGATAATCCCCAAATATCTTTCATTTGCTCCATCGAAACAAAACCACCTAAACTTTCTTTAAATTTTAAAATCCGCACAGAAAGCGCCTCACCGATTCCATATATTTTAATTAAATCTTCCTGAGTTGCCTGATTAATATCTTTGACAACTATTTTATCTTTTTTCGAAAATTGAAATGAATTAACATTTGACGAAACAACTGATTTCGACATTTGCTTATTTTTCACCCAATCAGGAAATTTAAAATAAGGAGAAATCACATTTAATAAAGAATCAGAAACTCCGGTAACATTTTGAAATTCTTCTGCAGAATTTACATATTTATTTTCTTTTCGAAAAGCAAGCAACTTATCTATCTCCGTGACCGACATTCCTAATTTATAACCTTTATAATCCGTAATAAAGTTAGGATTGAAAGGATATATTTTAATAGTCTTTTGGTTTTGCAATTTTGCTATCGAATCTATTTCAGAATGTAACGAAAGCCACTTTTGTTCTTCCGGATCTATTTTTGTTGTATTTTTAAAATCAACCAAATAATAAATCATTTGCAAAATCACAATTATACTAAACAACCCAAGAATACCTTTTTGCTGTTGCTTTGTAAAATTAAAATAAGTCTTATTTCTTTCAAAATTCATCTTACTTTGTAAATAAGTTTTTTCTTAAATAAATATAGGAAATAAATTTTTCAATCGAATTATTTTTTGAATAAAAATTAAACTTAAAAACACTTTAACATAAATTTTACAACTTAAAGTCAAAGTCATTGTTTTTTTCATAAAAAACTATACTTTTGAAAATTCATAACCTAAAAAAGCAAATCATGTCTATTTGGAGAAGAAAACCACTAACTCAACTTTTAGCCGAAGCCGAAGATTCTGAGAAAGGATTAAAGAAAACATTAACCGCCCCAGGCCTTGTTGCATTAGGTATTGGAGCCGTTATTGGAGCAGGATTATTTTCAATAACCGGTCTTGCAGCTTCACTAAATGCTGGTCCGGCCATTACCATTTCTTTCCTTATCGCAGCAATAGGTTGTATTTTTGCAGGTTTGTGTTATGCTGAATTTTCTTCTATGATTCCTGTTGCAGGAAGTGCTTATACCTATTCATTTGCAACAATGGGAGAATTTATAGCCTGGATTATTGGCTGGGATCTTGTTTTAGAATATGCTGTGGGAGCAGCAACAGTATCAATAAGCTGGTCGCGGTATTTAGGTAAATTTTTAAGCGGCTACGGAATACACTTTGACGATGCTTATACACTTTCTCCATTTGAAGGAGGGATTATCAATCTTCCGGCAGTATTTATTGTAATGATTGTATCATTAATTTTAATTCGCGGAACAAAAGAATCTGCTTTGTTCAACGGAATTATTGTTTTATTAAAAGTTGCCATTGTATTAACTTTTATTGCTGTGGGATGGCAATACATAAGACCAGAAAATCATGTTCCATACATTCCTGAAAACACGGGTAAATTTGGAGAATTTGGTTTCTCAGGAATTATTAGAGCGGCAGCAATCGTATTTTTTGCTTACGTAGGTTTTGACGCTGTTTCAACCGCAGCGCAAGAAGCTAAAAATCCAAAAAGAGATATGCCTATTGGTATTTTATTATCATTAGGGATTTGCACAGTATTATATATATTGTTTGCTCACGTTATGACGGGTGTTATCAATTATCAGGCTTTTGCCGGTAAAGACGGAATTGCTCCTGTTGCCATTGCCGTTGAAGCGATGGGACCTACCGGAGCAAACGGAATGATTACTCCTTCTTATCCCTGGTTAAACAATGCTATTTTATTAGCTATATTAGCAGGTTATGCTTCAGTGATTCTTGTACTTTTAATGGGACAAAGTCGTGTCTTTTTCTCTATGAGTAGAGATGGATTGATCCCTAAAGTCTTCTCTGAAGTTCACGAAAAATTCAGAACACCTGCTAAAAACAACTTACTTTTCATGGTTCTCGTGAGTATTTTTGCTGCCTTTGTACCAGCAAAAGTTGTTGGCGAAATGACTAGTATAGGTACATTGTTTGCATTTATTCTAGTTTGTTTAGGCGTATTAATTATGCGTAAAAAAATGCCAGAAGCACCTAGAGCTTTTAGAACTCCTCTCGTTCCTTTTGTACCTATTGCCGGAATTGCTGTGTGTTTATTTATGATGGTATTTTTACCTTTAGACACATGGATTCGTCTTATTGTCTGGATGATGATCGGTTTTGATTTGTATTTATTCTACGGAATGAAAAACAGTCATTTGAATCCTGAAGGATATAGCTTAGGAAACAAAAAAACGGTTGCAGGTTCTGGTTTAGCAATGGTATTTATACTTATCGTAGTTGCTTTTATCCATCACAGTGATCCTACTTTAGATGACAAATATTTATTTTATTTCTCATTACTTTTTGCATTAGTACATACATTTTTATATGGCTACATGTTTAAAAGACCTAAATAAAATTATCATCAAAATAAAAACGGACTCTAAATTATTTTAGAGTCCGTTTTTATTTGGTGCAAATTACAAATCAAATACTGATGTTCGCTTAGCCCTTATTAAATCCTTTAAGCGAATCCAAAAGGCCAAAGTCAAATAAACTCCAAAACCCAATCCAACAGTTACAAAAGAAATATAAATAAAAAACAAGCGCACACTGGTTACACGCATTCCCAATTTATCTGCAAGACGCGAAGAAACATGAAATCCGTATTTTTCGAAGAAAAACTTCAATTTAATTATCGCCGACATTATATTCTTTTTTTGATATTGGGTAAAATTACAAAATTATATTATTTAAGTATTGGCAAATTAATAAATTAAAGAAATCAGCAGTTTTTCAGTAATTCCATACCAATAGCACAATCTAAACATTTGGTCTTATTACAATATTCATTTTTCAATTGTATTAAAGATTGTGTTTCAAACGAATTATTCGCTTTTATTCCAAACAAATTAAATTTATCAATAATAGCATTTTTTTCTGGAGCAACTGCTGTGAGCATTGTTATTAAATCTTCCGAAATTTCTTTTCCTAAACTTTTTGCATAAGCAAACTGAATAGGAACAATTGTATTAATCAATACTAAATCTACAAAAGATCTGGAAAGCTTTTTATTTTTCTTAGGGCTTTCTTTATCGAACTGATAGTGATTTTCCCAATATGTCGAAGTATTTACTTGAAACAAATCATAAATTATTTCCAGCGAAGTAACATTTAAAATTTTCGAAAAAAGATTTTGGTGTAGGTGATACAAATGTGCTAATTGCGAAAGTCGAATAGTCGGAAAATTATCCGGACGATGTTTAAAAAACTGTACTTGAAATTCGCTTGAAGTTTCTAATTGGTATTTATGCAGCAAATAAAAATACCTAAATTTTAAATCTTTAAAATAAGTATCTTCTTTATCTGAATTCAGTAAAGCAGCTTTACCCAGCAAAAGCGCTTCTAAATTTTCGACCTCAAAACTTTCTTTTCTAATAATCGAAAAAGGAATGGATTCTGCTATTTTTAAAAAAGATTCTCCATTTGTATTCAAACCAAAATTTTTAGCCAACATACAGAATAAGACAGCTTCCCAATCATTATTTGTCTTTTCTAAAAGCTCGTAAATAGCTTTTGATTTTCGTTCTAAGCGTTCAAAAAACAAACGTTCCTGCCAATTCCTCAACACAAACTCATCTACATCCCGCAATTGTTTTTCGCATAGAATCCATGATTTGGGAGTCATTAATTTTTGATAATTGATTAAAACATCTTTGCTGACGTAATTTTTTAGTTCTAAAACCGGAATTTCGGTATTATTTTTTCTAAAAACTTCGGTATCATGTTCCCAAACTACATGAAGAATTACATTATCATAAGCCGCATCTTTTTCATGATTGTGTACATACCAATCGGAAGATTTTAAGTGAATTTCGACATTACCAGCCCATTTTTGGTTGCCAATGATAATTTGGGCATTAAAAAAATCAGGTCCGGCTAATTGTAAATATTGCCCAAAATTGATAATAGTAATTTCCTGATCATTGGAAGTTTTTAAATTTAGAGTATCAAACTTCCTGAATTTCCAGAGGTAATGTAAAAAATCTTCTTTCATGGTGTAAAGACTTTAAAAATCAACACACCTAATTTAATGAAAAAACTTACATGAAAAAGTTTTTTTTTATTGTCGAAGAAAAAGCTGAGCACAAGCTCTGGCATCAGACAAAGCTTCGTGATGATTCAGTTTAACATTCATTTCGCGACAGCAATCGCTCAACTTAGTAGGTTTAATTCCTTTTGCCTTGTAGATTTTCACAGTACATTCCCAGCGGGATGCAATATTTAAATCTTCATAATTTAAACCGTAATACGCCATTGATTTTGCCAAAACATTTCGATCAAAACTTTCATTATGAGCAACAATGACTCTGTTTTGAAGTCGCTTTTGAATTTCCGGAAAAACCTGAAGAAAGTTTTTGGCTCTGGCCGTATCACTTGGATAAATACCATGAACCTGAATTGTAAATGGCGAATACAAATTATTAGGCGGCTGAATTAAAGTAACAAATTCATCAATGACAATTCCGTTCTCGACCGTTACAATCCCTACAGAACAAGGATGAAAAGCGGTTGCAGTTTCAAAATCGATTGCGGTAAAAGTCATTTGATTATTAGTTAAAGAAGTTCCAAATTAAACCAAAACGAATCGTCATATCACGATACGGATTATTTGGTGCAGAATAATAATTATTACCTGTATAAGCCGCGTTAAAATGTTCGGCTTTTATGTAAATTCTGGTTCTCTGAATTTTAGCATTGATAAAGAAATCAAGATTAGGATAATTGCCAATTTCTTTTTTCTGTTGTACAAAAAACTCCCCAATTACCGGATTGTAATCATTAGCAAAATAATTTGTAAAATAATTAAAAGTCACACCAGCCTGAAGAAATAAAGCTCTGCTAAAGAAATAATTCGTGTAATAAATGGTATTACGTGTCACTAAATCAGGAACATTTAATATGGCATCATTTTGATCTACTTTTTGATACAAAACAGTATTATTCAAGGCAAATTTTCCAAAAGTAATTTCCTTACTCAATTTAAGAGAAACATATTTTATCGTTCCGCCATATTGATTTGGAGCAATAATTTGCTGTAGCTCATTAGTTGCAATATTTTCAAAATACAAATGATCTGTCAATGTAGACAGGTTCAAAGAAGCGTCAAACCAAGGCGTAACAGCACTTCCGCTAAGAACATTGATTTTTTCGTTTTTAAAATTATTAGACCAGTTGTAATTCACATAATTACTTTGGAACAAATTATAATTATCATTAGGCAATTTATTCAGGTTTTGGTATCCAAAAACAAACTGAAAATCATCATTCAAATCATAATTTAATTTGGCATCCAAATTAGATAAGGACTGATCTGTAATCGATCTGGAAAGCAGGAATTTACCATGCCATTTATTTTTTTGATATTCATATTGACCACCAATACTATTAATGTTTCGGGATAAACTGGATGGAACAACATCATTATCTCTAATTAATATTCGGTTATAATAATAATTGCTGCGGAAATCATCTATAAAAAACTGAAATTCACCCAGTGTGGTATTCTCATACTTTAAAGCAGCTTTATTGTACATTTTGTTGTAACGGGTTTGGTCTTTAAGCCCCGAAGCCATAATAGCATCACCAAAACGAACTACAGACTGTGTCCCTACCGCAGAAAGTATAGTAGGCTGATAGTATTCGAAAAATTTATTCTCGTAATTCAACTGATGCATTACATATAAATTATTGGCTGCATGAGTTGGATTCACTCTAAAACTATTATCTACAAATGTACGTTTAGCTTTCAAGAAAGACTCAGCATCAGTCAAAAAAACCTGTAAACGCTGTCTGTTATTAAAATTTGGATCTTCGCCTTCGAAATTATCTGTTGTTGTAATTCCGCCATTTTCTTCGCTCAAAGCATCTTGTCCCGTAAAATGGGCATTTAAATGATAACGATGACTCGTAGTGTGATAACTTGCTGTAAACCTAAAACTTCCGGTACTGGTTAACTGATTAATATATTTTCCTTCTGAACGTAATCCTTTGTAAGCAATAGAAAAATTAAGATTTGGCGAAAGATTTAATGTAAAAAATGAATCTACTGAATGTCCTTTTCCAATGGTTGATCTAAAAAATAATTCGGTTACAGGAGTTGCAACAGAACTATATCTGATTTGGTTCGCTTCTAAAAAATTAAAGTGCTTTGCCTTAAAACCAAATTCAGGATAAGGTGAACTATCGGTCACAGTATATTGCAATGTGTTATAAGGCTGACCTTCATTCGAAAAAGCTAATAATCCAAAGAGATCACGGCGAAGATAATTCATCGTATATTCTCTTTGAATAGTTAATGCAGTATCTAAATAAGTCGTATCCCGCTCTAAAGTGATAAAACGATACATATCTATTGAGGCCACCTTAGCGGTATCCTTTTCATTTTTCCCTTTCAGCCTGTCTGAAAAACTTTGTTTAGGTTTTTCGTTTTCCCTAGGATCTTTTTTCGAATCTTTCTGTTGAGAAAACATCAATATTGGCAGTGCTAAAAAATATATAAAAAAGAGAATTCTCATTCGAAACAGATATATAATTGGGCTTTTATTTTCAAACTTATAACGTGGCAAAGGTAAACGATAAAACGGTATAAAAAAACATCTTAATTATGCCTTCTTTATAAGCAAACATAAGATTAACGAACAATAATATTAAAAATTTTATAATCTTTGCCGTTCGTAACTATTTCTATATGCTTGCCTCTACTTTTTCACAACTTATTCTTGAAGCCGGAACCGATGAAGCTGGTCGCGGATGCCTCGCCGGACCTGTAACTGCTGCTGCTGTAATTTTACCTTTAGACTTCGAAAATATTCTATTGAATGACAGTAAACAACTTTCTGAAAAAGTACGTGAGAGACTAAAATCTATTATCGAATCACAAGCAATTACTTTTGCGGTAACGCATTTGTTTCCTGAAGAAATTGACGAAATCAACATTCTGAACGCTTCGATGAAAGGCATGCAGGAATCTATTTTGAAATTGCACACCAAACCTGAATTTATTATTGTTGATGGCAATAGGAAATTGAATGCTAAATTGGGGTTAAAGCATAATTTTGGCAAACAATTTACCTTTGAAGAAATCGAATTGTTAAAATCAATTCCAAATCAAAGTATCATTAAGGGAGATTCTAAATATTTGAGTATTGCTGCGGCTTCTGTTTTAGCAAAAACCTATCGGGATGAATACATGAACCTAATTCACGAAGAATTCCCAATGTACAACTGGAAAAAAAACAAAGGTTATCCTACTCAGGAACATCGTGAAGCCATAAAAAAATATGGAACAACAAAATACCACCGCATGAGTTTTAGATTGTTGCCAGAGCAGTTGAGTCTGGATTTAATTTAACCACGAAGTTCACGAAACTCACGCTAAGTTCAAAAAGTTTTAATTGCTGTTGAAATTGCTGTTGATTTTTTGATATTGCTATTGAAACTGGAATTCACAAGCAAATAATTCAGCCAGATGCTTAATGATTTTGGATTTCACCTCTTCTTCATCCACTTTTTCGACACCAAGTTCTACCTGTAGTGAAGTCACTGCTTTACCGCGAATCCCACAAGGAATAATATTATCAAAATAACCCAAATCGGCATTGACGTTTAGAGCAAATCCGTGCATGGTTACCCAGCGCGAAGCGCGTACACCCATTGCACAAATTTTTCTAGCAAATGGTGTTCCTACACTTAGCCAAACTCCTGTTTCGCCATCGCTGCGTCCGGATTCGATTCCGTATTCAGCTAAAGTCAGAATAATGGCCTCTTCCAAAAAACGCAGGTATTTATGAATATCAGTAAAGAAATTTTCTAAGTCCAGAATAGGATAACCTACAATTTGTCCCGGACCGTGATAGGTAATATCACCACCGCGATTGATTTTGTAGAAAGTAGCTCCTTTGGCTTCCAATTGTTTCTCCGAAAGCAATAAGTTTTCAAAATCACCGCTTTTCCCTAAAGTATAGACATGCGGATGCTCTACAAAAAGAAAATAATTAGGTGTCGGAATTTCGGTTTCCTCTCTTCTATTCTGGATTTTCAAATCCACAATTCCTTTGAATAACTCTTCCTGATATTCCCAGGTCGATTTATAATCTTTGGCGCCTAAATCTTGAAACTGGATAATTTTGTTCATTGCATTACTTTGAAGTGCAAAATTACGATTAAATATTCTGTTTTACGACGAAGTCACAACAACATCACAAATGAGATTATTTTACCGCAAATTCGCAAATTTACAAAGATTCATTTGTGACAATTCGTATAATTTGTGGTTAAAAAATTTACTCAAAAACCACATTTAAATTCAACTTCTCCGGATTTTCAGAATAATCAGTAAAAGGATATTCAACCGTAATTGTTTTTCTATCAGCGCTAAACATCGCATCAGGATTTGAAACCGATTTTACCGCCTTTGGAAAATGGTATTTCAACGTATATTTAGACGAAGCAAAAATCATCTTAGCCATTCCTGTTGAATCGGCGTTTATTTTATTCAGTGCTTCTTTAGAAACAATAGCTTTTCGGATAAAATTCTTGCCGTTATAGCTAAAACTCAACTTCGAATTATTGTTTCCAAGACCGCTCAACATTGCCGCCGGATTGTCTTTTTTGTCTGATTTTCCTTTGAGGTCTTTTAAACTCCCCATGCTTTCCATCACGCCATCTAATTCATTGATACTTTTAAAAGGTGTATTCATCGAGAATAAAAATTGTTTGGCTTCGGGATTCATTTTAATATTCATCACAAAGTTTTCCAGCTTCTTTAAAGCCGCCTGTTGCTCAGGAGCTAACTTTGCAATACTGTCTTTCTTTTCTTCAAAAATCTGTTTGAATAAAAAAGTAGAATCAATACTTTTTTTATTCTTTGCCGGATCAAGTCCTTTTAATGCTTGATCTCCCGCCATCGCCATAAAACCCGAACCATCCATTTCTAAAGCAAAAGTTCCCGTTCCGTCAGGCTGAACATTGATATTTTCGGTGAAGTTGCAGCTTGCAAGAGTTAATACTAAAAGTGAAACACTAAGTAATTGGTATAATTTCATGATGTTTTTATTTTTTGTTTTGCCAAATATACAAACTAATCGCACGAGGTCACGAAGACGCCAATTTATAAAATTATTATTTTTGAAAATTAAGTTAAAGAGATTTTCCACTCATCGATAGGAGGATTTGCAATTAAAATCCGCCTTATCTTATATCTGTAACTATTATAATCTCTCAAATGTCTTTCGAGTTAGGAGATAACTATCTTCATTGTTGAATATTGCAAATATTTCCGAGAAATGAGGAATGTCTAACTTTTTCTTATAGGCTTCATCTTGAAGTTTTCGTAGCAGGCATACCCAATATCTTATTATGTGCAACGTATATAACTGTCGATATTTTGATACTGCACTTGCAACTCCTGTTTGATAACTGGATGTTTCGATGTCATTCAACTCTAATCCAGTTTCACTTAAATGTTGAACTATTGAAAGCCCACCTAAAATACGACCAGCCATTTCCGAATTGAATTTTATTTTGGCTTTTTTTGCTTGCGAAACCCTTTCCTCAAAAAGAACCTGGTCAACTTTTAAATGCCAATCTTTTATTGGATCATTTTTAGGATTCTTATTCACAAGAAAATCTATATTTGAATATCTGTCTCCTTTTGCAAAATTGGAAAGTATAGATAAAATTTCAATATAAATAGGATCTTCTAAGTCTTGCAAATAGTTTAATTTAAAATCGAAATGAGAAATTATCTCCTTAGATTTCTTGTATAATTCTTCCAGATCGTGACCGATGTCATTCTTTAAGGTTTTTGCTGATGGATAATCTCCATTATTTCTGATGCAGTAATCTAATATTAAACAAATTTTCCCGATTCTTTCTAATCCAGTAGAAATAGAAGTGAAAGATGTAAAATACAATCCTTTTTTTGCATAATTTACTTTTCCAAGCTGTGTAATACCGCTAGCTAATATTTCAAAAGTGAATTGTGCTTCTTTTAAAAACGATATAAAATTCTTACTGAACATTTATTTAGCAATTACTGTAAACTATTAAACATCCACAAGTTTAAGAAACTTTTCTTAATTCCTATCACAATTATTACTGATTTTTCTTTCTTTTACATCTTCTTAAAATTCTAAAATCAGCTTTCTGAAATCTGCAATCAATTTGTTATCTTTGCGGTCTTAAAATCAGACTATAATGGCATTATCAGAACAAGAAATTATCCGAAGAGAAAAACTTCAAGCATTACGCAACCTGGGAATCAACCCATATCCTGCTAACCTTTTTCCTGTAAATCATACATCAAAGCAGATAAAGGAAACGTTTGAAGAAGGTAAGAAGGTAATTGTTGCGGGACGTTTAATGAGTGTTCGTGATCAGGGTAAAGCTTGTTTTGCTGAGTTACAAGACAGCGAAGGACGTATCCAAATGTACGTGAACCGTGATGTTTTATGCGAAGGAGACGACAAAACCTTATACAATCAGGTTTTCAAAAAATTGACCGATTTAGGTGATTTTATTGGTATTGAAGGTGAATTATTTACTACACAAGTGGGTGCAAAATGTATTCGTGTGAGTGGATTTACATTTTTAAGTAAAACTTTACGTCCGTTACCATTACCAAAGGTAGACGAAGACGGAAAAGTATTTGATGCTTTTAACGATGCCGAATTGCGTTACCGTATGCGTTATGTAGATTTAACGGTAAATCCAGCCGTAAAAGAAACTTTCATTAAAAGAACGAAACTGTTCAACGCCATGCGTGGTTTCTTTAACGATGCAGGTTATTTAGAAGTTGAAACTCCGGTTTTACAATCGATTCCGGGTGGAGCTGCGGCGCGTCCGTTTATTACGCACCACAACTCGCTTGACATTCCGTTGTACATGCGTATTGCCAATGAGTTGTACTTAAAAAGATTAATCGTAGGTGGATTTGACGGTGTTTATGAGTTTTCGAAAAACTTCCGTAACGAAGGAATGGACAGAACTCACAACCCGGAATTTACCGCTATGGAAATATATGTAGCTTACAAAGACTACAATTGGATGATGGATTTCACCGAAAGATTGTTAGAGCACTGTGCTGTTGCAGTTAACGGAACCAGCGATGTAACTTTTGGAGAACACCAAATCAGTTTCAAAGCGCCATTTGCCCGTGTAACGATGACTGATTCTATCAAACATTTTACCGGTTTTGATATTTCAGGAAAAAGTGAAACTGAATTGTACGAAGCGGCTAAAGGCATGGGAATTGAGGTTGACGAAACCATGGGTAAAGGAAAATTGATTGATGAAATTTTTGGAGCTAAATGCGAAGGAAACTATATTCAGCCAACATTCATTACTGATTATCCAAAAGAAATGTCGCCATTATGTAAAGAACATCGTGACAACCCTGAATTGACGGAGCGTTTTGAATTAATGGTTTGTGGAAAAGAGGTTGCCAATGCTTATTCTGAATTGAATGACCCAATTGATCAAAGAGAGCGTTTTGAAGATCAAATGCGTTTGGCTGCAAAAGGTGATGATGAAGCAAACGGAATTATCGATGAAGATTTCTTAAGGGCTTTAGAATACGGAATGCCTCCAACATCTGGATTAGGAATTGGAATGGATCGTTTGATGATGTTCCTTACTAATAATGCTTCTATCCAGGAAGTATTATTGTTCCCGCAAATGCGTCCGGAGAAAAAACAAACTGTTGAATTATCTGACGAAGAGAAATTCATAGTAGATTTATTGAAGAAAAGCGAAAACAAAATGGATCTTCAGCAACTAAAAATGAATGCTAATTTAAGCGGTAAAAAATGGGATGCGTCTATGAAAAACTTATCAAAACATGGCTTGACAAAAGTAGCTGTGGATGGTGAAAGTAAAGTTGTGGAATTAGTGGGATAATTCAAAATCTTAAATAATAAATACGTAAAAAGGAACTTCATAATGGAGTTCCTTTTGTATTTTTATAAAATCACCAAACAAAAGACATTTCCAAATGCAGCAATCCACAATTATAATATTTTGCTTTTTAATTTCAATAGTAATCTGCTATCAAATCTATTTTGAAAAAGTAGTTGCAAAAAGAATCCCAATAAAGAGAAAACAAAAAATTTTAGAATTATTAAAAAGCAAGTACACCGGATTAAAAGAAAATAATCTTGGTTATTTAGAGCACACCATCAATAATGAAAAAATTTTATTTGAATTTATCTCAAATCGATCAGTAAACAATAGTTTTTCAAATAATCTTTACATTTATCTTGATATAACAACCATCGAAGAGGATATAAAAAAACTGTGTAAAATTCATTTTTATTGCTCAACTATTGATAATCGTGATTGGATAAAAATTAGAGTAAATCCTTTTTATGAATCATTAAATAATTTAGTAAAACATTCAGATGAAACAGTTCATAAACTAATTTCAGATGCTGAATTTTATATTTCGCAAAAAAGAGCAGAACGAAATAAAAGAATAAATACATAAAAAAGGAACTTCATAACGGAGTTCCTTTTTTTGTGTTTCGTAATTTCGAAAACCTAATAATTTCATAAATTTTATTTGTAATTAAACTTTACACAACTTCTAAGGTCTTATTTAAAAACCTTAAACACCTTATTACCATGAAAAAATTAATTGCAACCGTACTTGTAGCTGTTATAGGAATGACAGCCTTTGCACAAGAAAAAACAGAAAGACCTGAAAAAAAGGAAAGACGCGAAAGACCAGAGAGAAATCAGATGGTGAAATTCACACCGGAACAACGCAATCAACTGATGTTAAAAAAAATGACATTAGAGTTGGATTTGAACGCTTCGCAACAAAAAGAAATGGGTAAAATAATTGCTGAACAAAATGAAAAAAGAGAAGCTTTTATAAAAAACAGAAAAGACAAAACTGCAAAACCCACTTCAGACGAGCTATTTGAAATGAGAAGTAAAATGCTTGACGAGCAAATAGCAATGAAGCAAAGAATGAAAAAAACGCTTTCGGCAGAACAGTTTCAAAAATGGGAAGCTACAAAAAAACATCATCGTGAAGATTTCAAAAAACACTTTAAGCATAGAATTGCTCAAAACACACACCACCGAAAAAATGTTGAATTCAGGAAAGCATACAGTCATGGCTTGAAAAAAGACATTCCTATTGAAAAAGAAGAAACAAAATAAGTTGGTCTTAAAAATACCAAAGCCGATAGTTTAGCTATCGGCTTTCTTGTTTTTATTTAAAACGAATGTTTCTCTAATTTATCTCCGTAAATATCCAAAACTTTGGAACTTTCTTTCGGAATTTCTCCTTTCCATTTTTCCTGAACAGATGGATTTAATGGATATTTTCCGTTGTTCATTTTTACAAGATGAAATATTCCTCTGCTTTTTACAATTAAATTATAAAACTTCTCGTTAGAAGAAGTAGCCACAAAAATAGGAAAATCAGTTACTGTAAAAGAATTGATTAAACTTCCGTCATTATTTAAAATATATCCTGAACAGCCGCCACTTCCACAGAAATACGGATTAGAAAAACCAACGAAATATTCGTCTTTCTTATCATTATTTAAATCGAAAGCTTCATAATAAAAATAGCGTTCTTCTTTTGTCAATATTGACAAATCCTTCTTTAAAATGATCTGCAATTGTTTTCGTATCAATTCGGCATTTTTATCTTCTTTTACCGGAGCTTCACTTACATCTGCAGTACCTGCTGCTGTTTTCGAAAGCGTATCTTCTGCAATAGTTTCGATGATATTTTTTGATTCGCTCTTATTCTGACAGGAATACATAGCCAGAATTACTATTAAAATTAGAATTCTATTTTTCATAATTTACTTCATTTAATTAATACTTTCTAAACCAATAATGCTGCTTTATTTTCGATTTCTCCTGTTGTCAACAATGATTTTATATTGTTGAAAGTGATTAATGCTATTTGTGTTAAAGCTTCATTGGTAAAAAATGCCTGATGTGCCGTTACCAAAACATTTGGAAAACTCATTAAACGCTGAATGTCATCATCCTGAATAATATCTTCTGATAAATCCCTGAAAAACAATTTTTCTTCCTGTTCATAAACATCGATTCCTAAATAACCTATTTTCCCCTGTTTTAAACCTTCGATAACACAGGCTGTTTCTATCAGTCCGCCCCGGCTTGTATTGATAATCATTACATGTTCTTTCATTAAATCAATAGACTTTTTATTGATAATATGCTTTGTCTGATTGTTTAGCGGACAATGAAGCGAAATAATATCGCTTGATTTAAAAATCTCATCCAAAGTAACAAATGAAACACCGTCTTTTACCATTTCATCATTTTCGATAATATCGTAAGCCAATACTTTACAGCCGAAACCTAAAGCTATTTTAGCAAAAGCTTTCCCTATATTTCCTGTTCCAATGATTCCAATTGTTTTTCCAAATAAGTCAAACCCTAATAATCCGTTTAGAGAAAAATTCTGTTCCCTAACTCGGTTGTAAGCTTTATGTGTTTTTCTATTTAAGGTTAAAATCATCGCCATAGCATGTTCAGCAACTGCTTGTGGAGAATATGCCGGAACACGACATACTTTTATATTGTACTTTTTAGCTGCTTCTAAATCGACATTATTAAAACCCGCACAGCGTAAAGCTATAATTTTTACTTTTTTTTCTGCTAATTGTTCAATAACAGTTGCATTGATAATATCATTTACAAATACACAAACTATGGATGCATTTTCTATTAAACTTACTGTTTGTGGGTTAAGTTGTGTTTCAAAAAATTCTAATTGAAAATCAAAATCTTTATTATACTTATTAAAAAACGTTTTATCGTAAGCTTGTGTAGAAAAAAAAGCAATTTTATTAGTATTTAATGCAGCACTTGAACTCATGGTAAATTGTTTTGGATTTAAAACTTATTGATTTACTAAAAGTAAGAAATAATTTCTAAATCTATAAAAACAAACCGCATAATAAATCTTTTTCTAAAACAAAAAAAGCTGTTTCACAAATTGTAAAACAGCTTTTAATCTAAACTTTTTTTATTTTATTTCAGCTTATTAGAAATATCTTTATAAGTACCTGTAATTGTAGCTCCATTATTTTTGGTTACAGTACCATGGATAGTTATTTCAGAATTGTTTCCTAAAAATTCAAGCTTAGCACCGCTATTCAAAATAAGATTTCCATAAATTACAACACTACCTTCTACTCTCATAGTACCATTTATATTAAGAGATAACCATCGGTTATTAGCATTTCCTTGAGCCAAAGAACCTTTCATAGTAAAAATACCATTACTATTAACATTCAATCCTTCTGACACAGCCAATGAACCACAGAAAGTAAGTCTATCATTAACATTCACTCCTTTTACAGAAGTACTTCCCTGATATTTTAAATCTTCGTTAGAATTTACATTTAACCATTCGCCACCTTTGTAAGTAGCAAAACCAGTACAATCAATAGAAGATACTGTTACTTTTTTGATAATCTTAAGTCCGCCGTTTCCACTAGCAACATAGATGTAGTCTCCAACACTTTTTACATAATTTGAAGAACCAGAAAGAGCAATTGTTCCTAATAAAGCTAATTTTGTATCTGTAGTTTTATAAACTGAAATTCCTGCTGCACCATTTGCAACATAAGTATAATCTCCATTTACAGAAACTGCATTGGTTACAATATCAACTTGATCAATACCTGTTACAGCTGTAGGAACAGCAAAAGTTTGTACTGATGCACCTGTAGTCAAATTATAAACACCTAAGCCTGAAGCTCCTTGAGACACCAAAATATTGTTTCCTTGAAAATCAATAGTTCTTTTTGCATCGACTACATCAATAGCTGTTTTAAATGAAGATTCTAATTTTAATGTTCCCTCATTATATACTTTAACACCTTCGGCACCACTTAAAACAACAATTTTATTGTTGATGCGTCCCATAGCTCTTAAATCATTTACAGAAATTGTTGTTTCTAAAACATTAGTCGCTTTATCTAACTTAGCTATCACACCATTATCTCCTGAAACAGCATAATATTTAGCATCAGCTACTGCAAGTCCTGTACCTACATATCCTGATAACTGATTTGAAACATAAGTATTTGTCAAAAGTCCTGACTGCAATGGCATTTGAGCTACAAATGCTGGAGTTGCTACCTTATTAAAATCAGCATCTACTGCTCCGGCGATATACAATTTTCCGTTATCAAAAAGCACAGTGCTAACATCAACATTTGGTAAAATGGCCTGAACTACTAATTTAGGGTTATTAGGGCTGCTGATATCAATAACATCAATTCCTCCTAAATAAACATCTCCCTGAGTATTATAAGATACATAAACATAATTATCTTTAACATCAACATGAGTTGCCATTAAAGTTTTCCCATTATAAGTAGGTGCTTTAACCTCAGCTAATAATGACATTGGAAAAGTTCCTGCTGCGGTTTCTTCAGTTTTTCCGGTAACATTTAAAGTAACTAAATCCAATACTCCAGAACCATCAAGATTGATTCTATTGCTTAAACTTTCGGAATTAGTGTTTAGGATAACTTTTTCGTCTTCTCCGGAATTATCATCAGATTGACAAGATTGAATTAAAAACAAGCCACATAGTGACAAGGCAAGTACAAGTTTTTTCATAGTTTTTGCGATTTTGGGGTACACAAAAATACAATAATATCTTTTCAATCTTAAAAAAAGTATAATATTTACATAAAAAACCAACTTTTTATTTTCGAATATTTCTATTTCCTGTTGGCAGATAATAAAGCAGGCTTATACCTATTATAAACAATATTAAGGAAGCCACAAATGCCGGAATGAGGATTTCTTTATTGTTATCTAAAGCATTATTTAATGCTACATAAAGCAACCAAATTTGCATCGTTACATTAAGAATTAATATAAAAATCAATGTCGAAAGAATCGCATTTAACTTATTCGGATTAGACTGATTTTGGCTTCTTCTAAAATTACTCATATTTACTCATTTATAATTTAGCAATTTTTTCTTCCTGAACCGCTCTTACATAAACAGCATCGTCTTTAAAAAAAACATCCAGTTTAGGCAAAGCTCTTGGTGGCGGACCCGCCAATACATTTCCTGTTTTAGCATCAAAAGAGCCTTCGTGACAAGGACAATGAATAACTCCAGTTCCTGGCTTGTAAAAAACTGAACAGGAAAGGTGGGTACACTTCTGCTCATAAGCTTTAAACTCGCCAGTTTCCAGATGAATCAATATATATGGAATAGTACTTCCTTCGATAACAAAAGCGCGTGTTCCGCCTAATGGAACTTCGTCTTTGTTGCATACAAAATGTTCCCCTAAAACCTCTTCTTTTGGATACAAATATGCCTTAGCTGTAACTAAACCGCTTCCTACCATCAATCCTCCGGAAACTAAAGTCAGGAATTTAGCAAAATCACGACGGCTTACATTAGTTGCCTGCTGCTTTTCGATGGGAAAGTCTTTTTTCCAGTTTTTATTTAAATTATCTTCTTTAGACATGAGGATATTGTTTAATATATTACAAGTTCAGTGCTTCCTTTTGGCATCATAATATTCACTTTGGTATTGACTGTTTCCTTACCAAATATGAAACTGTTTACAGGGGTACTATTAGGACGCATTTCATGAATTTGATCTCTAGTTCCATAAAATAAAGCACCACTTGGACAAACAGTCGCACACATTGGTTTTTTACCTACGCTCGTTCTATCATAACACATCGTACATTTCATCATCAAATCATAATTTTCTTCTTTTTTTGGTACACCAAAAGGACAAGCCATTACGCAATTTGAACACCCAATACATCTTTCGGTATTCGCGGTATGAACAATTCCGAATTCGTCTTTCGAAATAGCATCAGCAGGACAAACATTGGCACACACAGGATCATCGCAGTGCATACATACCTGAACCGTAGTTTGAACCGTTGCAGCTCTATCTACATAATTGACATGAATCATGCTTTCCTGACCATTAGTTTCGCATTCGGCACATGCCATTTCACAGGCTTTACAACCAATGCAACGCTGCATATCTACAAAAAATTCTTCGTTTCTATTAAAACTGGTATAGTTCATTTTTTATCAATTCTTTATAGATTAAATACTGGCATAAGCCGTTGATTCGCTTGAAGGCGGTGCAATTTCATTGAGAGGTTTTAAATAACAGGCACAAACCTTAAATTCGGGTATTTTCGAAATTGGATCTAATGTTCCCGGAGTTAATTGGTTTGCCGATTTTTTTCCTGACCAGTGATACGGAATAAACACCGTATCTTCCCGAATTGTTTCTACAATATTGGCTGGAAAAATTCCTTCTCCTCTACGAGTTGAAACTTTTACTAATTCTCTTTGTCTTATTCCATATTGTTTTGCCATATTAGGATGAATTTCTAATAATGGTTCCGGAAACTGATCTACTAATTTTCCAATCCTTCGGGTTTGTGTTCCACTTAAATATTGAGAAACCACACGTCCTGTTGTTAAAATCACCGGATAATCTTCATCGGTTACTTCGCCCGGAAGTTTATAGGGCGCAGGATTAAAATGCGCTTTTCCATCTGGCGTTTTGAATTTTCTATCTTCCCACAAACGTGGCGTTCCCGGATGCCCTATTTCCGGACAAGGCCAAAAAACACCCATTTCGTCTTCGACTCTTTGGTATGTAATTCCGTAATAGTCTGCCGTTCCACCTTTCGAAGCGACACGCAATTCGTTAAAAATAGCTTCACTGTTTTCATACGTAAATTTATCCTTCACGCCCAAACGTTTGGCAATTTCCAAAATGATAGAAGTATCGGTTCGGGCATCACCCGGAGGAGTTACTGCCTGACGAATACGAATCACTCTTCCTTCTGCAGAAGTAGTCGTTCCTTCTTCCTCTTCCTGCAAAGAACCTGCTAAAATCATATCAGCATGTCGGGCTGTTTCACTTAAGAAAAAGTCAATACACACATAATATTCTAACTTTTCTAAAGCCTGACGAACATAATTACTATTTGGTAAAGAAACCAATGGATTGAAACAAATAGACAATAAACCTTTTATTTCTCCTCGATGAATGGCTTCTATAATCTCATAAGCCGACAAACCTTTCCCCGGTAAATCCTGCTCATTAATTCCCCAAACTTCTGAAATATACTTTCGATGTTCCGGATTTTCGATATCTCTGTTTCCCGGTAATTGATCACATTTGTGACCGTGTTCTCTACCTCCCTGACCGTTTCCTTGCCCGGTAATAGTAGCGTAACCACAATAGGGTTTACCAATTCTTCCGGTTGCCAAAACCAGATTGATACAACCTAACACATTATCAACACCTTTAGAATGGTGCTCAATTCCACGGGCATGCAGCAAGAAACTGGTATTGGCTTTACCCCATAACTCAGCAGCTTGTTGTATTTTTTCTTTTTTAATTCCTGTAACTTCTTCGGCCCATTCGAGTGTATTATCCTTTACGGCATCTAGAGTTTCCTGAAATCCAGAAGTATGATTATCAATAAAATCATGGTCTAGCATGTCATGATCTGCCAAATATTTCAGCATGGCACCATACAAAGCTGAATCGGTTCCAGGGCGGACATCCAAATGAATATCAGCAGTTCTTGCCAATGGAATTATCCTTGGATCAATTACGATCAGTTTAGCTCCTCTGTCTCTGGCTTTCCAAATCCAATGCGTCAATGTTGGAAACGTTTCGCTGATATTAGCTCCGGCTACAATAATTACTTCGGCATATTCTAAATCTGAATAATTATTCGAACCTCTGTCTAATCCAAAAGCTTTTTTATTTCCCGCCCCTGCACTTACCATACATAAACGTCCGTTATAATCCAGATTTTTTGTTTTTAAAGCTACACGGGCGAATTTTCCAACCAAATAACTTTTTTCATTAGTTAATGACACTCCCGAAAGCATCGAAAAAGCATCATTTCCATAAGTCTCCTGAATACGCTTTATTTCTGAAACGGTTTTCTCCATGGCTTCATCCCAGGAAGTCGGTACAAATCCTTGTCCTTGTACTCTTTTTAACGGAGACAAAAGTCGGTCAGGATGATTATTTTGCAAATAACGCTGAACACCTTTTGGGCACAATCTTCCTTCGTTAAAAGGAAATTCCATCCAGGGTTCAAATCCTACAACTCTATTTTCTTTTACTGATAATTGAATTCCACATTGCATTCCGCAAAAACAACAATGGGTTTTTACCAATTCATCCGGTTCATCCCTTCCTTCATAACCTTCCTTTGGACTATAATTTTTATGAGGTCCAAAATGTGCAACAATATGTTCTTCTGAAACAGGTAATTTTGCCATGTTTATATTCTTTTATCTTTTAATTATCCAAATAAATTCCCTCCAGACTGTCTCGCTTTTAAATGTGCCTGGGCTAATCTTGATCTTTTTCCCTCTGGGCTTAAATCCAAATGTGAAGTTCCGTCTTCATAGGTAAAATCAAAACCCAGTTCTTTAGTTACAATTTTCAAATCGTCAATATGTAATTTTGTAGCAAACTCTTCATGAGTATGTGGACAAACTGCCATTCCTTTCTTTCTTCCTTCTTTATTATAAATATGCGCCCCAATTTGTGCCGGACGCTGAATAATGTGAAAAAACTTTCCGAACGGAACCCAAATCAAAAACATAATTACCGTGACGGCATGCAGTACTGCTAAGAAATCGAAAGCAAAACCTTTCATGAATTGGTACGAATAAGTCAATCCTAATCCTGTTACCGAAATAGCAATCAATAAAATTAACGGCAGTAAATCGCCTTCAAAAGTTTGTGTGGCAATCAATCCGGGATTTGTCAATCTTCTTCTTAAATAATATAAGGAACCAAAAATCACCAGATAAGAAGACCAGTTCAATGCATGAAATGTAAGGAATGCCATAATGGAATCTAATTCAAAGTCCATTACTTTGAATCCAAAAAAATGAGCTTCGTAAACTGAAATACTATTAGGAGCCATCGTAAAATGAATCCATCCGAAAGTTAGCGGTATTGTGATTAAAAAAGCAGAAGTACAACCTATTGCAATCATAAAATGCGCCATCCAGCGGTATTTTCCCCGAGGATAAATAAATTTTTGAAATGCGATATTTTCGACCGTTTCTTTAGTAGCAAACCAAAAATGAGAAAATACTTTTCCTGTAAATAAAAATATTATTCCTCTTTTAAAATAAATCCATGTTGGAGGTCTTTGTAACCAAACCGTATAACGATATACAATACCGAAAAATGCAAATACGGTTCCAAAAAGATACGTAATTAAAGCTGCATCAAAATTCTGTAATTTTCTTGACCCATAAAACACTAATACAATCATCACTATTGAAAGTAAGGTAGCGATGAGCAAGGCTTTTATATTAAATTGTCTGTCTTTCATTTCGTATTATTTTAAATCTCAACACTTTTAAAATTCCGCTAAAAACTAATAGTTTCATTTTATAGGTCACACAAAACTAAGTAAAAAAATAAGAAAAAATACTTAAGTACATACAAAGAACAATAATACTTAATAATGTTATAATTATTGGTCTTTTCGATCCATATCCTGAGCAAATTCAGGTAGTCTTTCTCTTGTCATTTTTACAATTACACGATGCATCCAAATCAGGCAAACAATTGATAAAGCAAAAATAAAGAGCCATGAACTTGTCCAGAAACCAGTAAATGCAAGTAGATATCCAAAAACAATTGGTCCAATAAAACCTCCTAAACCACCAATCATTCCAACCATTCCACCAATAACTCCCACCTGATTTGGGAAATATTCCGGAATATGTTTATAAACTGCCGCTGAACCAATCCCCCAACAGGTACCAATTAAAATCACCAAAATAAGATACACCCACATATTAGCCTCAAAATGGATTTGGGTAATTCCATCAGCAATTAATTCTTTCTTTTGAATCTTTTGATTTTCGGCAACAACAACTTCCTGCCAGGTTTTTTTAGAGGGAAAAAATTGACTATTATTTTCACTATTATCTTTTGGAGTAACTACGTATTCTCTTTCGTCAATCACAATTTTAGAAGGTAAAACCTGCGTAACAGTACCAGCTTTACCCGCCATTAAGCCATTACCCGAAGTTGTAATATTCATTTTTGGGAACAATAGCAAAAAACTCAATACTACCGAAGTGCTCAACACCCAATACATCACTTTTCTGGCACCAAACTTATCTGATAAAAATCCGCCAAAGGCACGAATAACACCAGCCGGCAAACTAAAACAGGTCGTAAACAATCCTCCTAAAATTAGAGTGGTATGATAAACATTCATGAAATTAGGCAACAACCATTGAGAAAATGACACAAAAGAACCAAACAATAAAAAATAGTAAGTCCCGAAACGCCAAACCCGTACCTCTTTAAGTGGTTGCAACAATTCTTTCACAGTTTTTGGTTTTCCCTCAATCTTTTTTGTTTTCGAAAAAAAGATAAAAGCAATTCCCATAATCAATAATGCAGAACCATAAATTACCGGCAGATATTTCCAGCCATTCACAGGATCTGATTCGGAGAAATATTTTAATAAACTTGGTGCTATAAAAGGAGTAATTGATGCTCCGGCAGTTCCCATTCCGAAGATTCCTAATGCACGTCCCTGCCAGTCTTTTGGATACCAAAGTGAAGTGTAAGCCACACCTATTGCAAAACTGGTTCCTACCATTCCGAACATGAAACTCAACAAAGCAAACATCCAAAAATTAGTAGCAAAAGGCAGTAAAAACAAAGGAATTGAAGCTAAAATCAATAAAGCAGAATACATTACCCGACCTCCGAACTTATCTGTCAAAATTCCCATTGGTAACCGCATCAAGGAACCTGTAAGTACCGGAATTCCTAATAGCCAGCCGATTTGAACTACATTCCAATCGAAAATTTCCTGATCTACTAAAAAAGTAACCAAAACTCCATTTAAAGTCCAACAGGCAAAACAAACTGCAAAAGCGAGTGTATTTAAAAATAATATTTGGTGTGATTGTGACAAGTTACTCATACTTTCTTTAATTAAATTTCACAAACAAAATAAACAACGAAAAATACTACTTCAAGAAAAGACAAGATACAAATTTCATCTCTAAATTATCAGTTTTTTCGGTTAAAAAATTGTAATCCTTTTTTAACACTACAAAGAAAGCACGGATAAAAAATGTAACATATGATTTAAATCATATTCCACAGGTTTTGTTATTAATAATTTTAAACATCAAAATAATGAATTACAATATAAAAACAACTATTATGGAAACTTTAGAAAAAACTACAATTGGAAAATATGTAGCAAACGATTTTAGAACAGCAGCTGTTTTTTCAAAACATGGAATTGATTTTTGCTGTAAAGGAAACAGAACAATTGAAGAAGTTTGTCATCAGAAAAACTTGTCTTCTGGCTATTTATTAGAAGAATTAAATACGGTTTTAAATACAAAAAACGATTCTGGAATTGATTTCAATGCATGGCCTTTAGATTTATTAGTCGATTATATCGAAAAAACGCATCATCGCTATGTTGAAGAAAAAACAGCCATTTTACTTCCTTTTTTAAACAAACTGTGCAAAGTACATGGAAATTCTCATCCCGAATTATTCGTAATTAACGAACTTTTTACAGGCTGTGCCGGAGAATTAGCCCAGCACATGAAAAAAGAAGAACTTATTTTATTTCCTTTCATCAAGAAATTAGTTCGTGCAACTATTTCAGATGAGCTCATTGAACAACCCCATTTTGGAACTATCGAAAACCCAATCACGATGATGATGCATGAACACGATACCGAAGGGGAACGTTTTAGAAAAATAGCCGCAATAAGTAATAATTACACTCCACCGGCCGATGCGTGTAATACCTATAAAGTAACTTTTGCCATGCTAAAAGAATTTGAAGAAGATTTACACAAACACATTCATTTAGAAAACAATATTTTATTCCCTAAAGCAACAAAACTGGAAAAATATTTTTCAGTACAATTGTAATAAATACTAAAGATTCGAGAACAATTTCAAAAAACCACTTCATAAAAAACATTAATAATTAAACCTTTTTCATTATTTATTGTCTTAACCCTATAACTTTAACATAAACCACGAAAAAATGAAAAAATTAATTATTGCCGCATTATTAGTTGTTAGTGTATCTACGTTTGCACAAAATGGCAACAGACCACAAAGAGGTAATTTCTCTCCTGAACAACGTGTTGAAAGAATGTCTAAAGAATTAAACTTAGACGCAGCACAACAGGATCAATTAAAACAGCTTTATGCTGAGCAAGCTAAAAACAGAGAAAACCAAAAAGGTTTTTCCAGAGAGCAAATGCAGGAAGAAAGAAAAAAAACAGATGACAAATTAAAAGCAATTCTAACTCCTGAACAATTAAAAAAATGGGAAGCTAATCAGGCACAAATGAGACAAAGAATGCAGCAAAGAATGGGTGACCGACAAGGTGGTGGAATGAATGACAGACCACAAGGAGGAGACAACATGGAAAACTAAAAGAAAAAAGCTTCGGGATAAACACCCGAAGCTTTTTTGCTTTTTAAAATTATAAAGTTTTTGAAACTTTATCGATGGCATTGATTGTGAAATCTAAATCTTCATAAGTCAAAGCATCGGTGATAAACCAGGTTTCATAAGCTGAAGGTGCAATATAAATTCCTTCTTGTAATAATCCATGGAAGAATTTTTTAAAAGTATCATTATCTCCATTAGCCGCAGTTTTTAAATCAACAACCGGATCAGCATCAAAATGTACTGAAATCATAGAACCAACTCTATTGATTGTATGCACTACATTATTAGCTTCTAAAACTTTTTTTATTCCAGCTTCTAAATAAGCTGTTTTTTCTTCTAATCGCTGAAAAATAGCAGTATCATTATTTAAAGATTCTAACATAGCTAAACCAGCAGCCATTGCTAATGGATTTCCTGATAAAGTTCCAGCCTGATAAACCGGTCCAAGTGGCGCTAAATAATTCATAATTTCTTTGCGGGCTGCAAAAGCCCCTACTGGCAATCCGCCGCCAATTACTTTTCCGAAACAAACAATATCAGCATTAATACTTAGTAATTCCTGTGCACCACCTCTGGCTAATCTAAAACCTGTCATTACCTCATCAAAAATCAGTAATATTCCGTTTTCGTCACACAATTGGCGTAAGCCTTTTAAGAAACCTTCAGCTGGTGGTATACATCCCATATTACCCGCAACCGGTTCTATTATAATTGCTGCTATTTCGTTTCTGTTAACATCAATTAAGTTTTTTACATTTTGCAAATCATTGTAGGTAGCTAACAAGGTATCCTTGGCTGTTCCTGCTGTAACTCCCGGACTATTTGGCGATCCAAATGTCATAGCACCACTTCCTGCCTGAATCAGGAAAGAATCAGAATGCCCGTGGTAACAACCTGCAAATTTTATTATTTTATCTCTTTTCGTAAATCCGCGGGCTAATCTTATTGCGCTCATACAAGCTTCAGTTCCTGAATTTACAAAACGAATTTTATCGATATTAGGCACCATCGAAACTGCCAAAGCCGCTATTTGGGTTTCTAATTCTGTTGGCATCCCAAAAGAAGTTCCTAGTTTCGCTTTCTCAGTTACTGCATGTACTACAGGTTCAAAAGCATGACCTAAAACCATAGGTCCCCAGGAATTAATATAATCAATTAATCGGTTTCCATCTTCATCATATAAATAAGCTCCTTTGGCTTTTTTAACAAAAATTGGCGTTCCACCTACTGATTTGAATGCTCTTACCGGCGAATTCACGCCTCCCGGAATTACTTTTTCTGCTTCAGCAAAAAGCTGGCTACTTCTTTGATATAACATTTATGATTTTATTTTTTTGAGTTCAGATTTTAGATTTACAAATCTTGATTTCCAAACATCTTATTATTTTTTATTGAATTATAATTAATTTATTTTCAGTCGCTGACCTATTGAAAGTGTATTATCTGAAAGTTTATTTTTCTGTTTTAAGTCTTCTACTAATACATTATATTTTTTCGAAATTGAATACAGAGTATCTCCTTTTTGAACCTCATAATAACCATCATTTCTCGAACTCACATTAACAGATCTGGAATTTTGATTTTCGATAGGCACAAATTTAGTTCCTAAAACGATAGCATCATATTCGGCTAAATTATAACGTTCAATATAAGAAATCAACTTATCCGGATATCTTGGATCAGTCGCATAACCTGCTTTTCTTAGTCCTTTTGCCCAGGCTTCATAATCGTCTTTGTCTAATGTAAACAAACTTGCATACCTGCCTTTCCCTGTTAAAAACAAAGCGTGATCACGATACGATTCGGATGCTTTATTGTATTTTCTAAAACATTCCTGACTACTGTCATCGTCATGTCTTACACTATCTCCTACCCAATCAGCATGGCATTTTATTCCAAAATGATTATTAGCATTTACTGCTAAATTCCCTCTTCCGGCTCCTGATTCTAAAATTCCCTGAGCCAGAATAATACTCGCCGGAATCCCGTAAGTTTTCATATTACTCATCGCAATATCTTTGTACTGCAACACATAACTACTTACAATATCATTAGTAACCACGGTTCTTGAAGTAGATTCAATCACTTCGCTACGACTTTTAGAAGTATGGGTTCTTTTATTTTTTTGAGAATAGGAAGTATTTTTACTGACTGCCTTTTTTGTTGTCGCAATTGGGGATTTTGAAGCATGACAACTTACAAGCAGTAAAACGACAAATAACAGTAGGTTTTTCTTAAACATGGATAGCTATTGTTGGTAATTGTTTCTTTTTCAATTCAGCATTCATTCCTTGAATTCCTTGTAATCCTCCGGTATGAATGAGTAAAATATTAGATTGAGCTGGAAAATAATTATTTTGAATTAAATCTATAACGCCAAAAACCATTTTTCCAGTATAAACAGGATCTAACGGAATTTGATTTTCATGATAAAACTGATTAATAAACTGAACCAAATCTGTATTTACTTTACCATATCCGCCAAAATGATATTCAGTAATTAAATCCCAATTTTCATTTTGCACAAAAATACGGATTTCATCTTTTAAAAAATCGCCTTTCAGAGCCGGAAATCCTAAAACTTTTTGATGTCGCAATGCACTATTGATTATTCCGGAAATAGTTCCGCCGGTTCCAACTGCACAACAAATATAATCAAACTCCTTATCTTCAGAAGTTAAAATTTCTTCGCAGCCTTTTATTGCATAAGCATTGGTTCCGCCTTCAGGAATCAGGAAAAAATCGCCAAACTTTGATTTCAAATCGGCTAAAAAAGTGTCTTCTGTTTTCAACCGATAAGCTTCACGGGAAACAAATTCGAATTGCATTCCGCATTCCTGAGCAAATTTCAAAGTGGGATTTCCAGCAATCTTATCTCTCAATTCATCTCCACGAATAATTCCGATGGACTGAAAACCATTTTCTCTGGCAGCAAAAGCAACCGCCGCAATATGATTCGAAAAAGCACCACCAAAAGTAAGCAGCGATTTTTTATTTTCAGTTTTTGCCTGAAGCAAATTGTACTTTAATTTTCGAAATTTATTTCCAGAAACTACAGAATGAATCAAATCTTCTCTCTTAATAGTAACAGAAATGGAATTAGGAAATTGTATTTGCAGTTTTTGATTCAAAGCAATTCTTTTTCGCAAAGATAAAACTTCATAGCAACTTAGTCAATCTTTGTGAAATCTTTAGGTATTTAGTAAGAAAAACAGTTTTATTTTATTCGAAATAAATACTTCCAAAAACCAAACATCTTTCTATTTTTAAGATAATCAGTATCAAATTCGTTACTATATGCCTCTTTCTCAAAGGAAATATTTCGATAGGCACGATTTTTGTTATTATATTGTAACAGGCGAATAAGATATTCGATAAAATACCAAATAAAAAAAGGAAGTATTAACAATTCTATTTGTTGTCTTAAATGAATACGTTCGTGGTTGATAAAAACAGCATCGTTTTTATCAGTTCGGTATTTTAAAAATACAAATGGATAAGCCGTTAACCCACGGAAACCTTTTGGTATTAAATACTTGTTAACAATAAAAAACATTGTTTGTTTAATTTATAAATTTGTATTGATAATCAACAACAAAACCATTAATGATAGGGCAAAGTAATGAAAATAAATTAATAGAAGGCGAAGATTTCTATTACACCCCCGAAGGATATAAATGTTTTACTGAAAAATATCATTTAAAAAGAGGGTATTGTTGTAAAAGTGGCTGTCGTCATTGTCCTTACGGATACGATAAAAAAACAGGAACAATCAAAAAATAACGGTACTGACGAAAAAAACACAATGATTTTAAATCTTTTTTTTCTTTTTATCGTAAATTAATAAAAGCAGAACCAAATTTTAATTATACATTATTAATCAAATAATTACACCATGAAAACACTCAAAATATTACCGCTATTATTTCTTTTTATATTGAGTTCTTGCAGCTCCATTAGAGTTCACTCTGATTACGATAGTCGTGCTGATTTTAGCAAATACAAAACTTATGCTTTTCACAAAAAAGGTATTGACAGAGTTCAGATATCAGAATTGGACAAAAGAAGAATTTTACATGCCATTGAAGATGAATTTACTAAAAAAGGGATGACCCGAAGTAATAATCCTGATTTATTAGTGAACATTTTCACTAAAGAAAGAGAACAACTTGACGTGAACCAGTTCAACATGGGTTGGGGTTACGGTTGGGGATGGGGATGGAATCCTTATTTCTGGGGAGGAAATAATACTTACGTTACCTCATCAACTCAAGGAACACTTTACATTGATTTGATCGATGCTAAGAAAAAAGAATTAATTTGGCAAGGAGAAGGAATAGGAACTCTGACTGAAAACCGAAGAGAGAAAGAAAATCAAATTAATGAATTTGTTTCTAAAATTCTGGCGCAATTTCCTCCATCTGCTGAAACAAAAAAATAATTTTTCATTCTTAGAAGCAAAGATTCTGTATATTTGTAAAACAAATCAGAACAATGAACAACACTATTATCATTAACATTGCTATTAACATTATTATTCAACAATAATGGCGGAGTGTTATGTAAATAAGTAAACAATACAATTTATGAACCTCCTTTTTAAGGAGGTTTTTTTATACCCATAAAATCATGAAATTATTCCATAAAATACAAGAAGCAAAAAAACAATTACAAGGAGTTGTAATGGCTACACCACTTTCGGAAAATTTAAATCTTTCTACAGAATTCGGTGCCCGTGTTTTATTAAAAAGAGAAGATTTACAAACCGTTCGTTCGTATAAAATTAGAGGTGCATATAACAAAATTAGCACACTAACTTCCGAAGAACAAGAGCAAGGTGTAATATGTGCCAGTGCTGGAAATCACGCTCAGGGCGTGGCGTATTCTTGTAAATTATTGCAAATAAAAGGTAAAATCTATATGCCTAAAACCACTCCAAAACAGAAACTGAAACAAGTGAGTCTTTTTGGCGGTGCGTTTGTCGAAATTGTACTTACAGGAGATACTTTTGACGATGCTTATGCTGCTGCGATGGCAGATGCTACCAAGAATAAAATGACTTTCATTCATCCTTTTGATGATGACAAAGTAATTGCTGGACAAGGAACTGTGGGTTTAGAAATTTTAGAAAATTATTCAAAACCTATTGATTATGTTTTTGTTCCTATTGGCGGTGGCGGACTAGCATCTGGACTTTCGGAAGTTTTTAAACACATGAGTCCTAACACTAAAATTATTGGTGTAGAACCCAAAGGAGCGGCATCTATGAAAACTTCTATCGCTAACGGCAAAGTGAGTGTTTTAGAAAATATCGACAAATTTGTAGACGGAGCAGCCGTAAAACAAGTGGGAAAAATGACTTTTGATATTTGTCAAAAAAATCTAAGCGACATCATTCTTGTTCCCGAAGGAAAAGTTTGCACAACCATTTTACGTTTATACAATGAAGAAGCTATGGTAGTCGAGCCAGCAGGCGCTTTAACAATAGCCGCTCTGGATTTTTATAAAGAAGAAATAAAAGGAAAAACAGTAGTTTGTATTGTGAGCGGAAGTAACAACGACATTGAACGCACTGCCGAAATAAAAGAACGTTCTTTACTTTACGAAGGATTGATGCATTATTTTATGATTCAGTTTCCGCAACGTCCTGGTGCTTTAAAAGAATTTGTCAATGATATTTTAGGCCCTGATGATGATATTACTTATTTTCAGTTTACCAAAAAAAACAGCCGCGAAGTAGGCCCGGCCGTTGTAGGTCTTGAACTTAAAAACAGAAACGATATTATTGCCATAAAGACAAAAATGGAAGCCAAAGGTTTTGAATACAAATACCTTAACGAAAAACAAGATTTATTCCATCAGTTAATTGGTTAAAAACTAACTTTACAATTTATTATTTCTAAAAACATGAGCCGCATAGCCGACATACAAAACCTTGATGACATCAAATTATTAGTTGATAGTTTTTATACTAAAGTTCGCAAGGACGAATTAATTGGACCTATTTTTAACGAAAAAATCGGAAATCAATGGCCTTCACACTTAGAAAGAATGTACCGTTTTTGGCAAACTATTTTACTCGAAGAACATACTTATTCCGGAAGTCCGTTTCCTGCACATAAACATTTACCGGTAGCCAAAGAACATTTTAACCGTTGGATGGAAATTTTTACCGAAACCATTGATTCTTTGTACCAGGGTCCACTTGCTGACGAGGCTAAACTTAGAGCTAAAAATATGGCAGAAATGTTCTTTTATAAAATTGAATATTTCAGAAATGGAGGACGGAATTTTTTCGAAAATTGAGAACTATTTTAATACTTTTTCAATTTGTCCGGATTTTGCCTCCCATTAAAAATATCTAAAATAATTACTTTATTTTCAGTTCGTTCGTAAATAATTTTATACGACCAAATACTTACATGGCGGAATTTTTCTTTGTTAATAATAGGATCTTTAGAATATTCAAAACGCTCATCTTGTAATGTTTCTACAAGTTCTATAATTTTATCCACAACCATTAGAGCGTTTTGAGGACTATCTGCTAAAATATAAAAATAGATATTAGAAAGAGAATTCTTTGCTTCCTGTGACCAGACTACTTTCATTTTTTATTAGACAAAATGGATGCACGAACTTGTTCAGATGTATAGGTTTCTGCTCCATCAGCTACTGCATCACTAATGGATTCTATGTGAGCAAGATATTGAGATGCAGTTAAGGATTGACCTTCGGCAGTATAAGCCAAGATAGGATTACCATTTAAAACAGCATCTATTTGATTTAAAAGTTGCTCATCTTGAACCCCTTTCAGTTTTTTAATTATCTGATTTTTATGTGCTTCAATATTCATTTTAAAAACTTTTAGCATTATAAAGATACTAATTATTTAGTTAAGCTTTTCTGATTCAAATTGTTTTCTAAATTACAATTTAAGCTGTTGTCCTAAATCTTTTTCGGTTTCAACAACCTGACCCTCGTATTGTAACGTCCAGCCCATTGTATTAGTAAGAATCAGAATTTTAGAAAGTTCGCTTATCAAACGGTTTTTAGCATTCGATTTTAATGTCGATTTTTCTATTTTCTTAGCCAAATTAGCTTTTACTGATTTATTGATTTTGTTGTAATCGTCACCTGTAAAAGGATTCAGCTTACTTTGTTCGACATCATAAAATTTGATATCAGGATTGATTTTAATTTCTTCTTTTGGAATACTTACAATGGTGATGGTTTTATTTTTTTCATCAATATCGTATTTCATTTGGTGCAAATCATAAGCCACCGTTACATCAGCATTGACTACAATAAGTGCTTTCTTTTCGAAAGAAACCATATTCATCAAATATTTTTGCTGATTTTTATAGGTAATCACTTCAGAGAAATGCCCTTCGGTTACTACTAATTTGCCAACATTTACAATTTGCTGCTGAATAAGATTCGTATTGTAAGTGATATCATCTTCGTTATCTTTTTTGAAATCACAATATTTGAATAATAACAAAACTGCTGCAACAACGATTATACCAATGATTATTTTTTTTATCATAACTAAAATTTCATGAATGGATACTGAGATTCTAATTTACTGATTTTTTTTCGGAGATTGGCTTCAAATTTTAAATGACTTTCAGAATTTGGATTAAAAGCTTTGTGCGCCAAACCTTTTTGAACAGTAGCAATTTCTTCCATTGCATCAAATGTAGTTTCTGAAATATTTTTTTCTTTAAAAATTTGCCAAATATAATCGACAGCCATAGCACTTGGATGCAACATATCATCAGCATAAAAACGATAATCACGTAATTCGTCCATCATAATTTCGTAACTTGGAAAGTAGTTATGAGTTTTGAGCTGTGAGTTAAGGGCTGAATGAATCGCAGAAATTAAATGAGCTTTACTCCTTTGATTTTCTACAAAACCATCTTTGACATGTCGCACTGGCGAAACGGTTACAATAAATTTTGCTTTAGGGTTTAAGGATTCAATTAAAGCAAATGTTTTCTGGATTGCGTTTTGAATCGTTTCTATTGAAAGTATTTCTTTCGTAAATTGTTTTTGTGGCACTTTATGGCAATTGGCAACAATGGTATTGCTTTCAATATTTCGATATACCCATGACGTTCCGTAGGTAATTATAAAATGAGTCGATTCTGCTATTTGTTGATTTGTAGCCAGAACCAATTCATTTAATAACTTTAAAAAAGTTGCCTTATCAGGATTTGAAAGTTCCGAATGCACTTCGAAACAATGCCATAAATCATTGTAGAAAAAAATATCTTTTTCAGTAAATAATTGCTTATTGACAGCTCTTTCAATTAATTTTTCAATTGAAACAGGATTAAAAATAATCCCAAACGGATTGCAGTTATTTTGAAATTTATAATAATCTAATTTACTAGCCATATTTACTGCAAAACAAGATCCTAATGATAGCATTGACGAATTATAATCAATAAGAAACGGATTTTGTTGAACAGGAATTTTGGTACGAAATTGCATTAGGACTTTTTTCCAAAATTAAGTATTAAAATTTAATACAAATACTGGATTTTAGAATAATTTGGATTGTTCAAACTAGCTTCAGACACTTGCTCTGTTGGATAATCATCCGAATCATATTTAAAAGTAGTTTTATACATATTTGCAGAAGAAATTGTTCCTTCACCAGAAACAACAGTAGTTTCGGCAACAGTCATTACAATATTGTTTTTAGAAATAGCAGCTCCCTGATCTAATAATTTATCAAATCCTACAATACTAAAATACGGATTATTGAAAGTATCGTAATCAAAAGTAGTTTTAGAACTAGAAACCGAATTTTCATCGGCGTCATCAAAAACACGTTCGTCTTTAATCAGGTTTTGGTTTTTAAAAACCAATGTACCATGATATACTTTTTGCTGTTGTTTTTTAGCGTCAACAGTAAATTTCTCATAGCTTACCGTTCCATCTGAATTGTGAGTATAATTGATTACATAATTTTCAGAAGAAGTAACTTCAGTTAATTTTTCATTATTGTACTTATAATTCACAACAATAGTTGCATTAGTTGTCTTACTATAAGTGATAACTTTAGTTATCAAACCATCATTATATGTATAATCTGTTTTTGATTTCGAATTCTCAGCACTGACAAGCTGTTTATCATTATAAGTGAACACTGAATTCTCAACAATTCCGTTTTGAGTAGATTCAATAATCTTAATGAAGTTTTTCCCTTTTTCGTTTTTGTCATTAGAACAAGAACTTAAGAAAATAGCAGTAATCGAAATGAAAAAAAATGTTTTAACTAAATTTTTCATGGTGTATTTAGGTTATGTTTTAAACTTAGGTATTTTGGGGTATCCAAACTTAGAACTTAAATTCAGTTTAGTCAACAAAACAAGTTCAACAACCTAAAAACCCGTTTAAACGAACATTATTATAGAAAACAAACATAAAATTCACACTTCATTATAAAAGACTATAAAAAAGAGTTTTTACTCTCCTTAAATGGTATCAAATAAAGCATTTATCAATAAAAACGCTTATTTTAAACTACCTATTTTAACGACTAAATACATGTGCCAAGCGGTTTAAAGAGTTTTTTCTCCTTTCAACGATTTTAAGTGGTTTAGTGATTTAATGCTTCTACATTTGACAAAGAATACTACTAAAAACATCATGAAAAACATCTTTAACCCAATTTACAGACAAGATTACCTTCAAGGTTATTCTACTGGTCTAAATCCTTATTCAGAAGTAAAAAACAACACTCCTAATTCGGCTTTTAATGAAGGTTTTAATTCCGGAAGACTGGATTATGAAAGTATAAACGGTAGTGTTGCTAATGGCATTCCGAAAAAAATAATCAGCGAAAAAACCTTAGACGAATTTCTTTTAGCCGGTTTATTAGGTATTAATATCGATACCGAAGGCTATACCCATTTTCAAATAAGTGTTTTACTTAAATGGTACCAAAGCGGAATTGAGAAATACGACCCCAAACAAAACCTATATCTTCTTGATATTCTTGAAGAAAATGGTATTGAAATTTCCAATTCGTAAAAATAAAAACTACAAACCCTAACCTAAGAAACCCTTTTAATTTGCCTAAAACAAACTAAAAGGGTTTCAAATTTTTTATAGAACTAAAATTAATTATTTCACGTAATCAATTGCTTTAGCTAATGCTTCAGGGATTCCGGCAGCATTTTTACCTCCTGCGGTAGCAAAGAACGGCTGTCCTCCGCCTCCACCCTGGATAAATTTTCCTAATTCACGAACTACTTGTCCCGCATTTAAATTTTTCTCAGCTACTAATTCTTTAGAGATATAACAGCTTAACATTGGTTTTCCTTCTTCGGCTGTAGCCAAAACCAGAAATAAATTAGTACTGTTTTGTCCTAATTCATAAGCCAAATCTTTTGCTCCTTCTGGATTCAAATCAACTTGTTTCGCTAAAAATTGTACTCCGTTTACTTCCTGAAGTTCGTTAGCCAATTCAGCTTTCATATTTTTTGCTTTCTCTTTCAATAAAGCTTCAACTTGCTTTTTCAACTTAGCATTTTCATCCTGTAAAGAAACTACTGCTTTCACAGTATCTTGCGGATTTTTCAATGCTGTTTTAATTTCGCTCAACAATTCTTCCTGCGAAGCAAAAAACTGTCTCACTCCTTCACCTGTAATTGCCTCAACACGACGGATTCCGGCAGCCACAGCTCCTTCAGAAACGATTTTGAAAGACCAGATATCAGCCGTATTGTTCACGTGGATCCCTCCACACAATTCCATACTGTCGCCAAATTTTATTGCACGCACATTATCTCCATATTTTTCACCAAACAAAGCCATCGCACCTTCGTCTAAAGCCTGTTGGATAGGAATGCTTCTTCTTTCGATTAATGGTAATTGCTCCTGAATTCGGGCATTTACAAAATCCTCTACCTGTTGTAATTCTTCATCGGTTACTTTAGAAAAATGAGAGAAGTCAAAACGCAAGTTTTTCGGGTTTACCAAAGATCCTTTTTGCTCCACATGTGTTCCTAAAATAGCTCGTAAAGCCTGATGCATCAAGTGAGTCGCCGAGTGATTTTTAGAAGTCGCTGTTCTTAAATCGGTATTTACTTTAGCTACAAAACTAGCTTCTAAATTCTCAGGCAATTTTTTAGCAAAATGCAGAATCAAATTATTCTCTTTTTTGGTATCGATGATTTCAATCGTTTCGTTAGCCGAAACCAAAGTTCCTTTATCACCTACCTGACCTCCACCTTCCGGATAGAATGGCGTAGTATCTAATACGATTTGGTACAAAACCCCATCTTTTTTAGAATCAACTTTACGGATACGGGTAATCTTCACTTCATTTTCAACTTGATCATAACCTACAAAAGATTCCACATTTCCGTCAACCAAAATTTGCCAGTCGTCAGTAGAAACTTCAGAAGCTGCACGCGAACGTGATTTTTGTTCCTGCATCGCTTTTTCAAAACCGGCTTCGTCTAAACTAAATCCTCTTTCTCTAAGAATCAAAGCCGTTAAATCAATTGGGAAACCAAAAGTATCATACAATTCGAATGCTTTAGCTCCTGAAACTTCCGTCCCTTTAGTTTCTGCCATTACATTTTCAAGCAATTGTAATCCCTGATCTAAAGTTCTCAAAAAAGAAGCTTCTTCTTCACGAATTACATTGGTAACCAATGCTTGTTGTTTTTTGATTTCAGGGAAAAATTCGCCCATTTGATCTGCTAAAACAGCCACCAATTGATTGATAAATGGTTCTTTTGTTCCCAGAAAAGTAAATCCGTAACGAATAGCACGACGTAAAATACGACGAATTACATAACCTGCTCCTGTATTAGATGGCAATTGTCCATCAGCAATAGCAAAGGCTACCGCACGCACGTGATCTACAACCACACGAATCGCAATATTGGTTTTATTTTGCTCTTCTGATATATTTTTAACTTCGTTTGAAGTATATTTTAATCCTGTAATTTGCTCCACTTTTTCAATAAGCGGTGTAAACACATCCGTATCATAATTAGAAGTTACGTTTTGCATCGCCATACACAAACGCTCAAATCCCATTCCTGTATCTACGTGTTGCGCCGGTAATTTCTCTAATGAACCATCGGCTTTGCGGTTGAACTCCATAAATACGTTGTTCCAGATTTCCACCACCTGCGGATGATCGGCATTTACTAAACTGAAACCTGAAACTTCAGCTCTTTCAGCATCGGTACGCAAATCGATATGAATTTCTGAACAAGGTCCACAAGGTCCCTGATCTCCCATTTCCCAGAAATTGTCTTTTTTATTTCCAAGAATAATTCGGTCTTCAGAAACAAATTGTTTCCAAATATCAAAAGCCTCCTGATCAAAAGGAACGTTCTCAGCTTCGTTTCCTTCGAAAACAGAAACATACAAACGGTCTTTGTCTAATTTCAACACTTCTGTTAAAAATTCCCAAGCCCACGGAATAGCCTCTTTTTTGAAATAATCGCCAAAAGACCAGTTTCCTAACATTTCGAACATCGTATGATGGTAAGTATCAAAACCTACATCTTCTAAATCGTTATGTTTTCCTGAAACACGAAGACATTTTTGCGTATCAGTAATACGATTGCTTTTTGGCGTGGCGTTTCCTAAAAAATATTCTTTAAACTGTGCCATTCCTGAATTGTTGAACATCAGTGTTGGATCATCTTTTAGAACAATAGGTGCCGAAGGAACAATTAAATGTCCTTTACTTTCAAAGAATTGTAAATACGCTTTGCGAATGTCTTGTGATTTCATTTATCTATTTTTTTGCCACTAAGGCGCTAAGGCACAAAGTTTTTATTTATTTTTTGTAAAACTCATATCAATTCAACAATTTTTAAATCATCAAATTTTTAAATCTTTCACTCAATTTTATGTTATATTTAATACTAAAAAAAGGGCGTAACAACTAAAACATTTATTAAATTTGTTGCAATGCGCTTTTTTAGAAGCTGCAAAAATAGGGTATTTTAAAATATGGCGAAAGTAAAATATTATTACGATTCTGAAAATCTGGCCTATCGAAAAATCAAAGTCAAAAAAAGAAGAAAATTTGGCTTTGCTGCTCTGTTTTTATTGGCTTCAGCCTTATTTGGTTTTATCTGTTTTGTCATTTTACTGAATACACCTTATTTTGACACACCAAAAGACCGTCTTTTGCTTCGGGAAATTGAAAATTTGAAACTAAATTATGCCGTTTTGAACAAGAAAATGGATCAGCTGGACAACGTTGTTGAAGCTATCGAAGAACGAGATAATAACTTGTATCGAACATATTTCAACACTGCTCCTATTTCTGAAGAAGAAAGAAAATCAGGTTTTAAAGATGTAAACAGATATAAATTATTAGAAGGTTATGACAATAGTAAACTAGTTTTAGAAACCACTAAAAGAGTTGACATTTTGACAAAAGAACTGGCTATTCAATCCAAATCATTGGATTATATTTTAAAATTAGCCAAGGAAAAAAATAAATTATTAGCTGCCATTCCTGCCATACAACCTGTCAGAAATGAAAATTTAAAACACATGGCATCAGGCTTTGGATATCGAACGGATCCTTTTACCAAAGTAAGAAAAATGCACGAAGGCATGGATTTTACAGCAAAAACCGGAACTCCTGTTTTTGCTACTGGTGATGGTGTTATCAAGCAGGCAGATGACAGAGCTTCAGGATACGGCAATCACATAGTGATTAGGCATGGTTATGGATACGAAACCTTGTATGCTCATTTAAGCAAATACAATTGTAAAGTAGGACAACGTATTAAACGTGGAGATATTATTGGTTATGTAGGAAGTACAGGACGATCAGAAGCACCACATTTACATTACGAAGTTCATAAAGATGGTCGTGTTGTAAATCCGCTTAATTTTTATTATGGCAATATTTCGGCGGTGGAATACGTTGCGATATCAAAACTGGCTAACCAGGAAAATCAGTCGCTTGATTAACAATTTTTGATTGTTAATTTCTGATTTTAGAATTAAAATATTGGATTTTGGAATTTATTAATTTGGAATTTAAAAAAATATGCACATAGAATTACCACCTGGAAAAAGATATTACAGCATTGGCGAAGTTGCAAAAGCTTTTGATGTCAATGCCTCATTAATTCGATTTTGGGATAGCGAATTTGATATTCTAAAACCAAAAAAAAATGCTAAAGGCAACAGAATGTTTACTCCGGAGGACATCAAAAACCTGCAATTAATTTATCATTTGGTAAAAGAACGCGGATTTACTCTCGAAGGTGCTAAAATACATTTAAAAGAAGGGCAAAAGAAAACATTGGACAAATTTGAAATCATTAGTAAACTGGAAGCTATCAAAGTACAGCTGACTAATATTAAAAACGAACTTTAAAATCTCAAAGACAATTGCAAAAATCAATTACAATTTTAGAGAGTTCCAAACAATATGAATTTTGAAATAAATCAATTAAAACAATAAATATTAAACTTTAAATTAAATAGAAACATGGATTTTAAAAAATTTTTACCTTGGATTATTGTAGCTGTTATCGTTATTGCCGGATATAGCTGGATTAAAGGAATTAATAATACTGCAGTAACTTTAAATCAAGATATTGAAGAATCTTGGGGAAATGTACAAACAGCTTACCAACGAAGAAATGACCTTATCCCAAACATTGTTAATACTGTAAAAGGATATGCTGAGCACGAAAAAAGCACTTTAACTGCTGTAATTGAAGCTCGTGCAAAGGCAACGCAAACAACGGTTGACCCAACTAACATTACACCTGAACAATTAGAAGCTTTCAACAAAGCACAAAGTGGTGTAAGCAGCACTTTATCGCGTTTATTACTTACTGTAGAACAATATCCAAACTTAAAAGCTGATCAGAATTTCTTAAAATTACAAGACGAATTAGCTAGTACTGAAAACCAAATTTTAACAGCACGTACTCGTTTTAATGAAGCAGTGAAACCATACAACAATCACATTAAAACCTTCCCAAATTCACTATTTGCAGGTATTTTTGGTTTCAAAGAAAAAACGTATTTCAATGCTGTTGAAGGTGCAGACAAAGCTCCTGAAGTAAAGTTCTAATCCACCTCAACCCCTCCAAAAGAGGGGCTTTTTAATTCAAAAATTAAAATCAATCCCATGTCACAAGTTGAAGATTTTTTAACTAAAGAAGAAGAGCAAGCCATTGTTGAGGCAATTTGCCTTGCCGAAAAAAATACTTCGGGCGAAATCAGAGTTCATATTGAAAAAACATCCTCTTCTGCCGATGCTTATGATCGCGCTAAAGAAGTTTTTCACGATCTTAAAATGGATGAAACCCAACTCAAAAATGGAGTTCTGCTATATATTGCCGTAGAAGATCACACTTTTGTTATTTGTGGTGATCAAGGCATTAATGATATTGTTGAAAATGTTTTTTGGGATTGTACCAAAGATATTATGGTAACTCATTTTAAAAACGGGAACTTCAAACAAGGTTTGATAGATGGTATCCTGAGGGCTGGAGAAAAATTAAAAATTCATTTTCCCAGAACAGCAAATGATACTAACGAATTATCAAACGAAATTTCAAAAGGATAAATAATGAAATTAACAAAAGTAGAAAGCAGTAATCAGAAAGCAGTAATCCAGAAACTGTTAACAAAAAAAGTACAGTATCTTGTTTTAAGTTTTGCATTTTTACTGAATAGTAATTTCCTGTCAGCTCAATTTACAATTCCTGAAGTACCTTCTTTACAAACCTCAGTTTATGATTATGCAAATCTTCTAAGTAGTTCTGAAAAAACACAATTAGAAGAAAAATTAATTCGTTATTCTGATTCTACAACAACTCAAATTGTTGTAATTACAGTTGAAAGTTTAAAAGGCGAAGATGTGAGCCAATTAGCGACTAAATGGGGACATACCTGGGGAATTGGAGGAACAAAAAAAGACGATAACGGAGTAATTATTCTGGTTTCTAAAAACGATAGAAAAATAGCCATCAATCCAGGATATGGTCTCGAAGACCGATTGACTGCAGGAATTGGCGGAGAAATTATTCGAAATATTATTCTGCCGGAATTTAAAGCTGGAAGTTATTACCAAGGTTTAGACAAAGGAACTGATGCTTTGTTTGACGTTTTTAAAGGCAAATACAAAGGAACCCGAAAACAAACTAAAGGACAGGATTTTCCAATTCTTCCTTTTGTTATCATCGTTGTTTTTATTATCATTTTAATTTCAAGAAACAAAGGTGGCGGTAGCGGAAACTCCGGAAATCAAGGCGGAGGCGGTCCAAGTTTATTAGATGTAATTATCTTAAGTAATTTAGGTCGCAACAGCGGTGGTTTTGGAGGAGGCTTCGGTGGCGGTTCTTCTGGCGGTGGTTTCGGAGGAGGCGGCTTCGGTGGTGGCTTTGGCGGCGGAGGATTCTCCGGCGGTGGCTCTAGCGGAAGTTGGTAAAACCCACTTTATCAAATACTAAAAAACAATAGCCCATTTCGCAATGAAATGGGCTATTGTTTTTTATCTAAAATCTTGAATCATTGTATTTCTTTTCCTTTCTTCCACATTTATTTATCTTATATGCTAGCGAAAACATAAAATAGCGTTTTACTTAGGATAAGTAAATTATTTTAACATTTTAAAGCTATAATTAGAAAACTGCATTAAAATTACTTGACTCATCTATAAAATTATTTATCTTTATACCAATTTTATTAGACAAAACAACACACTAAACAGAATATGCTTTCACACAAAACCAAATATGCATTAAAAGCGTTATTATTTCTTGCAGAAAAAGATACAGGATATATTGCCCGTACAATGGAAATTGCTGATGGAGCATCGATACCTAAAAAATTTCTTGAACAAATTCTATTAGACTTAAAACGTGCTCATTTTGTGGGTAGTAAGCAAGGTAAATTTGGAGGTTATTATCTAATAAAATCTAAAAATGACATTACTCTGGCCGATATTCATCGCCTTTTTGATGGTGCAATTGCATTACTTCCATGTGCTTCTCTTAATTTTTACGAACCATGTTCAGACTGTGTTAGCGAGACGGAATGCGCGCTACGACACGGTTTAGTAGCGATTCGTGAAGAAACTTTAAAAGCGATGCAAGGGATCACAATAGCCTCACTGATAAAAAAATAAAAAAATATTTTTTAAATTCTACTATTTTTATAGAATTAATTATATCTTTGCCCCCAGAATTTAACACCAATTTAATAATCAAAAATCAAACGTATGAAAACGTATCGAACAAAATTTATTTTTTCGAATGATCATTCAAAAGAAAGCCAAATTCAAATTCAGAATAGTATGATAATGTGTATGTGCTAGTTAAAAAAATTTAATTTTAAACTCTACTATATACATATAATATACATACAAAATAAACATGAAAACAATCTATACAAAATCATTTATATTATTAGCTTTTTTACTTACCTATTCAGTTTCTCAGGCACAAAATATTGTAAAAGGAACAGTAAAAAACAGTCAGGATCAAGCTTTGCCAGGAGCTAACATTATATTAAAAGGAACAAAATACAACACAACAACAGATGAGAACGGAAATTTCTCAATTGACACAAGAGATAAACTAATCTTTACTCTTTTAGTACAATATGTTGGATACAGAACGGAAGAAATCGCGGTTAAAGGACAAACCACTTCTCCATTAGCTGTTAAATTAACAGAGGAAAACGAATTAGTTGAAGTAGTTATCTCTTCACGAAGAAGAAATGAAAAAGCACAAAGTGTGCCTATTCCAATTTCGGTAGTAAGCGGAAAACAAGCAGAACAAGCTGGTGCTTTTAATGTAAACAGAATTAAAGAATTAGTTCCTTCTGTTCAATTATATTCATCAAACCCTAGAAATACTGGTATCAACATTCGTGGTCTGGGTTCTCCTTACGGACTTACCAATGACGGAATCGATCCAGGTGTTGGATTCTATGTTGACGGAGTTTACTATGCACGTCCGGCTGCTACCACTTTAGATTTCATTGATATTGACAGAATCGAAGTATTGCGTGGGCCACAAGGATCATTATTTGGTAAAAACACCACTTCTGGAGCATTCAATATTACAACAAGAAAACCAAGTTTTACAACAGGAGCTGATTTTGAATTGAGCTACGGAAATTATGGTTTCTTACAAGCAAAAACATCTATAACTGGAGGATTGACTGAAAAATTAGCAGGCCGTATTTCATTTTCCGGAACACAACGCGATGGTTTAATTGATAACGTTGCTACAGGAAGACCTACAAATACTTTAAACAATCAAGGTATTAGAGGACAATTACTTTATGAACCATCTGACAACACAAGTATTTTATTGGCCGGAGATATTACAACACAACGTCCTGACGGATATGCTCAGGTTATTGCAGGAGTTGCACCAACTCAAAGAGCGGCTTACAGGCAATTTGATGCCATTATTGCTGATTTAGGCTACCAACTTCCTAGCAGAAATGCTTTTGACCGTAAAATTGATCATGATACACCATGGCGTTCAGGTCAAGATTTAGGAGGAGCTTCTCTTAACATCGATACAAAAATTGGTGGAGGAACATTGACTTCAACTACTGCTTGGCGTTTCTGGACATGGGATCCATCAAATGATAGAGATTTTACAGGATTACAAGTATTAGCTAAATCACAAAACCCTGCAAGACATACACAATTAACTCAGGAAATTCGTTATGCAGGACAAGTTACTTCTAAATTAAGCGGTGTTATTGGTGCTTTCTTTATTGACCAGACTGTTAAAATTAAAGGAACAGAAGAATCAGGAAGTGCACAATGGAGATTTTCTCAATCACCTGTAAACTACAATAACAATGGTGTATCTACTCCGGTTCCATTAGCAAGATGGGCTGAACCAGGACTTCTTGAAGGATACGGAATTAGAACTAATGCAAGTATTCATGCAGTGAGTGCAGCTATATTTGGTCAATTAGACTGGGCTGTTACTGATCAATTACACATCTTACCTGGTTTAAGATACAATTATGATAATAAAGATTCAAAATACGATCGTCAAACTTATGGAGGTCTTGAGACAACTGACCCACAATTATTAGCTATCAAAAGAGCGGTTTACACAAATCAAACATTTGCTGCTGAAAAAGACAAATTTGACTTTTCTGGAAACTTAACAGTGAACTTCAAAGCAAATGATAAGGTGAATGCTTATGCAACTTATGCAAAAAGTTACAAGCCTGTGGGTGTAAACGTAGCTGGTCTTCCAACTCCTGCAGCCGGACAAACTTTAGCTGATCTTGCAGTAATCAGACCAGAAGATGTAAATCATTATGAAGTAGGTGTAAAAACATCTCCATTTAAAAATGCAATCTTGAACGTAACTTTATATAATACCGATATTAAAGATTACCAAACAAACGTTCAGGCGGCTGAATTAGGTGTAAATCGTGGATACCTTGCAAATGCTGATAAAGTAAGAGTAAGAGGTGCTGAACTTGATGCTAGTTTTGTAATTAACGAACATTTCTCTTTCAATGGAGCGGTAACTTACACTGATGGTAAATATGTTAAGTTTACCAATGCGCCACTTCCATTAGAAGAAACAGGAAAGACTGAAAATGGAGTCCAAGTAGCTTTTAAAGATGTTTCTGGAAGCGAACTACCAGGAATTTCAAAATGGTCAGGAAGTTTAGGAGGTGAATATACTAACGCAGCTAAATTCTTTGGAAACTTAGGTAAATTCTTCATCGGAATTGATTCTTATGCTCGTTCTGAATTCTCTTCTAGCCCATCGGCTTCAAAATACTTAATCGTTCCAGGTTATGCTATTTTTAATGGTCGTATCGGATTTAGAGCTACTGAAGGTTTATCAATCAACTTCTGGGCACGTAACATCTTAGATAAAAACTACTACGAGCAATTATTACCTGCTGGTGGAAATGCCGGACACTATGCTGGTGTATTAGGTGACCAAAGAACATACGGAATTACTTTGAAATACTCATTATAATAAATATAGTAAAGCCTATAATTTAAAATTATAGGCTTTACTTTTCCTAAATTGCCCCAATTTACATTAAATAAAATATCAATAAAAACTTGTTTCTTTCTTCAAATTCAAAAGAATTAAACATTTAAATACAATAAAAACTTCCCTTAGTAGAATACTTACGAATATATATAACCACATATAGTAAGTTTTTCATACCATAAGAACCTGAAAAAATCAACTGTTCGAAATAACTATACATTCTATTCTCGACAGTCAGTGTTTTTTACACTAAATAAAACCTCTATTTTCCTACCTGTTAAGTTATAAATTCGAATATTTTTTTGCTTAGAAATGAAGCAAAAAATACATAGAAAACCTTTTTTGAAAATCAATTTCATCAATGGTTTTTTACTACGTATTTAATAAATAATCCCCTTAGTAAACTTAGCATTCTCAATGCTAATTACCTTAAATATTTTGACAACTTAAGCAACATCATGAACATGATGGAAGTAAAAGTATTTGCCAATTTTAAACTACAAGATTATGACTCAACAAAAACAATGGAAAAAAAAATCACGAAAACTTCAAACACTATTTTTAATATTTTTTGTATCAATAGGTGCATCCTCACAAATTTTTGCTCAAAATTCTACAAAATCTATAGAACAAATTATATCTGGTACTACCAAAGATGAAAAAGGCGATATTCTACCTGGAGTAAACGTAATCCTTAAAGGAACACAAATAGGTGTTAATTCTGATGCAGACGGAAAATATTCGATTGCTGCTAATACAAAAGATGCCACTTTGATTTTTTCTTTCATTGGTTACTTAACAAAAGAAGTAAAAATCAACGGACAATCGTCGACAATAAATATCTCACTACAACCTGAATCTAATTCATTGAATGAAGTGGTTGTAATTGGTTATGGTACACAAAAAAACCGTGACATTACAGGTGCTGTAACCTCTTTTGATGCAAAACATCTGGAAGAAAAACCAATCGCAAGAATTGAACAGGCACTTATAGGACAAATGGCTGGTGTACAAGTAAAACAACAAACAGGTATGCCCGGAACTGGTTTAAGTATTGTGGTTCGAGGAACAGGTTCTATCAATGCTGGCTCTGAGCCTCTTTACGTAATAGATGGATTCCCATTAGATATTGCTGGACAAAGTGCTGATGGAAGTATCGGAACGAGTCCACTAGCAAATCTAAGTGCCAATGATATTGAGAGTATTCAGGTATTAAAAGATGCAGCTGCCGGAGCCATTTATGGTTCTCGTGCTGCCAATGGTGTTGTGCTTATTACAACCAAAAGAGGAAAATCAGGCAAACTAAAAATTAGCCTGAATACTAATACCGGTGTTAGCAGCGTTGCTAAAAAACTGGATATTTTAAGTGCTGACGAATGGGTTGACGTAGCCACCGAAGTTGCCAATACCAACTGGGTACGTTCAGGAGCCGGACGTACAGCTGAGCAAACTAATGACCAACGAAGAGCTATTTTAGGTTTAAAAGCGGGTGAATACAATACTTCCTATATGCCAGACGAACGCTGGTCTCAACCAGGACATCCCGGTTTAACTTATGTGGACTGGCAAGATGCTATTTATAGAAAGGCGATTTTTCAAAACTATCAGTTATCAGCAACAGGAGGCACTGAAGATGTGAGTTATTTCTTTTCAACAAACTATTTAAATCAGCAATCTACTTTGATAAATACTGATTTTAAAAGTTATGGTGTACGTGCAAATATTGAAGCAAAAGCCAATAAAAGATTGAAATTAGGTATCAATATAGCTCCTACTTATTCTGAAAACAATACTCCGCAAGGTGACGGAAAAGATAGTCCAATTATGAATATTGCCGGAATTGCTCCGGTAGTGGAAGCAAATGCAGGATTGAATTCCGGTGCTGGTGAATTCCCAACTTATACTTGGAGCAGCCCTCGATTAGTAAGTCCTTATGCTATTTTGAATAATTCAATTGGATTGACAAAAAACACCCGTCTTCTCACTTCAGTTTATGCTGAATATTACATTTTACCAAGTTTGTTTGCTAAAACAACCATCAATTATGATGATGTAAACCAACAAACAAAAACATATGTATCCGATTACGTAGCAGTTGGAGGAGCAGCTGAACGCATTACAAATCCCGGGAAAAATGCAAGTGGTTCTTATGGAGGTTATCGAAAGCAAAATTTTGTAAACGAAAACACTTTGAATTTTATCAAGACTTTTAATAATGTACACAATGTTTCGGCAGTGGCTGGAGTTTCATTCAATTCAGTTCATAGTGAAGCTTTCAATATTCGTACTGCTGGTGGTTTTGCTAATAATACTGTAAATACTATTAACAATGCCATTCCAAATGCTGCCGGAGTAACAGTAACCGGTACAACTACCGAAAACAACAATACGCTTTTTTCTTACTACGGAAGACTTCAGTATGATTATGATGGTAAGTATTTAATTACTGGAACTATTCGTAGAGATGCTTCTTCTAAATTTGGTATTAATAACCAATGGGGAACTTTCCCATCAGCGTCAATCGGCTGGAGAATCTCGCAAGAATCATTCTTGAAAGATGTTAAGGAAATTAGTGATTTAAAATTGCGTTTTAGCTGGGGTAAATCAGGTAATAACAACATTGGAAACTACAATTCAATTCCTACTTTAACAGGAACTTCATACAATTTTGGAGGAAACACACCAATAGTAGCAAACGGACAGGTAGTAGCAGGTTTAGCAAATCCCAACTTGAAATGGGAAACTTCAAATACATATAACTTAGGTTTAGACGCTGCTTTCTTTAACAATCGTCTTACGCTTTCTTTTGATGCTTACACTAAGAAAAGTACCGATTTATTACTGAATCTACCTGTTTTAGGTGCCAGTGGTTTCTCTACTAGTTTACAAAATACAGGTTCTGTAAAAAATCAGGGAATTGAAGTAGCCGTAACGTCAAGAAACATAACAACACCAGATTTTCAATGGAGTACCAATGCTAATATTGCATTTAACAGAAATGAAGTAATTTCATTAAATGCTGACGGTTCCCCTATTTATATTCCTTCGGCATATAGCGGAAGTAATGCTCCTTATATTTTACAGCCAGGTTTACCAATGTTTAGTTATTATGTAACCAAATCAATCGGAATATTAACACAAGCTGATTTAGATGATCCAAAAGTGGCTAAAATAAAAAATCAAACTGTTGGTGACACGAAATATTACGATGCTAACAATGATGGTGTAATTGATGCTAATGACCGAGTGATTCATGGACAACCAAATCCAAAATATACCTGGGGAATTACTAACAATTTCAAATACAAAAACTTTGATTTAAGCGTGCAGGTATATGGACAGGTTGGCGGTTCTATTCTTTCTTATTTTGGTCGTGCGATTGATTTTAGCGGAAGTACCACTGCTAATATCGCTGGAGTTTGGAGAGACCGATGGACTCCGGAAAATCAAAACTACAATGCGCCTCGTGGAAAATTAGCAAGTACTTATACCGTTCCTCAAGTAACGTCAGACTGGGTTTATTCAACTGATTTTATCCGTATTCAAAATATTACACTAGGTTACAACTTTAAGGATTTAGCAAAATATAGTGTATTCTCATCTGCCCGTATTTATATGGCTTTACAAAACTGGTTTAACCACGATAAATATAGAGGCGGAGTAAACCCGGAAGCCCAAAACACCAATGTAAGTGGAAATGGCAGTTATCCAATTCCTGGCGATTATGGATCAATGCCACTAAGCAAAACTGCTTCAATAGGTGTTAATCTTAATTTTTAACTCACACAATTTCATTTTATAGTCATGAAAAAAACAATTTATATAGCACTTAGTGCCGTCTTACTAGGACTTACTTCCTGCGAAGATCAGCTGGATCAAAAACCTGTTTCCAGTACTACAGCCGAAAATTTTTATACTAATACAAACGATTTTACACAAGCTGTAAATGGTGTTTATAGTAAACTAACCTCCTATCCTAGTCAGGTTCTTTGGTTAGGCGAAATGCGTAGCGACAACCTCAATGTATTGCATGATGGTAACCGTGACTGGCAGGGAATTAACGATTTTACCCCTGGTATTGCTACAACCGGCTTTATCGCCAGTGCATGGAATGATAATTTTAATGGAATTTTCAACGCTAATTCAGTTTTACAAGCCATAGAAACCAAAGGAAATATTATCACTGATGCTGCTTTACGTACAAGATTTACCGCTGAAACACGTTTCCTGAGAGCTTTCTACTACTTTCAATTAGTCCGCACTTTTGGTAAAGTACCATTAATTGAAAAACCTTTAACTGCCACAGAAGTAGAGTCTGTTCCCAGAAGTGCAGTAGCTGATATTTATAAATTAATTATTAGCGATTTAGAATTTGCTGCACAAAATCTTCCTGTTTCTTATACTGGTGCAAGCATTGGTCGCGCTACAAATAATGCTGCTAAAGGTTTATTAGGCTTAGTTTATTTAACCCGCTCTGGAGCAAACTATAACATTGAAGGTCCTGGGTTGAACAGTAACGAATACGATAAAGCACTTACACTTTTCAATGAAGTAATTGCAAGTAATCAATATGAATTACTACCTAGTTATTCTTCGGTTTTTGCTTATGATAACGAAAACAATAAAGAGGTAATTTTTGATGTACAGTTTATGAGTTCTTCAAATGGTGCAGGTTTTCCAAGTCACCTTGCTCCGGTAGCATTCTGGACTGGTCAAGGGATTTCGAACTCTTATGGTAATGGTTATGGCGCAAGTAACTTTAATATTTCTAAAGAGCTTAAATCTTCTTACCTTACCAATACCTTAGATGTGAGAAACGCTTTCAACATTCAATTATCTTATTCGCAACCCTTCATTAAAAAATATATTGAAGTGGCAAAAAGAGGAACAAACGGTAGAGACTGGCCTATTAATTTTATCGTTTTACGTTATGCTGACATCCTTTTGATGAAAGCAGAAGCCATTTTAAAAGGAGGAATTGGTACACAAACCGAAGTAGATGATTTAGTGAATGAAGTAAGAAATCGTGCAGGATTGAAAAGTCCTATCTCAAACGTTTCTTTTGATACCTTACTTGAAGAAAGACGAAAAGAATTTTTAGGTGAAGGTACACGTTGGAATGATTTAGTTCGTTCAGGAAATGCTGTTACTAAAATGAATTCCTGGATAAAAAATGATGGAATCCTCACCATCAATACCGTAACATCCGATTATTTGATTTATCCGATTCCTGCAACACAAATAGATACAAAAGCAGGTCTTTACAAACAAAACCCTGGATATAATTAAACAGCTCTAGTCTTTTAAAACATACGTAGTAATTTAGTTTATTACGTATGTTTTTTGTTTTATAGCAAATTTAAAATCGCATCATCATGAAAAAAGTCATATTCATTGCCGCCTTACTGTTCTTACAAACAATTAGTTTATTGGCACAAAAAAACAAAGAAAATCCAAATGATACTCGTCCCAATATTATCTTCATTTTAGCAGATGATTTAGGCTATGGAGACATCGCAATCAATGGACAAAAATTGATCAAAACGCCCAATATTGACAAATTAGCCAGTCAAGGTGTTTGCTTTACGCAATTTTATGCAGGCACAAGTGTTTGTGCTCCTTCACGTTCTTCGTTACTGACAGGACAACATACCGGACATACTTATATTCGTGGCAACAAAGGTGTTGATCCTGAAGGACAAGAACCTATTGCTGACTCTGTGCTTACCGTTGCTGAAATACTTCAAAAAGCAGGTTATCAAACTGCTGCTTTTGGCAAATGGGGATTAGGTTCTGTAGGTTCTGAGGGAGATCCGAATAAACAGGGTTTTGATCAGTTTTTTGGTTACAATTGTCAAACGCTGGCACACCGCTATTATCCAAATCATTTATGGGAAAATGGACAGAAAATCGTATTGGAAGCCAATAAAAATCTAATTGAGAATAAAGAATATGCTCCAGATATTATTCAAAAAAAGGCATTGGAGTTTGTGGATAACAGAGCAAAAGACAAACCGTTTTTCTTATTCTTACCTTATATTCTGCCTCATGCCGAATTACTTGTTCCTAACGATAGCATATTAGCATATTATAAAAAACAGTTTAATGAAAAGCCATATAAAGGAAATGATTATGGTGTAGAAGCTACAAAAGGTGGTTATACTTCACAAGAGTATCCACACGCTACTTTTGCTGCAATGGTTAGCCGACTGGATTTGTATGTAGGGCAAATTCTTGAAAAACTAAAACAAGAAGGTTTAGATAAAAATACTTTGGTAATCTTCACAAGTGATAATGGACCACATATAGAAGGCGGGGCTGATCCTGTTTTCTTTAACAGTGGCGGTGGTTTTAGAGGCGTTAAACGAGATTTGTACGAAGGCGGAATACGTGAGCCATTTATTGCTCGCTGGACTAACGTCATTAAACCTAATTCTCAGAGTAATCACATTGGTGCTTTTTGGGACATTTTACCCACTTTTGCTGAATTAGCTGGTGTAAAAGCACCTCAAAATATCGACGGACTCTCTTTTGTGCCGACTTTAAAAGGCAATAAAACACAAGCAAAACATGCCTATCTTTATTGGGAATTTCATGAAAATGGAGGAAAACAAGCTATAAGACAGGGAAATTGGAAAGCAGTAAAACTAAACGCAGCTGTTAATCCTAAAAATGAAGTAGAATTATATGATTTAGCAAAAGATCCGGCTGAAAGTAAAAATATCGCTAAGCAATTTCCTGAAAAAGCGAAAGAATTAGAAGTATTAATGAATTCATCACATGTAGAATCTTCTCTGTTTCCATTTGTAAATCAAAATAAATAAGCTTGTAAAACGCATACTTATTTTTAAAACCGACTGAATAATCAGTCGGTTTTTTTCTTTTTAATATTTGTAAAGAATTCCCAATTTACTCCTTCCCTACTCTATATCATTTTTAAATATCTCAACACCCATTCAGATTAAAAACACATATAAAAACATAAGATTTTACTTTCTTTCAAAAACAATACTCGACTATTTTGATAGAATTTATATATTTTATTTGTTTAACTCAATTTTTGTTCGCACATTTGCTTCAACAAAAACAAAAAAAGCCACATAAAATGAAAAAGATGATGCAAGATATATGTCCTAAATGTTCGATTCTTCGACAGAGTTGCTGTAGAAATTTTATAAAAAATTAAAAAGCCTCTGTACCTCAACAGAGGTTTTTTTATAGTTCAGAATCAAACAAAATTTCCATAAAAAAATAATAGACAAATCACTTTAAAATATAGTATCATGAGTACACAAAAATTTGAAACTAAAGCTTTACACGCAGGACACGACGTAGAAAACAATAAAGGAACCAGAGCAGTGCCTATTTATCAAAGCAGTTCTTATGTATTTAATAATTCAGAACATGCTGCTAACTTATTCAAACTAGCCGAATCTGGTTTTATCTACACTCGCTTAAATAATCCAACAAATGATATTTTAGAACAAAGATTAGCCCAACTGGAAGGCGGAATTGGAGCTGTTGTAACAGCATCTGGAGCTGCTGCCATTTCGACTACTTTGTTAGTATTATTAAAAGCCGGAGATCATATTGTAGCATCGAATAGTTTGTATGGCGGAACTTACAACTTATTAAAAGTAACTTTACCAAGATTAGGAATCACAACTACATTTGTCGATCCTACAGAAGCAGCAAATTTTAGTAATGCTGTTCAGGAAAACACCAGAGCTTTCTTTGTAGAATCATTAGGAAATCCTAAACTGGATGTATTGGACTTAAAAGCTATTTCTAACGAAGCAAAAATTGCTAAAGTTCCTTTCATCGTAGACAATACAGTAGCCACTCCCTATTTGTTAAACCCAATCGAGCATGGTGCTGATATTGTTATTCACTCATTAACTAAATACATTTCCGGAAACGGAACTTCATTAGGCGGAGCGATTATTGATGCCGGAAAATTTGACTGGAGCAACGGAAAATTTCCTGAATTCACCAGCCCATCTCCTGCTTATCACGGTTTAGTATATCACGAAGCATTAGGAAACGCTGCTTTTATTGCCAAAGCCAGAATTGAAGGTTTACGTGATGTGGGAGCCGCACTAAGTCCGTTTAATGCATTCCAGATTATTCAGGGATTAGAAACCTTAGCCGTTCGTGTAAAAAGACACAGCGAAAATGCCTTAGCATTAGCACAATGGTTAGAATTTCAGGACGAAGTTGCCTGGGTAAATTATCCTGGTTTAAAAATTAGCAAACACTATCTTTTAGCTCAAAAATATTTACCAAAAGGACAAAGCGGTGTCATCACCTTTGGTCTAAAAGGCGGTTACGAAGTAGCTAAAAAAGTAGCTGATGAGACTAAACTATTTTCGCTTCTGGCTAATATTGGAGACACAAAATCCCTAATCATTCACCCGGCAAGTACCACACATCAACAGCTTACTTACGATGAACAACTGGCTACAGGAGTTACCGATGATTTAATTCGATTATCAGTAGGTTTAGAAGATGTTGAAGATTTAAAAGCCGATTTGAAAGCGGTATTCGAATCTATTAAAGTGCTTCAGGAAGCATAAATATCCAAATTTTGAAAAGCAAATAGTCCTCAAATCTTCTTTTCAAAAATTAATCTAATAAAATTGTACACCATGAGAAATATTAAAAGGATAGCTATTTTTGATTTCGATTTAGAAAATGGCAAACAAAAACCCTATTTACATTTATATTACGAAACATTTGGTTTACCACTTGGAACGGCACCTGTAATAGTGGTCAACCATTCGCTTACCAGCAATTCTTCTGTTGGCGGCGAAAAAGGTTGGTGGAAAGAAATTGTTGGCGAAGACAAAGCAATCGACACCAATTTGTTTACCGTTATCTCTTTTAATGTACCCGGAAATGGTTACGGAGATCCCGAAGCGAATTTGATCGAAAATTACCGTGATTTTAGTATTCGCGATGTAGCCCGTATTTTCTGGGAAGCTTTATTCTTTTTGGATGTTAATGAAATTTACGCGGTAATTGGCGTGAGTTTAGGCGGAGCCGTTTCCTGGGAAATGGCCGCTTTACAACCTGATAAAATTGAAAATCTGGTTCCTATTGCGACCGACTGGAAAGCGACGGACTGGGTAATTGCTAATGTTTTGATTCAGGATCAAATTCTTAACAATTCTAAAAATCCTATTGCCGATGCCCGAATGCACGCGACACTTTTGTACCATAGCCCAACTTACATCAGTCAATTGTATGAAAGAGAAGAAACGGATGATTCTTTTTCTTTTAAAATTGAAGAATGGCTTACTGACAAAGGCAGCCAGCTTAAAAACAGGTATCAGCTTGCCGCTTACAAGTTCATGAATCATTTGCTAAAAACAAATGATGTAACCCGCAATCGAAATGACATTAGCATTATTGCCCGAAGACTGGAATCGAATATTCATTTAGTTACTGTTGATACTGATTATTTGTTTACCACTGAAGAATGTCTTAAAACCTATCAAAAATTAAGAAGCGTTAAACAAAATGTTTATTACAACGAAATTAAATCGGTGTACGGACACGATGCTTTTTTAATGGATTTCGATCAGCTTTCAGGTATTTTAAGACCTATCTTAAACAATCAACAAAAACAAAATTATGTCAGTTTATAGAATAAATATCGTCCTTTTTGGCATTCGAACTATCGGAAGTGCACTTATTCGCGAAGTAATCAAAAATCAGCAGTCTTTATTAGACCATCACAATATAGACCTTCGTTTTCCTATAATTGCTAATTCTAATCTTGCTTTTTTCGAAAAAGAAGACCAGAAAAACAATTGGGAAGCCGATGTTAACCAACTCACTATTCCGTACACAATGAGCTATATTATAGACCGTGCTAAAGAGAAAGGTCATGAAAACCTGATTGCTATTGATGCTACCAGAGGTCCTGAATTTGCCAAATCTTACATTTCGCTCATTCAGAATGGTTTTGATATTGTTTCAGTAAACAATATTGTTAACAGCCTGCATCATGATTATTACACCGAAGTGCGTAGAAATCTAAAAAAATACAACACCGAATTTTTATACGAATCACATATCAGCCCGGGATTAGCCGTTGTAGATACCATCAAAGATTTACAGGCTTCGGGAGATATTGTAACCAAAGTACGTACTGTCACGTCTAATTCGCTGAGTTATATTTTTAGCCGCTTTGGAAACGAAGCTGTTCCTTTTTCGAAAATACTTGAAGATGCCGAAAAGTTAGGCTATACTCACAACGATTCCAGAGAAGATTTATCCGGAATTGACGTTGCCCGAAAATTATTGATCATAGCAAGAGAACTGGACCAAAAGGTAGAACTGAAAGACATCAAAGTCCAATCGTTACTGACTGAAAGTATCAGTAAATCGACTTCAAAAGTAATTTACAATTCGCAAAAGAAAATTTTGGATCGCTTTTTTAAAATTGCCAAACAAAATCAAAAAGAGAAACACGTATTGCGTTACATAGGAGAAATCGATTTGGAACACAATACCTTTGAAGTTAAATTAGTATCAGTACCGATTGATTCTAATTTCGGCCAACTCAAAGCGGGCGAACATTTAATTGAACTTTACACTCTAAATACCGGCACCACTCCTATTAGAATTCAGGGAGCCGCATTTGGAAAACAAAATACAGCAAAAAGTATCCTGAACGATATTTTAAAAATTGCCGAAAGAAAAAGAACAGCCGTATATAGCTAGTTTTTCTACTTAATTTTAAACTCTCATATTACCCAGAAATCCTTTTATTCCCGCCATGAATAAAAGGATTTTTCATTTATTGACTTACATCAATTTTTAAGATTAATACAAACTTCATCTTTGTACCGAATTTAAAATTTAAAGAAAGATGCAGAAAAAATATTTCAAGTATATCAATACTTTATTTGTGGTTTTGCCTATGACTTTGATTATGGCATTTGTGGGATTGATTAGAAATTATGGTTTTGGCGAAGACTGGTTTTTCAAGTTCTTAAAAGCCTGGAGCGTGATGCTTCCTGTTGCTTACCTCGCCGCTTTTATCATTATTCCCAGAGCGAGAAAGCTTGCCGAGAAAACTACAACTCAAACAAAAACAACCCAAAACATCCGATTTTAATCCATCGGATTTTTGGTTTGTCACCAATCCTCATTTAAGTTTGTAAAAAAGTATCACCATGTACGAACAACTGATCCAATTTATTAAAAACAAAGTCGCAATTGCTGATGAAGACTTAGAGATTATCCTGCCTTTTTTTAAACCACTTGCTGTTCAAAAAAACGAACTTTTAGTCCATCATGACGAATTAGGACAACAAATGTATTTTGTAAAAAAAGGATGTCTTCGTATTTTTTTTATCAATGAAGAAGGACAGGAATCGACTCGTTTTCTGGCTTTCGAAAACCATTTTGCCTCAGCCTTAGTTTCTTTTATTACCGAATCTCCTGCTGTAGAATATGTGCAGGCATTGGAAGATTCTGAACTGCTTTACATTAACCGAAAAGATTTCTTTTACCTGTTAGAAAAATACCCTGTTTGGGAACAATTCTACAGACATTATTTGGAATTTGCTTATGTTACCAATACTAATCGGCTGATGTCGTTTATCACCATGGATGCCAAAACACGCTACGAAAACCTCCTCAAAGAAAGACCTATTGTGATACAAAGACTGCCTAATAAAGTGGTGGCTTCTTATCTAAATATCTCTCAGGAAACTTTGAGTAGATTGAAGTCTAGAAAATGAAAAAGCCCAAGAACGAAATCTTGAGCTTTACTATTTATTTTTATTCGGATTTTGTCTGGTATCAAAAACTCTATTGATGTAAATTTTTGTTTTACCCTCTCGATAGGTGATTTTGCAATGATGGTGAATTAATTTTCTATACTCATACTTTAAATGAACAAAATCTTCATCAACAGCTCCTATTTCTTTAAAGTTACTATTTTCTAAAATCTCAGTAGTTTCCCTTAATTCTGTTGCAATTACTATCGCTTTTTTAAAACCGTGTAGTGTAGCATTAAATCGAGTTACTTTCTCCAAGTCTTTAATAGCTCTACTTGTCCAATAAACAGGCTTGATTATTCTTTCCAACTTTCAATCATTTTTTGCACCTCGGTTTGACTATGAATTTTCCCTGCTTTTATATCATTCTCTGACTCCGCAATCATTCTGTCTTTTTTTATTTGAATACTATAGGCTTTTGCCATTTCATAGAACATCTTAATGAATTTTTCGTCCCCTTCATTAATAAATTGATGTAGCTCTTGTTTTAATTCCAATGTATTCATAATAATAGTATTTTTATTATCTCACAAATTTACAAAATTCTATTCCATAATTTTTATTACACTGACTGAAAGTTGATTATAGTTAATTAGCAAGTTCGTAATCGATCGTATGCAAAACTATTCTATCAAGTTAGGAAACTTTCTAATGCAAATTCAAAAGATCGGTTTTCCTAATACAACTCATTCTCAAAAGGTTCAACATCCTGAATTTTTGGTAGAGGTCGTATCAGGATTTTCTTTTTGGTATACGTTGGTGCAAAATCATCTTCGCCGTAAGCTTCTGTTTTTTCAATTCGTATGCCTGTTGAAAGATTAAAGTCTATAGAAGACATCGTTCCGTGTCCATCAGATGCTACATAGGAGAAACCTATTAGTTCAAAATTGCCATTTTGGAATCGGAATTTATGTTCAAAGTGTCCTCTTAATAAACCAAAATTCACACTAACAACTCCTTTAGTAATGGTCACATCCATAAATCCGTCGCCTGTGCGGTAACCATCTCTTCCATCAGGATATTGTGGTGCAATAATTTTAGTCGAAGTCGCAATTAATTTGAATTTGCCGTTGGGTTGGGCAAAAAATATTTGAAGTTTATAGGGCGATTTCTCATTAACAGTATCCTGAGTAACGATGACTTTATCTTCTAAATTATCTTTATTTAAATCTCCCATCACTTTTGTAACCTCAACAGTAAAAGGATCTTTTTTAGCCTGTGAATAGGTTTCAAAACCAATCAGAAATACTATTAATAGAATTATTTTTTTCATTTTATTTTCGGAGTCTAACAAACTATTTATAAATTTCTTTTTTTACTTTCAATCGAAATGAACTCCGGTAAATAATCGGGTGTGCATCCTTTTGAAACCATTTGACCTTTGTAAAGCCCAGTTTTTTCACCAAGTGCAATACAACGACTCCGATACTTTTTCTCAAAAACCCCAATCCAGGCTGTTGCAAAATTCATTGCCCATTGCACTTCTGGCTGCTCTTCTTCAATTTTATTTTCAATTTTTGAAAGCAGTGCTTCGCTGTTGGCTTGTATTTTTCCCGTCCAACGCAAGTGGGCCTGATAGTACCAATAAACTCGTCTTTTTAGCGAAGATTGACTGTCTTCCCAACTCTCTATTAAAGCAATTGTCTTTTTGTCTTTGGTGAGTTGGTTTGCCATTAACCAATCTATTAGTTGCAATTTTTCATTTTGATTGTGTTGATCCATATCGCTAACTAAATGGTCAACTCCTTCTTCAGTAAGAAGTTTTTTGTCCATAATCAGGATTGCCAATTGGCGGGCAAAAAAAGATTTAGAAGACCAAAGTTCATCTGCCAATTGCTGATCCTTTTTAACCTCCTTGGCAATATTCCGCAAGTCACCAAGTTTGGTATTCTTCTCGTTTATTTGACTAAGTATTTCCTCTGCTTTTGTTGAAAGTTTCATCTCTTTATACTTATTGGTTAAACAATCGTTTTTTATAGATTGCTGTAATTGTTCATCGGATTTTATTTTGTCTTTACCAAAAAGTAATCCCAGGCAGCCTTCGCAATAGCTGCAATTATTTTCGCATCTGCTGTTTTATCTTCTTTTGAGTCGGTTATAAAAATGCTAATAAAAAAGTGTTCTCCGGTTGGTAAAAAGACAACGCCAACATCGTTTACCGCAGCTGTTATTCCGGTAGTCTTGTTCCTTCCTGACCATCCTGTTTTATGAGCAACCACAGTTCCCTCTGGCAGTTTTCCTTTCAGCTGGTCTAATCCTGTTGAAGTTTCCCGCATTATTTTCCAGATAAAATCATGACTCTTTTTGGAAAGCAGCTTTTGGCTGTTACTATAAAATGATGCTAAAACCTGATTTGCTGCCATGGGAGTGGTCCAGTTCTGAAATTGTAAATCCCAATTATTCTGCATCACTTCTTCGTTGATTTTTATTGAAATGTCTTTGAACTTATTATTCAAAAAGTAATTTTCAACAAACTGAGGCCCGCCAAGAAGTCTTAGCAGCACATCGCAGCCTATATTATCGCTTTGAGAAACCATATATTTCAAAATTTCTGCAATAGTAAGCGTTGTCCCTTCAGGATATTTTTCTCTTATTGGACTGTAAATTCCCGGCACAAGATCTTTCTTCTGAATTTTTATTTTTTGGTCAAGCGAAAAATTGCCCTTATCAATTTCAGACAGCATTGTTACTGCGATATGAAATTTAAAAACACTTTGCATTGGAAAATGTCTTTTGGCATTTACAGCTATGGTGTCTACCCCATTGTTACCTACAATCGAAACTCCAACCACCGCATTCGTTGATGCTGCAATTTTTTTAATATGATGCCGCAATGAGTCTATACTTTGCGTATAGGCCTGAGAAGAAATCAATAATACTATTAAAGTTGTTCGACATACTAATCTCGTCATTTCTTTTTTATTTTAAAATGTTCTAATCTTTTTTTAGAATTACATTTCTTTATTATCGTTTGCTTTTAGAATAAAGATTCTCCATTTAAATCCGTAGTGAGTAATTCACTCATATAATCGAAAAAAGGTCTCATTGCTAAAAATGTTGCCATCACTTCTTTCTGAAAATCATCCGATAAAACTTCCTTGTCTGTAAATTTTCTCTTCACTACAAATTGTTTTTTCTTAATCAGATTAATTGCAGCATGATTTTTATCGAAGCCTTTCGGAGCCGTTTTTACTCCATCTTCTCCTTTAAGCTCTCCGAAATATTTCACAAAAGTATCGTCGGAAGTAATCTTTTCGATTGCTGTGGTATCTATTTCAAATTCTTTACGGATACGAAGTAAATCTTCACTATTTGGAGCCCAAAATCCTCCACCTACAAAACTATTATTGGGTTCTAAATGAATATAATAACCGCCTCTTAACATTGGCTTTGTACGGGAATATCCAGCTCCAAAATTAGTTTTATAAGGTGATTTATCTTTAGAAAAACGAACATCATTGTAAATTCTAAAAATATGGATGCCTTGTAAACTATCGTGTTTTTGAAGTTCGGAATAAATCTGTTCGAAAAAAAATTTATTTTCTTTCACAATCAAATCGTATTCTGGTTTGTGCTTAGTAAACCATTCCCGATTATTATTTTCTTTTATCTGTTTAAGAAATTCAAATCCTCTTTTCATAATACTATACAGCTCAAAAGTCCGAATATTTTTCTCATTTGTTTCAAGTCTTGATTGTCTTTTCAGGTTGTAGCTTCTTTAAATTTTATTGCTTGCTCTCTTTGTGGACACGGTTTACTTCGTCAGTTCGAACGAGAGATAGCGCAGATTTGTAATCTGTGCCCGTTTCAATAGGCAACTAAAACAAATCTAGTAAAATCACTTCTAAATCATTCTCTAAACCAGCATAATTTCTTGCTGAACTAAAATAATAATCTTCGGCAAGAGTCACTATTTTATCTTTTACTGGATTATTATGAATGTAGTTCATCTTTTGTTTAATAAACCAATTTGTTTCTACAATCTCTGCATGATAACCATCTTGCCAAACCTTATACTCTTGTTCTCTTTTTAAATGTTCACATGATTTTTTAAAATAATCTAACATCCACTCTCTTCTACTTTCAGGCTCGTCTAGAATCGTTTGTATAATTCTCTTTGAAGTAAATTTTTTAAAATCTCGCATAATATCCGACAAAATAAAACCATTTGTTCCTTTACAAAGCAAATGAATATGACTCGACATAATACAATACCCATATATTTCTAATCCTTTGTTTTTTTGACAATATTGCAAAGCATTAATGATATTGTATTTCTGATTCAATCTAGTAAAAACATCTATCCAGCCTACTGTTGTTATAGTTATAAAATAAGCTTGATCTGTTGTAGGAGCTTTGTATTTTGTAGACATTTTTTGTTTTAAATATATAAAAAAAGCTACAACATTTTTATTGCTGTAGCTTTTTAAATTTTATTGCTTGCTCTCCTTTGTGAACACAATTACTTTCTCAGTTCGAACGAGAGATAGCGCAGATTTGTAATCTGTGCCCGTTCCAATAGGCAAATAAGACAACTAACAAAATTATTGCTTGCTCCTATGTGGGCACGGTTTGCTTTCTCTGTTCGAACGAAAGATAGCGCAGATTTATAATCTGTGCACGTTCCAATAGGCAAATAAAACAATCAACAAAATTATCGCTTGCTCTCCTTTGTGGGCACGGTTTACAAAACCGCGCTATCCGTTGAACGAGATATTTATTGCATATCCGAGCAGTCGGGTTACTTTCTCAGTTCGCTATCGCTCGTCTGCAAAACCGCGCTATCCGTTGAACGAGATATTTACTTCATATCCGAGCGGTCGGGGGCTATCCGTTGAACGAGATATTTACTTCATATCCGAGCGGTCGGGGAATATGTTATACGCCATGAGGAGTTATCTTTATTAGTAATTGCGATTCATTAATCATGGCTATTTCATAATACTATATAGCTCAAAAGTCCGAATATTTTTCTCATTTGTTTCAAGTCTT
>NZ_JNCA01000016.1 GCF_000695795.1 Flavobacterium seoulense | reverse complement strand
CACCACAATTGTCAGTTGCTGCTAATGTTGGAATAATATATTTATTGCTTTCATCATAACAGAATGATTGTGGTACAAGTTCTCTAATTAAAGGTTTTTGAGTATCCTGTACAATTACTTTTTGAGTGGCTGTACTAGTATTTCCAACTTCATCTTTAGCGGTCCATGTAATAGTTGTGGTTCCAACAGGAAAAACGCTTGGTGCATCATTTGTTATTTCAACTGTATTAGTGTCAATCGCTGATGCTGTACCTAAAACTACATTTGTAGCTTCACAACTTCCTTCATCTGAGTTAATAGTAAGATCTGCTGGAGTAGTGATTACTGGGTTTGTATGGTCAAAAGTATAAATTTCACCAGCTGTAAAAGCTTCTGTCAAAGTATTATTAGCTTCATCAGTAATTCCGCTATTAGTGTTGTTAATGTCTAAACGAAGCGTTCCGTCACCTATAATGTTATTTACTGTTACATCAAATGAGGTATTAGTAACAGAAGTAACAGAAGCAATAGTTCCTGACACGTTTCCTGTTGTAGTAAGAATAAAATCATCCGCTTTAACTGCACTTACATTTTCAGAAAAAGTAACACGGAAAGTAACATTTGTTGCATTGTTTTTTTCGGCATTAGGTGTAAGTCTGTTAATCGCTGTGACTTTTGGAGCCATAACATCTACTACTGCAATTTTTGCTGTAGGAATGTTGTTTACATCCATATCGTATCCTATGTAATAACTCGTATTTGGAGGTTGATTATATGCCGAATTTTGCCAGGCAACTGCTGTACGATATTGTGGATCATGCATTAATGTTGGAATACGATAATCAGTAGGAATATTAGATGTAAAAATAACAAGTTCAGTATTATCAGATTTACGAAGTATCATTTCCTCTCTCCAGTCACCTAATATATCGGCTTGTAAGGCAGGGTTTTTCTTTGTGTCATTGTTAGATGTGACAGGGTAATCATTATAAATGGTAAACAGACGAGTCTGGCTTTTTGTTGCAGGATTCCATTTATTCATTACGTTACCATCTAATAGTTCACGACCTAAATCGCCATCCCACCAAATTCCAAAGTTGTAATAAGGCACATTAGTACTAATTGCGTTTCCTTTAGCATCATATACATTTCCGCCAGCTGAACCCCACATTTCCATTCCTCTGTAGTTAGGATCTATATCAGCAGCCATAGCACGACCTACGTCTCCAGTTGTGGCTACTCCCCAGTTAGTTTGTCCTGTTTTAGCATCATATTGTCTCAGTCCCATTCCGTCATAAGATCCAGGAGATTCTAAACAAATCCAAATTTCTTGTCCTGGACGATCTATGTCCATGTCACTCATATGTAGAGCATCTCCATGTCCCATACCGTAAGTCCAAAGTGGTTTTCCATCATCGTTTATAGCACTAGATCCATTGATAATCTCGTCTTTACCATCTCCATCAACATCGCCTATTGTCATTTGGTGATTTCCCTGACCAGAATAAGCATTGTATTCAGGGTGGTTAGGGTCTTTACTATCAAAAATCCAGCGTAATGTTAATTGTCCATTTCTCCAGTCATAAGCTGCACGCATTAGCTTATTGTAATATCCACGTCCCACAATAATACTTGGACGGGCACCATCCAGATAAGCAACAGCTGAAACAAAACGGTCCTGACGATTTCCATAATTGTCTCCCCAATCGGCAGTATTACCACGCGCAGGCTGGTATGGTACAGATGCCATCGCTTTACCGGTTAATCCATTAAAAACAGTTAAGAATTCAGGACCTTGTTGTACCCATCCTGAAGTATTTCGATAATCAATAGAAGCATTACCAATAACATTTCCTTGTCCGTCAATTGTTCCGTCAGCTGTTTTCAGAATCATTTCTGCTTTACCGTCACCATCAAAATCATACACCATAAACGGATTGAAATGAGGTCCTCCATTCATATTAATTCCTAAATCAATACGCCATAATTTGGTTCCGTTTAATTTGTAACAGTCAAAAATTTGATTTCCACTGTATCCACCTGAATTATGGTTGGCAACAGTTGGTTCCCATTTCAAAATAATTTCATATTCACCGTCTCCATCAACATCTCCAACTGAAGCATCATTTGCTGTATAAGTGTAAGCTTTTCCATCAGGAGTTGTGCCTCCAGGAGGAATTTGAAGAGGAATTGATAAGCGATTAGTTGCCCAAACATTTACAGGAGTTGTTTCTGTTCCTTCGACTCCGTTTACTATAGGTTTGATACTATAACTATTGTTGTTTGCAGTAGTGGCATCAGTGTAATTAGTCGAATTGCTGATTGGAGAAGTATTGACTTTAACACCATTTCGATATACATTAAAGGCGATATTGGAAGGGTCATTACCAAGTAATCTCCAGCTTAAGTATATAGAACTAGAGTTTTTTTGAACTGCTACGAGTCCTCTGTTTAAAAATTCAACTTGCTTAGGAGTTGTAACTACTGCATCAGGTATTTGCAAACTGTTTAGTCTAACAGTGTTTCCATAAGAAGTAGATCCTCCATTAATAGCGTAAGCTCTTGCATAATAAAAAGTTCCAGGTAAAAGATTATTAAGTGTCACAGAAAAATTTCCTATACCTCCGGTAGCATCTGCAACTTTAATGTCAGCAGTTGTTGGATTTGGGTTAGAATTACTGTAAACAACACCTCTCTCAGTTATTGTATGCCCCCCGTCTGATGTAATATTTCCTCCTCCTACTGCTGTAGTAGTAGTTATATTTGTTATATTATTAGTAGTAAGTTCAGCAGGCGGCGGCGGTGGAGTGTAAACTCTGACAGTAGGGGTGTTAATACTATTTGAATTTGCTTTGGTGTAAACCACATAAGGATAAGGTGCGTTACCAATAGCAATTGATGGCCACCCTGTAGGTTCATCAATACCCCTGATTACAGCGGGATCTTTTAATTCAGTCCATGTACTACTTCCTGCCGCCAGAAAACGTACTCTAGTTGGGAATACACTTGTTGAAGCAGTATAATCTATAAATGAGCAATAAAGATTACCAGAGTTGTCGTTGATTAAACTTATGTTAGGGGAATCTCTAGAAGCAAGTGTTGTAGCGCTTCCCCATACTCCTGTTGATGTATTGTATAAAATTGCTGTTGCTCTATTTGATGAACCGGTATTGAAATAAGCTACGCAAACATTGTTATTATCTCTCATAGCAATATTAGTATGACGTACTCCAGCTGTTATAGGATTATTTGTTATTGCTGTCCAGGTAATACCATTAAAACTTGATAAAGTCATAATCCCGGTAGAAGAATTAGCAGCAGCTAATTTCGAATAAACTAGCCATGGTTTGTCACTAGAATCTATAGTTAAACCAACTGCAGCAGCAAAGTCTCCAGAAGCAGCTCCTGTACCTAAAGTTTCCCATGCAGTTCCATTAAATTTTTTCACATAAGGCAACATACCAGCTTCACTAAAAGCTATGTAAGGTGTGTTGAAAGAATCAAATGCCATGGAACATCTCGCTGTAGAGCTATATTGACTTACTGCGCTCATACCATTTGCATTTCCTGTAGAAACATATAATGTTGTAGTATCTTCAGGATTTAATAGATCCCAGCTTCCGGTAGCAGTATCGTATTTTTTTACAGCCAATTTAGAACCAGCGGATAAATCAATGTAGGTAACATACAAATCACCAATTGAATTAGCATAAATACGTGTGTAAGAAGCATTAGTGGAAAGGTTTGCACCAACCTGCTCCCAGGTTCCATCCGCTAAACGTTTTTTTACTTTTGGAACTCCACTTTCTGTGAAAGCAACATAAGGAATAAAATTGTTTCCGTCTTTTACCACAGCAATACTGGTGTGTGCAGAAGCAACTGAAGAGATCGCTTGTTCATTGCCTAATATATTCCATTGCTGTGCAAAGGAAGAAATAGAAACGAACAAAAAACACATCGAAATGCAAAATCTAAGGTACAGTCGATGGGTAGAAAAAGTAGTTTTTCTAATCATAAATAATTTGGTTATTGGTTAATAGTCAGTGGTAAATATAATTAGCTGTCTACCAATCAGCATCCTGTAGTATCTTGTGGTGTCCTGAAAATCATACAGGTAAGTTTGGTTTTTATTATGAATTATAATCAAGATTTTGTAATGAGAAAGCATAATTATTAGAAGTCAAAGTCGAATTTCACTATATTTGACCTATCTAAATAAAATTTACTATGAAACATTTATTATCAGCATTACTAATTATGACTCTTTTTATTTCTTGTAAAAAAGAAACTAGTGAAAGTAGTAGTGTAGCCCCAAGTGAGATTCCTTACATTACTAAAAATGAAAAAGAAATTGAAGATTATGTTGCTAAAAAAGGATTAAAAGGAACTAAAAGCGAATCAGGATTGTATTATGTAATTAATAATCCAGGAACAGGTAAGCAAGCTACTCCTGCATCCAATGTAACTGTGGCTTACAAAGGGTACTTTATGGACGGAAATGTATTTGATGAAAGTGACGAGAAAGGAATTTCTTTTGGTTTGAACCAAGTTGTAAAAGGCTGGACAGAAGGTATTTCATACTTAAAAGAAGGAGGAAGTGCTATTTTGGTTATTCCTGCTAAGTTAGGTTATGGCGGAAGCGATAATGGTAAAATTCCTGGAGGTTCTGTTTTGGTTTTTGAAGTAAAATTAATTTCAGTAAACTAAATTATTCGTTTTACTAAAAAACAATAATTTTAAAGAAATTATAAAATCCCATTTCTATTCGGCAAATCATTAAATTTGCAGCTTATTATATGATATGTTAGAAAAAGAAGTAATAAATTTTGAAAAAACAGCCATTGTAGGTATTGTTACTCAAAACCAAAGTGAAGAAAAACTCAATGAATATCTTGATGAATTAGAGTTTTTAACCTTCACAGCAGGTGGTCAGGTGGTGAAGCGTTTTTTCCAGAAAGTAGATAAACCTAATCCTAAAACTTTTTTAGGAACAGGAAAGATTGATGAAATTCATCATTATGTAAAAGAAAACGGAATTTCGACTATTATATTCGATGACGAATTAACGCCTTCACAGCAAAAAAATATTTCCAAAATTATTGATTGTAAAATTCTGGACAGAACCAATTTGATTCTGGATATTTTTGCCCAAAGAGCCGAAACCTCTTATGCCAGAACTCAGGTAGAACTGGCACAATGTATTTATTTGTTGCCGCGTCTTTCGGGATTGTGGACACACCTTGAGCGTCAAAAAGGGGGAATTGGTATGCGTGGTCCCGGAGAAACAGAAATTGAAACCGACCGTCGTATTGTACGTGACCGTATTTCGTTACTGAAAGATAAAATCAAAGCAATCGATAAGCAAATGGGAACTCAGCGAAGCAATCGCGGTGCTATGGTTCGCGTGGCATTAGTAGGTTACACGAATGTTGGTAAATCAACATTGATGAATGCTATTGGCAAAAGTGATGTTTTTGTCGAAAATAAATTGTTCGCTACACTCGATACTACGGTTCGAAAAGTTGTTATCAAAAATTTACCTTTCTTACTTTCGGATACTGTAGGTTTTATTCGAAAACTACCAACACAATTGGTTGATTCGTTTAAAAGTACGCTGGATGAGGTACGTGAAGCTGATTTATTGTTGCACGTTGTCGATATTTCACATCCTGATTTTGAAGATCATATTGCTTCAGTAAACCAAATTTTATTAGACATTAAAGCAGGTGACAAACCTGTAATTATGGTCTTTAATAAAATTGATGCTTACAGGCATTTGACCATCGATGAAGATGATTTAATGACTGAAAAAACAACTAAACATTATACACTTGAAGAGTGGAAATCCACCTGGATGAGTCGTGTAGGGGAGCAAAATGCCTTGTTTATTTCGGCGACTAATAAACAAAATTTTGAAGAATTCAGAGAAAGAGTTTACGAAGCCGTACGACAAATTCATATTACCCGTTTTCCTTACAATAAATTCTTGTATCCTGATTATAAAGAGGCAATTGATAAAGAAGAAAACGAATAATTTTTTTTAAAATACTAAATCCCTTTTGAGTTTTTCAAAAGGGATTTTTTATGTTCAGGAAGAAATACTTAACAGCTTAAGAAATGTTGTTTGAAATTAGAATTGCCATTGTATATTTGGCACGATTAAAAATGAATTATGAGAAAATTGTCCCAAGCTATTTTACTTTTTAGTCTGATTGTTTTGTCGTCTTGTAAATCCAGTAATTACAAATATTTTGCGCCAACAGTCAATCCTGTGCTTTTTCAGGATAAAGGAGAAGTACATGTTGCAGGTGAGATAAGTTCTTCCGGTTTACTTGCTAAAAGTGCTGTTGCACTTACAAATCATTTCGGTATTATGGGAATGTATCATTCAGGAGGTTTAGGCAATTATCGTGCTCATGAAGGAGAAATTGCTGCAGGATATTTTACTAATAATTTATATGTATCTGGCGGAATGGGCTTTGGGTCTAATTTTGCTTACATAGATACTACCCATGTTGCTAAACGTTATGAAGGAAGTTTTCGGCGTCCTTTTGTGCAAATTAATGCAGGAGTTAGCGGACGTGAAATTATTGGCGGAATTAAAGGAGATGCTGTTTTTTGCTTAAAAAATAGTTATTTGTTTTACAATGGAAATCATTTAAACACTACCAAAGATCGTATTCATTCCGAATATTTTGTAATGGAACCGGGATTTTTGATGGGTTTAGGTTCAAGAGTTTTTCGATTTGATTTTCTGATGGGATTTCCTATTCATTTTACCAATAATCCACTTTCTAAATATTCGAATGCCAGAACGTATCCCTTGAATGTTGGTTTCGGAATTCGTTTTGTATTTGGAAGAAAAAAGAATTTAATCTAATAAAAAATTCCTTTTTGGCTTAAGCTAAAAAGGAATTTTTTTATAATTTGTTTTAGATTAAAAACCGTAATTAACGCCTAATCCAAATACTTCTCTAACCTGAACACCTTTTATAGCGTTATCATCATAAATGGTTTGCAAAGCAATATTTGCCGAAAGGTATTTGTTGATTTTCATCACTACATTCATTTGGTAGTCAATATCAACATTTTGAGGATCTTCTAAATAATTAGAATATAAATTCAAACGATTTTCGATAGAAACGTTCGTAAGAGCAACAAATTTATAATAAGCTGTGACGCTGGCACCAAATTCAAAACGGGTATTGTCTCCTTGCAAAACACCAAAAGAAGATCCAAGTTCTGTAAAATGTTTGTGAACCATAATTAATCTTCCAGCTGCAGGAGCAATGTTTACACTTGCATTATTATCTTTTTTCCATAAGAAACCAGGTCCAAATTGAAAATAAGCAGGAGAGAAAAAATGAGAAATTTTTACATTGTTTTTATCAAGACCAGTATCCATTTGAGATTTAAAATTAAAATACATCGAATAGTACCAGTTTTTAGCTGCTGCTTTTTTACCCCAAAGAGAGTTTAATTCTAAACGGTCATCGGTTTTAGCTGTTAGTTCATTTCCTTTTATTTTGCTCAATCCATAAGCAAGAATGAATTTGTTATCCCAAACTACATCTCCTTTTTTATAATTGAAATCATAGTTTAAACCAAAATTCCCGGCAATGTTTGAAGTTCCACCACCAAGCCATTGTCTGTTATAAGCTGACTGACTTAACAATAAAGAGATATTACCTTTTTTTGTCCAAAGTTTTGTGGTATCTTTTTCTGTTTCCTGAGCCTGAACTGTAAACATTGTTACAAGTAAAACAAGGGATAGAATTGCTTTTTTCATAAGTTAATGTTTGATTTCGGTTATTTCTTCGCTTTGTATAAAGGAACTGCAGAGCAGGCTTCTCCATACATTATGCTTCTGGCAAAAGGTTGTAAATGATGTGCTGCTAATACATAAGCTCTTGTAGGAACTGGTTTTTTAGAACATCCTTTTATAATTACCGACTTATTTTGATAAGCTGTATAATCAAGTTTAGGAAGTAATTCTTCATACAATGCCGCATCAATATCTTCATTGTTTCCGTTGATGATTTTTTTAGCAAAAGGAGCTAATTGTATTGCAACTAAAATAGAAGCCCAAGCCGGAATAATAGCATCAGTACTACAATTTATCGCAACATAATGGTCTTGGTATTGTGACCAGTCATGATTTTTTAGCTGTTCTCTAAAATCTTTTTCTCTTAATAAAAAACCTTCAAGAAGCCATTGCGAAATATCGATTTGCGTACGAATACCCTTTGGATAATAATCTTCAAGATCAAATACTTCCAGAGCGCTATTGGCTACTTTGTTAATTATTTCTTCCATTGTTTAGTAATTAGTTTTCAGAAATCAGTGTTCAGTAGCTGTAGAAACTGCTTACTGCTACTGCCTACTGAATACTATATTTAAAGCATTCCTAATTCTAATTTTGCTTCTTCACTCATTAAATCTTTACTCCATGGTGGATCGAAAGTGATTTCTACTTCGGCTCCTTTTATGTTTTCGATTGATTTTATTTTTTCTTCAACTTCTCTTGGCAAACTCTCTGCTACCGGACAGTTTGGAGAAGTAAGCGTCATTAAAATTTTTACTTCATAATCAGTATTAATCATTACATCATAAATCAATCCTAATTCATAAATATCTACAGGAATTTCAGGATCGTAAATGGTTTTTAATTTTTTTACGATTGCTTCTCCTAATTCGTTAGTGTCTATTTCTTGTTCCATTTTATTTCAGTTTTTTGAATCATATAAGTATTAAACTTATATGACTTATATGTTTAAATATTAGTTTTTAGCTTCAAATGCTAAAGCATACATTTTTATATTCTTGATCATCGATACAAGACCATTTGCTCTGGTAGGCGATAAATGTTCTTTTAATCCTATTTCGTCAATAAAATCCATATTGGCATCAATGATGTCTTTTGGTGTTTGATTTGAAAAAACACGAATTAAAATGGCGATTATTCCTTTAGTCAATATGGCATCGCTATCGGCAGTGAAAACTACTTTGTCGTCATTTTTTTCACCTTGTAGCCATACTTTTGACTGACAGCCTTTAATTAAATTTTCTTCAACTTTAGCTTCTTCTTTGATTAGCGGAAGATTTTTTCCTAATTCGATGATGTACTCATAACGTTGCATCCAGTCATCAAACATCGAAAATTCATCGACTATTTCTTCTTGTATATCTTTGATCTTCATTGTTTTGTTTTGCAAATGAATTTATTTTAGTCACTATTTTTTTTATCTCTACAGGAGGAAAACCATGATCAAAACTTTGTGATTCATAGATTTTACCTTCGTATATTATTGTCAGATTGGCTATTGCCGCACCATCATAAAAACGTTTTTCTGTTGGTGATTTTAATTCTTTTAATTCCTCTAAATCTGTTTCCTGAAAAAGACGAACCAGTTCTTTCCAGTCGGCATCTTTAATTTTAGTTTGAACAGCTTCTTCTTTTCGGTCTTTTTTTACACTAACTAATTTGTTTTCGATAATTATCTCCTGATGATAGCCTCTTGTATGTGCTGTATAAATAATTTTAGCAGTTTCAATATTTTGCTTAGGGTTTCCTTCGCAGCCTTTGCCTAGAAAAATAGTCAGGAATAATAACGATAGTAGTTTCATAATATAGTTTTAGGATAACATTAATTGCGCTTTTTTAACAGCTTCAACTAAGGCATCAATTTCTTCTTTTGTATTATAAAAAGAAAACGAAGCTCTGATAGTTCCCGGAATTTCAAAGAAATTCATAATAGGCTGAGCACAATGATGACCTGTTCTTACTGCTATTCCTAATTTATCAATAATAGTACCAATGTCATAAGGATGAATCCCTTCAATGTTAAACGAAATTACAGATGTTTTATTCTTAGAATTTCCATAAATACGCAAACCTTCAATCGCTGATAATTGCTCAGTCGCATAATTTAGTAACTCTAATTCTTGTTTTTGAATGTTTTCAAAACCTACTTCGTTCATGTAATCGATAGCAGTTCCTAATACAATTCCTCCTGCAATATGTGGTGTGCCTGCTTCAAATTTATGAGGCAATTCGGCATAAGTAGTTTTTTCGAAAGTAACTTCTTTAATCATTTCGCCACCGCCCTGATAAGGAGGTAATTTGTTCAACCAAGCTTCTTTTCCATATAAAATTCCAGTTCCTGTAGGTCCGCACATTTTATGTCCTGAAAAAGCATAAAAATCACAATCTAATTCTTGGACATCAGGTTTTAAATGCGGAACAGCCTGAGCACCGTCAATTAAAACAGCAGCGCCTACTTCGTGCGCTTTGTCAATCATGTATTTCACCGGATTGATAATTCCTAACGCATTCGAAATATGATTTACCGTTACAATTTTAGTTTTTTCAGAAAGTAATTTGTCATATTCTGACATAATCAACTCTCCGTTTTCATCCATTGGAATGACTTTTAGAGTAGCGCCTGTTTTTTCGCAAAGCATTTGCCAAGGCACAATATTACTGTGGTGTTCTAATGAAGAAACTACGACTTCATCACCAGGTTTTAAAAACGAAGCAAAGCCATTGGCAACCAAATTAATCCCAAAAGTAGTTCCTGAAGTAAAAAGAACTTCATACGCATGTTTAGCATTAATGTGATTCTGTACTTTGCCACGGGCAATTTCGTATGCATCAGTTGCTAATTGACTCAAAGTGTGTACGCCACGATGAATATTAGCATTGATTTCCTGATAATATTTTGCAATAGCATCAATAACCACCTGAGGTTTTTGAGAAGTGGCTCCGTTGTCGAAATATACTAAGGGTTTTCCGTTCACTTTTTCGTTAAGGATAGGAAAATCGGCTCTTATTTTTTGAATGTCTAACATAATTATGTTGAAAAAATGGTATTACAAAAGTACTAAAACTAAAATTGTTTTTTGCCCGAATTGTTTGTTTTGATTGATTGTAGTATCAGTTTAATTTATTGAAAGGCTTTTTAATACTAAAACAGAATAGCTGTGATCTGAATTTTATAAAATCACAAAAGGCACAAAGTTTAGTAAAACTCTGTGCCCTTTTTGTATCAATTTGTTTAAAACTATAAATCAAATCCCAATTTTACGCCTAATTTCATAGCGATAATAGTGGTGATTCTTTGTTTTAATTCTGGTATTTTGATGTTTTCGATAACTGCATTAGAGAAAGCGTACATCAATAAAGCTTTAGCTTCTTTTTTAGGAATACCTCTTTGTTGCATGTAGAATAAAGCGGTTTCGTCTAATTGACCTACGGTACATCCGTGAGAACATTTTACATCATCAGCAAAAATTTCCAATTGTGGTTTTGCATTGATTGTAGCTTTATCGCTCAATAAAATGTTATTGCTTTTTTGGAAAGCATTTGTTTTTTGAGCTTCTTTTTCTACAAATACTTTTCCGTTGAAAACTCCTGTGGAGCGATCAGAGAAAATTCCTTTATAATCCTGGAAACTCTCACAATTTGGCTCAGCATGATTTACTAAAGTATAATGATCAACATGTTGTTTTTCGCCAATGATTGTGATTCCGTTTAAGGTACTTGTCAATCTTTCGCCAAAATGATAGAAATTCAAATTGTTTCTTGTTAGGTTTCCACCAAAAGAAAAAGTATGTACAGAAGCATGACTTTCTTTCTGTTGAGAAACATAGGTATTGTCAATCAGGTTGGCTTCGTGGCTGTCATTTTGTATTTTGTAATAATCTACAATAGCACGTTTTTGAGCAAAAATTTCGGTAACTGAATTGGTCAGGACTGGATTTTCACTTAAACTTTGATGACGTTCAATAATTTGCACATGAGAATTCTCGCCTACAATTACTAAGTTTCTTGGTTGCACCATCAATGCCGATTCGTTTCCTGTTGAGAAATACATGATTTCAATAGGTTTATCAGCTACTTTGCTTTTTGGTATATTGATGTAAGCACCTTCGCAGGCAAAAGCGGTATTTAACGAAGTTAAGCTATCATCTTTACTTGCAATTTGGTTAAAGTAAGTATCAATAACCATTTTGTATTTTGGTTTTGTCAATGCCGAAGACATTAAACAAACATCAATTCCGTCGTGTGTTGTAGAAGATAAGTGCGAACTAAAAATTCCGTCAATAAAAACTACTTTATACGTGTCAATTTCGTTAATAAAGTATTTTTTTACTTGGCTAAATTCTATAGCACTGTCTTTTTTAGGAAAAACGGTAAAGTCATTTTTTAGAATGGCATTTAGCGAAGTGTATTTCCAAGCTTCTTCTTTTTTAGTAGGGAAGCCTTTTGTTTCAAAGTTCTTAAGAGCCGAAGTTCTCAAATCATGTAGTTCTGAATGAACATCAATGCGCTCTTCAAAGGCCATGAACGATGAGATTAATTTTTCTTTTAATTCCATTTTTGTAGTTATAAGTTAGGAGTTATAAGTTTTACAAACTGTAAACTGCAAACTAATTTTACGCTTCTTGTTCTTGTTTAATCCAGTCGTATCCTTTTTCTTCTAATTCTAAGGCAAGGCTGGCATCACCAGATTTTACAATTTTTCCATTGTGTAAAACATGAACAAAATCAGGAACGATATAATCTAATAATCTTTGGTAGTGTGTAATTACGATAATGGCATTTTTATCGCTTTTCAATTTGTTAACTCCATTAGCAACAATTCGTAAAGCATCAATATCTAATCCAGAATCAGTTTCGTCAAGAATGGCTAATTTAGGCTCAAGCATTGCCATTTGAAAAATCTCATTACGTTTTTTCTCTCCACCAGAGAAACCTTCATTAAGAGAACGAGACAAGAATTTACGATCGATTTCTAGTAATTCTGATTTTTCACGAATAACTTTCAACATTTCGTTAGCTGGCATTTCTTCCTGACCATTAGCTTTACGGGTTTCGTTAATAGCTGTTTTCATGAAGTTAGTTACCGAAACTCCCGGAATTTCTACAGGATATTGGAACGAAAGAAAAACTCCTTTATGTGCTCTTTCTTCAGGAGCTAATTCAGAGATGTCTTCATTGTCTAATATAATTTCACCTTCGGTTACTTCATAATTTTCGTTTCCGGCAATAATTGCCGAAAGTGTACTTTTTCCAGCTCCATTTGGTCCCATTATCGCATGGATTTCCCCTGCTTTTACTTCTAAATCAATTCCTTTAAGAATTTCTTTATCACCTATTGAGGCGTGTAGATTTTTTATTGATAACATAAATGTTTTGTTTTGATATAAAGTCTTAAAAAGATTATCCTACTGATCCTTCAAGAGAAATTTCTAATAATTTTTGTGCTTCAACGGCAAATTCCATTGGCAACTTGTTTAATACATCTTTACTGAAACCATTTACAATTAAGGCAATGGCTTTTTCAGTTGGAATTCCACGTTGATTGCAATAGAAAACCTGGTCTTCTCCAATTTTAGATGTAGTTGCTTCGTGCTCAATTTTAGCAGATGGATTTTTACTTTCGATGTAAGGGAAAGTATGTGCCCCACAATTGTTACCCATCAATAACGAGTCACATTGAGAGAAGTTACGAGCATTTTCAGCACGTGGACTAATTTGCACTAATCCTCTATAGCTATTTTGTGATTTTCCTGCCGAAATACCTTTAGAAATAATGGTAGATTTAGTGTTTTTACCTAAATGAATCATTTTAGTTCCGGTATCGGCTTGTTGGAAATTATTAGTTACAGCAATTGAATAAAATTCTCCAACTGAATTATCTCCTTTTAATACACAAGAAGGATATTTCCAGGTTACAGCTGAACCAGTTTCCACCTGTGTCCATGAAATTTTAGCGTTTGTTTCGCACAAACCTCTTTTGGTTACAAAATTGAAAACCCCGCCTTTTCCATCTTTGTTTCCAGGAAACCAGTTTTGAACAGTAGAATATTTAATTTCGGCATCATCTAAGGCGATTAATTCAACCACAGCAGCGTGTAATTGATTTTCATCACGACTTGGCGCAGTACATCCTTCAAGGTAAGAAACGTAGCTTCCTTCATCGGCAATAACTAATGTTCTTTCAAATTGTCCTGTTCCCGCCTGATTGATACGGAAATAAGTCGAAAGTTCCATAGGGCATTTTACGCCTTTTGGAATATAACAAAAAGATCCATCAGAGAAAACAGCTGAGTTTAATGCTGCATAGAAATTGTCTTTTTGAGGAACAACAGTTCCTAAATATTTGCGAACTAATTCAGGATGCTCCTTAATAGCTTCAGAAATACTCATGAAGATAATTCCTTTTTCGCCTAATGTTTTTTTGAATGTAGTAGCTACCGAAACAGAGTCAACAACAATGTCCATGGCTACATTATTCATCATTTTTTGCTCATCGACAGAAATCCCCAATTTTTTATACATTTCTAAAAGCTCTGGATCCACATCGTCAAGCGTTTTATTTGGATCTACCGTTTTTGGTGCAGAATAATAAGAAATGGCTTGGAAATCAGGTTTGGTATAATGTACATTAGCCCATTCTGGTTCTATCATTTCTTCCCACGCTCTGAAAGCTTCAATACGCCAATCGGTCATCCATTGTGGTTCGCCTTTCTTTTGTGAAATAGCACGAACAATGTCTTCATTTAAACCAATAGGAAACGTCTCCGATTCTAAATTGGTATAAAATCCGTATTCGTACTCTTTGTTTTCGAGTTCGATTTTTAAATCGTCTTCTGTGTATTTACTCATTTTTTATAGTATTGAAAGAGATAAAAAAGCAAATGTTCAAAATAGTAAAACATTTTCTGAATCTTTAAATCTTTTAATTTTTCAATAGTTTATTTTTTTAAAGAGAGAAACTTTCTCCGCATCCGCAAGTTCTGGTTGCATTTGGGTTGTTGAAAACAAATCCTTTACCATTTAATCCGCCTGAGAACTCAAGAATAGTTCCTGCCAGATAGAGAAAAGACTTTTTTTCTACCGCAATAGTAATGTCGTTATCGACGAATATTTTATCATCGTCACCTTTGTTTTTGTCGAACTTTAAATCATAGGATAAGCCCGAACATCCGCCGCTTTTAACACCTACTCTTACATAATCTGTGGCGGCATCAAAACCATCCTCTTCCATTAAGGAGATGATTTTCTTTTTGGCAGTATCAGAAACCTTTATCATTGTGTGTTGATTTTGTCTAAATTATCAGCAAAGATAGTGCATAAAAACCGTATTGCACAATAGATAACATTTTTATAACTAATAACCAAATAGATATTAGTTATTTGTTGTTTCTATTTAGAATGAATATGTTTTATTTTGATTTTTTTACTAAATAAATTGTTGTTTTCGACCTAGTCCTATTTTCAATATTATTAAATTGCCAATGCTAATTAGTTGAGAATTTTTTAAAAAAGCAATATGAAACTTTACCCGATAGAAACAGGAAATTTTAAATTAGACGGAGGCGCTATGTTTGGTGTAGTTCCTAAAATCATTTGGAACAAAACCAATCCGGCAGATGCTAATAATTTAATAGATATAGCTGCGCGAAGTTTGTTAATTGAAGATGGTAACCGACTGATCTTGATTGATACCGGAATGGGAAACAAACAATCGGAGAAATTTTTTGGTTACTATTCGCTTTGGGGAACGCATTCTATGGATGGCTCTTTGGCTAAATACGGTTTTCATCGCGATGATATTACCGATGTTTTTTTAACCCATTTGCATTTTGATCATTGCGGCGGTGCTATTCAATGGAATAACGATAAAACAGCTTATGAACCTGCTTTTAAAAATGCTAAATTTTGGTCGAATGAAAATCATTGGCAATGGGCAACCGAACCTAATTCAAGAGAAAAAGCTTCCTTTTTATCTGAGAATATTTTGCCAATGCAGGAAAGTGGTCAACTTAATTTTGTCGAAAGATCTTCAGGTGATTTTGTGAAAGAATCGGAGTTAGGTTTTGGGATTTTCTTTGCCGACGGACATACCGAAAAACAGATGATTCCGTATATTAATTATAAAGAAAAAACTATCGTTTTTTGTGCTGATTTATTACCAACAGTCGGACATATTCCTATTCCTTATGTGATGGGCTACGACACCAGACCACTGTTAACAATGGATGAGAAAACAAAATTCATGAATACTGCGGCTGATAATAATTATTATTTATTTCTGGAACACGATGCTCATAATCCAATAATTACAGTTAAACATACCGAGAAAGGAGTGCGTTTGGATACTGTTTTTTCTTGTGATGAAATACTTTAATAAGAAATGAAATTTGGAATTAATATTTTGTTTTTAGTAAGGATTAATTTAGTTTTGAAAAAAAACGAATGAACTCATTTGATGTAGCCATAATAGGTAGTGGACCTGCAGGAGCTTCTGCAGCTTTTGAATTGTCTAAAAGCGGAATTTCGACCGTAATTATTGAAAAAGAAACTTTACCCCGATATAAAACCTGTGGTGGAGGTTTAGTGTACAGAGGGAGAAAAACACTTCCTTTTGACGTTTCATCGGCAGTTGAAAAAGAATTCTACGAAGTAGATACTTATTTTGCAAATACTGCGATAAAAGTTACTTCTAAAAGAGATCAGCCCATAATAAGTATGATTATGCGTGATGCTTTTGATAATTTAATTGTAGAAAAAGCTAAAGAAAATGGAGTAACCTTATTGCAAAATCACAAAGTTGAAGATATTACTTTTGGCGATATACAAACCATTCATACTTCTGAAGGGGATGTGAAAGCTAAATTTATCATTGCGGGAGACGGAGCACTAAGTCCGGTGGCTAAGATGGCGGGCTGGCAGGAAACCAGAACGATTATTCCTGCTTTGGAATATGAAGTTGAAGTGCCCCAGGCTGATTTTGAACGATTGTCTAAAAATGTCCGTTTTGATGTAGATGCCATTCCTTATGGTTATGCCTGGTGTTTTCCCAAGAAAAATCATCTGTCGATAGGAGTTGGTGTTTTTGTCAAAAACAAGGAAAAGATGGATTTGAAAAAATATTATGCCGAATATTTAAAAGTTTTGGGAATTACCGAAATTCTAAGCGAAGATGCTCATGGATTTGTAATTCCGGTTTCTCCCAGAACAGATACTTTTGTTCAAAAAAATGTATTTTTAATTGGAGATTCGGCTGGATTTGCGGATCCTATTGTTGCCGAAGGTATTTCGAATGCTATAGTAAGCGGTATTTTAGCAGCTAAATCTATCATTGAAAGTAAGCTTGATCCAGATAAAGCAGCCAAATTGTATCAGGAAAAATTAGAACAGAGTATTTTGCCTGAAATTAAAACAGGGGTGATTGTGGCTAAATTTTTCTACAATAAAAAAGCCTTACGTAACATTATCATTAAAAAATACGGGCAGGCTTTTTCAGATGCGATGACTGATGTTTTTCTGGGTAACAGAACTTATCCTAAAGATTATAAAGCTTCTATTAGAAAAAGAATTAAAGAGGCAATTTTTTAAAGTTGTATTTAATTCTGGTATTCTGTCGCCATAAAACATACTCAATAACAAGTATGAATGTCTTAATCTAGTGTTAATCCTGATTTTTTTAGAATAGGAAATTTATTTTTAATCTATATTTGAAATGGATTAAACAATTAATGTACATGAATGCAATTAAAACCTTATCTCTTCCTTTATTATCAGCCTTAGTTTTAGCAGGCTGTGGAGCACAAAGGCAACTTCCTAATTATAAATCGTTAACAGCTATTACAGTTCCTGTTGATGTTACAAAAAAGAAAGCTTTAACTGAAACGCAATTAAAGCGTTGGAATCATTTTGATATTGTAAAAGATACCGTTCCGGGAATGAGCGTAGACAGAGCTTATGCTGAATTGTTGAAAGACAGAAAATCGGAAAAAGTAATTGTGGGAATTGTAGATTCAGGAGTAGATATTGAACACGAAGATTTAAAATCGGTGGTTTGGACTAATCCAAAAGAAATTCCTGGAAACGGAATTGATGATGATAAAAACGGTTATGTTGATGATATTCACGGATGGAATTTTCTGGGTGATATTACTAAAGAACATTTGGAATACGAGCGTATTATTAAAGACAAAACTTTAGTTGACGAAGTTACTTATCAGGAAGCTAAGAAAGTGTATGATAAGAAAATTGGAGATGCGCAGGAAGATAAGAATCGCTACACACAAATGCTAGCGGAAGTAAACACTGCAGATAAAGCAATTCAAAAACAATTAGGGAAAGAAGTTTACACCGCAGATGAATTAAAAGCTATTGATTCTAAAGATACTTTGGTTCAAAAAAGCAAAATGTACATGCAAAGAATGTTTTCTTTTGGAATGCCTATTGCTGATTTGAAAACAGAACTACAGAATCAAATAAAAACGAATGAAGAGCTTTTAAATGATGATAGTATGGTAAAAGATTACAGAAAAGTTCTTGGCGATAATCCTAATGATATTACAGATACTAATTATGGTAATAATAATGTTATTGGACCAGACAAAAAAGAAGCGCTTCATGGAACTCACGTAGCCGGAATTGTTGCTCAGGTAAGAAACAATAATATTGGTGGTGACGGAATTGCTAATAATGTCGAAATCCTTACTGCTCGCGCCGTTCCTGATGGAGATGAGTATGATAAAGATATCGCTCTTGCTATTCGTTATGCTGTTGATAATGGGGCAAAAGTAATCAACGGAAGTTTTGGAAAATCTTTTTCACCACATAAAAATTGGGTTTTCGACGCTATAAAATATGCTGCCGAAAAAGATGTTTTAATTGTTCATGCCGCTGGAAATGATGCTAAAAACATTGATTATTTCGATAATTTCCCGAATGATTCTGAAGACAGAAAAACAGAGATTTCAGATAATTTAATCACTGTAGGTGCTTTAAATTTTGAGTATGGAAAAAATGTTGTGGCTCGTTTTTCAAACATTGGAAAAATCAATGTTGATGTTTTTGCGCCGGGAGTAAAAATCTATGCTTCGACTCCTGAAAATAGTTATAAGTTTTTACAGGGAACTTCAATGGCTGCGCCAAATGTAGCCGGAGTTGCAGCGTTAATTCGTTCATATTATCCAAAATTATCAGCTTCACAAGTAAAACACATTTTGATGGAATCAGGTTTAGCTATTGATAAAAATGTAGTTGTAGGCGGAAATCCAAAAGATATACGTCCTTTTAACGAATTATCAAAAACTGGAAAAGTCGTAAACGCATACAATGCTATTTTAATGGCAAATGAAATGGCTAAGAAATAATTTCAAAAAATACTAATCTAATGGAAGGACATAACATCCTTCCATTTTTTATTTTGATACAAATGAGAAAATTTTTTTTACTCTCGCTGGTTTTATTGAGTGTTTTTTCTTTGGTTGCCCAAAATACTTCATATTGGCAGCAACAGGCTGATTACAAGATGGAAGTATTTATGGATGCAAAAAACTTCCAATACAAAGGAAATCAGGAATTGGTTTACACCAATAATTCTTCGGATACCTTGAAAAAAGTGTTTTTTCATTTGTACAATAATGCTTTTCAGCCGGGAAGCGAAATGGATCTTAGATCACAAAATATTAAAGATGCCGATGCCCGAATGGTCAAAAAAACCAAAGTTGATGGCAAAGAAGTTAGAGAAAACCGAATTGCTAATTTGAAACCCAACGAAATTGGGTATTTAAAAATTAGTAATTTCAAGCAGGATGGAGTTGAGGCAAAAACTAAAACTATCGGAACTATTTTAGAAGTTATTCTGGCTAAGCCAATTTTACCTAACTCGAAAACTACTTTTACATTAAATTTTGATGGACAAGTTCCGGTGCAAATTCGTCGTTCGGGCAGAAATAATTCAGAAGGAATAGCGCTTTCAATGGCACAATGGTATCCTAAAATGGCCGAATTCGATTTTGAAGGCTGGCATACTGATGCTTATATTGCCAGAGAATTTCATGGCGTTTGGGGAAATTTCGACGTAAAAATTACTATTGATAAAGATTATGTTTTAGGAGGTACAGGTTATTTGCAAAATACGAACCAAATAGGTCACGGTTATCAGGAAAAAGGATTGGAAGTAAAATATCCAAAGAATACTAAAAATCTAACCTGGCATTTTATTGCGCCGCAAGTGCATGATTTTACCTGGGCGGCCGATAAAGAGTACCTGCATGATGTAGTCAAAGGACCTAATGATGTTGACTTGCATTTTTTATACAAAAACAATCCGAAAATAATTGATAATTGGAAAAATGTACAGCCTTTGATGGTAGAAGCACTTCGATTATTAAATAAGCATGTTGGTGATTATCCGTACAAACAATATTCTTTTATTCAGGGTGGCGATGGCGGAATGGAATATGCTATGTGTACGCTGATTTTAGGAAATGGAACGCTTCAGGGAATTTATGGTACGGCATTGCATGAATTTGGACATTCCTGGTTTCAGCATGTTTTAGCGTCGAATGAGTTAAAACACGCTTGGATGGACGAAGGTTTTACAACTTATGTACAGAATGTGGTAACCAATGAAATGGCGGCTAAAAAAGTAGAGAATCCGTTTAAGCAAAACTATATCGCTTATGTAGATTTAGTGAATTCGGGCAAAGAGCAACCACAAACTACACAAGCTGATCGATTTGATGAGAACCGACCTTATAGTATTTCATCGTATATCAAAGGAAGTATTTTCCTGTCGCAGTTAGGTTACTTAATTGGTCAGGACAATTTAGCGCAAACTATTAAAAGGTATTATCACGATTTTAAATTCAAACATCCTACGCCAAATGATATTATGCGAACAGCCGAAAGAGTTTCGGGAGCACAGTTGGACTGGTATTTAACCGAATGGACACAAACGACCAACACGATTGATTACGGAATTACAGCAGTAAAAGAAGATGGCGAAAAAACGATAGTCAATTTAGAACGAATAGGCAGAATGCCGATGCCAATAGATTTACAAGTAGAATATGTTGATGGAACTGTGGAGAGTTTTTATATTCCGTTACGAATGATGTATTTTGAAAAAGCTAATCCCAATCTAGCCATTAAAAGAACGGTTTTGAGCGATTGGGCTTGGGCAAATCCGAAATATGAATTTAGTATTGGAAAACCTAAAAACAGCATCAAAAAAATAACCATTGACCCAAGCGGTTTAATGGCCGACGTAAAATTGGATAATAATGTTTTTGAGCTGAAGTAAGGATTTCTGTTTTTATTATTTTGTTATAAATAAAAGTTGGGAATAATTTTTTTGGGAGAACAACCAAATTCTTTTTTAAAGGCGTGTGAGAAATGGGTTAGATCTTCGAAGCCTAAATCCAAGTAAATATCAGAAGATTTTTTCCCTTCCTTTGAAATCAGATAATGTGCTTGTTGGAGTCTCTTTTTTTGCAACCATTTACGAGGCGTGATGTTAAATGTTTTTTCGAAATCTCTTTTAAATGTAGCCAGGCTTCTACCCGTTAAATAAGCAAATCGGTCTAGTTTAACATTAAAATGGTAGTTCTGATTCATAAAAGCTTCCAGATTTATTTTATGAGGTTCGGAAAAATCAAAAAGGATGTCTTTAAATTCGGCATTAGATTGTAACAACAACAAAATACCTTCGTTGATTTTTGTTTTTACAATTGCTCCGTTATTTAAATAATCGGTATCTGTATAGGCAATTAATGAATTGATGTAAATATCTAAAAGCGTATTGTTCTTTATGTTCAAAACACTGGCTGATTTTTTTACAGAAGTTGCAACTATATTATTTTCTAAACTAAAATCTTTCAACATTTTTTGATCCAGATAAATACTGATGGATTTAAAATCGCCTTTTTCAGGCGGCTGCTTGATAAATTTTATCAATTGATTTCTTCTAATCAATCGAAAAGATCCTTTTGTGGAAGAATACTCTTTTGTGCCATCATTTAATGTCAATTTTCCGTCTATCTGGAAGCTCAATGTGTGTTCAGGAACAAAATGTTCTCCATCCCTATTCTGGTTATGATAACAGGAATAAATAATTCCGGAGTTGGATTTTTTGATGTCCATAGTAAAGATTATAAATGATTCATATTAAAATTCAAGCCCATTGCATTATGGGCTTAAATTTACTAAATTGACTTAACAGTACCGCCATCAACACGAAGTATTGCTCCGCTTACATAGTCAGAATGCGGGCCAACCAAATATAATACGGCTGCGGCAATTTCTTCCGGTCTGCCAAATCTTCCTCTGTCATTAGGGACTAATTCTCTGACGGCATTTTTCTCAATTTCATCAAAGTTGCTGCCCCAATTGTGTTTAGGAGCTTGCGTTTTTAGCCATTGTTCTGTTTGGAGATTAATAATCGCACCCGGGGATACTACATTTGATGTTATTCCTGTTCCTGAAAGTTCACGTGCTAAAGAGACTGACAAATTATGTCTTGCTGCTAAACTTGCGCTATAATGCGGTTGGATGGCTAATGGCTGAGTTCCAAGACCGCCGCCGATATTGATAATGCGTCCCCAGCCATTCTTTTTCATAGAGGGAAGAATAAGCTGTATCATTCTTACATATGACACCACATTTAGATTATAGGTAGTTAGCCAGTTCTGAGGAGTTGTATCCATCCATCCTGTATGGGCATAGGCTCCTGCATTATTGATAAGGATATCGATAGGGCCTCCTTCTAAGGATTTTTTTGCAACTGTTTCCGCACCATTATCGGTAGAAAGATCACCCAATACAACTTGGGCGTTACCACCTTCTAAACGGATTTCTTCAGCAACTTGGTTTGCCCTTTCTTCATTCCTTCCATGTATGATTACAGCAACGCCTTCTTTGGCCAACATTTTTGCAATGGTTTCACCTAATCCATTATTTGAGCCTGTTATTAAAGCCCGCCTATTTTTTAACATTGTTTCCATTATAATTTTATTCCTTTTTGAATTAAATAATTTTTTCCTTCTGCTGTTTCATAGAATTTTGCTGCATCCTCGTGGTCTGTATAAAGTGTAACCGGTAGCCATTGTTCAAACTCTTCGTTTCTAACTTCGTTTGCTTTTTTGAGAATACTGGCAGCTTCGCTTCCCAGAACAAGATGCATTGGCGGTTGGGGATGGTTAACCAAATCGATAAATACTTTAGCTGCTTTTTCCGGGTCACCAATTGGAATAAATTTCCCTGAGCTTAAAAAATCTTTCATTTGTTCGATTGATTCTTCATATCCTTCTACAAAGGGAGCATAAGTCATAGATGTACCTGCCCAGTCCGTTCTGAAACCTCCTGGTTCTACTGATGTTACCTGAATTCCTAAATGTTCAACTTCTTTCCTGAGGGATTCAGAGAATCCTGATAATCCAAACTTTGCGGCCTGATAAATGCTTAAGCCGGCATTTCCGACTCTGCCACCAATAGAGCTTATTTGAAAGATTTTGCCCGAACGCTGCTTTCTCATATATGGTAATATGGTTTGGGTAATTTCTATGGGTGCCAATAAATTGACATTTAATTGACTGCGTACCTGCTCTTCTGTAAATGCTTCTGTTGACCCTGTAATACCAAATCCGGCATTATTAACCAAAACGTCTATCCTCCCAAAATGAGCTATTGCTTTTTCTACTGTCGAATGTATTTGCGACTTCAGGCTTACATCTAATGATAGTATCAGTATTTGAGAAGAATATTGTTCTTCTAAATCCTGTAGTAGTCCTGTATTTCTGGCTGTCGCAACAACCTTGTCCCCATTTTCCAAAACGGCTTTTGTAATACTTCTGCCTAAGCCTCTTGAACTTCCTGTAATAAACCAAACTTTTTCCATTTTTCTAATAATTTTGTTTCTGCAAAGTTCTATTAGATTTGCTCGAATAACTTGGCTGTATGGTTCAAAGTTATTTTGTTGTATGGCTCATGGATATAAAAGGTTAAAGTCTTATTAGAAGTGTTTTTTGATTGAGTAGAATTCATAAATCCAATCTAGGAACATACACAAATTGGATAATCTGTTAAATAAGTGTCAATTGTTTTTAGCCTCTTTTATTATTAATTTACTTTGTAACTTTGCGGTTCAATAAAAATTAGGATGAAATACAAGCTATTATATATTCTTGGTCTGCTGCTCTTAACGGTTTCCTGTAAAGAAGAAGCCAATCAAAAAAGACTGGCTGAACAAGCCAAAGATGCCAAAAAGAAAAAAGTCATTTTTGAAAACATTCAAAAGGGTTGGGATTTTTATGATGAACCCATCAATGAAGCTACTGAGGAAAGCGTAAAAACATGGACTGAGTTACGTGCGTTCATGCAGGAATTACGACAAAAACCAAAGAGAACAATCAGTGCGTATCAACACAAGTCAAAAGCGATTTCTAAAAAAGTAATGGCTTTAAAAAATAATGTTCCTGAATTATTTAATAAACCACAGGTACAAAGCAGAATTTCAGTTTTGATTACAAAAGTGCGTTTGCTGGATATGTTCATCCATTTAGACAATATTCCGGATAAAAAAGTGGTACAATTAGTTGGTGAAATCAACAAAGAATTAGCCACTTTGCAGCGTCAAATGGATATTTTGACTGAGAAAAGTAAGATTCCGGTGGAAGAAGGTGAAGACGAAATGAGAAGAATGTTATTAGATTCAGCAAGAGCGATTCCTAATTCGGTGATGCCCAATCAATCCGTTATCCCGGCAAGTACACGAGCAATAATTAACCCAAACGACGCCAGAGTTGAGTAAATCTGCCTTATATACCCTTTATGAAACTTCGCCTAAAGTACTGCAAATTGCAGCTGCTTTACAGGAAAAAAATAGCGCCAAATTACATCTTAACGGTTTGTTGGGTTCGGCGGTTTCATTTATTATCCGTTCGGTTTTCAAAAAAGCCGAATTACCTTTTTTAGTCATTTTAAATAATAAAGAAGAAGCGGCTTATTATTTGAACGATTTAGAGCAAATGATAGGCGAGGAAGATGTGTTGTTTTATCCGGCATCGTTTCGTCGTCCTTATCAGGTTGATGAAACTGATAATGCTAATGTGTTGCTTCGAGCTGAGGTTTTAAACCGTATCAATTCCCGAAAAAAGCCGGCAGTCATTGTTTCTTATCCCGAAGCTTTATTTGAAAAAGTGGTAACGCGTCGTGATTTAGATAAAAATACCTTAAAAGTAAATGTAGCTGATAAGGTTTCGATTGATTTTATTAACGAAGTTTTGTTCGAATATGAATTCAAGAGAGTCGATTTTATTACGGAACCTGGAGAGTTTTCTGTTCGTGGAGGAATTGTAGATGTATTTTCTTTTTCGAATGATAATCCGTACCGAATTGAGTTTTTTGGTGATGAGGTCGAAAGTATTCGAACTTTTGATGTGGCAACGCAATTGTCATTGGAACAAAAAAAGAAAATTACCATTATTCCGAATGTAGAAAACAAGGTTTTTCAGGAAAACAGAGAAAGTTTTCTGGATTATATTTCGGAGCAAACGGTGATTTGTATTCAAAATACCGAAGATTTATTCGCACAATTGGATAAACAATTTGCCAAAGCTGAAGAAGCATTCGAAAAATTATCCAAAGACATCAAACACGCTACTCCGGAGCAGTTGTTTTTAGACCAAAAAAGTTTTATCAAGCGGGCTCTGGATTTTTCTATTATTGAGTGGAGCTCGAAAGCGGTTTTTAGAACCACTAAAAAAATGGAATTCCATATTCAGCCACAACCTTCGTTTAATAAACAATTTGATTTGTTACTGAATAATTTGAGCGAGCATCATTTTAACGGATATAAAAATTATCTGTTTTGTTCGAATGATTCTCAGGCGAAGCGTTTTCATGATATTTTCGAAACTTTGGACGAAGCCAATTCCGAGAATATCCGCAAGCAATACAACACCATTGTTTTGCCAATGTATCAGGGATTTATTGACGAAGAAAATCAAATAAGCTGTTATACTGATCATCAAATTTTTGAGCGTTATCATAAATTCAGTATCAAGAATGGCTATTCTAAGAAACAAAATATCACTTTAAAAGAATTGACTTCGCTGTCTGTAGGCGATTATGTAACGCACATTGACCACGGAATTGGGAAATTTGGAGGTTTGCAAAAAATTCAGGTCGAAGGAAAAACGCAGGAAACCATCAAGCTGGTTTATGCCGATAATGATATTGTGTATGTGAGTATTCATTCGCTGCATAAAATTTCGAAATACAACGGCAAAGACGGAACACCGCCTAAAATATATAAATTAGGTTCGAATGCCTGGAAGGTTTTAAAACAAAAAACCAAGGCAAGAGTCAAGCATATTGCGTTCAATTTGATTCAATTGTATGCCAAAAGACGATTGGAAAAAGGATTTCAATATGCACCCGACAGCTATTTGCAAAACGAATTGGAAAGTTCGTTTATTTATGAAGATACGCCGGACCAAATCAAGTCTACTGCAGAAGTAAAAGCCGATATGGAAAGTGATCGCCCGATGGATCGTTTGGTTTGTGGAGATGTAGGTTTTGGTAAAACAGAGGTGGCTATTCGTGCTGCTTTTAAAGCGGTGGACAATAGTAAACAGGTAGCGATTTTGGTGCCAACAACTATTTTGGCATACCAACATTTCCGTACTTTTTCGGAACGTTTGAAAGACATGCCTGTAAAAATTGGTTATCTGAACCGTTTTAGAACTGCCAAACAAAAGTCGGAAACCTTAAAAGAACTGGCCGAAGGGAAATTGGATATCGTTATTGGAACACATCAATTGGTCAACAAAAATGTGGTTTTTAAAGATTTAGGTTTGCTGATTGTCGATGAGGAACAAAAGTTTGGAGTAAACGTAAAGGATAAACTCAAAACCATTGCGGCTAATGTGGATACCTTGACGTTGACGGCTACGCCAATTCCGAGAACCTTACAATTTTCGTTGATGGCAGCACGCGATTTATCGGTAATTACAACGCCTCCGCCTAATCGTTACCCTATTGAAACTAATGTTGTTGGTTTTAATGAAGAGATGATTCGTGATGCTATTTCGTATGAAATTCAGCGTAACGGACAGGTGTATTTTATCAATAACCGAATTGAAAATATCAAGGAAGTGGCCGGAATGATTCAGCGTTTGGTACCTAATGCAAGAGTCGGAATCGGTCACGGACAAATGGACGGCAAGAAACTCGAAGAACTGATGTTGGCTTTTATGAACGGGGAATTTGATGTTTTGGTGGCTACAACCATTATCGAAAGTGGATTGGACGTACCGAATGCTAATACCATTTTCATTAACAATGCCAATAATTTCGGACTGTCAGATTTGCACCAAATGCGTGGGCGTGTGGGACGAAGCAATAAAAAAGCGTTCTGTTATTTTATTTGTCCGCCTTATTCATCAATGACTGAAGAAGCCCGAAAACGTATTCAGGCTTTGGAACAATTTAGCGAACTCGGTAGCGGATTCAATATTGCAATGAAAGATTTAGAGATTCGTGGTGCCGGAGATTTATTGGGTGGAGAACAATCCGGTTTTATAAACGAAATTGGTTTCGATACTTATCAAAAAATCATGAACGAGGCGATTGAGGAATTGAAAGAAAACGAATTCAAAGATTTGTATCCGGTAGAAAATGATATTGAAACCAAAGAATATGTAAAAGATTTACAGATTGATACCGATTTTGAATTGTTGTTTTCAGACGAATACATCAACAATATTTCGGAGCGATTGAATTTGTATAATGAATTGAGCACGATTAAAAATGAAGAAGAATTACAAGTTTTCCAAAACAAACTGATTGACCGTTTTGGTCCTTTGCCTCCGCGTGCCAATGCTTTAATGAACAGCATCCGAATCAAATGGGTGGCAACGAGAGTTGGAATTGAAAAACTGGTAATGAAACAAGGAAAGATGATTGGTTATTTTGTGTCTGATCAACAATCTGATTTCTATCAGTCGAATCGTTTTCATAGGGTGTTGCAGTTTGTGCAAAAACAGCCTTCTCTTTGTAAAATGAAAGAAAAACAAACTCCTGCAGGTTTACGTTTGTTACTGACTTTTGACAATGTAAAATCAACCCGAAGAGCTCTGGAACTGATGGAGCTATTAGGAGAAGGTTAAAAAGATTCTGTCATCTATTCATAAAAAAAGCCCTAATTCGGATTTAGAAATGCGAATTAGGGCTTTTTCATAGGATTTTATTTTAGAATCCTAATCCAACTGCCATAGCTGTTGCCGAAATATTAAAATCTTTCACTTTTGTAGCAGCTCCAGTTGTTAAATTTACTGAGTAAACTGCTGTTGTTCCCCCTACTTTAAACAACCCAAAGGCTTTGTTTGAACTTCCTCCAATATCAAAACCATTTTCTGCTTCAACATCAATACCCAAATCTCCAACTGGAACTAAGACGCCATTATTAGGTGGTGTTTGATTGTAAAGCATATTAGTTGTGTGATCAATCACAAATAAATTGGTTGTTGTTGTAGCAATAAAATTATTAGTGTAAGCAGCAGCACTAACAGCTGGAGTGTTTGGATTTAATATGCCGTCAGTTCCTACAATAGTTCCTAAATCAGGGTGTAACCTTAAATTTTGCCCTGTATTGCTTACTAATCTAATTCTGTCAACAGTTGGATTAAAATCAAATCCAAAAGAAGTACCTGATAATCCTGCTAGAGTATTTATAGCTGTAACTTGTCCGCTTGAAGTATTTACGGTCAACAATCTACTTTGATTGGAAATTGCATATAAAGTTCCTGTTGCAGGTCTAAAGTCTAAACCAACAATTACTTCTCCACTTGCTAATCCCATAAATGCCACTGAATTCATAGTAGGATTAGTCGGGTCAAATCGATACAATTTGTTATCTGTAGACGCTGCAAAGGCAACAGGATTTGTTTTGAAGGCAATTCCAATAACAGGTAGTCCAAAGACTCCTATATTTTCAGCTTTCCCTGTAGTTAAATTAATAGTGTATAATTTTGACTCATTGTTGCTAAAAGTAACAGCCAATGCTGCTTTATTGTCTGGTGAAATGTCAAAATCGCCCACTCCGGCAAAATCAACTGTTAAGCTTCCCACTTCTTCTAAAGTACCATTATTTGGTGGATTTTGAATGTATAATTTATCCTGTGTAAAATCAATATCAAAAAGCTGTGTTGAAGAAGCACCGGCAACGCTATTAGTATAAGCAACAGCTCCAATAGTTGGATTTGTACCTCCGTTTATAGAGCCATCTGGAGCGGCAACAGTGCCAAGTTCAGGATGTAAACGTAAATTTTGTCCAGTTGAGGTAACCAGACGTACTCTATCTACTGTTGGATTAAAATCAATACTAGCGTTAGCATCACTTAAAGCTGGAGTGAATGCAGCACTTCCTAAAGCAGTAGCCAAACCGGATTCTTCATTAATAAAATAAAGGCGGCTTGAAGTTCCCAAGGCATACAATTGACCTGTTGCCGGTCTATAATCAATACTAACTATTTTTTCAGATGTTGGCAAACCGGTAATAGCAACTGTAGAAATAGGCTTTGACAAATCTTTGGCATTATACTTTACAATACTATTTGTATTAGTCAATACTGTAAAATTTACATCTGGTGCCATTGGTTTTGTATTTGACGAATCATTATCATCATTACAAGAAAAAATGGTTAATGCTAATGTTCCTAATAAAAGGAATGAAGCGATACGATTGTTAAAAATTCTTTTGTTCATAAATATCAGATTTTTCGTTAAATCATTATTTACGAATAAACTTTACTTATGGTTTTAAAAAAGTATAAAATTTTTAATATTTTCTTGCTTGACAAAATACAAGACTTCCCGAATCGAACATTCTATTGATTATTTACTTTTAACGACCTATAATCAACCTGAAGAACAGTGAAATTTATACGATGTTAGAATTATAAAAAAAAGCTTCTAATTTTTAAAATTAGAAGCTTTATAATTGAAACTATAAAAGTTTAGTTTTTCAAATCTTTGATTACTTTAAAAGCAACATCAACCTGATCTTCGCCAACTAGAATAGTAAATTCATTTGAAGTTGAAATTACTTCATTAATAATGATTCCTTCCCAAGCCAGACGCTGAAAAATGAAATAATAAATTCCAGGAACTACAATATTTTCTTTTGGTAATTTTACCGTTATAGAAGCAAGGTTGTCTAGTTTTTGAATTAATTTTTCGTTCGAAAAATGTTTGTCAACCAGTTTGTTTACCGTATTGCTTACCACAATGTTGATTTCGTTTACACCTCTTGATGAAGTATAAAAAACATCAGGAAATCCGTTGATGTCTGAAATTAATTCGGCTTGTTTGTTTAAAACGGTTTCCGAAACTGAAAAAGTATAATCCGTCAAAGCAGATCGAACAGTAATTTCGCCTATGTTTTTAATTACTTTATTGATTTTATGATTCAGTCTAAAATCCAGTTCTTCTGTCAATCGTTTTAAAGACATTACAACAGCGCCCTGTTTTACTTCTTTTCCAAATTCGCTCTCTAATTCCGACATAATGTTTCGGGATAAAGAGGTTAGGTTAATAATTCCAAGGGACAAAGCATTCAATAAAAATGGTTTTGTTTTGATGTAATTCTCGACAATTGATGAAACTGTTTTCATAATTAAATAAGTGTTTTTACTTAGTTTTTGAATCGATTTACTTAGTTAAATCGTTAAAAATATGGGCAAATATAATTAAAAAAACAATTTGTTACAAAAATAACATCAAAAAATAACGTTAAAAGTGATAAAAAGCGTCTGTAATATGTTCAATTACAAAAGATTTATGCTCTTTATGGATGGCAATAATGTCAAATCTGACATTAAAATCGAGATTGTTCTCAACTACGTAGTTGTCTATGGCTTTCGTAAGTAGTTTTATCTTTTTCGAATTTACAAAGTCCTGAGGCAGACCAAATTCAATAGAAGAACGGGTTTTTACTTCGATAATAGCTAATGTATCGTTGATTTGGGCAATAATGTCTATTTCGGCTTTTTGAAAAGTCCAATTGGTTTCTAAAATAGTATAACCATTGGTTTGTAAAAAATCAACGGCTAATTCTTCTCCTAACTTACCTAATTCATTGTGTTCGGCCATTTAGAAATAGTGTTCAGTAGTCAGTATTTAGTGTTCAGCGGTTAGCTTGCTGTTGAAATTGATTTTTGAAATTGCCATTGAAATCGATTAATTTTCAAATTTCAGGATACTTTTTTCTCTAGTCACTTTCATGGACACTTTGCTTCCTAAAATCAAAGCTCTGTTGTCCTGAATATGTCCTGCCGGGAAATTATAAATAACCGGAATATCATATTTTTTAGTGACATCTTCTATAATTTGAACCGCATTTTTTCCCCACGGAATATCGTTGTCTTTCATTTTTGTCATCGATCCTACCACAATTCCTTTAATGCTTTCTAAACAGCCATTGCGTTTTAAATTCATCATCATTCGGTCAATGTGATAAAGGTATTCGTCTAAATCTTCGATGAATAAAATTTTGCTATTACAATCAATTGCTGATGGAGAGCCAAACAAACTGTATAAAATAGAAAGATTTCCGCCGACTAATTCTCCTTCGGCAGAACCTATTCGATTCATAGCATCAGAAGTAATTTCGTAATTCAAAGGTTCGTTAAACAAAGCTTGTTTTAATGTTGCAATTGCTTCTTTAGTAGCTCGCGGAGCAGTCACAGGCATAATTCCGTGAATGGTTTTATAGCCTAAAGTATTCAGGTGATTGTGTAAAACTGTGATATCACTAAAACCTACAATCCATTTTGGACTTTGTTTGAATTTTGTAAAATCTAATGAATCGATTATTCTAACCGTTCCATAACCGCCTTTTACACACCAGATGGCTTTAATATTAGGATTGTCCAGTTGCGCTTGAAAATCGGCAGTTCTTTGTTCGTCAGTTCCTGCTAGTTGGTTATTATCAAGTCCAATGCTGTTTCCTATTACTACTTCCAGTCCCCAGCTGTGCAATAAATCGATAGCGGGTTTTAAATTGTTATCAGTATATTTTCTGGCAGTGGCAACAATAGCAACGGTGTCTCCTTTTTGTAAAGCGGCTGGTGTAATCATGTGTTTTTGGGCTTGACTGGTAAAAGATTGAAAAATAAAAATCAGAAATAGCGATATGCTCAATATTCGGTTTGTAATTAAAAATCGAGAAGTAAACATATTGGTATTTTTCCTGAATAAATAAAAATTTGAGAATGCTTTTGATAGCATCAAAACAAAGATAGCTAAATTCAAAAAAAATTTGCGCTTAGTTATACAAAATGAATTAAATTTACTACAGTCCTTAAATTGAATTGGTTATGAAAATACTACGATGGATTGTAATGCTTGTTTTCTTGTTTTTACATCAAATGGGTTTTTCGCAGCAAAAAAGCTATCGAATTCATACGGTTGCTTTTTATAATTTCGAAAACTTATTTGATACTATTAATAATCCAAATACTAATGATGACGAATGGACTCCCCAGGGAGCACAACGCTGGACTTCTAAAAAATACCAACAAAAATTAGAAAATCTTACAAGGGTTTTAACCGAAATAGGCAAACCCGAAAACTCCAATTCACCCACATTTATAGGTTGTTCCGAAATAGAAAATCGAGGAGTACTGGAAGATTTAATCCAACAGCCTAAAATGGCTTTGCAGGATTATGGAATTATACATTTTGATTCGCCGGATAAAAGAGGAATTGACGTGGCTTTGTTGTACCAAAATAAATATTTTCAACCAATTTCTTATGCTAATATTCCACTGCGAATTTATAAAAAAGAGACACAAAATCACGAATTAGTTACTGCTTCGGAAGATGATGATGAGGTATTTCAGAGCAATTTTGATAATCGGGTTTTTACACGAGATCAGCTTTTGGTCACCGGTTTTTTAGAAGGAGAAGAAATTCATATTATTGTCAATCACTGGCCGTCGCGTTCAGGCGGAGAGAAAAAATCAAGTCCGTATAGGGAAGCAGCAGGATTATTGAATAGAAAAATTATCGATTCGTTACAAAAAATAAATTCAAATGCTAAGGTGATTACAATGGGGGATTTAAACGATGGACCTTTCGATAAAAGCATTAAAAAAAGTCTGGGTGCTAAAGGTAATAAACAAGAAGTTCCTGAATTTGGAATTTACAATCCGTTTGAAGAAATGGCTAAAAAAGGTTTGGGAACCATCGCATTTAGAGATTCCTGGGATATTTTTGACCAAATTATGGTGACACAATCGCTAATAAAAAATGATTTTTCGAGTTATCAATATTGGAAATCCGGAATTTACAATAAGAGTTATTTAATTCAAACTTCAGGACAATATAAAGGATATCCTAAACGGCATTCGGCTATTGAAGTGGGTTTTAGTGATCATTTTCCGGTTTATATTTATCTGATTAAGCAGGCAAAATAGATAACATAAAGTCTAACTGCGAAAAACATAAAGTATTTCGCAAGTATCGCAAAACTTTGTGGTATTTGTATTTTTAAAGACAAAGAATGATTTCTCATTACGTCCTTTGCGTTTAGATTGAAACCAAAATTCTTTTTTTCGTACCTTAGCTTTTCTTAAAAAAAACAACTCAAAATGGCAATTTCAAAACCTTTTAACCTGACAAAATGGATTGACGAAAACCGTCAATTGCTTAAACCGCCTGTAGGAAATAAAAATTTATATGTAGATTCAGGAGATTACATTGTAATGATTGTTGCGGGTCCAAATGCCCGAAAAGATTTTCATTATAATGAAACCGAAGAATTGTTTTATCAGTTAGAAGGTTCCATAGAAGTCCATATTCAGGAAGAAGGGGAGCGTAAAGTGATGCAGCTTAACGCCGGCGATATGTATTTGCATCCTGCCAAAGTTCCGCATTCTCCGGTGCGTTCCGAAGGTTCCATAGGTTTGGTTATCGAACGCAAAAGAGCAGGCAAAGGTTTTACAGATGGGCTGATGTGGTTTTGTGACAATTGCAATCATAAACTCTATGATGTTTATTTTGAATTGAATAATATCGAAAAGGATTTTCTGCCGCATTTTGAGCATTTTTATAATTCAGAACATTTGCGTACTTGCGAAAAATGTGGAACGGTTATGGAAACAGATCCAAGATTCACAGCCAAAAAATAATTTTTTCAGAAGCTATTTCCCGCTATCCACTCTATCTTTTCCTGCTTAAAGAAATCAGGAAAAGGATGCCGTTACTATCGGGGCTAAAACACGAAACCTACTCATTATCATGACAACAATCGCAACACAATTCGGAATCAAAGCCGCTTTAGAACAATTAGGAATTAGCGCTATAAACGAAGGAACATCAACAGGAACAAATTCTTTTTCTACAGGAGCAATTTTGGAAAGTTATTCTCCGGTTGATGGTCAGTTGATAGCAAAAGTAAAAACTACTTCGGCTGACGATTACGAAAAAGTAATGCAAACCGCTACCGAAGCTTTCCAGTCTTTCCGACTGATACCGGCACCAAAACGCGGTGAAATCGTGCGTCAGTTTGGTGAAAAATTACGTCAGAATAAAGAAGCTCTAGGAAAATTAGTTTCTTACGAAATGGGGAAATCCCTGCAGGAAGGCTACGGCGAGGTTCAGGAAATGATTGATATTTGCGATTTTGCTGTTGGTCTTTCCCGACAATTGCACGGTTTGACCATGCATTCTGAAAGACCTAATCACCGAATGTATGAGCAATACCATTCATTAGGCGTGGTTGGAATTATTTCGGCTTTTAATTTTCCGGTTGCTGTCTGGTCGTGGAATGCAGCCTTGGCTTTGGTTTGTGGTGATGTCTGTGTCTGGAAACCATCAGAGAAAACCCCACTTTGTGGCATTGCCTGTCAAAATATTTTAGCACAGGTTTTAAAAGAAAATAATTTGCCCGAAGGAATTTCGTGCTTAATAAACGGTGATTTCAAAATAGGTGAATTATTGACTAAAGATACCCGAATTCCTTTAATTTCTGCTACAGGTTCTACCCGAATGGGGAAAATTGTGGCGCAAACCGTGGCGGCACGATTAGGGAAATCATTATTAGAATTGGGCGGAAATAATGCCATTATTGTTAGTCCGGATGCCGATATAAAAATGACCATTATTGGAGCTGTTTTTGGAGCTGTTGGAACGGCGGGACAACGTTGTACTTCAACTCGTCGTTTAATTATTCACGAAAGTATTTATGAAAAAGTAAAAGACGCTTTGGTTTCAGCTTATGGTCAATTAAAAATAGGGAATCCGTTAGATGAAAAAAATCATGTAGGGCCATTAATTGATATTGATGCAGTTAATAACTACAACAAAGCTTTAGAAAAAGCGACTGCTCAAGGCGGAAAAATTCTTGTAAATGGAGCAGTGCTTTCAGGAACAGGATATGAAAGTGGTTGTTATGTGCAACCTGCTATTGTTGAAGCGGATAATACATTCGAAATTGTGCAACAGGAAACTTTTGCGCCTATTTTATATTTGCTAAAATATTCAGGAACGGTTGAAAACGCTATTGCAATTCAAAACAATGTAGCTCAGGGATTGTCTTCGGCAATTATGACCAACAACTTGCGTGAAGCTGAATTATTTTTATCTGTAGCTGGTTCTGATTGCGGTATTGCTAATGTAAATATTGGAACTTCCGGAGCCGAAATTGGAGGCGCTTTTGGCGGTGAAAAAGAAACGGGCGGCGGTCGTGAATCTGGTTCTGATGCCTGGAAAGTGTATATGCGTCGTCAAACCAATACCATCAATTATGGAAGTAGTTTGCCATTGGCACAAGGAATAAAATTTGATTTGTAATTGATTTTATAATGAATTATAGAAAAATATTTTGCATCAAATTAGTAGTCATTCTGTTGTTATGCAGTTGTAAAAAAGAACAATTTGAATCTAATCCAGTATTGGAGAATGAAAAAAGCAATATTACTGTTGCAACGGATAAACAAGTTGAAAAAATGGTAACTACATTTTATAAATCCTATTTGGAAGAATTTTCAAATCAGGATTTAAAGGAATCAGAAAGAAAATTAGATTCGATAAAAGAAAAGTATTGTACAAAAACTTTGTTAGATAGCATTTCGAATGAATTTGAGAATAATGAATTGGATTACGATCCATTTATTAAAGGGCAAGATGTTTCAAAAGATGTAATAAATAGTTTGTCTGTCAGTAAAGTAGAAGGTTCTGAAAATAAATTTAAGGTGAACTATTTGGATAAATTTTCAGATGATAAAGTAGTTATTCTTGTTACTGTTATTGATGAAAATGGAAGTTTCAAAATTTCCTATTTAAAATAAAAAAAGGCAAATCGAGAAATCAATTTGCCTTTTTTTATGCTGTAAATTAATTTTTACAAATTAAATGAAGCTCCAATATTAAATGTAAACTGATTGTTTAAACGCTCAAAACCGATAGCGTCCGGATTGTATTTTGCTATAGGAAAACCTATTTCAGTTACTAATCCAAAACCTTCACTGAAGAAATAACGGGCACCTAAATGAGCTCCAAAATTTCTTAAACCTAGGTCTAAACCAGGGTAAATATCTACTTTTTCGTCAATATTAAAAACATTCCCTAAATTAGCATTGAATCTGGCTTTTACATCAATTCTGTCTTCAAAATCAGGTTTGTTTCCTAAGCCATCTTTATCAACAGACAATAAATAAGAAGCTAAAATTCCAAAAGAAATATTTTCTCCCATACCAAAATCGGAAGTAAAACGAATTCCTGAACCATGTTCCTGAATGTTGGCTGTAATGTCAAATTTAGTATCGCCTTTACCTTTAAAAGCTTGTGCATTTGCAAAGCCTACAGTAAGTAATACCAGTAATGTGAATGTCTTTTTCATGATAATTTTTTTACAAATGTATTTAATTTCTTCCTTTTTCGTCGAAATATAAATTATTTAATGGTTCACTTTGCCAAAATTCTTTAGTATCAATGTCCATAATCGTTAAAGGTCCTTTAAAGGCGGCTCCAGTGTCAACGTTCCAGATACAGGCTTTTTTTATAGGAACGGTTTCTCCAATACGGGTAACGGGAGTGTGTCCAATGTATATTTCGTTATACAAAGTGAATCTTTTTGGATATAATAAATCAGTAGGAAGCATGTTTGGGTCTAGGGCTAATGCCGTTTCCCAAAGTGTTCTGTCCCAGTAAAATAATCTTGGAAAATATTCGAAATTAATTCCGTTCATATTGGTAAAACCGGCATGAATGAACAATCGCTGTTGATCATCTAAATAATAATCTTTTAAAGATTGCAAAAACAAGATATGACTTTGCTTAGTTGCATCGCTCACTTTTTCATAAGCAATTACGGTTGCTTCGCCACCATGGTTGTACCATAAAAGATTATCGGTGTTGTCTTTTAACCAATGCAATAATAATTCGTCATGATTTCCTCTTATAAAGACACAATCATTCGTGATATTTAATTGTATCAAATAATCGATTACCTCCGGCGACTGACTCCAGCCATCTACATAGTCGCCTAAGAAAATTAGTTTGTCCTTTGAGGTAACTTTGGCTCTTTCTATGATTTGGTGTAAGGCGCGTAAACCTCCATGAATATCACCTATAACTAATGTTCTCATTTTTTGAAATCTGCTTAATATTGATAAAAATAGCTAAAAGAGATTGAAAAAAACAGCAGCTTTCTTTATTTTTTGTTTTTATAATGCGAAAATAGAATTTTTAATAGCAAAGATTATTGCACATCGTATTTCATTTTTCGTAAAACACGCATAGCTTCTTTAAACGATAAATAAACTGATGGAAAAGGTTTTAGATAGTTTTTGGCATCAACTAATTTTTGTTTGGCATCTTCAAAACCATTCAAATAACAAATCATAAAAGTTGAAGGAAGATTTTCTAAATCTTTAAGTTCCCGGGAATCCAATTGAAGTTCTTTTTTGAGTTTGCTTATCAAAGCTTCATTGTTGTTGTAAATGTGATAAAGCATTTTTTTATTGAAAACTGGTGGTTCAAAAAGCATTTTGTTTTCAATTTTATAATAGCCATTTTCGAAAAAACGAATGGTTTGCTGTTCTAAAGGATAGTAACTGGTTTTGTCATTTAAGCCCAGCGGAACATATTCGATAATGGTAAAACTATGCTCGTCATAAGAAATAGTAACTACATCCTGAGCCGAATAAAATAACTTAATATGTTCGTTAATTAACTCAATGTCTACGCGCGATAAAAAGGTTTTGTCTCTAACGGTTTTAGGAATTCCGGCCCAGCAAATAACAAATAATTCTTTGAAGACTTTGTATTTTGGCGCCATGTCTTTGTGCCTAAAATTCATAAAATCAAAAACGCCGTCTAAGGTGTATTTGATGTTGTTTCGGGAGTTGTTTTCAAGGTCAATTACGGTTTCAGTATTTGGGTAATTTTTTTCTATTTTGTCCTCAACAGGTGTAGTGTTACTACCTCGTCTTACAAAAACACTATGAATGGGAATGGTGTAAATTCCTTTTTTGAAGGAGGAAATTTTATTTTTTGGTTTGATTGTTACTAAACCAATTACCTTGTCTTTAGGCAAATTTGGGAAAGGAACATTTTCGTACTGAATTTTAGGCGGATTTTCTAAATAAGCATTAATTAAATTCTGAATGTGACTATCGTCAAAAAAATCGGCTCCTATAATTTCATTGTCTTGATCTTCGACGCCTACAACAATATAAGAGTTATTGGCCGGATTCGAATTAGACAAAGCGCAAATGTGTTTTAAGAACTTGGCTTTGCCTTCTTTACTATGTAAATTCAACTGACGTTTTTTGTCGTAAAAACTATTCTCGTCGTTGTGAGCCAATAAATTTTTTATTAATAGACGTTTGTTAATCATGAAATTAGCTTGATTTATTTACTGTCGAAAAATTTGCCTGTGCGGTACACATGACCACAAGATCGGCAATATTTACATGATATGGTCTCGAAACTACAAAGTGGATAATATCAGCAACATCTTCGGCTTTTAAAGGTGTAAAACCTTTGTAAATATTGGCGGCTCTTTCGTTATCACCTTTAAAACGTACCTGACTAAATTCGGTTTCGACCATGCCGGGATGAATCGCACCTACACGAATTCCATGCGGATTCAAATCGATTCGCATACTTTGATTAATGGCGTCAACGGCATGTTTTGTAGCGCAATACACATTTCCATTGGCATAAACTTCTTTGGCAGCGGTTGAACCAATGTTGATAATATGTCCTGATTTTTGGGCTATCATTGTAGGGATTATCGCTTTAGAAACATATAAAAGTCCTTTTAGATTAATATCAATCATCGCATCCCAATCGTCTGGATCTCCATCCTGAATAGGTTCAAAACCATGTGCGTTTCCGGCATTATTGATTAAAATGTCAATTTTAGAAAAAGCTTCGGGCAAGGAATTTATTTTTTCGAAAACAGCTTTTTTATCTCTCACATCAAATTGAAGACTGCAAACATTCGTATAAACGCTCAATTCTTTTTCGAGTTCGTTTAACCGGTTTTCACGTCGGCCGCAAAGAATAATATTGTAGTTGTTTTGAGCTAAAATTTGAGCAGTTGCTTTTCCTATTCCGCTGGTTGCACCTGTTATTAATGCTGTTTTGTTCATGATTTTCTATGTTGTCTAATCAAAATAAGTGAAAACTTCTTGTAAATCAAATTTTAAAGTTTACTTCCCTGATTTCTAATTTTCGAAATGTACTTTTTTTAATAAACTTTCGTTATTCATAATGTGTTTAATTGGTGTGAATTAGACGCTTATTTAGTGTGTCTTTTTTTAGAAAAAACGTTATGTAAGCAGCTTTTGAAAGTATAATTCTTAAAGTTCTTAAAATTATGGAAATTGTATCATAATTCGACCTTAAAATTGCTTTATCAGCAGAAGTTTTAACCATTTTTTAACATCTTACCGTTAAAAAAAAATTCAATTTGCACTCTTAAAACTAAGGCATTAAATTCAAGGTATTAAAAATAATTTTATGGAAGAGAATACGTCGACTTTAGACATTAGAGCAATCAACGAAAAGATAGAAAGAGAAAGTGCTTTTATAGACCTTCTTACTATGGAAATGAATAAAGTGATTGTAGGTCAAAAGCACATGATTGAACGATTATTGATTGGATTATTAGGGCAGGGTCATATTTTACTGGAAGGTGTTCCCGGACTGGCAAAAACATTAGCTATTAATACGCTTTCTCAGGCAGTTCATGGTTCTTTTAGCCGTATCCAGTTTACACCAGATTTATTACCTGCCGATGTTATAGGGACAATGATTTATAACATTAAAGCAAATGAATTTTCGATAAAAAAAGGACCTATTTTTGCTAATTTCGTTCTAGCCGATGAGATTAACCGTGCTCCGGCAAAGGTGCAATCAGCATTATTAGAAGCCATGCAGGAAAAGCAGGTTACTATTGGGGATACTACTTTTAAATTAGAAAAACCTTTCCTGGTTTTGGCTACACAAAACCCAATTGAGCAGGAAGGAACTTATCAATTACCAGAAGCACAAGTCGATCGTTTTATGCTAAAAACAGTGATTGATTATCCTAAAATGGATGAAGAGCGATTGGTAATTCGTCAAAACTTAAGCGGAAGTTATGACAAGGTAAATCAGGTGGTTTCTATTGAACAAATTTTACGTGCGCAACAAGCCGTTCGTGAAGTGTATATGGACGAAAAAATCGAGAAATACATTCTTGATATTATTTTTGCTACCCGTTACCCAGAGAAATACAAATTAGCTGATTTAAAACCATTAATTAGTTTTGGATCTTCGCCACGTGGAAGTATCAATTTAGCAAATGCTGCTAAATGTTATGCATTTATCAAACGTCGTGGTTATGTAATTCCTGAAGATGTTCGTGCTGTTGTTCATGATGTATTGCGTCATAGAGTGGGAGTAACGTATGAGGCCGAAGCAGAAAATATCACTTCGGTAGATATCATCAATAAAATTATCAACGAAGTAGAAGTACCTTAATCCTCCCCAACCCCTCCAAAGGAGGGGCTTTTGGAGAGTTGAAATTTCTAAGTATATCGACAAATAATTCCTCCCCTTTGGGGAGGTTAGGAGGGGAAAATGGATACAAAAGAGCTTTTAAAAAAAGTACGAAAAATAGAAATCAAAACCCGAAGATTGAGTGATCACATCTTCTCTGGGGAATATCATACTTCTTTCAAAGGGCGTGGAATGACTTTTAGTGAAGTGCGTCAATATCAATATGGAGATGATATTCGAAATATTGACTGGAATGTTACCGCCCGTTATAATGAGGCACACGTAAAAGTTTTTGAAGAAGAACGAGAATTAACCATGATGTTAATGGTTGATATTTCGGGCTCAGAAAGTTTTGGTTCTAAAAATCAATTTAAAAAAGACATTGTAACAGAAATTGCTGCAACGATGGCTTTTTCGGCTACACAAAATAATGATAAAATAGGATTGATTTTATTTTCGGACCAAATCGAATTGTATATTCCGCCAAAAAAAGGAAGGTCGCACGTTTTGCGAATTATTCGTGAATTAATCGAATTTGAACCACAAAGCCATAAAACTGATATTGCTCAGGCATTGAAATTTTTGTCGAGTACTCAAAAAAAGAAAGCGATTGTTTTTGTTATTTCTGATTTTATGTCGGATGATTATGAGCAAACTTTGAAAATCGCTGCTAAAAAACACGATGTAACCGGAATTCGTGTGTATGATATTCGGGAACAAAAAATGCCAAATCTGGGAATGGTTCCTATGCTGGATGCCGAAACAGGAGAAATGCAATTAGTAGATACAGGTTCTAAAGCTGTTCGAATGAATTATGAAAAATACTATCATGATCAATTGAATTATTTTAAAGAAACTTTCAGTAAATCTGGCTCAGGAATTGTAAATACAAGAGTTGACGAAAGTTATGTAACCAAATTATTAGGCTATTTTAAATCGAGATAAAGATTTTAGATTGATGATTAACGATTTAAGATTTTAAATAGGATTCATAAAACATGAAAAAACTAATATTCTTCTTATTATTACTGCTTTCTACGACAATTTTTGCGCAACAAAAAAGAGTAGAAACAAGTATCGATACTACAAAAAACAAAATTGGAGCTGAGTTTAAATTAACTCTAAAAACATCGGTAGATACTTTGTCTAAAGTTGTTTTTCCAAATTTAAAAAACATTGGTGCTCTTGAAGTAATCCAGTCTTATCCTGTTGATACTGTAAAAAACAATGACCGTTATGAGTTAATTAAAAAATACGGATTAACACAATTTGATTCGGGGCGTTATGTGATTCCAAGTATCAAGATTCTGATTAACAATAAACCGTATCAAACCGATTCAATTGCTGTTGAGGTGACTAATGTTCAGGTTGATACTTTAAAACAAAAAATGTATGATATTAAAGATATTCAGCCAGCTCCGGATACTATCGGAAATTGGTGGAAATATCTTTTAGCAGTATTACTAATTTTGGGTATTGGTGCCGGAATTTATTGGTTCTTAAAACACAGACAAAAGAAAAAAATCGAAGAAGAAGTTTATAAAACTCCTATCGAAAAAGCCACAAGTTTGTTGAACAACTTAGAGAAAAAAGAACTTTGGCAAAAAGGAGAAATCAAAGAATATTACAGTGAATTGACTGATATTGCCCGAAATTATATTGAAGAAGCAATAGAAATTCCAGCGATGGAAAGCACAACTTCCGAATTAATTACTGGTTTAAGAGCTGCATCGGTTAAAAAGAAAATGGTGTTGACACCAGAAACTATCGAAAATTTAGAAAGAGTTTTAAAACAAGCCGATTTAGTAAAATTTGCCAAATCAAAACCTTTAGAATTTGAAATTACTGAAGATCGAAATAAAATTCAAAAAGCGATTTTAACCTTAGATAATTCGATTCCGGTTGAGGTTATTAATGAAGAAGATACTTTATTAAATGAAGCGCAGCGACAAAAACAAATTGCGTTACAACTAAAGAAAAAACGCAACAATCGAATTACTATAAGCGTAGCTTCGGTTCTTTTCTTATTGTTGGCAACCACATTTTATTTAATGGCAACCAGAGGATTTGATTATGTAAAAGACAATCTTATTGGTCATCCATCAATGGAATTATTAGAAGGAGAATGGGTAAGAAGTGAATACGGAAATCCTGCTGTAATTATCAATACGCCTAAGGTTTTAAAACGTACTGATTTGACAAAATCATTACCTAAAGAAGGATTAGCATTAGTAAAAGAAATGCAGTCTTTTGTTTATGGAAGTATGATCGATCAGTTCTATTTGATGGTTTCTACTTTGAAATATAAGCAGGAAACGCAAGTTGATTTGAAAAAATCAGTAGAAGTTTATTTGCAAACTTTAGAATCGCAAGGCGCACAAAATATGATTGTGAAGCAAGAAGATTTTGAGACCAAAGAAGGAATTACAGGCGTAAAAGCTTATGGAACTTTTACAAGAGTAAATCCTGAAAATAATGATAGAGACAGAATGTATTACGAAGTATTATTGTTTGCTCAGGAAGGCGGATTACAGCAAATATTGATTCTACATCAGGAAGGTGATAAGTATGCAAATGAAATTTCAGAAAGAGTGTTAAGCTCAGTCGAATTAAAACACGAAGGTAGATAATGGCAAAAATAACTTTTTTAAATCCAGAGTTTTTTTGGTTGTTTCTTTTAATTCCGATTGCCATTTTTTGGTTGGTTTTAAAGAAAAACCAGCAGTCGGCAACCTTAAAAATAAGTTCGATAAAAGGTTTTAAATCAGCACCATCATTTTGGGCAAAATTAAAACCGTATTTAAGTGTACTTCGAATTATCGCTTTGAGTTCTTTAATTATTGCTATGGCTAGACCAAGAACGGTTGACATTAGTAATAAAACCAAGACTACTAAAGGAATTGATATTGTTATGGCAGTAGACGTTTCGGGAAGTATGCTTGCCAAAGATTTAAAGCCTAACCGAATGGAAGCTTTAAAAAGAGTAGCCACTGATTTTGTCGAAGGAAGACCTAATGACCGAATAGGATTAGTCGTTTATGCTTCTGAGGCTTATACTAAAACTCCTGTAACAAGTGATAAAGCGATTATAGAAGAAGCCATTGCGAGTATAAAATACGATAATGTTTTACAAGACGGAACCGGAATTGGGATGGGATTGGCGACAGCCGTAAACCGTTTGAAAGACAGTAAGGCTAAAAGTAAAGTTATTATTTTATTGACTGATGGTGTTAATAATGCAGGATTTATCGAACCAGAAACAGCAGCCGATATCGCTAAACAGTACGGAATCAAAGTCTATACTATCGGAATTGGAACAAATGGAATGGCAGAGTTTCCGTATGCCATAAGTCCAAGCGGACAGTTTTTATTCCAAATGATGAAAGTAGAAATCGATGAGCGACTGATGAAAAGCATTGCTAAAAAAACCGATGGAAAATATTTTAGAGCAACAAGCAATGATAAACTGGCTGAGATTTATGGAGAAATCAACAAGCTGGAAACGACTGAAATTGAGGAATTAAAATTCTATGATTATGACGAGAAATACAGACCTTTTGTTTTACTGGCTGGATTTTTATTACTTGTAGAAATAGGTTTAAGAAACACAGTTTATAGAAGCTTTATTTGATTTTGCAAAAACAAAAAAATCAAATTTTAAAAATTCCAAATTCCAATAGTTGGAATAAATATTTGGAATTTGGAATTTCTAAATTGGAATTTAAAATTTTATGGAATTAGACGAAAAAAAATATTTATACTTACTTTTTATACTACCTGTTGTAGTGTTGCTTTTCCTTATGAATATGTATTGGAAAAGGAAAAAACAAAAGGAATTTGGTGATTTAGACAGCGTAAAAAGACTAAGTCCTGAGCGTTCTGTTTTCAAGCCGGTATTCAAATTGGTTGTTGTTTTGCTAGGTTTATTGGGATTAATTATTGGATTAGTAAATCCTAAAATTGGAACCAAATTAGAAACGGTAAAAAGAGAAGGAATTGATATTGTTTTTGCAATGGACGTTTCTAAAAGTATGCTTGCCGAAGATGTAGCGCCAAATCGATTAGAGAAAAGTAAACAGGTTGTTTCTCAAATTATTAATCAATTAGGAAACGACAGAATAGGAATTGTAGCTTATGCCGGAAGTGCTTTCCCGGTTTTACCTATTACGACAGATTACAGTGTGGCAAAAATGTTTTTACAAAGCATGAATACTGATATTATTTCTTCGCAGGGAACATCATTAGATGAAGCTATAAAATTATCAGCTACTTATTTTGATGAAAAAAGTAAGACGTCTAAGTTGTTGATTCTTCTTTCGGATGGAGAAGATCATTCTGAAGGTGCTCAAGCGGCGGCAGAAGAAGCCAATAAGCAGGGAATGCGCATTATTACGGTAGGAATTGGAACTGAAAAAGGAGGAACGATTCCGTTAAAAATAAATGGTGTTGTTCAGGGTTACCAAAGAGACCGAAATGACGAAGTAGTAGTTACAAAATTGAATCAACCCGATTTAGAAGCGATTGCTAAAGCGACTAAAGGAGGTTATGTAAGCGGAAATAATACAAAAGAAGTTGTAGAATACATCAAGAAAACATTAGATAATATCCAAAAAACAGAATTCGAATCGACTCAAATGGCCGATTTCCAATCGCAATTTCAATGGTTTTTAGGATTTGCTTTTGTGCTTTTATTTATGGATGTATTTCTTTTGGAAAAGAAAACGAATTGGGTGAAGAAGTTAAATTTATTTAACGACGAAAAATAATGTCAATTCCTCTTAGCGAAAGCTAAAAAGGAAGAACATAAAAAAATGAAAATGAAAAATTGTATCAAATACGAATTTACTTTTTTTGCACTCCTGATTTTTGGTTTAGGAGGAACATGGGCACAGGAAAAAGACAAGACTTTGCCTAAAGCGAATGATGAATACAAACAAAGTAATTTTGCAGAAGCAGAAGCAGATTATAGAATATCCAATTCAAAATTCCCAAATCGTTCTGTTTCGCCTTATAATTTAGGAAACGCTATTTATAAACAAAATCAGGCTTCGGAAGCTAAATATGCTTATGCAAAAGCATTAAAAAATGCAAGATCCAGAACTCAAAAACACAAAGCTTATCACAATTTAGGTAATGTGTTCATGAAAGAGAAAGATTATACTCAGGCGGTAGAAGCGTATAAAAATGCGTTAAGAAATAATCCTACTGACGAAGAAACGAGATATAATTTTGCATTAGCAAAAAAGATGTTAAAGGAAAATCCGCCTAAAGACAATAAGGATAAAAACGATAAAAATAAAGATAAGGACAAGGATAAAGACAAGAAAGATCAGGATAAAAAGGATCAGGACAAAGACAAGAAAGACGACAAGGACAAGGATAAAAACGATAAGAAAAAAGACGGCGATCAGGATAAGAAAGACGGCAAGGATAAAAAAGACCAAAATCAGCCGCCACAGCCACAGCCGGGCGGAATTTCTAAAGACCGTTTGCAAAATCTTTTAGATGCCGTTAACAATGAAGAGAAGAAAATTCAGGATAAAGTAAATGCTAAAAAAGCAAAAGGAAAACCTGTTCAAACAGAGAAAGACTGGTAGTACCTAATAATGATAAAAGATAAGGACAGCATAAAAAAATGAAAAGATATTTAGTAGTATTATTGCTAAGTTTTCAGGGACTTTGGGCTCAGGTACAATTTGAGGCTAAAGTAAGTAAAAGCACACTGGGTTTAAACGAAAGACTTCGTGTGGATTTTGTTATGAATATTGATGGGGATAATTTTAATGAACCTTCTTTTGAAGGATTTAGAATTATTGGAGGACCTAATCAACAAGTTAGTCAATCCTGGGTGAATGGAAAAAGTTCGTTTGAAAAAATCTATTCTTATTATTTAGCGCCACTTCATAAAGGAAGTATAGTAATCAAGCAGGCCACGATAGAATATAATGGGCAGGTGTATAAAACTTCGCCCGTAAAAGTCAATGTGACTAATGCTATCGAACAGCCTAAAGATCCTAATGATATTAGTGTTTCAGTAGATGGGAATTTGTATTTAGTAGCTGATATTTCGAAAACAAATCCTTATCTCAACGAACCTATTACGGTGGTGTATAAGTTGTATTTCAACAATATTGGAATCACAAATTCAACCGAAGTTAATAAGCCGAAGTACAATGATTTCTGGAGTCAGAATATTGATATCAAGCAGTTTGTTGTAGAAGAAGGAATGTTTAAAGGACAAAATTACCGTTATATTGTTCTTAAAAAAGTTGTGCTTTATCCTCAAAAATCAGGGAAATTAACCATTGAACCGCTTTCATTAGATATTGATGTGCAATTGCCTACGAATCGTAGAAATGTTTTTGGACAAATGTTAATCAAAGATGATCATAAAAGGGTTTCGGCCGGAGCCAAAACAATTTCGGTAAAAGCATTGCCGGAAGCAGGAAAACCAGATGATTTTTCAGGAGCTGTAGGTACTTTTGATTTTAAAGTGACTCCAAGTAAAACTTCGCTAAAAAATGGTGAAAGTCTGGATTTAGTGGTGAGTGTAGCCGGAAAAGGGAATTTGAAATTATTTACTTTGCCAAAGCCAGTTGTTCCTAATGCTCTGGAAATGTATGATCCTGTTCATAACGAACAAGTGAATACGCCGCTTTCAGGAATGGCAGGAAAAATATCGGATAGTTATACAATTATCCCACAGTACAAAGGTGATTATCCTATAAAAACTATGCGATTTTCTTATTTTGATTTGAGTTCAGGAAGATATAAAACTATAACTTCAGATGAAATTATCATTAAAATGCTTGATGGTCCAACACCAACTGTAGCTAGTGATACAAATGCAGATAAAAACAAGATTGCAGTTAATGAACAATTCAAGTATATTAAATTAAAAACGAATTTAGAGCCTATTGCTCCTAAAGATTTCTTTGGATCTAATTTGTTCTACAGTTTGTTGTTAATTCCTTTTGGATTAGTGCCAATTATTATTTTGGCTAAGAAGAAAAAAGAAGCGATTGATGGAGATATTGTAGGTAACCGAATTAAGAGAAATAATCGTTTGGCTAAGAAATATTTATCAGAAGCTAAAAAGCAAATCAATAACAAAGAACCGTTTTATGTGGCTCTCGAAAAAGCGATGCATAATTTCCTGAAAGCGAAGCTGCATATTGAAACTTCCGAAATGAGTAAGGACAATATTAAGGAAATTTTGTTGTCTAAAAATGCTAATCCGGATTCGGTAAATGAGTTTATTGCATTAACAGAAAACTGTGAAATTGCAAGATATGCACCAGCATCAAGTGCTACAATCCAGAAAGATTATGAAAAAGCAGTACTGATTATTTCTGATTTAGAGAAACAGCTTTCTTAAACACAAAGGACATTAGAAATGAAGAATATACTTTATATATTATTGTTAGTTAGTCCCGTTTTCTTTGCCCAAAGCGGTTTCGAAAAAGGAAATGATTTGTATAAAAACGGCAAATATGAGCAAGCTGTTGATGCTTATAATTCTGTTTTGAGCGAAAAGAAACAATCGGCAGAATTGTATTTTAATTTAGCTAACGCCTATTATAAACTGAACAAAGTAGCGCCAGCAATTTACAATTACGAAAAAGCTTTAGTCTTAAAACCTAATGATGCTGATATTGCAAATAATTTACGATTTGCTCAAAAACGAACTGTAGATGAAATCAAAGTAGTTCCTACAGTAGGTTTTGCAAAATTGCTTCGTGATTTTACCGGAACGTATCATTACAATACCTGGGCTTGGATTTCGGTTAGTTTTTCAGTCTTGTTTTTAATTTCATTTTTAGGTTATTATTTTTCAGCATTATCATTGAATAAGAGACTTTTTTTCTTCGGAATGTTTGTAATGTTCGTGTTGCTTGTAAGCAGTGTTTCTTCGGCTATTTTCGAAAGAAGTTATTTTAAAAATGAAAGACCGGCCATTATTTTTGCTGAAAAAACAGAAGTGAAAAGTGAACCTCAAAACAAAGGAACAAACGTTATTGTTTTACACGAAGGCACCAAAGTTTTTGTAAAAGAAAAAGTAGATAACTGGAAAAAAGTCGAGTTAACTGACGGAACCGAAGGCTGGATTGATAGCGAAGCCATTCAGGAAGTAAAATAAATAGTAATCAGTGTTCAGTGATTAATTTACAGTTTTTTTGCTGACAGAAACTGAACACTAAAAGCTGCTTACTGCTCACTTTTTTTCAAATCGCCGTACCATTTTGTAATTGACGGATACATAAAACCAGCTGTTTTTTGAATTGGATTATAAAAAATCGATTTATCCAGCGTTTCCTGTTTGGCTAAAAAATGATTGTAATTTATTTTTTCGAAAATAGAAAACACAATTCCTAGCAATAATACCGTTTTTAAACAACGAAATAATCCACCGCCTAGTTTATTTGCCCAGCCTAGAAAAGCAAAATCAACCACTCCGGTTAGAACTTTTGCTAAAAAATGAATCCCAATTACTACCAGAATAAAGGTAAGCATAAAAGCAATTATGTGAACGGTGTTAGGATTCCAATGCAGAAAACCAGAAAGAATATCTTTAGTAATTACCGAGAATTTAACGGCAAAATAAACACCGAAAATTAACGAAAGAAAAGAAGCTAATTCAATAAAAAGACCGTTTACAGTTCCTTTATAAAGTGCAAATACTAATAAAGCACCTAAAATAATGTCTAAAAAACTCATAGTAAATAGAGAAAAATAAAAGGGCAAAGATAGAAGAATAAAGAAAATAGAGAAAAGAAAATAGAGAAGTCAAATACACAGTTAGTATCTTTGCTTCAATAATTTTAGATACTTAGAAATAAGAATGCCAACTTCTAACTTCTAACTTCTAACTTCTAACACTCAAAAATGTCAAGAGACACACAACTTAAAGAACGCTGGGAAAAGCTTGTTGATATACTTTCTAATCAATTTTCGCAAGGAGAAGATCTTGATTTAGACTCCATTATTTTTCTAATTGGAGTTCAGGAATTGGGTAAATTACATCGTGAATTCAAGAAAGACGAGAAACTCAATTTAATGCATATTGCTATTTGCCGCCTGTTAGAACCTTATGGTTATTACGAATTTGATTTTGTAGATCAGGAAGGCTGGCCGCATTATAAGGTAAAAGAACAATTACCAGCTTTAAAAGCCGGAGAGCAATCGGTTTTAATGAAAGAAGCTATTGTGAATTATTTTATAGAAAAGGAGCTTATTGATTAGTATTCAGTGTGCAGTAGCAGTAATCAGTTAAGAATTTTAGAAAAACTTCTAACTTCTAACTTCTAACTTCTAACTTTTCCTTAAATTTGCCCACTCAATTATTGGATGAAAATGATAGATAAGATAAAAGAATATATTGGTGAAGCACAAGCTTTTTCAACACAGGATACAGCAGAATTAGAATCATTTAGAATTAAGTTTTTAGGAAGCAAAGGAATTTTAAAAGAGTTTTTTGCCGAATTCAAAAATGTGCCTAATGAACAAAAAAAGGAATTTGGTCAGGTAATTAACCTGCTTAAGACTTCTGCAGAAGAAAAAGTAAAATCAATCCAGGAAGCTTTAGAATCAAAAGAAGAATCTAAAGGAATTTATGGCGATTTAACGCGTACTGCCGAATCACAAATTATAGGTTCGCGTCATCCTATTTCTATTGTAAAAAATCAGATTATCGATATTTTCTCCACCATTGGATTCAACGTTTCCGAAGGTCCGGAAATCGAGGATGATTGGCATAATTTTACTGCTTTGAATCTGCCAGAATACCATCCGGCACGTGATATGCAGGATACATTTTTCATTCAGACCAATCCTGATATTTTATTGCGTACCCATACTTCATCAGTTCAGGTACGTTATATGGAAAACAACAAACCGCCTATTAGAACTATTTCTCCGGGACGTGTTTTCCGTAACGAAGCGGTTTCTTCGCGTTCACATTGTATTTTCCATCAGGTGGAAGGATTGTATATTGACAAAGACGTTTCTTTTGCCGATTTGAAACAAACTTTGTTGTATTTCATTAAAGAAATGTTCGGAAAATCAAAAATCCGTTTGCGTCCTTCTTACTTTCCATTTACGGAGCCAAGTGCCGAAATTGATATTTATTGGGGTTTAAAAACCGAAACTGATTACAGAATTACCAAAGGAACAGGTTGGCTGGAAATTGGTGGTTGCGGAATGGTAGATCCAAATGTTTTGAAAAATTGCGGCATCAATCCTGACGAATACAACGGATTTGCTTTTGGAATGGGAGTAGAGCGTATTGCGATGTTGTTGTACCAAATTGGAGACATCCGTATGTTTTATGAAAACGATGTACGTTTCTTAGAGCAATTTAAATCGATAATATAATTTATTTAAGTCCTTAGTTGCTAGTCCTTAGTCCTTAGTATAGTTTGCTAGGGACTAAGGACTAAACACTAGGGACTTTTTATTCAAACTATGAAAAAAGATATTACAATCCCCGAAGTAGAAAACGTATTTATTGCTGCCGTTCAGGAATGGAGCGATGATTTTATGGAGAAAGTGTGGTATGCTTATTTAGTAAACGACAGCGATTTTGATATAGACAGTGTAATGGTGGTTTCTAAGGCTTTTGGAACTATTGATGGTGAGATGAAGAAAACTTCTATTTTGCGTCATGCTTTTGTACAGCTTCCAGCCGTTTCAGTAGTAAAGATTGAAATGATTGAAAAAAGTCTTTTGGCATTGAATAACGAGTTCATGCTGACTTATTTTATTGGTAATACTTTATACGACAAGAAATTTATCTTTAAAGCCAATGTTATTAACGAAAACAACACTGAAGAAGTGCCTATTCTATTTGTAGAAGGGGTAATTGTGAGATAAGAGCTTTTTCTGAAAAATATTTGAACCGCAAATTCGCAGATTAAAATGTGAATTTGCGGTTTTTTTATTTAATGTTTTGTAAGTATATTTTCTATATTTGAGATGGGTAAAATGTGGTTTCATCCCATACATTTAAGATTTACAGTGATTTTATGAATAAAAACGAAATAAAGAAGATATTTTTAAGTAATACTGATGAGAAATTAAGTATTTATCTCGAGATATTACTTTCAAAATGTAAGGATATTGCTAGGGAAAGCAACGTAATTGCAATATTTATGTTGATTCTTATCTTACTTTTTTATTTGACTGATTTTTCAAAATTAGAAAGTTTGCAAGTTGGTCCAGTTGAAATAAATGATGTAAACTCTATAAAAATTTTTATTCCCTTAGTTTTTGCTTTTTTAGTATTCAGATATATAATTATCAGTGCGCATAAAGCTGAACTTCATAAAATTATTACCGAATTTTCTAGTGAATATTTTGATTATGAGAATTCTATTCCTGTTGATGAATTACATATGGATGATTTTACAAGATCAATTTTACCATTCTCAATATATGGTGAGATTTCAAAATTAGCCCACAAAGGGAAATCTAAGTTTGGATGTTTTGGAGCGTTTTTAATTTTTCCAATAAGTGCTATATCATTTATTCCTTTTGTTCTTGAATATTTTTGGATTAAAGAGTTTGTTTTGCAATTTGAAACTTTAAATTTTTATCAGAAATCGTCAATTGTATTAAGCATTTGGATAATCATAATTTCTATTTATTATTTTATCCACACTATGATTATTAGTGTAAATGAAAATAAATAAAATGCTTGTACCGCTCAGATTTAAAATTATAATCTGCGAATTTGCGGTCTTTTTTTATCTAAAAGAGATAAACTAATCCAGCTTTTCAGTCAGTTTTTTAAATACGGTTCTGGCATTTTTACCTTCATATAAAACCTCATGAACGGCATCTATAATTGGAGTTTTTGCTCCATAACCCTGATTGAGTTTGTAAGCGCTTTTTGCGGCATAATAACCTTCGGCAACCATGCTCATTTCCATCATGGCACTTTTTACAGTATAGCCTTTTCCAATCATGTTTCCAAACATACGGTTTCTTGAAAACACCGAATAACCGGTAACCAATAAATCGCCCAGATAAGCCGAATCATTGATGTTGCGTTTCATTTTGTGTACTTTTCGAATGAATTTCTTCATTTCGCGAATCGCATTACTCATCAAAACCGATTGGAAATTGTCGCCATAGCCTAAACCATGCGCAATTCCGGCTGCAATAGCATAGATGTTTTTAAGCATCGCAGCATATTCAGTACCAATAATATCATCGGTAATTTTAGTTTTGATATAATTTCCAGCTAAATTTTTGGCTACATTTTTAGCTTTTTCGGCATCGCCACAAGCAATTGTCAGATACGATAAACGTTCTAAAGCAACTTCTTCGGCGTGGCAAGGACCCGTAATTACACCAATATTGTAATAGGGAATGTCATATTGAAAATGAAAATGTTCCCCCACAATTAAACTTGTTTCGGGAACAATTCCTTTAATGGCCGAGAAAATGATTTTATCTTTAAGGGAAACCGTCAGTTTTTGTAATTCGGCATCTAAAAAAGCCGAAGGAATAGCAAAAATAAGGTAGTCGGCATAAGCAACTGCCTCGTTAATATCATTAGTCAGTTTTAATTTTTTGATGTCAAACTCTACTGAGCTTATGTAATTTGGGTTGTGTTTGTGCGCTTTTATATGCTCAATTGCCGATTCATTACGCATATACCATGAAACTTCAGAAAGATTGACGCAGAGCATTTTAGTAATGGCTGTTGCCCAGCTTCCACCACCAATTACTGCATATTTTATGTTTTGACTCATCTTTTTATAGTTTAACCAAAAGTACTTAAAAATGTGCTAATGAAGCAAGAGGAATTGTTTCGAATTGAAGTTACGCTTTTTTGAAGAAAAAAATGTTTTTAATTTTTTTTATAGAAATGTACAATAATAAGATGCTGTTTTTCGTTTAAAATTCTATACATGAGTAATTTGTGTTTTTTTTATAATGTTAACATTAGTTAATTTAGTTTTGGTGTTATTAAAAAGGCGTCTAAGAATAGTATTCGAAGACGCCTTTTTTTTGAAAAAAATAATGATTTCTTAATAACTCATTTCAACAATGGATTTCAGTTTTTCCAGAGTTATATTTTGTCTTTCTCCCATAGCTTTCCAGCCTCTTTCGTCAAAACGATTCACGATAAAATCAGCAGTTTTGCTGTAATCATCTGTGTATTGTGATAGTTTGGTATCTATTCCCATAGTATGGAAAAAATCCACGGTTTTGTTGATGGCTTCATTAGCAATTTCGTCATCAGTTCCGGATAAATTAAAGATGCGTTTTCCGTATTGTGCCAGTTTTTCTTTTTTGGTTTCGAATAAAACGCGGTATAAATTAGGTCCAATAATTGCCAATGTTCTCGCATGATCAATTTCGTAAAGTGCTGTTAATTCGTGACCTATCATGTGTGTCGCCCAGTCAGTTGGAACTCCTTTTGCGATTAGTCCGTTTAAAGCCATCGTACAGCTCCACATAAAGTTAGAAGCTAAGGCATAATCAGCAGGATTTTCTACAACTTTGGGCCCCACTTCGATTAGAGTTTGTAAAATTCCTTCTGCAATTCGGTCTTGTAAATAACCTTCATGCGAATAAGTTAAATATTGCTCCATAACGTGCGTAAACGCATCAACAACTCCGTTTTGCAACTGTCTTTTTGGCAAAGACTGAATCACTGTTGGATCACAAATCGAGAATTGCGGAAACAAAGCACTTCCGCCAGAAGCTAACTTTTCCTGAGTTGCTTTAATGGTTACCACATATCCTGAATTCATTTCGCTTCCAGTTGCCGGAAGTGTTAGAATTGTTCCAAATGGCATTGCATTTTCTTTTATGAGAATATGCTTTTGAAGAATATCAATTGGGTTTCCGTCGAAATTTACTGCTGCCGAAATGAATTTTACACCATCTATAACTGATCCGCCACCTACAGCGAGGATGAAGTCAATTTTTTCGGTTTTGATAATTTCAACTGCTCTCATCAAAGTTTCAAAATGCGGATTGGGTTCTATTCCCGAAAATTCTACTATTTCAAATCCTTTTAGATTGTCAATTACTTGCTGGTGGATTCCGTTTTTAAAAATGCTCCCACCGCCATAAGCTAATAGGATTTTAGCACCTTTTGGCACTAATTCAGATAATTTTTCTATTTGTCCTTTTCCAAAAACCAGTTTGGTTGGGTTGTATAATTCGAAGTTTAACATGTTCTTTTATTTAGAGTTTATGAGATACTAAGTTGCTAAGATTCTAAGTTTTTTAATCCTTATTAACTTAGCGACTTAGAATCTTAGATGCTTAGGTTCTTATTTTAATTTTTGCAATAATTTTTGTGCTACCAGTTTTGAGGAAGCGGGATTTTGTCCTGTAATTAATAATCCATCTTCAACAGCATAAGGTTGCCAGTTTTCAGTTTTAGAATAAATTCCTCCATTAGCCTGAAGTACTTCTTCTAATAAAAACGGAACTACATTAGTCAATCCTACAGCAGCTTCTTCGGAATTTGAAAATCCGGTTACTTTTTTCCCTTTTACTAAATACTCATCTTTAATTTTTACGTCTTTTAATACGCCTGGAGCGTGACAAACAAAAGCTACAGGCTTGTTGTTGTTATAAAAAGATTCAATCAATGTAATTGAATTTCGGTCTTTGGCTAAATCCCATAATGGTCCGTGTCCACCAGGATAAAACACCGCATCATAATCCGATTCTTTAACATGATTTAATTTTAGTGTGTGTTTTAGTTTAGCCAATAATTCAGTGTCGGCATCAAATCGTTTTGTGTCTTCAGTTGCCGATGCAGGATCCGCACTTTTTGGATCAATTGGTGGTTGTCCGCCTAGTGGAGTGGCAATGTCAATTTGAATTCCCTGGTCGGATAATTCATAATATGGCGCAGCCAATTCTTCGGTCCAAAATCCGGTTTTTTGTCCTGTGTTACCCAGTTTGTCGTGACTGGTAACTACAAATAATACTTTTTTCATCTTTGCTTTATTTTGTGCTGTTCCTGTAATCGAACAAGCAGTTAAAATTATCATCGTGAGTAATGCTTTTTTCATCTTAATTGTTTTTGTTATTGCGAATTTACGGTAGATATGCTATTAGTAAAAATAATTTAAATTATGTTTGTGATAAATTTATTTATATCATGGTCAATCTGGAATGGTATCGAACGTTTAAATCAGTATATAAAAATGGTAATTTTTCTTTGGCAGCCAAAGAATTATTTATCAGTCAGCCGGCGGTAAGTCAGCAAATTTCAATGTTGGAAGCTCATGTAGGTTACAAATTATTCAATCGAAAATCCAAAGGAGTTGAACCAACAGAATACGCTAAGTTACTCAATAACTTAATCATAGAAGCCTTGGATCGTTTGGAAAATGTGGAAAATGGTTTTCGGTCTAAAGCATTTGATGCCAATCGATTGATTACGGTAGGCATTTCGAAACATTTGTTTAGCAGTATGGCTAGTGTTCTGATTTCCAAATTTGATTATATCGATTTTAGCTTTCATGAAAATGATGCACTTTTCGAATTGGTAAATACTAAAAAGATTGATTTTGCTATTGTTACCAAAAAATACGACACTTTTGATACAATCCAAAAGAAGCTGGGGGAGATCAGGCAAATTATTGTAGGTTCCAAGAATATTGATGCCACAAAATTGCAATCAGAGATTCATAAAAATGATTATAACACCATTGAAAATTGGCTGAATGACCAAAAATGGTACAGCCACGATTCGGGAATTCCTCATGTAAAGTTATTTTGGTTGCATGTTTTCAATAAAAAACGACCTTCGATGGTTTCGAATTATATCATTCCTTCAGAATTTGAAATGTTAAAAGTGCTTTCTCAAAATTCAGGTGTAGCGGTAACCTGGGATATCAATGCTAAGCCTTTTATTCGAAATGAAAAATTGCAGGTATTGTGGGAAACTCAACTGATGCCTGAAACAGCAGCCTATCTTTTGTCAGCTAAAAATACTGGTTTTAATTTAGCCGCTCAGGAAATCGAATCAGAATTGAAAAGGCTTTTGAGCTAATTTATTTTTTATAAAACAAATTATGGTCAATGTATTCCCAAACTTTAGTAGCAACTAAAGGGCGAATATTTTTGCCTAATTTGATGTTTTCCCGAATTGTCGTAGAAGAAATTTCAACAACAGGAGCTTCAATGATATGAATTTTTGGATGGTTTTTTAGCTCCAAATTTTCACTTTCCGTAGAAATACGTGGGTAAACATAAATGTTATGATGCGCCAGAATGGCCTCATAATTTTTCCATTTGTGCAAAGACTTCAGATTGTCTTCGCCCATAATCAGTGAAAATTCATGATTTGGATATTTCTCTTCCAGATGCACTAAGGTATTTACGGTGTAATTAGGCTGCGGTAATTTGAACTCAATATCCGATGGTTTTAGTTTGGGATAATCTTCGGTCGCTAAATAAACCATTTGCAGGCGATGATAATCGTCCAGCAGAGTACTTTTTTTCTTTAAAGGATTGTGAGGCGTAACCACCATCCACACCTGATCTAAATTAGTGTGTTCAGCCATGTGATTAGCAATAATCAAATGCCCAACATGAATGGGGTTAAAAGTGCCGAAATACAGTCCGATTTTCATAATTGAAAGTTAAGGGTTATTTGCTATTAGGTTATGTGTTTCTAATAACTCATAACCCATAACGCATAACTTTTTATTTCACAAAGTTTCTAACAAGCTCTGTCGCCTCTTCCAAAGCTACTTCCAAATCATAATTCTTAATAATCACATCAAATTGCGGAGCGGTTGCCAGTTCTACGTGCGCTTTAGCAATACGCATGTTGATTTTGTCTTCGCTTTCGGTAGAGCGCTCTTTTAAACGTCTTTTCAATTCGTCAACACTTGGTGGTTTTACAAAAACAGCCAGAGTTTCTTCGGGAAATTTATGTTTGATACGCAATCCGCCAGCAACGTCAATGTCAAAAATTACGTTTTTGCCCAAAGCCCAGATGCGTTCTACTTCACTTTTTAAAGTTCCGTAGAAATTGTCTCTGTAAACTTCTTCCCATTCTACGAAATCTTCGTGTTTGATATGGTTTTTAAATTCTTCCAAAGAGATAAAATAGTAATCCTTTCCGTTTACTTCTTCACCTCTGGCTTCACGGGTTGCTGCCGAGATTGAAAACTCTAAATTAAGTTCTTCCTGCTTTAATAAATGTCTAACTATAGTTGTTTTTCCGGAACCTGATGGCGCCGAGAATACGATTAATTTTCCTTTTTTCATCCCCTCCTAGCCTCCCCAAAGGGGAGGAATGTTACGTTAATATTATAATTTATTACCTCCTATTGTTTCCCCTTTGGGGGTTAAGGGGATTTTTTACAACACGTTCAAAACCTGTTCCTTGATTTTTTCCAATTCGTCTTTCATCATCACGACTAATTTTTGCATTTGTGCGTGATTGGATTTCGATCCCATGGTGTTGATTTCACGTCCCATTTCCTGAGTGATGAAACCTAATTTTCTACCATTAGCTTCTGTTCCTTTGATAGTTTCCAGGAAATAATCCAAGTGATTTGTCAAACGAACTTTCTCTTCCGTAATGTCTAATTTCTCTAAATAATAGATTAATTCCTGTTCAAAACGATTTTCGTCAACGTTAACTTTTAATTCATCAATTGCAGTTTGCAAACGGTCTCTGATTGCCTGAACACGTTCCGGATCAAGAGCCAGTGCATCGTTCATATATTGACGAATGTTTCCAATTCTTAATTGGAATTCTTTTTCAAGAGAAACACCTTCGTCTTTTCTAAAAGAAAGAATATTGTTGATACTTTCGTCGATAACCTCTTTTATTTTAGCCCATTCGTTAAGATCAATTTCTTCTCTTTCTACTTTTAAAGTGTCTGGCATACGAACGGCCATTTTCATTAATTCAGTTTCATCAGCATCAGCATAAATTTCTCTTAATTGATTGATGTAGCCTTTTACGATAGGAACATTGACTTTGGTCGAAGTTTGCTCAGCGGTGCTTTCGATAAAAATAGAAAAATCTACTTTTCCTCTTTCTAATTTCGAAGCGATTTGAGTACGAAGACCCAATTCCATTTCGCGGTACAAGGAAGGAATTCGAACATTTAAGTCCAGACCTTTACTGTTTAAAGATTTTACTTCGACTGTTATTTTTTTGGTTGGCAATTGCAAAGTAGCTTTGCCAAAACCGGTCATTGATTGTATCATATCATTTTTTAAAAGGTGGTCAAAGATAAGAAAAAAGTTGGCAGTAGTCAGTTTTCAGATTTTCTACTACGTTCTTATTCGCCCGTTAATGCTTTCATTACCTGATGTATGTTTTGCTGACTGTTGCCAATGTAAATTTTTCCATTAATGATAAAAACAGGACGGCTCAGGAAAGTGTAATGTTCCAGGATGTATTTCTTGAAATCGTCTTCGGTTAGGGATTTATCCTTTAAACCCATCGATTTGTACAGTTGTGCTTTTTTGCTAAAAAGTGCTTCGTAACTTCCCGAAAGTTGGTACATTTCTTCTAAATCTTCCGTAGTAATTGGGTCTTGTTTAATGTCGTGAAAAGTTAAATTATGATCATTTGGTAATGATTTGATGATTTTTCGACAAGTGTCACAAGAAGCCAGATAGTATATTTTATTACTCATAGTTTTATTTCTTTCTGCAAAGAAAAATCATTTAAGATGTAAAAGCTTATTTTTACGTGATTTTTTTAAATTTTATTAGCGTGCAACAAGTATTAGAAACCACGGTGAAATCAAGAAATTTGATTTTAGAACTGCTTCAAAAATTTACATTGGAACAATTAAATAAAATCCCAAAGGGTTTTAATAATAATTTGATTTGGAATGTTGGTCATATTATTGTTGCCCAACAAGTTTTAGTCTATAAATTATCTGGTTTGCCTGTAATGATTGCTGATGAAATGATCGATAAATATAAAAATGGTTCGAGACCTGAACAAGATGTGACTCAGGTGGAATTAGACGAAATCAAAAGCCTGCTTTTTAGCACTATTGATCAAACGATTGTTGATTACAATAATGGGATTTTTAAAAATTATAACCAATACACAACTTCAATAGGGATTAATTTGAAAAATGCCGAGGAAGCTATAGCTTATAATAATTTTCATGAAGGACTTCATATTGGGATTATGATGACTATTAGAAAATTTATTTAAGGCAAAAAAACAGTATTTTTAAGCCAAAATTTACAAATTCAACAACAATGCAAGAGATTTTAGAGATTACAAAGACCAGTAGAAACATGGTTTCTAAATTGATTCAGGGATTTACTTTAGAACAACTAAATAAAGTTCCTGAAGGATTTAAAAATAATTTGATTTGGAATGTAGCGCATATTGTAGTTACACAACAGTTATTGGTTTATAAACTGGCTGGATTGCCTGTGATGGTTTCGGATGAATTGATCGAAAAATATAAAAAAGGAACTAAAACAGAACAGGAAGCTTCTCAGGAAGAAGTGGACGAAATTTTAACTTTATTGCATACAACAATCGCTCAAACTGAAAAAGATATTGAGAATAATTTGTTCCAAAATTTTACCGAATATCCAACATCTACAGGCTTTGTTTTAAAGACAAATCAGGATTCGATGGAGTTCAATAATTTTCACGAAGGAATTCATATAGGTGTTATTTTGGCTATTCGAAAATTAGTATAATCATTCGAAAGGAAATATAAGATATTGAAAAAGCCTCCGTTTTTTGGAGGCTTTTTTATGCTATTTATGAATTAGATTAGTTCAATGATTGTTTCGCAAAGATTCACAGAGGAGGTTATGCAGAGGTATATTTAAGTTAATTTAAAATCTTTGTGAATCTCCGTGTAAGCTTTGCGTGTCTTTGTGTAACAACTATTATCGTTCATCAATTTGAATCAGTAATAAGGTTGGTTTTAAATATAATGGATGTTATTTTGTAATCAGATAGTCATTTGCTTCTTCATACTTAATCAGCAAATCTCTGGAACCATCAACATAAGCTGCAATTTCATAAGGATTGTAGTGTAATACGATACCTTCATTAGTGAAAAAGATGTTTTGTGCCACCTGAAATACATCATCTTCAAAAAACAGTCCAGTGCTGTTGATGGGTTGATCTCTTGGAATTTTGTATTTGTCTCTAAATTTGGTTTCGGCAAAAACTTTAAAGATTTCCCAGTTTTTAAATAACTTTTTATTTTCAATTCGTTTTCCCGTTTTTGGGTCAAAAATTAACGAACGCAAGCCAGCATAACCGTGTGCACCGCCTGTAAAAGTGTAATGATTGATTTCGATGTTTAAAATAGATTCCGAGCTGTATTTTATTTTTCCATCGATTTTTCCTTCCCAGCCAAAATGATCCTGAGGGAAATCTTTTTTAAGTTTTTCATACGCCTGAATGAAAAAATTGGCTAATTCTTCATAATTAGTAGACTTATTAGGTCTTTCTCCAAAATCGACTATTGATTTAACTGTATTAAAAACGGTCTTATTAATACTGTCGGAAATAATATCTGCATTTTGAGCAACAGGGATTTTTATTTCAATTTTTGGACAGTTTTTGGTGCAATCTACAGTTGTTGTTTTTTCGAAAGATTGCTCTTCAAAAGTCAGTTCTTTAGAACAACTAATGAATAATACAAGTGCCAGAGAAGATATAATATATTTCATTTTGTTTTTTATTTGGATAAACAAGGTTTTATTTTTGTAAGGCTTTTTATTGGTTAAAATAATATAGCCTTGGTTTAAAGATAAAGGTTTATCGCTAAAAATAAAAATCAAAAAATGGATTTAGTGATTATTGCAGGTAATAAATGTAGCCAACGTTGAACCAAACCAGCCAGTCATTGGCTTTGTTTTCTTTATAAAGATCTGGATTTGGTTTCAAACCATCTACCCAGTCTGAGAAGTAATATTGAAATCGTAAATCGACCATTAAATCACTCAATGGCGATAGTTTATAACGCGTTCCTACACTGGTTACAATCGACCAAACGCTGCCGCTTTCTGTAGAAAATCCATGTGGGCGATCATCTGTTGGTGTAAGATATTTTGGAAAAGTAGTTAATGGAGTTCCTAAAGGGCCCATGGTTGAACTTGCTTCGGTATTGTAATAACTAAACTGTCCGCCAAGACTAACAAAAGGTCCAAAACTGCCTATTGTAGCAGTAAAGTCACGAATACTTAAAGGGAAATATTCGAGTTGCACACCTAAGTTGGTTACAGCGCTGCTTCCGGTCATGGCACGAAGCTGATCGGCACCAAGAGAAGTTCGCTCAGGTTTTACCCATTCGCCATGGTGTTTGAACTTAGTTTTATTATATGATAATTCGGTTCTTAGCTTAAAGTGGTCATTAAAATAAGTTTCGGGAGTGTAGCAGTTACATTCTGCTTTGTATGAGAAATTTAGATAATGGATAATTCCTATTCCAATTCCTGAATTTTTAATATTGGTGCTCAAATCATAGCGTTCTCCATAATCAGACTGAAAAGCGACAGGCCCGGCAATTACTCCCACTTCATGGGACAAACCAAACTGCGCATTTATTTTACCTGATAATCCAAGTAAAATAAAAAGAGTGAATAAGCTTAGCCAATTATTTCTGAGCATTTTAATACTATTTCGAGTCCTGACAAAGATATAAAAAACATTATTGAAGCCTTGTAATAATGAAAAACTTATTAGTAAAGAATCCTATGTTTTTTCTTCATATAAAATAAGACAATTCTTTCTTTAGTTTCGTTAAATTTAAAACAAATTTGAGTCCTAAAATGTATATTTGTAATAGTAGTAAACATTTTTAATACTAAAAATCCAAAATATTATGTCTCAATCTATTACAGATTTTATAAATGGGGTTTCTTTAAAAAACCCTAATGAACCAGAGTTTTTGCAAGCGGTTTTAGAAGTTGCCGAAACGGTAATTCCTTTTATTGAACAAAATAAGAAATACCAAAACCAAATGCTTTTAGAGCGAATGGTTGAAGCAGACAGGATTGTGATGTTTAGGGTTGCCTGGATTGATGATAAAGGACAAACGCAGGTAAACAGAGGCTATCGTATTCAAATGAACTCGGCTATTGGACCTTATAAAGGTGGACTTCGTTTTCATCCGACGGTGAATTTGAGTGTTTTAAAATTTTTAGCTTTCGAACAGACTTTTAAAAATAGTTTAACCACTTTGCCTATGGGTGGAGGAAAAGGAGGTTCTGATTTTGATCCTAAAGGAAAGTCAGATATTGAGGTAATGCGTTTTTGCCAGGCCTTTATGACTGAATTGAGTAAACATATTGGAGCTGATACGGACGTTCCTGCGGGAGATATTGGTGTTGGAGCGAGAGAAGTGGGATACATGTTTGGACAATATAAAAAAATCAGGAATGAATTTACAGGTGTTTTAACCGGTAAAGGAATTTCTTTTGGAGGTTCGTTAATTCGACCTGAGGCTACCGGATATGGAACAGTTTATTTTGCCCAAAGCATGCTGGCGACTAAAGGTGACAGCTTAAGAGATAAAATTGTAGTTGTTTCGGGTTCAGGAAATGTAGCGCAATATGCGGTTGAAAAAGCGACTCAATTAGGGGCTAAAGTGGTTACATTGTCTGATTCTAATGGATACATTTATGATGCTGATGGAATTGATGCCGAAAAATTAGCTCATGTAATGTATTTGAAAAATGAACTGCGAAGCCGAATTAGCGATTATGTTGAAAAATATCCTGATGCAAAATACATTGCCGGAGAAAAACCATGGAGTGTGAAATGTGATATTGCTTTGCCTTGTGCTACTCAAAATGAATTGGACGCTAAAGACGCTAAAACTTTAGTGAATAACGGTTGTTTTTGTGTTGCCGAAGGAGCCAATATGCCTTCCACTTACGAAGCAGTAGTAGTTTTTCATGATGCTAAAATTTTGTTTGCTCCGGGAAAAGCTTCTAATGCAGGTGGTGTTGCTACTTCAGGATTAGAAATGTCGCAGAATTCCTTGCGATTAAGCTGGACTTCAGAAGAAGTAGATGAGAAATTAAAACAAATTATGCTAAATATTCACGCAGCCTGTGTGCAATATGGTGCCGATGGAAATGGTTATGTTGATTATGTAAAAGGTGCCAATATTGCCGGATTTGTAAAAGTAGCCGATGCCATGCTGGCCCAGGGAGTGGTTTAGTTTTTTTTAGTTCTTAGTACATAGTTCCTAGTCCTTAGTGCTTAGTATTTGTTTGTTTCTAGTTTTTTAGCTAAGGACTAACTACTAAGGACTAGGGACTTTTTTTATAAAGCTAGGGACTCACTATCTAATGACTAAGGACTCTTTTTTACTATTTTTGCCATTCACTTTTTTACTACATCCATGCAAGTTAAAACCAAAGCAATTGTTATTTCGGCTTTAAAATATCAGGAAAAAAGCCTGATTGTAAAGTGTTTTACGTTGTCGCATGGATTAAAATCCTATTTCGTTCGTGATGCTTTTTCGAATAAAAAAAGTAATCAAAAAATGGCCTATTTTCAGCCAATGACTATTCTCGAAATAGAAGCTACTCACAAGAATAAAGGAACGCTGGAGCATTTTAAGGAAATTAAAATTGCAGCGCCCTTTCAATCCTTGCATTCGGATATTTACAAGAGTACTATTGTGCTATTTCTTTCCGAAATTTTGCATCATTCTATACATGAAGAAGAAAAAAACGAAATGCTTTTTACTTTTTTAGAAACCGCACTACAATGGTTAGACGAGCATAATGAAATTGCTAATTTTCATTTAATTTTAATGCTCGAAATGACCAAATATCTTGGTTTTTATCCTGATGTTTCTGATGCTGATATGCCTTTTTTCGAAATGAATGAAGGTGTTTTTACTCCGTTTCATGCCATTGGTTCTTTGACGGAACATGAAACTAATTTGTTGAAAAAACTTATTGGTTTAAAATTCGAAAATGATCAAAAAGTATTTCATGTTATCAAAAGACAATTACTTTTGAAAATTCTTATCGATTATTATTCGTATCATTTAGACGGTTTTAAAAAGCCGAAATCTCTGGAGGTTTTGAAAGAGGTTTTCTCTTGATTTTTTAATGAGTGTGTTGCTTTTTTTTTAAAAACTGGAAATCCAGCTCGAAACCTTAAGAGAAATGATACAGAAGTAGTAATTTTGTAAGAATTATTTATATATTAGCGGAAAAAATAAAACTCAACTACAGCTTAGCCATCTATCCTAAAACGATGTATTAGCTCAATAAGTGAGTAAAAATCTGAGTGTATAAATAAGTTGGAAACAAGCTAAAATAGATACAGAATGCAAGGAGCAGTATTAGTAATAGGTTCTCTTCTTTGGGAAAATGAAAAAAACACTTTGGATTCAAAGCAAGGAAAGCTTCGAGACAATTGGAGAAAAGATTTAGACTTAGAGAAAAAGATTGCGATTGAAGTGCCAATTAGATACGGAAGAAAGTCAACATCTAAAAGATGTACTTATACAATGGTTATTTCTAATTCTGTTACTAATCTAGGGATAGCATATATAATTCCTTTTAAAAAAGAGATAGAAAACTTTGAAGAGTTGAAGAATCAAGCATTAGAACTCTCAGAGGCAGAAGGTATATCAACGACAAAATATCCCAAAAGACTAATTGCTTCATGGGGAGCTGTTGGAATAACTTTCAATGAAGCTGAAGAAAAACAATTCCAAGAAATAAAAAATAAGTGGCATCAGGAATTCGCTTCCTTTGAAAACACAGACTACAAAATTGGAAACGAGCAACCGTCAATACGAGAAAATGGTGAGCTGAATTTTGAATTTAAAGTACCAGAATACATTGATTATGTATTCGCTACACCTGTAAAACCCAACATTTCAGAATACCCAACAACAGACAGAATAGTTGAGGCTATTATTGAATCAAGTCCAAGGTATGATATATATGTGAAAGAGAATTTTAACAATGGAATAAGGGTGCATGGAGATGAAGAAATAATGAAAAAAATATAAAAAAGTCCCGAAGTTTCGCGATGGAATCAGTAATAATTAAAATTATATGAAAAAAATAAAAACATTATTGAGTGTAATTATCATTTTTTTGTTTTTTGCATGCGATCACAAATCTTCAAAAAGTGAAAGTAATTTGTTGGAAGGAACTTACCAAGTTACACAAAGTGGAACCATACCTGAAATCGGTGTATGGGTATTTTCTAAAGATGAAATTTCTATTTTGTTAACTGATAAATTGGAAAATACTTTTGCTAATTTAGGTTTGAAAGCAGTTCAAAAGTATTATATAAAAGATGATTGCATATACACATGTCTTTGTACCGCTTCGGATTGTTTGAATAAAGAAAACTATGAGAAACTTTGGAAAATTGAATCGGTAAGTCAAACTAATGTCAAGAGGACGGTTATACTTACAAATGTTTATAATGCTTCACTGAAAGTAAAATTAGAGAAGGATAAATCGATTGGTTTAGATGTTAAAGATTGGGAATAATTGTTTGATAATAAATTGCCCGATAGGCGGATTTGTAATCCGTGCCAAAAAAGAGGAGCAACTTTGTGGAGTTTCTTGAGATTGCTCCGCCAGTTCGCTATCGCTCGTGTCTTCCTTCGTCAGGATGACAAGTTTGTGGTAAAAGTAAGAGCAACAAAGTCCAGATGTACGTAAATCAGCTCTGCGAAGTCTTCCGACTTTGTAATACCGCTAATAAAGTGTAATCAAATTGAAATACGGTTCTCTCCCGAAATATCGGGAAGCTCGAACTGACAATAGGGCATTTTATTTTTATAAATGCAATAACTCCTATCATACAAAAACTCATCACTCATGACCCATAATTGATAACTATTTCTTATTTTCGCACCTCGTTTAAGAAAAGGATAAAATGAGTACAAAATTTACTGAATACAAAGGACTTGACTTGCCAACGGTAGCGTCGGAAGTTCTGGATTTTTGGAAGAAAGAAAATATATTTGAAAAAAGTGTAACTACGCGTGAAGGGAATGCTCCTTACGTATTTTTTGAAGGCCCGCCTTCGGCAAATGGATTGCCGGGAATTCACCACGTAATGGCTCGTGCTATTAAGGATATTTTTTGCAGATATAAAACCCAAAAAGGATTTCAGGTAAAGCGTAAAGCAGGTTGGGATACTCATGGATTACCAGTAGAATTAGGTACTGAGAAAGAATTAGGAATTACTAAAGAAGATATTGGGAAAAGCATTTCGGTAGAAGATTATAACGAAGCCTGTAAAAAAACAGTAATGCGTTATACGGATGTATGGAATGATTTGACCGAAAAAATGGGTTATTGGGTAGATATGGAAGATCCGTATGTGACTTATAAACCCAAATATATGGAAACGGTTTGGTGGCTTTTGAAACAAATTTACAACAAGGATTTGATGTACAAAGGTTATACTATTCAGCCGTATTCTCCAAAAGCAGGAACAGGATTGTCATCGCATGAGGTGAATCAGCCGGGTTCTTACCGCGATGTGACTGATACTACGATTGTAGCTCAGTTTAAAGTCCTATCCCCAGCCCTTTCCAAAGGAAAGGGAGTTGAAAACTCTATAGAAAAAGCATTTCGTCTTGCCTCCCCTCCTTCGGAGGGGTCGGGGGAGGATTTTTATATCTTAGCCTGGACGACTACTCCCTGGACTTTGCCTTCAAACACAGCTTTGACTGTAGGTCCAAAAATAGATTATGTTTTAGTAAAAACGTTTAATCAATATACTTTTGAGCCAATCAATGTTGTTTTGGCTAAGAATTTAGTTGGAAAACAATTTGGTAAAGGATTTTTCTTAAGCGAAGATGCTGCTGATTTTGAAAATTACAAAGCAGGAGATAAAAAGATTCCGTACCAAATTTTAACCGAAGCAAAAGGAGCTGATTTAGTAGGTATTCGCTACGAACAATTATTGCCTTGGACATTGCCATATCAAAATCCGGAAAATGCTTTTAGAGTAATTTCTGGGGATTTCGTTACTACCGAGGATGGAACGGGAATTGTACACACGGCGCCAACTTTTGGTGCTGATGATGCTAAAGTAGCGAAAGAAGCTACACCTGAGGTTCCGCCAATGTTAGTTTTGGACGAAAACGGTACTGCGGTTCCATTAGTAGATTTACAAGGAAAATTTACTTCTCATGTAGGCGGTGAATTTGCCGGAAAATATGTGAAGAACGAATATTACGATGCTGATCAGGCACCAGAGCGTTCGGTTGATGTTGAGATTGCTATTCGATTAAAAGAAGAAAATAAAGCGTTCAAAGTAGAAAAATACGTGCACAGTTACCCACATTGCTGGAGAACCGATAAGCCTATTTTGTACTATCCTTTGGATTCGTGGTTTATCAAAATCACTGAAGTGAGAGACAGAATGTTTGATTTGAACGAATCAATCAACTGGAAACCAAAAGCAACCGGAGAAGGACGTTTTGGTAATTGGTTGAAAAATGCGAACGACTGGAATTTATCGCGTTCCAGATATTGGGGAATTCCATTGCCAATTTGGAGAACCGATGATAAACAGGAAGAAATCCTGATTGGCTCGGTGGAAGAGTTGTACAACGAAATTGAGAAATCAATCGCAGCAGGTTTCCAAAAAGAAAATCCATTCAAAGGATTTGAAATTGGAAACATGAGCGAAAGTAACTATGATTTAGTTGACCTGCATAAAAATGTAGTGGACGGAATTACATTAGTTTCGGCTTCAGGAAAACCAATGAAACGTGAAAGCGATTTGATTGACGTTTGGTTCGATTCAGGAGCTATGCCTTATGCGCAATGGCATTATCCTTTTGAAAACAAAGAATTAATTGATAATAACCAATCGTTCCCGGCTGATTTCATTGCCGAAGGTGTGGATCAAACCCGTGGATGGTTTTATACTTTGCATGCTATCGGAACTTTGGTTTTTGATAATGTTGCTTATAAAAATGTAGTTTCTAACGGATTGGTGTTGGACAAAAACGGACAAAAAATGTCTAAGCGTCTAGGAAATGCTGTTGATCCATTTACCACTTTGGCTGAATATGGTCCTGATGCTACGCGTTGGTACATGATTGCTAATGCAAATCCTTGGGATAACTTAAAATTTGATATCGAAGGTGTGGCTGAGGTAAGAAGAAAATTCTTTGGAACACTTTACAATACATATTCATTCTTTAGTTTGTATGCTAATATTGATGGTTTCAAATTTGATGAGGCGGAAGTTCCATTGAATGAAAGACCGGAAATTGACCGTTGGATTTTATCAGAATTACATACCTTAATCAAATTAGTTGATGAGGCTTATGCTGATTATGAGCCTACAAGAGCTGCCCGTGCTATTTCTGATTTCGTTCAGGAAAATTTAAGTAACTGGTACGTTCGTTTGTGTCGTCGTCGTTTCTGGAAAGGGGAATATGCTCAGGATAAAATTGCAGCTTATCAAACGCTTTATACTTGTTTGTTAACGGTAAGTAAACTGAGTGCACCTATTGCGCCATTCTTTATGGATAAGCTTTACAGAGACTTAACTTTGGCTACACAAACAGAAAATTTCGATAGTGTACATTTGGCGGAATTTCCAAAATACGTTGAAAACTTTGTTGATAAATCGCTTGAGAGCAAAATGCAGAAAGCACAGACCATTTCATCACTGGTTTTATCACTGCGTAAGAAGGAGATGATCAAGGTACGTCAACCGTTGCAAAAGGTAATGATTCCAGTACTTGACGAGAAACAGAAGGCTGAAATTGAAGCGGTTTCTGACCTGATAAAAGCAGAGGTAAACGTGAAAGAAGTGGAGCTTTTAGACGATGCATCAGGAGTATTGGTAAAACAAATTAAGCCTAATTTTAAAGCACTTGGACCACGTTTTGGAAAAGATATGGGGTTGATTTCTAAAGAGATACAAAATTTTTCTCCAGAGCAAATCAATCAGTTGGATAAAGAAGGAAGCTTAAGTATTGTTATTGCAGGAAAAGACGTAACTTTATCATTAGAGGATGTTGAAATTACCTCTCAGGATATCGAGGGTTGGCTGGTTGCTAATTCAAACGGAATCACCGTTGCGCTTGATATCACAATTTCGGAAGAATTGAGAAAAGAAGGAATTGCAAGAGAGTTAGTGAACAGAATCCAGAACATCAGAAAAGATTCAGGATTTGAAGTGACTGATAAAATTAAAGTGTATTTGCAAAGCAATGCTGTTTTAGAAGTAGCTGTTAATGAAAATAATGGTTACATTAAATCAGAGACATTAACTGAAGAGTTGGTTTTTAAAACGAGTATTGAGAATGGCACAGAAATTGAATTTGATGACATTAAAACTAAAATAACGATTACTAAATAACATAGATTATGGTAGATGAAGCAACACGATACTCAGACGCCGATTTGGCAGAGTTCAAAGAGATAATCCAAAAGAAAATTGAGAAAGCACAAGCCGATTTAGATTTGATAAAAAGTGCTTATATGAATGATTTGAACAATGGTACTGATGATACATCACCAACATTCAAAGCTTTTGAAGAAGGCAGTGAAACAATGTCTAAAGAAGCGAATTCTCAATTAGCAATTCGTCAGGAGAAATTCATACGCGATTTAAAGAACGCTTTATTCCGTGTAGAGAACAAAACTTACGGTATTTGCAAAGTAACTGGTAAATTAATCAGTAAAGAAAGATTGAAAATTGTTCCTCACGCTACAATGAGTATTGAGGCTAAAAATTTACAACGATAGTCAAACTTTACTATAAAATATTTAACGCTCCAAACGGAGCGTTTTTTTTGATAAAATTATTACTTTTACGCACTTAAAATTTTAAAAATGTCATTAGCCAAAGCGTATCTGCTTATCTTTCTTGTACTGTTAGTTGATCAGATTTCTAAAATATATGTAAAAACTAATTTTATATTAGGAGAAGAAGTTGCCGTTTTCGATTGGTTTAAAATTCATTTTATCGAAAATGAAGGAATGGCCTGGGGAACTCAAATTCCAGGAACTTACGGAAAATTGTTTCTTACTTTGTTTCGATTAGTTGCCGTTGGAGCCATTGGATATTGGTTGTGGGATTCGATAGAAAAGAAACGCAGTAGCAATTATTTAATTGTAGCCATTGCTTTAATTTTGGCTGGAGCTTTTGGAAATATTATTGACTCTGTTTTTTACGGAGTAATCTTTGACGATAGTACTACGCAGTTAGCGACTTTATTTTCAGATCAGCCTTATGGCAAATATTTTCATGGAAAAGTAGTCGATATGTTTTACTTTCCTATTTGGCACGGAAATCTTCCGGCATGGTTGCCAGTTTGGGGCGGAAGAGATTTTACTTTCTTCAATGCCATTTTTAATGTTGCCGATATGGCAATTTCTACAGGAGTTGGAATTTTGATTGTTTTTAATAAAAAGGCATTTCATCATAATTAAGAGTCTTTCAAACATAGAAAAAAGAGCTGTTTCATTACGAAACAGCTCTTTTTTTATCATTTGTTTTGTCCTGGTGCATAGCGTTTAGCACTTTTTTCACCTGTAATTTTTTTGGCTTGTCCAGGAGGAAGTGGTTTTGATTTAACAGAATTTGTTCTAACACCAACGGAGCAATTGGAGAGAGAAATAGAGAATAGTGCAATTAAAATAATTGCAAAAAATCTTGAGTTTTTAAGTGGTTTCATAATTATAGTTTCTTTTTTGTTTATAAAGTTACTACAGAATTTAAAAAGAAGATAATTAAAAACGATAAATTTCATTTGGTGTCACACAATAATCTAATTGCATATCGCCTTCGTGAACATCATCTATTATTTCTTCGGCTTCAAAGAATGAAAGGCCTATTTTAATGGTTTCAGATGTGCATTCTTTTAAAAATTTATCATAAAAGCCTTTGCCGTAACCCACACGATGTCCTTTTTTGTCGAAAGCTAAAAGCGGAATAAAAACAACTTCAATTTTTTTAGATGGTACTTCAATACCGTCAACAGGTTCGGGGATATTGTATTGATTTTTTTTGATTTTAGTAGTATCTGTTAAAACAAAATGAGTCATTTCGCGGGTTTCGAAATCTGATTTCGAAATCAGAATATTTTTGTCTTTTCCTGAAAGCAGGTGTAAAATCAACTCAGTATCTATTTCTCTGTGTTCTTCGATAGGCAGAAAAACATGGAAATAGTTTTTGTCCCAAATATTAAGTTTCAGCAATTGGTTAGCAATAGTCAGACTCATTTCTTCGATGTCGTTTTCAGAAAGCTGTTTGCGCAGTGATTTGTATTTGGAACGTAATTCTTTTTTATTGTTTTGCATTTTGATTTTCTACTGTGGAATTAAAAACTAAAAGTAGAAATAATTTATTTGGTATAAAAGAATGCTGGTTTTTTAAAAGTTACTGATTATTTCAAACTCCTTAGTTTTATCTTTTTTATCAGCAACTGAATTGATAAACAATTCTAATTCTTTAGTCAGTGGCAATTGATTTTGATTGCTCCAAAAACTTTTAGAATAAGGGAATTTGGCTTTAAAAATATCGTTATGAATTAAAAAATTGGAGTTTATTTTTTCGTTTGTAGGGCTATTTGTGGCAAAGAAATCCATAGTGAAATCATAGTAAATCTTTTTATTGGCTAGTATTTCTACCTGATTGTCAATTTTTATATTGCTTGGATAATATCTGTTGGATTTTTCATCTTTAGTAAATTGGGTAAACTTTGTCCATTTGGTTGTTCTGTATTCCTGTTTTGACAGTAGTATTTTTTTATAAGGAATTTTTTCAGGATCGTCAATTAATGTAAGGCTGTATTCGACTACAGCATAATCTTTACGGTTTACAATAAAATAACCGGTCCAGATTTGTCCAGATTTGACTTTTTCATTGGTTCTAAATGCTATTTTCTTAAAAGCATTATCATTAAATGGTGTTTCCATGAAATTGCATTTTTCAATTTGAGGAACGATGACATGGAATAAACCATCAAAATCAGGAAATTGAAAATTGATTTTATCCTTTTTTTCAAAAAGACTGGTCTTTCTCATATTGAGAATTTCAATAGTTAAATTGTTTTTTGGGTTCTGGTTTTTGTTTTTTCGGGCATAAATATCTTGTAAAAGAATGTTGATTTTGTCTTTTTTAAATACGTTTCTTAGAAAAAAGTTTAAAGTATAATTTTGAAGAAGGTTATCTTGAAATTTATCATATACCTTTTTCATAAAAGCTTCGGTATTATTTATTACTACTTCTTGCAATTCAAAGGTTTTGATTTCCATAAAAATAGTGTCCTTTTCATTCTTCAATTTGTCAAAAGTAGTTTTGATTTTATGATATCCTAATAGATTTAAATTGATTTCATTTTGTTGAGAAACAAAAACAAATTTACCTTCGGCATTTGTGATTGAGATATCATTTTCATTAGAAATAATTACGTTTTCTAGTGGAGCTTTGGTATTCTTATCAAGAATTATTTTACTAATTTGAAAGTTTTGTGCGTATGAAAAAGAGCAGATAAAAATAAATTGCAGTGCTATTATAAGTTTCATATTCTTGTTATTAGTATTGAGAATAATTTTTAAGCCTTGCTAATTTAGAAATATTTCCTGTTAAAAAATTGAATTTATTTACGATTTGTTGTGTCAGATAATTTTTAAGGAGATTAATTTGGCTCAATTTTATTAAATCAGTATGAGAGAACGCACGGTATTATTTGTAAATTTGATAAAAAGAAGAATTAGGGTTTATTTACTTCAATAGACTGATTTTTAGAAGAATTTTTAGAATGATTAAATCAAATGTAGCGCTGCAAATACAAACCCTACCTGATAATCCGGGTGTTTATCAATATTATGATAAGGAAGGGAAGATTTTGTATGTGGGTAAGGCTAAGAATTTAAAAAAACGGGTTTCATCTTATTTTAATAAAATTCATGATACGGCTAAAACCAATGTGTTAGTCAAGAAAATTGTAACTATTAAACATATCGTAGTTCCCACCGAAACTGATGCACTTTTACTGGAAAATAATCTGATAAAAACACTTCAGCCGCGCTATAACGTTTTGTTGCGTGATGATAAAAGTTATCCCTGGATTTGTATCAAAAAAGAACCTTTTTCAAGAATATTTTCTACCAGACGAATGGTCAAAGACGGTTCGGAATATTTTGGTCCATATACCAGTTTTAAGACCGTACACACCATTTTAGATTTAATAAAAGAACTGTATCCGCTGCGAACCTGCAATTATGATTTAAGTGAATCGAATATTGAAAGCGGAAAATTTAAGGTTTGTCTCGAATTTCATATTGGCAACTGCAAAGGACCTTGTGAAGGCTATGAATCATTAGAAGAATATCAGAAACAAGTTAATGCTATTCGCGAAATTTTGAAAGGAAATTTCAAGGATAGTATGAAAGATTTCAAGAAACTAATGATGGATTTAGCGCAGCAAATGAAATTTGAGGAAGCGCAAAAAATCAAAGAAAAAATAGAAATTTTAGAGAACTATCAATCGCGTTCTACAATTGTAAATCCTAAAATTACCAATATTGATGTTTTTTCGATTGTTTCAGACGAAAGTGCGGCTTATGTCAATTTTTTACAAATTTCGCATGGTTCGATTATTCGTTCACATACTTTGGAAATGAAGAAAAAATTAGAAGAAACAGATGAAGAATTACTGGAGTTAGCCATTGTAGAACTTAGAGAACGATTCGAATTGTTATCAAAAGAAGTCATTGTTCCATTTGCAGTTGATTTGGGCGAAAAAATTAAAGTGACCGTTCCACAATTAGGCGATAAAAAGCAAATTTTAGATTTGTCTATTCGAAATGCTAAATTTTATAGAATCGAACAATTAAAGCAATTACAAATTGTAGATCCGGACCGACATACAAACCGAATTATGGCGCAAATGCAAAAAGACTTGCGTTTGCCTGTAGAACCGCGGCATATTGAATGTTTTGATAACTCGAATATTCAGGGAACAAACCCGGTTTCGGCATGTGTAGTTTTTAAAGATGGAAAACCCAGCAAGAAAGATTACCGTCATTTTAATATAAAAACAGTCGAAGGTCCTAATGATTTTGCTTCGATGGAAGAAGTGGTATATCGCCGTTACAAACGTTTGCTTGATGAGAAAGAACCTTTGCCGCAGTTGATAATTATTGACGGAGGAAAAGGACAATTATCATCGGCTTTGAAAAGTATTGACGATTTAGGTTTGCGAGGAAAAATAAGTATTATTGGTATTGCTAAAAGACTGGAAGAGTTGTTTTATCCAGGCGATCCGGTGCCGTTGTATTTAGATAAAAAATCAGAAACCCTGAAAGTAATTCAGCAACTGCGAAACGAAGCGCATCGTTTTGGGATTACTCATCATCGTGATAAAAGGAGTAAAGCAGCTTTAAATTCTTCTATAGAATCCATTCCGGGAATAGGCGAAAAAACAATGTTGACATTAATTCAGCACTTTAAAAGTGTTAAAAGATTGAAAATGGCAACAGAAAAAGAAATTTCAGACGTTGTAGGAGTATCAAAAGCCAAAAAAATTACCGATTTTTACAAAACCGCAACGCAATGATTTGGTTAAAAGCCTTTAATGATAAAAAATGAAGACCGTTTTATGAAAAAATATATTGTTTTCTTGCTTATTCTTTTTAATGGCTTGACTGTGTTTGCGCAAAAAAAAGACCGACCAAAAATAGGATTAGTACTAAGCGGTGGTGGGGCAAAAGGATTTGCTCATATTGGTGTTCTTAAAGTTATAGAAGAAGCCGGAATTAAGGTTGATTATATAGGAGGAACGAGTATGGGAGCCGTGGTAGGCGGTTTGTATGCTTCGGGTTACAATGCTTCACAACTGGATTCGATTTTTAACACTACTGATTTTGACGAACTATTAAGTGATTATATTCCAAGAGAAACAAAGAATTTTTACGAAAAAAGAAACGACGAAGTCTATGCACTCGTTTTGCCTTTTAATAAATATAAAATAGGAATTCCCGATGCGCTTTCTAAAGGTTTGTACAATTTTAATCTGCTCAGCAGAATTACCGGAAACGTTAAGCATGTAAGGGATTTTAGTAAACTTCCAATTCCGTTTTTATGTATAGGAACTGATATTGAAACCGGAGAACAGGTTGTTTTAAATAAAGGAAACCTGGCTCGGGCAATGATTGCCAGTTCGGCTTTTCCTTCGTTGTTTTCGCCTGTAGAATATGATGATAAATTTCTCGTTGATGGTGGTGTGGTAAATAATTATCCAATAGATGAAATTAGAAAATTAGGTGCTGATATCATTATAGGTGTTGATGTTCAGAATGATTTATTGGATCGAAAAGGACTAAATGATGCCACAAAAATTTTGGTACAAATTACCAATCTTCATTCTATCGATAAGATGAAGGAGAATATTTTAAAAACCGATATTTACATTCGGCCGGATATTAAAAATTATGGTGTAATGTCTTTTGATAGCGGAAAAGATATTATTGCTAAAGGCGAAGAGGCCGCTTTTTCGGTTTTCGAACGTTTGAAACAATTGGGAGCAAAAGCCGGAAATTATAAAAATCCAAAACTGAAAAATGAGATTGATAGCTTGCAAATTGTAAACATCAATTGCAATGAACTAAAAAATTATACCAAAGAATACATTTACGGAAAGTTACGATTCAAGCCGGGTTCTAAAATTACGTATGCCCAATTACAAACCGGAATTAATAATTTGAATGCAACTGAAAATTTCAGTGCTATTGATTATTGTTTTGAAGATAATAATGGAGGTGAAGATTTGAATTTAATTTTAAAAGAAAATCCTGTTGATACTTATTTAAAATTTGGTTTGCATTATGACGGACTTTATAAAAGTGCGGTTTTGGTCAATATGACTCATAAAAAAAACATTTTTAAAAATGATGTAGCTTCTCTTGATGTTATTTTAGGAGATAATTTCAGGTATAATTTTGATTATTACATTGAGAATGGATACAATATTAGTCTTGGTTTTAAATCCTATTTAAATAAATTCAACCGAAATGTTCAGGGGCAGATAACTAATTTTGATTTTGATGAGTTAGGCGTGAAAACCTTAAATGTAGATTTGTTTGATTTAACCAATGAGCTTTATTTTCAAACGCTGTTTGCACATCGGTTTCTTATAGGAGCTGGTATCGAATATAAATACCTTAATATTAAGTCGAGTACTTTGGCTAATACTGATCCTATAATTGAGAAAAGTAATTACACCAGCATTTTTGCCCGATTGAATTATGATTCTATGGATGATAAATTCTTTCCTAAAAAAGGATGGCGTTTTTCAGGGGATATTCATTCGTATCTCTATTCTTCTGATTTTACGAATGAGTTTGAGCCTTTTTCTATTGCTAAGGCTAATTTTGGTATAGCATTCGAATTGTTTAATAGAGCTACCATGAAATTTCAGTCAGAAGCTGGTTTTGCAATTGGCGAAAAAAGTGTTTCGTTTTTTAATTTTATTCTGGGAGGTTTTGGATATGCTACATCCAATAATTTCAGTCATTTTTATGGGTATGACTTTTTAAGTTTAGGAGGTAACAGTTATATAAAATCGACAGTTAATTTTGATTATGAGGTTTTCAAAAAGCATCATATTAACTTTACGGCTAATTATGCTAATATTGGAGACAATATTTTTGATACAGTCGATTGGATTTCTATTCCTAAAATTTCGGGTTATGCAATAGGTTATGGTTTAGAAACGGTTATTGGTCCTATCGAAATAAAACGTAGTTGGTCTCCTGAAACAAATAGTAATTATACCTGGTTTAGTGTTGGCTTTCCTTTTTAGGATTTTTAAAGAAAAAAAAGATTCAAAAACCGTCTTGTTTAGCGAAAACAAGACGGTTTTTATGTTAAAAAAATGTTTTCATTCTTAAATGAGCTAGTTTTTCAAATCTTGGATGAAAACTAAAATTATCACTTTAATTTTTTATTCCTGTTTTTTTTATGATATCTAAAAAAAAAGTCTAATCCTTCCGAATCTTGTTTTAAAATTTTGTTAAACTGTATTTTTGCTGTAGAAATCGCATTTTCTTGCCTTATCTTTGTCATATCAAAACAAAAGGGGTGGTTTCCTTTTGGTTTATATAAATTTAATAATTTATAATTTTTTGGTTGGTTAATAGCATAAAAACTCAGTCATTATTTGACTGAGTTTTTTTGTTTTAATATATTTGGAATAAAATTTGCAATTTGAATCAATAAAACAATTAAAGTAAATTATGAAAAAAATAATCCTACTATTATTATTGATTTTAACCGTAAGTTTTGATGCTGTTCAGGAAGACGCTTATGATGTGGGTGAATGGTTTAAATTTCGTATTCATTACGGAATTGTAAATGCCGGATATGCCACACTCGAAGTTAAAGATGCTACTCTAAATAATAAAAAAGTTTTTCATGTTGTGGGTAAAGGATACACAACAGGTGTTTCCCGCTTTTTCTTTAAAGTGGTAGATGTTTATGAAAGCTACATTGATAAAACTACTGGAAATCCATATCGTTTTATTCGTAATATTAACGAAGGTGGCTACACTAAAAATCAGGAAGGTTTTATTGATCAATCAGCAAACAGAGTTACGGTAAAAGATTATAAAAATAAAACTGAAAAAACTTTTGTTATACCAAAAAACACTCAAGACATTCTTTCTACTTTTTATTATCTCCGTAATCATCCCAGAATAGATAAAATTAATCCGGGAGAGTCCATAGAGATAGATATGTTTTTTGATGATGAAACCACAAAATTTAAGTTAAAGTTTATAGGTCGTCAGGATATTACAACTAAATTTGGGGTCATTTCATCAATGGTTTTTAAACCACTGGTACAATCGGGTCGTGTTTTTAAAGAACAGGAGAGTTTAACAGTTTGGGTTTCAGATGATGAGAATAGATTACCAATACGTATTAAAGCAGATTTAGCTGTAGGTTCACTCAAAGCAGATTTAGATGCTTTTAAAGGATTGAAAGGTCCGTTTAAAATAAAAAAGAAATGAGCATTAATGAAAATACAGCAGGTATTTTAAAAGAAATTGAACAAAAATACGAATCCATTAATCAAAAAACCGATACGCAGCTTGAAGGTTTGCTTTGGTCAAAACCTGCCACTTATTGGGATTACATTCAAACCGATGTATTGTTGAATTTGCAAGTGCAACGAACGGTTTTTCCAGATGAAATGGTGTTTATTCTTTACCATCAAACCAATGAGTTGATTTTTAAAATGATACTTTGGGAGATGGAGCAGATTGCAAATGCTCAGAATATTCAGGCTGATTTTTTTACCGAGAGGTTAACACGTATTAGCCGTTATTTTGATATGCTTACTACTTCGTTTGCTATTATGGAAAATGGTATGGATATAGAGCAGTATATGAAATTTAGAAATACACTTACACCGGCTTCCGGATTTCAAAGTGCTCAATATCGTTTGATTGAATTTTGCGCTACTGATTTAGTTAATTTGATAGATAATCGCTTCAGAAAAACATTTGATAATACTATTTCGAATGAAAATGCGTTTGAAATTTTGTATTGGCAAGCAGCAGGAAAAGATTATCAGACCGGAAAAAAATCATATACCTTAGAAGTTTTCGAAAAAAAATACAAAGCGACTTTTTTAGATTATATAGAAAAGTACAAGCCTATAAATATTTGGCAAAAATACAAACAGCTTTCTGTAGAAGAACAGGAATCGGGTGTTTTGAGAGAAGCAATGCGTCATTTTGATTACACAGTAAATATTACCTGGGTAATGCAGCATCTCAATGTTGCTATCAAGTATATTGATCAAAGTGGTATGGGTGATGGTGAGGCAACTGGTGGAAGTGATTGGAGAAAATACATGCATCCTAAATACCAAAGGAGAATATTTTTTCCAGAATTATGGAGCGAAACTGAATTGGCTAATTGGGGACAAGAACAATAATAATAAGTAGAATTGAAAAAATAAACACAGTTTGAAATACCTTCTAACATTTATAATTGCATTAATAGTAGTAGTTTCGTGTAAAAAGTCAGATGCTAATACTGATGAAAAAGCTATCGTTGAAAAAGTAAAACCAAAACAAGAGAATTCTGATTTCGGATTTAATTTTGCTGATTATAATGTTGTTCAGGATACAGTTAAAAAAGGAGATACTTTTGGTACAATTATAAATAAACAGAATATTGGAGACCGAAAAATCCATGAAATTGTAACCAGTATCAGAGATACTTTTGATGTACGTGTTATTAGACCTAATAAGGCTTACACTATGTTGCGTTCTAAAGATAAAACAAATAAGCTACAGGTTTTTATTTATCAGCCCGATGATTTAAGTTATTATATTTTTGATCTTCGAGACTCGGCAGTAGTTGCTCATAAAAAGGTAAGACCGGTAACTTATAAACGAAGGCTGATTACAGGTGTTTTAAAAGGTTCTTTATCAGAAACCTTAACAAATGCAGGTGTTGCGGCAAGTTTAGCAACTCAAATCACTAAAATTTATTCCTGGTCTATTGATTTTTTTAAATTGAAAAAAGGCGACCGATTCGGAATTGCTTTTAACGAACGCTATATCAACGATTCTATTTATAATGGTGTGAGTGATATTGAAGGTGCTTTTTTCGAATACAAAGGCAAAATCATGTATGCTTTTCCGTTTGTGCAAAATGAAGCTTCGGGAAAAGTTGATTATTATGACGAAGATGGAAAAACAATGAAAAACCTTTTTCTGAAATCGCCTATTAAGTTTAGCCGAATTACTTCGAGATTTACCATGAGCAGATTTCATCCTGTACAACACCGTTGGAAAGCACATAAAGGAACCGATTATGCAGCGCCTACAGGAACGCCTATCATGACAACTGCAGCAGGAGTTGTAGAAACTACAGGTTACACGGCAGGTAACGGAAACTTTGTAAAAGTTAAGCACAATGGTACTTATTCTACTCAATATTTACACATGTCAAAAATATTAGTAAGACGCGGTCAGCGTGTGAATCAGGGAGATGTTATTGGTAGAGTAGGAAGTACAGGATTAGCATCGGGACCACATGTATGCTACCGTTTTTGGAAAAATGGTGTACAAGTAGATGCATTACGATTGAAACTGCCTACAGGAACACCGATGGAAAGCAAAAACAAAGCCCGATTTGCTAAAGCTATCGAACCTTTAAAACGCGAATTAGATAGCATTGGGAATTTATAATCTAAAGACAAATTAAGTTGAATAAAAAAACAGGAGAAGTAGTTGTAGTCCAATTGCTTCTCCTGTTTTTTTTATTCAGATATAACTTAAATCGCTTCGGCATTTACAACTAATTTCAGTATTTTTACGACCAAATCTAAAAACACTAAACAAAAATATTACATGGCTTTAAGTACTCTAAACCCAACAAAAACAGCTTCATGGAAAAAGCTTGAAAAGCATTTTGAAGAATTGAAAAACGTTTCTATGCAGGAAATGTTTAAACAAGATGCTACAAGAGCAGAAAAATTCAGTATCCTTTGGAATGATTTTTTAATTGATTATTCTAAAAATATTATCAATAAAGAAACGATTGCTTTGTTGCTTGAATTGGCTAATGAAATGGGTCTTAAAAGTGGAATTGAAGATTATTTTGGAGGAGGAATTATCAATCAAACTGAAAATAGAGCCGTACTTCATACAGCATTAAGAGCAAAAGAATCAGAAGTAATCAACGTAAACGGAGTAAATGTAATTCCGGAAGTTTATGAAGTAAAAAACAAAATTAAGGCTTTTACTAACGAAGTTACTTCGGGAAAAAGAACAGGTTATACAGGAAAAGCATTTACAGATGTGGTGAATATCGGTATTGGTGGTTCAGATTTAGGACCAGCAATGGTGGTAGAAGCGTTGCAATATTATAAAAATGATTTGAATGTTCATTTTGTTTCCAATGTTGATGGCGATCATGTGAACGAAATTATCAAGAAACTAAATCCGGAAACAACACTTTTTGTAATTGTTTCTAAAACTTTTACAACTCAGGAAACTTTAACTAATTCGGAAACGATTAGAAAATGGTTTTTACAATCAGCTTCTCAGGAAGATGTAGCCAAGCATTTTGTGGCAGTTTCTACTAATTTGCAAAAAGTAACTGAATTCGGAATTAATCCAGACAATGTTTTCCCAATGTGGGACTGGGTTGGAGGACGTTTCTCTCTTTGGAGTGCCGTAGGTTTGTCTATCAGTTTAGCAGTAGGTTTTGATAATTTTGAAGAATTATTAAACGGAGCAAATGAAATGGACGAACATTTTAAAACGGCTGATTTTGATCGAAACATTCCGGTAGTTTTAGCTTTATTAAGTGTTTGGTATAATAATTTCTTTGGAGCAGAGAGCGAAGCTTTAATTCCGTATACGCAATATTTACAAAAACTGGCACCTTATTTACAACAAGGAACAATGGAAAGTAATGGTAAAAGTGTTGGTCGCGATGGTAAAGAAGTCGATTATCAAACAGGAACTATTATTTGGGGAGAGCCAGGAACGAATGCACAGCATGCCTTTTTTCAATTAATTCACCAGGGAACAAAGTTAATCCCTACTGATTTTATTGGTTATGTACAACCGTTATATGGTGATAACAATCATCATGATAAATTGATGTCTAACTTTTTTGCACAAACTGAAGCTTTGTTAAACGGAAAAGAAGAAGCAAAAGTTCAGGCAGAATTTGATAAGAAAGGACTTTCGGCTGAAGCAGCTGCGTTTCTTTTGCCATTTAAAGTATTTGCCGGAAACAAACCTACCAATACTTTCCTGATTCAAAAATTGACACCTAAATCTTTGGGGTCGTTAATTTCTTTATATGAACATAAGATTTTTGTACAAGGATTCATCTGGAATATTTTTAGTTATGATCAATGGGGAGTGGAATTAGGAAAGCAATTAGCTAATTCTATTTTAGACGAAATCAATTCGAATGAAGTAAAAAATCATGATAGTTCTACAGCTTCCTTATTGAGTCATTTTTTAAGAAATAAATAACACTTAGTGGCTTTTTTTATAAGTATTTGATTTTCAGGTAAAATTAAAAACGATATTGATTCTAAATTACGAAAACCTCTGTTGCAGTTAGCATTAGGAGGTTTTTTTTATATCTTTTTTGTTTATATTTGTTAAAAAAAATACCAAAAAATCATGTATTCATTTATTCAAAAATTCCATTCTGGCTGGGCTTATTTAGCTCTTTTATTATTAGTAATTGCAGTAGTAAACGCCTTTATAGGTTTAGCATCAAAAAAAGAGTTTACTCCTAAAGATAGAAAGATTGCCCTTTTTGGATTAATAGGAATACACACTCAATTATTAATTGGTTTGATTTTATATTTTGTTTCTCCAATGGGGTTGAGTTCTTTGGGACAAATGTCAGACAAATTATTAAGATTAACTTCATTAGAACATCCTCTAATTAATCTTATTGCCATCACATTAATTACAATTGGATGGTCTAAGCATAAAAAATTAACCACAAGCGAATCAAAATTTAAAACTTTTTCTATTTTCTACGGATTAGGGCTATTACTTATACTAAGTAGAATTCCTTGGTCGTTATGGTTTCAATAAAAAACTTAAAAAGTCCTTTTTAGGACTTTTTTTATCTGGTTTTTGTTTAATAGAATAGATTCGAACTAAAAAGTTAATATGAAAAAATCAATAACACTACTTTTTTTATTTATTACTGTTTTTGTTGCTAATGCTCAGAATAAAAATTCAGCGAAGCAAAATACGAACGTTTCAAAAACAAATCCTAAAACTACTGTGCTTTTAGATACAGTAAAACCTTTTGCTTTTGTTGCTAAAAATAATGTGGTAAGAGACACCATTCATGATGAGATAATAGGCAAGTTAAAAGTCTATAAAAAAAGTGTTCACGCATCTTATTACGCTAATAAGTTTAACGGGAAGCGTACAGCTAGTGGGATAAGATTTAATAATAATGATTACACTGCCGCACATAAAAAATTTCCTTTTGGCACTAAATTGAGAATTACTAATGAAGCAAATGGAAAATCAGTTATTGTTGAGGTGATAGACAGAGGACCATTTGTTCGATCAAGAGAAATTGATTTGACTAAAAGAGCTTTTATGGAAATTGCTAAAAACAAAGGAGCAGGTTCCATGATTGTGACTATCGAAGAAATAGTACAATAATAATTACCAGTTCTTGAACGGATTCCTACTTAAATACGAATTGTAATATCGTTCATCATTAGTCACTTCTGCACCTAACCACTCTGGTTTTTCAAACAATTCAGCTTCCGATTGTAGTTCAATTTCGGCCATTTCCAATCCTTCATTTTCGCCGTAAAATTCATCCACTTCATAAGTGTGATTGCCCGCTTTGACCTCAAAACGTGTTTTGTCAATTACTCCCTTTTCACAAAGCAGCAATAAGTTTTTAGCTTCATCAACTGGGATTTCTTTTTCCCATTCAAAACGAGACATTCCGCTCGCATTAGAACTTCCTTTTATGGTTAAATAAGCCTTGTTTTCTTTAATTCGAATGCGAACTGTACGTTCAGGATTTGAGCTTAAATAACCTTGAATAATTCGTTTTTTCGAAAAAGCTTCTTTTTTATAAGCATCTGAAGTGACTAAAAACTTTCTTTCTATTTCTAACATCTTTTGTAAATTAATGTGGCGCTTTTTCTTTCAGGGCTGTCTGGACTAAGTTTTTGGACTTCAAATGTATTAAATATTTTAAGGGTATTTGATTTCATTTTGACAAATTGACTATAAATTTGTAACATGCCTGAAATGAATCCAAATAGAAAAATAATACACATCGACATGGATGCTTTTTATGCTTCTGTGGAGCAAATGGATAATCCCGAGTTACGTGGAAAACCCATTGCTGTAGGCGGATCAGAAATGCGTGGTGTGGTATCGGCTGCGAGTTATGAGGCTAGAAAATTTGGAGTTCGCTCAGCAATAAGTGGTGTTTTGGCAAAGAAATATTGTCCGGAACTTATTTTTGTACCACCCCGATTTGATCGTTACAAAGAGATTTCGGCACAAATTCATAAAATTTTTCGTGATTATACTGATTTGGTTGAGCCGCTTTCGCTTGATGAAGCTTATCTTGATGTAACCCAAAATAAAAAAGGAAATCCGAGTGCGAGTTTATTGGCACAGGAAATTAGAAATCGTATTTTTAATGAAGTAGGTTTGACGGCTTCGGCTGGAATTTCTGTGAATAAATTTGTTGCTAAAATTGCCAGTGATTTTAATAAACCTAATGGGCAAAAAACGGTTACTCCCGAAGAAATTATTCCTTTTTTGGAAGTTTTACCTATTCGAAAGTTTTATGGAGTTGGTAAAGTAACTACCGAAAAAATGTATCAGCTGGGTATTTTTACAGGATTGGAATTAAAAAATAAATCGCTGGAGTTTCTAGAAAAACATTTTGGAAAATCCGGAAATTACTATTACCATGTAGTTCGCGGCATTCATAATAGTGAAGTAAAATCGAGTCGTATAGCAAAATCAGTAGCTGCCGAACATACTTTTGAAGTCAATCTTTCTTCGGAAATTTTTATGTTGGAACAATTGGAACTTATTGCAAATAGTTTGGAACGAAGGCTTAAAAGATATAATGTTTCGGGAAAAACGGTAACTTTAAAAATTAAATATAGCGATTTTAGCCAACAGACCCGAAGTAAAACTTTGCCTTATTTTATTGATGATAAAGGATTAATTTTAGAGAACGTAAAGGAATTATTGTTTCAGGAAAAAATGAAGGATTCTGTCCGATTACTAGGAATTTCGATGAGTAATTTAAATACCGAAGTGAAGAAAGCAGTAGTTGTTCAGTTGAAATTTGATTTTTAAAAAGAAACCGCAAATTTGCAGATTATAATCATATGCAAATTTGCGGTTCAATATTTTATAAAAAATAACTCTCTTTATTAATCTTTGCTTGAAAGTTTAGATAACAATCTTAAAAATTCGATATATAACCAAACTAAAGTAATCATTAATCCCATTGCGCCAAACCATTCCATGTATTTTGGCATTCTTTGTTGTACACCTTGTTCGATACGATCAAAATCTAAGAATAAGTTTAGAGCTGCAATGATAATTACAAAAACACTGATACCAATACTCATCATTGAGTTTCCGTGATGAACAGGAACAAAACTGGTAAACATAGAAAATAACCATGAAATTAAATAATAAGTTGCAATGGCTAATGTTGCAGCGATTACAACTGATTTAAATTGTTCGGTTACTTTTACAATTTGGTATTTATATAATCCTAAACAAACGGCAAAGGTTACAAACGTTGCTCCAACAGCCTGAATAACAATTCCAGGATAACGTGCTTCAAAAATAGCCGAAATTCCTCCAATAAATAAACCTTCAAATAAGGCATATCCAGGTGCTAAATAACCAGAATATTGCGGTTTAAAAGCAGATATTACAACCAAAATTAATCCTATAATTGCACCACCAATTGCGGGAACTATTGGGTTTAATCCATTAAAGGCTAACCACCAGATAACCATTGCTGATGCGGTAAGTAATAAAAATAATAAAAGCGTTTTGTTGATTGTGCCTGAAAGTGTCATGTTTTGGTCGTAACCAATTACAGTGGCTTCATGAACTTGCTCTGCTCTGGATGTTGGCGAAAAGCTTTTATTGTTTAAAAATGGGTTTTTGGATTGAAAATTCATAATTTGAACGATTTTTATTGCATCAAATATAAAAGATATTTTTCAAGATAGCTGTTTAATTCTTCTTAATTTTTCAAAAAGCAGTTTTTTAGATGGATTTATAAGTAACCATAAAACAAAATGTTTTTTGTTTTGAAATAATTTTCTTCTTAACTATTAATTAGATACTTAGCTAGAGAATAAATATGAAAATTAAACATAAATAAGTTTGAAATGTTCTCTTAATTTGTACATTTACCCATTGATTTTTTTTAATAAATTTTAATGTTTCAATTTTTACTGATTGACCCCAAAACTGTTTTCCAACTTTATTTTTTAGGGAACTTATTTGTTTGCATTCTTATTTTTAGTTATTCGTTTTCGTATGCCACTAGTGATAGTAAGAAGATCTTAAATTGGTTTGGCTATGGAAAATTATTATTGACAATTGGCTGGATATTTCTTTTTTTAAGAAATATAATTCCTGATTTTATTTCGATAAATATTGCTAATTCGATTGTTTTTTCTTCTTGCTGTTATGAAACTATGGCAGTGTTGTCGATGTTAAAAACGAAATCGAAGCAATCAATCAAGATTCAAATAGGAATCACAATTACTGCGATTATAGCTTTTAACATAGCAACATTTTTAGAAAGTACTATTAATACAAGAGTTTTGATAGCTGCAATAGGTTTGTTTGCTATTTATTTACGACCAACGATTAAATATTTTACTGAAAGAGGGCATAATTTCTTCAGGTTTTTTTACGGGTTTTGTTTCGCTGCTTTTGAAATTTTGCTTGTACTTCGTGTAGTTTTTAATTATTTCAATCCTCAAAAGAGCTTTTTTGCACATGGTATTTTTGATGGTTTTTATAACATTAGTTTGTTTTTATTATCGTTAACAAGTACAGTTGGTTTTTTGTTATTAATAAAAGAAAAGCAAGATCTTAAAATCAAAAAACTTTTAAAAGACAGAAATCAGTTTTTTTCTATCATTGCTCATGATTTAAGAGGGCCTTTGGGAGGTTCAGTGGGACTTTCGGAAATTTTAGCCGAGAATTTTGATGAATACAGTAATGAGGAAATTAAGGAGATTAGCCAAATGCTTCATCAGTCGAGTAAGAATAGCTACAAGTTGCTTGAAAATCTTTTAGACTGGTCTCAGGTTCAAACGGGAATGATTGAGTTTAGTCCGAGAAAAATTGGTTTAAATGCATTAATTAAAGAGAATGTAGAGTTCAATAAGAATGCGGCATTAAATAAAAATATAACGCTTTTATTTGAATCGGCTGAATTTATTGAAGTTCAGGCAGATAAAAATATGATTGATACCATTGTTCGAAATTTACTAACTAATGCTATTAAATTTACTAAAAAAGATGGAGAAGTAACTGTAAGAATGGAAAAGCAAACTCAAAGAGCTGTTGTATCTATTACAGATACAGGTGTTGGGATTTCAGATGAAATTAAAGCTAAACTATTTAAAATAAATGGAAAAGTAACGCAAAGAGGAACAGAAGATGAAATAGGAACAGGACTCGGATTGTTACTTTGTAGCGAATTTGTAAAAAAACATGATGGTGAAATTTGGGCCGAAAGTGAGCTAGGAAAAGGAAGTACTTTTAAATTTACATTGCCACTGTGATAAAAGTTTAACCGGAAGTTTTTCAGAAACAAAAAAATCCGTCTCGAATAATCGGGACGGATTTTTTATATTCAATGAAATAGGATTAGCTAATTTCAGAAACTCTCATGGTGTTTACCATTCCTTTTTCAGAAATTGGCATAGAAGCTAAGTTGATGATATAATCACCTGTAACAACATGTCCTTTTTCTTTTGCTATTCTGTTGATATCAATAACTGTATTGTCGGTGCTTTCTTCGCTATCGTAGAAATAAGTTCTAACTCCCCAAAGTAAACTTAATTGAGTAAGAATTCTTTTGTTTGAAGTAAAAACTAAAATCTCAGCAGTACTAGGTCTCCAAGCTGATAATTGGAAAGCAGTATAACCACTATTAGTCATTGTAGAGATGGCTTTTGCTTCAATAGAGTTAGCCATAATTGCTGCCTGACGACAAATAGTTTTAGTAATAAAACGTTTAGTTTTGATTTGTGGTGTGTTTTGTGGAACCTGAATTAATTCAGAGTTTTCTACAGCCTCACAAATTTGTGTCATTTTTTGGATTACCTGAACTGGGTAATTTCCAGCAGCAGTTTCTCCAGAAAGCATTACTGCATCGGCACCGTCCATTACAGAGTTAGCTACGTCATTTACTTCGGCTCTTGTAGGAGTCAAACTGTTGATCATCGTCTCCATCATTTGTGTAGCAACAATAACAGGAATTCTTGCTGTTTTAGCTCTGCGAATCAAGTCTTTTTGAACCAATGGTACTTCGTGAGCAGGAAGTTCTACTCCTAGATCTCCACGGGCTACCATTAATGCATCACAATAAGCTACAATTTTGTCCATGTTTTCTAATGCTTCTGGCATTTCGATTTTGGCAACAATTGGAATTTTATTTTCAGCGTGCTCAGCAATTAATTCTTGTAAGTCTTGTAAATCACGTGGAGTTTTTACAAATGAAAGTGCAATCCAGTCTACTTTTTGACCAATAGCAAAAATAGCATCAGCAATATCTTTTTCAGTCAAAGCCGGAAGAGAGATTTTAGTATTAGGAAGGTTAACACCTTTTTTAGATTTTAATTCTCCACCTTGAATTACTTTAGCAACCACTTCTGATTTTTTGTCAGTAGATACAATTTCGAAAATTAATTTTCCGTCATCTAATAAAATTCTTTCCCCTGGATTTACATCGTTAGGAAAGTTTTGGTATTTCATGAAAACTCTTTCGGCAGTACCTATAATGTCTTCGGCAGTTGTGAATGTGATTAAATCACCATCATTAACAAAAACACCATCATTCATTACACCAACACGAAGTTTAGGGCCTTGTAAGTCGGCAAGGATAGCTGTTGTGTAGCCAAATTCTTCATTAAGATCACGAATAATTTGAATTCTGTTTTCTACATCAGTATAATCAGCATGTGAGAAGTTAATTCTAAATACGTTTACACCAGCTTCAACCATGTCCTTTATGATTTCTCTTGTGCCGCAAGCAGGCCCAAGGGTAGCCACAATTTTAGTTTTCTTGTTTGTTGTAATCATTTGCATTAAAAAATTAGATTGTTTTTAGATTTTATTTGTCTTGTTTCAACAGTATATACTGTTGTTATATTGTCTATTGTATTTAATATCATTTTTATTTGATTGACATCAATGCTGTCATCAGTATTGTCTATTTTTAAAAAATAGTCGGCTTTTTTAAATTCCGGCAATAAATATACTTTTGTCGAAATACCTTCGGTTGAATTTGAAAATAAATCCTGTACTTGATTGTTTTGTTCTTGATAGACCTCGTTTCTATTTTGAACTAAATTCCAGGCTACTGTATTTTCTTCGTCATAAAAGTAAAACCTTGAAAATTTTGTTTCTCCTTCTTTGATATTTATTTGAACTTCATCAGCGCTCTTCGCCAGATTTACAGGAAGTTTTTGATTGATAAAATATGCCAATCGGTAATCTTCTAAAGAAGTGTGAATTGCAATAAGATTGTAATCAATCTCATCAAATTCGTCAAGACTTAATTTATGAACAGCCATCTTCATTAAAAATAAAGATGTAAATATACTATTTCTGTCGAAGTTTAAGTGTTGAAAATATAATCATTTCGTTAAATTTAAAACGAAAACGTTATAGTTTTGAGGAATTTAGTCTTATTTTTTGTCCATTTTTTCCTGAAAAGCAAAATAGGCACGCTGAGAAGCTTTTTCTTCGGCTTTCTTTTTAGAAGTTGCTCTCGCTTTTGCAACTACTTTTCCGTCAATGCTTAGTTTTACTCCAAATAAGCGTTGTCCGTCTATGGCATTGTCCTCAAAAATATCATAATGAAATAGCTTTTTCTCTTTTTGACACCATTCAATAATCAAACTTTTATAGCTAATTACCTTACCTTCCAGTCTTGAGATATCAACATACGGAATGATTACTTTTTGATGAATAAATTTTTCGCAAAAAGGATAACCTTTGTCTAAATAAATGGCGCCAATGAGTGATTCGAAAATATTTCCGTGTATGTTTTCACCAAAATGCTGTACCGGAACTTTGCTCTCTACAAACCGAATTAAGTCCAGATCTTTTCCTAATTCATTCAAATGTTCTCTACTCACAATTTTAGAGCGCATTTTAGTAAGATAACCTTCGTCTCCAAAAGGGGCTTCGTTAAATAAATGTGCTGCAATTACTGAGCTTAACATCGCATCACCTAAAAATTCTAAACGCTCATAACTTACAGGATTTCCTGTGGAATCTAGTTTTCCGGAGGAACGATGCGTGAATGCTTTTTGGTAATGAATTAACTCATTAGGAGGGAAGCCAAGTATTTTTTGGATAGCATCAAAAAAAATCCCGTCTTCTTGAGAACGGGATTTCTTGAATATTTTTTTGAATATACTCATAGTATCAAATTAGAATCCTAATTTTTTTACTAATACACAAGCATTATGACCTCCAAAACCAAAAGTATTACTCATAACAACATTCATATCTCTTTTTTGAGCTTTGTTGAAAGTGAAGTTTAACTTAGAGTCAATTTTTTCATCATCTGTAAAATGATTAATTGTAGGAGGAACGATTCCGTGTTTTATAGAAAGAATTGCCGAAATTGTTTCAATTGCTCCTGCAGCACCTAATAAGTGACCTGTCATAGATTTTGTTGAATTCAAATTCATGGAATAAGCATGTTCTCCAAAAACTTGTTCAATTGCTTTACTTTCTGCCATGTCTCCAAGAGGAGTTGAAGTTCCGTGCATGTTTACTCCGTCAACGTCAGTTGGTTTTAAACCAGCATCTCTTAAACAGTTTAGCATTACATTTTTCGCGCCTAATCCTTCTGGGTGTGGAGCTGTGATATGATGTGCATCAGCTGACATACCACCACCACCTATTTCGCAATAGATTTTAGCACCACGTGCAACAGCGTGCTCGTATTCTTCAAGAATAATTGCTCCTGCTCCTTCTCCTAGTACAAATCCGTCACGGTCTTTATCCATTGGTCTTGAAGCTGTTTTTGGATCATCGTTTCTTGTAGATAAAGCGTGCATTGCATTAAATCCTCCCATACCTGCAATAGTTACCGCAGCTTCAGAACCTCCAGTTACAATAATGTCAGCATGACCTAAACGGATGTAGTTGAATGCGTCGATTAATGCATTTGTTGAAGATGCACAAGCAGAAACTGTTGTAAAGTTAGGACCTCTGAAGCCGTATTTTATCGAAATATGTCCGCCGGCAATATCAGCGATCATTTTTGGGATAAAGAAAGGATTGAATCGAGGTGATCCGTCACCAGCAGAAAAATTAAGAACTTCTATTTGAAAAGTTTCTAATCCGCCAATTCCTGAACCCCAAATTACTCCTGCACGGTCTTTGTCAATTGTATCAAGATCAAAATTAGCATCTTTCATTGCTTCGTCAGAAGAAACAATGGCATATTGTGCATAACGATCCATTTTTCGGGCTTCTTTACGGTCTATGAAATCTTCAACATTGAAGTTTTTAAGTTCGCAGGCAAATTGGGTTCTAAATTTTGAAGCATCAAAATAAGTTATTGGTGCAGCCCCACTAACTCCGTTAATTAGACCATTCCAATACTCTTCAATATTGTTTCCAATAGGAGTAAGAGCACCTAAACCTGTTACAACAACTCGTTTTAATACCATATATTCTGTATTTTATTATCTTTAAACAAACAAAACCCACGCTTTCTTTTGTGTTTTAAAAACCTAAGAGCCATGGGTGTTTTTTATGTGTAATTGATTGAAATTCAATCGGATTTTTGATTTTTAAAAAAAATAATAACACCCGATATTTAAAAATTAAATTTTAAAACCGGGTGTGAGTTTATTATTTTTTAGCTTCTTCGATGTAAGAAATAGCTTGACCAACAGTAGCAATGTTTTCAGCTTGATCGTCTGGAATTTGAATGTCAAATTCTTTTTCGAACTCCATAATAAGCTCAACAGTGTCTAATGAGTCAGCTCCTAAATCATTAGTGAAGCTTGCTTCTGTTACAACTTCGTTTTCGTCAACGCCTAATTTGTCTACGATAATCGCTTTTACTCTTGATGCAATGTCTGACATAATCTTTAATTTTAGAATTTAATTTGGGGCAAAAATAAAAAACTTTATTTTAAAACAATCATTTAGTTGATAAATGTGACATCTAAAATAAAAAATAATTTTGAACAAAGACTTCTCAATGTTATTTAATTTCGTTTTTTATTCTTTTTTTTGTGTGACTAAAACGAGATGAATTATGAAAAAAATAGTTGTTTTTGCTTCTGGATCTGGGACAAATGCTGAAAATATTATAAAACATTTTAAAGGAGGTGCTATTGGAGAAGTGGTTAGTGTTTTTACTAATAATGCCAAAGCCGGAGTGATAGAAAGAGCTAAAAATAATGCTGTTCCGGTTGAGATTTTTACAAAAGCGGATCTTAATGAAAGTGCTTTAATACAAAAAGTAAAAGATATTCAGCCTGATTTAATTGTTTTAGCAGGGTTTTTATTGAAGTTTCCTGACGAACTTGTTGCAACTTATCCAGATAGTATTATTAATATTCATCCGGCTTTGTTGCCTAAATATGGCGGAAAAGGAATGTATGGAATGCATGTACACAGAGCAATTGTTGAAAATAAAGAGAAAGAAACAGGTATAACTATTCATTATGTTAATGAGAATTATGATGAAGGAGCTATTATTTTTCAAAAACAAGTAACAGTTTTAGGAACTGATACACCAGAAGTTGTAGCTGAAAAAATCCATGAATTAGAACAGAGATATTTTCCGGGTGTTGTTGAGGACGTGTTAAAAGCTAAATCATAAGTTTGGATTATCAAGTACATATATATACTGATGGCGCTGCAAAGGGAAATCCCGGACCTGGAGGTTATGGTGTAGTTATGGAATTAGTAGGAACTTCGCATAAAAAAGAATTTTATGAAGGTTTCAGGCATACTACTAATAACAGGATGGAATTACTGGCTGTAATTGTGGGACTCGAAAAACTGAAAAATCCCAATATGAAAGTTTTGGTGATTTCAGATTCAAAATATGTAGTAGATTCAGTGGTTAAGAAATGGGTTTTAGGTTGGGAAAAGAAAGGCTTTGCAGCTAGAAAAAATCCCGATTTATGGAAACGGTTTCTGGTAGTTTATAGAAAGCATCAGGTTGATTTCAAGTGGATAAAAGGACATAATAATCATCCCCAAAACGAGCGTTGCGATGCTTTAGCGGTTTTTGCGTCAAACCAAAAAGCCTTGTCAATAGATGCTTTTTATGAGAATGAAGAGGGTAGAATTTTGTGATAATTTTGTCGATTTTAACTTTTGCAAGATTGTAACTTATGAACTATCTTTGCACTTTAATTCGAAATTCATCAAATGAATAAATTATTGATTGTTGGAACAGTTGCTTTCGACGCAATTGAAACCCCATTCGGAAAAACCGATAAGATTTTGGGTGGAGCTGGAACTTATATCGGACTTTCAGCGGCTTTTTTTAACTTACAATCAGCTATCGTCTCAGTGGTAGGCGATGATTTTCCTCAAGAATATTTAGATTTATTTACTGAAAGAAATATTGATATTTCCGGACTTGAAGTAGTAAAAGGAGGGAAAACTTTCTTTTGGAGCGGTCGTTACCATAATGATTTGAATTCAAGAGATACTTTAGTAACTGAATTAAATACATTGGCAGATTTTCAGCCAAAAGTTCCTGAAAATTATAAAAATGCCGATGTGGTGATGTTAGGAAACTTACATCCAATAGTACAAAGCAGTGTTTTAGATCAATTAGAAAGCAAACCAAAATTAGTAGTTTTAGATACTATGAATTTCTGGATGGATTGCGCATTACCTGAATTGTTAGACGTAATTAAACGTGTAGACGTAATTACAGTTAATGATGAAGAAGCAAGACAACTTTCGGGTGAATATTCTTTAGTAAAAGCAGCAGCAAAAATTCAGGCTATGGGTCCTGAATATGTTGTTATTAAAAAAGGAGAGCACGGTGCATTGTTATTTCATGGTAATAATGTGTTTTTTGCTCCGGCATTGCCTTTAGAAGAAGTATTTGACCCAACAGGAGCGGGAGATACCTTTGCAGGAGGATTTGCAGGGTTTATTACTCAAAGCGAGAATGTTTCTTTCGAAAATATGAAAAATGCGATTATTTACGGTTCTAATTTAGCTTCCTTTTGCGTAGAGAAATTTGGAACTGAACGAATGGTTGGTTTAGATAAAAAAGAGGTTGTGTCCCGACTAAAGCAATTTAAGTCATTGACACAATTTGATATAGAATTATAATGCCTTGAAGCCTCGGAAACGGGGCTTTTTTAATTAGTATTGTTCTTATTAGTATAAAACTCACACAACACAAATATTATTACAATGAGCGACGCTTTAAAACATGAATGTGGAATAGCTTTAGTTAGACTACTTAAACCGCTTGAATTTTACAAGGAAAAGTATGGTTCTGCTTTTTACGGGATACAAAAAATGTATCTAATGATGGAGAAACAGCATAATCGCGGACAAGATGGTGCCGGTTTTGCCAGTATAAAACTAGATGTTGAACCTGGGGAAAGATACATCAGCAGAGTGCGTTCTAATCAATCACAGCCTATTCAGGATGTATTTGCTCAAATTAACGAAAGAGTGAATGAAGAGTTGACAGCGCACCCGGAATATGCAGATGATGTAGCGGCACAAAAGGCTAATATTCCTTATATAGGAGAATTGTTTTTAGGTCACGTTCGTTATGGAACTTTTGGAAAAAATAGTATTGAAAGCGTACATCCTTTCTTGAGACAAAGTAACTGGATGCATCGTAACCTTATTTTGGCAGGAAACTTTAATATGACAAATGTTAAAGAGCTTTTTCAAAATTTGGTTGAATTAGGGCAGCATCCAAAAGAAATGGCGGATACAGTTACAGTAATGGAAAAAATAGGTCACTTTTTAGATAAAGAAGTGATGCAGTTGTATCAGGATTGTAAGGCTGAAGGTTATTCTAAACAAAGTGCTTCGCCTGTAATTGCTGAACGTTTAGATATTGCTAAAATACTGGCTCGTTCTGCTAAAAACTTAGATGGAGGTTATGCAATGGCTGGTTTATTAGGTCATGGAGATGCTTTTGTTTTTAGAGATCCGGCAGGAATTCGTCCGGCTTATTATTATCAGGATGATGAAGTAGTTGTTGTGGCTTCTGAAAGACCAGTTATTCAAACTGTGTTTAATGTTCCTTTTGAAAGTGTTCAGGAAATCGATCCGGGAAATGCTTTGATCATCAAGAAAAACGGAACAGTTTCTATGAAAGAAATTTTAACTCCTACGGTTAAAAAATCATGTTCATTTGAGCGTATTTATTTCTCAAGAGGTAGTGATGCCGAAATTTATCAGGAAAGAAAGAATTTAGGAAAATTGATTTTGCCTGCGGTTTTAAATTCAATCGACCAGGATACTGATAATACGGTGTTCTCATATATTCCTAATACAGCTGAAACTTCTTTCTACGGATTAGTTGAAGCAGCTCAGGATTTCTTAAATCAAAGAAAAAATAATTATATTCTAGCGAATAGAAATACATTAACTGCAGAAACCTTACAGGAATTATTAGCGGTAAAAATCAGAACTGAAAAAGTAGCTATTAAAGATGCTAAGCTTAGAACCTTTATTACTGCCGATGATAGCCGTGATGATTTAGTAGCTCACGTTTATGATGTGACTTATGGAGTTATCAAGCCAACGGATAATTTAGTTATTATTGATGATAGTATCGTGAGAGGAACAACGCTGAAAAAGAGTATCATCAAAATGATGGATCGTTTGAATCCAAAACGAATTGTTATTGTTTCTTCGGCACCACAAATTCGTTTCCCTGATTGTTACGGAATCGATATGGCAAAATTAGAAGGTCTGGTTGCTTTTAGAGCAGCATTAGCACTTTTGAAAGAAAGAAACTTGTATCATATTGTTGATGAAGTGTATGCTAAATGTAAAGCTCAGGAAAATTATAAGGATACTGATGTGGTGAATTATGTAAACGCTATTTATGAGCCATTCACTGATCAGGAGATTTCAGATAAAATTGCCGAAATGTTAAGTTCTCCTTCAATTAAGGCCGAAGTGAAAATCATTTTCCAAACGGTAGAAGATTTACATGTTGCTTGTCCTAAAAACTTAGGAGACTGGTATTTTACAGGAGATTATCCTACGCCAGGAGGTAACAGAGTGGTAAACCGTGCCTTCATGAATTTTTACGAAGGTAAGGATGCAAGAGCTTACTAATCGATAATTTGAGTTATTTATCGGTTTTTTAGGTTGTTTGTCTTGAATGTTTGTAGATAAGATATTACTAAGATATATTTGTTACACCATAATATTAGTAGGTTAAGTTTATGGTAGATTTGGGGCAAAAAAGGTGGAAGCAATTCCACCTTTTTTATTTTTCTTAAAGAAGAAAAGAATATAGAGAATAGAAAATAGATTTTAGATATAAAAAAAGACGGATAATCTTTGATCATCCGTCTTTTTTCTTTATTCTAATTTCTTTAGATTATTTCTCTGAAGCATATCTTCTAGCTACTTCAGTCCAGTTAATTACACTGAAAAAAGCTTCAATATAATCAGGTCTTCTGTTTTGGTAGTTTAAGTAGTAAGCGTGCTCCCAAACGTCCATTCCTAAGATTGGAGTTCCACCGCAACCAACACCTGGCATTAATGGATTGTCTTGATTTGGAGTTCCGCAAACATCCAATTTTCCACCTTCTTGGACACATAGCCAAGCCCATCCTGAACCAAATTGAGTTGCTCCGGCTTTAGCAAACTTAGCTTTGAATTCTTCGAATGATCCAAAAGCATTTTCGATAGCAGCTAATAAATCACCTGTTGGTAATCCGCCACCGTTTGGAGACATCACTGTCCAGAATAAATTGTGATTGTAAAAACCTCCACCATTGTTGCGAACAGCAGCGTTAGATTTATCTAAGTTGATTAAGATATTTTCAATTGTTTTTCCTTCTAAATCAGTACCTGCAATAGCAGCGTTTAGATTAGTAGTATACGCATTATGATGTTTTGTGTGGTGGATTTCCATTGTACGAGCATCAATATGTGGTTCTAATGCGTCATACGCATATGGTAATTGCGGTAATTCAAAAGCCATGATATTTTTTGTTTAAGATTTATAAATAATTTATTCCAAAATTAAACATTTCTATTTGTAATTGGAAACTATGCTTCATTAAATAAATTAAATAATGTATTTTTTTGTTATTTTATTGTGCAGGTTGTAGTTTTTCGTCTAGAGATTAGTGGTTTGTGTTCTTGTAATAATTTTGAAATTTTAACTTTCAAAAGTGTTAAGATTGTGCCATTGCCATACAAATAATACTGATTTTTGCTCCGGGAATTTTCAACAAAGCATGGCTGCAAGCTTCAAGAGTGGCGCCAGTTGTGATGACATCATCAATAAGGATAAAATGTTTATTGTGGTCTTTTTCGGTATAGTGAACATCAAATATATTATCGATTGCTTCGGTTCGTCCTAAAAGATTTTTCTTTGATTGGGTTTTCGAATAGACTTTTCGAAACAGAATCGTTTCGTTATAGTTAAGATGTAGATTTTTTGAAAATGATTGTCCAAAAGTCCTTACCTGATTATAACCTCTTTCTTTAAATTTTTTAGGATGCAACGGAACTGGAATTATTTCATCTGCTTTTAAAATTGATAGAATTTCTCTTAAATCTTCGGCATACCAGTCGCCAAGAATGGTTCCAATTTCTTCATGTCCTTTGTACTTTAAATTATGAATGAGTTTTTGAACGATTCCCTTTTTATGAAAATATAAAAATGCTGAGGCATATTCGACAGGAATTCGGCCATAAAATTTTTTGTAAGCTTCATTTTCTTCCAATAAATGATGGTTGGTCAACGGAATATTATGTCGGCAAATGGTACAAATTACCTTTTCATTTGCTACTAAAATAGTATCGCAACCAGAGCAGCTTTTAGGAAAGAATAGGTTTATGATGCTTTTAAACATATCAGGAGCTTTATTATTTCTAAAATTATAAAAATCAATGCTTCAAACTTTAATTATTTTCTTTTTTTTAAATTCACTTTTCCTATTTTTGCACCACTATGGCAAAACAAGAAGATATATTTAAGAATGTGGTTTCGCACGCAAAAGAGTACGGATTTATTTTTCCGTCAAGCGAAGTTTACGATGGTTTAAGTGCAGTATATGATTACGCACAAAACGGTGTCGAATTAAAAAAGAATATCCGTGAATATTGGTGGAAATCAATGGTTCAGATGAATGAAAATATCGTCGGCCTTGATGCTGCAATATTGATGCATCCAACTACCTGGAAAGCTTCGGGTCACGTTGATGCATTCAATGATCCATTAATTGATAATAAAGATTCTAAAAAAAGATATAGAGCTGACGTTTTGGTTGAAGATTTTGCTGAAAAAATTCATCAAAAAGCACAAAAAGAAATTGACAAAGCTAAAGCTCGTTTTGGGGATGCATTCAACGAACAGGAATTTATTACTACAAATGCAAGAGTAGTTGAATATTTAGCACGCGAAAAAGAAATCAGAGAGCGTTTAGGACGTTCTTTAGGAAACGGAGATTTAGAAGATGTAAAAGCTTTGATCGAAGAGCTTGAAATAGCTGATCCTGAAACGGGTTCTAAAAACTGGACAGATGTTAAGCAGTTCAACTTGATGTTCGGAACTAAACTAGGAGCTTCTGCTGAAAATGCAATGGATCTTTATTTACGGCCGGAAACAGCACAAGGGATTTTTGTGAATTTTTTAAATGTTCAGAAATCAGGACGTATGAAAGTTCCTTTCGGAATTGCTCAAACAGGTAAAGCGTTCAGAAATGAGATTGTTGCAAGACAATTTATTTTCCGTATGCGTGAATTTGAACAAATGGAAATGCAGTTTTTTGTACGTCCAGGCGAAGAAATGAAATGGTACGAGCACTGGAAAGAAACGCGTTTAAAATGGCATTTATCATTAGGGTTAGGAAAAGAAAATTATCGTTTTCATGATCACGAAAAATTAGCTCATTACGCTAATGCTGCTGCTGATATCGAATTTAATTTTCCTTTTGGATTCAAAGAATTAGAAGGAATTCACTCTCGTACAGATTTCGACTTAAAAGCACATGAACAATATTCAGGTAGAAAATTACAGTATTTTGATCCTGAATTAAACGAAAACTACGTTCCTTATGTAGTAGAAACTTCGGTAGGTTTAGATAGAATGTTCTTAGCAGTTTTTGCAACATCTTTACAGGAAGAAACTTTGGAAGATGGTTCAACAAGAACAGTTTTAAAACTACCAGCAGTTTTAGCGCCAACAAAAGCAGCGGTTTTACCATTAGTTAAAAAAGATGGATTACCTGAAATTTCTAAGAAAATAATCGAAGATTTGAAATGGGATTTCAGTGTGACTTATGATGAAAAAGATGCTGTAGGACGTCGTTACAGAAGACAGGATGCATTAGGAACTCCGTTTTGTATCACTGTAGATCATCAAACAATCGAAGATCAAACTGTAACAATTCGTCACAGAGACACTATGAAACAAGATCGCGTAAAAATTTCTGAGTTAAGAAATATTATCGAAAATGAAGTTTCAACGAAAAACTGGTTAATGAAAATGTAATTTTTTTTCATACTATAGTAAGAAGCTCTCCAAAACGGAGAGCTTTTTTTTGTTTTAGATAGTCTTGTGTAAGAAATGATTGTAAAATTTTAAGCAATGAAAAAAGGCGATTTTACTCTTGGTCGGTTTTTTTTACCCTTTATCAATCACTATTCGCATTTAATCGATTTCTAACGACAATTAATCGGTTAAAAAGGTTTAATGTTTATTTTTAACTTCTAGAATGTTAGTTTTTTTAACTAAATATTCAGTATAGTTTTCCCAAAACTACCACATTGATTTTCTAATAGATGGTTGAAGCATTTATGTTTCAATTGTTATAATTATTTATGCCTAATCGTAGGGAATTGCCATCTATGAATTACTCATACATCATAATTGATGATAATAAAGAAAGTGCTGAAAAGACGAAAACGATCACCGATGGTTTTTCAGAACTTATATTTTTGGGTATTGCCAGTAATTATAATGAAGGGCTCAATTTAATTCTCGAACACAAACCCAAATTAATTTTTCTTGAAATTGAACCTGCTGACAAAAAAAGCAATTTGTCATTAGCACTTATTAGTGAATTGTATAGGTATTTAAATGTTGTTCCTAAGATTATTGTAACAACCTCTAAAAAAGAATTAGCATTTGAAGCGATACAATATGAGGTATCAGATTATTTTATCAAACCGGTAACCCGATTTGATATGGTGAAGTCATTGTTGAAAATTAGTAAATCTAATAAAGTGGATCAATCAGAACCAGTAACGGTTAATCCTAAAGAAACTGATTTTGAACCTGAAGAAATTATTGTTACAGGAGTTGTTAAGTCTGAAACACTCGGAATTCAACGAGATCCTCTTATATTATGTGTTAAGTCATATGGTGATTACAGGTATATAGATACTAGAGATATTGCCTATTTTCAAGCAGATAATAATTCTACAGATATTCATTTAATCAATGGTGAAATGGTTACTGCTTTTAAAACACTTAAGCTTTTTGAAGGAGTTTTGCCTTACCCTTTTGTTCGTATTCATAACAGTTATATTGTTAATAGTAATTGTATTTCCAGAATACATACAGGAAATGCATTGTGTTACATTAAAAATACATCTATAAAATTACCTTTCTCTAAATCATATAAGTCTAATATAGATTTAATAATTTCTGAAATTTCTAATGGGAATTATCTTGAAATTTAAAAAATAACCATCTACCATGATTTGATATTCATTCACTCATAATTGGGTACATTCTACCATAAACACCTGAAAACACCTATATAACAAGGGTTAGCTATGTAATTTTACTTCAAGAAAAAGCAAAGGCAATTTCTTTTAAACAAGTAAAAAAGTATTAAAACATAAAAAACCCAAATTATGAAAAAATCTATTGTAACAATCGGACTATTTTCTTTAGTAATGATTTTAACATCATTCACAACTTCTGCTAATGATGGAGGTACTAGAACAATTAAAACTGATTATACTTCAAACGACGGAGGTACCAGAACAATCAAAACTGATTACACTTCAAATGATGGAGGAACTAGAACAATCAAAACTGATTATACTTCTAACGACGGAGGAACCAGAACGATTAAAACCGATTTTACTTCAAATGATGGAGGAACTAGAACAATCAAAACAGATTAATTAGAAAATAACTAAATATATTAAGGCTATCAATTTTGATAGCCTTTTTTTATGGAACTAATTTTAAATTAGTATTTTTGAAAAAACAGGAAAATTACATTTGAAAACAAATAGTTTAAAGTTAATATTGGTAATGGTATTATTTATTTTTTTTGGGTGTAACCAAAGAAAATCAAATGGTAAATATTTCAATGTTGTAAATGATAGTTTGTCTATTTATTTTGATTCAGCCAATGACTTTAATCTCTCAAAACAAAAAAGATTAGAATATATTCTTAAAGCAAATGAGGTCGTTATAAATCAGGATAATGATTCATTAAACAGAGTTAATTTATTTAAAGTAGCTAATAGATATTATAATCTTAACTATTGGAAAGAATACAATCAAACAGTAAATTTAGTTTTAAATAATTCTGAAAGAGCGGCCGATACTGTTAGTATGGCAAAAGCGTTTAGTTATTTAGGTGATTATTATCTTCAAAAATCAGTTTCAGATTCTGCTTTTTTATATTATTATAAAGCTGAAAAAGTATATGCAAAGCTTAATGATAAAATTCAATTAGCCAAAGCACTTATTAATAAGGCTGAATTATTATATAGAGTGGGTGATCTTATAAACAGTGAAAAAGAAATCTTTAATGTACTTCGCATTATAAAAAATGAAAAAAGTGAGGTTGAGATTTTTTATGACGCTTATAACTTATTAGGCTTAGTATATAATGGAATGGATGAATATGAAAATGCTATTTTATATCATAAAAAAGCCTTGAAAAGTTTAGATGAAATGCAAATAATAGGGAAAAGTCAAACAATGGCGATTTCTTATTTAAATCTAGGCTTGGTTTATATGAAGTTAAAAAAATACAAACTAGCAAAAGATTATTTCTTAAAGGGTATCGAACAACAAAAAATAGATAATCAGGATTTAAGAATTTATGCTTTACTATTAGACAATTTAGGATATTCAAAATATAATTTGAATGAAGATGATGAGTTACCTGAATTGTTCTATAAGTCATTAAAGATAAGAGATAGTTTGAATTTTCGTTCTGAAATTCCTTCAAGTAAGATTCATCTTTCGGAGTACTATAGTTCTAAAGATGATACAGAGAAATCATTACAGTTTGCCAAAGAAGCGCTTTTCTTGGCAAAAAAAATCAACAGACCGAGGGAGATTTTACTTGCTTTAAAACAAATTAGTATTGTTGATCCTCAAAATGCATCCAATTATACTAAAGAGTATATTCGTATTAATGAAGAGTTACAGAAAGATGAACGAAAAATTGGGGAAAAATTTACACGTATTCAATATGATACTGATCAAATAAAAGGGGAGAATACTGATCTTGCAACCAAAAATCGAAATCTGGTTTACTTTTTTAGTTGCCTAACTATTTTAGGACTTTTTATTTATATCATTAAATCGCAAAAAGCTAAAAACAGAGAGCTTTTATACAAACAGCAACAGCAAAAAGCCAATGAGGATATTTATAATTTGATGATATCTCAACAAAATACTATTGAAGCTAATAGAGTTCAGGAAAAAAAACGTGTGGCGCAGGAATTGCATGATGGTGTTTTGGGTAGGATGTTTGGTGTACGGATGAATTTAGAAGGCTTGAATCAATTTAATGATGATTTAGCTGTTAGTCAGCGAAATGATTATTTATCCGAATTAAAAAATATTGAACAGGATATTCGTGAAATTTCACATGATTTAAATAGAGAAAAATCAGAATTAATTAATAACTTCGTTGCAATTGTCGACAATTTATTTGAGGAACAAAGAAAAACATTTCCATCTAAATTGATTTCTAATATTGATTCGTCTATAAAATGGGATTTAGCTGTCAATTCAGTGAAGATTAATTTATACAGAATTATTCAGGAGTCTTTGCAAAATATTAATAAATATGCTAATGCAACGACAATTAAAGTAGATCTTAAAAAACAAGAAGATAGCATTGTTCTGGTAATTGCTGATGATGGTGTTGGTTTCAATGTTAATCTTAAGAAAAAAGGAATTGGTTTGCAAAATATGATTTCACGTGCGAAAGAATGTAATGGAGAATTTGCTATAAAATCTAAAAAAGGTGAAGGAACAACAACTACGGTAACCATTCCGTTAGAATAATCGATAATAATCTAAGTGAATGACAACTGAAAGCCTCCAAGTCAAACTTAAAAAAAACATCTTAATTGTTGACGATCATCCTTTTATTATTCAGGGATATAAAAATGCTATAACAAGGTACAATCCGGTTGAATATGATTTTTCGATTTCAGAAGCCAAAGATTGTGAATCGGCATATGAATTAATTACGAATACCGATGATTTAGTTTTTGATGTCGCATTTCTGGATATTAGTATGCCTCCTTATGAAGAAAAAGGGCTTCACTCAGGAGAAGATTTAGCAAAATTGATTTTGCAATATATGCCAAATTGCAAAATTATCATGTTGACGATGTTTACGGAGTTTTTAAAATTAAAAACCTTGATTAACAAGGTAAATCCAAGAGGATTAGTTATTAAAAATGATTTAACTTTTGATGAATTACTAAACACCTTTGATAAAGTAATTAACGATGAGATCTACTATAGTAAATCAATTTTAGAAATGCTTGGTTCGCATGATAATTCGATCGAAATTGATTTGTTCGATAAACAAATATTATTTCATTTGTCAAAAGGAACGAAAATTCAGGACATACCTCAATTTGTACCTATATCTTTAAATGCAATAGAATCCAGGAAGACAAATCTTAAGGAATTGCTCGAAGTTATTGAAGGTGATGATACTGATCTTGTTAAAGCAGCTAAAAATAAAGGATTGATTTTTTAATCAAAAAAATAAAAACCGCAAACTCCATGAAAATAATCTTGAGTTTGCGGTTTTTTATTAATTCTTGAAATTTATTCGCTCAAAGCATTCCATCCTCTGGCTTTTAAAGGAATTTTAGTATTAGCACGAGTAACTAAATGAATTCCTTCGCTTTCTTCAGTCATGTGTCCAATGATAGAAAAATTAGGATTTCCTTTAATCTTATCGAAATCATCAATCGGGATAGTAAAAAGCAATTCGTAATCTTCACCGCCATTAATCGCTACAGTAGTACTATCGATATCAAATTCTTCACATACATTGATAAATTGCGGATCAAGTGGTAATTTATCTTCATATAAATTACAACCCACTTTAGATTGCTTGCAGATATGAATAATTTCAGAGGATAAGCCATCCGAAATATCGATCATTGCTGTTGGTTTTATTTCTAAAGCGTGTAATAAAGTGCGAACATCTGCTCTGGCTTCGGGTTTTAATTGGCGTTCAATTAAATAAGTATATAATTCTAAATCAGGTTGCGAATTTGGGTTTACCTGAAATACTTGCTTTTCTCTTTCTAAAACCTGCAATCCCATGTAAGCTGCGCCAATATCGCCGGTTACTACTAATAAATCAGTTGATTTTGCACCATTTCTATAAACAATTTCTTCTTCATCAGCTTCGCCTAAAACAGTAATACTTATGATTAATCCTTTTTGCGATGAAGTCGTATCGCCACCAATAACATCTATTTTGTATTCATTGGCAGCCAATGTAATTCCGTGGAATAATTCTTCCAGAGCTTCCAGCGGAAAACGATTAGAAACAGCAATCGAAACTGTAATTTGAGTAGCCTTGGCATTCATCGCACAAATGTCGGAGACATTAGAAACAACTGCTTTGTAACCCAAATGTTTTAATGGCATGTAAGCCAAATCAAAATGAACGCCTTCAACCATAATATCGGTCGAAACTACTACTTTTTTGTCTTTGAAATCTAAAACGGCAGCATCATCGCCAATTCCTTTAAGTGTTGAACTTTGGTTAATTTCGAAATTTTTAGTCAAATGTTCAATTAAGCCAAATTCGCCTAATTGAGATATACTGGTGCGTTGCGGATTTTTATCTTCGATCATCTTTATTCAAATGTTTTGCTGGCAAAGATACGAAGCTTTTATCTAGCTGAAAAGAAATCTATTTGCAAGTGATTTTAGTTTTGAAAATAATTTTAAGAAATTGAAAAGCTACTGACAAACTGTTGTCACCAGCCGTATTTACTTTTGAAAAAGTAAAAATATAAAACTTTAAAATTATGAAAACGTTAGCAGCACAAGTGATTACTCCGGAAGATTTATTGAAACATTGGCAAGGACATCGCGCCTTAACACGTAGAGTGATCGAATTATTTCCAGAAAAAGATTTCTTTGAATTTTCGATAGGAGGAATGCGAACTTTTGCAAAATTAATCGAGGAGCTTTTGGCTATTGCATCGCCGGCCTTAAAAGGAATTGTAAACAGAGAAGTTAAGCCTTTTGCAGAGGGTGAAGAAAAATTAATTTTCAAAGCGCAATATCTTGAAAAATGGGATGAAGCCACTGAAGAAATCAATCAGAATTGGGAAAAATTAACCATAGAAGATTTTAACGAGACTTTTAATTTATTTGGTCAATATGAATTTCCGATTATCCAGAATATTTTATATTTTATTGATAACGAAGTGCATCATCGTGGTCAGGGATATGTGTATTTACGTGCTTTAGGTATCGAACCACCTTTTTTCTGGGAGAGATAAATTTAATTTACCATTAAGATATTAAGTTTCATTAAGGCTAAAAACTTAATTTTCTTAATGTCTTAATGGTTTATAAATACAAACAGTGTTTTTTATAAAAGACGCTGTTTGTTTATTTCTAATAATTCCAGAATTCGGATTTTCAAATTTTCGGGTTCCAATATTGTTGCATAATCTCCAAACATTAAAAACCAACGTGAAAATCCTTCCAATGTGCTACACATAAATGTCATTTCTGTTTTATCTCCAATTGTTTTTTCCGAAACAAAACCATAATATTTTCGGTCGTTTTTCAAATATTTTCCAATTTTTCGATCAATCAAAATCCTGATTTTGGTAGTGGAAACATTTTTATCTTTATCCAAATAGGTTTCTAAAGCATCGTGTTCTATCGAGAAAGGAATTTCGGTTTTCTTGATTTCATGAACCCGATCAGTCCGAAACTGACGATAATCTTTCCGTAAATGACAATAGCCTAACATATACCAATTGTTATTGTCGTGGAAAACTCCAACAGGCTCAATATTTCGCATTGTAATTCCTTCCGATTGAATAGCTTCATACGACAGAATTACCTGTGTTTTTTCGGCAATACTTTCAAAAATAGTAGCTAAAGTATTAGGCGATTTATCATTAAAAAGCTGTTCTGAAGACTGCATTAAAATATTCGATTCAATGCTGGAAACCCAATCCTTATCATCACTTCGAAGTACGGCTTTTAACTTGTACATTGCCGAAGCGTAATGATTGCCAAGAGTAACATCGGTAAATTTTTGCATTAATTTTTCGGCGGCAATAAAGCTACTGGCTTCTTCACGCGTAAACATAACCGGAGGCAACCGATAACCTTCCATCAAAGCATAACCCACGCCTGCCTCACTATAAATAGGAACGCCCGAAGCTTCCAGCGTACGAATGTCACGATAAATAGTGCGTAAACTACAATCAAACCGATTAGCCAATTCCTGTGCTTTTACAATCTTTTTGGACTGTAATTGAATCAAAATAGCAACAATACGGTCAAATCGTTTTGGGGTTTCGTCCATTTTTTAGAAGGTTCTGAGTTACTAAGCTTTTGAGAAGCTAAGATACATTTCAAAAATGTAAAACAGAAGTACTTCTACTTATTGTTTCTTTTCCAAATTTCTGGATTTCTGGAAGTGTGAAAAATTGCGAATACTGTGACTGTTTTAGTTTCTTCATTAATTTCATAATGAATAAGAAAAGGAAATTTTTCAATTTTTCGACAGCGAATACTATTGTATTTTATTGAAAACAGATAAGGATCTTTTTTTAAATCATTAATTTGCTTCTTGGTTTGTGTTTTGTAGCGTAAACCTAATCCTTTTAATTGTAATTCATACCATTCAAAAGTATCTTGAATATCTTTGAATGCATCTTCATCTATTTTTAAATGATAACTCAATTAGTTATAGATTTTTAGAAACTTCATCCCAGTCCAAAAGTCTTTTAGGATTTGCTTTGGATTTCGCCATTCTATCTAAAACTATTTTTTGATGTTCAACAGGGATTTCTATATTATCATTCCAAATAACATCATTAATTTTTAATCTGTCTTTAGGTGACAGTTGTTTAATAGCTTCAATCAATTGATTGAGGCTCAAATCGATATTTAGTTTTATAGTTTCCATAATAACAAAGTTAGTGAAAAAAATATTCAAAATAATCTAAACAAAAAAACCTGACAATTTTCATCATCAGGTTTTCTCTTTATTCTATATTCTTTTCTCTGCTTTCTAGAAAAAAAATTAATCATTTAATTTAAGTACAGCCATAAATGCTTCTTGAGGAATCTCTACGTTTCCTACCTGACGCATACGTTTTTTACCTTTTTTCTGTTTTTCTAAAAGTTTACGTTTACGCGAAATATCCCCACCGTAACATTTTGCAGTAACGTCTTTACGAAGTGCTTTGATGGTTTCACGAGCAATAATTTTAGCTCCAATCGAAGCCTGAATCGGGATTTCAAATTGCTGACGCGGAATTAATTCACGCAATTTTTCACACATCTTTTTACCAATAGTATAGGCGTTATCAGCGTGAATTAATGCTGAAAGCGCATCCAGTTGATTCGCATTTAGCAAAATATCCATTTTAACTAATTTTGATTCTCTCATTCCTATTGGAGAATAATCAAATGAAGCATATCCTTTAGAAACCGTTTTTAATCTATCGTAAAAATCGAATACAATTTCAGCCAATGGCATATCGAAATTTAATTCAACACGTTCGGTTGTCAAATAGGTTTGGTTTGTAATTTGTCCACGTTTTTCAATACACAAACTCATTACGTTACCCACAAAATCAGCTTTGGTAATAATTGTTGCTTTGATATAAGGCTCTTCTACGCGGTCTAACTTTGTAGCATCAGGTAAATCACTAGGGTTGTTTACTATGATGGCTGTATCTGGCTCTTTTTTAGTGTAAGCCAAATAAGAAACGTTAGGAACTGTGGTAATTACAGTCATGTTAAATTCACGCTCTAAACGTTCCTGAATAATTTCCATGTGCAACATTCCTAAGAATCCACAACGGAAACCAAAACCTAAAGCTGCAGAACTTTCGGCACTAAATACTAATGAAGCATCATTTAACTGCAATTTTTCCATCGAAGCTCTAAGGTCTTCGTAATCTTCGGTGTCAACCGGATAAATTCCGGCAAATACCATTGGTTTTACATCCTCAAAACCAGTAATCATATTAGTGGTAGGAGTTTTAGCATCGGTGATGGTATCTCCTACTTTTACTTCTTTGGCTTCTTTGATTCCTGAGATTAAATAACCAACATCTCCTGTTGAAATCACATTTTTAGGAACTTGGTTTAATTTCAGTGTTCCTACTTCATCAGCAAAATATTCATTGCCTGTAGCCATGAATTTAATTTTTTGACCTTTTTTGATTTCTCCGTTCATTACACGGAAAATTACCTCAATTCCACGAAACGGATTGTAGTGAGAATCGAAAATCAAAGCTTGTAAAGGTTCTTCTTTTTCTCCTTTTGGAGCAGGAATTTTTTCGATAATGGCAGCTAAAATGTTTTCAACACCAAAACCGGTTTTTCCCGAAGCATGAATAATATCTTCAAGTTTACAGCCCAATAAATCGATAATATCATCGCTTACCTCTTCAGGATTAGCTGATGGTAAATCTACTTTATTCAAAACCGGAATAATTTCCAGATCATTTTCTAAAGCCAGATATAAATTCGAAATAGTTTGCGCCTGAATACTTTGTGCAGCATCTACAATTAAAAGTGCACCTTCACAAGCAGCAATAGATCGGGAAACCTCATAAGAGAAATCTACGTGACCCGGAGTATCAATTAGGTTTAGAATATATTCTTCGCCTTTGTATTTATATTCCATTTGGATTGCGTGACTTTTAATCGTGATTCCACGCTCACGTTCCAGGTCCATATTGTCTAGTAGTTGAGCCTTTTCTTCACGAGCCGTAACGGTTTGAGTTGCCCCAAGTAAACGGTCAGCCAGGGTGCTTTTTCCGTGGTCAATATGCGCAATAATGCAAAAATTTCTAATATGCTTCATCTTCTGTATCTGTCAATTTTAAAACCAAATGCCATAGCATTTAAGCTGCAAAGATAAGCTAAAGTTTTTAACAATTTGCGAATTTGAAATTCATTAAATTTTGGAAATTATTTAACCAAAATTAGAAATTTAAGCACTGAATTTTAGCTAACTTTGTTAACCCAAAATTCTAAAATCTTTCCTTTGAATTACGATAAATTAAAAGCAAAACTGGAAATTTTAGCCGATGCAGCCAAGTATGATGTGTCCTGCTCTTCCAGTGGTGGAAATCGTAAAAATACTAACAAAGGTCTTGGAGATTCGTCAGCGTCTGGAATTTGTCATACCTATACTGAAGATGGACGATGTGTTTCATTGCTAAAAATTTTGCTGACTAATTTTTGTATATACGATTGTGCTTATTGTGTTACCAGAAAAAGTAACGACATTGAGCGCGCTGCTTTTACTGTCGAAGAAGTGGTCGATTTAACCATCAATTTTTATCGAAGGAACTACATTGAAGGTTTGTTTTTAAGTTCCGGAATTTTCAAAAATGCCGATTATACGATGGAACGTTTGGTTCGTGTTGCTAAAAAATTACGTTTGGAACATAAATTTAACGGATACATTCATCTAAAAAGTATTCCTGGAGCGTCCGATGATTTAATGCGTGAAGCGGGTTTATATGCCGATAGATTGAGTATGAATTTAGAAATTCCTACCGAATCGGGGTTGAAATTATTGGCGCCTGACAAAAATCATCAGGATATGATTAAGCCAATGGGATTTGTGAAAAATGAGCTCATTCAATACAAAGAAGAAAAGAAAAAATTTAAGAGCACGCCAAAATTTGCTCCGGCAGGACAAAGTACGCAGGTGATTGTAGGCGCAACACAGGAAAATGATTTTCAAATCATTCACGTTGCCGATCATTTTTATAATAATTTCAACATGAAGCGAGTGTATTATTCGGGTTATGTGCCTATTTCTAATGATACACGATTGCCTGCTATTGGGACACAAGTTCCGTTAATTCGTGAAAACAGATTGTATCAGGCCGACTGGCTGATGCGTTTTTATGGTTTTAAAGCCAATGAAATTTTGGAAAAATCAAATCCGTTTCTGGATTTAGAAGTCGATCCAAAAATGGGTTGGGCTTTACGAAATATTACTCAATTTCCAGTAATTATTCAGCATGCACCTTTAGAAATGATTTTGCGTGTTCCGGGAATTGGAGTAAAATCGGCACACAAGATTGTTCATGCCAGAAGATTTCAAAATTTAACGATGGAACATCTTAAGAAAATAGGAGTTTCGGTAAATCGGGCCAAATATTTTATTTCGGTTAGTAATGAAAATACGCATTTAAAATTCCTGGAAGCCTTGAATCTAAAAGAAATTATTCTGACAGACATGAAGTCCAAATTCGAAAAACCGTTTGATAACCAATTATCGCTACTCAATGACGCTGCTTTCTTACGATAGTACTTTTGAAGGTTTTTTGACCGCCATTTTTGAGATTTACGAGTTCAAATATTCGAGTCCAAAAATTATTAAGGCAGAGAATAATCAGCAATATTTATTTGCAAGCTCAATCGAAATTATAACCGATAATGTAAAATCAGATCGGGTAATTAAAAAATTAAATTCACAATTAGGAGCTGAAGGTGTTCGAAATTTGATTTATACTTTTCTTTCTGAAAAGGAAAATGTAGAAGATTTATTGTTTGATGTAATTAATTATTCGGTAGAAAATCCTGGAGTTAATGTGCTGAAAAATTATTCCAGAGATTCGGTTTTGCAAATTGCACAAATAACAAAAAGTGTTGGGCGAGAAAAACACCGAATGGAAGCTTTTATTCGATTTGAACAATTGAAAGACGGAATTTATTTTGCTAAAATTGATCCCGATTTTGATGTTCTGACTTTAATAATCCGGCATTTTAAAAACCGTTATCAGGATCAAAAGTGGCTCATTTATGATTTACGAAGAAAATATGGAGTGTATTATGATTTAAATGATGTTGAAATTGTTTCGATGGATTTGGACATAAAATCTTTAAATGATAAAAACAATCAGGTGTTTTCAGAAACTGAACTTAATTACCAGAAACTTTGGTGGGAATATTTTGATCACACGAATATTAAGGAGCGAAAAAACAGCAAACTTCACTTACAACATGTGCCAAAACGCTATTGGAAATACCTTACTGAGAAGAAAATTTTTTAGAATTGTATGAAAGCCGTATTTTTGCAGCAAATTTCAGAAGATGATTAAGATAGGCAACATAGAATTACCGGATTTCCCACTGTTACTTGCACCAATGGAAGATGTGAGCGATCCGCCATTTCGTCGTTTGTGTAAAATGCACGGAGCTGATATGATGTATTCTGAATTTATTTCTTCTGAAGGTTTGATTCGTGATGCGATTAAAAGCCGAATGAAACTGGATATTTTTGATTACGAACGTCCTGTTGGAATTCAGATTTTTGGTGGTGATGAAGAAGCAATGGCACTTTCGTCAAAAATTGTTTCTACTGTAAATCCGGATTTGATTGATATTAACTTTGGTTGTCCGGTAAAAAAAGTAGTTTGTAAAGGTGCCGGTGCCGGAGTTTTGAAAGATGTCGATTTGATGATTCGTTTAACGAAAGCTGTTATCGACAGTACTCATTTGCCTGTTACGGTAAAAACCCGTTTGGGTTGGGATGATAGTTCGATTAACATCGATGAGGTGGCTGAGCGTTTACAGGATATTGGTGTTGCCGCTTTGAGTATTCATGCTCGTACCCGTGCCCAAATGTACAAAGGTCATTCAGACTGGTCGCATATTGCAAGAGTGAAAAACAACCCAAGAATTACGATGCCAATTTTCGGAAATGGAGATATTGATTCGCCTGAAAAAGCATTACAGTATAAAAACGAATACGGTATCGACGGAATCATGATAGGTCGTGCTGCTATTGGTTATCCATGGATTTTTAACGAAATCAAGCATTATTTTAAAACTGGTGAACATTTAGCAAAACCTACAGTTGCCGACAGAGTAGAAGCTGTTCGCAATCACTTAACCTGGGCAATGGACTGGAAAGGTGAGCGATTAGGAATTGTTGAAACCAGACCGCATTATACGAATTATTTTAAAGGAATCCATTCGTTTAAAACCTACAAACAAAAATTAGTTACGCTGGATCATCCTGAAGAGTTATTTGCTGTTTTAGATGAGATTACTCAGGCTTATGCAGGTTACGAAGTGGTGTAAAGAATGAAAATTATAATTTCTAATCCAACAACTTTTTACTCACACGACTACTGGCTATTAATGAAGCGATAAAGCCTAGAGAAACAATTGTAAGCATAACAATTAGTACATTTTCTATCGAAAAAACTACTGGGTAAGCTAGTGTTGGAGTTATCATGACCCATTCAAAATGTTGTTGTAAAAGTACAATTACGATTCCAAGGGTCAATCCGATAAGGCCGCCAAAAAGACTTAGTAAAGTGCCTTGTAGCAGGAATATTTTGCGTAAGTTTTTAATTTCAACTCCCAGATTAAAAAGTGTTTTTAGATTTCCTTTTTTGTCAAGAATCATCATAATCAAAGCTCCAATCAGGTTAAAAAGCGCCACAATTATTACAAGAGTAAAAATTAAATACACAGCAATATTTTCGGTATTCAGCATTTTATAAAGCGATTCATTGAGTTGTGCTCTGTTTTTTACCGTTACTTTTCCTTTAAAAATAGTATTTAACTGATTGATAATTGCAATTTCATCGGCATTAGGTTTTTCTTTAAGTTCAATTCCCGAAATTTGATTGCTTTTGTATTCTAATAATTCCTGAGCTAAGCCTAAGTCAGCAAAGACGTATTTAGAATCCAAATCTTCGTTAATCGCATAAATTCCTACCGGGAAAATCTCCGATTTATTAAAAGCATCTTCGGCACTTTCAATAGTCCCTTTACCTGCTTTTGGAACTAAAACTTCCAGATGTTTGTTGAAATCCAATAATCCTAAGGAAAGTTTTTGAACAAAACCAAAACCTACAACCACCTGAAGCGTGTTTTTTTCAAGCCATTGTCCGTTATAGATAATTTTATTGACATCGTTAACTTTATTGTAGTTGGTGTCAACACCTTTAAGATAAGTTACTTCTTGTTTATTATCAAAAGTAAATAAAACACGTTCTTCAATAATTTTAGAATAAGAAACAACGCCATTTATTTTCCTTATTTCAGCTTCTTGTTCAGGTGTAATAAAAAAAGATTTACCTAAAGTGCTCGAAATTTTTAAATCAGGATCAATGTCATTACTAAACGAAAGACTAAAAACTTTCAATCCGCTAAAAACCGATAAAACCACGAATAAAGCCATAGCGCCAACAATAATTCCCATACTTGCGATACGGTTAATAATGTTAATAGCGTTGTTTTTGCTATTGCTACGAATGTAGCGTTTGGCTATGTAAAGTGGAAAATTCAATTGCTAAAACTGTCTTCTTTTTTCTAATAAATCCCTGTTTTCAATTGGATTTTCCTGGTTTTTCAAAGCGTTGTCAATTTTTTCGATATAATCTAAAGAGTCGTCAATAAAGAAAACCAGATTAGGAACCCGGCGTAATTGTTTACGAACGCGTTGTGCTAAATCGTGTTTAATCAATGTAGTATTCGATTTAATTCCGTTTAAAGTTTCTTGCGCTTTTTCCTGAGGAAAAATGCTTAAATATACGGTAGCCACAGATAAATCAGTAGTCACCGATACCTTAGATACCGAAATAACTAAGTTACTAACACCATTTTTTCTCACTTCACCCTGAAGAATATCCACCAAATCTTTTTGGATAACTCCGCCTATTTTTTTTTGTCTGTTTGTTTCCATACTGCAAAAATACTACTTTTAAGCATTAAAAATGCAATTTTATAGTTTCTGATTTTTTAGGAGCTATTTCCCGTTATCCGCTCTATCTCTTGTATTTGCTAACGCAATACAAGAGGATGCCGCTTCTACCGGGGCTAGGGTTTTGGGTAATCAACAACAAAAACTTATGCAAAGACACTCTTTTTCAATATACGACGCTTCGGCAGGTTCCGGAAAAACCTATACTTTAGTCAAAGAATACCTGAAAATCATTCTGACTTCCCCAAAGAATGATGCTTATCGTAATATTCTGGCCATTACTTTTACCAATAAGGCGGTACACGAAATGAAAAGCCGTATTGTGGGCAGTTTGTCTGAATTTGCTAAGGATGAACCTTCTGTAAAAGCTCAGGATTTAATGCGGGATTTGGCTATAGCTACCCAACTTTCGCTGATTCAGATTAAAACTAAATCACAGCAAATTATCAAGCATATTATTCATAATTATGCAGCTTTTGATATTTCGACTATTGATAAATTCACACATAAAGTCATTCGTGCTTTTGCACACGATTTGAATTTACCGATGACTTTTGAAGTGACTTTGGACACCGAAAATTTATTGACTGAAGCCATAGATGCCATTATTGCTCAGGCGGGTGAAGACGAAACTCTAACGAAGTTGCTCATCGATTTTACGATGGAAAAAACCGATGATGATAAATCCTGGGATATTTCGAGAGAAATAATGGAAACAGGAAAATTGGTTTTGAATGAAAATAATCGAAATGAGATTCTGCAATTTCAGGATAAAACTATAACTGAATTTGTTGAAATTAAAAAGAAATTAATCGCCGTTTGTAAGGATTTAGAAAAAGAAAACGTAGTTTTTGCCGAAAACGCATTGCTTTTAATTGATAATAACGGAATTGATGTAAAATCATTTTCAGGAGCTTATTTTCCTAAACATATTCAAAGTATTGTAGATGGAAAATTTAATCCAAAAAATAAAACCTACCACGAATTTGAGGATATAAAAATTAATAAAACGGCTAAGGATCGGGCTATAATCGAAAATCTAATTCCGGAACTTTTGCAAATTATGGAAACGATTTATGAAAATTTCGAAAAAAGAGATTTTTATAAAGCTTTCCTTAAAAATATAACCCCACTTTCATTGTTGAACACGGTAAGTAATGAATTGGCTAAAATTCAGGAAGAGCAAAATGTACTTTCAATATCTGAATTTAATGCTATCATTCATCGCGAAATTCAAAACCAGCCAGCTCCTTTTATATACGAACGACTGGGCGAGCGTTACCGTCATTTTTTTATTGATGAGTTTCAGGATACGTCGGAGATGCAATGGCAAAATCTGATTCCGTTGATTGATAATGCACTTTCAGGTCAGGACGATTATGGAAATAAAGGAACTTTAATGATTGTTGGTGATCCAAAACAATCGATTTACCGTTGGCGTGGCGGAAAAGCTGAACAGTTTATAGAATTAAGTAAGGAGGTAAATCCGTTTAACAATCCAGATAAAAAGTTAGAGCATTTAGATAAAAATTATCGTTCCTATTCGCAAATAATAGAATTCAATAATGATTTCTTTAGATTAATTTCTTCTGAATTTGAGCATTTAGATTATAAAAATTTATATGAAAACCACAGTTATCAGCATACAAATGATAAGACAGGAGGTTATATCAATATTTCTTTTATCCCAAAAACTGAGGTAGCTGAAGACAATGAAGAAGAAGTTTTGGATAAGACAGAATTGTATGTTTTGGCTACTTTAAATACTATTCATAAAGTTTTACAAGAAGGTTTTCAATATAAGGATATTGTGATCCTGACCCGTAAAAGAAGTGAAGGAATTGCAATTGCAAATTATTTGACGGAGCAAAATATTCCTTTGTTGTCTTCAGAAACTTTAATGATTCAAAATGCAACTGAGGTACGTTTTATCATTCATCTTTTAAAATATCTTAAAAATAATGCCGATTTAGAGTCGAAAGCCTTTTTCTTGTATTATGTTGCCGAAAATATTCAGGATCAATTAGCTGTTCATGATTTTATTGCAAAAGGAATGGAACAGAGACAAGAAGCCGATTTTGAAAAATGGCTTATGCAATTTGATATTTCGCTTTCATTTCAAAACATTCGAAAAAAGTCGCTTTATGAAGCGGTTGAGATAATTGTTTCAAAGTTTCTTTCTAATACTAATCAAAAAGGGAATGCTTATATTCAATATTTCTTAGATATTGTTTTAGAGCGTGATGTACGAAATCAGGCCGGAATAGCTGATTTTTTGGTTTTTTGGGACAAAAATGGAGAGAAATTCAGTATTCCTTCGCCGGAAGGAAATAATGCGGTTCGAATTATGACCATTCATAAATCGAAAGGATTAGAGTTTCCGGTGGTAATCATGCCTTTTGCTGAGGAAGATTATAATAGAAAACCAAAAGATAAATTGTGGCTCGATGCAGAAGAAATGGACTTAGGTTTGCCAAAGGTATTGATTGATAATAGTAGTGCTGTAGAAGGATTTGGTGAAGGAGCTAAATCAATTTATGACCAAAAAAAGCAAGAGGAATTATTAGATAATGTTAATGTGTTGTATGTTGCTCTAACTCGTGCAGAAGAACAATTATATGTTATTTCGAATATGAATTTGTCTAAAAAAGGTGAAATTCCTAAAAATAACATGTGTACTTTTTTTATTAATTATTTGATGAATAAAGGAGTTTTTGAGGAGGAGTTGTTTGAGTATGAATTTGGAAATAAAACTAAAATTTCATCAGCAAGTAAATACCTTGATACATCTAAAAATATTGGAATTGTTGAGCAAACATTAGACCCTAAGAATATTAAAATTGCGCAAAAAGAAGCTTTAATGTGGGGAACACATCAACAGGAATCTATTGAGTATGGAAATGTAATTCATGAAATCTTATCTTTTGTAAAAACAAAAAATGATGTTGGTTTAGCTATAAGTAGAGCTATTGAAAATGGTTTGATAAATTCAACTCAAAAAGATTTGGTTTTTAATACGATTCAGGAAATCGTAAATCATAACGAATTAAAAGTCTTTTTTACAGAAGAAAATGAAGTTTTAAATGAACAAACCATTATTCAAAAAGCAGGAAGAATTATAAAACCGGATAGAATGGTGATTACAAAAGACAAAAAAGTTCTTTTATTAGATTACAAAACTGGAGTTCATAATTCAAAATATCAGAAACAGTTACAAGACTATCAGGATGCGATTGAGTTAATGGGATTTTATGTTGAGAAAAAAATATTAGTATACATTAGCGAGAAAATAGAAGTTAAACACTTTTAAATAAATTACGAAAGAAAAAACCTTAAAATTTTATTTTTAACAGAAAAAAACTTGTTATTTTTTTAAATTTTTTCAAGTTAATTTATATAATATGATACGACCAAATTTCCTTTGATTGTATTGAGTTTTCTTACTATTTTTTATAATTTTTTTACTGCATTTGATAAGTATCAATATGGGAATTATATAAGGTTTTTTTAACATTCTGTTTTGTAATTCAATAATTAGGAGTTACTTTTGTTAATAATTAACTAAATTGTAATTAAAAAAAATAAGTATGAAACATCTAAACAAACTATTTGTTGCTGTAATGATGGTGATGGGGATAAGTTCTCAGGCACAAGACAGTAACAATCCGTGGGCAATTGAATTTGGAGTAAATGCGGTTGATACAAAAACAAGCGCAGGTGGTGGTAACAACTGGTTGGATCGTCATTTTTCACAACCATTTGATGTAAAAAATAACTGGAATATTCTTCCTTCTGTATCTTACTTAAGTGTATCTCGTTACATTGGTAGTGGTTTCTCTTTTGGACTTCAGGGTTCGGTTAATAAAATTGATAAATTAGTTACTTTCAATCCTACTGCTCCAGGACATGATTCTCGTGGTTATGTTGTAACTAATCCAGGAGACTTAATGTATTATGGAATTGATGGTAAAGTGAGATATAGTTTCATGGAGCTAATTAATTCTAAAGTTGTTGATCCAAGTTTACACTTAGGTGGAGGATATACTTTCTTAGGGGATAGTAGCTTTGGAACTGTAAATGCTGGTGCAGGATTAACTTTTTGGTTTACTGAAAATGTTGGTTTAGCACTTGGAACTTCTTACAAGAAAGCATTTGATAATGATAATCCTTTAGTACGTTCTCACTTTCAACACACAGCAGGTATTGTTTTCAAATTTGGAGGAAAAGATACTGATGGTGATGGAATATATGATAAAGATGATGCTTGTCCGGAAGTTGCTGGTTTAAAACAATTCAACGGATGTCCAGACACTGACGGAGATGGAATTGTTGATTCTGAAGACGCTTGTCCAGAAGTTGCTGGTTTAGCAGCATTTAATGGTTGTCCTGATACTGACGGTGATGGAGTAGCTGATAAAGATGATGCTTGTCCGGATGTTGCTGGTTTACCTTCTTTAAAAGGTTGTCCTGATGCTGATAACGACGGAGTGGCTGATAAAAATGATAAATGCCCTAATGTTGCTGGTCCTAAAGAAAATGCAGGTTGTCCTTGGCCAGATACTGATGGAGACGGAGTAGCTGATAAAGATGATGCTTGTCCTAATGTTGCTGGTCCGGCTAGTAATAAAGGTTGTCCAGAAGTAACTCCAGAAGTTATGGATCAATTAAAATCTCAAGCTAGATTTATTTACTTTAATTCTGGTAAATCTACATTCAAAGATGCTGATGTTCCTAAGAGATTAGATGCAATGGCTGGTGTTCTTAAAAACTATGCAAATTCTGAGTTCTTAATTGAAGGACATACTGATAGCGATGGTTCTAATGCATTTAACCAAAAACTTTCTGAGGCTAGAGCTGCTGCAGTTTCAAATGCATTGATTGAAAGAGGTGTTTCTGCAAGCAAAATTAAATCAGTTGGATACGGTGAAACTATGCCGGTTGCAACTAACAAAACTGCTGCTGGTAAAGCATTAAACAGAAGAACTGAAGTGAAATTAATCAAATAATTTCTTCTAAATAATTATAGGAAACGCCCCGATTTATCGGGGCGTTTTTTTTATTTTTATAAAATGATAAATACTACTTTTTTAGATAAAATCGCTCAGGTTTTAATCGAAAAATATTCAGAGAAATTAGCAAACACAATTGTGGTTTTGCCTAATAAACGTGCTAAGATTTTTTTGATTGAAGCGCTTAAGAAGCAAGTTGATAAAAATATTTTTGCGCCAAAAATTATTAGTATCGAAGATTTTATTCAGGATATTGCAAAGATTCGGGCTATCGATCCTATAGAATTACTGTTTGAATTTTATGAAGTGTATTTGTCTGTAACGGATAAATCAAACCAGCAATCGTTTGAGTTGTTTGCAAATTGGGCTAAAACATTATTGCAGGATTTTAATGAAATTGATCGCTATTTACTGGATTCAACTCATGTTTTATCTTATTTGAAAGATATTGAAGATATTAAAAAATGGGGGATTGAAGTAGAAAATAAAACTACATTACTTGAAAAATATATTGATTTTTGGAAATTATTACCGCTTTATTACCAGACATTATACAGTCATTTGCTAAATAAAGGAGTAGGTTATCAAGGATTAATTTACCGTGAAGCAGTTCGGAATTTGAATCATTTTTCAAATACTATTAATGAAGAACAGTTTGTTTTTGCCGGTTTTAATGCTTTAAATGCATCTGAAGAAAAAATTATCCAACATCTTATTGCTGATAATAAGGCTCAGATATTTTGGGATGCCGATCAGGTTTTTTTAAATGATCCTTATCATGATGCTGCTTTGTTTTTACGAAGATTTAAGGAAAATTGGAAACATTATAAGTCAAATCCTTTCGAATGGATTGTAGATGATTTTTCGCAATCAAAAAATATCCAGATTATTGGAACACCAAAAAGCATTGGTCAGGCCAAAATTACAGGAAGTATTATTGAAAATATTATTAATGAAAATCCAACGACTTCATTAGACAAAGTGGCAATTGTTCTAGGAGAAGAAAATCTTTTAGTTCCGCTTTTATACTCTCTGCCATCAACAGTTGGAGCATTAAATATTACTATGGGGTATTCGGGTAAAAATAATCCAGCTCAGATATTGATTGCTAAATTATTTAAAATGCATACAAATGCTTTGTCCAGAAATGCAAAAAGTTATGTGTTTTATTATAAAGATGTTTTAGATGTTTTGACACATCCTTTGGTGGAACCTTATGCTCAAACTACTGCATTGGTAAACCGAATCAATAGTAATAATTATACTTTTATCAGTTATCAAAAGCTGATAGAATTAAATGAAAAACCAACGGACTTATTTTTGTTGTTATTTCAAAAATGGGAAAATGGTTCAATTGCTGTTTTAGAAACAGTGTCAAAATTATTATTGACAATAAAAAATAATTTGAGTAATGATAATGAAGAGGAAAAAATAGCCAAGACCTTTGTTTTTGCCATTTTTAAAGTAATTAATAAGCTGATTAATTATTATTCGAAACATCAGCATATTGATAAAATAGAAACTCTTCATGCTATTTATAAGCAAGTAATTGATTTGGTCGAGGTTTCTTTTGAAGGAGAACCATTAAGTGGTTTGCAAATTATGGGAGTTCTGGAAAGCCGTGTTCTTGATTTTGATACCGTCATTGTGACTTCAATGAATGAAGGTAAATTTCCGGCAGGGAAATCGCAAAACTCTTTCATTCCGTATGATGTGAAACGAGAATTAGGATTACCTACTTTTAAAGAAAAAGACGCTATTTATACCTATCATTTTTATCATTTATTACAAAGAGCAAAGAATATTTATTTGCTATACAATACCGAAAGTGAAGGACTCGATGCCGGAGAAAAAAGCCGATTTATTACCCAGTTAGAAGTCGAAAAACAGGCAAATCATAATGTGTCACATGAAATTTATAATGCTGTTTTACCTGAAACTGCTTATAAGCCATTAGTAATTGAAAAATCATCATCGGTAATGGAACGGTTGAGAATAATTGCTAATGAAGGTTTTTCGCCATCGGCATTGACGAGTTATATACGAAATCCAATTCAGTTTTATTTTCAGAAAATTTTGCGAATTAGAGAAGTAGAAGAAGTAGAAGAGAATATAGCTTTGAATACTTTAGGAACGATTATTCACGAAACTTTGTTGGCTTTATATACGCCTTTTATTGGGGAATTCATTTCTGAAAAAGATATTGAAAACTGTTTTAGTCTTATTGATGCTGAGGTTTTAAAACAATTTAAGCTTGTTTATAAAGAAGGAGAAATTAAAAAAGGACGTAATTTGCTTGCGTTTGAAGTAGCTAAACGTAATGTTTCAAATTTCCTGAGAGTAGAATTAGTAAGTATAAAAGACGGTGATGCCATTAAGATTATTGCTTTAGAAAAAACATTCGAACGTACTTTGAATCATCCCGGTTTACCATTTCCTGTTTTGATAAAAGGAAATGTAGATCGAATTGAAGAGCGTAACGGAAATATTCGAATTATTGATTATAAAACAGGAAAAGTCGATAAAACAAATGTGATTTTAAAATCCTGGAACGGATTAACGCAGGAAATTAAAAGCGATAAAATTATTCAGGTTTTAGCTTACGCTTTTATGTATGAACAAGAGGCTAACGGGAAGCCTATTGAAGCAGGAATTATATCTTTTAAAAATTTAAAATCGGGTTTTTTACCTTTTGTTTTCAAAGAAGATAAAGAGATTCAGCAGATTATAAATAATGAAATAATGACTAATTATCTCGAACAAATTGTATTATTACTAAAAGAAATTTTAGATGAAACGATTCCGTTTGAGGAAAAAGTCTAGAGTTTTTTGAAGAAATCTAATAGTACCTGAGTCAATTCTGGTTCGTTTTCAATATGGCTCATGTGTCCGTCAGGGAAAGTGATTAATTGAACTTCGGTGTCTTCAATTTGTTCTATGGTTTCTTCATAATTTAACACAGGATCTTTTTTGCCAAGAATCAGCATTTTTGGGTAAGGTGTTAAATGCAGCAAAACTTCGCGATCCATACGGATTTTCATTCCTTCTAGTGAAGCAACAATTCCTTGTAAGGGTGTTTTTAAAGCTTCAGTTTTTACTAATTCAATATTTCTTTTAAATCTTTCTCGGTTTTCTTCGCTAAATAAATTCGCAATTGACAAAGAAATAAAGTTAGAAAAAGATTGTTTTACAGCTTTAATCGCCCGATCCCGGTTTGCTTTTCTTTCGTCGCTGTCGGCTCTGGAAGTAGAATTTAATAAAACCAGTCCTTTTACGTAATCCGGAAATAATTCGGCGAAAGCCAAAGCAACATAACCGCCCATGGAGTGCCCTACAAATATGGCTTTACGAAGATGTAGTTTGTTTAAAACAGCATGAACTACATCGGCATTGTCTTCCATAGAATGAATATATCCCATACATTCTGTTGCGCCATGACCTAATAAATCAATAGTAATCACCCGATTTTTTTTAGCAAAAGTTTCAATGTAGGTATTCCACATTGTTTGGTTTTCCAGAAAACCATGAAGTAAAACTACAGCGGTTCCTTTTCCAATATCTGTGTATGAAATTGTGGTGTTTTTATATTTTATCTGGCTCAATTGACTATTTGTTTATGCAAAAATAAGATTTTATAAAGGATTTCAAATAAGATATAAGTTGTATTAGAAATTCATTTTTTGATATTTTTAACGCTAAAAGCAATAAATGTTATTTTAAATGAGTCTTAATTATTGGTGTAATTCATTTAATTTATATAAATTTGCACCATTATTATTGATAACAATGAAGCAAATTAGTGATTTAACAAGTAACGTTTTATTTGAAACTGAAAAAGGTTATACTTACCAATGTGATACAACTGATAGTATCGTTGTAAACTTTGTTGACACTGTTTCCAGCTATAAAGTTCAGGATTTCTTGATTTTTCAAAGAAAAGTGAACAGCGTTGATATTATGAATATGCTTTATGATTTATCAGATCAGTCAGATGCACAATTGATCGAAACTACAAAGAAAAATTTCTCACGTAATCTTACCATTTGCGAAATAGTTCAGCTTAGAGAATTATTAAATGGAACTAAATTTACCCTGAGTTTGAATTCAATGCTTTGCGATGTATTAATCGCAAACTTAGCTTGATTTTACTTAGAATAAATTCAAATTTCTCATAGGTTTGCTCATATCGTTTAAGTTTTTGTAATTTTGAATTATAAAATCTAAACGTCATGAAAGATCTACTAAGAAATACTACTTCCCTGTCAGAAGGAATCGAACAAATATTAAACTTACAAGCTAAAATTGAAAGCGATGCTTCTAATAAGTATTTAGCTATGGCAGCTTGGTTAGACAGAAACGGATACGCTAATACAGCTGAATATTTATACAAACAAGCTGAAGAAGAGCGTGAGCACTTTTTAAAAGTTTTTAAATATATTACAGATATGGGTGGAATTGCAATTACACCTGCTGTTGCCGAAGTGCAACAGGAATTTGCTTCTTTTAGAGAAGTATTTGAAATTGCTTTGCAAAATGAAATCGCTGTAACTAAAGCAGTTAATAAAGTAATTGCAAAATGTAGAGCAGAAAATGATTATGCTACAGAAGATTTCATGATGTGGTATGTTGCTGAACAAAGAGAAGAGGAGAAAAACGCACGTAGAGCTTTAGAGTTTTTCGAATTAATCAATGAAAATGAAGCAGCAGGAAAATTTGCATTAGATGTGCAAATTGCTAAAATTGGAGAATAAACCAAGTAATAAAGTTGAAAAGATCCCTTAATGATGAAAATTGTTAAGGGATTTTTTATTGGTTAATCTTCTGTGAATCATATAATTAATTTAGGTAATTGTGTAATGTTTTAAAAATATATGATAGTAAATTTGATTAGAAATATTAAAACTAAATATCATGAATCTTAAAAGATTTTTCGGAGGATTACTTACAATTTTAGGTATTGTAGGTTTAATTTATACAGCTGTATTGTTTACCGGGACGTCTGGAGAAACTAGAGATGTAAAAGCATTAATTGTTTATGGAATACTTGGAATTGTATTTTTCATGTCTGGTATAAGTCTAGTTCGTAGTACTAAAGATGAGTCATAAATTTCTTTTTTAGATGTAGAAAATAAAAGACGGTTTATAATTTATTGTGAGCCGTTTTTGTTTTATTTATATGAACTGAGTACTTAGTACTGAGTACTGAGAACTAAAAACGGAACACTAACTGTTCATCAAACTCTCAATTTCTTCCACTTCAATCGGGATATTTTTCATCAAATTAAATGCTTCACCTTTTTCCTGAATAACAACATTATCCTCAATACGAATTCCGAAACCTTCCTCTGGGATGTAAATTCCTGGCTCAACGGTAAAAACCATATTAGCCTGCATAGGTTCGTGTAATAATCCGTAATCATGGGTGTCTAATCCCATGTGATGTGAAGTCCCGTGCATGAAATATTTTTTATAAGCTGGCCAATCGGGATTTTCGTTCTGAACATCGGCTTTGTCTAAAAGTCCTAAACCTAATAATTCTGACGACATGATTTTACCAACTTCTGTCTGGTACTGTTTCCAGAGTGTTCCCGGAGTCAGCATTTTTGTAGCTTCATTTTTTACTCTTAAAACAGCGTTGTAAACTGCTTTTTGTCTTTCGGTAAAACGTCCGGAAACAGGAATGGTTCGGGTTAAATCACTGGAATAATTAGCATATTCAGCAGCAACATCGAGTAATATTAAATCACCTTCTTTACATTGTTTATTGTTTTCGATATAATGTAAAACATTAGCATTATTTCCTGAAGCAATAATTGGCGTGTAAGCAAAACCTTTGGAACGATTGCGAATGAACTCGTGAATGAATTCGGCTTCGATTTCATATTCCATCACATTAGGTTTTACAAATGAAAGAATTCTTCTAAAACCTTTTTCGGTAATATTACAGGCATGCTGAATTAAATCTAATTCTTCGCTTTCTTTTACTGAACGAAGTCTTTGTAAAATAGGATTACTTTTGGCAACAGCGTGAGCTGGGTATTTTTCTTTCCACCATTTTACAAAACGTGCTTCGCGGGTTTCGGTTTCAATTGCAGCACGATAATGTTCGTTAGTATTAATGTAAATCGTTTCGGAATACGACATTAATTCTGCCAATACCTTTTCGAAATCTTGCAACCAGTGAACCGTTTTAATTCCTGAAACAGCAAAGGCTTCTTCTTTAGTTAATTTAGCTCCTTCCCAAATGGCAATTAATTCGCTGGTTTCTTTTAAAAATAAAATCTCTTTTTGGTGCTCGTAAGGAGCATCCGGGAAAAGCAATAAGATACTTTCTTCCTGATCGATTCCGCTTAGATAAAAAATATCACGATGTTGTGCAAATGGCAAAGTACTGTCGGCACTAACGGGATAAATATCATTAGAGTTAAAAATCGCAACACTTTTAGGCTTCATTTGAGCTGTAAATTTGCTGCGGTTTTTTATAAATAAGTTACGATCAATTTGATGGTATTTCATTTTGCGGAATTTTAATAGTTAAAGCTGCTTGCTTTTGTAATTTTAGTCACAGATTAGCACAGACTAAAATAGATTGAATCAGTTTCTTTATAAATTAATTAACCGCAAATTCGCAAATTAAAAATAATAATTTGTGAATTTGCGGTTAATTTTTTTTGACAAAGATATTTTGTCTAAGTCTTAAAATATAGCTTTTACGAATTTAATCAATCCATTTGTAATAGCGGGCCCCCAGTAAATTTGGGATTTCGCTTTCTATCCGGTCTAAAACCCATTCGTTTTTTGGAGTTTGAATAGATTGTTTTTGCTCTTTTTTGTGTAGTTTCTCGTAAGTTTCAAAATCAATTTCGAAACTTTTTTCTAAGGTTTCAAAAAGATTGATATTTGAAATTACTGCTTTCCATTCGGGCTGAATCGTTCCTTCAAATACTTTCGATTTAGATCCGCTTCCATAAGCAAGGAATCCAAAAGTATTTCCTGAAATTTCTTTTTTCGAATCATAAAAATGTGCCAGAGTCGAAAGAAATCCCATAAAAATTGAACCTGTATATAAATTTCCAATTAATGAAGAAGCTAATTCGGCTGGCATTAATTTTTCTTCGACAAAAGTTTTATATTCTGCAGATTTGCTGGTTTCTTTTAATTTAGTTTGGTATTCAGCTGGAGTTTCGTTACCAGTAATTACTGAATTTTGTGCATCCAAAGTATAAATCTCAGATAGCATTCTGCGTCCTTGAAATGAATAAGGCAGGTGCATGATGATACTGCTCCATGAATTGTATAAAGTAGCAGAAGTTTCTTTTAGTTTCTTAAATGAAAAATAAGCATTTCTTGTTCGATCCATATAACATTGGTTCGAATATTGTCCGTCAAAAACAGGTTGGTCTTTGTGGATTTCGATTTTGCTTTCCAGATTGTCAAACCAAACATCATTATTTGCATTTCCTGTAATGGCTTCTTTAGAAACTGTTCTAAAAGGTTTGAAAAAATCAAAAACACCTTTAGTATTTGTTGCCCAATTGTTTTCGAAAGCAATAATTCTTGGATTGACTGTGATTAACATTGCTGTTGCTCCAGCGCCCTGAGTGTATTCGCCAGTCGAATTCAAATCGTATTTTGCAAAATCAGTAGTGACTACAATTGCTTTTTTATTTGGATTTAATTTGATGAAGTCAAGACAGTTTTGCATAGCATCGACACCGCCAATACAGGCAAAAGTAAAGTCAACCACATCACATTCGGATAAAGTATTTTCTCCAAATTTTTGTTCCATCAGGTCAACAAGAAAAGAACCAACAGGTTTAGCACTGTCAATAGCGCTTTCGGTTCCAACATATATTCTTGCAATCTCGTTTAGGCCTATTTTGTTGTCCTGAATAAGTTTTGTCAACGCATTTGCAGCAAAAACAACCGTATCCTGATGTGTATCCGGCAATGTCATTTTAAGTAATCCGAGTCCTTTTTCTAGTTTTTCGGGTTCTATATTTCTGGCTTCTGCCAATGTTTTTATGGGTAAATGTAGTTTAGCAACGTCAAATGAGATTGCGTCAATTCCTGTTTTCATTTTCATTTTTTTAAGACCGTAAAGATAAAATGACGCTTTGAAAAAGCTGTTTTTTTTAGTACACAAAATAGCGTGATTTTGTGTTTTTTGTTGATTTTAAAGAATTTGAAGTTTAAAATTATTAAATGTGTAATTTTTATGCTTTTGATTGGTAATAATTTATTGGTTTTTGTGAGTTTTTTTCTTCTATTGATCAAAATAAAATTATTTATAATATTGTATATCAGTAATTTAACTTTATTTTTAGGCTTAAAAACTGCTGTTTTTTAACAAAAACTTTATAACGTTTCTAAATAAGAGCGAAAAGGTTGTAGTTACCTACTAATTGAATTATTTTTGTGTACTTTTTAAATTATATTCTAAAATATTATGGCAAAATCTGGATTATTGAAATCGTCAATAGCAAAAAAAGTAGCTATGGCACTTTCAGGACTTTTTTTGATGTTGTTCCTAGCGCAGCATTTTTTAATCAATTTGACTTCGGTAATTAGTGCCGACATTTTTAATGCGATGTCTCATTTTATGGGAACGAATCCTTTGATTCAATTTGTTATTCAGCCAATTCTTATTGTAGGTGTTATTTTTCACTTTATCATGGGATTTGTTTTGGATATTCAAAACAAAAAAGCAAGACCAATAGGATATGCAAGTTATAATGGAGCTGCTAATGCAAGTTGGGCTTCTCGTAACATGATTATTTCAGGTTCAGTAATTTTGGCATTTTTAGCATTGCATTTTTATGATTTCTGGGTTCCGGAGATTGTATATAAATATGTAGAATTCAATCCAGCTGATGAAACGAGATATGCTCATGAATTAGCTGAGAAATTTGTAAGTCCGGTTCGTACTGGTTTATACAGTTTGTCATTTGTATTGTTATCATTACACTTACGTCACGGATTTAGTTCTTCTTTTCAATCAGTAGGAGCAAATAATAAATATACTAAAGGAATGAAAAATTTCGGGTTATGGTTTTCTGTAATCGTTCCTTTAGGATTCGTATTTATAGCATTATTTCATCATTTCAATCATTAATATTCAATTATAATGGCATTAGATTCAAAAATTCCAAATGGTCCAATTGCGGACAAATGGACAAATTATAAAGATCATATTAATTTAGTAAACCCTGCTAACAAGCGTAATTTAGATATTATTGTTGTTGGAACAGGTTTAGCTGGGGGTTCTGCAGCTGCTACTTTAGCAGAATTAGGATATAACGTAAAAGCATTTTGTTTTCAGGATTCACCACGTCGTGCGCACTCTATTGCAGCACAAGGGGGAATCAATGCAGCAAAAAATTATAAAGGAGACGGTGACTCTGTTTACAGATTGTTCTACGATACTGTAAAAGGAGGAGATTACCGTGCTCGTGAGGCAAACGTACACCGTTTAGCTGAAGTTTCTGCTAATATTATTGACCAATGTGTGGCTCAAGGGGTGCCATTGGCTCGTGAATATGGCGGATTATTGGACAACCGTTCTTTTGGAGGAACTTTGGTTTCCCGTACATTTTATGCACAAGGTCAAACAGGACAACAATTATTGTTAGGAGCTTATTCTGCAATGAACCGTCAAATTGGTCGTGGAAAAATTAAAATGTACAACCGTCACGAAATGCTTGAATTAGTAGTTATTGACGGAAAAGCAAGAGGTATTATCGCTCGTAACTTAATTACAGGTGAAATTGAAAGACATTCAGCTCACGCAGTTGTTATTGGTTCTGGAGGATACGGAAACGTTTTCTTCTTGTCAACTAATGCAATGGGATCGAATGCTACTGCAGCTTGGAAAATCCACAAAAAAGGAGCTTTCTTCGCCAACCCTTGTTATACTCAAATTCACCCAACATGTATTCCGGTTTCAGGAGATCACCAGTCAAAATTAACTTTGATGTCAGAGTCTCTACGTAATGATGGACGTATCTGGGTTCCTGCTAAATTAGAAGATGCTCAGGCTATTCGTGAAGGAAAGAAAAAAGCAACTGATTTAGCTGAGGCTGACAGAGATTATTTCTTAGAAAGAAGATATCCTGCTTTTGGTAACTTAGTACCTCGTGACGTTGCGTCTCGTGCTGCTAAGGAAAGATGTGATGCCGGTTTTGGTGTTAACAAAACAGGTGAGGCAGTTTACTTAGATTTTGCTGCGGCTATTCAACGTTACGGTTCTGAAGCAGTTTATGTAAAAGGTTTAGATGTTAATGATAAAGCTTTAGTAACTAAATTAGGAACTGAAATCGTAAAAAGTAAGTACGGTAACTTGTTCCAAATGTATTATAAAATTGTAGACGAGGATCCATATACAACCCCAATGATGATTTATCCTGCGGTTCACTATACAATGGGTGGAACATGGGTTGATTATAACTTAATGACTACTATTCCTGGATGTTTCTCAATTGGAGAGTCTAACTTCTCAGATCACGGTGCAAACAGATTGGGAGCTTCTGCTTTGATGCAAGGTTTAGCTGACGGATACTTTGTATTGCCTTACACAATTGGTGATTACTTAGCTCCGGACATCAAAATGGGACCTATCTCTACTGACAGACCTGAATTTGAAGAAGCTGAGAAAAGCGTAAAAGAATTGATTGCTAACTTTATCAATAATAAAGGAACGCATTCAGTTGATTATTTCCACAAAAAATTAGGTAAAATTATGTGGGATAAAGTAGGTATGGCTCGTAACGAAAAAGGATTGAACGAAGCTATTGTTGAAATTGCTGCTTTACGTGAAGAGTTTTATAAAGATGTAAGAGTACCTGGAACTGATAAAGAATTCAACCAAGAATTAGAAAAAGCAATTCGTGTTGCCGATTTCTTAGAATTAGGAGAATTGTTTGCTAAAGATGCTTTACACCGTAATGAATCTTGTGGTGGTCACTTCCGTGAGGAGTATCAAACAGAAGAAGGAGAAGCACTTCGTGATGATGATAACTTTGCTTATGTTGCAGCTTGGGAATACAAAGGAAAACCAAGTGATGCAGTATTACACAAAGAACCATTGAATTACGAAAACATTAAATTAGTTCAACGTAGTTATAAATAAAAGTATAAGAGTTAAGGGTTATGAGTTTAAAGTCATTCGAAGATTTAGAATGCTGGAAAGCAGCACGAGAATTAAGAATCTTTGTTTCTCAAAATATTCTTCCGAAATTTCCAATTGACGAAAAATATGCCTTAACAAGTCAGCTTAAACGATCTTCTAGATCTGTTAGTGATAATATTGCCGAAGGTTTTGGAAGATATCATTATCAAGAAAACATTCAATTTTGCAGAATTGCCAGAGGTTCGTTGACCGAAGCTTTAAATCAGATGATTACTGCTTTAGATGAAAGTTATATTGAAGAAGATTTGTTGCAAGAATTTAGAGAACGGTTTGAAAGAACCAAAGCAATATTAAATGGATATATAAATTATTTAGCTAAGACAAAAATGGAATAGTAACCCTATAACGTTTAACTCTTAACTTATAACCCATAACAAATTATGAAACTTACATTAAAAATATGGCGTCAAAAAAACGCCCAGGATAAAGGGAAAATGGTCGATTATAAAATCGACGGAATCGAACCTGATATGTCATTCCTTGAAATGCTTGACGTATTTAACGAACAGCAAATTAACAATGGTGAAGAACCAGTAGCTTTTGACCACGATTGTCGTGAGGGAATTTGCGGAATGTGTTCTTTATTCATTAATGGAGAAGCTCACGGACCAGACAGAGGAGTAACTACTTGTCAGTTACACATGCGTATGTTTAAAGATGGTGATACAATCACAATCGAGCCATTCCGTGCAGCTGCTTTCCCGGTTGTAAAAGACTTAGTGGTTGACAGAAGTTCTTTTGACAGAATTCAACACGCAGGAGGATTTATCTCAGTAAATACTTCAGGAAATACTATCGATGCTAATACCATTCCGGTAAACAAAAATGATGCTGATAAGGCTTTTGATGCGGCTACTTGTATTGGATGTGGAGCTTGTGTAGCTACTTGTAAAAACTCTTCAGCAATGTTATTCGTTGCTGCCAAAGTTTCTCAGTTTGCATTATTACCACAAGGTCAGGTTGAAGCGGTGGATCGTGTATTGAACATGGTAAGCCAAATGGATGATGAAGGATTTGGTAACTGTACTAACACTGGAGCTTGTGAAGTAGAATGTCCAAAAGGAATTTCTCTTGAAAACATTGCTCGTATGAACAGAGAGTACATGTCAGCAAGTATCAAAGGATAATAATTTCTCAATTATATTACAAAAGCGCATTCATTGATTTGAATGCGCTTTTTTTGTTGGAACAAACTTTCCGTATCTTTGTGAAACAACTTTTTTGTTATGAAAATAGCCTTAATCCAATCTGATTTAATTTGGGAAAACCCAAAAGCCAATAGAATTTTTTTCGAAGAAAAAATCAATGGAATTGATAACTCTGTTGATTTAATTGTACTTCCTGAAATGTTTTCTACAGGCTTTACCATGAATCCTGCTGCTGTGGCTGAAACCATGCAAGGTGAAATGGTGTTGTGGATGCAATCTTTGGCGAAAGCCAAAAATACAGCGATTACTGGGAGTTTGGTTATAAAAGAATTAGGGAATTTTTATAATCGAATGCTGTTTGTTTTTCCTTCGGGCGAAATTCAGTTTTATGATAAAAAACATCTGTTTACATTGGCAGGAGAAGATAAAGTCTATACGGCAGGCAATCAAAAATTAATTGTGGATTATCTGGGTTGGAAAATTTGCCCGATGGTTTGTTATGATTTGCGTTTTCCGGTGTTTTCCCGAAATGTAGAAAACTACGATTTGTTGTTGTATGTGGCGAGCTGGCCTGAAAAAAGAGTTGCCGCCTGGGATGCATTATTAAAAGCGCGTGCTATTGAAAATATGAGTTATGTTGCAGCTGTAAACCGGGTAGGAATTGATTGGAATGAACACCAGTATTCCGGACATTCTCAATTGTTGGACAGCCTTGGTAATTATATAATAAAGCCACAAGAAACAGAGGCTGTTTTTGTGGCTGTTTTAGATAAAGATCAATTAATTGAAACGCGAAAAAGATTTGGTTTCTTAAACGATAAAGATTCTTTTCAATTAACCTAATTTGATTTTTTCTTCTTTTTAGGGTCTGTTTTCGGAGGAGGTGTATAAGGAATACTCAAGTCAAAAACCTGTTCCACATCCCAGTTTGCCCTGACATCTATTTCTCCCGAAAAATAAATTACTTCTTCGGCATATTTTTGCTCCATGAAGTTTCCGGGATCATATTGTTTGTTTTTATTATCATCATAAATAGCCCGTAAGGTGAATTGTGCCGGATCAAGAAGTGTGAAATCTATTGTAGCATCTTTTTCGATGTATTGGCTGGCAACAACTTCACCGCTTGATTTTAGCAACTCCACAATAACGGGAAACGATTTTATTTTTTCCAGTTTTAATTTCAAATTTCCGTATTGTTCGAGTTCTTTAGTACTCATCTGGAAATTAAGCGTGTCATTAGTCTGCTCAAATAAATCAGTTAAAGCGCCAGGAAGCAGGTCTAAAATGTATTTTTTAGCAGGCTCTTTTTTGAAATCAAAAAATAGCTTCTGATTGAATTCATCGTAAATCGTGGTGAATTTTACTGCTGTCGAATCTCCATCGATTAATTTCATTTTCGACTCGTCGAATTTTACTAATGGTGTCGAAGATTCAATTCCTAAAAGATCCTGAAAACTTACTGCAGCAACAGAATTAATAGTTAAAGTATCTTTTTTATTGCTTCTTGTTTTTAATGAGAATGCTTTGTTGTATTCGTTTAGCGAAACTTCTACTTTTAAAGAATCGGTTTTAATGGGTTTGTACCAAATTTGGAGCGAATCTTTTTTAGGCATCTTTGTAATGATACTCGTTAGAATTTCATTATTGTGTTTTAAAGTGATTTTAGGTTTCGAATTAGCTTCTGGTTTTTTTCCTTCGTAGCCCATCAATAATCTATTTCCTGTTTCCTGAGTAGGTTTAAATGCTTTAAAAGGAGTGATTTCCTGAAACAATTCTAATTCGTACAAAGTGTCATTTGGAATCGTAATAAACTCCTTGATAAAACCTATTTTTTCGGTTTTTGGATCAAATTTATTATTGTTGTTTAAATCCTTCAAAGCGATCAGGCGGTATTTGCCTGCTTTTAAATTTTCTAAACTAAAAGTTTTTAAACTATCTAATGTATTAGTAATATATGTTGGTCCTGGAATTTTTTTGTCAGGATCTTTTTGGGAATAAACTACAGAGTCATTGTAAGCATCGTTAACTTCATAAAGCATAACCGAAATAAATGATTCCGGTTCTTTTTCGTAAGCATATTTTACTTTTCCGCCTATCGCTAATGAATCGATATAAGTACCCGTTGAAAACACATATTTAAACTGATTTAGCGGATTTCCTTCGTTATTATCAGTTATACTTTGCCCAAAATTAAAACTGTAGGTGGTATTGGGCTGCAGCGTATCTTTTATTTTTATAGTAATCGTTTTGCTGGCAGTTGTAGGGATAATTAGTGGTTCGTTTTTCATAGGTGGCGAAATCACTAATTGTTTTCGAATGTTTTTTAGAATCACTATTTCATCAAATTCTAATTTGATTTGTTTTTCTTTAAAATTGGTACTAAAATTTTCAGGAAAACTCGTTCTTAAACTTGGAGCAATGGTGTCTTTTAGTCCGCCGGTAATACTACCTCTTTTGGCACAACTAATAAGTAAAATCACGAATAAAAATAAAATGTATTTTGAAGTGTTTTTCAACATCATTATCATAGAAATTTAATTCCACAAAATAACGATTATATTTTCGCTAAGCGAAATTTTTTAGCGAATTATTAGGACACTTTAAATCGTGTACGAGAGGAGTTTTACTTACATTTGTTAGGCTTATTTTAATTAATCATTTTTGAAAAAAGATTTCTTTTACCTGATATTATTTTTGTTTTTGGTTTCCTGTAGTCAAAAAGAAAAGCCTGCTGTTTCTTTTTATTACTGGAAAACTAATTTTTCTTTGTCAACATCAGAAAAAGAAACTATTAAAAACAATGCAGTTCAAAAAATCTATATTCGGTATTTTGATATCGATTTACATCCAAAAACTGAAGAAGCTATTCCGTTAAGTCCTATTCATTTTCCTGAAAAACCAAACGTAAACGAAATTGTTCCTGTAGTTTTTATTAAAAATAAAGTATTGCTTAAAGAGAATTTGGATGTAGAAAAATTGGCAAAACAAACCTTTGATTTTGTAAATTTAATCAATACTAAAAACGGACTTTCCTGCAAAGAAATTCAAATTGATTGCGACTGGACGCTGAGTAGTAAGGCAAATTATTTGCGGTTTATGGAATCTTTTAAGCGAATGTCAACTAAGAAATTATCGGCAACTATTCGTTTGCATCAAATTAAATATTTCGAAAAAACAGCTATTCCTAATGTCGATTCGGGAGTTTTGATGTATTACAATATGGGGACTATTGGTGTCAATACTTCAAATTCAATATACGATCGCGAAATTGCGCAGCGTTATATTAAAAGTTTAAAAAAATATCCGTTAACTTTAAATTTTGCTTTGCCTATTTATTCCTGGGGAATTCACATTCGGGATAATAAAGTAATAGGATTGCGAAGTAAAATGAGTGTTTTAGACTTGAAAAAGGACAAGAAATTTGCTTTAGATGGCGATGCTAATTTTGTTGTTACAACTTCTAATTATCGAAATGGAACTTTTTATAAAAAAGGAGATCAGCTAAAAATTGAGGCTATTTCGAAAAATGATTTAAAAGAAATGGCAGCCGATTTAAGCGAAAATGCAGCAACACAACCTAAAGAAATTATCTTTTACGACTTAGACGAATTCAATATAAAAAATTATGAAAAAACTATTTTTGAGCAAGTTGTTTCTTGTTTTTAGTTCGGTTTTATTACTGGCTTACAGTGTAATTTATGCTTGTGGTGGTGGCGACTGGTTTGAAGACTGGTACTATAATTCTAATTTTACTCCTGAAATTTTCGTTGATAAATCCTATTCGCCTTTGTTTTTATCGGGCGAGGTTTTTTACAAAATAGGTTTTGATACCGAACATAATTCCCGTTTTAATGATGAAATTACCGCCGATTGGGAAAAATACCTGAGTGGTAGTATGAATGCTGAAACTGTAAAGTTTTTTTTGGTAGATCAAAGTGTTAAAGATATAGAAGAATTAAATGCATTTTATGTTTCTAAAAAAGAAAATGAAAGTTCGAAAAAATGGACTAAAATTTTTAATCTAAAAGATAAAAGAAACAAAGCTTTTTTGAATTTTCTATTTTTGGCTAAACAAGTCGAAAAAGCATCTGTAGGAGAAGAATATTGGGGTTATGATCCTGTACAGGTTAAAGTTTTTTCAGATTCGAAAACGCTAACTGCATTAGAAAAAGAATATAAAACAACTTCTGATAGTTTCCTGAAAAACCGTTATTGGTTTCAAACTTTAAAAGCTTATTTCTATAATGCTAATAAAGAAAAAACAATTGATTTTTTTACAAAAACAGAAGCTTCTGTTCCTAAAAATACTTTGTATTATCGTGCATTGAGTTATGTTGCCGGATTGTATCACAAAGAAAAAGAATATGCAAAATCTAATTATTTGTACAGTCAGGTTTTTGATCATTGTCCGGCAATGCGGGTTGTGGCGGCTTACAGTTTTCATCCGCAAGACGAATCCGACTGGAATCAATCTTTAGCTTTGGCAAAAACGAATAAGGAAAAAGCGGCACTCTGGGCTATTCATGGTTATTATAAAGATGAAGAAACGGCAATTGCTAAAATTTTCGAATTAGATCCTTCAAGTGAACATCTTAATTATTTATTGACCAGATTGATTAATAATCAGGAAAATAAGACGGAGCTGAATTACAAAGACAAATCGGTTGCTGAAAATAAGAAATTACAAAAAGCCAAATTAGATCAGTCGACTTTTAATTTGGTGACAAAAATTGCAGCTTCAAATGCTACCAATGAGCCGTATTTATGGAATATTGCTTTGGGATATTTGCAAACATTAAACGGAAATTATGCTAAAGCAGATGAAATTTATGATGTTGTTGAAGCTAAATTGCCAAAAACTGAATTGGCTTCAAATCAATTACGATTGCTGCGTTTTGTAAATAATTTGAATAAAATAACATTAATCAATCCGGCTTCCGAAAAAACAATTTTGAAAGATTTGAATTGGCTGTATAATGAATTACCAAAGAAAAATCTGGAAGATTTTCGTTATTATAATGCTTCAAACTGGAGTAAAACCTATTTGTCATCTTTGTATAAAGCGCAAAAAAAGGTGGTTATGACCGAGTTGTTTTCACATACAAATTATGATTATACAGGAAAAGAAAATTCTTTTTACGATAATTCACAAAATTTGCAGGCTATGAAAGATTTTCTTTTGAAATCGGATAAAACCGAGATGGAAAAAATAGCACAAAGTGTCTATGGTTTAAAATTAAGAGATATTAGTGTTTTTCAGGCGGTAAAAGCAACATTTGCCAATAAAATTCCTGAAGCAATTGTTTTCATGAAAGAAACAGATAGTTTACAAAATCAAGTTTTGTTAGGGAATCCGTTTAATGGAAATATAAAAGATTGTCATGATTGTGAACATGCGGCTTATCAAAAAAGAAAGTTTACGCAACTGCAATTTTTGACTTTAATTCAGGAAATGCAGGATAAAGTGACTAAAAATGAAGATCTTTATAATAATAATTTGTTGTTAGGAAATGCATTTTATAATATCTCTCATTTTGGAAATGCGCGAACATTTTATGAAGTTAATATTCTTGGTTACGGTTCGAGTCCAACATATTTTAGAGAATCGATTAAAAGAATGATTGTGGATTGTTCTGTGTCAAAAATGTATTATCAAAAAGCGTTAGCAGCTGCAGTTACAAAAGAACAAAAAGCAAAATGTATCTATTTGTTAGCAAAATGCGAACGCAATGATTTTTATAATGAACGCTATTATTTTAAAAATAAAGATTATTGGGAATTTTATGGTGATAAACTGAATTTCCTGGCTTGGAACGGATTCCAGCTTTTGAAAAATGAATATTCAGATACTAAATATTATCAGGACGTAATCAGAGAATGCGGTTATTTTAACAGCTATATCAATCAATAGAAAAATCGAATAAAATGAAAAAAATCGATCATATAGGTATTGCGGTAAAAGATATAAAAGTTTCGAATGCTTTGTTCGAAAAGCTATTAGGGATTCAGCCTTACAAACAAGAAGAAGTAGGAAGTGAAGATGTCTTGACGTCATTTTTTAAAACTGATACTACAAAAATTGAGCTTTTGGCAGCAACAAATGAAAATAGTGTAATAGCAAAATTTTTAGAAAAAAAAGGAGAGGGAATTCATCATATCGCTTTTGAAGTAGATAATATTGAAGAAGAAATTAAGCGCTTGCAAAATAATGGTTTTGAGGTTTTAAATGAAATTCCTAAAAAGGGTGCTGATAATAAATTAGTTGTTTTTCTGCATCCAAAAAGTACTAACGGTGTTTTGATTGAATTGTGCCAAAGTATAAAATGATTTGATAGTGTTCTAATTATCAGTTTGTTCTTAGTTTGGGTTGTTTTTAATCTTAAAAACTAAGTCAAAAATATTTGGAGCAAACAAAAATTAGTAGTAATATTGCAAACTCTTAACCGGTCCTATAGCTCAGCTGGTTAGAGCACCTGACTCATAATCAGGTGGTCCCTGGTTCGAGCCCAGGTGGGACCACAACTATAAAACCTCTTTAAAATTAACGTTTTAAAGAGGTTTTTTCTTTTGGGTGTATTTGTTAAATGGTATATCTTTGTTTTAATTAAGAGATTTTTTTAAATTCATGAGGAAGATATTGCTTAAATATAGTTTTTTTATTATGTGTTTATTTATAAGCGTAGCGGTATTTTCACAAGTTACTGTTCCTCCCCCAGGTTATCCAGGAGGTGTTCCTCCTCCAGATGGGCAAGATTGTTGTAGGGATTTTGAGGGTGACGATCCGGATAATCCTCCTCAAGCATGGAAAGATTGTATGCTTGATCCTGTAGCTTATTGTACAATACCTATTAATAATTCCAGGTATATTTATATTTCAATGGTAGTTGGTGTTGCGATTGCTTCTTTTGTAATAGTTAAGGCTGTAGAGCGTAAAAATAAAAAAACTCCAATGTAGATTGGAGTTTTTTGTTTCTGTTATCTTAATTCATTGAGTCGGGAAACATATTTTCCTATTACGTCAAATTCCAGATTAATTTTAGACCCAACTTCAAAATCTTTAAAATTAGTGTGTTCGTGCGTGTAAGGGATAATTGCTACGCTGAATTGATTTTTCTTCGAATTTACAACTGTTAAACTTACTCCGTTTACGGTGATAGAGCCTTTTTCTATTGTTATGTTATTTAATTTGTCATCATATTCAAAGGTGTAGAGCCAGCTTCCGTTAGTTTCCTGAATTGAAATACAGGTTCCTGTTTGATCCACATGACCCTGAACAATATGGCCGTCAAGGCGATCGCCGAGTTTCATGGCTCTTTCCAGATTGACTAAATTTCCTTCTTTCCATTCGCCTAAATTGGTCTTTTTTATGGTCTCGTCAATGGCGGTTACTGTGTAGGTGTTGTCTTTTATGGCTACTACTGTTAAGCAAATTCCATTGTGAGCTACACTTTGATCTATTTTTAGTTCAGGTGTAATTAAGGAATTTATTGTTACGTTGATATTGTCTTTTTCTTTTTTTATTTCCTGTATGGTGCCAAGGGTTTCTATTATTCCTGTAAACATTCTTGTTTTATTTTACTAAATTTGCAGTTCAAAATTAGCAATAAAAATTTGGGGATATGATTAAAAAAGCAGAAAATATTATCGTAGGAATTTCAATTGGAGATTTAAATGGTATTGGAAGCGAGGTTATTCTAAAAACATTTGAAGATATTCGGATGTTGGAACTATGTACGCCGGTTATTTTTGCTAATGTAAAGATTTTGTCTTTTATAAAGAGAAATCTTGATTCTTCGGTAGCACTTCATGGAATAGATAAATTGGACCAGGTTGTTGTTGGGAAAATTAATGTTCTCAATGTTTGGAAAGAAGGTGTCGATTTGAATTTGGGAACTAATGATGAAAAAGTAGGTGAGTATGCTATTAAATCTTTTGTTGCTGCTACTAAGGCATTAAAAGAAGGTTTGGTAGATGTTTTGGTTACAGCGCCTATTAATAAATACAATATTCAATCGGAAGAGTTTAAGTTTCCTGGGCATACTGATTATTTAGAGCAGGAGTTAGACGGAGATGCTTTGATGTTTATGGTTCAGGATAATTTGAGAGTAGGTTTATTGACGGATCATGTGCCTATTAATGAAGTGGCTTCTCGATTGACAGAGGATTTGATTGTAAAGAAAATAAATACTGTAAAGCATTCTTTAATTCGTGATTTTAGTATCAATAATCCTAAAATTGCTGTTTTAGGTTTGAATCCACATTGTGGTGATGGAGGTGTTATTGGTAAAGAAGATGAAGAGTTGATTAAGCCGGTTTTGAAAAAAATGTTTGATAAAGGAACAATGGTTTTTGGTCCTTTTGCGGCAGATGGTTTTTTTGGAAGCGGGCATTATGAGAAATTTGATGCAATAATAGCGACTTATCATGATCAGGGATTAGTTCCGTTTAAGACTCTGTCCTTTGGAAAAGGAGTTAATTTTACTGCTGGATTGGATAGAATCAGGACTTCGCCGGATCATGGGACGGCTTATGATATTGCTGGGAAAGGAATTGCCGATTTTAATTCGTTTAAAGAAGCGGTGTATTTGGCTTTAGATGTCTATCGTTCAAGGATTCAGTATGAAGAAATGACCGAAAAGCCGCTAAAAGTTAAGGAAAAATAAATGTAAATAAAAAAAGATTAATAAGTTATTGGTTTTATAATAATTTTATATCTTTGCACTCCCGAAGTTAGGGGCAAAATTTTGTTGAAATGAATAGGACAAAAGAATTTTTAATTCCTTTCGTAGGCTTAAAGCTAGGGAAACATCATTTTGAGTATCAAATAAATAATGCGTTCTTTGAGCACTTTGAGTATAATGAATTTCAAAATTCAGATATCAAAGTAGCAGTAGTTTTAGATAAAAAGAGCAATATACTTGAGTTAGAGTTTAAGCACAAAGGAACGGTTAATGTTCCTTGCGACTTAACGGGTGAAGATTTTGATTTGCCAATTAAAGGTAAGATGAAATTAATAGTTCGTTTTGGTGAAGTGTTTAATAATGATAATGAAGAGCTGTTAATTTTGCCTTTTGGCGAATTTGAAATAGATATAGTACAATATATTTATGAGATGATTGTGCTTTCGGTGCCTTTAAAACGAGTTCATCCAGGAGTGAAAGACGGAAGTTTGAAAACAGAAGCTTTGGATAAATTAAAAGAATTGCAGGTTAAGGAAGAGGTTAAAAAAGAAGATAAAGAAGAAAATATTGACCCGCGTTGGGACAAATTAAAGCAACTATTAACGGATAAATAATATAGTAAAATGGCACATCCTAAAAGAAAAACTTCGAAAACAAGAAGAGACAAGAGAAGAACACATTACAAAGCTACAGTAGCACAAATCGCTACTTGTCCTATTACAGGAGAAGCGCATTTATACCATAGAGCTTACTGGCACGAAGGGAAAATGTATTACAGAGGACAAGTGGTTATTGACAAGTCAGAAGCTACTTTTGCTTAATACGTTTTTATAAAAAAATACGAGAACTCTCACATTGTGGGAGTTTTTTGTTATTTATGATTTTCGTTAAATAAGAAGTTTTTAAAGAGAAAGGGTTTAATTTTTTTTGTAATTTTAACCCCTTTTAAACGTTTCCTTCTGTGTGAGACAAAAGGGAAAATATCCGAATAAAATGAATAAAATTACGGCCGCAATTACTGCTGTTGGAGCTTATGTTCCAGATTTTGTGCTTTCGAACCAAGTTCTTGAAACCATGGTTGATACAAACGACGAATGGATTACTTCACGTACAGGAATTAAAGAAAGAAGAATCTTGAAAGATGCTGATAAAGGAACTTCTTACCTAGCCATAAAAGCAGCGGAAGATTTAATTGCTAAAGCCAATGTAGATCCCTCAGAAATTGATTTGGTTTTAATGGCAACAGCCACTCCGGATATGCAGGTTTCGGCAACTGGAGCTTATGTTGCAACTCAAATAGGTGCTGTAAATGCCTTTGCTTATGATTTACAGGCAGCTTGTTCCAGCTTTTTATACGGAATGTCTACAGCTGCAGCCTACATACAATCAGGAAGATATAAAAAAGTATTGCTAATAGGTGCTGATAAAATGTCTTCTATTGTTGATTATACTGACAGAACAACCTGTATCATTTTTGGAGATGGAGCAGGAGCAGTATTATTCGAACCAAATACTGAAGGTTTAGGATTACAGGATGAATATTTAAGAAGTGATGGTGTAGGTCGTGATTTCTTGAAAATTGACGCAGGAGGATCACTTCATCCAACAACGATTCAAACAATAGAAGAGAAAAGACACAGTATTAGACAAGATGGTAAAACAGTATTCAAATATGCAGTGACCAATATGGCTGATGCTAGTGAACAAATCCTGAAAAGAAACAATCTTACTAATGAGGATGTTGACTTTTTGGTGCCACATCAGGCTAATAAACGCATTATTGATGCTACTGCAAGCCGAATGAATCTAGAGGAATCTAAGGTGTTAATGAATATCGAAAGATATGGGAATACAACATCAGCAACTTTACCTTTGGTTTTAAATGATTTCGAGCATTTGTTTAAAAAAGGCGATACTATTATTTTTGCTGCATTTGGAGGAGGATTCACTTGGGGATCTATTTATCTGAAATGGGCATACGACAAAAAATAAATTTAAACTAAAATCACAAATATTATGGATTTAAAAGAAATTCAGAACCTAATCAAATTTGTATCTAATTCTGGTGTTGCCGAGGTAAAATTAGAAATGGATGATGTTAAAATTACCATTAGAACAACATTAGAAAGTAGTGCTCCGGAGCCAACTTATGTACAACAAATACCAGCTCAGGCGCCAGTACAACAAATTGTTGCAACTCCTGCTGCACCAGCCGCTGCCGCACCGGTTGCCGCTGCACCAGCTGCTGAAGATTCTAAATATATCACTATCAAATCGCCAATGATTGGTACTTTCTATAGAAAACCATCTCCAGACAAACCAATGTTTGTTGAAGTAGGAAGTTCTATTGCTAAAGGTGATGTACTTTGTGTGGTTGAAGCAATGAAATTATTTAACGAAATCGAATCTGAAATTTCAGGAAAAATCGTTAAGATTTTAGTTGACGATATGTCTCCGGTAGAATTTGATCAACCGTTATTTTTAGTAGACCCGTCTTAATTATAAATTATGAATTATAAATTATGGAATGATTTAAGTCAATCCTAATTTTAAAAACTCATAACTCATAACTCATAACTCAGAATAGATGTTCAAAAAAATATTAATTGCAAATAGAGGAGAAATTGCACTTCGTGTAATTAGAACGTGCAAGGAAATGGGAATTAAAACAGTTGCCGTTTATTCTACTGCTGATGCAGAAAGTTTGCATGTAAAGTTTGCTGACGAAGCGGTTTGTATAGGACCAGCGCCAAGTAACTTATCCTATTTGAAAATGTCAAATATTATTGCTGCAGCCGAAATTACTAACGCTGATGCAATTCACCCGGGATATGGTTTCCTTTCTGAAAATTCTAAATTTTCAAAAATTTGTCAGGAACATGGTATCAAGTTCATTGGAGCTGCACCTGAAATGATTGACAGAATGGGAGATAAAGCTTCGGCTAAATCAACTATGATTGAGGCTGGTGTTCCTTGTGTTCCTGGTTCAGAAGGGATTTTAGAATCTTTCGAGCAAGCTCAAAAAGTAGCTAAAGAAATAGGATATCCTGTTATGATGAAAGCTACTGCTGGTGGTGGTGGAAAAGGAATGCGTGCTATCTGGAAAGAAGAAGAATTACATAAAGCTTGGGAAAGTGCACGTCAGGAAGCAGCTGCTGCTTTTGGAAATGATGGAATGTACATGGAAAAACTGATTGAAGAGCCACGTCATATCGAAATTCAGGTTGTAGGAGATTCTTATGGAAAAGCATGTCACCTTTCTGAAAGAGACTGTTCTGTTCAAAGGCGTCACCAAAAATTAACTGAAGAAACACCTTCTCCATTTATGACTGACGAATTGCGTCAGAGAATGGGTGAAGCAGCAGTTAAAGCAGCTGAATATATTAAATATGAAGGTGCCGGAACGGTTGAATTCTTAGTAGATAAACACCGTAATTTCTATTTCATGGAAATGAATACACGTATTCAGGTGGAACACCCTATTACTGAGCAGGTAATTGATTACGATTTAATTCGTGAGCAAATTATGGTAGCAGCCGGAATTCCAATTTCAGGAAAAAACTACTTACCAGAATTACACGCTATCGAGGTTCGTATTAATGCCGAAGATCCATATAATGATTTTAGACCTTCACCAGGAAAAATTACTACATTACACATGCCAGGCGGTCATGGAGTGCGTTTAGATACTCACGTATATTCTGGTTATACAATTCCACCAAATTACGATTCGATGATTGCTAAATTAATTACTACTGCTCAATCCCGTGAGGAGGCAATTAGTAAAATGAGAAGAGCATTAGACGAATTTGTTATTGAAGGAATTAAAACAACAATTCCTTTCCACAGACAATTAATGGATGATCCTCGTTATATTGCAGGAGATTATACAACAGCTTTTATGGATACTTTCAAAATGAACGATCCAGAATAGGTTTTTATAATATATTAGGAAAGCCGTCTCGTTTTTTTTAACGAGACGGCTTTTTTTTATGCTCTAAAATGTGTAAAAAGGTAACACTTTGAGATTGTTTTATACACTTTATACGATATGTGTAATTGAGTTTTATTTTTTAATTATCTGTAAATTAGTTGTTTATGTGTTTTTGGTTTTTTAAAAAAATACTGGTACAATAATTTCATTGTCACAAGTGTAAATCAATAATAACATTTTAAAATAAACACATTATGAAAAAATTAATCTTATCAACAGCAATAGTTTTAGGGAGTTTCACAGCAATGAATGCTCAAACTCAGGCTCCGGAAGAAAAAGCAGTAACAACTGAACAAGCAGCTCCGGCAGAGCAAGCCGCACCTGCAGAACAGGCACCAGCTGCTGCAGATACTTATACTGAAATTAAAAATGAAGAAGTTCCGGCAGCAGTTACTGAAGCTTTAAAGAAAGCTTTTCCAGATGCAATATTAAATAGAGCATCTGTAAACGGAAAAAAAGAATATCAGTTAGAAGTTAAAGTTGGTGACAAAGAAGGTGCTTTATACGCTGACGAAAATGGAAAATGGATTCAAAAATAATTAGAATTAATTGTCGCATGACTAAAACAATAATAACAATTTAAATAAAAATATCATGAAAAAGTTAATCTTAACAGCCGCAATAGTATTAGGAAGTTTCACAGCAATGAATGCTCAAACTCAAGATGAAAACACTGCACCAGCAGGACAAGAACCAGCAACAGAGCAAGCAGCTCCAGCTCAAGAGGCCGCTCCGGCTCAGGAATCTGGACAGGCAGTTGTAGCTCAGGAAGTAGGTGCTTATACCGAAATTAAAAACGAAGAAGTTCCAGCAGCAGTTACTGATGCTTTAAAGAAAGCATTTCCAGATGCAGTATTGAATAAAGCTTCTGTAAATGACAAAAAAGAGTATCAGTTAGAAGTTAAAGTTGGTGATAAAGAAGGTGCTTTGTATGCTGACGAAAACGGAAAATGGATTGAAAAATAATTAAAATTCATTGTTTCCCAAATCTATAAATAATAACATTTTAAATAGAAATATTATGAAAAAGTTAATCTTATCAGCCGCAATTGTATTAGGAAGTTTGACAGCAATCAATGCTCAGACTCAAACAGAAACTACAGCAACTACGACAGAGCAAACAACTCAGGAACAGTATACAGAAATTAAATCTGAAGATGTGCCAACAGCTGTAACGGAAGCTTTAAAGAAAGACTATCCAGATGCGCTAGTGTCTAAGGCTTATGTCAATGACAAAAAAGAATATAAATTAGAAATCACAGTTAAAGACCAATCGGCTACTGTTTTTGCAGATGTTGATGGGAACTGGTTGAAAAAATAAGCACGCGAATTAAGCTTATTGTTTTGTAAAGAAGACTGCTCGGGGGAGCAGTCTTCTTTTTTTGCATAATTTTATGAAAAGACAATAATATTAGTCTTAATTTAGCATAAAAAGTGCCTGTCTAATGTCGAAGATTTTAATTATTGAAGATGATATTTCGTTTTGCAAATTATTAGAAAAGTTTCTAACTAAAAATAATTATGCAGTCAGTATTGCTTTTTCAGCAGCAGAAGCTAGATTAGCGATTCAAAACGAAGTATTCGATTTGATTTTGACTGATTTACGACTTCCTGATGCTGACGGCATTGAATTGCTGGCAGAATTTAAAACGAATTATCCGCAAATTCCAGTCGTTTTAATGACTGGTTATTCTGAAGTGAGTACAGCCGTTAAAGCCATAAAAAATGGTGCTGCTGATTATATTTCGAAACCTTTTAATCCTGATGAAGTTTTGGTCGTTATTGCTAATGCTTTGACAACGGAAACAACTGCTGTTTCTACTCCAAAAACTACTGTAAAAGAGATTAAAGAAAGTACTACGCTGGAATATGTACAAGGAATTTCTACTGCTTCTAAGAAATTGACAGAGCATATTAAACTGGTAAGTCCAACAGATATTTCAGTTCTGATTATTGGCGAAAGCGGAACGGGGAAAGAAATAATTGCCCAGAGTATTCATCAGCAAAGCCGTCGAAAAGAGAATAATTTTATTGCCGTAGATTGTGGTGCAATTCCTAAAGAATTGGCAGCCAGTGAGTTTTTCGGACATTTGAAAGGTTCTTTTACGGGTGCGATTTCTGATAAAATGGGTTATTTTGAAGCGGCCAATGGTGGAACACTTTTTCTGGATGAAATAGGAAACTTGTCTTATGAAAACCAGATTCAGCTATTACGTGCTTTGCAGGAACGCAAAATCAAACCTGTAGGAAGCAATAAAGAAATTGAAGTCGATATTAGAATTATTACGGCAACAAACGAAGATTTGCGTGAAGCAGTAAAAAACGGTGATTTTAGAGAAGATTTATACCATCGAATTAATGAATTTTCGATTCATTCACCTTCGCTTGTTGAAAGAGAAGAAGATTTAATTCTCTTTGCTGAATTCTTTTTAGAAAAAGCAAATGCACAGTTGCATAAAGATGTAATAGGTTTTTCCAAAGAAGTAGTTACTATTTTTCAAAATTATGACTGGCCAGGAAATTTAAGAGAATTGCAAAATTGTGTCAAACGTGCTGCCTTGCTTACCCAGGGTGATTTTATAGAAAGTGCCGTTTTGCCAGTCGAATTTTTTAATCAAAACGAAAGTAAAAATGATTCTTTTTCTTTATTTGAAAATGAAAAAGAAGCTATCGAAAATGCTTTGGTCAAAACCAAAAACAATAAAACAGAAGCAGCCAAGTTGTTAAAAATCACCCGAAAAACGTTGTACAACAAGCTTAAATTGTACGATATTCAATAATTTTCTTTTTCAAGAGCTGTAAATAAGACTGCAATTTGAGATTTTAAATTTGATAAGTGAATTGCTAATTCATTTTCATTAAATTCTTCTAATTCCAGTTTGTTTAAAATAGTGGCAATTTCAGTAGCTTCAATTTGTTTAAACATGGGAGCCATTTTATGAGCTGTTTGTTTTATTTTTTCATGATCTAATGTTTCGATGCTGTTCTCCAGAATAATAAGATTCGAATTAGTCGATGTCATAAAAGATTGTAATACCGTTTTTATAGCTTCCTCGTCATTTTTCAAAAATAATTTTAATGAATCTAAAGCGAATAGTTCTTCTGGTTTTTTAGATTTTTGAACTTCATTATCCTGAATAGGAAGTATGGTTTTGTTTAAAACGGCATCAATAGTTTGTAACAGAATATTAGGTGTAAATGGTTTTTTGAGTACGGTTGTAAATCCCGCATTAGTATAAGTTTCATCGTTTAGATCAGCTCTTCCGGTTACTGCAATTACGGGTTGATTGTTATAATTGTTTTCGTTTTTTAGTAATTCTTCGATAAATTCAAAACCATCTTTTACCGGCATTTGAATATCTGTTATTATAATGTCAAAATGTTGTGAGTTTATGTTTTCCAATGCTTTAGTCGCATCATGAAATGCAATTACTTTATAATATTGTTTTAAAACTTCGGTTGTTAATTGCAATAAATCAGGATCATCATCAACGACAATGATGGTTTTATTTTGCAAACTTGGAATATAAATATTAGCAACTGCTTGTTCAATTTCTGTGTTTTCGTCAAAAGTCGTAGTTAAGATTATTTCGAAACAACTTCCGTTTTTAGAACTGTTTTTTAGATACAATTCGCCACCTAAAAGAGTAATGATTTTTTTCGAAATAGCCAATCCTAATCCTGTTCCGCCGTAATTTTTTTCGATGTTTTCATTCGCTTGTGCAAACTCTTCGAAAACCAAATCCTGACTTTCTTCTTCGATTCCAATTCCCGAATCTTCGATCGTGATATAGGCTTTGTTTTCGTGAGAATTAGCAGTTGCAGTTATTTTTATGTAACCTTCTGCAGTAAACTTGTAAGCGTTTCCGATGATGTTAATTAAGACTTGCTTTAATCGAAAAGCATCACCAATAATGGGCTGATGCAGTTTTTTATCGATGGCAATTTGTAAATCAATATCTTTTTGCGGATAAACAGATTGTATGTTTCTGGCGACTTCTTTTATGGTTTCGGCTAAAGAAAAAGGATTTTTCTCCAGATTAATTTTTCCGGCTTCAATTTGCGAAAAGTCCAATAAATCCTGAACTAATCTTGAGATATATTCGGATGAGTTTTTAATGTTATTGGTAAAATAGAATTGCTTGCTCGTTAATGTCGAATTACCTAATAATTCGGTGTAGCCCACAATGGTACTCAAAGGTGTTTTTAAATCATGACTTACCGTAGAAATGAGTTGTTCCCGGCTTTTAAGCAAATTTTGAGTTTTAAAATTCGCAATTTCGAGCTGTTTTTTATAAGATTGTGTTTTAGAAAAATCGCTGGCAATTAATATTGAAAAAACAATAGTTAGAAGTAAGCCAAGAATGGCAGCATAAGTAACAATCTGGTTGATTTTTTTTAATGATTTTTCCTTTTCGTTATTGTTTTTTATTGAAGAAGTCAGGATTTCCTGTTCAATCACACGGAGTACTTTTCGTAATTGATCTGAAATTAAGAGTTCATTAGTAAGCAATTTACTTTCCTGAATACTTAAGGATTCTTTTTTCTTTTCGGTTTCGAGTTTTACTTTGCTCAACAACCTTTTTGAAGCTGATAAAATAGAATCTGTTTCTTTTTTGGTCAATGTATTGCTGTTGTCATCAGGAATGTTTTGATTGAGATAATCAATATAGTTTTGCAAAACATTTCGTTGGTAACTGCTTAGGTTTTCTGGGTTTTTAGTAAAATCCTGTAGTTTTAATTTACTTAACGAAAACTCCAGTTCAGTTAACTCCTGAATTGCTTCATTTACCGAAGCTTCGTCAGAAGTTTTGTTCTTTATAGCTCTGAGTTGTTTAATGTTTTGCGTTTTTTCTGTCAGCAAAATCATTACGCTGTCTAATAATTTTTTTTGATATTCGCTAGAAAGTGTTTTCTTTAAAGAACCAATTCTCATTTGCAGCGAATCTGTTTCCAGAATGTAATTTTTGTATTCTTTTTCAGAATTAGATTGAATGGTTTTTCGGGCTAAATTCTCTGTTTTATACACATTCGAAAAAAGTTGACTTACTTTAAGAACTTTGTTTTTTTCGAAAGCTATTTTGTTTTCAATTTTCGAATAATCCACATTTTCAGTATATAAAATCCAGCCTACACTTGCTACAAGTGAGACTAAAATCATATAACTGATAAAAACTTTGACAGGAATATTACTGTTTTTGTTTCCCATTTTTTCTAATTCTGTAATTGTTTATAAGGTTTCTTTCAACCATTTAAAAAATTCTCTTTGCCAAACTTGTGCGTTTTGAGCCTGTAAAACCCAGTGATTTTCTTCAGGAAAATAAAGCAATCGACTTTTAATTCCGAGCAATTGTGCTGCCTGAAAAGCTTCTTGTGCCTGACCAATAGGAACCCGAAAATCTTTTCCACCCTGAATAATTAATATCGGCGTATTCCAGTTGGATACAAAATTTATTGGGTTGAATTCCTTATAAGCTTTTTGGGCAATTGCATTGTCTTTTTCCCAATAAGCACCACCAAAATCCCAATTGCTAAAAAATACTTCTTCGGTGGTTCCATACATACTTATGGTATTAAAAACACCATCATGTGCGATAAAAGTTTTGAAACGATTCTTGTGAATTCCGGCTAAATAAAAAACTGAATATCCGCCATAACTCGCTCCAATACATCCCAAACGATTTTTATCTACATAGTTTTCCTGAGAAATGGCGTCAATTGCAGAAAAATAATCATCCATCACTTGTCCACCCCAATCTTTACTAATTTGCTCGTTCCATTCCACTCCGTGTCCGGGCATTCCGCGGCGGTTAGGCGCTACAATAATATAATCGTTGGCAGCCATTAATTGAAAATTCCATCGGTAAGAATAAAATTGACTCAATGCACTTTGTGGTCCGCCCTGACAATACAGTAAGGTAGCGTATTTTTTAGAAGCATCAAAATTTGGCGGGAAAATCACCCAAACCAGCATTTTTTTACCATCGGTAGTGGTTACATATCTTTTTTCGGTTTTGCTTAAGGCTAAATCTTTATAGATTTCGGAATTGATACTTGTTAATTGTAGCCAATTTTTTTGTTCTAAATCGAAAGAGAAAATTTCTGAAGCATGATTAGTATCTTCTCTGGCAACGATGATTTTATTGTTGTTAAAACCAATGAGTTTTGTGATGTCAAAATAGCCATCCGTGATTTGATTTATCGAATGAGATGCATTAGTAATCTCAGAAAGATTAATTTCGAATAATTGTTTTGTGCCATCAATTGGAGCAATAAAATAAATTTTTTGACTGTTTTCGCTCCAAAGAAAGCTATCAACAGTTCCGTCCCAATTTTGGGTTAGATTTGTTTTTATTCCGTCGAAATTAACAATAATATCATTTTTATCAGCTTCATAACCATCACGTTTCATTTGCAACCAGGCTAAAATCCCCGAAGATGAAAATTGCGGTGCTATATCATAACCTTTATTTTCTTCGGTAAGATTGGTAGTTTTAGCTGTTGTTAATTCGTATTGATAAATGTTGCTATTGGTCGAAATGGCATATTCAGTCCCAGTTTTTTTCTTAGAAACATAGAGAATGCTTTTGCTGTCTGGAGACCAAATATAATCTTCGTCATCGCCAAACGGTTTTTGCGGACAATCAAAAAGTTCGTTTTCCATGATATCCGTTTTTGGAGCATCCGTTTTATTTTCGCTATAAAAAACATGATTGAATTTGCCTTCGTTCCAGCTATCCCAGTGGCGGTAGTTTAACGAATCATAAATTTGAACTTCGGCTTTTTCCAGTTCAGGATAAAAATCTTTGGCTAAAACATTTTGCAGTTTTACTTCCTGATGAGAAAGCAGGTATTTGCCGTCTGGTGATATATTTTTATTAAATAAAATGCTGTCAGTGTTCTCAATTTCGGTTGGATTTCCTCCGTCTATTGGAATAAAATAAAACTTAGTGTCTTGTTTGTTTTCTTCAACCGAAGGTGTGCTTACTTTGTAAACAATATTTTTTTTGTCGTTTGATAATCCAAGGGCTGTTATTCGACCTAATTGCCACAGCAAACTAGCTGTCATTTTATTTTGAGTCATTATTTTTAGGGCTACAATTGTTATGGGAGTATAAAAATAAGTAATTTAAAATTGCTTTTTTTGCTTCTGGACTGATATGAATTAGAAATTACAAGAAATTCATTGGATGAATAATTAAAAAAAGTATTTTTACTTCATGTAAATTCTGGTTGATTTAAAACGTTTGAATTTTCAATAAGTTACAAAATAGCATTAAGAGCAGACAATAAATGGCAACAAAAATCACTTCAAATTCAGCAAATAAAAGACCTGTAAAAAAACGATCTGGAGGTTTTATGGGATGGTTAAAGGCGATTGTGATTAAAATATTTTTGTGGTTTATTGGACTTTCTGTGCTTTCTGTAGTGTTTTTTAAATTCGTTCCGGTGCCTTTTACACCTTTGATGTTAATTCGCGCTATAGAAAATAAGGTGGCAGGAAAGCCGGTTTATTTTAGTCATGACTGGGAACCTTTAGAAAATATTTCGGTTAATTTACAAAAAGCAGTTATTGCCAGCGAAGACGGAGCATTTCTAAGGCACAACGGATTTGATTTTAAAGCGATACAAAAAGCCTATAAAAACAACGAAAGAGGCCGAAGAATAAAAGGCGGAAGTACGATTTCGCAACAAACGGCTAAAAATGTTTTTTTATGGCAGGGCCGAAGCTACATCAGAAAAGGATTAGAGGCTTATTTTACAGTTTTAATCGAATTGATTTGGGGCAAAGAACGCATCATGGAAGTGTATCTTAATAGCATCGAAATGGGTGATGGGGTTTATGGAGCACAGGCTGCAGCTGAACATTGGTACCGAAAAGATGCAGCAAATTTAACACCAAGACAAGCCGCCGGAATTGCAGCTATTTTGCCAAGTCCCAGAAAATATACAGCAACAAGTTCTTCTTCTTATGTCAATAAAAGAAAAGATAAAATAGTACGTGTGATGCGTACTGTGGGAAAAATCGAATATTAAATGCGGTCAAAATCAGTACTTTTTATTTGTTTTTTCCTGTTGATTTCGGTTGTTTTACGCAGCCAGAATAAGAGCGTTGAAATAGGTGTTGTTACCGAAAATGATTTGTATACTTCATCAAAAAATGACCAGTATTATACCAATGGTCTGGAGATTTTCTACAGGTATTTATCTAAAAAAGAAAAACCTAATCTTTTAAAAAAAGTCAACGAAATCAGAGCAGGACAATATATGTACAGTCCGCGTGATATTTATAAGGATGAAGAAGAAATGTTTGACCGTCCTTTTGCAGGTTATCTTTTTGGCGAATTTAGAACTACGAATTTTTACGCTAATCAGGGAATTTTAAAAAAGTATTTTCAGGCAGGATATGTTGGTCCTAATTCTTTTGCCGATCAGGTGCAATCTACCACGCATCGAATGTTTAATTATACTGCTTTTGATGAATGGGATTACCAAATTAAAAATGCTTTGGCACTTCAGGTTTATGTCATGTACGCAAAACCATTTTTAGGCGGAATAAATAGTACAAGAATTGATTTTCAATGGCAATCGGAAGCTAAATTAGGAACGATATTTACTTCTTTTTCGGCTGGATTTGTAACCAGAATTGGTTTTAAGAAATTAGTTCCTCTTGTGGATTCTAATTTTTACGGAGCTTCATTAAATGCTGATGGAAAATCTCCGGAGAGTGAATTTTATTTTTACATGGCGCCTTATTTTAATTACCAGCTTTATGACGCCACGATACAAGGAAGTTTATTTAATGATAGTAGCCCTGTAACTTTTGATATTAAACCTTTCCGATTTAATGGAGAAGCAGGACTACGGTATAGAACCAAAAATCTGAATCTTTCCTATGCTTTTGTTTACAGAGGAAAAGAGCACAAATCAGAAAGAATGACTGGGTATTTTTATGGATCTATCGGAGTTTCTTATATTTTTAGGTAAATGAACAAGCCTTAAACAACATGTTTAAGGCTTGTTTGTGGAGAATACCGGATTCGAACCGGTCGCCTTCCCGATTGTTATCGGGACGCTTTATTCCTTATTTTCAATTAAACTTTCAATATATTTTCTACTTTTCATTCTTTTGATTTGCATTTCCCTTTGATAAGCTTCACTTCTAGAAGAATAGGTTTCAAAATATTTTAATTCCCAATCTTTAGCCTTTTTTGTGTATTTACTTCTACTGTTTAAATGATCTTTAAGTCGTTCTTGAACATCCTGACAAGAGCCAACATAATATTTATTAATACTCTTTGAATAAATGATGTAAGTATAAAACATATTGATAGAAATAAAAAAGACTCAAACATTGTTTGAGTCTTTGTGGAGAATACCGGATTCGAACCGGTCGCCTCTACGCTGCCAGCGTAGCGCTCTAGCCAAATGAGCTAATCCCCCAATTTTATTCTGAACGGTCGTCTTCCCGATACTGTCGGGACACTCTAGCCAAATGAGCTAATCCCTCAGGTTTGGCAAATATAGTATTTTAAAGATTCAAAAAACTATTCTTTCTGTCGAATATTTTTAACTTTACCTAAAAACTATTCCATGAATATACAAAGTTCTAGCGGCTCATTAATTACAACAATAGAAAATAGTATTGCTACGGTTGAATTTGGACATCCGGCGAGTAATTCTTTTCCACGTTTTTTGTTGGATTCTTTAACAAAAGAAATCAATAATTTAAGTGTTAATGATGGGGTTAATGGAATTGTTTTAAAGAGTAAAGGAACCGCCGCTTTTTGTGCCGGTGCTTCTTTTGATGAACTTTTGACTGTAACTAATGAAGAAGAAGGATTAGCATTTTTCTCTGGTTTTGCTCATTTAATCAATGCGATGCGTAACTGTTCTAAACTTATTGTGGGACGCATTCACGGAAAAGCAGTTGGAGGCGGAGTAGGTATTGCCGCTGCCTGCGATTATACTTTTGCAACAGCGGAAGCTTCAATAAAGTTATCTGAATTAGCGATAGGAATTGGTCCTTTTGTGATTGAACCAGCCGTGAGTAGAAAAATAGGAAAAACAGCAATGACCGAAATGACTTTAGCGGCTCACGAATGGAAATCGGCAGCCTGGGCACAACAAAAAGGATTGTATGCTGCCGTGTTTGAAACTACGGAATTGTTAGATGAGGCTATTGCCAATTTTACTTCCAAATTAGCTTCTTATAATCCAGATGCTTTATTCGAAATGAAGAAAATTATTTGGGAAGGAACTGAAAATTGGGAATCACTTTTGTTTGAAAGAGCTGCAATAACTGGACAATTAGTTTTGTCAGATTTTACTAAAAAGGCTTTGTTAGAATTTAAGAAATAAAAAAAGATTCCAATATTTTAAATTCCAAATTCCAAAAAACTCAAAACGATTGGAATTTGGAATTTTTTCTTTATTTGGAAATTATTATTTAAACGGTTATTAATTCGTAAATTTGCAGTCAAAAAAATCAAGGATGAGTAATATCAGAATTACAAAACAATTTAGTTTCGAAACCGGTCACGCCTTATACGGTTACGACGGAAAGTGTAAAAACGTACATGGTCATAGTTATAAATTGTCTGTAACGGTTATTGGTAAACCTATTACAAACCGTAATGATGTGAAATTTGGGATGGTAATTGATTTTTCTGATTTGAAAAAAATCGTGAAAGAAGAAATTGTAGATCAGTTTGATCATGCAACTGTTTTTAACGAAACTACGCCACATGTCGAATTAGCTCAGGAACTAAAAAATCGCGGACATCACGTAATTTTAGTGAATTACCAGCCCACAAGTGAGAATATGGTGGTTGATTTTGCTGAGAGAATCATAAGTAGATTACCAGCAGGAATCACACTTTTTTCTTTAAAATTACAAGAAACAGAATCTTCGTTTGCCGAATGGTTTGCGAGTGATAATCTCTAAATAAGTTGTACGTTAAGAGTTAGAAGTTAAGGGTTTTACATAACCTAATTCATAACTCATAACCCATAACCCATAACTAATCCTATGAAAAAAGTCTACTTTGCTTCTGACCAACATTTTGGAGCGCCAACAGCCGAATTGAGTTTTCCAAGAGAACAAAAATTTGTTGCCTGGCTTGACGAAGTGAAAAAAGATGCTGAAGCTATTTTTCTTTTAGGTGATTTATTCGATTTCTGGTTCGAATATAAAACGGTTATTCCTAAAGGATTCGTGAGGGTTTTAGGGAAATTGGCTGAAATTCGTGATAGTGGAATTCCGATTTATTTCTTTGTTGGAAATCACGATTTGTGGATGGAAGATTATTTCGAAAAAGAATTAAATATTCCTGTTTATCACGATAATCGGGAATTTACTTTTAATGGAAAAACCTTTCTTATAGGTCACGGAGACGGAAAAGGTCCTGGCGATTTAGGATACAAACGAATGAAAAAAGTGTTTACGAATCCTTTTTCTAAATGGCTTTTTAGATGGCTTCATCCGGATATTGGTGTTCGTTTAGCACAATATCTTTCGGTAAAAAATAAGCTGATTTCCGGAGAGTCAGATGTGAAATTTTTAGGTGAAGATAATGAATGGCTCATCTTGTATGCCAAGCGAAAATTAGAAACCAAACATTATAATTATCTAATTTTTGGGCATCGTCATTTACCAATGATTCATCCTGTAGGTAAAAATGCCGATTATGTCAATCTTGGTGATTGGATTACGTATTTTACTTATGGTGTTTTTGACGGAGAAAATTTTGAATTAAAGAAATTCGAAAGTTAATTTCTAGCATCTCCATTCAGATACATTTCCATTTTAATTCGAAACAGAGTACCATTTACTAAATCTTTCAGGTACTTTAATTCGCCAATTGAAACCGATAAATCAAGTTGGTAGATTGGTGTTTTCAATAAAAATTTGCAGTTACTGTTTTTTAGCGCACAGCCTTCGCAACAGTTATTTTTTGCAATACTTTCGTCGATTAAATATTCAAAATCGTTCAATTCGTCAATAGTAAAGAATAGCCCAATTTCTTTAAAAATCAATTGTACCCTGTGAGGTATAACTCCTTCTTCTTTTTCCCAGTAAAAAGTAATTCCCAGGCTATTTAAATAGATTTGTTGTATCTGTTCCATAATTTCTAATGTATGAAACAAATATAATTATTTATTTGTATTGATTCTAAATAAAAATAATGAAAATGAAACCAATTTTAATTTTATTGTTATTTCAAACGACTTTTTACAATTTCAATCATTGATTCGAGATTAGTAGTATTAGTATCAATGGCGATACTGTTATTGCCATAAGGCTCGTATTTTTCAGGAATAGTAACCGAAAATAATCCTAAAACTGGTGTTTGGGATGCACAGGCTAAGTGCATAATACCACTATCGGCACCAATAAAAACACTAGTGTTAGCAATAAAGGCAGCGATTTCGCGAACATCTTTGCTGTAAAAATGAGGTGCTTTAAAATCTATTTGGGATACATTTTCTACCGGTAAAACTTCGACGATATTATAATCAGGAAATGTGGCTTTCAGTTTTTCATAAACTGGATTCCACCATTCTGGTGTATAACATTTTGCTCCGGTTGCAAAAGTAAAAATGGCAATTGTTTTTTTGTCACTTGGAACTATTTCGTCAAGAACAAATTTTGCATCCTGAAGTTCTTTTTCGCTCAATTTGATATTGATAGTTGGAACTTCTTTTTGTGTATCAATATGACCAAGTTGGTTTAAATAATGACGAAATTCATAAACAGGATATTTAGCCATGTGCTTATAATCCGGATATTTTTGAATTATTTCGTCATTCAATTCGCCAAAAAATTTAAAATTAGCATTAGCAAATTGAGTTGATAATCGACCTGACGAAGAACCTTTGTCAATATTAATCACTAAATCGTATTTCTTTTTCTTGATTTTAAACCAAACACGAAAATACTTGATGAGGTTATCAAAAGGTTTTCTGGGTAAAACGATATAATTATCTACTGTAGGATAATTTTCGAAAATAATAGGAGCTAAGCCTCCTTTTACAAATAAATCGATTTTACAATCTGGGAAAACAGCGTTGATTTCCTGAACCAGAGGAGTTATCAATAATAAATTTCCTAATCGGTGATTAGGACGTGAAATTAAAACGTTTTTAAAATTTATTGTCGAATTTGCTTTGTAATCGAACTTGTTTTGTCCAATATTCTTGGTCAAACCACGTGTAATTTTTCTTCTTACTGCATTAATTTCGCATTTTAAACTCATATCGATTTCTTTAAAAAAAAGTTTGAAAGTACTATAATTCCAATTCAAACCAATTATTTTAGTATTAAGAATTGTCTTTTGAGTTAAAAATAATTAATTCTTTAAGATTTATCTTATATTTTAAATTATCTTAATTTTGTTAAATTGATGAGGAATTTTTAAATATAGTTATATAAAACGTGTGTTTTAATTTAAAAAATAAGGATTAGGCTTTTAATCTTCTTTTTCGTGTTCTTCGATATCTTTAGTTAAATCTAATCTTCTAAAAGTTGGAGAAATAATTCCGGTAGTTAAAACAACTAAAAGCGTCATGCTTCCGCCAAAAACAACAGCGGTTACTGTACCCATCAATCGGGCAGTTAGACCGCTTTCGAAGGCACCTAATTCATTTGAAGAACCTACAAACATTGAATTTACAGAGGAAACCCTTCCTCGCATATTATCGGGAGTTTTAATTTGTAAAATTGTTTGACGAATTACTACCGAAATTCCGTCAAAAACACCGCTAAAAAATAAAGCAACAAGCGAAACCCAAAACAAAGTCGAAAGTCCAAAAACAATGATACAAACTCCAAAACCAAAAATAGCAGTCAAAAGTTTCATTCCGGCATTTTTACTCAAAGGAACATAAGCCGTAATTAGCATTGTCAGGAAAGCGCCAACAGCAGGAGCAGCTCGTAAAAATCCAAAACCTTCCGGGCCTACTTTTAGAATATCCTGAGCAAAAATAGGTAATAAAGCTACTGCACCACCAAATAAAACGGCGACCATATCCAACGTAATTGCTCCTAAAACCGTTTTGTTGTTAAAAACAAATTTGATTCCTTCTGACAAGCTTTGCATCACAGGTTCGCCAATTTTTGGATTCAAAATAGGTTTTTTACTTATTTGAGATAAAGCCAGCAAAGCCATTAAAGAACAGCTAAAAACCAGACACAAAGACCAGTGAACACCAATTAATGTAATTGAAAATCCTGCTACAGCAGGTCCAACTACAGCAGCAATTTGCCAAACCGAACTACTCCAAGTAGCGGCATTAGGATATATTTTTTTAGGAACAATTAATGATAAAAGCGAAAAAATAGTAGGACCCAGAAAAGCCCTTACTAATCCGCCCAGAAATACCAGAAAATAGATGAGGTATAATATAATTTGTTTAGAAAAACCTTCAACTACAATAGGCCAGGTCAATAAAAATAGTCCAAAACTAATGACTGAAAAGCCGAAAATACATTTTACTAATAAACCTTTTTTTTCATTTTGATCTACAATATGACCCGCAAATAAGGCTAACGAAACGGCCGGAATTACTTCCATTAATCCAATAATTCCAAGCGAAAGAGCATCTTTTGTAATACTGTAAACCTGCCATTCGATAACAATAAATTGCATTGACCAGGCAAAAACCATCGCAAAACGCAGGAATAAAAAAGTATTGAATTCTTTGTAACGTAAGGCTGCGTAGGGATCTTTTTTGCCTATTTTTTTAAATTCCATTATTGAATGCTTTTTAATCGTAATTGTGTTGAAACTTTGCCATTCCATTCATTTTCATCAATGCAATAAGCGGCTTGAAATGCTTTTTGATTCGTAGTTAAATCAATTTTATTTCCTAGTCCAAAACCAATGGCGCCAATGCCTTCGGAGTTATTTTGTTTTACAAAAAGTTTTAAATGTTCTTCTGCTGCACCTAGTTTTTTTGCATAACCCGTATCAATAACATTTTTAGTTAAAAATACCGGAGTCATGTTTAGAGGACCAAAAGGTTCGAATTGTTTTAAAATGCGTGTCAGTTTGGGTGTAATATCCGAAAAATTGATTTCGGCATCAATTTCTATTTCCGGAACAAGTTGATCCGGATGAATGGTTTTTTGTACTTGTTTTTCAAATGCTTCTTTAAAAATAGGATAATTTTCGGCTTTTAGAGTCATTCCTGCGGCATACATGTGTCCGCCAAATTGCTCCAGATGTTCCGAGCATGCTTCCAGAGCATTATAAACATCAAATCCTTTGACTGAACGTGCCGAAGCAGCATATTTGTCGCCACTTTTTGTAAAAACCAATGTAGGGCGATAATAGGTTTCTATTAATCTCGACGCTACAATACCTATGACGCCTTTGTGCCAGTCTTCCTGAAAAACAACAGTTGTAAAACGTTGCTGTTCCTGATTTTGTTCAATTTGCTGAAAAGCTTCTTTAGTAATTTGTTTGTCTAAATCTTTTCTGTCAGCATTGTATTTTTCAATTTCGGAAGCAAATTGCTGTGCCTGATCGAAATTAAATTCGCTTAACAATTCTACCGCATGATTTCCATGTTTGATACGTCCGGCAGCATTGATTCTGGGTGCAATTATAAAAACAACATCGGTAATGTCTAATGTTTTTTTCTTTACCTGATGAACCAGAGCTTTAATTCCAGATCTTGGATTGTTGTTGATGACTTGTAATCCAAAATAAGCTAAAACCCTGTTTTCACCTGTCATTGGAACAATATCGGCAGCAATTGCAGTAGCAACTAAATCAAGATAAGGTACTAAATCTTCGATGGTTTGATTTCTATTCAATCCCAAAGCCTGAATGAGTTTAAATCCGATTCCGCAACCACATAATTCATCATAAGGATAGTTGCAATCGGCTCTTTTTGGGTCGAGAACAGCGACTGCTTCGGGTAAAGTTTCTCCGGGTCTATGGTGATCGCAAATAATGAAATCGATATTTCTTTCTTTGGCGTAAGCCACATGATCTATGGATTTAATACCGCAATCCAGAGCAATTATTAGCGAAAATTCATTGTCGCTGGCAAAATCAATTCCTTTAAAAGATACACCATAACCTTCGTCATAACGATCCGGAATATAAGTTGCCACGTGAGGGTAAAAGCTTTTTAAATAAGAAGAAACTAGTGAAACGGCCGTAGTTCCGTCAACATCATAATCGCCAAAAACCAGAATTCGTTCCTCGTTTTCTATAGCTTTTTCTATTCGTTCTACTGCTTTTTCCATATCTTTCATTAAATACGGATCATGCAGATGATCTAACGAAGGACGAAAAAAAGCACGGGCTTCTTCAAAAGTTTCAATACCGCGTTGCACTAATAACTGTGCAACAAAATCTTCTACATTCAAGGCCTGCGCCAAATGTTTGATTTTGTCTTCTGAAGGTTTGGGTTTGAGAGTCCAGCGCATTTTGATTCTAGATTTTAGATATCAGATTTCAGAATGTAGATTTTAGATTTCTACATTCTGAAATCTAAAATATTTTTATTTTGCTTCTAAAGCTTGTCCTTCAAATTCGATTCCGTCCCAACCGTGAATCATGAAGTTTCTAATATTTTGATGATTTGTTCCTTCCGGATCTCCTAAAACTTCGTCATTATAAAAAGCACCAAAACAGAATAAGGTTTCCGCTTGCGATAAGTTTTGTAATTGAGCAAAAGCAAACAATTTACAAGAACCTGAATTAGTTCCTGCAGGATTGTGCGTTTCTCCATTTTGGAAAGCCGTTGGCGTAAAATTGTAGTTTTCTTCGATTACGGCAATGGTTTCAGGAAATGTTATTGCTTCTGGTGTTTCTTTTAATTTTTCTAAAAAGGCTTGAATGCTCATGATTTTAAATTTGGATTTTTTTTACAGTCTAAATCTGTAACGGAATTTTTATTCTTCTCTTTCTTCTTTCGAAAATTTATTTTTCTTCGCTTCTTTAACGATTGTTTTTCCGGCAACTACCACAACGATTTCACCTCGTGGAGGAGTTTTTTCAAAATGTGCCAAAACTTCTTTTGCTGTTCCTCTTCGGTTTTCTTCGTGTAATTTAGAGAGTTCTCTGGAAACACATATTTGTCGGTCTTCACCAAAATAAGTCACAAATTCAGCTAATGTTTTCACTAATTTATGAGGCGAAACATAAAGAATCATTGTTCTGGTCTCTTCGGCTAATTCTAAGTATCGGGTTTGGCGGCCTTTTTTCTCAGGCAAAAAACCTTCGAAAACAAATTTGTCATTTGGTAAACCACTATTCACCAAAGCAGGAACAAATGCAGTAGCGCCTGGAAGACATTCTACAGCAATACCATTTTCGACACAGGCACGAGTCAGTAAAAAACCAGGGTCAGAAATAGCAGGTGTTCCCGCATCCGAAATAAGTGCAATATTTTCACCTGCTTTTAATCTCGAAATCAGATTCTCAATCGTTTTGTGCTCGTTGTGCATGTGATGACTGTGCATGTGCGTGCTAATCTCAAAATGTTTTAAGAGTTTTCCGCTGGTGCGTGTGTCTTCGGCAAGAATTAAATCTACTTCTTTTAGAATTCGAATAGCTCTAAAAGTCATATCCTCAAGATTGCCTATGGGCGTGGGCACGATGTATAATTTTGACATAAATTAATTGAAACAGAAGTTACTGTTTGTATTTTAAAGGAATTTTTTTTCGATTATTTCCATAAAACGATCTTCATATTCTTCTTTTCCTTCCCAGTTATTGTAATCTGGTTTTACCATTTCGTCTATGAAGCTTTTGGTTTCATAAAAATTATCATAAGTAATCAATTGGTTCATAACGCGATTATAATCTTCATTGCTGTTACCAAAAAGGTGTTTTACAAACGCAATGCGGTCATTCAGGTCAATTTCAATTCCTTTAGATAATTTATCATTCAAAGAAACAGATCTTGATGCTGTTTTTTCGGTAGTTTCAACTGCTTTTTGTACTGGAGTTGGTGGTACTGCTTCAGCTTTTTCAAAAACAATTTCTTTAGCTGGAGCTGGAACTTCGTCTAACTTTACAAATTCAGGTTCGCTATAACTTAATCCTAATAAATCTTCGAAAGAAATTTGTACCGTCTCCGATTTTTTAACTTCTGCTTGTACAGTTTCAGGTTCTTCGGTTAGTTCGAATGCGGCTTTAAATTCCGGGATTTCTTCAACTATAGTTTCTGCTTCAATTGCTTCTTCGGCTTCTGTTGTATCTTCAATTTCCGGTTCAGACTCTTGAAATTCAATTGTGTTTTCCTCAACTTCTGTTTCTTCTTCCGAAACTAATTCTTCCTCTTCATTTTCAACCTCTTCCACAGTAGTGATTTCATCTTCGGTTACTACTTCAGGAACAACAATATTTTCTGTTTCTTCTTTTGATTCCTCAACTTGTTCTTCTACGGTAGTGTCTTGAAACATGTTGCTTTCGGGCATTTCTATTTCTGTTTCAATTGGTAAAACAGCATCTTTATCATAGAAACTTTCTACTTCTTTTTCAATTTCACTATAGCTGCCAATAGTGGGTTTTGTATCAGCATAATTTTCCTCTACAAATTTTAAAACCGACAGTTTTTCGTATAATTTTTGGGTTTCCAAATACAGTTGATTCACATCAGATTTATCTTTTATTTGTAATATTCTGTGAGCGATGCTAATTAAATCGGCTTCTAATCTTTTTTTCATAATGGTTAAATTATAGTATGTATTTGGCGAATGACTTTTGTTTATTGAACACAGGGCGGGTTTTTGAGATTGTTTTTAATTAAGTACTCACAAACCTCCGAATTGCTAAAATTTTTCTACTTTTGAGAAAGTGTAAAAGTATAAAATCTTAAGCCGATTTATATGTTTACAAAGTAATAAAAACTATTCATTTTTTAAGTTAGAAAAATACAAAATGTTTCTCGAAAATACAGTAAATCATAAAGAGCAATTTGGTTGGATTGAAGTTATTTGCGGTTCGATGTTTTCGGGTAAAACAGAAGAATTGATTCGTAGATTAAAAAGAGCGCAATTTGCCAAACAAAAAATAGAAATTTTTAAACCCGAGCTTGATATTCGTTACCATCAGGATATGGTGGTTTCTCATGATGCTAATGAAATTCGTTCCACTCCGGTTCCAGCTGCAGCAAATATTGCAATTTTGGCACAAGGCTGTGATGTGGTGGGAATTGATGAAGCACAATTTTTTGACGACGAAATTGTTAGGGTTTGTAATGATTTGGCAAACCAAGGTGTTCGTGTTATTGTTGCAGGATTAGATATGGATTTTAAAGGAAATCCTTTTGGTCCAATGCCTGCCTTGATGGCGACAGCCGAATATGTGACCAAGGTACATGCGGTGTGTACCCGAACGGGAAATTTAGCTAATTATAGTTTTAGAAAAACAGCTAATGATAAATTAGTATTATTAGGAGAAACCGAAGAATACGAACCTTTAAGCCGTGCGGCATATTTTGAAGCAATGCAAAAAAATGAAGAGAAATAAAAAAATCTCTTCCAGTATTAAAAATCCTGAAAGAGATTAGTTTCTGTTTTAAATATATTTTTTCTAAATCAAGATTAGCTTGTGATTGCTATTCTAGTTTTCAAATTGTTATTTTACATTTTAAAATCCTCTATATAAAGCCCTTTAGCAGTGTTTGTAGGGTTGAAAGCAGCAAGATTATCCATTGAAGGCAATGAGGTTTCGGTATTTTTTCCTGTAGTTCGCATCGTTTGTCCCGTAATTAATTCTAGGGCTTTCTTTAAACTAGGGTCTTTTACGTTTCCAAATTCTACCAGATTCAAGAAAGCGCTGTAAGGATTAATTGCATAATCAGGTTTGATTTTCGATGGATTTGCATCTTTATCTTTGTTATAATAGGAGAAAGTAATGGGTTGCAATTGCCATTTGTGTTTGGTGCTTCTATCAGCATACGAAGTATAATTACTCGAAGGAGAATCGTATAAGGTATTAGATCCTACAAATTTCCCTGTAGTTTCTTCTCCAATTGTAACTACGCTAATATATTTTTTAAGACATTGAACGGTGAGTTCGCTGGCAGAAGCAGTTTGGAAACTAACCAAAACATATATTTTTGTCAAAGCAAGGCTGTTTATACTTTCTTCTCTTTGAAAAGTAGGTTCATTGTCAACTAAATTAAAAACTCTTACTTTTTCAGAAAGATTCTCGTATCCGTCATTACTATTATGTTTGTCATTGAAGTCCAAATAAACATATGGTTTATTAGTAAAGTTTCCGTTAATCATTTGTGCCAAAGCAACTGCAGTTTCTAACGAACCGCCTCCATTGTATCTTAAATCTAAAACCAATTCGTTAATTCCGTCCGATTTCATTTTGGCGAAAGTCGCATTGAGTTCATCATTATAATCTGATTTAAAGCCATTATAAACCAAATAACCAATGTTTTTACTGCCGTATACTTTCTTTTCGTAATAAGCAACTGGGTTTTCGTCAATTTCAGTTTTTGTTACCGTTACAGTTGTGCCTTTGTCTGTGGTTACTAAACTAGCGTTTATAAATTGCACGCTTGCTGCTATAGTAAGTGTCAGTTGTGCGTTTTCTAGCTGGTCATAATTACTTGAAGTAAGCTGGCTTCCATTTATTTTTGTAATAACGTCACCTCTTTTTAATCCTGCCAAAGCTGCTGGCGAACCAGGAACGACGTAATTAACCAAGGCTACCATATTTACACTAGATGCATCTTTAGGATAGACCCCGTAACTGAAACCACCTTTTTTTTCGATTTCTGCAATTTTTGAAACATGCACTATTTCATTACTGTTTTCAATCCAGGAGAATTTATCAATAGTTCCTCTTTGATACAGCAGCGAATAAAAAAGAGCATCAGGGGCTTTTCCATTAATAAATTTAGTGTAGGTGGCAGTAGAAGCGATTTTGCTATCAGACAAATCAGGAACATTGGGCTGCCAGTAATACCAGGAATTCATGGCTTTCCAAACAAAGTTGTTAATCTCGTCTGGTTCGGTAATAGCAGTTTCATTAGAATCAGAATCCTTACTGCAAGCTGTAAAAATCAATCCTAGAAGCAATGTCTTAATGACATATTTTAATTTCATTATTTTAGTCGTTAATTTTATTAAATTTGAAGCTGTTAAAGCGCATAAAAGTATGAAAATTAGTATTTCAAAATCCATCTTTTTATTATTTTCTTTTGGAGTTTTTTTTCTTTTTTCCTGTTCCAGACAACTATTAGATGTTAAAAACCAAACATATAAAAGTTATAATAGGAATAGTGAGAAAGGGTATGTGGTTTCTTTTGATCTAAACAACACTACTGCTGTCCCAAAATCGGTTGTGATTAATGGTATTATTCAAGATATCTCAGCAGCAAACAAAATTGCTAATACGTACCAGGTAAATGTAATTGCACAAACTACAGTAATTCATGGCTACCAAGTAAAATTAGAAGAAAAAGAAAACGGAATTTATTTTAAAAAAGATTCTAAAGTATTTTTTCAACCGGTGAAGTTCAAATTAATTACCGATAAGTAATTAGATAGTAGTGAATTTTATCTAATTCAAATATAACTGCACAATAAAACTGCCGAATTATAGTTTTTGTAAAATCGATAGTCAGAATTAAATTTTGTAAAAAATAAAAAGAATCATATAAAATAGATTAGATGAAGATGTTCGTATCTTTGTAAAGTATTAAATTTTTAAAATTGTAAGTCATGAAATATGTGTATGTAATGTTAGCTTCTTTAATGATAGTTTCTTGTAAAAAAGCTGAAACTGCAGGAGTTGTTGAAGATAGTCAAGCTAGGATCGATTCTATGAAAATGGAAATGGTCAAACAAAAAACGATTGACTCTATGAAAATAGAAATGGCTAAACAAGAAGCTTCTCAAGCGGTTAAAGAAAAGGAAAAAGAAGTAATTGTTGTTAAGGAAAATGCACAGCAAGCAGCGGCTCCGGCAGCCCCGGCTAAAAAGAAATGGAGTAGTACTGCTAAAGGTGCTGTTATAGGTGCAGGAGTAGGTGCAGCTACAGGAGCTATTATTAGTAAGAAAAAAGGTCAGGGTGCTATTATTGGTGGTTTGGCTGGTGCAGGTGTTGGTGCAGGTACGGGTGCTATTATTGACGGAAAGAAAAAAGAATAAAGAATCTGAAATTCGTATAAAGAGAAAGGCTGTTTTAATTGAAACAGCCTTTTTTTTGTTTTCGTTTAAATCGAAAATTATATCTTTTTACGCATTCTTGCTACAGGAATATCGAGTTGTTCTCGGTATTTAGCGATGGTTCTGCGGGCAATAGGATAGCCTTTTTCTTTTAATAATTCGGCTAACTGATCATCTGGAAGGGGTTTTCTTTTGTCTTCTTCTTCGATAATATTTTGCAGGATTTTTTTTATTTCCAATGTAGAAACATCTTCTCCCTGATCATTTTTCATGGCTTCTGAGAAGAACTCTTTAATTAATTTGGTTCCATAAGGAGTTTCTACATATTTACTGTTAGCAACACGGGAAACTGTCGAAATATCAAGACCTACAACATCAGCAATGTCTTTTAGGATCATTGGTTTTAACTTGGTTTCATCACCATCAAGAAAATATTCTTCCTGATAATGCATGATGGCATTCATGGTTACAAAAAGAGTTTCCTGACGCTGTTTGATAGCATCAATAAACCATTTGGCAGAATCTAACTTTTGTTTGATAAACTGAACGGCTTCTTTTTGAGAATTCGACTTATCACGAGAATCTTTATACGTTTGCATCATTTCCTGATAATCTTTAGAAACGTGTAAAGAAGGTGCATTTCGACCATTCAAGGTTAACTCTAATTCATTATCAATAATTCGGATAGCAAAATCAGGAACTACATTTTCGGTTATTTTATTATTTCCTGTAAAGCCACCTCCTGGTTTTGGATTTAATTTTTCTATTTCGTAAATCGCTTTTTTAAGCTGTTCATTCGAAATATTGAATTTTTGAATCAGTTTGTCGTAATGTTTTTTGGTAAAAGCATCAAACTGAGTTTCGATAATTTCGGCAGCTAATTCAACAGAGTCTGTTGGTGTTTTGTGTTTTAATTGCAACAATAAACATTCCTGTAAATCGCGTGCGCCAACACCTGAAGGTTCTAGTTGATGAATAACCTGCAGCATGCGTTCGACCATATACTCATCAGTATAAATGGCCTGAGTAAAAGCCATATCATCTACAATATCAGGAATGCTTCTGCGTATGTATCCCATGTCGTCAATGCTTCCTACAAGAAATTCAGCAATTTCCCTTTCGTGATCGTCAAGGATAAAGGTATTAAGCTGGTTAATCAAATCCTGATGAAAACTGATAGGTGCTGCCAGTGGTGATTCGCGAGATTCATCGTCATCACTGTAATTATTAGCCTGAGTTTTATAATCGGGCGTGTCATCGTCACTTAAATATTCGTCGATATTAATATCATCGGCATCAATACTTTCAGAGTCATCGTAATCATCATAATCTTCGTTTTCAAACTCGTCTTTTTCATATTCTTCCTCTTTTCCGGTTTCTAATGCCGGATTTTCGTTCATTTCTTCTAAAAGACGTTGTTCAAAAGCTTGCGTAGGCAATTGAATTAACTTCATCAGCTGGATTTGCTGTGGAGATAATTTCTGTGATAATTTTAAATTTAAGAATTGCTTTAGCATATTTCTAGTTACGGGTTATGAGTTATAGGTTATGAGTTGAGTATTGCTACTTCTTAACTCATGACTTTTAACTTTAACTTCTAATTTTTATTATTTGAAGTTCTGGTTTGAGATTTTGTTTAACTTCTAACCTCCAATCTTCTGACTTCTAACTTTATTTTTAAAATTCGGCATTCATTGGTGTTCTAGGAAACGGAATTACGTCACGAATATTGGACATTCCTGTAACAAAAAGTACTAATCTTTCAAATCCAAGTCCGAAACCAGAGTGAACAGCACTACCAAAACGTCGGGTATCTAAATACCAATATAATTCTTTTTCGTCGATTCCTAAATCCTTCATTTTTTCGATTAGTACATCATAACGTTCTTCTCTTTGGGATCCGCCTACAATTTCACCAATTCCAGGGAAAAGAATATCCATAGCGCGAACGGTTTTTCCGTCTTCGTTCAAACGCATGTAAAACGCTTTGATATTGGCTGGATAATCAAACAAAATTACAGGGCATTTAAAATGTTTTTCTACCAAATAACGCTCGTGTTCCGATTGTAAATCGGCGCCCCATTCGTTAATGATATAACTGAATTTCTTCTTTTTATTTGGAGTCGAATCTCTTAAAATGTCAATCGCTTCGGTATAAGAAACGCGTTTGAAATTATTTTCTAAAACAAAATTCAGTTTTTCAAGTAAAGTCATTTCACTTCTTTCCGCCTGTGGTTTTGATTTTTCTTCTTCCAGAAGTCTTGCTTCTAAAAACTTCAAATCATCAGCACAATTGTCCAGAGCATATTTGATTACATACTGAATAAAATCTTCTGCCAAATCCATATTGGCATCCAAATCATTAAAAGCCACTTCGGGTTCAATCATCCAAAATTCAGCCAAATGGCGGGAGGTATTCGAATTTTCGGCTCTGAATGTTGGTCCAAAAGTATAAATCTGTCCCAAAGCCATCGCAAAAGTTTCGCCTTCCAGTTGGCCTGAAACCGTTAGATTGGTATGTTTTCCAAAGAAATCTTTCTTGTAATCGATATTTCCTTCTTCTGTTTTTGGTAAATTGTCCAATGGCAACGAAGTTACCTGAAACATTTCGCCGGCACCTTCGGCATCAGCTCCAGTGATAATTGGTGTATTCACATATACAAAACCTTTTTGTTGGAAATAACTATGTACTGCAAACGACAATACCGAACGAATACGCATAATAGCACCAAAAGAATTCGTTCTTACTCGCAAATGTGCATTTTCACGCAGGAATTCCAGCGAATGTTTTTTCGGTTGCATCGGGAATTTCTCAGGATCTGAATCGCCAAGAATTTGCAGTTTCGCTACCTGAATTTCATATTGCTGACCAGCACCTTTACTTTCCGCCAAGGTCCCTGTTACCGAAATCGCTGCACCAGTGGTGATTCGTTTTAAAGTTTCTTCAGGAGTGTTTTCAAAATCAACCACACATTGAATGTTGTTAATAGTCGAACCATCATTCAAAGCAATAAATTGATTGTTTCTAAATGTTCTTACCCATCCTTTTGCATTTACTTCCTGTAACGTTATCGAACTATTAAGCAAGTCTTTAACTTTTGTATGCTTCATCTATGTATAAATAACAATTAAAATACTCTTGTTTCTCTGACACAAATATAATTCATTTTTTTAAAGCAGTAAATTCAATCTGTCTATTTAGGAGCTAATCCCGCTATTCGTTACAATCTTTTGTGTCTCGTCCGAAAAGACGAGATACAAAAGGATTTTCACTTCTATCGGGGCTAGGGAGTTGTGGAATTATAAATTGAATAGGAAATTGATTTATATGCCGTCCCTACGGGACTCTAAAAAATGAATCGATTTCTCCCCGAAATAAATTTCGGGGCTACAAAATAGGTCGTTCCTACGGAACTTTTCTGTGTAGATTTGGTAAAGAAATTTAATTCATTTTATAGAAGTATGTTAAAGAGCCGTAGGCTCGGCATATTTTATAGGGATGGATTTTAATGCATCCAAAAAATGATGGATACGGTTTTGAGTTTTTTTCCGAGTAGAAAATCCCATATTGTTCTTAAAACAAGACGGGATTTTTAAATATCTTAAAAATGAAAATTAACTATTCTTCTCTAATTCTAAAATTAAATTAGCAATCAAAGCGGTCCATCCGGTTTGATGTGAAGCACCGAGTCCTTTTCCATTGTCGCCATCAAAAAATTCATAGAATAAGTGTTCGTTTCTAAAATGTTCGTTGTTGGCAAAATGATTTTCGGAGTCATCAGCATGGTATTGAAATTTGCCTTCTGGATTTCTTTCGAATAATTTAATTAATCGTTTCGTTAGTTCGTTAGCAATTTCTTTTAAATTTAATTTATTGCCCGAACCCGTTGGGAATTCGTAGATATATGTTGGACCATAAAAAGTATAATATTTACGCAATGATTGAATAATCATATAGTTCAATGGCATCCAGATAGGACCACGCCAGTTGGAATTTCCGCCAAACATAGCCGAACGGCTTTCACCGGGTTCATACTGGATTTGGTGCGAACCGTTGAAAACAAATGGATGATCTTTGTGAAACTTAGAAAGCGAACGAATTCCAAACTCAGATAAAAACTCATTTTCATCTAACAAGCGTTTTAACAAATGTTCTAACCTGAAACCACGCATGATCGAGAATAGAAAATTACCCTCTTCATTGGTTTTTTCTAAATTAGAAATCAACGAAGCCAAATCAGGTCTTGTTCTTATAATTTCGTTGGCTCGTCTTCTAAAATCTTTCAATTCCTCAAACAAATCTTTATGCATGATTTCGACTGCAAACATAGGAATTACACCCACTAAAGAACGTACTTTTAAACGGTCGGTTTTTCCATTTGCCATTTCGACCACATCATAGTAGAAATTGTCTTCGTCATCCCAAAGCGAAATATCTTTTTTCCCAATATGGTGCATCGCCCAGGCAATATTTAAAAAGTGCCTGAAAAATTTAGCCGATACTTCTTCGTAGATTTTATTGGTTTTTGCCAGTTCGAGTGACATTCGAAGCATATTCAAAGAAAACATTGCCATCCAGCTCGTGGCATCAGCTTGTTGCATTTTCTTAATTCCTTCGGGCATGTGGTTGCGGTCGAAAACTCCAATGTTATCCAAACCTAAAAATCCACCTTCGAATAAATCAGTTCCGGAAGTATCTTTTTGGTTTACCCACCAGGTAAAATTGATTGTGAGTTTTAAGAATGCTTTTTCAAGAAAAGCAGTATCAGCTACACCGGTTCGGTTTTTATCTTTATCATAAACATGCCAAACCGCCCACGAATGCACAGGAGGATTCACATCGCTAAAATTCCATTCGTAAGCAGGAATTTGCCCGTTAGGATGCATGTAACTTTCCTGTAAAACTAACAGCAATTGTTGTTTGGCAAAATAAGGATCGATTTCTACAAAAGACGCCATGTGAAAAGCCAAATCCCAGGCGGCATACCAAGGGTATTCCCATTTGTCAGGCATGGAAATCACGTGACGGTTGTTGAGGTGCTGCCAGCTAAAATTACGCAGATTAGTTCTATTGGCCGGGTTTTCTTCAGTTCCGCCAAAAAGCCATTTGTGAATATTGAAATAATAAAACTGCTTGGTCCATAACAAACCTGAAAAGGCACTCTTGGCTATTGCTCTGTGTGCTTCAGGAATTTTTTCATTTATGGTTTCGTTATAAAAAGCTTCACATTCCTGTTTCTTTTGGTCAAATAGATTTTCAAAATCGGCCCAGGGATTTTCAAGTGAAGTATTGCTTAATCGTAATCTAATGGTTTTACTTTCGCCAGGTTTTAGATCCAGTTTGTACCATATAGCGGCTTTCGTTCCGGTTTTATTTGGATTTACTGATTCTGCTCCGTTGATAACGTGATTGTTGATTCCGTCTTTAACGTATTGGTATTCGTTTGGGACATTATAAATACGTTCGTTGTTAGTTTCATTTTCACAAAACAATTGTTGGCCATATTCATGATAAAGATAAAAATCACCAATTCGGCTGCTTTTAGAAAGTATCACATTTTCGGAAACTGATTCCATATCAGGTCGCGGATGCCTATTATTATGTTTCCAGAAATTACGAAACCAAAAATGAGGTAATACGTGTATGCTGGCATCATTTGCTGCTCGGTTCACCACGCTAACTTTCATTAAAATATCATCAATACCTGCTTTGGCATATTCGATATAGCAATCAAAATAAGCGTTGTCTTTAAAGGCTTCGCTGTCTAGTAATTCAAATTCGGTTTCCTCACGGCTTCGTCTGTTGTTATTAACTAAGTCGCTGTATGGAAATTCGTTTTGCGGATATTTGTAAAGGTATTTGTTGTAAGTATGTGTAGGGGTAGAAATCTGATGAAAATAGAGCTCTTTTACGTCCTCGCCATGATTTCCCTGATTATTGGTTAAACCAAATAAACGTTCTTTTAAAATAGGGTCTTTACCATTCCAAAAAGCAGGAGCCAGACACAAAATTTCGCGGGAATCACAAAAACCGCCGATACCTTCTTCGCCCCATCGGTAAGCATTACTGCGTGCCTTGTCGTGATCAATATATTCCCAGGCTTCCCCATATTGGCTATAATCTTCGCGAACGGTTCCCCATTGTCTTTCGGCCAGATAAGGTCCCCATTTTTTCCAGTTTTTATAGTTGTTAGCAACGGCTAGTCTTTCTGATTCTGAATTGGTATTCTCCATATTATTAGTATGCTATTTAGTGGTATTTAGTGCTAAGACCTGTTTTTAGAAAACTCATTTTTAAGCTAAGTTTCTATGAGGTCATTAGTAAAAATAAAAATTTTTTCCAGAACTGCACATCCGATGAAGAACTATTGTTTAATTGCTTATATAGTCAGGAATCTTTTAGATTATCTAAAATAAATCTGTTATTTTTTTGATGAAGTAGTACTCGTTTTATTCTACTAGAACACCATCACGATAACTGGATTTTTTTCTCCGTTGTTTTTGTATAGAATTCCGTTGAATTCTTTTCTGTCTTTCCATTCGCCTACGAATTTTTCTCCATTGGCGTAAAACATAGTTCCTTGACCAATTCGTTTATTTTTTATAAAAGAACCAATGTATTTATCGCCATTTGGCCAAGTATAAGTTCCTTGACCTGTTCGATAGCCTTCTTTCCATTCTCCGGTATATTTTTCTTTGTTTTCGTATGAAATTGTTCCTTGACCATTCATTCTGTTGTCTTTAAATTCCCCAATGTATTTTTGTTTTGTATCAATGTAAGTTCCTTTGCCGTTAAGCTTTCCGTCTTTCCAATCACCAATATAACTGAAGCCTATTGTAGTATTTGTAAGTGTACCTTTTCCATCAAATTTGCCTTCCTTCCATTGACCAGTATATTTCCGGCCATCTTTATAAGTTTCTATTCCTTGACCATTTGGTTTTCCATCTTTAAATGCACCTGTATAAACAGCTCCATTTGGGTATTTTCTAATTCCTTGACCATTTGATTTTCCATTTTTAAAATCGCCTGTATAAATATCTCCATTTTGGTTTATTCTAGTTCCTTTACCGTTATATTTGGTGCCGGTATACACTGAGTTTTTAATAAAAATAACAAATCCTAAGTCATTACCTATGCCAGAATTCCATTTGCCAGCATATTTAGTGCCATTTGATGTGTAAAAAACACCTTGTCCGTAGAATTTACTGTCTTTCCATTCGCCAATATATTTGTTGCCAATATTATAAGTTATTGAGCCTTGCCCGAAAAACTGGCCGTCTTTAAAATTGCCAATATATTTATATCCATTTTTAACTTCATAAGTTCCATAACCTTCTAGTCTATTGTTTTTCCAGTTGCCTTCTGCAATACCGCCACGTAAATTCGCTTTGCCTTTTCCATTGGCTTCATTTTTTTCGTTTTGAATGGTGTATCCTCCTTTATAATAACCACAATTGTTAGGAAAAGGACAAATTAAGATAGAGTCATTTTCTGTAGTATTAAGTTTTTCTTGAGTTGTTGTATTTTGTGCATTGCAAATAATACTAATTAGTAAAAGTAGAAGGATGAGGTTTTTGGTCATTTGGTTATGGTTTATTGAATTAGATTGGTATTCAAATATATAATTTTTTCGAATGTTTTGTAAGAAAAAACTATTTTTAAATAAAAAAACTTCCCAACTTGAATAAATTGGGAAGTTCTTTGTTTTATTTGTATATGCTTTTACTGAATAGGAGTGGTGCCAGGTGGTATAGGAATGTTGAGGTTGTAATTGCCAAATTTAGTATATACTTTTTCATTCATATCAAAAAACACCCCCCAGTAATCAGGGCTGTTAACCCAAACTCTCACTGTAAAATTAACCGAAGTATTAGCTAAAGCTGCAAGTCCTATAAAAGGAGCCGGATCTTTTAAAATTCTAGGGTCTTCAGCAATAAAATCCTGAATTGCTTTTTTTAGATTTTCTACGTTATCACCATAAGAAATACCGAAAGTCCAATCTACTCTTCGGGTTGATTCGGCAGAATAGTTAGTTAATGCTCCTGTTGAAAGTGGTCCATTAGGAATGATAACCAGTTTTTTATCGGCAGTGTTGAGTAATGTTGAGAAAATAGTAATTTCTTTTACTGTTCCTATAAATCCTTGCGCTTCGATAGTATCACCTATTTTAAAAGGTTTTAGGATTAAAATAATTACTCCTCCGGCAAAATTTTGAAGTGTTCCTGATAATGCCATACCTACGGCTAAACCTGCAGCTCCCAGAATTGCCACAAAAGAAGTCATTTGGATACCAATCATTCCCATTACCGTAACACCCACCAGCACTTTTAAAGTGATGTTAGTTAAACTTTTTAAAAATGGAACCAGAGATTGATCAATTTTTGATTTTTCTAATGATTTCCCAACGGCTTTAGTCACGATGTTAGTAAACCATAAACCTACCACAAGAACTATAATTCCACCAACTAATTTAGGAGCATATTCAACACCAAAATCGATAGTTTTTTCAATGTATTTGTTTACCAATGTAACTTGTTGGTCTATTGCCATTTTAATCTGTTTTTTTATTAGTTTTTAATTTGTTATCCGTTGAATACAACGGACTTTTTCGGCGACAAAAATAATAATTATGTCCTAATTTCAAGAAGTAAAATAAGTGTGTTTTTACTACTGCAATTCTGTTTCATTACAAAGTTTTTCTGTGTTATTACATAATTAAAGTACCGTTGTTGTGCCTCAGTTGATTTTGTTATAAAATTGTCCTGATTTTATTGAATAAACACTCTGATTGGACTGGTTTTTAACTACAAAAAGCCATTCATAAAAGAGAGTATTAAACTAAAAAATAGATGAAAAATTTAAGAAACAGTATTTTTTATGTAGGTATTATTGGTGGATTTTCCGTTTTAATGTATTGGATTGTTCTGATGGGAATAAAGCTGGAAACGGGAAGAAACCTTAAAATTCCAACATCAGACAAAAGTGAGTGGAGCGAATTTGTAGATTCTTTACTTAAAAACTTACATCATCCATTAGCACTTTTATTAGCTCAGATTGTTACCATCATTTTTGTTGCCCGTATTTTTGGATGGATTTGTATTAAAATAAAACAGCCTGCTGTAATTGGTGAAATGATTGCAGGTATCGTTATGGGACCATCGCTGGTAGGAATGTATCTGCCAGAGTTTTCGGCAGTATTATTTCCTGTAGAATCGCTTAGTAATCTTCAGTTTTTAAGCCAGATTGGTTTGATTTTGTTCATGTACATCGTGGGAATGGAGATTGATATGAAAATTTTAAGGAATAAAGCCCATGATGCTGTTGTAATAAGTCACGCCAGCATTATTATTCCTTTTGTTTTAGGAATGGGATTGGCTTATTTTATTTATGACGAATTTGCACCTGCCGATGTTCAGTTCATTTCCTTTGGTTTATTTGCCGGAATTGCCATGAGTATTACTGCTTTTCCTGTTTTGGCAAGGATTGTTCAGGAACGCGGAATTCATAAAACAAAACTGGGAACTGTTGTAATTACCTGTGCCGCTGCCGATGATATTACGGCCTGGTGTATCCTGGCAGTTGTAATTGCTATTGTAAAAGCAGGTTCTTTCGGGAGCGCTATTTACACGGTGCTTTTAGCCTTAGGTTATGTACTTTTAATGATTAAAGTAGTGCGTCCGTTTTTGAAGCGAATAGGCGATTTATATGCAACTGGCGAAAAATTAAGCAAACCTATCGTAGCTATCTTTTTCCTAACACTGATTGTATCTTCTTATTTAACAGAAATAATCGGAATTCATGCTTTATTTGGAGCTTTTATTGCTGGTGCAATTATGCCTGAAAACATTCGATTTAGAAACCTGTTTATAGAAAAAGTAGAAGATGTTGCCCTAGTATTATTGCTTCCTTTATTTTTTGTGTTTACCGGATTAAGAACCCAAATAGGTTTGTTAAATGAACCACATTTATGGAAAACAGCTGGTTTAATTTTCCTCGTGGCTGTTATTGGTAAATTTGTAAGTAGTACGCTGGCGGCAAAATTTGTGGGCCAAAACTGGAAAGACAGTTTGTCTATTGGCGCTTTAATGAATACCAGAGGATTAACCGAATTAGTAGCTTTAAATATTGGTTATGATTTAGGTGTTTTAAGTCCTGAGTTATTTTCGATGATGGTAATTATGGCATTGGCTACCACTTTTATGACCGGGCCAATGCTTGATTTGATCAATTGGATTTTTAAATCAGAAAATAAGACCGAAGCAGATACTGTTTTGCAAAATAAGTATCGAATTTTATTATCATTCGACCGACCAGAATCGGGGAGGGCATTACTTAAAGTAGCCGATAGTTTGACTAATAAAAGACCCGATAGTTCTGAAATTACAGCGATGCATTTTCTACCTACCGAAGAGGTTCATCATTATAATACCGATACTTATGAAGCCGAAAGTTTTAAAGAAGTCATTCAGGAATCGATTGATTTGAATAGAAATATCATAACGATGTTTAAAACTTCGTCAGATATTGATAGCGAAATTGTAAATACGGCTAATAAAAGTAAACATGATTTATTATTGATTGGGCTGGGAAGATCAATTTATGAAGGAAGTTTATTGGGGAAAGTATTAGGTTTTACCACCCGTATTATTAATCCTGAAAAATTGATTAATACCGTTACAGGAAAAGAAAATATTTTAGAATCTGCACCATTTGATGATGGAACAAGACAAATAATTTCTAAATCGCAAGTGCCGGTAGGCGTTTTAATCGATAAGAATTTAACGGATATTTCGACAATTTTCATTCCTATTTTTACAACTAAAGACTGGGAAGTAATTCAGGATTATGTTCAAAAATTTATTCGAAACATAGGAGCAAAAATTGTCATTCTGGACATAGAAGGAAAAATTACCACCGATTTAAGTATCAAAGAAAAAATCAGACTGATGGAACAAGCCGTTCCTGACCAAATTGTTTTAAAGAAAGAAAAAATTATTGAAAAGGAATTTCTGGAGCAACAAGATTTGATGTTAATTACCATAGATGGCTGGAAACATTTAGTAGATTCTAAAAGTCCATGGCTGGCTAATATTCCTTCAACATTAATTATTTCAAAAGATAATTAAAACCTACTCAGTATTAATAAAAAAGCACAGTCCGAAATTACTTTTAGACTGTGCTTTTTTATTAAACAGATTTTACTGAAGAAATCTATAAAACCATTAAGCTGTTAAGAGATTTAAGCTTAATTTCTTAATGATAAATTAAGTTTGATTTTTATTTTGTCTCCTTTTCTTTTGAATTATCCAGCGCATCAATTTCTTCATCGCTGTGCTCAATAATATCAATTTTTGGTTCGATAAATTCCTGTTCGTTGGCCAATGTTTTATTCAATGTTAATACTAGTGAAGGCAGTAACATTAAATTAGATAACATTCCGAATAATAAGGTAATCGAAATTAATCCTCCTAAAGCGATGGTTCCTCCAAAACTAGAAAGCATAAATACCGAAAATCCAAAGAACAATACAATCGAAGTATAGAACATACTTAATCCGGCATCGTTAAAAGTGGCATAAACTGACTTACGGATTTTCCAGTTGTTCTTTTTTAATTCTTCTCGGTATTGAGCCAGGAATCGAACAGTATCATCAACTGAAAGTCCAAATGCAATTCCGAATACTAATATCGTTGATGGTTTTAACGGAATGTCTAAAAAGCCCATGATTCCTGCGGTTAACATCAACGGCAATAAATTAGGAATAATAGAAACTAAAATCATTTTTCCTGATCGGAACATAAACCCAATTAAAAGTGCCGTTAAGAAAAAGGCAAAAACCAGTGACGAAAGTAAATTGTCCAGTAAATAACCGGTTCCTTTCTGGAATACCAATGCTTTTCCGGTAATAGTTACATTGTAGCGGTCTGGCGGGAAAATTTTATCCGCTTCTTTTCTAATTTCGGCTTCAATTTTAGGAATTGCTCCTCCGTTATCATCTCGCATAAAAGTCGTGATTCGGGCGAATTGTCCAGTTGAATCCACATAACTTTTCATTAAATTATCTTTGGAATTTTTAGTCGCATTTTTGGCATAAGACAAAATGAAACCTTGTTCCTGTGAAGTAGGTAAATCATAATATTCCGGATTTCCGTTATAGTAAGCCTGTTTTGAATATTTAACTAAATTAACAATCGAAATAGGTTTAGATAATTCGGGAATTTCAGTAATTGCCTGTTCCAGTTCATCCATTCGCTTTAGCGTAGACAATTTCATAACACCTTTTTTATGCTTGGTGTCAATCATAATTTCTAGAGGCATTACACCGTCAAATTCATTTTCGAAGAAAACAATATCCTGGAAAAAGTCTTCTTTTTTAGGCATATCTTCAATCAAACTGCCCGAAATTCGCATTTTGTAAATCCCGATAATGCTAATAACAAGCAGCGAAATCGCAACCACATAAATAGAAAAACGATTGTTTTTTACATTACGTAAAATCCAGTCCATAAAGCTTTTTACCGAACCACGATCCAGGTGTTCAATATGTCGGTCTTTTGGTGCCGGAATATAACTATGGAAAATAGGAATTACGATAATGCACAAAAAGAACAATGCCATAATGTTGATGGAAGTTACGTTTCCAAACTCTATAAGCAATTTATTATTCGAAGAAACAAAGGTGAAAAAACCAATAGCGGTAGTAACATTGGTCATCAATGTAGCCATACCAATTTTAGTCGTTACCCTTTGTAAAGCCTTCACTTTGTTGCGATGTACTTTGTATTCCTGATGGTATTTATTGGTAAGGAAAATACAATTCGGAATCCCGATTACGATAATTAACGAAGGAACTAAAGCGGTTAAAACGGTAATTTCGTAGTTGAATAATCCTAAGAATCCAAAAGACCACATAACTCCGATAATTACAATTACAATCGAAATTAAAGTGGCTCTAAAACTTCTGAAAAAGAAGAAAAATAACAGCGAAGTCACTAATAAGGAAGCGCCAATAAAAACACTAATTTCGTCAGTAATCGTTTGCGCATTCATTGTTCGGATGTACGGCATTCCCGAAACACGCAAATCAATATTCGTGTCTTTTTCGAATTTTTCTATCGCAGGAACTAATTTGTCTAAAATGTATTCTTTACGCGCTTTAGTATTTACAATTTTCTTGTCCATGTAAATCGCTGAGCGAATACTTCCTGAACGCTTGTTGAACAATAATCCTTCGTAAAAAGGCATATCGTTGAAAAGTTCTTTTTTTACATTTTCAAGATAAGTTTTGTCAACTGTTTTGCTTTGGTCAATAAAAGAAACCAATTCAAATTTTTGAAGCGAATCGTTTTTTTGAAGTTTTTTTAAATCGTTTAGTGAAACCACAAGATCGATAGCCTTATCTTTTTTGATTTCTGTCATCAAAGTATTCCAGGCTTTGTAAGCTTTTGGAGTAAAAAAAGTATTGTCTTTTACACCTATGATGACCAGATTTCCTTCTTCGCCAAATTTATCTAAGAACGCATTGTATTCAACATTAGCAATGTTGTCATCAGGTAACATATTGGCTTCTGTAAAAGTGAAATGGATGTTTTTCCATTGCATACTTAAAAAGACAGTTATCGCAACAATAATCGATAACATTAAAATTTTATTTCGAAGAACAACGCGAGCGATTAACTCCCAAAATCCCAAACTAAACCACTTAATCATAACTGCTATTTAAAGGCTGCAAATGTATTAAAAACCACAGCAAAGGAGCGGTTTATTTGTAAATTTTAAATTAAATTTAGGTTTTTTTAGGCTAGTTTTTTAGCATCTTTGTAATTGTAAAAAAAATCAGAAAACATGAGTTGGTTATTATTGATAATAGGAGGTTTGTTTGAAGTTGCTTTTGCTTCTTGTCTTGGCAAAGCCAAAGAAACTGCCGGGGCAGAATCCGTCTATTGGATGATAGGATTTTTACTGAGTTTAACCACAAGTATGTTTTTATTGTACAAAGCCACACAGGAATTACCTATCGGGACTGCTTATGCGGTTTGGACAGGAATTGGCGCTGTAGGTACTGTACTTGTTGGAATTTTTGTTTTTAAAGAACCCGCTACTTTCTGGCGATTGTTTTTTATAGTAACACTTATTGCATCCATTATTGGGTTAAAGTTTGTGTCTAGTCATTAAAACCTAGCCAAAATCAATATGCAAAAAAACTATAACATTACTTTTATTCTTTTAATCATCATTTTACTTTTGGTAGTAATTATTGGTTTTATGATTTACCAATTAATTCAAACCCGAAAAGAAAAAAATGAGGCTCAAAAAAGTTTTTTTGCGCTCGAAATGAAAGTTAATGACCTGCAGCTGGAAACTTTAGAATCCAAATTGAATCCGCATCTTTTTAAAAATATTCTCAATTCGATTCAGTCACATGCGTACCAAACTTATTTTGCTCTTGATAAATTAGCCAATGTTTTGGATTATATTTTGTACGAAAGCAAGAAAAAATTTGTCACTCCAAAAGAAGAAATTGATTTTGCACTGAATTTAATCGAAATTAACAAAATCAAGATCAGTCCGCTTTTCGAATTAAAAGTGAAAACCAACATTCATTTTGAAGATAAATTGTACCATCAGTCTTTGTTGGCACCTTTAATTTCGATAGATCTAATCGAAAATGCCTTTAAACATGCCGATTTGCAAAGTCCAGATGCTTTTATTTCGGTGTTTTTTGAATTTAAAGACAATACTTTTTCGATGACGGTTTCGAATAAAATTTCGGATAAAAAAATCCTGAAAAAAGAACGAAGTGGAATAGGAAACACTACCTTAGAACAGCGTTTGAAAATTATTTACAGAAATAATTTCAAGCTCGAAAAATTCATAGAAAACGATATTTATATTGCCCATTTAAAGATTAATTTACTTGACTACAAAACTGAAATGCTTGCTGCTAGATGATGAGTTGCCCGGCTTAACGTATTTGAAAATGCTTTGCGAACAAATTCCCGAAGTAGAAATTATCAAAACGTTCAATGATCCGGAGAAACTTTTAGCCGAAATTCCTAATCTCGATTTTGATTTATTAATTACTGATATCGAAATGCCAGGAATTGACGGATTGTATTTGGCAAGTTTAGTTCAGGATAAAATGGTGATTTTTTGTACAGCATACAAAGATTATGCTGCCGATGCTTTTACCATTGATGCTGTAGATTATATTACAAAACCAGTACGTTTAGAGCGATTGCAAAAAGCGGTTTCTAAAGCTTTTGAACGTTTCAAAAATAACACGATTAGTATCAGGAGATTTGTTCAGTTAAATACTGACAGAGGTAAAAGTTTGTTGTATTTTGACCAAATTGCATATATCAAAACGGCTCAGGGCGATAGCCGCGATAAAACCGTATTTTTGACTGACGGAAGCGTACTTAACCTGAAGAATATTAACTTTGATACGCTTTTAAAAGAATTACCTGAAGCTGATTTTTGTCGGGTGAACAAGAAGGAAATTGTGGCGATAAAAGCTATTAAATTTTTTAACCACACCGAAATTGTTTTGCATCATTTAGATGAAAATGAGAAAAACAGCAGCGTCTTGTTAAGTGAAACCTATCGTGCTGATTTTTTGAAAAAAATAAAAAATGAATTATGAATAACATCAAAAATTCTCTGTTTTATATTACTGTTATCGGTGGTTTTACCGCTTTAATATATTGGTTGATTTCAATAGGACCTTCTCTGGAAGTAGGTCGCGGTATTGTTCCTAAAAAAATAGAAAGCAATCACTGGAATGATTTTTTGCATTCGATGATCGAAAATTTACAGCATCCTTTGGCTATTTTATTAGCTCAAATTGTGACTATTATACTGGTTGCACGTTTATTTGGCTGGCTTTTTAGAAAAATTGGTCAACCATCCGTAATTGGGGAAATGATTGCAGGGATTGTTCTTGGACCATCATTAGTCGGGATGTATTTTCCGGAATTTTCAGAACTCTTATTTCCTGATGAATCTTTAGGAAATTTACAGTTTTTAAGTCAGATAGGACTAATCTTTTTCATGTTTGTTATTGGGATGGAATTAGACTTGAAAGTGCTTAAAAATAAGGCTAATGATGCGGTTGTTATTAGTCATGCCAGCATTGTGATTCCGTTTGCTTTAGGACTCACTCTGGCGTATTTTATTTATCCCATTTTTGCGCCAATGGGCGTGGAGTTTTCTTCTTTTGGAATGTTTATTGGAATTGCCATGAGTATTACCGCATTTCCCGTTTTAGCCAGAATTGTTCAGGAACGCGAAATGCAAAAAACAAAACTGGGAACTATTGTTATAACCTGTGCCGCTGCTGATGATATCACGGCCTGGTGTATTCTGGCAGTTGTAATTGCAATTGTAAAAGCGGGTTCATTTACCAGTTCGCTATATGTAATTGGACTGGCGATTTTATATGTAATTATAATGTTGAAAATAGTGCGTCCGTTTTTAAAACGTGTGGGCGATTTGAATTCCACCCGCGAAAGTCTGAATAAGCCAGTAGTGGCTATTTTCTTTATCACGCTTTTAATTTCGGCTTATGCATCAGAATTAATTGGGATTCACGCTTTGTTCGGAGCTTTTTTGGCTGGAGCCATTATGCCTGAAAATAATAAGTTTAGAAACATTTTTATCGAAAAAGTTGAAGATGTTGCTATCATTGTTTTGTTGCCGCTGTTTTTTGTATTTACTGGTTTGCGTACCCAAATAGGCTTAATCAACGATCCTTATTTATGGAAAATTACAGCAATTATTATCGCTGTGGCTGTAGTAGGGAAATTTTTTGGAAGTGCCTTTGCTGCTAAATTTGTTGGACAAAGCTGGAAAGATAGTTTAGCGATTGGTGCTTTGATGAACACCCGTGGTTTAATGGAATTAGTGGTGTTGAATATTGGTTATGATTTAGGTGTTTTATCTACGGAGATTTTTACCATGATGGTAATTATGGCATTAGTAACTACTTTTATGACAGGACCAGCCTTAGATTTTATTGATTTTATCTTTAAAAATAAAGCGACGATAATTCCGGAAGAAATTAGCAATAAGAGCAAATACAAAATTTTATTTTCGTTTTCCAGTCCCGAAAAAGGAAAAAAATTACTCAAGATTGCAAATGGTTTAGTTAAAAAACAAGCCGATAGTTCAATTATTGCAGCAATGCACTGTTCTTTAAGTACCGAAATACATTCGTTTGATGTAAAGGATTATGAGCGAAAAATGCTGGCGCCTATTATCAAAGAATCTCAGGCATTGAATCAGGAAGTGGTTAGCGTTTTTAAAGTAACTAATGATATTGATACTGATATTATTGATACGGCAAATCAGGGCGAATATGATTTATTGTTGGTAGGTTTAGGCCAATCTATTTTTGACGGAACTTTGTTGGGTAAGATTCTCGGTTTTACAACTCAAATTGTAAATCCTGACCGATTGATTGATAAGTTTACAGGCAAAGAAGGATTGTTTGAAAACTCCCCTTTTGACGAAAGTACACGCCATATTATTGCCAAAAGTAAAATGCCTGTTGGAATTTTTATTGATAAGGATTTGGAAGAAATCGATCGGGTATTTATTCCTGTTTTTAAAAAGGAAGATATCTTTTTAATGGATTATGCTAAAAAATTAATCAATAATAATGGTTCTCAAATTACGGTTTTGGATGCTGTAGGCGAAGTAAAAAATACGCGTGATATCCAGGAAACCATTCGATCAATTGAACAAATTGCTCCAAATCATATTATGATTATGCACGATCGCGCGATTAATAAAGAATTTTTAGAAAATCAAAATTTGATGATTATAAGTCTCGAAAGCTGGAAACATATTCTTGATGCGGCAGATACTGACTGGTTAGTTGATATTTCTTCGGTTCTTATTATAAAACCTTAAAACCCTAGATTCAGCACATAACTTAATTTAATAGCGATATTATCTTCCAGTTTTGGTAACTGATTAGGACCATAACGGAAAAAAGTAGTCAGTCCTAAACCATTAAAAATTTGATTCAATTCGATTCCGGATTCAAAAAAACCTTTGTCTAAAGTTTTGAAATTTAATCCTAAATGCTGTTCTGGATTGTCTAAATTTCCATACGCCATTCGGGTTACAATGACTAAGGATGGTTTTATTTTTTTTAATAAAGTTACCCGGTTAAAAGCGTGTTTGAATTGAAACATCGCATATTTATTCGAGAAAAATTCATTGAAAAACATGGTTTCAAAACTGTTTTTTCCGCTAAAAGTAATTCTTTGAATAATAGTTTCTTTGGTAATATTATTAGGCGAAGTATTGTACAAATGCGTCAGCGGAACATCGCCTAAAGCATAACCCGCCTGAAGTAATAAAGAGGTTTTTTGTCCGCTTAAATATTTCTTTTCGTATTCAGTTTTAAAGTCAAACTTGCTGAAATCAAAATCATTATTCCATAATCTGCCCAGGGATTGCGTGTACTGAAAAGTAAATTTAGGAAAACGTTTTTCGATTTCGATCCGTCCGGTAGGCGTAAGCATAAAATCGCTAAACGGGCTCCATTGTAAAGAAACCATGGCAGTAGTCATGGTATAATAATCGTATAAATTGTTCTTGTTAAGAAATACGTAATTAAATTTTGGGTCTATTTCACTATGGGCAATTTCCCAGATACTTTCAGTTTTTGGAATTTGTTTGGTTTCATAGTAGGCTTTCCAACTCAAATAATTGTAAAAAGTACTAATGTTAATAGGTCTTGGATCGTAAATTTTAAAAGGCTTTTTTTCGATTGAAAACGAAGTACTCGCAATTTCGCGAACATCATCAGTATAAGAAATTCCAAGCCATGAATTTGCTTTTTTGTCTACTTTTGCGGCTGCTCCCAAACTTCCTTTAAACATGCCGTCTTTTGTTCCGTAAGCATAATAACCTTCAATTCTAAAGTCTTTCGAAAGTCGGTCATTTGTTACACCGCCCAGGCCCAATCTAAAACCTTCGTAATTATTATAACTGAAAATTTTTCGTAAATCCATGTCGAAAAAACCAATTGGTAAATAACCATTGATGATTTTTTTTCCTAATTGTACACGGTTTGCAATTTTTTTTCGAACGGCAATACTGTCTAAATCGCTGTAGGTTTTTTTGGTTCGAATATCAATGCTGTCTTTTCGATAGGTTTCCCAAAAAGATTCGTCTTTAGTTATAGCATTTTTACCAATTTCAACAGCATAATAAGGTTTTGGAATCTGAATATTGGTATTGTTTTTTATATCGAAATTATTGCTTTCAGAAAGTAAATAAATATAATCCGAGGGCTGTTTTTTTCGGGTGCTTAAATCCTGTTCTACGTCGCCATCAAACTGAATGGTCCCACCTAAGATTTTAATATCATCATCATTTTTACCTTTGATAATCTGGAAATTTTTATCACTAGGAAACCAGATGTTTTCCTCTGGTAGATAATTGAAATTATGAGTAGAACTAATGTCTAATAATCCTCTGATGCGCAGAATCGTTTTTGCAATAGCATAATTTTCCTGATCGATATACAATATGCCTTCGAGACCTTTGGCTTTACTTTTCTTCTTGTTTTTAAAGTAAATCATGTAGGTATTTCGATCGTCAATAGTTACTGTATCCAGTAATTTATAGTTGTAATCTTTGAGCGAATTATTAGCTATCGGGCTGTTGTATTTGGTTTCAAAAAGCTCGTATTTTGGATCATAAATAGAGAAATTTTGCAAATTAAAAGTCAGGATTTCATACAGCGGTTGCTTTAATCCTGCCATTTTAGTTCCTAAAATAGTCTCTTTTAATTTGTTGTTGGCAAACTGATATTGCGACACTTTTTCGGTTTGAAATAAGTGACGTTTGTTTACCGTTGATTTGAATTTATAATTGGTCGAATCAATTTTAAAATAAACCCCTTTTTTAGTTCTTCGTACAACAATCGTGTCAATTGCTGCAGCAATCGAATCAGGATTTGCCGAAACAATTAGTTTATTGTAAGTTTTAAATTCAAAACTGTTGAGTCTTTTTTCGGGGTCGTTATTGTCTTTTAGAGCAATTGTTTTCTTAATAATTCCTAAAGCAGCGTTTTCCGGATTAATTACAATTTCGTTTAAGTTTTGTGTAGTTTCTTTTAATTGAACATTATAAAAAACAGTGTTTTTTTGAATGCTGATTTTAGTTTTGGCATAGCCAATGTATGAAACAGTAAAATAAAGTATTGGCGTACCGGAATTGATACTGAATTTTCCGTCAACATCGGTAATGCTGTAATTGCCATTGTCAGTAGTTATAGAAGCAAAAGGAAGGACTTGATTCGAATTAGATTTCTTTACAATTCCATTAATTTGAAATTGCGCCTGAAGCGAAAGCGTGAAAAAGAAAAACAATAAAAGCTGCTTCATAGTTGCTATTTGAGTCAAAACGCTAAAAAATGCAATTTGGTATGGCAAAAGTAGTAATAAAAAATCCGTCTCGTTCTGTTTTAACTTTTTAGAAACAGCGTCGGGACGGATTTTAAATATGTTTTTTAGAAAGTTATACTTTCATAATTTCGGCTTCTTTCAGAGCAAGAAGTTCGTCAATTTTTTTGATAAAACTATTCGTAAGATTTTGAACTTCTTCTTCAGCACTTTTGCAAACATCTTCTGAAGTTCCTTCTTTTTCTAGTTTCTTAATGTCAGTATTAGCATCTTTTCTGGCATTTCTGATTCCAATTTTAGCATCTTCGGCCTCAGCTTTAGCTTGTTTTGCTAACTCACGACGACGATCTTCTGTCAATGGCGGAACGCTAATAATGATTACATCACCGTTGTTCATTGGGTTAAACCCAAGATTAGCAATCATGATGGCTTTTTCAATAGTTTGCAACATACTTTTTTCAAAAGGCTGCAAAGTAATTGTTCTTGCATCAGGAACGCTAATTTTAGCCACCTGATTAAGTGCTGTAGAAGAACCGTAGTAATCTACAAAAACACTTCCCAGCATAGCAGGAGATGCTTTTCCAGCACGAATATTTAGAAATTCTTTTTCAAGGTGAGCAATAGAACCTTCCATAGATTCTTGCGTACTATCTAATATAAAATCAATTTCTTCAGTCATTTCTTTAATGTTTATAGTTTGTTGTTTATAGTTTGCTGTTGTTTTATTGTTCTGATTCAGATGTTGTCTTTCGGAATATTACTGAACTATAAACAATAAACTCAAAACCATAAACTATATATTTACTACAGTTCCTACGTTTTCGCCATCGCAGATTTTTTCCAGATTTCCGCTTTTATTCATGTCAAAAATAAGGATTGGTAATTTGTTTTCCTGGCTTAATGTAAATGCGGTAGTGTCCATTACATTTAAACCTTTTTTGATTACATCATCAAATGAAATAAAGTCAAATTTTACTGCCGAAGCATTTTTTTCAGGATCTGAATCGTAAACACCGTCAACGCGGGTTCCTTTTAGGATTACGTCGGCATTGATTTCGATTCCACGTAAAACAGCTGCTGTATCAGTTGTAAAATAAGGATTTCCGGTTCCGGCTCCAAAGATTACAATTCTTCCTTTTTCAAGGTGACGATCGGCTCTTCTTTTAATATATGGTTCTGCAATAGATTCCATTTTTAGGGCTGTTTGCAAACGTGTTTTCATTCCTTTTTCTTCCAGCGCACCTTGTAAAGCCATTCCGTTGATAACAGTAGCAAGCATTCCCATGTAATCTCCCTGTACTCTGTCCATGCCGTTGCTTGCTCCCGAAACTCCTCTAAAGATGTTTCCTCCACCAATAACGATAGCGATTTCTACTCCTTTGTCGTGAACTTTTTTGATTTCTTCAGCATATTCAGCTAATCTTACAGGATCTATTCCATATTGACGGTCTCCCATTAAAGCCTCACCGCTTAATTTTAGAAGAATTCTTTTGTATTTCATGTCTTTGTTTCGTTGATTGGTGCAAATATAGGGATATTCTTTTTTCCTGAAATAGCACGACTTAAAATTTATAAATTTTGTTTTGGTTTACGAATTTTGATATTACAACCTTAGTTTTAAAACCAGTAATTAGTTAGAATCTAATCCTAAAGACTCCTCAAAAAGCGTAACATCAATAGCGTTTTTTACATCGAAATCGCCAATTTTTGTTCGGCGTAAAACCGTTAAGTGCGAACCTGAATTCATGGCTTTTCCAAAATCGTAGGCTAGCGAACGGATGTAAGTTCCTTTGCTGCAAACTACTCTAAAATCGATTTCAGGAAGTGCAATTCGGGTAATTTCAAATTCGTGAATGGTAGTTTTTCTGCTCGCAATTTCTACTTCTTCGCCTGCACGGGCGTGTTCGTATAAACGTACACCGTCTTTTTTTATAGCAGAAAAAATAGGTGGTTTTTGATCTATTTCGCCTAAAAACTTTTTTACAGTTTCATGAATTAGAGCTTCATCAATATGTTCAGTTGGAAAAGTGGCATCGATTTCCGTTTCTAAATCATAGGATGGAGTAGTAGCTCCAATGTAAAACGTTCCTGTATATTCTTTGGCCTGACCCTGAAGTTCGGCAATTTTTTTGGTGAATTTTCCGGTGCAAATTAATAACAATCCCGTTGCCAGCGGATCTAAAGTTCCGGCATGACCAATTTTGAATTTTTTAGGAAGTCCAACTTTATTAATTAAAAGGTATTTTAATTTATTGACTGCCTGAAACGAACTCCATTTCAACGGTTTGTCTATTAGTAAAACTTGTCCTTCCAGGTATTCTTCGGGTGTCATTATATAATGCTAAGCGGGTGAATGAAAAAATGAATCAGTAATAAAATGATTCCGGCAATGATTCGGTAATAACCAAAAACTTTAAAACCATTTTTAGTCAAAAATCCAATGAAAGTTTTAATGGCTAAAAGTGCCACAATAAAAGCAACTACGTTTCCAATGATTAGTAAATTAGTCTGATCCTGAGATAATTCGAAACCTGCTTTGTAATAATCGTAGCATTTTTTTGCAGTCGCGCCTAACATTGTTGGAACTGCAAGAAAAAATGAAAATTCAGCAGCAGTTGTTCGGGTTAGTTTTTGAGACATTCCACCTACAATGCTGGCACCGCTTCGGGAAACTCCTGGAATCATTGCTAAACATTGGAATAATCCAATTTTTAAGGCTTGTAAGTAAGTGATTTCTTGTGAGTTTTCGGCTGAATTTGGATTGTTAAACCATTCGTCAACTTTCAATAAAATCAAACCTCCTATTAAAAGAGAAACCGCAACTGTAACGGGATTTTCTAATAAATCATCAATAATATCACTCAATAATAATCCTAAAACTACGGCTGGAATAAAAGCAACCAAAAGTTTAAAGTAAAAATCGAAAGTTTGAAAGAAACGTTTGAAATATAAAATAACAACTGATAGAATTGCTCCCAGCTGAATTACAATAGTAAAAAGTTTGGTGAAATCGTCTTGTGCTATTCCGTAAAAAGAAGAAGCGATAATCATGTGGCCTGTAGAAGAAACAGGTAGAAATTCAGTAATTCCTTCAATAATTGCCAGAACAATAGCCTGTAATGTGTTCATTTTATTTCTGATTTTAGAGTGTAGATTTTAGTTTCAATTTTACCAACTGAAAACTGCATTCTGAACACTGCAAACTATTTTTTAGGATTTTTAAGAATAGCATAAACGGTAATTCCGAAACCAATTAAAACCGTTGTAGGAGCTAATCGGATTCTTCTGAAATCAAAAATAGCATCGCTATAGACTTTAGGATCATCACTGCCTCCGCCTGACATTAGTATAAATCCAAGTGCAATTACCCCAATTCCAATTAATAGAATTTTATAATTGATTTTATCGAATAAGAATTCTTGTTTATCGTCTTTCATGTTTTTTATATTTTTAATTCTGCAATCTAAAATCTGCAATCTGAATTCTTAGATTAATAAAGATCGTCAGTTCTTAGATTTAAGAAACGTTGTGTTGCAAAGTGTGTGCTAATCCAAGGAATAAAAACACCAAATCCAAAAACAGCAGCAAAAACTAATACAATAAGTATTTTATCTTCCAGAATTCCTAAATCAGGGAAATTAGCATTGATGTAAGACAAAAGTCCGATTAATGCTAAAATCGCTAGTGCAGCTCCAAGCATTCCTAGTTTTACGCTTCGCATCACAAATGGTTTTCTGATAAACGATTTGGTCGCACCTACCATTTGCATGGTTTTAATGATAAAACGGTTAGAATAAATAGATAAACGAAGCGAACTATTAATCAATAATACAGCAATAAAGGTCAGGAATCCGCTGATAATTAAGATCCACATACTTACTTTGTTGATGTTATCGTTAACCATATTGACTAATTGTTTGTCATAAACAATATCCGAAATCATTTCGTTTTTACGTAAATCCTGTTCAATTTTAGCTACGCTGTCTTTTTCTACATAAGCCGCTTTGATATGGATATCATAAGAGTTTTGTAACGGATTTTCGCCAAGGAAAGTCAGGAAATCTTCACCAATAATATCCGTATGTTGTTTGGCAGCAGCTTCTTTACTTACATAAGAAATTGATCTTGCATAAGGTGCTTTTTTTATTTCGGTTCCAAATTGTTTCAGAATCGTATCATTGGCTTCATTTTTAAAGAAAACAGTCATGGCGATTTTTTCTTTAAAATCATTCGCTAATTTATTCGAATTAATAATAAAAAGCCCTAGTGTTCCCAGCAAAAATAAAACTAAGAAGATACTTAAAACTACCGAAAAATAAGAGGAAATTAACCTGCGTTTTTGAAACTTATCAAATGAAGAACTCATAGTTTATTTTAATTATGGGGTAAAAATAATAAAGAATTTCTTTATATGAAGTTAATAACGGTCAAAGTTTTAACTTTCGTACTATAAAACAGTACTTTTAAAAAGATTAATCGATTTTTGTAAGGATAGGATTGAAAGCTTTTGAAGCAATTAATACTTTGTTGCCAATGTTTAGATTCTGAATTCCTTCTTCCATTGCAATTATTTTAACCACATTATTGCCAATTAAAACAGCTACGATGTAAATGAAATTCTCTTTTTCGATTTTTAAAATTTCGCCCACAAATTGAAATTTACCGCTTACTAAGCGGCTCGAAAAAACCTCATTTGCAGTTCCATGTTTGCTTATTTTTCCGTTTTCCAATACAATCACTTTGTCTGACATTTTATAAATTTCGGCAATATCATGACTGACTAAAATAGTGGTAAGCTTGTATTTTCGATGTGCCTGAATAATGTAATCCTGTAGTTTGACACGCATTTCGTTATCCACTGCCGATAAGGGTTCGTCCAGTAATAAAATTTGAGGTTTTTGTACCAAGGCTCTTGCCAGCGCCACTCTTTGTTTTTGTCCGCCTGATAATTGCGCCGGTTTTTGATGTTGCAATTGAGTGAGTTCCATTAATTCTAGTAATTCTTCGATAATGGATTGATCCTGTCCTTTTTCGAGTGCATATTTTAGATTTTCTCTTACGCTCATATTTGGAAACAGAGCATAATCCTGAAAAACATAGGCAATTTTTCGTTTTTGCGGAGCAAGAAGGATTTTTTTATCAGTATCAAGCCAGGTTGAATTATCTACTGTGATTTTTCCCTGATCAGTTTCTGATAAACCCGAAAGTATTCTTAAAGTAGTTGTTTTTCCTGAACCTGATGCGCCGTATAAGGTCACAAATTCATTTTCTTTGATTTCGAAATCAAGATCTAAAAGAATTTCGCCCGATGCTGACTGGAGTTTCTTTTGGATTTTTAGAGTAATCATTGCAATAAATTGGTTTTACTAAAACGATGATTAATACTGTAAACACACAAAAGCACTATAAAAGCAAAGGCAAATAAAATGCCTGCATACACATTAGCATTGTGGTAATTCATAGCCTGCACTTCGTCATAAATAGCTATCGAAACGACTTTGGTTTCGCTGGGAATACTTCCGCCCACCATTAAAATTACTCCAAATTCACCAATAGTATGGGCAAATGTTAATACAATTCCAGTAAGAATGGCTTTTTTAATATTGGGAATCAAAATTTTAAAAAAAGTTTCGATTTTGCTTTTTCCTAACAAAAAAGAAGCTTCAATTAGTGATTTTGAAAGCGATTTAAAGCCATTTTGAATGGGCTGCACCATAAAAGGCAAACTGTATAAAACCGATGCAATGACTAATCCCGGAAACGTAAAAACCAGGCGAATGTCAAAATACTGATCGAGAAATTTTCCAAAAGCATTTTCGGGACTAAAAGCTAATAATAGATAAAACCCTAAAACTGATGGAGGTAAAACCAGTGGCAAACTCACTACGGCTTCGATAATTACTTTTGCTTTCCACTTACTGTAAGTTAACCAATACGCCAGAGGTAAACTGAGTACTAACAATATTGTTGTGGTACAAAATGCTAGTTTTAGCGTGAGATATATGGGTTCGAAATCAATCATGAGTAGCCAAACTTATTTCATTTGTTTTTATCATCGCCTGTACCAAATCGTTTTCCTGAATGTCGAGTTGGTCAAAAGCATTTCGGGTAATAACCGAAGCTATTCTGGTATTTTGAAATTTTAAAATGATTTTGCAAAGCAACTTTCCTTTTTCGAAAGAATGAACGCTGCAATCTAATTTATTTTGAAGACTGATTGTTCCCGAAAATGCTTTCGCCAGAACCACTTCAGTTTCTTTGAATAGAATTTTTACGCTGTTTCCAATAGCTAAATATCCAGCACTTTCGGGCGTGTCAATTACAATAGAAGTAATCGGGCAATTTTGCACCATCACTTTTACTAGGGACAAAGAGCCTTCAGTTTTTATTTCGGATATTTTGCCTTCTAATAGGTTCATTTTGTTGATTGTATGGGCTTAACATGTTTAAAAAAAACGATTTTACTGGTAATTGTGTGAAAGAAAAAGATTTAAACCATTAAGTTAGTGAAGAGATTTAAGAGTACTGTAAGCCTAAATTTTCTTCACTAACTTAATGGTAAAAAAAGTTTCATATATTTCCAATAAAACCCAAAAAAATTATTTTTGAGAATAGCCGTAATATTTTAAAATTGCTTTTGCTTTATCCGATGAAATATAATCATAAAATTTTAAAGCAGTTGCATTTCCTTTACCGTGTTTTAAAATCACACAACCTTGTTCTAACGGAGCATGATTTTCCTGCGGAATCACATAATATTTACCTCGTTCTTTTTTCATTGCCGGAGACAAAGCATCAGATAAGGCAATAATCCCAATATCGGCAGCACCAAAAGCAACAAATTGTGCAGTTTGTGCGATGTTTTCGCCAAAAACCAGATTGGTTTTTACGCTGTTGTAAATTTTATTTCGGCGTAAACTTTCTAGCGCTTTTGCTCCGTAAGGCGCCGTGATAGGATTAGCAATCGAAATTTTCTTCACTTTTGGATCCAATAATGAATTCATTTTTTGAATGTTCGGATCTATTTTTTTACTCCAGATAGCAAGTCGGCCAATGGCATATAATTTTACAGTTGAAATGGCAAAACGGGTTTCTTTTAACTTGGTTGGGAAACCCATATCGGCAGAGAAAAACACATCAAATGGCGCTCCATTAGCAATTTGCTCATAAAATTTCCCCGAAGCTCCGTACGAAATCTGGATATTATCAGCAGGATATTTTTGCTTGTAAGTTTTAGCAATCGAATCCATCGCTGTTTTCATATTGGCAGCAACAACAATCATTGTTTTTTCCTGAGCAAAAAAAGTGGTTGAACTTAAGAGTACAAGAAAGAATAATAAGGATTTTATATTTTTTAGCATCGAATGTATAGTAGTTGTTATTTGGAAAAATTAAATAAATCGGGTTTGAAAGTGATCATGACATAACTCCAGATAGGAACAATCGAACTGCTTCCGTTTTTTAGTGTTTCCATACTTTTTTCGGCAGCCATATAGGAGAATCCAAAATCAATGCTGGTGAAATCATTGTATTTGTATTTTAGGGACAAATCATTTTCGAAACCTAAATAAGGATTAATTGTATTGCCTAAATCGTTTTTTATTTTGTTTCCTAAATAGAATAAATGAAAATCAGAACGAACAGCTAGTTTTTTATTCCATTGGTAAAGAAAAAATAAATAGGGATTGAACAAACCTCCTTTTTTGACATCATTAGGAAACGAAGTAAAATAATCCATATTTCCCATAAATCGCCAGGCTACACCATATAATGGAACAAATGATTTAGAGATATCACTTGCTTTTTCGGTGTTTTCACCGCTGATGAATTCGCCACCTAAACGAGTTGTTAATTTGTTTGTTCGAAGTTGAATTTCGGGCTGAAAATAATAAGCCGAAATATGTTCTCGGGTTTGCAATTGCCCAAATTGATAATAACCACTAACAGTTGCATACAAGTTACCTCTTTCATACTCTAAACGTCCACCTGTGGTTGCTCTGGCGTACATAGTTCCGCTGTAAGTTTTACTCTGGTAGCCATCGACAGCATTGATGGTGGTTAGCGAAAAATGTTCGTTCAGTCTGGCTTTTAGATAATGTATATTTAGTAATTTATAATTAGTAAAAGTGGTGGGAGAAAATTCAGTATCAAAAATACGTTCTGAAGTTTGATTGAAAGAACCTATAAGTTCCGAATGAATGCTGTTACTGTTGAAAATAATATTTACTGCATCATGAGCTCTTCCAGCCTGACTCCAGTTGGCTGCTGAGAAAAGTCTACCATTGTCTAATTCTATTTTTTGTCGTCCTAATTTTACTGAAAAAGCACCAGAAATAGAAGTTTCGGCATAGGCTTCAAACACATTTAAAGAACCAGCCGTTGATGTTTGACCGTATTGTCCCCACACGCGAATGTCCTGAATAGAAGTGTGGAATTTGAATTTGGGCTGGCTATAATTAAAATACAATCTACTTCTGTGTGTTCCAAAAAAAGCCGCTTTGTTTTCACTGGTTCTTAATTCTCTGTAACCATCCCGATATTCTGCTCGGGGCCTGAATTCTAATCCAATCGAAAAGTTTTTGTTTTCTGAATTTACTTTTTGTTTAAAAACATTTAAAACACTTAAAGAATCCGCTTCACGTTGCGTAATGATCTTTTTTTCGAGTAATAATTGGGTAAGGTTGCTGTCTATTTGTGCCAATAGCGAACTACTGGAAAATAAAGTAAGCATTGTAATTACAAGGGTATAAAACGTATTTTTAGTTTTTTTCATCAGAATAAGTGACCATTATGAAATGATTGTCTTTTTAAACTAGTTTAGAAAGACAATCATTTTCAAGCATTTAATTTTTTGCAAATATAGTCTGTTTTTTTAGTTATTTTACTTTATGTATTTCAACTGATTATGGCTCAATTTATCAATAATAGTTGTTGGTTTTTTTCTATATGTTTTAAAATGAATACTGCTAAATAAAAAAGCTAGAACTTTAGATTTCGAGTTTCTTTTTCAGCAAAATCTTTAATGCGTTTTTCGATTTCGTAAAAAGTGGCAATGGCTTTTTCTCCAGCTTCAGTCAATCGGGCACCACCTCCGCCTTTTCCACCAAGGAGTTTTTCGACTAGCGGACTTTCGGCACGTTGGTTCATTTCTTCCACTAATTGCCAGGCTTGGCGGTAAGCCATTTTCATTTCTTTGGCAGCATTAGTAATCGAACCTGTTTTGCGAATGTTTTCGAGTAGCCAGATTTTACCAATACCTAAAAAAGGACCTTCAGTCTCTTCAATCCAAAGACGAACTTCAATTTTATACTTTTTGCTAGTTGTCATAAGTATGTTTTCTAAAACATAGCGCAAACATACGTATTTTTACTTAGTAAAAATGTTTTTTATGATTTTTTTTTATTGTAAATAAATTATTTTCGTAGCCCGCACAATAAATGTAAATTTGCCAACTGAAAATCAAGTGAGAAAACCTTAGAAACTTTGCAACTTTGCAACTTTGAAACTTTGAAATGAAATACAATCCGAACGAAATTGAAGCCAAATGGCAAAAATACTGGGCTGATAATAAAACTTTTGCTGCCGAAAACAATTCAGCTAAACCAAAACATTACGTTTTAGATATGTTTCCTTATCCTTCGGGAGCAGGATTGCACGTGGGACATCCGCTGGGTTATATTGCTTCGGACGTGTATTCTCGTTTTAAAAGACATCAGGGTTTTAATGTTTTGCACCCAATGGGTTATGATAGTTTTGGATTGCCAGCGGAACAATATGCTATTCAGACTGGGCAACGTCCGGAAGATACTACCCGCGTGAATATTGACGGCGGCGTGGATAAAGAAGGAAACCAAATTGCAGGTTATAGAAAGCAATTAGATAAAATAGGATTCTCATTTGATTGGGACAGAGAAGTTAGAACTTCAAATCCGGATTATTACAAACATACACAATGGATTTTTATCCAATTATTCAATTCCTGGTACAATAAAAATTCAGATAAGGCCGAAGATATTTCGACTTTGATTTCGATTTTCGAAAAAGAAGGAAATGCTAATGTGAATGCTGTTTGCGATGATAATATAGAAGCTTTTTCATCTGAAGAATGGAATGCTTTCGCAAAAGAAAAGCAAGAGAAAATCTTGTTGCAATACAGACTGACTTATCTGGCAGAAACCGAAGTAAACTGGTGTCCGGGATTAGGAACGGTTTTAGCAAATGACGAAATCATCAATGGCGTTTCAGAGCGTGGTGGATTTCCGGTTGTTCGTAAAAAAATGACACAATGGAGTATGCGAATTTCTGCTTATGCGGAACGTTTACTTCAAGGATTAAATGATATTGACTGGAGTGAAAGTATTAAAGAATCACAAAGAAACTGGATTGGAAAATCAGTTGGGGCTATGGTTACTTTTAAAGTTAGAAGTCAGGAGTTAGAAGTTAGAAGTGAGGAATTGCAGATTGACGTTTTCACTACTCGTCCTGATACCATCTTCGGAGTAACATTTATGACTTTGGCGCCGGAACACGAATTGGTAGCTCAAATCACAACTCCTGAACAAAAAGAAGCTGTTGAAGCTTATATTGAAAAAACAGCTAAACGTTCTGAACGTGAGCGTATGGCGGATGTAAAAACAATTTCTGGAGTTTTCACTGGAGCTTATGCTGAACATCCGTTTACTAAGGAAGCGATTCCGGTTTGGATTGGGGATTATGTTTTGGCTGGTTACGGAACAGGTGCTGTAATGGCGGTTCCTTGTGGCGATGAAAGAGATTATGCTTTTGCTAATTTCTTTAAAGGAACTAATGGAATGCCTCCGATTAAGAACATTTTTGATAAAGACATTTCGGAAGCAGCTTTTGGAACTAAAGAAGGATTTCAATTAGTAGATTCTGATTTCTTAAATGGCTTAAATTATAAAACAGGAACTCAAAAAGTTATTGAGGAGCTGACAAAAATAAACCAAGGTTATGGTAAAGTAAATTACCGTTTGCGTGATGCGGTTTTCTCCCGCCAAAGATATTGGGGAGAACCATTTCCGGTGTATTATGTGAATGGTTTGCCACAGATGATTGATGCGCAACATTTGCCAATTATTTTGCCGGAAGTAGAAAAATATTTACCAACTGAAGACGGTTTACCTCCATTAGGAAACGCTGCAGTTTGGGCTTGGGACACAGTTCAGAATAAAGTTGTCAATACAGATTTAGTTGACAATACTACTATTTTTCTTTTAGAATTAAATACTATGCCAGGTTGGGCGGGAAGTTCATGGTACTGGATGCGTTATATGGATGCTGGAAATGAGAATGAATTTGCATCGGCAGAAGCATTGAAATATTGGGAATCTGTGGATTTATATATTGGCGGAAGCGAGCACGCAACAGGTCACTTGTTGTATTCCCGTTTTTGGAACAAATTCTTAAAAGACAAAGGTTTTGCTCCAACAGAAGAACCATTCAAAAAACTGATTAATCAGGGAATGATTTTGGGAACGAGTGCTTTTGTTTATAGATTGGAAGGTACAAACACATTTGTTTCTAAAAACAAAATTGAGGGACAATCGGTTCAGCCAATTCACGCTGATGTTTCAATGGTTAATTCTTCTGATGAATTAGATATTGAAGCTTTTAAAAATTGGAGAGAAGATTATAAAGATGCTGAATTCATTTTAGATGAAAACGGTAAATACATTGTAGGCCGCGAAGTCGAAAAAATGTCGAAATCTAAATACAATGTCGTAACACCAGATAACATTTGTGCTGAATACGGTGCTGATACTTTGCGTTTATACGAAATGTTCTTAGGTCCATTAGAGCAGGCAAAACCCTGGAATACGGCTGGAATTTCAGGAGTTTTTGGTTTCCTTAAAAAATTATGGCGTTTGTATTTTGATGATAATGGTTTAATCGTAAACAACGACGAACCAACAAAAGACAACTTGAAATCATTACATAAAACCATCAAGAAAGTTTCAGAAGATATTGAGAATTTCTCTTTCAATACTTCGGTTTCTCAATTTATGATTTGTGTAAACGAATTGTCTTCTCAAAACTGTCATTCAAGAGCAATTTTGGAACCGTTAGCAATTGTGATTTCATCTTATGCGCCGCATATTGCCGAGGAATTATGGTTAGCATTGAAAGATTTAAAAATTGAAGAATTAAAAGATTACAAAGGAATTTCGCAAGAGCCATTCCCAGTTTTTGAAGAAAAACATTTAGTAGAATCAGAAAAAGAATATCCGGTTTCGTTTAACGGAAAAATGCGTTTTACTATCAATTTGCCTTTGGATTTAACTAAAGAACAAATCGAAGAAATCGTAATGAAAGATGAAAGAACCCAAAAACAATTAGACGGTAGAACGCCTAACAAGGTGATTATTGTTCCGGGGAAAATTATCAACCTAGTAGGTTAATTTCAATTTCAAAATTCAATAGCAATGATGATGATGAAGTAAGATAATTAAAATTCAATATTCTAAAATTCCAAATTCCAATTGTCGCACTGAGCTTGTCGAAGTGTTATTGGAATTTGGAATTTTTATTTTTTGAAATTGTTATTGATTCTTGCCATTGCTATTGATTTTTTGAAATTGCCATTGCCATTGAAATTGTATTTTTTTTAACAGCTGTCAAATTGACATTTTTGTAAATTGGTTTAGAATTTGTTGATTCTGATTTATAAATTAGAAACAAAAAAATAAAAAAATATGGGAAGTGGTTATTTAATTCTGGCTGGTGCAATTATGTTGTTCAGTTGGTTAGTAAGTTCGAGGTTAAAGAGCAAGTTTGAGCATTATTCGCAGTTGCATTTGCAAAATAATATGAGTGGTGCTGAAATTGCTGAGAAAATGTTGGCAGATAATGGAATTCGTGATGTACGTGTGATTTCGACTCCGGGGCGTTTGACAGATCATTATAATCCGCTGGATAAAACGGTTAATTTGAGTGAGGCGGTATATAATGAGCGCAATGCGGCTGCGGCTGCTGTAGCGGCGCATGAATGCGGTCACGCAGTACAACACGCGGTAGGTTACGAATGGTTAACTATGCGTTCTAAATTAGTGCCGTTTGTAAATGTAGCGTCAAGCTTTATGCAATGGATTTTATTAGCCGGAATTATTATGCTGAAAACTTTTCCGCAATTATTACTTATAGGGATTATTTTGTTTGCTGCGACAACGGTATTTTCGATAGTGACTTTACCTGTAGAATATGATGCCAGTAATCGTGCTTTGGCCTGGTTAAAAAATAAAAATATGCTTAATCCTGCTGAATACGCTGGTGCCGAAGATTCTTTAAAATGGGCAGCCAGAACTTATGTAGTAGCGGCTTTAGGTTCTATTGCTACATTATTGTATTATCTTTCAATTTATTTAGGAGGAAACAGAAGGAACTAACAATAGCAAAAATCAATTTCAATATTCAATGGTAATTAGAATAATGCCTGTTGAGGAGAAATAGGTATTAAAATAAAAAATCCAAATCCCAGTTAATAACAATTATTGGAATTTGGATTTTTTTATTGAAATTGAATTTTGCAATTGGTATTGCAATTCAGTTAATTATTTAGTTTTGTTGGCTTCGGCAACATATTTTTCAAGTGCCATAGTCATAGAAGGTGTTCCTGGAGCTGGAGCCATAATATCAACTCTTAATCCGTGGTCTAAAGCTTCTTTTTGAGTTGTAGGTCCAAAAACAGCAATTCTGGTGTTGTTTTGCTCGAAATCAGGGAAGTTTTTATATAATGACTTAATTCCTGTTGGACTAAAGAAAGCTAAGACATCATAATAAACATCTGCTAAATCAGATAAATCACTCATTACTGTTCTGTAAAAAGTAGCTTGTGTCCAGTCTACTTTTAAACTATTTAAAGTTTGTGGAGCATCAGCATTTAATTGATCAGAAGCTGGTAATAAGAATTTTTCGTCTTTGTATTTTTTGATTAGCGGAGATAAATCGGCAAAATCTTTTGCGCCAACATAAATCTTGCGTTTTCTATATACTACATATTTTTGCAAATAGAAAGCTACTGCTTCTGACTGACAAAAATATTTTAAACCTTCAGGAACTTTAAAGCGCATTTCTTCAGCCACTCTAAAAAAGTGGTCAACAGCATTTCTACTCGTTAAAATAATTGCAGAATAGTTGTTGAGGTCAATTTTTTGAAGTCTAATTTCCTTCGCGCTAACGCCTTCTATATGTATAAAAGGGCGGAAATCAATTTTGATTTTATGTTTCTGTTGGAGTTCAAAGTAAGGAGAGTTCTCTACTTTAGGCTCTGGTTGCGATACCAAAATTGTTTTGACTTTCATATTGTAACATTTTCTAAGCGCTCCCTTTTGTAAACAAATAATACATGAAAAAATAAGGAGCTATTTCGAGAGTGCAAAGATATAAAATAAAATAAAACAACTTACTGAATATTAAACTTTGATATTTTTTTATTGAAAGGGAGTAAGTTATAACGCTGAGACCAAGTATAATACTGATTATTGCAATAGGAATATTCTGTGATACAGTGTTATAGTAAAACAAAAGTATGTTGACAGGTAAAATAATAAGTCCGATATAAGTTCGGTAAGTGATTTTTTGAAGGTTGAATTGCTCCATAAATTCTTCAATATTGAAGGTAGTGGCAATAATTTTTTCGACCAAATACTTTGATAAAATGAAAAAGATGAGCAGTGTAATAATTTGTATGTATAAAAGCCAGTCGGTTTTTGAAGCATAACCAAAAATACTCAATGAAATTTGGATAAAAAAAGCAAACGAAATGACCTGTACAAAGAACAACGAAATAGTAAAACTGCTCTTAAGCTGATTACTATCACGATACACTTTTGAATATTTATCTGAGAAAATAAGATTGATAAAATCGCCAAATCGATTGCCATAAATTGCTCTTGTAAAAGCAATAATAGCAAAGGCTAAAACAAATAAAACGGTTGCCCAGTCTTTGTTTTCGGTAATTCTCGGAAGTAGGAGATATTCTGTCATAACGAAAGCAAAATTAGTAAAATTTTATTTCAATATTTTTATTATAGTATTATTATGAATCAAATGGTATAAAAAGCGTTACTTTTGCGTTGAAATTTCCAAAAGCATGAATAATTGTATTGTTATAATTCCAACCTATAACGAGATTGAAAATATAGAGAGCATTATTAGAACGACGCTTTCTCAGCATAAGCATTTTCATGTTCTTATAGTGGATGATAATTCCCCAGATCATACAGCAGATAAGGTTCGGTTTTTACAAACGGAATTTGAAGGGCGTTTATTCTTGGAAAACAGAAAACAAAAATCAGGTTTAGGAACCGCTTATGTTCATGGTTTTAAATGGGCATTAGCAAGAAATTACGAATTTATTTTCGAAATGGATGCCGATTTTTCACATAATCCTCATGATTTAGAAAAACTATTTAATGCAGCTCATTTTGGCGATGCTGATTTGGTTATTGGTTCGCGATATGTAACAGGAGTGAACGTGGTGAACTGGCCCTTGAACCGGGTTTTACTTTCTTATTTTGCTTCGGTTTATGTTCGAATGATTACCGGAATGGAAATTCATGATGCAACAGCAGGTTTTGTTTGCTACAAAAGAGAAGTTTTAGAAAAAATCAACTTAGACAAGATAAAATTTGTGGGTTACGCTTTTCAGATCGAAATGAAGTACCGTACATTTTGTAATAATTTTAAAATTACCGAAGTGCCCATTATTTTTACCGACCGTACTAAAGGGCAGTCTAAGATGAGTAATTCAATAATAGTGGAAGCCGTTTTTGGTGTAATTTCACTTCGATTAAAAAAATTAGTTAATAGATTATAATATACAAACAATGAATAGGGTTTTAATTAAGAATGCCAAAATAGTAAATGAAGGGGTAATTTTTGAAGGCGATGTTTTAATTGAGAATGACTTAATCGTTGAGATTTCAGAAAGCATTAGTGCAAAATCATCCGATTGTAAAATTATTGATGCCGAAGGGAATTATTTGATTCCGGGAGCTATCGACGATCAGGTGCATTTTAGAGAACCGGGCTTAACGCATAAAGGCGATATCGAATCAGAATCCAGAGCTGCGGTTGCGGGAGGAATTACTTCGTTTATCGAACAACCAAATACAGTTCCTAATGCGGTAACTCAGGAAATTCTGGAAGAGAAATACCAGTTGGCAGCCGAGAAATCGTATGCGAATTATTCGTTTATGATGGGTGCGACGAATGACAACTTAGAAGAAGTTTTAAAAACTAATCCAAAAAATGTTGCCGGAATCAAGATTTTCTTAGGTTCATCGACTGGAAACATGCTGGTTGACCGAGAAGAAACTTTAGAGAAAATTTTCTCAAGTACGCCACTTTTAATTGCAGTTCATTGTGAAGATGAAGCTACTATTAAAGCTAATACTGAAAAATACATCGCTGAATACGGTGATGATGTTCCGGTAACGGCACACCATTTAATACGAAGTGAAGAGGCTTGTTATTTATCTTCTTCAAAAGCGATTGCTTTGGCTAAGAAAACCGGAGCCCGTTTACATATTTTTCATCTTTCGACAGCTAAAGAAATGGATTTGTTTACCAATAAAATTCCATTGGAAGAAAAGAAAATCACGGCTGAGGTTTGTGTGCATCATTTATGGTTTACCAATGATGATTATGCAACCAAAGGCAATTTTATCAAATGGAATCCAGCGGTAAAAACAGCTGCCGACAGAGACGCATTGTGGAAAGCATTGAATGATGACAGAATTGATGTTATTGCTACCGATCATGCGCCTCATACATTAGAAGAGAAAAAACAATCGTATTTAAAAGCGCCTTCAGGAGGACCATTAGTACAGCACGCTGTTGTGGCTATGTTTGAAGCGCATCATCAGGGGAAAATTACCGTAGAGAAAATTGTTGAAAAAATGTGCCATAATCCGGCTAAAATTTTCAAGATCGAAAAGCGTGGTTTTATCAAAGAAGGTTATTATGCCGATTTGGTAATCGTAAATGCAGGTTTGCCTTGGGGTGTTAAAAAAGAAAATATTTTTGCTAAATGTGGCTGGTCTCCATTTGAAGGATACACGTTTAAATCAAGAATTACACATACTTTTGTAAACGGACAATTAGTATATAATGCTTTCAAAGTGAAGAATGTTCGTGCTGGAAAAAGACTTTTATTTGATCGATAGAGAATGAAAAAAACGGTATCATTTTTAGTAATTGTAATATTGCTTTTTAGCTGTAAGAAAGATGGGGTCGAAAAACCAGATCGTCTTATTGATAAAGAAGTGATGGAAAATATTATATATGATATGTCGCTTCTGGATGCGATAAAATACAATGAACCCAGCATTACTGAAAAATACAAAGTCAATCCGAAAGAGTTTATCTATAAAAAGTACAAAGTAGACAGTACACAATTTGCACAAAGCAATATTTATTATGCTTCCGATTTTGATGGCTATAAAGCTATGTATGATAATGTAATAAAGCGCATTGAGGCCAAAAAAACAGTTTTAGATTCTGTAATCAAAAAAGAATTTAAAAGAGATTCTTTGGTTAAAGTAAAAAAAGAACAAGATTCTATCAAGCTGGCTAAGAAAGCGGCTTTAGTCAAGAAGAAAGATTCTTTACAAAAAATAAAGAAAAAGGATAGTTTGCTTTTACTGAAGAAAAAACCAAAGAATAAAAAAGAAGTTCCGACTACAATAAAATCAAAAGTGATTAAAAACGGAGTTCAAATTAATTAACGGCAAATTTTTCTTTGATGTATTGATGTACATCTGTGAAAGAAGTGTTTAATGTGGTTTTGATTTTGTTATTCGAATAGTGGTCTTTGCTTAAAAAAGAACGAGCTGTATCTCTGGATAAATTATTTGTTTTTTGAGTAAATAAACTAAAAATCCAGTGCAATCTCCAGGTGATTCCTAATATAAAAGGCTTGGCTTCTATGCTGGGTCTTTTTACTTTTAAAGTATCGGCAATGGTGTTGAAAATATCTTTAAAAACAATATTTTCGGCAATAAGAATGAATTTTTCGTTAGTTATGGTGCTTTGCATTAATTGATACATTATTCTAACCACATCTTCTACACTTACAAAACCGGTACTTCCTGAGGTGTAAAATAATAAACCATCGGCGATTTTTTGTATCAACTGTCCGCTGCCTTGTTCCTGAAATCCGGGACCTATGATTACACCGGGATTAACAATAATCACGTTTAAACCTTCTTGCTGTCCACGCCAAATTTCCATTTCGGCACCATATTTAGAAATAGCATAGTCGTTATGGTATTTTTCCGGATTCCATTCGGTTTCTTCGGTGATAATGGTTTCGTGAGCAGCTAAGTCGCCAAGCGCTGCAATCGAACTTACATAACATAACTTTTCTATTTTTTTAGCCAGACAGAAATTGACAATATTTGCCGTGCCTTCGATATTTGTTTTTCGAAGTAGTTTTTCGTCTTTTGGATCAAATGAAATTATCGCAGCACAATGATAAACTTTGCTAATATTGACAAATGCATGTTCTAATGAAGGAATATCAAGAATATCAGCATGCACCCATTCGACAGCATCAAACAAAGCACTTTTGTTATAAAGCTGAAATAAGGATTTTGTTTTTTGAATGTGGTTTTTCTTTCGATAAATAGCACGTACTTTTTCTCCATTTTCAATTAAATGAAGTAATAAATGTGCGCCTACTAAACCTGTTCCTCCGGTAACTAAAATCATAGTATTGCAAATGTAGCAATATCAATATGAATTTCAATGACAATAACAATAACAAAATTCAATAGCAATATCAATGGCAAAAAAGTAAATCCCAATTTTATAAATTCCAAATTCCAATAAAAGGGTGTTAAGTCAGATTTTAGAAGCTAGAATTTAAATATTCTCATTAAAAAAATGAAATTGTTCTTCTAGTTGATATTGCTATTGTAGTTTACTTTTGCCATTGCCATTGATTTTTGAAATTGAATTTAGCCATTGAATCATTATATTTGCGTCAAAATTGATTAAAAAGATGAAAAATTTTATTGAAGAAGTAACTTGGAGAGGAATGCTCCACGATGTTATGCCAGGCACAGAAGAACATTTGATGGAACAAATGCGTGCGGCGTATGTGGGAATTGACCCAACTGCCGATTCATTACATATAGGTCACCTGGTTGGAGTAATGTTGTTAAAACATTTTCAATTAGCGGGACACAAACCATTAGCTCTGGTAGGCGGAGCAACAGGAATGATTGGTGATCCGTCAGGAAAGTCTAACGAAAGAAACTTATTAGACGAAACTACTTTGCTTCACAATCAGGAAGCGATAAAAGGACAACTGGCTCGTTTCTTAGATTTTACTTCGGATGCACCCAATGCTGCCGAGTTAGTAAATAACTACGACTGGATGAAGAATTTCTCTTTTCTGGAATTCATTCGTGATGTAGGGAAACACATTACCGTAAATTACATGATGGCAAAGGATTCGGTAAAGAAACGTTTGTCTTCTGAATCTGCTGAAGGAATGTCGTTTACTGAGTTTACGTACCAATTAGTTCAAGGTTATGATTTCCTGCATTTGTACAGAGAGAAAAGCTGTACGTTACAAATGGGAGGAAGCGACCAGTGGGGAAATATCACAACGGGAACTGAATTAGTGCGCAGAATTGCCAGCGGAAAAGCTTATGCTTTGACTTGTCCATTGATTACAAAAGCTGATGGAACTAAATTTGGAAAATCTGAAGGTGGAAATATCTGGTTGGATGCAGCTAGAACTTCTCCTTATAAATTTTACCAATATTGGTTAAACACTTCTGATATTGATGCTGAAAAATACATCAAGATTTTTACTTTCTTATCGAAAGAAGAGATTGAAGATTTGACTGAAAAACATAAAGAAGCACCGCATTTGCGTTTGTTGCAAAAACGTTTGGCAGAAGAAATTACTGTAATGGTACATTCGGCTGCTGATTTAGATAATGCAATTAAGGCTTCGAATATTCTTTTTGGAAATGCTACTGCTGATGATTTGAAACAATTAGACGAAGCGACTTTCTTAGAAGTTTTTGACGGAGTTCCGCAAGCTGAAATTGCAAGAACTGAAATCGAAGCTGGAATTAATATTGTGGATGTTTTAAACGAAAAAACAGGCTTTTTTAAATCAAACGGAGAAGCAAGAAGAGCTTTGACTGCAAATTCTATTTCGGTAAACAGAGAAAAAGTAAAAGAAGATTTCTCGCTTTCGAATAAAGATTTAATCAACAATCAGTTTGTTTTGTTGCAAAGTGGAAAGAAAAATTATTTTGTGGTAAGAGTCCTTTAAAAAAGAAATTTTTAGCATAAAACATATAAGTGAAAAAAACCTGATGACATAATGTTATCAGGTTTTTCTATTTTTTAATGGATGTTTTTCTATTTTTGAACTTTAATCATTGGTCATGAAAAGAAACTTATTTATCGAAATGGTATGAAAAAGCAACAAATTTGGTTTTGCATAGTTTCTTTCTTTGTATTTTCTCTCTTGTCTTTGTCAGGATTGAAAGCCCAAAATCTATTTTTCGAAAAAATATCTGGCCGGGATGCCAATCCTGTGACTCAAATTCATGGAATTACTAAGGATTCCATCGGTTACATTTGGTTTGGAAGCTGGAACGGAGCTTATCGTTACGATGGAAAAACATTCGACTTTTTTTATCACAATCCAAAAGACAAAACTTCATTACCTAATAACCGAATCCGCAATCTTGTTTCTGATAAAAAATTAGGACTTTGGTTTTTAACCTTCGATAGAAAATACGTTCGGTTTAATTATCAGCTGAATTCTTTTAAAATTGTTGCTGATACTAAAGTTCCTAAAATCATCATAGAGAAGCTGGCGAGCAATTCCAGTGAGTTGAATAAAAACCAAATTGTAAACGGAAAAAGGTATTATTTATCCTCACATTTATTTACTTCCCTCGATGTAAAATCCGGTCTGGAATATCATTATATGGCTAATATTAATCAGCCGGGACAATTGCTGGATGATTATATTACGAGTTTTTTTATTGATGATGAAAATATCATTTGGCTAGGAACCAGAGGCGGTGATATTTACAAAGCAAATCCAAGCAGAAACCCTTTTGAATTACATTACAGCTATAGAAAAGCGAGCGAAAACACGAAACTAGCGACTGTTAAAGCCATTTTAAAAGTAGATGATAAAATCTGGTTAGGCACTGATGAAGGAATTTTAATTTACAATAAAAGCGGATTAGATTATAATCATCCTTTTTATCATTCGAATAGTAAAATCAAATTTGTACGCAGTTTTTTTAAGGACAGTAGCGGTAAAATATGGATAGGCGGCGTAAATGGATTGGAATATTATGATCCAAAAACAAATCAGTGCAGGACTTTAATCAATCGCGCTTTAACTCCTAATTTAACAATTTGGTCCGTGTATGCCTTAGAACCTTCGGGTAATAATCGTTTATGGGTGGGTTTGTACAATGGAATTGCCTGCGTGAATTTGGCAAATAATAAAATTGATTTTTATGAGTTAACCGCAACAGTCAATAACGGAAGTGTCATGGATGTTTTAGCTGCTAACAAGAATGAATTGTGGTTAGGTACAGAAGGAAATGGCGCTATTAGATTAAAAATAAATAATCAGGGTAAGATATATGAAAAACTCTTACTGAATACTTTTGATAAACATCTTAAAAATAAGATTTCAGGAAATATTATTTATGCTTTACACAAAGATAAGCAGGGAGCAATCTGGATAGGTTCTACCGAAGGCTTGAATAAAATTGATACAAAGACAAATCCTGTAACTATTGAAAAAATTCAATTACAATCAGATAGTCCTAATATTTATATCGCTGCCATTACTGATGATGCCAAAGGAAATCTTTGGGTAGCGCACAAACAGGGAATTTCGATGATTGACATTGGGACCAATAAAATTTCGAATTACAGAAGAGAAGATCAGTTTGGTTCCTGGACATTTTCAGAAAGAGCTTTTTATAATGATAAAGCCAATCAGTTAATCTATTTTGGAGATAAAAATGGCTATTTGTCTTTTCATCCTAACGAAATTAGAGCTAATTCGGTCAATGATAAATTGATTTTTAAAACGTTGTATCTATCGAATGAAAAAATCAATCCGATGGATACGATTAATGGTAGCGTAATTTTGACCAAAGATTTATCGCAAACTCAATCCTTAGAATTAGATTATGAAAACAGAAGTTTTTCGATAGAATTAGCTTCACTTAATTACAAAAACACCAACAAAACTGTCTACGAATATGCGTTGGAAGGCTATGAAGATAAATGGATTAAAACCACAAATAGTAAAATAACCTATAATAAACTGCCTCCGGGAAATTACGTTTTTAAGGTTCGAATTGTTTCACAAAATGATACAAAATCCCCAATAAAACTATTGAATATTGAAGTCAACGCACCCTGGTATGGAACCTGGCTGGCTAAAATTTTATTCCTGAGTTTTTTATTAGCCATTGCTTATTGGTTTTTTAAGGCTATGTTGTACCGAGACCGTTTGAGAAATGAAATCAAACTGGAACGACTAAATAACGAAAGACAAGAAGCTTTAAATAAAGAGAAAATTGAGTTTTTTACTAATATTTCGCATGACTTAAAAACACCATTGACTTTAATTGTCGATCCATTAAAAAGGATTCAGGACAATAAAGTGGCATCAGAAGATAAGGAAGCCTATTTTTCGATAATTAATAGAAATATCAATTATCTGACGAAACTGATTCATCAAATTTTAGATTTTCGAAAATCAGAAATGGGTAAATTGCAGCTGAATCCCAGCTCTCAGAATTTCAATCTTTTTATGGAAGAATGTTATACTTCGTTTCAGTTCATTGCCGAAAAGCGAAATATAGAACTTCAGCTCGATGTAGAAAAAACACCTTTGTATTGTTCTCTGGACTTTGAAAAACTACAGCAGGTTATTGTAAATATTGTTTCGAATGCTTTTCAATATACTTCAAATGGAGGTTTGGTTAAGCTTGCTGCAAAACATAACATAGAAAAATCGATTCTTGAAATTGTGGTTGAAGACAACGGGATAGGAATGAGTGCAAACGAATTAGAAAAGATATTCGAACCATTTAATAATGTTGGATCAAGTCCGTATCATGGTTATTCTTCAGGAATTGGTTTGTCATTAACCCGTAATTTAATTGAACTTTTAAAAGGAACAATTGCAATAGAAAGTGTGCCGAACAAAGGAACAAAAGTGCTAATTAATCTGCCTTTCGAAGAAACTAAAATAGAAGAAACAGCTCCAATAAAAATTCAGCCAATTATTCAAAATGAAGAAAAAGAGAATGATTTAGCAGAGAAAATAGCTCTTTTTGAAACTACTAAACCTACATTGTTAATTGTAGAAGATAATTTAGATGTTCAAACCTATCTGAATAAAGAATTGAGTAAAGAATATACTTTGATTCAGGAATATGATGGAAAAAAAGGACTGGAAGCTGCCATACAATTTGTTCCGGATATTATTGTTTCAGACATTATGATGCCGGAAATGGAAGGAACGGAGTTTTGTAAAATGCTTAAGTCTAACGAAAATACAAATCATATTCCGCTTATTTTCTTAACAGCAAAAGGCGCTGACGAAAACCAAATTGAAGGCTATAATCTGGGTGCCGAAGCTTATGTTATGAAACCTTTTAATGTTGATGTTTTAATTGCTCAGATTCGAAGTGTTCTGGAGAACAGAATCATTTTGCAGAATAAGTTAGGAACAATTAAAAAAATTGATCAACTACAAAAAGAAGTCCCAGATCAGGATAATGTATTCCTTGAAAAAGTAATTGAAAAAATTATTCTTAATATCGAACAAACTGATTTTACTTCTGAAGAATTAGCTCAGGCATTAGGAATTAGTCAAAGGCAGTTGTATCGAAAATTAAAAGGAATAACAGGAAATACGGTCCATGAATTTATTACCAAAGTAAAAATGAACAAAGCCGAAGAACTTCTTAAAGATTCCAGTTTGAGTATTTCTCAAATTGCTTATCAATTAGGATTTTCAGAACCGTCTAATTTTTCACGTACTTTTTCTAAGCATTTTGGCTGTAGTCCTTCACAGTATTTGAAGTAAATGATGATCTTTTTGGCGTCAAATTTTGCCAATTCCTGTCATGTCAAGCCATTTGTCAAGATATGACTGGTAATGACAATCAGTGATAACTCAGGATAAAGTGAGAAATATACTTTTGTAAAGGATTAATGTAATGCAAGATAAAAGGAATAAACCCTAATAACAATTAACCAATGAATTTGAAAAGAGTTTTATATGCATTCAGTTTTGCAATGCTATTTACAAATGCGGTAGATGCGCAGGATACTAAATCCGACAGAGAAAAATACAACTTTAATTACGGTTGGAAATTAAATGTTGGCGATGCTCCTGAAGCGAGTAAGCCAGTTTTTGATGATCAAAAATGGAAAGCTGTCAATTTGCCTTTTGCATGGAATCAGGCCGAAGCATTTAAATTAGATATTTCTCATTTGTCAACGGGAATAGCCTGGTATCGAAAAACATTTCAGTTGCCTAAAGAAGCTGTTAATAAAAAAATATTTATCGAATTTGAAGGTGTTCGTCAAATGGGCGAAGTGTATGTAAACGGACAATTTGTAGGACTTCACGAAAACGGAGCAATGGCTTTTGGAATTGATATTTCTAATGTTGTAAAGCCTTTTCCTCAGGAAAATGTGATTGCCGTTAAAACCGATAACGATTGGAAATACAGAGAGAAATCTTCGAATTCTCCATATCAATGGAACGATAAAAACTTTAATGCTAACTACGGTGGATTGCCTAAAAATGTATTCCTACATATAAAGTCTAAGGTGTATCAAACGTTGCCGTTGTATTCTTTTTTAAAGACAACAGGAACTTATGTATATGCTTCTGACTTCAATATTAGTAACAATAAAGCTACTGTAAATGTTGTTTCTCAGGTGCGAAATGAAGAAAATAAACCAGTAAAAGTACAGCTAAAAGTGAGCCTGAAAGATATGGATGGTAAAGAAGTAGCTTCATTTTTAGGAGATGCAATTTCTTTAGTTCCAAATGAAACCAAAGAGTTAAAAGCTGCTAAAGCTTTACAAAATTTGAATTTCTGGAGTTGGGGTTATGGATATTTATATACTGTTACTTCTGAATTAGTAGTTGACAATCAATCGGTTGATAAGGTAGCTATTAAAACAGGATTTCGTAAAGCGGAATTCAAAAACGGAATGGTGTATTTAAATGACCGCGTGATCATGATGCACGGTTATGCGCAACGTACTTCTAATGAATGGCCGTCTATTGGAATGTCGGCTCCAGCCTGGCTGAGTGATTATTCGAATAGTTTAATGGTGAAAAGTAACGGGAATTTAGTACGATGGATGCACATTACTCCTTGGAAACAGGATGTGGAATCTTGTGACAGAGTGGGGTTAATCCAAGCTATGCCTGCTGGTGATGCTGAGAAAGATGTTACAGGCAGACGATGGGAACAACGTACCGAATTGATGCGTGATGCAATTATTTATAATCGTAATAATCCGAGTATTATGTTTTACGAATGTGGTAACGAAAGTATTTCGGAAGAACACATGAGCGAAATGAAAGCCATTAGAGATAAATATGATCCTTTTGGAGGTCGCGCTATTGGAAGCCGTGAGATGCTAGACAGCAAAGTTGCCGAATATGGTGGCGAGATGCTATATATTAATAAAAGTGCTAATATCCCAATGTGGGCAACTGAATATAGCAGAGACGAAGGTTTGCGTAAATATTGGGACGAGTTCACACCACCTTATCATAAAGAAGGAACAGGAGGAACGACTCATTCAAATGTCAATGGTTCTAAGGTAGCCGATGCGAGTGCCTATAATCACAATCAGGATGCACATGCAATCGAAAGTGTAGAACGCTGGTATGACTATTGGGAAGCACGCCCAGGAACTGGTGAACGTGTAAATTCAGGAGGAGTAAATATTATTTTTAGTGATTCGAATACTCATTACCGCGGACAGGAAAATTACCGTAGAAGTGGAGAAGTAGATCCAATGCGTATTCCTAAAGATGGATTTTATGCGCATCAGGTTATTTGGGACGGATGGGTTGATACCGAAAAACCGGCGGCTCATATCATCGGACATTGGAACTATGAAAAAGGAGTGACTAAAGATATTACTGTAGTTTCAACTGCTGATGCTGTGGAACTGTTTGTTAATGGTAAAAGTTTAGGTAAAGGAGTTCAGTCAAAAAGATTCTTATATACTTTTAAAAATGTAGCTTTTCAGGAAGGAAGTATCAAAGCTATTGGTTATGACAAAGGAGGAAAAACCATTTGTGAAGACGAAATCAAAACTGCCGGTAAAGCTGTTGGCTTAAAATTAACTTCAATTACCAGACCGGGAGGTACTTTGGCCAATGCTAATGATTTGGCACTTGTTGAAGTTGAAGTGGTTGATGACAAAGGCAATCGTTGTCCTACAGCGATGGATATGATTGATTTTGAAGTGGAAGGTAAGGGAACTTTTGTAGGCGGAATTGCGCAGGGACCAGATAATTACATCGGTTCTAAAAATCTTCCGGTGGAATGTGGAGTGAATAGAATCTTTGTTAGAGCAACAGATGTAGCCGGAGAAATCAAGGTCAAAGCTACGGCTAAGAATCTTAAAGCCGATGTATTGACGATTAAAACAGTTCAAACGGATTTACAAAAGTTGTCTACGGTTTTACCATCCGATAATTTGCCATCTTATGTTGAAAAAGGACCAACACCAACTACATCTTCGTTTAAGAAAACAAGAAATACAATTAAAATAGCTGAAGCAAAAACAGCTGCCAATCAGGCTGATGCTGCAAAAAGTTTTGATGATAATGAATTGAGCGAATGGTCTAACGGTAACGGAAGCCCAAAAATTGAATATACATTAGAACGTAAGGCTACGATTAGTCAGGTAGTTTTGAAATTGTCCGGATGGAGAAGTAAAAAATACCCGCTTAAAATTTCAGTAGATGGGAAAAAAGTTTTCGAAGGAATAACGCCAACTAGTTTAGGCTATGTTACCCTTGATGTTACACCAACAAAAGGTAATAAGGTTCAAATTGAGTTAATGGGAACTTCTAAAGATAGTAATGATATTAATCTGGTTGAAATTACAGGAAAAGTGGACGAAGCCGGATTGAAAAAGACAAAAGCAAAAATGCCACAACTGCCTATTGTAGAAGTGGAGTTTTACGAGCCTATTCGATAAATTTTTATTAGATTGAATTAATCAGACCTGTCTAAGCATCTTGTTTAGATAGGTTTTTTTTATGATAGCCTGAATTATAATTGTTCATGAATTCGTGAAATTCTACAATGAACTTCTGTTAATCAAACTGCTTTTGTTTTCAATTTGTTCTTTTCTATGATTCATGATTAATTCTGCCAGTAGTTGTCCCATTTCGTTAAAATCGGTAGATATGGTTGTGATTCCTTCTGCAACCACTTTTTTTAGCGGAGTATCATTGTAAGAGATAATGCCTACGTCCTGACCGATAATCAATTTTTGTTTTTTAGACTGCTCAATTACGTTTACCAGATGGCGATCATCAGGAATGATGTAAAGATCTCCTTTCTGGATTTCGTTATTTTCAAAATTATTGATGATGTCGTAGCGGAATTGGTGTTTTTTGCAAAACTCAATAAAACCTTCTCTCATGCCGATGGGTTGTTTGTAGCTGGAGAAAATCAGGATTAATTTTTTGTATTTTTCGATTTTGCTTTTGCCTGATTCCAGAGCATTAAAAATATCTAAAGCATGATTTTGATGTACTGAAGGATAGTTTTTTAGTTCTGGATTGGTTTGATCTAAGATGAATACATCTTCTTCGGGTAAAGTTTTAATTACCGAAGCCGCATTAGTTAAATTAGTAGGCATAATAATGTACTTAGAATAATTTCCATTATTATCGTGGATGAGTTTTTTAAAAACCTCGGGATTGAAATAATGGAAGAAAATATCTATTTGTGCATTCCTATTAATGGTTTCCATAAAAGAATTATAAAGGTCTTCTTTAAACGCATTCAATTCGTCAAACAATAAAAAAATACGTTGTTCGAAACTAAAATCTTCACTTTTTACATAATAACCCTTACCTAATATGGCATAAATGATTCCTCTTTTTTTAAGTTCGTCATAAGCAAGTAAAACGGTATCTCTGGATATTCCAAACTCTAAGGAAACTTTATTGACTGAAGGCAGTTTGTCTCCTCTTTTTAACCTTTTTTCAGCAATAGAAATTTCTATAGACAAAATAATTTGTTTGTACTTTGGGAGATTTTGTCTTTTATTAATAGAGATTATTTTCATCCTGAAATTTTAAGGTCATAAATATATAAATAACTGGTATATACTAGTATGGTTTTTAAAGTATAATTTAGAGAAACTGCAATAATTTTTTGTTTACTAATTATAAGTTTATTTATCTGGTAGATAAAGTGACAAACTGGTTGGTACTGGTTTGTATTTGTAAATGTTGTACATAAATTTGTTAATTAGTCCATAAAAAAATCATTGAAAAAAAATAGATTTGTTATTTTATTCTAATTTTTTTAATGCAATTTTCTGTAAGCAGTATTAATTAGGATTTATACAAGGTAATAAATGAATATAAGTTGTAATAATCAATTAAATCAGCAGGTTTTCATAATTAAGATTTTGTTCTTAGCGGTCTTGTTTTTTTCTGTAGTAGCCAATGCTCAGTTGAAAACGAAAGAAAGCGAAATTGGTTTAGGCTGGAGCAATAATTCAGTGAATACTGTTATTTTTAGAAATAGTGCGCTAACTAGTTTCAAAGGAATTCAATATACTGCTTATTATAATCCTGAAGGCAAAATGGTTTTAGCAAAGCGAAAACTGAATGCTAAAAAATGGGATGTGCTGGAAACTCCTTACAGCGGAAATGTAAAAGATGCACATAATGATATTAGTATTGCTATTGATGTTGACGGTTATCTTCATGTAAGCTGGGATCATCATGATACACGTTTGCGATATGCTAAAAGTAAAGCGCCTTTTAGTTTAGAATTGGGTAATGAAGAAGCGATGACGGGTAAAGACGAGGCGAAAGTAACCTATCCTGAATTTCATAATTTGCCTGATGGTAAATTGCTGTTTTGTTATAGATCTGGAGCTTCAGGAAGAGGAAATATGATCATGAAAATGTATGATGTGAAAACACAAAAATGGACTTCATTGCAAAATAATCTAATTGATGGCGAAAATCAGCGCAGTGCTTACTGGCAAATTTGCGTAGGCAAAAAAGGAATTTATATTTCCTGGGTTTGGAGAGAAAGTTGGGACGTTTCGACAAATCATGATATTTGCTATGCTTTTTCAGCTGATGGCGGGAAAACCTGGGAAAAAACTACCGGAGAAAAATACAATTTACCAATTACTAAAGCTACTGCTGAACACGCCTGGGATGTACCACAAAAAAGCAGTTTAATTAATCAGACTGCCATGACGGTGGATGATTCAGGGAATCCATATATTACAACCTATTGGAATAATGACGGTATTCCGCAATACAAAGTGGTTTATTTATTAGATGGAAAATGGAATTTACTCAATACTAATTTTCACAAAAACGCATTCAGTTTAGGAGGCGGAGGAACAAAGAGAATTCCTATTTCGCGTCCTGAAATTTTAGTTAATAAATCGATGTTGTATTTGCTTTACAGAGACGAAGAAAGAGATAACAAAATAACTTTGGCTTATACTAATTTGGATAAAAAACAATGGGAATTACAGGATGTTAGCCAGTTTACTGTTGGTCAATGGGAACCTAATTTCGATAAAGAACTCTGGAAAGAGAAAAAACAATTACATATTTTTTCGCAAAATGTAAGTCAGGCAGATGGAGAAGGATTAGCCAAGGTAGTTCCTCAGCCGGTAAAGGTCATAGAATTAAAAAAACTACCTTTATTGCAAGCTAAATAACTAAAAAACACATACACTAAACCACTAAAATAGATTGAGAATGAAAAGAAAATTAATTTTTGCGTTCTTGCTCGTCGTACAGTTCATTACGGCACAGCAACAAAATGAATGGGAGAATCCCAACATTGTGGATCGAAACAAAGAAACTGGGAGGACTTCTTTTGTTTTGTTTCAAAATGAAACCGCAGCCGTTAGTAACAAACCAGAAACTTCAACGTATTATCAAAGTTTAAATGGCGATTGGAAATTTAATATTGTTAAAAAACCAGTTGATCGTCCTGAGGATTTTTACAAAACAGATTTAGATGATAAAAAATGGGCAACAATTCCTGTGCCGTCCAACTGGGAATTACAAGGATTTGATATTCCTATTTACACTAATATTACCTATCCTTTTCCGCGAAATCCACCTTTTATTGGTGAAAATTACAATCCGGTAGGAAGTTATAGAAAAACCTTTACTGTACCTGAAAACTGGAATGGAAAAGAGGTAATTCTGCATTTTGGATCTATTTCAGGTTATGCCAGAGTATTTTTGAATGGAAAAGAAGTTGGGATGACCAAAGCCGCAAAAACAGCAGCCGAATATGATGTCACTTCGTTTTTACAAAAAGGTGAAAATCTATTGGCAGTTCAGGTTTTTCGCTGGCATGACGGAAGTTATTTAGAAGATCAGGATTTCTGGAGACTAAGCGGTATTGAGCGCGATGTATATTTGCAGGCGACGCCTAAATTTACCATTTGGGATTATTTTGTTAATGCCGATTTAGATGAAAATTACACTAACGGACTTTTTAAAACGACTGTTCAGTTAAGAGCTTTTAAACAGAATAAAATTAAAAATGGGAATCTAACTTTGACATTAGTAGATGCTCAAGGCAAAAATATATACAGCGAAACTAAAAAAGTAAACAGTACCACTAAGGAAGTTGTTTTTACTTCAGTTGTAAATAATGTAAATAAATGGAGTTCAGAAACCCCATATTTATACCGTTATGTTTTAAAATTAGAAAGCGCTAATCCTGACGAAAATTCAGTGATTTATGGAAAAACTGGTTTTAGAAAAGTAGAACTAAAAAACGCCCAGCTTTTAGTTAATGGTAAGGCAATATTGATTCGTGGTGTAAATACTCAGGATCATCATGAAACAAAAGGACACGTTCCAGATCACCCAACGATGCGCAGGGATTTAGAATTGATGAAACAAAATAACATCAATGCTATTAGAATGAGTCATTATCCACATGATCCTTACTTATATCAATTGTGTGATGAATACGGAATGTATGTGGTGGACGAAGCCAATATAGAAAGCCACGGAATGGGAGTAGAAGGACAAAACATTTCGGTGGAGTCTAAACATCCTTCTTATGTGCCTATGTGGTTTCCTGCACATTTGGATCGTATTGCCCGAATGGTCGAAATAAACAAAAATCATCCATCGGTTATTATTTGGTCTATGGGTAATGAATGTGGCAACGGACCTGTTTTTCATGAAGCTTACAAATGGTTGAAAAATAGAGATGCATCTCGACTGGTACATTCTGAGCAGGCTAAAGAAAATGCCAATACTGATATTGTAGCACCAATGTATCCAAGTATCAAATACATGAAAGAATATGCTGCTGCAACTGATAAAACAAGACCTTTTATTATGTGTGAGTATGCTCATGCTATGGGAAATAGTAGTGGTAATTTTCAGGAATATTGGGATATTATCAACAGTAGTCCGCACATGCAAGGTGGTTTTATCTGGGATTGGGTAGATCAGGGAATTAAAACTCATGATAAAGAAGGAACTCCTTTTTATGCCTACGGAGGCGATTTAGGATCAGGACATCTTCAGCATGATGAAAATTCTGGATCTGATGGTTTAATAAGTACTAATCGTATTCCGCATCCGGGATTGGCTGAGGTTAAAAAGGTATATCAGGATATTTTATTTAGCCTAAAAGGGATAAATCAGTTAACGATAAAGAATATCTTCCATTATACTAATTTGAATCAATACCAATTCAAATTCGAATTAGTGAAAAATGGTCAGTTAGTTCAGGAAAAAACATTCAATGTAGATTGTGATCCTCAGGAAACTGTAGTTGTCGATTTGCCTGTTGAAGCATTAAATACAAAAGGAGAATATTTCTTAAATGTGTATGCTTATACTAAAACTGCGACTGATTTAGTTCCTGTAAATCACGAAATAGCCAGAGAACAATTTGCCATTGGTAAAGGAAATTTCTTTGCTGAGAAAACAGCGGATATTTCGAAAACAAAAGAATTAAAAATCAAGAAAAACGGAAGTCTTTTGTCATTCGAAACAAAAGCAATCGCGGGAACTTTTGATTTGATTAAAGGAGAAATAAAAAGCTATCATTTTAAGAATGCAGATGCGAAAATCATCACTAATTTCCCAACTCCTTATTTCTGGAGAGCGCCTACGGATAATGATTTTGGAAACAAAATGCCTGAAAGATTAGGTGTGTGGAAAAATGCGCATTTGAATTTAATGTTACAATCTGTTACTTTAGGAAAACAAACGGATCAGGGTTTACCTATAGATGTTAAATATGCTTTGGCTGGCTCTTACATGCCTTACACGGTAAGTTATTTGATTCAAAATGACGGAGCAATAAAAGTAACTGCAAGCATAGACAAAACAGATAAAAATTTACCGGAAATCCCGCGTTTTGGAATGCGTTTACAGCTTCCGGGGAGTTATGAAAATTTAAATTATTACGGTCGTGGTCCGGTAGAAAATTATTCGGATAGAAAATCAGCTTCTTTTTTGGGAACTTATCAAAGTAAAGTAGACGATCAGTTTGTTTGGGAATATATGCGTCCGCAGGAATGTGGAAATAAAACAGATACACGTTGGTTCAGTTTACAAAACAACGATGGATTAGGTTTGAAAATCACAGGAGATCAGGCTTTAAATTTTACTACGCTGAATGTTTCAACAGAATCTTTAGATCCGGGAATAACTAAAAATCAACGCCATCTTAATGATGTTAAACCACAAGATACTGTTTTTGTGCAAGTAGATTTAGCACAACGCGGTGTGGGTGGAGATAATAGCTGGGGAGCTTATCCACATGAACAATATTTACTAACTGCTCCAAAATATACTTATAGTTATACTTTGAGTTTGATTGCTCCAAATAACTAATTAACATACAATATCGCCACTTTCAATTGATTTTATTATAATTGAAAAGTGGCGATAATTATTACTTTTGAGAAATAAAATTGAATATATGAAACGAATACAATCTGCATTTTTAAGTACTTCAATAAGTCTGATTTTAGTATTATTTGCTTCCTGTGGTGCGACCAAAAAAGTAACCGAAAATAACAGCGCTTACTTATTTGTTTACTTTACCGGAAATGCAAAAACAGAAGAAGCCATTCGTTTTGGACTAAGCAAAGACGGTTATAATTATTATGCTTTAAATGATAACAAACCCGTTATTGCTTCTGAAACCATAAGTACTACAGGCGGTGTTCGTGATCCTCATATTTTAAGAGCTGCTGATGGCAAAACGTTTTACATGACGGTGACCGATTTGCAAACTGCTAATGGCTGGGATAATCAGGCTATGGTGCTTTTAAAATCGACTGATTTAGTGAATTGGACTTCTTCAAAAGTTGATATTTCAAAAGTATTTGATGGTTTTAAAGATGTAACCCGTGTTTGGGCGCCGCAAACTATTTATGACGCTAAAGCTAAAAAGTACATGGTCTATTTTTCGATGTTACAGCCTGGAGGAAAAGACATTGTTTATTATTCGTATGCGAATGCAGATTTTACGGCTTTAGAAACAGTTCCAAAACAACTGTTTTTTAGTCCAACAAACGGATCTTGTATTGATGCTGATATTATAGAAAAGGACGGAAAATTTCATTTGTTTTTAAAAACTGAAGATACAGCCGATAAAGGAATCAAACTAGCCATTTCGGATAAGCTGACTTCAGGATATGTTTTGAAAGACGAATATGTAGATCAAACCAATGAATCAGTGGAAGGTTCAGGCGTTTTTAAATTAAACAATTCCGATACTTATATTTTGATGTACGATATGTATAGAAAAGGAAAGTACCAATTTACGTCTTCGACGGATTTAGAAAATTTCAAAGTCATTGATGAAAGTGTTTCAATGAATTTCCATCCAAGACACGGTACAGTTTTACCAATTACAAAATCGGAAGCACAAAGGTTAATCGATAAATTTGGTTGGTTTCCTAACAGTGAAATTCTGGGAGTACAATCGGCGGTAATTAAACAAAACAATGTTATTGTTGATGTTCAAAACAAGAAGATGTTTCTTCCTGTGAAAAACGGAACTGATTTGAAAAATTTTGATCCCGAATTCAAACTAAGCCAAGGAGCAAGAGTGAGTCCAGCAGGAGCGCAGGATTTTTCGAAACAAGCGGTAAAGTATGATTTTGAAATGACTGATTTAGGCAAAATGACCTTTGATGTCGAAGTGGCGGTTAGAAATAATCCTTCATTGACGGGTTATTATGCCGATCCTGAAATTTTGTATTCAAATAAAGACAATCGCTTTCATTTGTATCCTACCAGCGATGGTTTTCATGAATGGAGTGGTGATTACTTCAAGAGTTTTTCGTCAACGAACTTAGTGGATTGGGTGGATGATGGTGTGTTGTTAGATTTGAAAAAAGATGTTTCCTGGACAGATGTAAAAGCCTGGGCGCCTGCAGCAGCCGAGAAAAAAATAAACGGAAAATACCAATATTTCTTTTATTATACTGGTGATACAAAAATTGGCGTAGCCGTGAGCGATAATCCGCAAGGACCGTTTACCGATATTGGAAAACCATTAGTAGGAACAAAACCTAACGGAATTACAAGAGGTCAGGTTATTGATCCGGATGTATTTACTGATCCTGTTTCGGGAAAAAGTTATTTGTACTGGGGTAACGGATTTATGGTAGGAGCCGAATTGAATGATGATATGATTTCGTTAAAGGAAAAAACATTAACTGTTTTAAAACCTGACGGAACTTTTAGAGAAGGAACAGAGGTTTTCTACAGAAAAGGAAAATACTATTTTATGTGGTCGCAAGACGATACTCGTAGCGAAAATTACAGAGTTCGTTATGCTACTTCAACTTCTCCATTAGGAAATTTTACTATTCCTAAAGACAATTTGGTATTGGCTAAAGATCCTTCACAAGGTATTTATGGAACAGGACATAATTGTGTGATTCAAATTCCTGGTACCGATGAATGGTATATTATTTACCATCGATTTACGCTTCCAAAAGGAATTGCAATGGGACGTTCTGCCGGATATAACAGAGAAGTATGTATTGACCGACTTTATTTTGACGAAGAAGGAAATATTATTCCTGTAAAACCTACACTAGAAGGAATTCAGCCTGTTAAGAAATAAATTAAAATATTTTTTACCATTAAGGAATTAAGAAACATTAAGTCTAAATTCTCTTAATGCCTTAATGGTAAAATTAAAAATTAAAGGAATGTTAGTGTTATGAGGAATTATGTTGGTTTAATTTTTAAGTATTCATTGATGTTTTTGTTATTTTCAATATCGGCTAATGCCCAAAATGAATCAGCAAAAATTTCGATAAAAAACAACCTTGATTTCACACGAAAGGAAGTTGTATCTGTTTCGGGAAAACAACTTTCGAATTTGCTGAAAGGGAAAAAAGAAAAGGAACTTCGAATTAAAAAAGCAGGAACATCTGAGTTTGTGGTTTTACAATGGATCGATTACAATCAGGACGGAATTGCTGACGAATTGTTGTTTCAGGCTGAGGTTTTGGCAAAATCCAAAGCTAATTTTGAGGTATTTTTTGATGCGAATATTCCATTGGTAGAAAGTAAAATTACAACCTATTCCCGTTTTGTTCCTGAGCGAACTGATGATTATGCCTGGGAAAATGATAAAGTGGCTTTTAGAACCTATGGTCCTGATGCTCAAAAAAGAGTCGAAGAAAAAAGACCGGAAGGAACATTAACCAGCGGAATTGATCTTTGGTTAAAAAGAACCGATAAACCCATTATCAATAAATGGTATGCCGAGAATGCTAAAAAATCAGGCTATTATCATATTGATCACGGCGAAGGTTATGATCCGTATCAGGTGGGGCCAAGTCGTGGAACCGGAGGAACCGGAATTTGGGAAGATGATAAACTATTGGTTTCTAAAAATTTCGTCAATTATAAAACCATTGCTGTTGGACCATTACGTACTGTTTTCGAATTGGTGTACGCACCTTGGAGTCCGTATGAAGTGAAGGAAACTAAAAGGATTTCGCTGGATTTAGGTTCGAATTTTTCTAAGTTTGAAATTTCGATTGATTCCCAAAAACCGATTCCAAATTACGCCACAGGAATTTCTCTGCATGACAATAAAGGTGAAGTGAAAATCAATAAAAAAGAAGGCTGGTTTCGTCATGCCGAGAAGATTGACGGCGTTTTATTAGGCGAAGGAATTGTACTGAATCCAAAGTTAGTTAATGATGCTTTTTCGAATGTTTCAAAAGAAAAAGATCGTAGTGATTTGTTGGTTGTAACCCAGCCAAAAGAAAATAAACTAACTTATTATGCTGGTTTTGCCTGGCAAAAAAGCGGTCAGATTTCGAACGAATCAGATTGGGATGCTTTATTACAAAAAAAGGCTAAAATGTTAGCTAATCCCCTTCGGGTGACTATAAAAGGAAATAAATAAATCTTTTTTTGTAGTTTCGCTAAAACTTAGAAAAAAACTAGAATGGACATAATTGCAGGACTAAAAGATAAGGTAGTCGTAATAACCGGAGGTGCTGGAGTATTAGGTGCTGGATTCACAAACGCATTAGCAAAACAAGGAGCTAAAGTAGCAATATTAGGAAGAGACTTAGTAAAAGCACAAAAATTAGCTGAAGAAATTAATAATGCAGGCGCAAAAGCTTTAGGAGTTTCAGCCGATGTTTGTGATGAAGCGAGTTTAAGAAAAGCACATGCGGCAATTAATGAGCAATTAGGTTTAGTTGATATTTTAATCAATGGTGCTGGAGGAAATCACCCAAAAGGAACTACTGCCGATGTTTTTTTCGATAGAAATAATACATCAGGATTGCAAACATTTTTTGGTTTAGATACTGAAGGTTTACGTTTTGTATTCGACCTTAATTTTATTGGTACCTTGTTACCAACTAAGGTTTTTGCTGCCGATATGATAGGGAGAGAAGGTTGCAGTATTTTGAATATCTCTTCGGTAAGTGCTTTTCATCCTTTGACAAAAGTGGTTGCTTACAGCGCTGCCAAAGCCGCTATTAGTAATTTAACCGAATGGCTTTCGGTGTATTTTGCTAAAGAAGGAATTCGTGTTAATGCACTTTCACCAGGCTTTTTCTTAACGGAACAAAACAGAACTTTATTGACTAACGAAGACGGAAGTTTGACAGAAAGAGGAAATAAAATTCTTTCTCAAACTCCAATGGGACGTTTTGGTCAGCCAAATGATTTAGATAGTACCTTACTTTGGCTTTGTAATCCTGACTCTCGTTTTGTAACAGGAATTGTTGTTGCTGTAGATGGAGGATTTTTAGCTTATTCAGGAGTTTAATACACATACACATAATCAAAATACAATGGGAATAGAACAAACATGGAGATGGTACGGACCAAAAGATACGGTGCCGCTTTCTCATATTAAAATGGCAGGAGCTACAGGAATTGTAACAGCTTTACACCATATTCCAAACGGAACGGTTTGGACAGTTGAAGAAATTCAAAAAAGAAAAAAAGAAATTGAAGATGCCGGATTAACCTGGTCAGTTGTTGAAAGTATCCCAGTTCACGAAAATATCAAAATCCGTAAAGGAGATTATAAAAAGTACATTGAAAACTATTGTCAAAGTATCCTGAATCTTGGAGCTTGTGGTATCGATACGGTTTGTTATAATTTCATGCCGGTTTTAGACTGGACAAGAACTGATTTGTCTTTTGAAGTAGAAGATGGTTCTAAAGCCTTGCGTTTTGATCGTATGGAATTTGCAGCTTTCGAATTGTTTTTGCTAAAAAGAAAAGGAGCTGAAAACGATTATACAGCCGAAGAAGTGGCTAAGGCGACTAAGGTTTTCGAAGCCATGAACGAAGACCAAAAAACATTATTGGTTAAAAATATTATTGCTGGATTACCGGGAGCTGAAGAAGGTTACACGGTAGAGCAACTGCAGGTAGCTTTAGATGATTATGCTGAAATAGGCGATGCTGAGTTGAGAAATAATCTATACGAATTCTTAAAAGAAATTATTCCTGCGGCTGAAAAAGCAGGAATTGTAATGGCAATTCATCCTGATGATCCGCCTTATGCTATTTTAGGTTTGCCAAGGGTAGTAAGTACTGAGGCTGATGCCAAACAACTAATCGAAGTTGTAGATAGCAAAAGCAACGGATTGTGTTTTTGTACTGGTTCTTACGGTGTAAGAGAAGACAATGATTTAGTTGGAATGGTACAACGTTTAGGACACCGTATTAACTTTATTCACTTAAGAGCTACAAAACGTGATGCCGAAGGTAATTTCTACGAAGCAGATCATTTAGATGGCGATGTGGATATGTACGGAGTAATGAAAGCAATCGTAGAAGAGCAACAAAAACGTATTGCTAATGGACGTCCTGATTACAGATTACCAATGCGTCCGGATCACGGTCACCAAATGCTGGATGATTTAGATAAGAAAATGAATCCGGGTTATTCTGCTATCGGTCGGTTAAGAGGTCTTGCTGAGTTAAGAGGTCTTGAAAGAGGAATTAGAGGAAACCAAAAATAATAGTAAAAAGGAGCAATTTTTTTGCTCCTTTTTTGTTTAAATAGTGTAACAGTTCTATCCTAAAACAGTTAATTTTACCATTACTAAATTTAGACTCAATGAATCTACTTCTCGCCCCATTTAAAGGAAAAATATTTTTTAGTATTTTGCTGTTGTTGTCTTTTTTCAGTGCTTTTGCACAGGAAGAAATAACTAAGCCGGAATTACAGGAAATAAAAGTCGATTCTTTATATAGAGAAGATCAGTTCTATTTTGCTTTTACTTATAATACTTTGCAGCAAAAACCAGTTGGTTTGTCGCAACAAAAATTTTCCATAGGAATTTCGGGAGGAATTCTTCGGGATATGCCAATTAACAAAGCCAGAACAAAAGCTTTTGCAACCGGTTTAGGCGTGAGCTATAACAATTACAATCAAAATATAGGCATTAGCGGAACAGCTCAAAATGCTGCTTATGAAATTATTCCAAATTCTGATTTTGATAAAAATAAATTTACCCAGCTATTAATTGATCTTCCTATCGAATTCAGATGGCGAACATCAACCTATCAAAGTTATAAGTTCTGGAGAATTTATGGAGGAATGAAATTCAGCTATTTAGCTTACAGCAAATCAGTGTTAAATAATGAAGACGGAAAAACCGTTATTACAAACAATCCTGATTTTAATAAATTCCTTTACGGATTGTATTTATCAGCAGGTTATAATACGCTAAATGTGTATGCTTATTATGGTTTGAATCCAATTTTTAAATCGGCTCAAATTGATGGAGAAAAGATAAAAATGAACTCTGTAAATGTGGGAGTCATTTTTTATATTTTATAACCATAAAAAAAGAAAAATAATCTGTGGAATACTTCCTAAAAGTACTCCCATAATCAATTCTCGAGGCGTGTGTGCTTTCATAACTAATCGTGATGAAGCCACCACACCATTCATTAAAACTAAAAGAATAATCAGGAATGTATTATTGATATGATGATGCAGACTCAATCCAAAAACAAAAAAAGTCAAAGCACTTAATCCCATCATGTGCAGACTTGCTTTTTTATTGATAAATAAAAGTAACAGCGCAATAAGTGTACTGAATAAAGCACCTAACAGGAAAAAATGAAGTTCAGGATAACGTTCAATAGTGATGCTTTTTCGAACCAAAAGAATCAATAAAAAACACTGAATAATCAAAGGGAATTTCCTTTCGGAGAGTTCAGGAACCATGATAGAACTAATTTTTCCGGTAAGTCTAAGCAGGAAGAAAAATAATATCGGAAGAAGGAAAGTAATAACCGTTACCTGAAGTAAAACCAGGTATTTTTCTTTATTCAAAGTATACGAATGATTCGAAAAAAGATAGAAAAGCGTGGCATATATCGGGATAAAAACCGGATGAAATAAATAAGAGAAAAAAGGAAATATTTTTTTTGGCATTGTAAAATAGCTTTAACTCACAAATATAACGAATCTTATAAAAAGAGATTGTCTCATGCGGATTAGATTTGTTCTGAGTCCCTTTTTTTAACGCATTCTGTGTGGGTTCAATTTAAAAAGAAGTCTTATTTTTGATAAAGTATAGTTTGTTTTAACTTCTTTCAATTCGATGAGTATAATAATAAAAAATAGCATTCCAATCCTCAATGCAAAATGGCAGGGAATTCATCCCGAAGCAACAATAGATAACATATCAATCGATAGCCGTTCTTTGCAAAATAGCGAACAAACCTTGTTTTTTGCCTTGGTTGGACCCAATAATGATGCGCACCATTATATCAAAGATTTAATTGCTATTGGAGTTCAAAATTTTGTCGTAACTCATGTTCCTGACGAATGTGTAGATCAGGCTAATTTTTTAATTGTCGAAAATACGCTGGTTGCTTTGCAGCAATTTGCAGCATATTATCGCAGTCTTTTCCATTTTCCGGTTATTGGTTTAACGGGAAGCAACGGAAAAACCATTGTCAAAGAATGGCTTAATTTCTTGTTGAGTCCTGATTATAATGTGATCCGAAGTCCTAAAAGCTATAATTCGCAAGTTGGCGTTCCGCTTTCGGTAATTGCGATTAATGAGAAACACAATCTAGGGATTTTTGAAGCAGGAATTTCTACCATTGCCGAAATGGATAAGCTCGAAAAAATCATCAAACCAAATATTGGTGTTTTAACGAATATTGGTTCTTCTCATGACGAAGGTTTTGCTGATTTAGAAGAAAAAATCCAGCAAAAAATGCTGTTGTTTCAGGACGCTGAGGTTTTGATTTACCAAAAAAATCTTCAGATAGAAAATTATATTTCGGCTAAAACAAAAGCTTTTTCATGGAGTTTTAAAGATGAAAATGCCGATGTTTTTGTATTCAAAAAAGAAACCGAAAACAACGAAACAACTTTATCTTATTTATATAAATCCAATTCGTACCAATTAAAAATTCCTTTTGTAGATAAGGCTTCTATCGAAAATGCCATTTCCAGTTTAATGGTTTTATTGCATTTTGAATATGAAAGCAGTGTTATTCAATCCCGAATGGAAATGCTTTTTCCTGTCGAAATGCGACTAGAAGTTAAAAACGGAATCAATAATTGTACGATTATCGATGATAGTTATAGTTCTGATTTTCAGTCATTAAAAATTGCTTTGGATGTGTTGGAAAGTCAGAATCAATTTGAAAAGAAAACGGTAATTCTATCGGATATTTTTCAAAGTGGTTTTCCTAACGAACAATTGTATGCTAAGGTAGCGCAGTTGATTGTTTCGAACAAAATTAACCGCGTTATCGGAATTGGAGAAACCATTTCAGAATTTAAAGAGCAATTTTCGAATTGTATTACTTTTAAGAATACAGCCGAATTTATTGCTAATTTTGAAAAGTTGGATTTCTCTAATGAAAGCATTCTGATCAAAGGAGCGCGTTCGTTTCAGTTTGAGGAAATTGTGACTTTACTCGAAGAGAAAACGCATGAAACCGTTCTGGAAATTAACCTGAATGCGATAAGTTACAACTTGAATTTCTTTAAATCGAAATTGAAATCGAAGGTCAAAATCATGGTAATGGTAAAGGCATTTAGTTATGGAAACGGCGGACTCGAAATAGCTAAATTGCTAGAACATCATAAAGTAGATTATCTGGGTGTGGCTTTTGCCGATGAAGGAATTTCATTAAAAAATGGCGGAATCAAATTGCCTATTATGGTGTTGAATCCCGAAAGCACCAGTTTTTCGGCTATTATTCAATACGGTTTAGAACCCGAAATTTATAGTTTAAAAGGATTGTATGCTTTCCTGAAAATTGCAAAACAAAAGAACCTGCAACATTTTCCTATTCATATAAAACTTGATACTGGAATGCATCGTCTGGGTTTTGAAGAAAATACTGTTGACGAATTGATTGCAACTCTCAAAGGAAATTCGACGGTTAAAATTCAAAGTATTTTATCGCACATGGCCACAAGTGATGATCCTAAATATTATGATTTTGCGCATTCGCAAATCCGTTTGTTCGAAAAATTGTCTTCAAAAATTATTTCTGAGTTAAATGTTAATCCTATTCGACATATCTTAAATACTTCGGGAATTAGTAATTTTCCGGATACACAATTTGATATGGTGCGTTTGGGAATTGGGTTGTATGGAGTTTCGAATGACGCCTATGAACAGAAATATTTGGAAAATGTAGGAACATTAAAATCTATTATTTCGCAAATTAGAACTATTCCCGCAGGAGACAGTGTAGGTTACGGACGACGATTTATGGCTGATAAACCTACCAAAGTAGCAACGATTCCTATTGGATATGCTGACGGAATTTCGAGACTTTGGGGTAATGGCGTGGGATATGTCAACATCAAATCGCAAAAAGCAACAATCTTAGGCAGTGTTTGTATGGATATGTTGATGGTCGATGTCACCGAAATTGATTGTGCCGAAGGTGATGATGTAATTATTTTTGGCGAAAATCCTAATGTATCTTTTATAGCCGAAAAATTGCACACTATTCCGTATGAAATATTAACTAGTATTTCTCAGAGGGTTAAGAGAGTATTTTATAGATAGACCAATTTTTTTCGGTTTAAAGCCGTTTTTTGTCTAAAAAAAATGTTAATTTAGAAATTCAAAACACAAAGTTTAATTTTAAAAGTATCAAAATATGGGATTTTTCGCTGATTTTAAAGCCTCTCTAATGAAAGGTGATGTATTAAGTTTAGCAACTGCGGTAGTTATTGGCGGTGCATTTGGAAAAATTGTTGGTTCGGCAGTAGATGATGTTATTATGCCAATTGTAGGTATTTTGACTGGCGGAATCGATTTTACACAAAAATTCATTACTCTGGACGGAAACAGCTATGCTGATTTAGCTGCTGCAAAAGCTGCCGAAGCTCCGGTAATTACTTATGGTAACTTAGTACAGGCAATCATCAATTTTGTAATCATTTCGTTTTTCATCTTTGTAGTATTAAGAGCTGCTGAGAAAGCAAAAAGAAAAGAGGTTGTTGTTGCTCCTGCAGCTCCAGCCGGACCTACTCAGGAAGAATTGCTAATTCAGATTAGAGATTTATTGAAAGAAAAGAAATAAATACCGCTACACTATATGTTCAACTAAACCATGCGCCGATGTGCATGGTTTTTCTTTTATGTTATATTTATAACTTTTTGTTACTTTTTGTGAACGCGCTTGTTTTCGTTTGAATATTAATTACTTTTGCAATTCTAAATTAGAATTTAATAAAAAAATATATACTATGAAAATAGCAGTTGTAGGTGCAACCGGAATGGTTGGTGAAGTAATGTTACAAGTATTAGCAGAAAGAAATTTTGTTACTGCTAAGGACGAATTAATTCTTGTAGCTTCTGAAAGATCAGTAGGAAAACAAATGGAATTTCAAGGAAAAACATATTCTATCGTAGGATTAGCTACAGCAGTAGAAATGAAACCTGAAATTGCTTTATTTTCTGCAGGTGGAGATACTTCATTAGAATGGGCACCAAAATTTGCTGCAGTAGGAACTACAGTAGTAGATAACTCTTCTGCATGGAGAATGGATCCGTCTAAAAAATTAATTGTACCGGAAATCAATGCTGATCAATTGACTAAAGAAGATAAAATTATTGCTAACCCAAACTGTTCTACAATCCAGATGGTTTTGGCTTTAGCGCCTTTACATAAAAAATACAACGTAAAAAGAGTTATCGTTTCTACTTACCAATCCATCACAGGAACTGGTGTAAAAGCGGTAAAACAATTAGAAAACGAATACGCCGGAGTTGACGGAGATATGGCTTACAAATACCAAATTCACCGTAATGCAATTCCTCAATGTGATGTTTTTGAAGACAATGGATACACTAAAGAAGAGATGAAATTAGTTCGTGAAACTAAAAAAATCTTAAGTGATAATTCTATTGCTGTTACAGCAACTGCTGTTCGTGTGCCTATCGTGGGTGGACACTCTGAGGCAATCAATGTTGAATTCTCTCATGATTTTGATATCAGCGAAGTAAGAAGTATTCTTGAAAGTACTGAAGGAGTAATTGTTCAGGATAACTTAAAAGAATTCGAATACCCAATGCCACTTTTTGCTCAAGGTAAAAACGAAGTATTCGTTGGTCGTTTAAGAAGAGACGAATCACAACCAAATACTTTAAACATGTGGGTTGTTGCAGATAACTTAAGAAAAGGTGCTGCTACAAACACTATTCAAATTGCTGAATATTTAGTAGCTAACAATTTAGTATAATACTCAGTTATATATAAAGACAGAAAAGCTTCTCAATTGAGAAGCTTTTTTTTATGTTTAAAATTTTAAAAAAATTATTTGTAGGTTTATTGCCGTTGAAGTTTTCTTATGCTACAAGGAGTTTGGGATCAAACTATACTAAACTTTTGGATTTTCAATAAAGTGTTTAATTATAAATCCAATTATAAAACTAATTATAGCTATGTACCATCTAAACCGAATATCCCAATTACCAAGTCTTAAGTTGTCTCTAGTTAAGCTACGAATTTGATCTTCTTTATCTCTTATTGATTTTTGGTATTCAGCAGCTTCTTTTTGTAGTTTAAGAATTTCTAATTCTAAATTTTCTTTTATGAGATTTTTGTTTTCAAGATCTAGTCTAGATTTTTCATTATCACTTACATATTTTAACCAACCACCTAAATCAATTATTTCATATGCTCTTATTAATAATTGTATTCTACCAAAATTATCTGTGTGTATTAATGACTCTGAATTCATTTTTTTAAATAAGGCTAGAGACTTTTCGTCACTTAGCATTTCATTATCAGTATTTTTTAGTTCTAATGCACGAATATCTAAACCATCATTCAATAAGTTTAAATTAAAATCAATAAGTTCATTAAAATTCATTTTTTCTGTGTTATTAGTTCTTTAAACAGAGGTATAACTCGTTTATTGCTGCTATAAAATTAAATAAATACGCCTGTTTTGGGTAGATATAAACTATAATTGAATCCAAATATATCAATAATTATTTACAAATTATTTAAAAGACATTAAAGTAATATTTAAGAATTCTAGGAAGTTAGGATTTCTAAATCCCTCTGTTTACCTTTGCAACCAATGAAAAGGCAACAGCTCTTATTTAGTTTTACTTTGGCAACGGCGGTATTGTTCTCGATACTGTTTCAGTCTTTTCATGGTTATGCTCATTTAGAAGACCAAATTTCTCAGCATGTATGCCAGCATGAGCATTCACACAATAAAGCCGAAATCACGCACCAGCACAAAACTATTGAGCATTGTGCTATTTGTCATTTTGAATTTGGGAACTGTTTGTATCCAAAATTCATAAGTTATCACTTCTTTTCTGAGTTTAAATCCATCTCTTTTTTTAGTAAAGAGCAGAAAGCTATTATTTCTTTCTCGGGTAGTTTGTATGCCCATCGAGGACCTCCGGTAGGTATGGTTTAATATCATTTAAGTTACCGGATATAACCATAAACTTGTCATCCGACGAAGGAGGAATCTCTGCAATGTGAGTGACCGACGAAGGTTTCTCCTTCGTCGGAATGACAAACAGTACTCTTAAAAGGTATAATATTACTTTAGTTCACTAACAGCTTTGTTAAGTGAGTTTTTTAATTTATAACTTCTCATTGTCAACTATGAGAAATAAATAATACAATCATCTTCAATGAAAAAATATATTATTGCCCTATTTCTGGGGTTTTCGGCTATGCTGCAGGCGCAAAATACGCTTTCAGGTAAGCTTACTGATACTCAGAACCAACCAATTCCAGGTGTTTCGGTTTATTTGCCTGAACTACACAAAGGGACTACTACTGATACTCAGGGAAAGTACAGTTTTAAAAATTTGCCTAACGGGAATTTTAGAATTGCTTTTACTTATGTTGGCTTTAAAACGGTCAATCAGTTGGTTGAAAAATTAACTAAGGAAACAGTCTTAAATATCCAAATGGAAGAGGCTGTTATGGAAATTGATGAGGTAATTGTATCTACCCCGTTTAACAAAATGCAGTCGCAAAATGTCATGAAAGTAGAACATGAAAGCATCAAAAACTTGCAGCAAAAAGGAACTTCGACTTTGATAGAAGGACTGGCAACTATTCCCGGAGTTTCACAAATTTCGACCGGAACTTCTATTGGAAAACCGGTAATTCGTGGTTTGAGCGGTAATCGTGTTTTAGTGTATTCACAGGGTGTTCGTTTAGAAAATCAGCAGTTTGGTGGTGAGCATGGTTTGGGTTTAAATGATGCCGGAGTAGAAAGTGTCGAGGTGATTAAAGGACCGGCTTCGTTATTGTATGGTTCGGATGCGATGGGTGGCGTTTTGTATTTTAATCCTGAAAAATTTGCCGATGCCAATACGTTTAAGGCTAATTTTAATCAAAAATATTTCAGCAATACTTTAGGAAGTAATGCTTCGGTGGGAGTAAAAACTTCGACAGAGAATTGGAAATTTTTAGCCAGAGGAAGTTACAACACGCATTCCGATTATAAAATTGGTAATGGTGAACGAGTGACAAATACCCGTTATAACGAAGCGGATTTCAAGACGGGAATTGGCTATAACAATACCAAATTCTCAACGGTATTCAGATACAATTATAATAAATTAGATTTAGCGATTCCTGAAGAAGGCATAGCTGAGCAAACTTATAGTAAGAATCCCGAATTTCCGCGTCAGGGCGTTTTCAATCATTTGTTAAGTTTGAATAATGTGGTTTATTTTGGGACTTCAAAACTAGATGTTGATTTGGGTTATATTTCGAATAATCGAAAAGAATTTGAAGACAGCAACGAAGCTTCTCTCAACATGATGTTGAATACTTTGAATTATAATGCAAAGTATCATTTGCCAAAATTTGGAAAAGTAGAAACTATTGTGGGAATTCAGGGAATGCACCAAACCAATAAAAATTCGGGAGAAGAATATTTGATTCCAGATGCTACTACGAATGATTTTGGTGTTTTTGGAACAGCAAATTATGAGTGGAATTCGAATGTGATTCAGGCAGGATTGCGTTTTGATAATCGTAATTTAAAATCTTTAGCTCATGAAGCCGAAGAACATCATCACGAAGAAGAACATGATGATCATGACCACGATCACGAACATCACGGTGGTGATTTTGAAGCTTTAAACAGATCGTTCAATAGTGTAAATGCTTCTTTGGGATATAAAACGAATATTGCTAAAGCTGTAGTTTTAAGAGCTAATGTGGCTTCGGGATTTAGAGCACCTAATTTGGCCGAATTAACTTCCAATGGCGTACATCACGGAACCAATCGTTTTGAGAAAGGAAATGCTAATTTGAAAAACGAGCAAAACCTGCAAACCGATTTGAATTTAGAATATCAAAATTCTCATTTTGAGTTTTTTATCAACGGATTTTACAATCACATCAATAATTATATTTATGCTGAGCCAACAACCGAAGTTATTGATGATAATGTTGTTTTTAATTATGTTCAGGATAATGCAAAGTTGTATGGAGGCGAAGTAGGTTTGCATATTCATCCGCATCCGTTGGATTGGTTACATTTCGAAACCAGTTTTGAAACTGTTACAGGAAAAAAGGATAATGGCGAATATTTGCCTTTAATTCCGGCAAATAGTTGGAATAATACCATTAGAACCGAATTTAATATTAAAAAATGGCTTACTGAAGGTTTTGCGACTTTTAATGTGAGTTCTACGTTCAATCAAAATAATGTGAGTGGTTATGAAACCAGTTCTAAAGATTATACTTTGATAAACATAGGATTAGGAGGAACGGTTAATCTGGGAAGATTGGCATTCGATGTAAATATAAATGCTAATAACCTTTTGGATAAGCAATACATTGCCCATTTATCCCGATTAAAAACGGATGGAATTCCTAATATTGGCAGAAATATTGTTTTAGGATTGAATTTTAATTTGTAAGAATTGTTTTTAACCACAAAGTTCACTAAGGATTTCGCAAGGTTCGCAAAGCTTTGTGTTCTTCGCGTCTGCTTTGTGAACTTTGTGGTTAAAAAAAGTCAATTTGAATCATTAAGATGTTAAGAGTATTAAGTTTTATGCTTAATCTTCTTAATTTCTTAATGGTTTTTTTATTTTTAAATTTACTTGTATTAGCGGTATTTTTTATCCTTATTTTTGTAAAAATCAATAGTAACCTACTATGAAAAAATCAATTTTTATAATCCCAATTATAGCAACAGTAATGACCTCATTTGCTCAAAATTCAAAGCCCATTTCTTATCCTGAAACAAAAAAAGATCAAACTGTAGATGATTATTTTGGAACCAAAGTTAGTGATCCATATCGTTGGCTGGAAGACGATCGTTCAGCTGAAACGGAGGCTTGGGTAATTGCGCAGAATAAAATTACGAACACTTATTTGGATCAGATTCCTTTTCGAAATCAATTAAAAGAAAGATTGGAGAAATTGTGGAATTACGAAAAAATAGGTGCGCCTTTTATCGAAGGAAATTTTACTTATTATTTCAAGAATAACGGATTGCAAAATCAGTCGGTTTTATATCGAAAGGATAATTCGGGCAAGGAAACCGTTTTTCTGGATCCAAATACTTTTTCTAAGGATGGAACGACCTCGTTAGGCGAATTGGCTTTTTCTAAAGATGGTTCGAAAGTAGCTTATTCCATTTCTGAAGGCGGCAGCGACTGGCGAAAAGTCATCATTTTGGATGCTTTGACTAAAAAAGTAATTGGAGATACTTTAGTAGATGTAAAATTCAGCGGATTGTCCTGGTACGGAAATGAAGGTTTTTATTATTCGAGCTATGAAAAACCAAAAGGTAGCGAATTGTCAGCTAAAACTGATCAGCATAAATTGTATTTTCATAAGTTGGGAACTTCTCAAAAAGAAGACAAAATTATCTTTGGTGAAGATCAAAAACGTAGATATGTTGGCGGAAATGTTACCGAAGACGATCGCTTTTTGGTAATTACAGCTGCAACTTCGACCTATGGAAACGAATTGTACATTAAAGATTTGTCTAAACCCGAAAATCCTATTGTAACTATTGTAGGCAATTTTGAAAGTGATAATACGGTAATCGATACTGATGGAAATAAATTGTTGATTGTTACCGACTGGAAAGCGCCTAATAAGCGCATTGTAGCTGTAGATTTCAATAAGCCGCAACAAGAAAACTGGAAAGATTTAATTCCTGAAACTTCTCAGGTTTTAGAGCCAGCTACTTGCAGTGGTTATATTTTTGCACATTACATGAAAGACGCGGTTTCGGTAGTAAAGCAATATGATTATAAAGGTAAATTACTTCGCGAAATTCAGTTGCCGGGATTAGGAACTGCGAGTGGATTTAGCGGAAAGAAAAAAGATAAAACAGCATATTATACGTTTACCAATTATATCACTGCGGGAACTATTTTTGCGTTAGATCCTAATTCAGGAAAATCAGTAATTTATCAAAAATCGAAAGCGGCATTCCAATCAGAAAATTATGAATCGAAACAGGTTTTTTATACTTCGAAAGACGGAACTAAGATTCCGATGATAATTACACATAAAAAAGGATTAAAACTAGACGGGAAAAATCCAACTATTCTATACGGTTACGGTGGATTCAATATTAGTCTGACACCGAGTTTTAGTATTGCTAATGCCGTGTGGATGGAAAACGGAGGCATATTTGCCGTACCCAATTTACGTGGCGGAGGCGAATACGGCAAAGAATGGCATGATGCGGGAACGCAAATGCGAAAACAAAATGTATTTGACGATTTCATCGCTGCTGCCGAATATTTAATAAAGGAAAGGTATACTTCTTCTGATTTTCTTGCTCTTCGCGGAGGTTCAAATGGTGGTTTACTCGTAGGAGCTGTAATGACACAGCGCCCTGATTTGGCTCGTGTTGCTTTGCCTGCTGTTGGTGTTTTAGATATGTTACGCTACCATACTTTTACGGCAGGAGCTGGATGGGCTTATGATTATGGAACCGCTCAGGACAACGCAGCAATGTTTGAATATCTTAAAGGTTATTCGCCTTTGCATAATGTGAAAAGCAGAGTGCAATATCCGGCAACTATGGTTACTACAGGAGATCATGACGATAGAGTAGTGCCGGCACATAGTTTTAAATTTGCTGCCGAATTGCAATCGAAACAATCCGGTAACAATCCTGTTTTAATTCGAATTGATGTTAAAGCGGGTCATGGTGCCGGAAAATCAGTTGCGGCAACTATTCAGGAAAATGTCGATATTCAGGCTTTTACGTTATATAATATGGGAATTGATTCTTTACCAAGTCTGAAATAGTTTTTTAGGATAATTTTCAATTACTGAAGATGTTTTTTATTTCATAATTTTTTACTAATTCATTCGTTTTTTGATTTGCGGTTGGTTAACTTAGAGAAATAATTATAAACTAGGAAAACCATGAAAATTCAATTTAATACAGACAAATACGTAGAGGGAAACGAGAGATCAGAAGCTTATTTTGCTTCAGAATTAGAAACAACTTTGGCACGTTTTGAAGATAAAATTACCCGTATCGAAGTACATTTTGGAGATGAAAACGGAGAGAAATTCAGTTTAAAAGATAAAAAATGTTTAATCGAAGTCCGTCCTGCAAAATTACAGTCTATTGTGGTAACAGACCATGCCGAAAGTATCGAGAAAGCCTTTAGAGGTGCGCTTGTAAAAATTAAGAAAGCTGTAGAAACAACATTCGAAAAACAAAAGGCACATTAGGATATATTTCGATAACAATAAAAAGAAAAGACAGTTAATTGTAGTAACTGTCTTTTTTTATGGAGTGAATTTTAATTCAGTTTAAGATTATTGTTTGAACAATAAATTAGCCAATAATTCGTCTCTTTTATAAATGTCATTGTAAAAATTAATGGTTCCGTCATTGTCAACCCAGGCAGTAAAATAGCCAATATATACCGGAATTTTCTCTTTTAAAGTGTACCAGGTTTCTTTGCCTTTATGCATGGCCGAATCAATTTTTTCAGGAGTCCATTCGGGATTATCTTTTAGAATTTCCATCGCTAATTCTTTTGGTTTTGCTACACGGATGCAACCGTGGCTAAAAGCTCTGGTTTCTCTTTCAAAAAGACCTTTAGAGGGAGTGTCGTGCAGGTAAATATCATTCGAATTTGGAAATAAAAATTTAATCAGACCAAGAGAATTTTTTGGTCCGGGCTTTTGCCTGATGCTGTTGCCGTTCCATTCCATATTGTGTTCGGCTAAATAATTAGGATTTTTAGCAATTCCGGGAAGAATTTCATTCTTTTTAATACTCGCAGGAATATTCCAATATGGACTAAAAACAATGTATTTCATAGGTGCGCTGAAGATTACGGTTTTGTTCATTGTTTTTCCTACCACTACTTTAGAACGCAAAACAACTTCCTGGTTTTTAAAATACGATAACTGAAAAGAAGGAATATTGATGGCAATTAATTCTTTCGATTTAGGAATATCGCTCGAAACCCATCGGCAGCGTTCCATATTAATCATAATGGTTTTAATGCGTTCGCTAATAGGGATATTCAAATCACGGATTAATTCTTTTGAAATGGTACTGTTTGAAAGATAACCTCTTCGAAGTTTGTAATGCAAAACTCCCTTAGATAATTCCTTATCGTAAATAGCGCTTTTAGAATCAGATTTGATGTCATCCGAAATAAACAAACGTTCTCTTATCTGGGCAATGGCGGTTGCGCTGTCGCCAATTTTATAAGAGGTAACCGCTGTGTCAATAGTAATCGAATTCCATCCGCCTTGTTTTTCTATTTTGCGGTATTTTTTAAGTGCTTTTTTGAGTAAAAAATATTGGCTAAACAGATTCTTATCTTCTTTGTTAATCAGCGAAGGATTTGATAAAAGCGAATCAAGATAACTAATATAGGATTGTTGTTTTCGCGGAATATACCATTCGGCTTCTTTAGATTTTTCTGAATCTAAACCGTGATACACATTTGTAACATAGAAAAAATACAAAGAAGAGTGTAAAAGTTCGGTTTCGATATTAGGTTTTGAGTTTCCGTTTAAGTTGTTGTGAATAGAATCCAATTTGGTTTTATAAGGAACATTATTTGCAACACCTTCATCTTCCAGATTATTGGTTTTGTCGTATAAAAGATTAGCAAATTCGTTAATTCCTTTTTTGTCAAACCAAACATAATGGAAGTTATGTTTTTGATACAGTTTTTTTACATCTGCTTCATATTGTTGGAATAAAGGATGGTTTTTGAAAAAAGAAGTAACCATAGTGCTGTCGAATGTTTTTTGGTATTCTTCAATTACAATTTCGGGTTTGATGACTTGGTTTTCTTCCGATTTGTTTTTGCACGAAAATAAGCTGCTTATTATAAACATAGTAATAATCGAAAAAGCAAAAAGTGTTTTTTTCATGCAATAACTGTTTTTTTAAGGTTTAATAAAATGAAATAAAACCCACTAGACCGTTTTAATTCATGAAAATTTACAACTTTTTTTTCATATTTTAGATGTTTGGTTCTTTTTTGTTAGGATTTTTCGAAAAAGCAAAAAATGTATTTCTCATTTAAAAGAGATAAAATTGTGAGAATCGATAATTTTTTATGCTGATTTTTTGTTGCTAGTGTTAAAAAGGGGTTGTTTGTTGAGAAGTTTTTTATTTTTAGAGTATTTAGGCTGAAATGTAAATTATTTTTAAATTTGCCCCCGAAAATTAATGGGTTAAAGTAAAAAACTATGAAAATCGAGAAGCGTTGGATCATTTCTTTTATTGTTATTAGTATTGTTTGTATTTCAGGACTTTTTTGGCAGGTGCCTTTAGAGCCTAAATCAATTCATTCTCAATTTGGCACTGTTGATCAAATTGTGACTTCTGATGTGGCCTGGATGCTTACTTCTTGTTGTTTGGTACTTATTATGACTCCTGGTTTAGCCTTTTTTTATGGAGGAATGGTTGGAAAGAAAAATGTAATTTCAACTATGCTGCAAAGTTTTATTTGTATGGGAGTTGTTACCCTAATATGGGTTGTAGTCGGATTTAGTCTGGCTTTTGGAGAACCTATTGGAGTTAATATTGGTGAAGGTTTCTATAGTTTTATTGGTAATCCATTGTCATTTACTTTTATGGATTATGTTGGAGTTTTGCCTCATAAAGTTATTGCAAGTACGGTTCCATTTATGCTTTTTGCTTTGTTCCAAATGAAATTTGCAGTTATAGCGCCTGCTATTATTACAGGTTCGTTTGCGGAGCGTGTTCGTTTTATTTCCTATTTACTTTTCATTTGCTTGTTTAGTATTTTTATTTATTCTCCTTTGTGTCATGCGGTTTGGTATCCTACAGGGATTTTAGGCTCTTTCTTTGGAGTTAAAGATTTTGCAGGAGGAACAGTAGTACACATGAGTGCTGGATTTGCTGCATTGGCAGGAGTTCTTGTATTAGGAAAAAGAAAAAATAATAATCACGTACCTACAAATATTCCATTTGTTTTATTAGGAACAGGAATGCTTTGGTTTGGATGGATTGGTTTTAATGCAGGTTCTTCTATGGAAGCTAATGGTGTTGCTGCGATGGCTTTTGGAACAACTACTACAGCTTCAGCTGCAGCAATGCTTACCTGGATCTTTTTTGACAGAATAAATGGTAGAAAAGTTTCTGCTCTTGGTGCGTGTATCGGGGCGGTTGTAGGTTTAGTTTCTATTACACCTGCGGCTGGTTTTGTTACTGTTCCTGAAAGTATGTTTTTTGGATTTATTGCGGCTATAGTTTCTAATGTAGTGGTGTATTCTAAATATTTAAAAGGAATTGATGATACTTTAGATGTTTTTGCATGTCATGGTGTAGGAGGAATTATGGGAATGATTTTGACAGCTATTTTTGCTCATGGAGAAGATGCCAGTTTACTTCACGGTGGATGGGAAGTTTTTGGTCACCACATGACGGCCTTGTTGTTAGTTTCTGTTTATACCTTTTTTGGAGCTTATTTTTTGTTTAAAATTACCAATAGAATTATCCCAATGCGTGTTTCTGAAGAGTCAGAAATTATGGGACTGGATTTGTCACAACACGACGAAACCTTGTTTCCTATTGAATGTGCCGAATAATTAGTTGTAATTTCTGAAATTGAATAACCATTTATATTTTGCGAAAGCTTACCCTTGGTCTTAATATATTTGTTTAATTTTGCGCAAATATTTTAAAAACAGTGGGAAGTAAAAATAAATTAAAACGATTTAAGGAGAACGAAACATTTAATAACGTTTTTCAGCCAACAAGAGAAGAAGTAGTAGGTGATTTATTTCCATTGAAAGGGAAATGGAATACTGATTTTTTCAAGAATGATAATCCAATTGTTATTGAATTAGGTTGTGGAAAAGGTGAATATTCTGTTGGTTTAGCCGAAAGATATCCTAACAAAAATTTTGTTGGGATTGATATTAAAGGAGCACGTTTTTGGCGTGGTGCTAAAACGGCTGTAGAAACGGGATTGCACAATGTGGCTTTTATTCGTGCTCAAATCGAATTAATCAATCATATTTTTGCAGAAAACGAAGTGGATGAAATTTGGATTACTTTTCCAGATCCACAAATAAAATACAAGCGTACTAAACATAGAATGACCAATTCATCGTTTTTACAATTGTATAAAAAAATCCTTAAAAAAGACGGTGTTGTCAATCTTAAAACCGATAGCGAATTTATGCATGGGTATACATTAGGATTGCTTCATGGTGAAGGTCACGAGGTTTTGTATGCGAATCATAATGTTTATGTAAATGAAGGAAGTCCTGAAGAAGTGACTGCTTTTCAAACTTTTTACGAGAAACAATATTTAGAGATAAACAAAGCCATTACTTATATCCGTTTTAAAATTAAAGAGTAATTTCGGGAATTTTAAAACCCACTTTAAGTCCTTTCTATGAATCTAATTATATCCTTGTTTTCTGGTTTTATTTCGGCGTTCATAGGGATTACTCCTCCTGGATTGCTTAATATGACAGCGGCTAAGGTGAGTTTAAAGGAAGGAAAGCGCAATGCTTTTTGGTTTGTTCTGGGAGCAGTATTTGTTATTTTTATTCAGGTCTATCTGGCGGTTTTATTTGCCCGAATTATCAATTCCCGTCCGGATATTATTCTCTTATTGCGTGAGTTAGGACTTGGAATATTTACTTTGCTGACTATTTATTTTTTATGGGTTGCCAAAAAACCAAAATTGAAGCAGCCCAAAATTAAAAAACACAGTAAAAAGAAGCGTTTCTTTTTAGGAATGTTGTTATCAGCTTTGAATTTTTTTCCTATTCCTTATTATGTTTTTGTAAGCGTTACGTTGTATTCGTATGCTGTTTTCTCATTTGATATTACTTCTGTCTTTACCTTTGTTAGCGGAGCTGCTTTAGGCTCTGTTCTTGTATTTTACTTTTATATTGCTTTTTTTCAAAAAATAGAAAGTAAGGCCGATTATCTTCTTAGGAATATGAATGTTATAATCGGTTCTATTACAGGTATTGTTTCTGTCATTACTTTGATTAATATTTTAGAATATTATTTTCATTAGTCTGTATGATTAATGATATTGAATGGAGGTATTTCTATGTTAGAAATAATAGAAAATTCTCAAGAATAACGTTTTTTTGAACTATATATCGGATATTTTTTTGCAGGTCGTAGAAAAGTTGGATTATTGTATATCTTTAGTTTTCAACCATTAGAAAATCTAACCGAATATGTATTTGAGTGTTTTGTATTTTATGACAGCATTATTAGGTTTTCTGACTTTTACGGTTGTAATTGCTCAGTACAGAACTAATAATAAAGTTAATTTTTACCTCGTAATCTTATTGCTTTTTGGTGCTTGTCGTTTTTTCTTTGGAGGAGTCCGTATTTTAATTCCTTTTGCTATAAGTGACAATTTTATGATTGTTTTTAGGTCTTTTGGATTTATGATATTTCCTTGTCTTTATTTGTATTTTAAAAATCTCATTCTTAATAAAAAGGGTATTTATAAAACTGATTTGCATCATTTTATAATTCCGGTAGCATTTATAGCGGTAAATTTTTTAATAAGGCAATATGCTATGTATTTGCATATCTGTGTTTACTTTTTGTTTACAGGTTTAGGGTTGTTTTATTTTTATTTAAGTTTTGTTGAGTTAAAAAATAAAGTTTGGTTTAGGAATTCTAAAACTGAGACTGTCGATAAGCAAAAAATATTAATGCGAAACTGGACAATTTTTGTCTATGTTGTTTGTGCTTTGTGTATCTTACGTTTGTTAATTACGCTTATTTGTGACATTTATGTGGCAGGTTATTCAGATGGAACAAACTATTTTTGGCTCTCAGCAATTTTATGTTGTGTTTTGTTTTTTAAGATATTGCTGACTCCTGTGGCTTTACATAAACACGTTGGGCAAGGTTGTAAAACTAGTAAAAAAGAACATTTAGAATTGGTTTTTAGTGTTTTTTGGACATTTTCTACTGATTTTATCATCACTAATAATCAGGATTTAAAATTAAAAGAACGTATAGATGGTAATTTGGTTAACTATATTCATGAAATTGAAAGAAAAGCATTAGAGCATTTATGTTTTAGAAATCCAACGGTTTCTATGAGGGATTTTGCTATCAAGTTAGGGATTCCTAAAAGTCATTTAATTTATCTTTTTAAATACCATTCTGAAGTTAGTTTTATCGAATTTAAAAAAACAGTTCGTATTTATGATGCTATTAGTTTGATTGAGGAAGGTTTCTTGAAAACAACTGGAGTGACGTGTTTGTCTAAAAAAACTGGATTTTCTTCTATAAATGTTTTTATGGCCAGTTTTAAAGAAATTACAGGAGTTAGTCCGCAAGAATATAATAAAATGATTGAAGAATGAAAGTAAGTCAGGATACGACTAATTTTTTTGAAAAAGTCTATGAAGTAGTTAGGCTGATACCTTATGGGCGGGTAACTTCTTATGGTGCCATTGCAAAGTTTTTGGGAGCGGCGCGTTCGGCAAGAATGGTAGGCTGGGCGATGAATGCTTCTCATAATATGGAAGATGTTCCGGCGCATAGAGTAGTGAACAGAAAAGGTTTGCTTACTGGAAAATTCCATTTTGATGGAACTAATCTGATGCAACAATTATTAGAAAATGAAGGCGTAAAAGTAGTTGACAATCAAATAGTAGATTTCGATAAATATTTTTGGAATCCTCAAGAAATCAATTCTAAAAATTAACTTATAAAAATAACATCTGGGTGATTTATAGTTAGAACTGATTCAGGTATTAATAAATACAATTTAAATCCTTTAAAATAAGGATTTAATGCGCTATATTTGCATTCTCAAATCAGTTAGAATAAATCTATTGTTTTAACTGGTAAAAGCAATTGAAAAATAGATACTTAGTAATGAAATTAGATAGAAAAGAGATTCTTAAAGCATTAGAAACAATAACTATTGCGGGAGAAGGAAAAAATATGGTAGAAAGTGGAGCTGTTACTAATGTCATCACTTTTGGAGATGAAGTTGTAGTAGATTTAGTTTTACACACGCCAGCTATGCACATTAAAAAACGTGCTGAAGATGATATCAAAAAAATAATTCACGAAAAAATTGCTGCCGAAGCTAAAATTAAAGTCAATATAAAAGTTGAAGTTCCGGAAAAACCAGAAATTAAAGGAAAAGCAATTCCAGGAATTAAAAATGTTATTGCTGTAGCTTCCGGAAAAGGTGGAGTAGGAAAATCTACCGTTACAGCTAATTTAGCAGTTACTTTGGCTAAAATGGGATTCAGTGTTGGAGTTTTAGATGCTGATATTTACGGGCCATCTATGCCAATTATGTTTGATGTAGAAAACGAGAAACCGGTTTCGATTCTTGTTGACGGAAAATCAAAAATGAAACCTATTGAAAGTTATGAAATAAAAATGCTTTCTATTGGGTTTTTTACATCGCCAAGTCAGGCAGTAATCTGGAGAGGACCAATGGCTTCTAAAGCATTGAACCAAATGATCTTTGATGCCGACTGGGGAGAATTAGATTTCTTACTAATCGATTTACCTCCGGGAACAGGAGATATTCACCTTTCTATTATGCAATCGCTGCCAGTTACCGGAGCAGTAGTGGTAAGTACGCCGCAAGCAGTAGCTTTGGCTGATGCTAAAAAAGGAGTTGCAATGTTCTTGTCTGAAGCAATCAATGTTCCGGTATTAGGTATTATCGAAAATATGGCTTACTTTACTCCTGAAGAATTGCCAAATAATAAATATTATATCTTTGGACAGGAAGGAGCTAAAAACTTAGCAGAAGATTTAGCTGTTCCATTTTTAGGAGAAGTTCCAATTGTACAGTCTATTCGTGAAGCAGGAGATTATGGTCGTCCGGCAGCTTTGCAAACAGGTTCAGTAATTGAAACAGTTTTCGAAAATATAACACGTAAAGTGGTGGAAGAAACGGTAGCCAGAAATGAAAGTTTACCTGCTACTGAAGCAATAAAAATTACTACGATGGCTGGTTGTTCAGCAGTAAAAAAATAATTTAATAGAAGAAAATGACAACAGAAGAATTAACAATTGAAGTTCAAAAGGCACTGGAAGAAATTAGACCTTTTTTAGAGTCTGATGGAGGAAATATTACTCTTATTTCTATTGAAGAAGATAAACATGTAAAAGTGCGTCTTGAAGGAGCATGTACTAATTGTAGTGTGAACCAAATGACATTAAAAGCAGGAGTTGAAACTACTATTAAAAAGTATGCTCCACAAATAGAAACTGTTGTAAATGTCTTGTAAGACAAACGGGTTTTTTGCTTTAAATAAATTTTATTGTTAAAAACTGAATGTTGTTCAATCAATCAATTCCGCATAGTAAAAAATGGATGTATTAATAAAAATTAAAGACAGAGAAGGAGTCGTTCACGAATTGCAAGCTCCTACAGATATGGCCATGAATATCATGGAACTTTGTAAAGCTTATGAGTTGCCTGTAGAGGGTACTTGCGGTGGAATGGCTATGTGTGCTTCTTGTCAATGTTATGTTTTAAATGAAGTGGCATTACCAGAAATGGGAGATGATGAAGAAGCAATGCTTTCGGAAGCTTTTTATGTAAAATCGAATAGCCGTTTAGGTTGCCAAATTCCGATCACTGTTGATTTAGAAGGTCTGGAGTTAGAGTTGGCACCAGAGTATTAGTATTGAAACTGATATTTTAATAAAAATACAAACCTCAAATAATTTAATTATTTGAGGTTTTTTTTATGTCTAAATTTTATCTCATTTATTTAAAATTCCAACTGCTTTTGGTAATAATCTTTCGACAAAAAGAGCGTAAGCAGTTTCCGAAGGATGCAAACCATCATTTGCTACTAATTTTGGCTCACTAAGCCCTTTTCGGGTAATATCAGTGATGTCAATAAAAAGTATTCCGTTGTTTTGACAATAGGATTTTGCAAATGCATTATAGCGGTCAATTTCGGTTGAAATTGAGTTTGGGTTACCATAATTTTGCCCAAAAGGAGTATAAGCATAATCTGGTATAGAAACTACAATAAGTCTTGTTTTATCTCCTTTTGCAAGAGTAATACTTTTATTAACTAATTCAGGAAATTCTTTTTCGTAAACATTAAAATTGATTCCCTGATATTGATTGTTTACACCAATTAGTAAGCTAACCAAATCAAAATCAGTAACAGGTTTTTGTTGCTCGATAGCACTAATTAAATTGCTGGTTGTCCAGCCAGTTCGGGCAATGATTTCAAGAGAAAAATTGTTTTCCTGATTTAAGTTTTTCAAAGATTTTTTAAGTTGTTCAGGAAATCGGCAAGTTTCACATACACTTTGACCAATGGTATAACTGTCACCCAGAGCTAAGTATTTTATAGTTTTAGATTGGGTTGGAAGTTCTAATGAAGGATTTGTTACAGGAGGTATTATTTCAGACTCCATACTTGAATTTTCGCTGTTACAACTTGTTGTCATAGCAAAACAAAAAATCATAACTATTATTCTTATTGATGCTTTCATTTGGAATCAAATTAAAATTATCTTTAATAATAGTTACGATAAAATGTGTTGAGCGGTTTTATAACATCGAAACCTGTTGCGAAATTTCTTCTTCAATAGCGTTCCAAAGTTCGATTCTTCTTTCTAATGCTGTAATGGATACTTCTTCTACTTCTTTCCATTTTTGAGCGTCGTCTCCGCAAAGATCATTGATCATTTGCATTGCCATTGGACCGTGTTCATCAGCATCTAATTCAATATGTCTTTCGAAATAGTAAATTAGTTTTGTTAAATCAGTTTCAGGGAATTGTTCCTGAAAATTTCTCAAAATAGCATGAAACATACTCGGAATCAAATCTTCTCGACCAAAAGTAAATGCGGCAGCAATTTCATGCGGTTTTCCTTCTTCGATTACTCTAAAAGTAAAATCTAAAAAGGATTTAATATTTGGATGTAAATCACTCGTTTTAATAGCAACAAATATATTTTGCAACGATTGTACTTCAGCTAAAAAAGCTTTAATTTTTAAAGTATCGGCACCACAGGCTTCCATCGCTTCAATGTACATTTCGTAATGGCTTTGACGCTTTCCGTCAAGTGACAAATCAGTTTCTTCTGCTAAAACAATTTCGTTAATCAAATACCTTGTTTCTGGATTTTTAGTTGCAAACCAAGGTGTAGAAGTGCAGGTTAATCTGGCTTGCAAAGCTTTTAATAATGACATAAAATCCCACACAGCATATACATGACTTTCTAAAAAAGTATGTAAATCTTCGATGGTTTTTACCTTATTATAAAGCGGATGCTGTAATAAGACGTTTTTTTGGGCTTCAATGCTATTGTTAATGTATTGAATATTCATTGTCTGATAATTTTTGTGTAAAGATAAAAAAGCTACCACTTTTAAGTCGTGTTTTGTATCGATTTTATCAATACTTTAATAATTGTTTATTTTCTAAAAATCTTCCTTTCTAGTATTTACGAATTTATTTTATTTAAGGTTTTACAATTTAAATTCTATGAAAATTATTTTTACAAAATTACTTTTTCCATTAGTTTTTCGGGATGAGCTAATGAGTTAAAACCAAATTTTCGATATAAAAAATGCGCATCAGTAGTGGCTAATCTCCAAATTTTAATTTGCTTCAACTCAGGCTCATTCATCATTGCTTCAATCAGCATAGACGAATAGCCATTTCCACGATGTTTTTCATCAATAAAAACATCCATCAAATAAGCAAAAACCACATAATCGGTAATTACACGGGCAAAACCTATTTGTTTATTATCAAAATAAATTCCAAAACAAAAAGAGTTTTCAATACAAATTTCGACTTCCTCAATCGTTCTTGGCGCAGCCCAATAAATGTCTTTCAGGAAATTATGAATAAAAGGAATGTCTAATTTGCTCTTATCAGTAGAAACACTAATCATATAATTTTATACTTAATGAATTAATATTTTTAAATCTCTGAAATCTCAAATAAAACTGGTTTACTCGGACTTGCATCATTTTCGAATGAAGCAATTTGTAAATTCAATAAATAGCTTCCGTCCTGAACTTCGTTAGGAACAAAAATCATTTCGGTAATAGTACAATTCAATCGTGCATCAGCATTGAGATTGTTGACGTCTTTTACATTCCAAAACGCTTTGTGCGAAACTAATTTTCCTTCGTCATGTTCTTTATCGACACTTGGCAAATCAATTAATAAATGTTGAATTCCGCTTTCGCGAATAAAAATCGCCGCTTCTTCAGACAAATAGGGCGGATTAGTATTCGAATAATTCTGATGCTTTTTGTTTTCCAAATTTGGAAATGTTCTAATAATTAAAGCTTCAGTAGTTTTGCCATTCAATGCTTTTTCCAGCTGATTTTTAGTAATCACAGCATCTTCTCCCTGAATTTCTGGCTCAATTGAAACCAATTCAGCTAAAAAGAAAAACTGTTTTAAAACCTGATTGATACTGTAAAATTCTTTGGTAATATGCCCAAGGCATTCGGTATGCGTGCCGTGTCCATGCGGATTGAAATAAATATTGTTGAAATTAGTCGAAGCGCCCGCTTTTACACTTCCTGTCCAATCTCCAAAAACTACAGGTTTTATTTCCGGTTTGTCAATATACCAGGCAATAGGATTTTGTTCTGTATTCGATAACGGAATGGAAATATCAATGGGTTTTGAAAGATCTACTTGGAAATTGTTAATGTTAGCTACCATATAACTATAATTTTTTAACCACAAAGGTCACTAAGATTAACGCAAAGTTCACCAAACTTTGTGGCCATTGCGCCTTCTTTGTGTTCTTTGCGGTTAAATCATTTATTCCAAATTTAAGTAAAACAAATCACTTGCAATTCCATCCGTTAAAAACTTTCCTTTTTTAGTTGTTTTCAGGGTGTTGTTTTCAATAAAGAGTAAATCGTCGTTTAAAAATCGTTTAGCTTCTTTTAATAAGTAATCCAGATAATTTTGTCCAAATTCAGTTTGAATTCTGTCTAATGAAACGCCCCAAATAGTTCGTAATCCTGTCATAACATATTCATTATAGCGATCGGTAACGGATAAGATTTCGGTTTCATTTGGGAGTTGGTTTTCCTGAATGGATTTTAAATAAAGTGAATTATTGGCAACATTCCAACTTCTGGAAATGCCATTATAACTATGCGCCGAAGGTCCAATTCCGATGTATTTTTTACCCAACCAATACGCCGAATTGTTTTTCGAAAAATAATCAGGTTTGCCAAAATTCGATAATTCGTAATGAACAAAACTATTTGCTTCTAGCATTTCGACCAAAATCATAAAATGTTCCGAAGCCACTTCGTCTTTTGGAGCGGTTACTTTTCCTTTTTGGACTAATTTGTGCAATGCTGTTTTTGGTTCTACAGTTAAAGCATAGCTTGAAATATGCGGAATATTAAAACTCAAGGCAGTTTCAATATTTTGTTTCCATTTTTCGTTGCTCATACCCGGAACACCATAAATTAAATCCAGCGAAATATTATCGAAATATTTTGTGGCAATTTCCAAACATTTTTTGGCTTCCGCCGAATTGTGCGCCCGATTCATCATTTTCAAATCGTCTTCAAAAAACGATTGAATTCCAATGCTTAATCTGTTAATCCGATTATTTGATAATGCGATTATTTGTTCTTCTGATAAATCATCCGGATTAGCTTCGACTGTAATTTCGGGATTTTCAATGACTTTATAATTTTCATAAATCGAATCAATCAATAATCTCAAATCTGCAATCGCTAATATAGAAGGTGTACCGCCACCAAAATAAATGGTTTCTATTGTCTCATTTTCGAACTCATTTTTTCGAATGACAATTTCTTTGGCTAAAGCCAAAACCATTTCGTCTTTCTTTTTCATTGAAGTAGAAAAATAAAAGTCGCAATAATTACATGCTTGTTTGCAAAATGGTATGTGAATGTAGATTCCTGCCACTACTTATTAATTCGTTCTTCATTCTGTTTCACAAAAGCATCCCAACCTGAATAACTTTTTCCTGCTATAACTTTTCCAGAATTAAAAAAATGACAAACTGCTGCAGCCAAACCATCGGTGGAATCGAGATTTTTAGGTAATTCTTTTAAACCTAAAAGTTGTTGCAGCATTTTAGCAACCTGTTCTTTGCTGGCATTTCCGTTTCCGGTAATTGCCATTTTAATTTTTTTAGGTTCATATTCGGTAATAGGAATATCTCTGGAAAGTCCGGCAGCCATAGCCACACCTTGTGCACGACCAAGCTTTAACATCGATTGTACGTTTTTGCCAAAAAAAGGTGCTTCGATGGCAATTTCGTCTGGATTATGGGTGTCGATTAATTCAATAGTTCGTTCAAAAATGATTCTTAGCTTTTGGTAATGATTATCATATTTAGATAATTGCAATTCATTTAATTGCAAAAATTCCATTTTTTTATTGATAACACGTATTAAGCCAAACCCCATAATAGTGGTTCCCGGATCAATACCTAATATGATGCGTTCTTTTGTCAAAAGTTGTATTTAAAGTTTGTGGTTTCAAATTGCTACATTTTCAAATTGTTTACTTTTGCAGCATGATTTCAATTCCTCACAAAACTAAGCAATTCCTTGTACTTCTAACTAAAGTTTTGATAGTTGCTGCTGCGTTTTATTTTATTTACAATCAACTGGCAAATAACGATAAATTAGATTGGCAAAAATTTATTGTGTTGTTTCGAAAAAATCAATCGGTTTTAGGCATTGGATTTATTTTGTTGTTAAGTGTTTTAAATCGTTATTTCGAAATCCTGAAATGGCAAAATCTTGTTCAGCACATTCATAAAATTACTGTATCCGAATCGACAAAACAAGTTTTAGCTGCTTTAACCGCTGGATTATTTACGCCAAACGGTGTTGGTGAATATGCTGGAAAAGCTTTGTTTTTCAATAAATCAGAAACTAAAAAAGTGATTTTTCTGAACTTGATTTGTAACGGAATCCAAATGGTTTTAACGGTTGTTTTTGGGATATTTGGTTTGCTGTATTTCAATACATTGTATCATGTAATTACTGCAAAAACAGTTCTAATTCTGTTTGGAGCTTGTTTTTTGTTATCTGGGATTTTCTTTTTTTCGAAGAAAATAAATATAAAAGGGTATTCGATAGAAAAATTGATTCATAAAATTAATGAAATTCCGAAGTCCATTCACCAGCGAAATATCCTTTTGGGAGTTTGTCGGTATTTGGTTTTTTCGCATCAATATTACTTTTTGTTTTTAGCTTTTGATGTTGATTTGCCTTATTTGACGCTGATAACTACAATTTCGAGTGTTTATTTTCTGGCTTCCTCTTTACCTACTTTTCAATTTTTGGATTTCGCAGTTAAAGGAAGTGTGGCAATTTATTTCTTTGGAATATTAGGTGTTAATGAATGGATTGTAATTTTTATTTCGACTTTAATGTGGTTTCTCAATGTAGTGATTCCGGTTGTGATAGGGAGTTATTATGTGTTGAATTTTAAGACTAAAGAAATTGTATGATGTTTTTTTTGCTCTTCATAGCATTGTTTTATTGTATAGCGATTTGTCTTCTGATTTATGGTTTTACAAAAGTAAAAAACTATGACGCAATTGATTTAGAACCCAAAACAGCTTTTACGATTATAGTTCCTTTTCGAAATGAAGCCGGAAATTTACCAGTGCTTTTAGAAAGTATTTCGAAATTGAATTATCCAACGAATTTGTTTGAAGTGATTTTGGTTGATGATCAATCAACTGAAAAATTCCAAATTTTAAATTCCAAATTTCAAGTTTTACTAATCAATAATATCAGAGTATCAAATTCTCCTAAGAAAGACGCGATTTCGACTGCGATTCCTTTGGTAAAAACGCCTTGGATTATTACTACTGATGCCGATTGTGTAGTTCCTGAAAATTGGCTTTTAACTTTGGATAATTACATTCAAACACATGAAGTTGCTATGATTTCCGGAGCCGTTACTTATCGTTGTAATAATTCTTTTTTAGATCATTTTCAGCAATTGGATTTGGCGAGTTTACAAGGTGCGACGATAGGAAGTTTTGGAATTAAGAAAGGGTTTATGTGTAATGGTGCGAATTTAGCTTATACCAAATTGCTTTTTCAGGAACTAAATGGTTTTGAAGGAAACGATACTGTTGCCAGCGGTGATGATGTTTTTTTATTGCAAAAAGCAATTGCAAAGTTTCCTCAAAAAGTACACTATCTTAAATCTCAAAATAACATTATTACTACAAGTGCTGTTGTCAGCTGGAAAACTTTGTTTTATCAAAGAGTACGCTGGGCTTCTAAAACAAGTTCGTACCAAAGCAATTTTGGAAAACTATTAGCATTGGTTGTTTTTGCTGGAAATTTGAGTTTAATTATAAGTTATGGATTATGGATTATGGGGCTAGTCTCATTTTTATTGCCGTTTTCGCTGTTTTTTTCCAAATGTATTATTGATAGTATTTTGATTTATCAGGCAAATCGATTTTTGACAAAAGATAAGATAAGCTATTTGGTTTTAAGTAATTTGCTTTATCCTTTTTTTAGTGTAAGCGTAGCTTTATATTCACTATTTGGAAAATACGAATGGAAAGGCAGGAGATTTTAAGACTTTTGAATATCGAATCTCAATCGGTTTATTGCTATCTGTTAACTAAATATTAAAAACTACTCCACTTTAATAATTACAGGAAGAATAAATTGTGTTTTTACAGGAATTCCTTGTTTTAGAGCGGGATTTACTTTTGGGAAACCAACTAGTCGGGCGTGTAAAATGCTATCAATTTTAATCGTATCATAAGCAGCAGAATCTTTTGGGAATTGCGGTTCGAATTTCATTCTGGAATTAGGAAAAACAGTTACTTTCACTTCGATCGTGTCGAGTTCCGGGTAAAGAGATGAAAGTGTGTCGACTTGCAATTTGTCCTGAATGAGTTGCGTAAGACTGTCAAAAAAACATTGTTGACGCTGTACTTTTTCATCCAGTTTGTCGCAATCTACAAAGGAAGGGTATTCGTCTACTTCTTTCCAGTTTATTGCTTTCAGTTGCTTTTGCAATAATTCTTTTTCTGACGGCACTTGCTTTTCGAAGTATTGACAGGAATTGAAGAAAGCGAAGAGTAAAAAAAAGTAATAATGCTTCAAGGTTTTGTTTTTGAATTCGACCAATATTTTATAAAAATACAATTATTTTTTTGCAGATGCTTTAGAAAGTAAATAATCTTGATAATTTTCTGAAAGCCATTTTTGCTTATTGGCTTCGGCAATTTCTTTCTCTTTGGGATATAATTTTGCCAAGCGATCAGAATAAGCTGCGATTTTTACGGTGTAATTATAAAATTCTTCTTTTGATAAAATCAAATTAGGATCTGATTTCTTTTCGGAAAATTCGAAAAAAAGCTGATCGAAATCTTTCATGGAGAAATTCATTATTTTTTTCTTATTTGCCTCATAGATTTGCTCTTTCATGATGGCATCGGTACTTTTTTTGGGTTCGTTTTGAGCCAGAACTATTTTCGAAAAAAAGACTATAAAAAGGAATACTATAATTTTTCTCATCGTGATGTAGGAAATAAATGATTATCTTTATTTTTATCAAAATTAATAAAAATTAATAAAAATTAATTTATGGATATTTTACTTTTAATTCTGGGATTAGCCTGTATGCTAATTGGTGTTGTGGGAAGTTTTTTACCTGTGTTGCCAGGAATTGGTTTATGCTGGTTAGGAATTCTTTTTTTATATCTTACTAGTGTGGTTCCGGTCAATTATTGGGTTTTAGGCATCACTTTTTTAGTTGTTGTGATTTTTTTTATTGCCAATTATATTTTGCCAGCCAAAGGAACACAACGATTTGGCGGAAGTAAAGCAGGAATTTGGGGAACGAATATTGGTCTCGTAATCGGACTATTGACTCCAATTCCTTTTGGGTTTGTAATTGGGCCATTTTTAGGTGCTTTAATTGGCGAATTAGTATTTGATGCTAAAAATGCACAACAGGCAATTAGGGCAGCCACAGGTTCAGTGATAGGGATTTTGGCTTCTGCTTTTATACAGTTTATGCTTTGTATAATTTATTTCGGAATATTTATTTCTATTGTTTGGGACTACAAATCGCTTCTTTTTTAGTTTGAAAATATTACATTTGATAGATGAAGATAGAATCACAAATAGGTATAATTGCTAGTTTTCAGCATTTAGAATTACTTGCTAATCAAGTGGTAGAAGGTTTTATTTCAGGAATGCATAAAAGTCCGTTTCATGGATTTTCGGCTGAATTTGCTGAGCATAAAGTATATAATACAGGCGAAAGTACTAAGCATATTGACTGGAAGTTATTCGCAAAAACAGACCGATTGTATACCAAACAGTTTGAAGAAGAAACTAATTTGCGATGTCATATTATTATTGATAATTCTTCGTCGATGCATTATCCTAAATTAAATACAAATCAGAATTTTTATGAAAGTAAAATAGGTTTTTCTGTTTTGGCTTCAGCCATATTAATGAATCTTTTAAAGAAACAAAGAGATGCTGTAGGGCTTAGTGTGTTTTCAGATACGTATGAATATTATGCGCCCGAAAAAGGCAGTGATCGTCATCATCGTATGGTGTTAAATGCATTAGAAAATTTGTTAGAAGAACCCGTTGGTAAGAAAAGCACCGATACCATTACTTTTTTGCATCAAATTGCCGAAAAAATTCATCGTCGTTCGATGATTGTTTTGTTCACAGATATGTTTCAAATAGGGGAAGAAGAGCGATTGTTGACTGCTTTGCAGCATTTGAAACACAATAAACATAAGGTAGTCTTATTTCATGTAGTAGATGGAAAAACAGAGCTCAATTTTGATTTTGACAATGTGCCACGAAAATTCATCGATGTAGAAACCGGAGATGAAATAGTTGTTTTTGCTGATAATGTAAAAGAAGAATACGAAAAACAGGCAGCTTCTTATTTTAAAAGATTGGCATTAAGCTGCGCACAAAACAAAATAAAGTACGTTCCGGTAAGCGTGAGAGAAGATTTTGAAAAAATAATGCTAACTTATTTGGTTGAAAAACAAAAGTTTGGGTAATTATCAAAAAAATATATTATTATTTTTAGTAAAAAGGCTTGTTTAAATAGAAATCTATTGTATCTTTGCCACCGCAATAAAGCAGAGGTTTGGTAGTTCAGTTGGTTAGAATACATGCCTGTCACGCATGGGGTCGCGGGTTCGAGTCCCGTCCAGACCGCTAATATTGGGAAAGCCTTTCGTAACAGAAAGGCTTTTTTTTCCACTATACGGTATCTAAAGTTAGTTGTGTTGTTAGGTCGGCCTAGTTAGCTGACCTCGGTTTAGTAGTTAAACCAATGAAAAGCTTTTCACTTAAATGTGAATGGCTTTTTTGATTTTAAAGAGGTATCAAAAAAAAGAATTATTTTTTTAATTGAAGACTTGTTTTTAAAAGAAATTATATTGTATATTTGCACTCGCAATAAAGCAGAGGTTTGGTAGTTCAGTTGGTTAGAATACATGCCTGTCACGCATGGGGTCGCGGGTTCGAGTCCCGTCCAGACCGCTAAAATTGTTAAAGCGATTCATTTTTGAATCGCTTTTTTTGTGTTTAATTTTTTGATTCTGAATAATTAAAATATGTAATATCATCTTTTAGTGATTCCTTTAAACTTTGGGGGAGAAAAACAATTTACCGCAAAGAACACTAAGTTTTAACCTTTAGCTTTTATAAAAGGCAAAGTTCGCAAAGCTATGTATATTGGATTAGCTTTGCGAACTTTTTGTTTTTAGAGACATTTTTAGATGAAAATCTTTGCGGTAAAATGTAATACAATTAGAGGAATATATTGTTTTATAATTCTCTACAACATTATTTACTTCATAAAAAAAAGGCTTGACTTTCGTCAAACCTTTTTCTCATATAAATCATAATCTTACGATTACAACAAAGCGTCTAAACTATCTGCGTAAGTTTGTTTAGGAGCAACTCCTACTTGTTTTCCTACGACTTCTCCGTTATGAAAAACTAATACTGTAGGTATGTTTCTCACTCCATATTTAGCAGCAAATTCCTGGTTTGCGTCAACATCAACTTTCCCTACAACAACTTTTCCGTCGTATTCAGTACTTAATTCGTCAATGATTGGTCCAACCATTCTACATGGTCCACACCAAGCTGCCCAAAAATCTACCATAACTGGTTTGTCTGACTTCAATACTACTTCTTCAAAAGTAGCGTCTGTTATTGCTAATGCCATATCTTTTTAAATTTAAAGTTTATAATTTGAAAGTCTTTAATTACTTAAACACTTATGCAAATTTAGAAATTTAAAACCAACAAACCATCATTCCAAAATTAGTTTTGGCTATTAATGTATTGTTAATTATTATTAGTAGCTATTCCTGCTGTACACTCTATCTTTTTCTAGTCTCGTCCAAAAAGACGAGACTAGAAAAAGGATGCCGCTTCCATCAGGGCTAGGGTATAGCGGTTTAATTCAGCTTGAAATTCACCTGCATTTTCTCTAATTCATGCAATAATTCATTCGAAATCTTGATTTTCAACCTTCTGCTGGCCATGCTTAGTTTAGTAACTACTTTTACTTCTTCGACCTCGGTAACTTGTACAGCCTTGGTTTCTGGTTCGTCCGAAGTTTCTTCGTTTTCATCTTCAAAAATGACTTCCTCATTCTCTTCAAGAACAGTAGTTGTTTCAATTAATTTCTTGATTCTTTCTATTTCCATTACTTCAAAAGTAACCTGATTGTCTCCTTTGTTTTCATTAAAAAGATGACTTAATTTATGAATGAATTCTGGCTGTAAATCTTTTATATTCAATAGTACAATGAGTCTTTTAGCCATTGCTTCTAAAACATCCTGCAATTGTTTTATTTCGACAAACTGTACTCTGGGTTCTCCTTTTTTTCCAGTATCCTGATTCATCCAGCCTTCTTTTACCGTCAGTTTCATGAAAGTAAAATTGTTCTGTATCAGGAAATGACGGAATTTTAAATACTCTTCACCAAAAATTCTAAATTCATAGCTCTCGTCATATCCTTCAAGAGAGAACATTCCCCAGCCTTTACCGTTTTTTGCTACACGATGTTGGACATCATTTATAATTCCGCCAAAAGTGAGTGTTTTGCCCACATGTGCTTCCAGATTTTTAAGAGCTTCTAGCTTCGCATTACAGAAATATTTCATTTCAAATTTAAAATCATCTAGTGGATGTCCTGAAATATAAATTCCAACAACTTCTTTCTCTTTAGCTAATTTTTCCATCGTACTCCAGTCTTCACATGGTGGTACAACTGGCTCAGCAATTTGTACTTCGCTGGCTTCGCCAAATAAACTTACCTGTGAGGAATTTTCGTTTTCCTGAAATTTAGAGCCATAACGCATCGCTTTTTCATAAAAGGTAATTCCGTCACCTTCATCGTGAAAATATTGGGCTCTATGAGTGTCTGCAAAACAATCAAAACCTCCGGCTAAAGCCAGGTTTTCAATAGCTTTTTTATTGGCAGCACGCAAATCAATACGTTTTGCCAAATCGAAAATCGATTTGTATTTAGCATCTTTTCTATTTTCTACAATTGTTGCCACTGCTCCGGAACCCACACCTTTAATAGCTCCCATTCCAAAACGTACTGCATACTCATCGTTTACGGTGAATTTGTAGAAAGATTCATTGACGCAAGGGCCTAAAACCTGCAATCCCATTCGTTTACATTCTTCCATGAAAAATGAAACTTGTTTGATATCGTTCATGTTATTCGAAAGTACCGCAGCCATATATTCAGCCGGATAATGCGCTTTTAAATAAGCAGTTTGGTAGGCAATCCACGCATAGCAAGTTGAATGCGATTTGTTGAAAGCATAACTCGCAAACGCTTCCCAGTCTTTCCAGATTTTTTCTAAAACTTTGGCATCATGACCTTTTTGAGCTGCCTGTTCGACAAATTTTGGTTTCATTTTATCCAAAACGTCTTTTTGTTTCTTACCCATCGCCTTACGCAAAACGTCGGCTTCACCTTTAGTAAATCCGGCAAGTGATTGGGATAGAAGCATTACCTGCTCCTGATATACGGTGATTCCGTAGGTTTCCCCAAGATATTCTTCGCAGGCATCTAAATCGTAAACAATAGGTTCTTCTCCGTTTTTTCTTCGAACGAAAGAAGGAATGTATTCTAAAGGTCCCGGACGATACAAAGCATTCATTGCAATTAAATCTCCAAAAACGGTAGGTTTCAGGTCCTTCATGTATTTCTGCATCCCGGGCGACTCGTATTGGAAAATACCTACTGTTTCTCCTCTTTGGAACAGTTCATAAGTCTTAACATCATCAATTGGGAAAGTATCCGGATCGAGTTGAATTCCTGTTCGGTATTTTACCAATTTGACAGTGTCTTTTATCAAAGTCAGGGTCTTCAACCCCAAGAAGTCCATCTTTAACAGTCCGGCGCTTTCAGCAACCGAGTTGTCAAATTGGGTTACATATAAATCAGAATCTTTTGCAGTAGTTACCGGAACGTAATTGGTAATATCCGAAGGCGTGATAATCACACCGCAGGCGTGAATACCTGTATTTCGCATAGAACCTTCGAGAATTTTGGCTTGCTGAATGGTTTCTCCGGCCAAATCTTCTTCATTGGCAATGGCTATTAATTGTTTAACAAGTTCAAATTCATCAGCCCCTTTTAATGCTTTTTTTACATCATCTTCTGATTCAGAAAGGAATCGCGCTAAATTCCATTTTCCAGGCATCATTGCCGGAATTAATTTTGCAATTCTATCGGCTTCAAATAATGGTAAATCCAGTACACGTGCCGTATCACGAATGGCCGACTTAGTTGCCATTTTTCCGTAAGTGATAATTTGCGCCACCTGATTAGCACCATATTTATTGATTACATAATCCATTACGCGACCACGACCCTCGTCATCAAAATCGATATCAATATCGGGCATGGATACACGATCGGGGTTCAGGAAACGCTCAAAAAGCAAATCGTATTTAATAGGATCAATATTAGTAATTCCTAAACAATAAGCAACGGCAGAACCCGCTGCCGATCCACGTCCAGGTCCAACTGATACGTCCATTTTTCGGGCTTCGGCAATGAAATCCTGTACAATCAGAAAATAACCCGGATAACCTGAATTTGAAATTGTCAATAATTCAAAATCCAAACGTTCCTGAATATCGGGAGTGATTTCTTCATAGCGTTTTTCGGCACCTACCATTGTTAGGTGTCTCAAATAAGCATTTTCTCCGCGAACACCATTGTCTTTTTCGTCTTCAGGATTAACAAATTCTTCTGGAATATCGTATTTTGGAAGTAAAACGTCCCGGTAAAGCGAGTAAATTTCGACCTTATCTACAATTTCCTGAATATTGATAATGGCTTCGGGTAAATCAGCAAAAAGAGTTTTCATTTCTTCTTCTGATTTATAATAATATTCCTGATTGGGTAAACCATAGCGATAACCACGACCACGACCAATAGGCGTTGCCTGTTTTTCACCGTCTTTTACGCATAATAAAATATCGTGTGCATTAGCATCCTCTTTATTTACATAATAGGTATTATTGGTAGCAATTAATTTAACTTCATGTTTTTGTGCAAACTCAATCAGGGTTTTGTTTACACGATTTTCATCTTCCTGATTGTGGCGCATTATTTCGAGATAAAAATCATCTCCAAATTGTGATTTCCACCAAATTAGGGCTTCTTCGGCTTGGTTTTCACCAATATTTAAAATCTTACTCGGAATTTCTCCATAGAGATTTCCCGATAAAACCATGATGTCTTCCTTGTATTTTTCGACAATACTTTTGTCAATTCGAGGAACATAATAAAAACCGCTCACATAAGCAATGGAAGCCATTTTAGCCAAATTATGATAACCATTTTTATTTTTTGCCAATAAAACAACCTGGTAACCATTGTCTTTTTTTGTTTTATCCAAATGGTTTTCGCAAATGTTAAATTCGCAACCGACAATAGGTTTAATTTCGGTTTCTGTTGGTTCTTCGCCACTTTCCACCAAGGCTTTATTTTTAGCAGAAGCTCCTTTGTTATGGTTCATAACTGCACTCACAAAATGGAAAGCTCCCATCATGTTTCCCGTGTCAGTCATGGCAACTGCAGGAAATTTATTTTTAGCAGTGGTAGTGACCAGCGGGGCAATACCAATGGTAGATTGCAATACCGAAAATTGGGTATGATTGTGCAAATGAGCAAATTTTGCTGCTGCAAAACCTTCTTTGTCAGCTTCGGAAATTATATTTTGTTCAGAAGCTGAATTAGTTTTTTGAAGTTGCTTTCTGATTTCGTCAGAAGCCGCTTTTAAATTGATATGTTTTAAACCAATAAGCTGAATTTCCTGCGGATTCTTAGCATTAAAATCCTGAAAATAAGAAGCAGGAACATCCAGTTCTTCTTTGGTAAAAACTTCTCTTTTTATTAATTCTAAGAAACAACGTGTTGTTGCCTCAACGTCGGCAGTAGCGTTATGGGCTTCGGCAAAGGGAACGTTGAATAAATATTCGTGTAATTCGGTTAGAGTAGGTAACTTGAATTTTCCTCCACGACCTCCGGGTAATTTTAACAAATTAGCTGTTACTTCGGTACAGGTATCTAAAACCGGCATCGAAGCCATAGACGAATCAACGCCCATTCGATAGAATTCAGCGCCCATAATATTGACGTCAAAACCTACATTCTGACCCACAATAAATTTGGCTTTACCTAAAGCAATATTCAATTTTTCTAAAACTTCATTTAAAGAGATTCCATCGGCTTCTGCCAATTCGGTTGAAATTCCGTGAATACGTTCAGCATCATACGGAATGTTAAACCCTTCAGGCTTTACCAAATAATCCTGATGTTCGATGAGATTTCCCATATCATCATGCAGCTGCCATGCGATTTGGATACAGCGAGGCCAGTTATCAGAATCGCTTATTGGAGCATTCCAGTTCTTTGGTAATCCAGTAGTTTCGGTATCGAATATTAAATACATAGCTGTAAATGAGGAAATTGAATTTTTGTGAAATCAAAAAATCTGAATTCCAAATTTAGTTCTTTTTTAAAGGAAAATAAAGTGAAGTTATGAACAAAAAAAGGCCTTGATTACTCAAGACCTTATGTTATAAATTAAAAGAAGAGATTATTTAAAGTTCCACCCGAAAGTCAAACCAAAAGCTACAGGTCTTATTTTTGCATCTTTATCAGTACTGTACAATCCATTTGCTTTTCTGTCATTCACAGATGTTGAGTTGTAGCCAATATAGGATTTGTCTTCATTTTGATCAAGAATGGTTCCGTAAGCATTCTCAACAAAGATTGCAGTATATAATGCATTATTTTTGTTGATATCAAAAGTAAAACCTAGTTCATAAGAAGCCATTATAGTTCCTTTAGTATTGTATTCTCCTGATGCGCTATAATTACCCTGACCTCCAAAACCATATTCCGGTAGATCATCGATATACAAATTAACATCTGGATAATAAGCAGTACCATTTACAAAAGCTGCTGAAGATTTAATTTTATAATCTACAGGTAAAAAATATTTAGCACCTGCTCTAAAGTTAAAATCAACACCTTTAGCAATATTAGTTTTATACTGTAAAAATAATGGTATTTGAATTGCATGTAAGGTTTGTTCCTCTCTATAATTGCTTGTTGTAATATTGTAGATAAAAGCAGAACCTGCCGGATCAACTTCAAAATTGGTTAAAGCTTCTGATGAATTGTTTAAAGTAACATTTTGTTTATACTGAGAAAATTCTAATCCTGTACCTATCCCAAAATGATTAGTTATCGAATAAATGTAACCTGCTTTTACTGCACCTGAGTGTTGAATTTGATAGCCGGGAGTTGCAGCTTTAATATCATTTTTGATATGTCCAATTCCTGTTTGCACACCTACATAAAACTGAGCAACCATTGCCTGAGAGCATAAAAGTACAGTAATCCCTAATGCATGTTTAATATTAAATTTCATATTTGTGTTTTTGTTTTAGAATAATCCATCCTCATTTGTAAAAAAATGAGGATTTCATATTCTTGAAGATTCTTAATTTTTAACTAAAAGGTTTTTCGTAAAATACTTACCATTTGCTAAGGTCATTTTTACTATGTAAACTCCCTCAACGCTTGGTGCTTTCAAATTAACAGTATTTTGACTTGTTCTAACATCAATTAACATTGATCCAGTTACACTATATACTTCAATATGTGCATTTTGTAATCTATTTACACTTACATTAGTGATAACCTGGAAGTCTCCATTGCTTTTAGCCGGATTAGGTACAATTTTGATGTTTTCATCCTCTACAGTAGGCGATAAGGTTATTGGACAAGTAGTAACTTGTATTCCGTCTAATCTTGTAGCCACTGCATGATAAGTACCGTTTAAAGCACCATTTTCTTTAAAATACTGATCTGTTTGACCAGGAACTAGTACTCCATTTTTATACCAAGTATATGATTGGAAATTTTTAGAACTATTGTCAAAGAAAATGATATTATCAAATTGTTTTCTAATCAAATTCGGTTGGCTGTTAACCAATGGTAAAACTACTGTTGGAGCTGGATTGTAATTGTTATTTCCTAGCTGAGCAGCAGTGACATTTACCGAACCATAGTTTAACAAATTCAATGTATTTCCTGAAACAGCAACTAAATTAGTATTAGAAGAAGTGTAGTTTACTGGTAAACCACTACTAGAAGTAGCTGTTAAAGCAACAGTAGTTTCTCCTTCACAACCGTATGTTAAAGTTTGATTCCAAGTGATGGTTTGATTAGCTTTTACAATTGTAAAATTACTACCAACATAAGTCAGGCTGTAATTTGTTCCTGCATTTAATGTGCCTTGTGTAATTGGATATACACCTGTATCATTTCCAGCAGCTCTTGAAAGTGCTCCTGTAAATACATCTCCACTTACTAAAGCAGGTGAAACTGAATAAGTAAAAATAGGATCGGCTGTTCCATATACCTTAGATTGAGAAGCATTAGCTGTCACTGTAATTGGTTTTGCAGTGATAACAAAATTATTAGTTACATAAGTCAGCGTATAATTACCACTTAAAGCCAATGTTCCCTGATTGATGGTATAAGTTCCTATGTTTTCACCTGCAGATCTGTTAAGATTTCCAGAGAAAGCATCACCAGTTACTAAAGCCGGAGCAAAAGTATAAGTCAAGGCAGGATCTACATCACCATAGGTTTTGTTTTTCGCTGCAGCAGTTACAGTTATGGTTTTCTTACCAATAGTTAAATCAGCACCAACATAAGTCAACGTATAATTACCACTTAAAGCCAATGTTCCCTGATTGATGGCATAAGTTCCTACGTTTTCACCTGCAGATCTGTTAAGACTTCCAGAGAAAGCATCACCAGTTACTAAAGCCGGAGCGAAAGTATAAGTCAAGACAGGATCTACATCACCATAGGTTTTGTTTTTTGCTGCAGCAGTTACAGTTATGGTTTTCTTACCAATAGTTAAATCAGCACCAACATAAGTTAGCGTATAATTACCACTTAAAGCCAATGCTCCCTGATTGATGGCATAAGTTCCTACGTTTTCACCTGCAGATCTGTTAAGACTTCCAGAGAAAGCATCACCAGTTACTAAAGCCGGAGCAAAAGTATAATTCAACTCAGGATCCACATCACCATAGGTTTTGTTTTTTGCTGCAGCAGTTACTGTTATGGTTTTCTTGCCAATAGTCAAATCAGCACCAACATAAGTTAGCGTATAATTACCACTTAAAGCCAATGTTCCCTGATTGATGGCATAAGTTCCTATGTTTTCACCTGCAGATCTGTTAAGACTTCCAGAGAAACTGTCTCCTGTTACTAAAGCCGGAGCAAAAGTATAATTCAACTCAGGATCCACATCACCATAGGTTTTGTTTTTCGCTGCAGCAGTTACAGTTATGGTTTTCTTACCAATAGTCAAATCAGCACCAACATAAGTTAGCGTATAATTACCACTTAAAGCCAATGCTCCCTGATTGATGGCATAAGTTCCTACGTTTTCACCTGCAGATCTGTTAAGACTTCCAGAGAAACTGTCTCCTGTTACTAAAGCCGGAGCGAAAGTATAAGTCAACTCAGGATCCACATCACCATAGGTTTTGTTTTTGGCAGCAGCAGTTACTGTTATGGTTTTCTTGCCAATAGTCAAATTAGCACCGACATAAGTCAACGTATAATTACCACTTAAAGCCAATGTTCCCTGATTGATGGCATAAGTTCCTATGTTTTCACCTGCAGATCTGTTAAGACTTCCAGAGAAACTGTCTCCTGTTACTAAAGCCGGAGCAAAAGTATAAGTCAACTCAGGATCCACATCACCATAGGTTTTGTTTTTCGCTGCAGCAGTTACTGTTATGGTTTTCTTGCCAATAGTTAAATCAGCACCAACATAAGTTAGCGTATAATTACCACTTAAAGCCAATGTTCCCTGATTGATGGCATAAGTTCCTATGTTTTCACCTGCAGATCTGTTAAGACTTCCAGAGAAAGCATCACCACTTACTAAAGCCGGAGCAAAAGTATAAGTCAAAGTAGGATCTACATCACCATAGGTTTTGTTTTTGGCAGCTGCAGTTACTGTTATGGTTTTCTTGCCAATAGTTAAATCAGCACCAACATAAGTTAGCGTATAATTACCACTTAAAGCCAATGTTCCCTGATTGATGGCATAAGTTCCTACGTTTTCACCTGTAGATCTGTTAAGACTTCCAGAGAAACTGTCTCCTGTTACTAAAGCCGGAGCAAAAGTATAAGTCAACTCAGGATCCACATCACCATAGGTTTTGTTTTTCGCTGCAGCAGTTACAGTGATTGGTTTGGCAGTTATGCTAAAATTGTTGGAAACATAAGTAATCAAATATTTATTTCCTGCAGAAAGGGTTCCTTGAGTTATTGTATAAGAACCAATATCTTCTCCTGGAGCTCTTGTTAATGAACCTGTAAAAGAATCACCTGGTAATAAAGCAGGAGACACACTATAGCTAAGGATAGGGTCATTTGATCCATAAACTTTACTTTGTAATTCATTTGCTGTAACTGTAATAGGTATTTGATTTAATTTTAACGTAAAGTTTTGAGTAACTACACATCCATTTGCATCTGTTGCTCTAACAGTAAAATTACTATCAGCAACCTGAATTGATGTTCCAGAAATTGTTCCTGAAGGAGATAAATTAAATCCTGAAGGTAAATTTCCTGATGAAATATCAAAAATTTTAGTACCTGTTCCACCTGTTACGTTTACACTTTGGCTGTATAAAGTATTATAATCATAACCAGCTAATGATATAGTTGTGAATTCTATAGGAGTTGGTTGAGTAATTGTAAATGATTTAGTACCCTGACATCCATTTGCATCAGTTACTGTTACAGTATAAGTTCCTGCTGCAAGTCCAGTTGCTGTAGCAGCAGTACCTCCTGATGGAGCCCAAGAATAGGTATAGGAAGGAGTTCCTCCTGTTGGAGAAACCGTTGCAGTACCATTAGAACCACCATTACAAGAAACATCAGTTTTTCCACCACCTGTAGTTAGGCTTAAAGCAGTTGGCTGTGCAATAGTGAAAGACTTTGTACCCTGACATCCATTTGCATCAGTTACTGTTACAGTATAAGTTCCTGCTGCAAGTCCAGTTGCTGTAGCAGCAGTACCTCCTGATGGAGACCAAGAATAGGTATATCCTGGCGTACCTCCTGTTGGAGAAACCGTTGCAGTACCATTGGAACCACCGTTACAAGAAACATCAGTTTTACTTCCTGCTGTAGTATTTAGAGCAGTTGGTTGCGTAATTGTGAATGATTTTGTACCCTGACATCCATTAGCATCGGTTATTGTACAAGTATAAGTTCCTGCAGCTAAACCTGTAGCTGTAGCAGCAGTACCTCCTGACGGAGCCCAAGAATAGGTATAGGAAGGAGTTCCTCCTGTTGGAGAAACC
>NZ_JNCA01000015.1 GCF_000695795.1 Flavobacterium seoulense | reverse complement strand
TCAGAATACAAGTAATAATATAAGAGAGTGGAATATTTGTATAGTATCCAATACTAGTGAAAAAGCATTATTATATGATGAGGGAGTAATTAAGAAGCCTGAAAATAGAAAAGAGTATGATACTCAAAAATATAGTTTATCGGCAGATGGAAAAGAGATTGAATTAGTTTGTAGCGTCAGAAATCAAACAGAACATTCTGAATTATATAAAATAACTAAAAATCAAATTGACGATGTTGTTGATCGTCAAGTAGATTTAGCTGAAAATGGTGTTGGAAGTATAAAAGAGAGAAGGGCAAATGAAAGTAAAGGTTTGCTCCTAATTTACGCTTTAGATGAAAGAGGTACCACTAAAGTTGAAAACAGGATTCCGATTATTGGGTATAGTTTATATTTTCCAAAAATTGAAAATGAAGTTCAAGTTTCTTATTCTGCATCAATAAAAGAGGAACTAGCTTTAGAGCCAATGGAGGATGATGATAATTCTGATAACGAATAATTATGGTAAGTATTAAATCTATTTGGGATAGTCATGTTCCTACGGATGAAATTATTATAAAAACGCAACTTGAACATGTTAAACCGTTCAAATGTTTTGCAGCAACAAATCATATAACGGGTAATCATTTATACATATTTGAAACATCTAAAAAAGCTAAATTTCCTGAATTTAAAAACTTCAAGTTTAAAGGTCTATTCATTGAAATCTATGAATTTGAAGATGCAAAAGAATTACATATTTATCTTTTAGATAATCAACTGAAAGATATTTTTAGTTTATTTATTGAAAACATTGTTGAAGAAATTTCAAAAAGTGTTACTGAAAATGAGGCTTTGATTGAAACTTCTAATGTAGTTTTAAAATGGAAAAAATTATTTGATAAAATAAACTTCCAAGGGCTAACAATTGAAAGACAAAAAGGACTAATTGGAGAACTTTTGTTGTTCAATTCTTTGTTAGATGAAGAATATTCTATTGATGCTTTATTAGAAAGTTGGACTGGTCCTGATTATAATGATAAAGATTTTCGTTTTGGTTCATTTGGTGTCGAAGTAAAGTTAACTTCATCAAAAGTTCCAAAAGTTAAAATATCAAGTGAGAGACAATTAGATAATGAAAATTTAACTAAACTATATTTAGTCCTATATATAGTTGAAGAGGTTAAGGATAAAGGGTTTTCATTAAATTCTATTATCGAGCAAATCAGAACAAAAATTAATACCAATCAGAATGCTTTAAAGTTTTTCAATGAAAGACTTTTATTAGTAGGTTATTTTGATGAAGATTTTGAAAATTACAAGCGTCAGTATGCTTTTAGAAAAAGAAAATTTTATGAAATTATTTGTGATTTTCCAAGATTGGTAGCTTCAGATTTACCGATTGGTTTATTTGACACAAAATACAACATTGAATTATCAGCTATAGAACAGTTTTTAGTAAACAATAAATCAATTCTTGAATTAATAAAATAATGGATAGAGGATTAAAAAATTATATTGAAGCCATTCAGTCTGATGTAGCAGCATTAGTTTATTCAGATGGTGAAGGAGCAAGTTTCGAAGATAAGTTTACAGAATATTGTATTGAAATCTTAGATCATATTGGTAAATCGGAAGGGGCAAGAGTTTTATCTTATATTAATCCGGATTCCCAAGGCAGAATTGATTGGAAAATAAATGGATATTGCCTGAAAGATGAATTTAAAGATGATTCTAATAAAGTGTATTTTGAAACATTGGATTTGTTTATTACTTTTTATAATCAGAATTCCTATGATTATAATATAACAAAAGACGATTTCAATAAAAGTATTAATCAAATCAAAAAGTTTTTGAACGCTGCTCTTAAAGGACATATCGATTATGTGGATCCGGCTCAGACAGAACTTAATCAACTTTTAAAAATCATTATTAAACAAAAGTCAAACTTTGACAGAATGAATATCTATTTCTTGATCAATGGTAATTCAAACCATGATTTGGAAAAAGTTACAATAAAAGGTTTTGAAGATTTAGATGTTTTTGTACACGTTTGGGATATCCCCAGATTCTATAAGTTAAGTGAATCATCAAGTAACAGAGAACCAATTGAAATTGATTTTAAAGATTTAATTTCAACTAATAGTCATGGTGTTCAATGTTTGAAAATGCCAAATTTAAATGAACTATATGAATGCTATTTAGCATTATTACCCGGAGAAGTTTTAGCAAAACTTTATAAAGAATATTCAAATGAATTGCTTGAAAGTAATGTCAGAGCCTTTTTAGGCCAGACAGGAAAGTTTAACAAAGGCATAAGAGATACTATAAGGGAAAAACCTCAAATGTTCTTACCGTACAATAACGGAATTACTGCTACAGCAGAGAATGTAGAAACCGTAATCAGTGATAATCAATTGTATTTAACAAGACTGTTGGATTTTCAGATTGTAAATGGTGGTCAGACCACTGCATCACTTTTCCACACTCAGAAAAAGTTTAAGGATGCAGATTTAAGTAATGTGTTTGTTCAGATGAAATTAACCGTTATTAAAGATGTTGAACAAAAAAACATTGAAGTTCCAAACATTGCGCGTTATGCAAACAGTCAAAATAAAGTGTCTGAATTAGATTTGTCATCCAACAATCCATATTTTGTTCAAATCGAATCTCTATCAAGAAAGAAATATGTAATTGATCCTGAAAATAGAAATTTATCCACACTTTGGTATTTCGAGCGTGTGAATGGTCAATATAAGGAATCCTTAAATAAATTGACTACTCCTGCTCAACAAAGGAAATTTAAAGAACAACATCCAACAAATCAAAAGTTTGTCAAATCTGACGTTGCAAAATTTATTAACATTTGGGAATTAGAACCTCATTATGTTTCACAAGGCGCCCAGAAAAACTTTATTCATTATACTAAAAAAATAAATGAACTGGTTAAAAAAAATAAACTTCCAGGTGAAAACTTTTATAAAAAGCTAATTGCAAATGCCATTCTTTTTAAAACAACAGATAAACTGTTTGGAAGAAAAAATATAGATGCCATTGGTGACACCAACCTGAAATCATTCACGGTTGCATATACATTATCTTATTTTTATTATTTGGCAGACAACCGGTTAGATTTATGGAAAATCTATGAGGAACAAAGAGTTGACAGTAGAATAATCAATGAATTACAAAAACTAATCGTTTTTGTTTACAATCATCTCGTTAAATCTTCGAATAACTCATTGATTTCAGAGTATGCGAAAAGAGAATCAAGCTGGAAGTTATTAAAAGATGGAAACTATAAAATCAATTTTGAACAATATTCCGATTGCTTTATCACTAACGAAGAAGTTTTGACTAGGGAAATAGAAACAGAAGAAATACATAACAAATCTGAAAACAACTTGATGAACATCAATAAAATTTTAGCTTTTGGTAATAAATTTTGGGATGGTGTTTCTAAATGGTCAATGAATATTGATGAATTTAAAGAATTATCTACTGATATATGGGAAATTGCAAGTAAAATAAAAAGGGCTAAGAATCTTAATAGCAGAGATATTGCAATTGGTAATAAATTACTTTTATACATTGAAGAAAACAATATTAACAATGAAACTATAAAATCATTATCAAACGATATTGAAGTTGAAGTAATTGATATTAAAGCGATTTATGATAGATTAAAGCTAATTTCAAAGAATGACTGGTCTAAAATATTTGACTTGGGAGAACAAACAAAAATATTTGACAACTTAGAATTATTAAATTTAAAATCTGTTCAGAAATCAATTTCAAAAAGTGAAACAGTGAAAGAGGTTAATGTTGTAAATGCCATAAAATCGATAAAAAAATTATCTAAATTTGGTATAAATCACTAAAAAAGAATGGACGTCCACAATCCTAATCAACGCTCCAAAAACATGCGTGCCATAAAAAGTACCGCAACAAAAGCTGAAATTAGTTTGGCAAAAGCATTGTGGCATCTGGGTTATCGATATCGCAAAAACAATAAAACAGTTTTTGGCAAACCTGACTTTACTTTTAAAAAACTCAAAATTGCCATTTTTCTAGATTCAGAATTCTTTCATGGAAAAGACTGGGAAACCAGAAAGAAACCGCAAACCAATGCAGAATTTTGGATCAAAAAAATTGAACGAAATATGCAACGGGATATTGAAGTAACTAATTATCTCGAATCTCAAAACTGGAAAGTACTACGATTCTGGTCTAAAGAAATTGAAAAAAATCTTGATAGTTGTGTTAATCTCATTAAACATGAAATCGAGTTAAGAAGTCTTAAATCATGAAATTCCCGTATTAAACTTTTTTACTATCTTTAAAAACAAAGTTTAACACACAAAACATGAAGACATTACCATTATTGTTCTTTTCTTTTTTCATTTTGAGCTGTCAGGCACAGTTAAAGACGAACGATGAAATTCCTTTAAAAGAAGATGCTAAAAATTATCGCTTAGAAACCGTTACTGACGGCATCAATAATCCGTGGGGAATGACAGTTCTTCCCGATGGTTCGTTTCTGGTTACTGAAAAAAGCGGTACTTTATTTCATATTACAAAAGGCGTAAAAACCGAAGTCAAAAATGTTCCTGCAGTTTACAATCGCGGTCAGGGTGGTTTACTCGATATAGTTCTACATCCTGATTATGCCAAAAACGGCTGGATTTACATTACGTATGCTTCTACGGAAGGAGAAGGCACTGGCGGAAACACAAAATTAATCAGAGCTAAACTTGAAAATGAAAGCTTAAGCCAAATAGAATCCTTATACAAATGCGAACCCAATACGACTAAGGGACAGCATTTTGGTTCCCGAATTGTTTTTGATAATCAGGGTTACTTGTATTTTTCGGCAGGAGAACGCGGTAATCATTTTGTGAATCCGCAGGATATTACGAGAGATAACGGAAAAATCTATCGTTTAAATGATGACGGAAGCATTCCAAAAGACAATCCGTTTGTGGGAAAAGAAAAGGCTAAAACCGCTATTTATTCTTACGGACATCGTAATCCGCAAGGATTAGCTATTCACCCTAAAACTGGTGCTATTTGGGAACACGAACATGGTCCGCAAGGAGGTGACGAAATCAACATTATCAAAAAAGCTGCTAATTACGGCTGGCCAGTAGTAACGTACGGAATTGATTATGATAATTCTACTATTAGCAATCAACAAAAAAAAGAAGGTATTGAAGATCCTGTTTATTACTGGGCACCTTCCATCGCACCTAGCGGAATGGCATTTGTAACCAGCGATAAATATCCGGATTGGAAAGGACATTTACTTGTAGGAGCTCTTAAATTTCAATATTTAGAATTGGTAAAACTGGATGGTAATAAAGTCATTGGAAGACAAAAAATCGCTACCGATATTGGCCGTTTACGCAGTGTAATTCAGGCTCCCGATGGTTACATCTATATTGGTGTAGAAGGAAAAGGAATTCTGAAAATTATCCCTAACTAAAAAATCAAATCGATGATTACTAAATTGACTTTGGGATTCACTTTCCTTACAGCTGTTTATGGCTTTTTTTCGAATAAAAATTCCGATTATATTTCGAAAACAAATAACATTACAAGAATAGAACAACAACAAACACCTTTGCAAAAAAGCATCGCACAAGGCAAAGAAATTTATACTGATTTTTGTGTCCAATGTCATTTAGCCAATGGAAAAGGCAACGGAACTACTTTTCCGCCGCTTGATGGTTCGAACTGGCTGAAAACTAAAATAACCGAAAGTATTCATGCGGTTAAATACGGACAAAAAGGCGAAATTATTGTAAATCAGAAAAAATACAATGGTATCATGCCGCCTATGGGATTAAGCGATGAAGAAGTTGCCGATGTAATGAATTATATACTAAACTCCTGGAGCAATAAAAGCACAAAAATGATCACACTTAAAGAGGTTGCTGCGGTAAAACCCTAAAAAACGCCCTAGTTTTTAACAATAAAATAGTATTTCAAATTCAGGAAGCAGGGTATAAAATACGCTACATTTGTATCAAATACCCTGACTTTTTTATGAAAAAATATGCTTTAGCAACCTTAATTAGCCCTTTTTTATTTTTCCTTTTTACTAATTGCAACAAAGACAAATCTAACACTGAAGAAACTCCTGTAAAAGATACTATTGTAGTAAAAATAGATTCGGTTGAAAAGAAACCAATTACTACAATTGACACAGTGGATTACAACCAAAGAATGATTGCGCTAAGCAATAATGATACCACTGGAAGATGGCCGGTAAAAGCGCCTTATCCATTGCCCGGAGCCTTATTACCATACAATAGAATTATTGCTTTTTACGGAAATTTATATTCGAAAAGAATGGGGGTTTTAGGCGAATATCCTAAAGCTGAAATGATTGAAAAATTACAAGAAGAAGTCGCTAAATGGCAGGCTGCCGATTCTAGTGTAACCACTATTCCGGCTTTGCACTACATTGCCGTTTCTGCTCAGGCAGCTCCCGGAAAAGCAAACAGACACAATATGCGAATGCCGTTTAAGCAAATTGATACACTATTAAGTTGGGCAAAACCTATAAATGCTTTGGTTTTTCTGGATATTCAGGTTGGGCATAGCACGGTTAAGGAAGAAGTAAGCCAACTCGAAGATTACCTGGCTTTACCTAATGTTCATTTAGGAATTGATCCCGAATTTTCGATGAAAAATGGCGAAATTCCGGGTAAAAAAATTGGAACTATGTCTGCTGATGATATTAATGATGCCATCGATATTTTGGTTCGAATTGTACGCGAAAAGAAATTGGCACCAAAAATATTAGTTGTACACCGTTTTACACAGGGAATGCTAACTAATTATAAAGCGATTAAAACCACTCCCGAAGTTCAAATTGTAATGGATATGGACGGTTTTGGCAGTCAGGTTTTAAAACGTTCTACTTATTTAAGATACATTTACAAAGAACCTGTTCAGTTTACAGGCTTTAAATTATTTTATAAAAATGATAACTGGAACGACTGGAAAATGTATACTCCAGAACAATTGCTAGAATTTACGCCAAAACCAAGCTACATTCAGTTTCAATAACATTTATATAAAAACATAAAAAAAGCGAATCGATTGATTCGCTTTTTAATTTTATCTATTTGATAACCAACTTTGTGGATTGTTGTATGTTGTATTTTGCAGCAACAAGAATTTAATTACTGTTTTTCCTGTATCACCATTAGTACGGATTCTACCAATATTTTGTTTAATACTTACCTTATCTCCTTTACTTACTGAAACAGAACTTAAATTTTGATAAATAGTAAAATAATCTCCATGCTGAATCATTACTGCTTTATTAACCGGAGACAAAACCATCACACTCGAAACTTCTCCGCCAAAAACAGCTCTCGCATTAGCTCCGTCATTCGTAGTAATTTCAATACCACTATTGTGAACGACTAATGTATTGTAAACGGGATGCGGCTGATCACCATAACCTAATGAGATAAATCCTTTTTCTACCGGCCAAGGCAGGCTTCCTCTATTGGCTTTAAAATTATCCGCCAGAACTCTGTCTTCTGGTGTTAATTCAATTCTTGACGAAGATACTGGTGTCCTCGAAACTGTTTCAGCAACCTCTTTTTTAGTAGCAGTTGTAGATTTCTTATCGCCAGAAGCTGCTGCGGCAGCAGCTGCCGCTTTTGCACGTTCCAGAGCCGCTTTTCTATTGGCTTCGGCAATAGCTTCACGAATTAAACGGTTAATTTGTGCATCAATAGTTTTAGATTCTCTTTGTTTTTTTCGAATATCAGAAACAATTCTGTTTTTGTCTTTTTTAAGCGAATTGACTACTTTTTCCTGCTCTTGTTTTTCCTTTACAAGTTCTGCTCTTTCTTTTTGATTTTCGGCTAGTAATTTTTGTTTCGCAACTTTTTGAAGTTTCAACTTTTCATTAATACTAAGTAATTCTGTTGACTTTGCATTAATTTCTTCTCCTTGCGATTTTCTAAAACTGGTATATTGTTTTAAATATTGCGCTCTTTTGTATGCCTGTAAAAAATTCTCTGAAGAAAGTATAAACATCGCTCTGCTTTGTTCTGAACGGCTTTTGTACGAATTGACAATTTTCTTAGCATAATCTTCTTTCAAAACATCTAACTCTCTGTTTAGCTTATTTATTTTAAGTTGATTACGATACATATCATCACCTAAAAGTCGGGTTTGCTTTTCGGTAGTATGAATTAAATTTTCCTTTAATCTAATCTTGTTTTTTTGAATTAAAAAAACGTTCAAAGCTGATTTTTCCTTTGACTTGACACTTATCAACATCTTCTCATTGTCTCTAATTTCTCTTTGGATTTGAGCTTTTCGTTGTTCTAACTTTTCTTGCTGCGATTGACTCCACATAGTAGAAGTCAGGCAAACAAATAGCAGGCTAAGGAAATATTTTGGCATCTTTAAAAAATATATTTCTGCAAATTTACTTAATTATTATTCTTTTGTAACCATCCGGAACACTATATGGGAAAGAAAGTTCTTCATTAAATGAAACCGAGTTGTAATTTAAGTTAATTTCTGATTTCCCTTTAGGCTGCGTTGTTTTAATTTCGATAACCGAAGGCAAATTAGCTTCTTTATGTGCTACTCTTTCCGGATAAGCAATCTGGATTGTTCTATTCTCAGTTTCCTGACTTACTTCCTGCTTGTTTACCGTAAAATCGTTCGGATTAAAATAGTAGCTTTTTTTAGTATTTGCATTATTCGAATCATCTAAACGATACAAATTATCAAGCAAAACCTGCGTATATTTTCCTTTGTTCAAATCGTCTAAAGCCTCTCCTACTAACATATTTTGAATTTTGCTGTAATTCAAATCGGTTCCTAACCACTGACTTAATGCGCTAAAATCGCCTTCAAAATAAGTACTCTTTATTTTTTCATAATAACTTACCGAAGTAGGTGTTATCGAAGCTTTTGCCATTGTGATTCCTAAAAAACGAATGCTCACCAAAATTTGCTGATCTTTCTTTATTTTAATCTCGGCTGTTACATTTTGAGATTGTTTTTCGTCAGCATATCTTGCATTGGCTTTAATATATAAGGTCGAAAAATCGATTTTATTATCATAATGATTATCGATTATTTTAGTTGATTTGATATTATCAACCGGTTCTGTAACTGTGGTTGATGCAACAATCGCTTTGGGTTTACAGGAAACCATAAAAATGACTATTACTATTGCTAAGACTCTTTTCATATTACTTTTGTTTTTTTAATAATTCATTGGCTTTAGAAAAATACAACTCTTTTTTGTTAGTATCTCCTAATCCATTAAACGCTTCTCCAAGTTGAATGTTGTAATTAATTTCTAACGGAATATCTTCTACCACATAATCTATGCCCATTTCCAGCATTTCTTTAGCTTTTTTAAATTGTTTTAACTGATTATAAGCTAATCCTGAATAATAGTAAAACTGTGGTTGTGCCGGATACAATGCAATCATATCATTGGCAATTTTCAGAGATTTTTCAAACTGAGCCTGCTGGCTATAAATATCTAATAAAAGTACATTGACTTCTACTTCGTCTGGATTATTCTTTTTCAAAGACATTAAATAGTACTTTACCGACTTATCCCATTCTTTTTTATTGTGATAATATTTCCCAATTTCTTTAGCGACATTTACAGTAGTATCGTCTTTAAAATAATCTATGGCTTTATCTAAATCAGGAGAAAATTGCGGATTGACATTCACATAATTCAAAAATTCATTAAAAATCCGATGCTTTATTTTACTGTCTATTTTACTGCTTGCCAACACAACATTCATCGCATTGATGGCTTTTTGGCTTTCGTTATTCACCAAATAGTTTTTAAACAAACTCACTTGTGCCCATTCTGAATTTGGAATTTCTTTTTCTAGTTTTCTGGCAATTTCAAGTACTTTTTCTAAATTATCTTTTTTCGAATACAAATAAATCAGTGAAATGTAATTCGCTTCTTCCTTTGGATATTTATTAATCTGATCGACTAAATTAGTGATTTCGGCATCCTGATATTGTCCTTTCGACAAAATCTGAAGTTTGTAATTTTCTCTTCTGTCTGATTTTCCCGCGCTTTCATTTAACTCATTAATAAGATTTAATGCTTTGTCAAATTCGCCGGTATTCATGTAAAGCGAAGTAAGATCTTCTTTGAATTTTGGATCAAAAGGGATTAGTTTATGAATCACTTTAATACCATCTAAATAATCTTTTGTAGCATAATCTACATCATACATTCCTATTAAAAACCATTTGTTTGTAGGATCTAAGGTGTGTGCTTTTTCGAAAGAAGAATAAGCGTTTTTATAATCTTTCAGCGCCAAATAATTTTTTCCTATTTCATAAGGAATGGTCGCATTATTAGGATCCATTTTTAAGCAATGTTCTAAAGCAACAATGGCTTTATCGTAATTTTCAATTGCTTTTTGTTTTAAAGCTTCAAAGAAATAATCTTTAAACTTATTCTCTTCAGGTTTAATTTCTTCGGGTTCAGTTTGTCCCCATGACAAAGCTGTATTGCATAGCAAAACTAACAAGGTCATTAAAGAAACTAACTTTTTCATTCTTACAAATTAAACTTCAAAGTACATTATAAAAGTACCATTAAAAAATTAAGTGTTAATGTACTTAATTTCTTAATGGTAAAAATATTTTCAAAAGAAGCAAAAAATTACTCTAAAACCGAATAATATATCTTGTTCCTACGGAACTAACATATTATAAATAGAGCCTTCGGCTCGGACAATTTTGTAAAGCTGGACTTCAGTCCTGTTTACTCTAAAACCGAATAATCTCCAATACTAATACTTGTGAACTTGCCATCAAAACTTGCATGATTTCCTATCATTGCATTATCTAAATTGGCATTCTTAATCGTTGCATTGGTTTGTACTAAACTGTTTTTAATAGAACTGTCAACTACTTTAGTTCCGTTTCCTAAAGAAACATTCGGACCTACAGTGGCATTAGTCAAAACTACATTTTCACCTATAAAACAAGGTTCAATAATAGTTGAATTTTCAATTTTTACATTTTTCGAAACCAAATCAATTTTGTCAGCAGCCAAGAAACCAAGCATTCTCGAATTAGTTTCTACCGTAACATTTTTATTTCCGCAATCCATCCATTCGCTAACTTCTCCTGTTTTGAAGATTTTTCCGTTAGCCATCATGTTTTTAATACCATCGTTAATTTGGTATTCACCGCCATTCTGAATGTTATTGTCTAAAACGTTTTGCAATTCTTGTTTTAAAACAGCAATATCTTTGAAATAATAAATCCCGATAACCGCCAAATCACTCACAAAATCCTGTGATTTTTCGACTAATTCGATGATCTCATTTTTATCGTTCAATTTTACAACACCGAAAGCTTCCGGATTTTCAATTTGTTTTACCCAAATTACCGCATCAGCCGTTGGATCTAATTCAAAATCAGCTCTGATCAAAGTATCAGCATAAGCAATTACCGCAGGTCCAGAAAGAGATTCTTTGGCACACATAATAGCATGTCCTGTCCCTAAAGCTTCATTTTGGTAATAAATAGTTCCTTTTGCTCCTAATTTTTCGGCAATAGCAATTAAGTCCTGTTCTACTTTTTCGCCAAAACTTTCGTGAATAATAAAAGCTACTTCTTCAATATCCTGATTCAAAACACCGGCAATATCTTCTACTAATCGGTGAACGATAGGTTTTCCGGCAACCGGAATTAATGGTTTAGGAATAGTTAATGTATGTGGGCGAAGGCGAGAACCTCTACCTGCCATTGGGACAATTATTTTCATATTTTTATGTTGTTTTTTTAACCGCAAAGTTGCAAAGGTTCGCAAAGTTCGCGGAGATTTTATTATATATTTAGTCGCAAATTCATTTGATTTTACTGAATACTGCAGACTGTTCTCTGAATACTATTTCACTCCTGTACTTCCAAATCCACCAGCACCTCTTGACGTTTCAGAAAGTTCTTCTACTTCAATCCATTCGGCACGCTCGTGCTTGGCGATGATTAGTTGGGCGATTCTTTCTCCGTTTTGGATTTCGAAAGCCTGATTTGATAAGTTAACCAGAATCACACCTATTTCTCCGCGATAATCAGCATCAACAGTTCCGGGACTATTCAGTACTGTAATTCCGTTTTTAAAAGCCAGTCCGCTTCTTGGACGCACCTGTGCTTCGTATCCTATCGGCAATTCGATAAAAAGACCTGTCTTAACAATGGTTCTTTCTAATGGCTGTAAAGTTATCGATTCGGTTAAATTCGCTCTTAAATCCATTCCAGCCGAAGCTATGGTTTCATAACTTGGTAAAACGTGTTGTGATTTATTGATGATGTTTATTTTCATTTTTTATTTTTATAATGCAATTAAAAAAACTGTAAACAGAGTTTATGAATTGCTTTTACGTTTAATAATATTCATTAAAGTAGCTTTCTCATTGTGGTAAATGAAGTAGAGAAACAAAAGTAGTAACGCAATTCCAACAAAATAATTTTCTCTAAAACGATAAAATGAGATTATTGAAAATACAATAGACAATCCCAGATAACCACCTATCTTTTTAAAATCATACGGAATAGGATAATATTTATTCCCCAGATAATAGGAAATCAACATCATACTTCCGTAAGCAGCCAATGTTGCAATAGCTGAACCTACATAACTATGAGACGGAATCAACAAAAAGTTAAGTACTAAAGTAATGATTGCACCTGCAATTGAAATGTAAGCACCAATATACGTCTTGTCTATTAATTTGTACCAAACAGAAAGATTCGTATAAATTCCTAAACAGAAATTGGCCAAAATAATCAACGGCACCACTTTCATCGCTACCCAATAGGAACTATCACGAATCATTAGAAGTTTAAACAAATCGGCAAAAACAATAACGCTTAACATAATAAAAGATCCAAAAATCACGAAATATTTGGTTACCATAGCATAAGTTTGCGGCGCATTTTTATCTGAAGCATGACTGAAAAAGAAAGGTTCAATTCCTAAAGTATAAGCCGTACGGTACAAAACCATAAACAATCCCAACTTATAACAAGCTCCATACTCTCCTACTGCATCTTCGGCGATATAGCGAGGCAGTAATTTATCTAAAAGGATTTTATCAAATTGTTCGTTGATAGCAAAAGCAATTCCGGCTACTAATATAGGCAATCCATAAGCCATCATTTGTTTCCATAATCTAAAATCGAATTTCCATTTTAGAAAAATATAATCGGGTGATAAAACGACAAAAGTCAATAAACTGGCAATAATGTTCGCCAGGAAAATATAGCCTATTTCGAAATTTTCGATATAAAACGAACTGATTAATCCCGTAGGGTTTATTTGAGCTAATTTTGGTAAATAAATTAAAAACAGAATACTTAGTAATAAGTTTACTAATACATTTCCAATTTTAATAACGGCATATACCATGGGCTTTTGAAAAGCTCTTAATTTCGAAAAAGGGATAATTACTAAGGCGTCTAAGGCTAAAATCCAAATGGAATACGTAATATATTGGGAATCGATTCCTGACCAATCTGCTAATGTCGTTCGGAATAAAAGTGCGACAAGTAAAAAGATAATTGTCGTCCAAAAGATAGAAACCATCGAAGTTTCGACTACTCTTTTTTTATCTTCTTCTTTATTATAAAATCTAAAAAAAGCGGTTTCCATTCCGTAAGCCAGAATGACATTAAAAAAAATCATCCAGGCAAATATGATAGTCACTTTACCGTATTCTGCCTTAGGAAGCAAATTAGTATAAAGCGGAACTAACAGGAAACTAAACATCCTAGGCAAAACCGTAGCTAGTCCGTATATGGCTGTTTGTTTGAAAAGATTTTTATATAAACCCAAAGTGATATCTCTTAATGCTTTTAAAAAGAAACAAAAATAACTAAATCTTTGATTTAATCAGTGTTGGTTTTACACCTATTCTAATTTCTTTTTCAAATATTTTCAAAAAAATAGCCTTGCGATGGCAAGGCTATTTTTATATCTAAAAAAATTAACTTTTATATTATCCATTCAAAGCTTCTGCTCCACCAACGATCTCTAAGATTTCGCTAGTAATTGCAGCCTGACGTGCTTTGTTGTATGTTAATTTTAATTGGTTTCTTAAAGCTGTCGCATTATCAGTTGCTTTGTGCATAGCTGTCATACGCGCACCATGTTCTGAAGCAAATGAATCACGGATTCCTTTATACAATTGTGTTTTTAATGATTTAGGAATCAAAGTCAACACGATTTCTTCTTTTGATGGTTCGAAAATATAATCTCCAGCAGTTGCATTGGCATCTGATTGAACAGGAGCTAATGGTAAAAATTGTTCTGTTTGAACGATTTGAGTAGCTGCATTTTTAAATTGGTTATAAATCAATTCAATTCTGTCATACTCACCACTAACAAATTTTTGAGTTAATGTATCAGCAATAGCAGCAACATTATCAAAAGTCAAATTATCAAAAACACTACTTTGATTTTCAATTACTGTATTTGTTTTGCTTAAAATATCATTTCCTTTTTTACCTATAGCAAAAATATCAACTTGTTTTCCTGCATAATATGCTACACGATTTTTAGCTTCTTTGATTGCATTAGTATTAAATGCACCAGCTAAACCTCTGTTAGAAGTTATTACAACAAGCAATACTTTCTTGATTTCACGTTGTGTAGTAAATTCTTCGCCAGTTCCTCCCTCAAGAGTTGCAGAAAGACTTTGTAATAATTCCGTTAATTTTTCGGCATAAGGGCGCATGGCTGTAATTGCATCCTGAGCTTTTTTAAGCTTGGCTGCAGATACCATTTTCATCGCCGATGTGATTTGCATCGTAGATGAAACGGATGTAATTCTATTACGGATTTCCTTTAAATTTGCCATTTATTTTTTGTATTAAGACTTTAGTATTAAGTACAAAGACCAATCTTGATACTTTGTACTCAATACTTAATACTTATATTAGTTATATTTCGCTGAAACTTCTTTAGCTACATTCTCGATAACATCAGTAATCTTGTCATCAAGTTTACCAGCTTTTAAAGCATCAAGAGTATCTCTGTGTTTTGCGTTTAAGAATTCTAAGAAATCTTTTTCGAATTCTTTTACCTTAGCAACAGGAACATTTCTTAATAAGTTTTTAGAACCAGCATAGATAATAGCTACTTGGTCTTCTACTGTATAAGGGTCGTTCAAACCTTGTTTCAAGATCTCAACGTTTCTTTTTCCTTTTTCAATTACGTTTAAAGTAACAGCATCAAGATCAGAACCAAATTTAGCAAACGCTTCTAATTCACGGAATTGCGCCTGATCTAATTTTAAAGTTCCAGAAACTTTTTTCATTGATTTAATTTGAGCATTACCTCCAACACGAGATACAGAGATACCTACGTTGATTGCAGGACGAACCCCAGAGTTGAACAAATCTCCATCAAGGAAAATCTGACCATCTGTAATAGAGATTACGTTTGTTGGGATATATGCAGAAACGTCACCAGCCTGAGTTTCGATAATTGGTAAAGCTGTTAATGAACCACCACCTTTTACGATTCCTTTGATAGAATCTGGTAAATCATTCATGTTTTTAGCAATTCCGTCATCAGCGATAACTTTACAAGCTCTTTCTAATAAACGAGAGTGTAAGTAGAAAACGTCTCCAGGATATGCCTCACGTCCCGGTGGTCTTCTTAATAAAAGAGAAACCTCACGGTAAGCCACAGCTTGTTTAGATAAATCATCATAAACAATTAAAGCCGGACGACCAGAATCTCTAAAATATTCTCCAATTGCAGCACCTGCGAAAGGAGCATAAACTTGCATTGGAGCTGGATCAGAAGCATTAGCAGCAACGATAACTGTATAAGCCATTGCTCCTTTTTCTTCTAACATTTTTGCAATTCCTGCTACAGTTGACGCTTTTTGTCCAATTGCAACATAGATACAAAATACTGGTTTACCAGCATCATAAAATTCTTTTTGATTTAAGATAGTATCGATACAAACAGTTGATTTACCTGTTTGACGGTCACCAATAACTAACTCACGTTGTCCACGACCTACAGGGATCATAGCATCTACTGCTTTTACACCTGTTTGTAATGGCTCAGTTACTGGCTGACGGAAAACTACTCCAGGAGCTTTTCTTTCCAATGGCATTTCGTATAAGTCACCACCTATTGGTCCTTTTCCATCAATTGGAAAACCAAGAGTGTTAACAACACGTCCTACCATTTGCTCTCCTACTTTAAGAGAAGCAATACGTTGCGTTCTTTTAGCAGTAGATCCTTCTTTAATTCCTGTAGATGGCCCTAAAAGTACAACCCCAACATTATCTTCTTCCAGATTCAATACAATAGCCTCAAGACCATTCTCAAATTCTACTAATTCTCCATATTGTACATTCGAAAGCCCGTAAATACGAGCAATACCGTCTCCAACTTGAAGTACCGTTCCTACTTCCTCCAGCGTAGCGCCAGATTCAAAACCTTCTACTTGCTTTCTTAATATTGCTGAAATTTCAGCAGGTTTGATTTCCGCCATCTTAATTTATAATTTAGACACTTTTATGTGCAATAAAACTAGTTACTTAATTCTTTTCTTAATACTTGTAATCGGTTAGCAATAGAAGCATTGTATTGCTTATCGCCTATAGTTAAAATAAATCCTCCAATGATTGCAGGATCTACAATATTTTTAATAGTTACTTTTTTATCTGACAATGATGCAATTTTAGCAACTACCTTAGCTTCTAAATCAGCATCCATTGGAATAGCTGTAGTTACTTTAGCAACTTCAATACCATTCGCCTGATCAAATAAATTAGAATATGCTACTGCAATAGCTTCAAGAATTTCAAATCTTTTATTTTCGAATAATAAATGAAAGAAACCTTTAGTTACGCCATTGCTATTTGCAAAAACTTCTAATAATGCTTTTTCTTTTACTTCAACGCTTATTGTTGGACTTTGAATAAAAGCATTTAATTCAGAGTTACTTTTGATTGTTGAAGCAATTAAAATCATATCGTTATTTACCTCGTTAGCCACTCCTATTGAGTCTGCCATATCAAGGATCGCTTTTGCGTAACGAATTGCTGCTCTTGTACCTGCCATAATATTAGTTTAGCTTTACGTCACCTAACATTTTCTCAACTAATTTAGTTTGAGCTTCAGTATTAGATAATTCGTCTTTCAATAATTTCTCTGCGATACTCAATGACAATGAAGAAACTTGTAATTTCAATTCAGCCATTGCTGCGTTTTTCTCACTTTCGATAGCCGCTTTAGCCTGCTCGATTAGTTTTAATCCTTGTGCCTGAGCTTCAGTTTTTGCATCAGCAACAATTTTCTCTTTCATTTCACGAGCTTCTTTCAACATAGTATCACGTTCTGCTCTTGCTTCGTTTAAGATTCTTTGGTTATCAGCCTGTAGATCCTGCATTTCTTTTCTGGCATTTTCTGCTGATTCTAATGCACTTTTAATTCCTTCTTCTCTTTCAGAAAGCGAATTCAAAATTGGTTTCCAAGCAAACTTAGCTAATAATAAAATTAAGATTGTTAAAATAACAAGCTGCCAAAAAAACAGACCGTATGAGAAATCGTTAAGTAACTTTTCCATTATATATATTTTGTAATTTGTTTAAACTTTTTTTAATAAATACAATCTGCAACCAACCGTTGCAGATTGTATTAAACTTAATTAAGCTCCTAAGATCAAAGCACCGAATGCTAAACCTTCCAAAAGAGCTCCAATGATAATCATAGCAGTTTGGATTTTTCCTGCAGCTTCTGGTTGACGAGCAATAGCGTCCATTGCTGAACCACCGATTTTACCTAAACCTAAACCTGCTCCGATTACGATCAAACCAGCTCCTACTAAATTTGGAATTGTTCCCATAAGTATATATATATAAAAATTAAACTTCTAAATTAAAATGTTATTGTACTAATTTCTTAGTGGTGATCATCATGATGATCGTGTTCCTGAACAGCCATACCAATAAACAATGAAGACATCATTGTAAAAATAAACGCCTGAAGAAACGCAACAAGTAATTCGATTAAAGAAATAAATGTTGTTAATGCTAATGAAACTCCAATACTTCCACCTGTACCTAACAAGTTTTTGAAAAGGAAAATAATTGCTAATAATCCCATCATTACTGCGTGACCAGCTGTAATGTTAGCAAAAAGACGAATCATTAATGAGAATGGTTTTGTAAAAATTCCCAATACCTCAATTGGTGCTAAGATAATTTTCATTGGAGCAGGTACACCCGGCATCCAGAAAATGTGTCCCCAATAATCTTTGTTTGCACTAAAGTTAGTAATGATCAAAGTAACAAATGCTAAACAAAAAGTTACTGCAATATTTCCTGTTACGTTGATTCCAAGTGGTGTTAATCCAATCAAGTTTAACAACCAAATAAGAAAGAAAACAGTTAACAAGAACGGCATGAATTTTTTGTATTTTTTTTCACCAATGTTTGGTCTTGCAATTTCGTCTCTTACAAATAATACCAATGGCTCTAAAACTCTTGAAAAACCAGTTGGTAAATTGTTTGGTCCTTTTTTATACGTTCTTGCTAATGCTGTAAACATTAAGAACAATAATAAAGAGGTAATTAATAATGAGAAAACGTTTTTAGTAATTGAAAAGTTCAACGGCATCTCATTAGTTGGATGTCCGTGGTGATCTAATTCTAATGTACCTTCAGCATCTGTTTTATAAATTTTGTTGTGAACTAATTTATAATAAGCTCCATCAACATTAGCTACAGTCTCACCGTGGTGAAATGCTGAAGCTGAAAAAACTTTTAATCCGTCATCAATTAAAATAACCGGTAATGGGAAACCAACATGTGTTCCAGCTTCTTCATCAGAATATAAAGTAAAATCATAAGAGTCAGCTAAGTGATGCTGAATGTGCTCATTGATTTTTTCTTTAGGAGATAATGCCTCATGTTTTTCAGTGTGTGCTTCAGTCTCATGATTAGCTGTTTCATGGGCAACTTGCTCAGTATGAGAAGCTGTTTCTGTTTTTACATGAGTTGTATCCTCTACAGGATTTGCCATAGCAACAGAGGAGATCAATCCTATAAGAATTGCTGTTAGTGATCTGACAGGTTTCTTTGAAATTATCATATCTAATTAAAATATTGATTTTTACGGTCCTTAAAATTTGACGCAAAGGTACATTTTAAATTAATATACCAAGACTACCCTATATTTTTTTAATTTATTCTCGGTTTTTCGCCATTTTCATTGCTGTTTTTTAACATTTTTGCAGTTATAATTATTTTAAATAACAAAAACAGAATAAAAATCACAAAAAAATTGATTTTCTCAATTTTAATATTTCCCGATGTTTTTGCTAAAATAGGCCGCGCAATAATATATGAGAAGACTAAATTGATAGTCGTCGCCGCAAGAAATGCTATCCCAACAAAGTCCGGAGCCGTTTTAAAAACCATTATCAAAGAAAAAACAATTAGAACTCCCACAGCTGCAAAAAATGCATAGAGATATTCTAAAGAATAATGAAAATTGGCAATTTCTAAATCTGCTCCAAAAAAACTAAAAATCAATTTGTGTACTATATATAGAATGACTGCAAACAAAAGGAAATAAAAAACAGGTGCGTAACTTTTTAAATTCATGGTATTATAGTCTAATATTTATTGGGTTTATGTTTATTCTGTTTTATTAAGTTCGTTCACCTGTCTTATTACATTGTAAATAGCAATACAAACACCCAGCATCGCAAGAATCTTAGAATAGTAAACAGTATCGCTGGGATGATTTTCGTCCAGCCAGCTACCTATAAAATAAAACAGATAAATGATTGCTCCCATTTGAGTGGGAATTGTAACTAATGCAAGCCACTTGTTTCTATTATTCGGTTTCTGTTCCATCGGTTAACAACTTTATGTTTTCTTTCATACTGCAAGAAGCACTAAAATCGGCACCAGGTTCTATGGCTAATTTACCCACAGTTACATCGCCCTGAATACTTGCCTTTGCTTTTATGTTTAATAATTCGGCTACATTAATTGTTCCTGTAAATTTTCCTTCAATATCCACATTTTTACAGCTAATGTCACCAGTAACACTTCCGGTAGGTCCTATAACCAGTTTTCCTGTAGATTGAAAATTCCCAATTAACTCACCATCTAATCTAAAATCAGCTTTCGAAATAATATCTCCTTTTATTACAGTTCCTTCTACAATTCTATTTGTTTTTCCTAAAAGATCAGTATAAGGTTTTTCTTTTTTATTAAACATGATTATTCTTTTTTTGCTTCTAAATACGAATTCAGATTTTTCTTGATTTGAACTATTTTATAATTTTCATTCGAAATAATTATAGCCGGCGTCTGGATTTTATAAGCAGGATCTTCTTGTAAAACACTCACCACACTTGCTGCATAATCCTGTGTTGTAATTCCCTGAATGATAACAAATCCTTCATTGTCAACATAAGAGTTATAAGCCAGATTTATTCTTTGAGCATTCTCTGCTTTCATAAATTTGCTTATTTTTTCCTCTATTGCTTTTCTGTCATTAGTTGCATTTAATGCTACAGGATAAAGAATTTTCCAATAACTTGATTTTTTAAAATCAAAATTCATTTGCTCTAATAACGGAATTTGTTCAGCCAAAATAACCGTAGCTTTTTTACCTTCTTCGGTATTTGGATACGTAGCAGCAACATTTTCTAATGCCGCTTTATAGGCCACTAATCCTTTTAGTTTTCCAATAGTATTGGCTTTTAAAAGTTCGAATTTTGACACGACTTCCTCGCCCGAAAACTGATTGATTAATCCGTCTATTTTTGCCAGAACTACATCAAACTCTTCATTAGTATATTGTTGATATAATTTTTTATAAACCGCATCAGGAGTTCCTTCTTCGACTACTACGTTTGCGTTGTTTACAATTTGCGCATAACGCGAATCAGGATATTGGGTCACAATTCTATTCTTAATTTCTTCGGCTCGACTGGCATCAGTAATTTGATATATTTTGTACAAATTGTACAATGTAGGAAGTACTAATTTTTCTTCAGGATTATTGCCTAACAATTGTTCCAGCTTAGTGGCAGCCAAATCATTTTCTTTGAATTTTTCCTTATAAATTACACCTAATTGATAATAGGCATCATTGCGTTCTTTACTAATACTATCAATTGCTGTGGTTGATGTTGGCAATTGACTTAAATAAAATTCAGAAGTATATTTTGGATTCACTTCTTTTGTTTTCGAAATAGAATCTGAAGCTACATCCTGCTGAGCAATTGCCAGAGAATCCTGTGACATAGCAGCATTAACATTAGCCGAAGAAGAAACTCTCCAATAACCGCCCGGATTACGTTTTCCCCAATTTTTCTTAAACGCCACTTTTCCAAAAGAAACTGTAGCCTGATTGTAAAAATAAAACACATTATCTGCCTGAAGACTCGCCATTGATGGTGGTGCAAATGTTGGTTTGGCCGGCGCTTTTCCGTTGGCCAAAACAGCTACATCAGCTGTTGTTGCCTGATTGTTTCTTTCAATATTTTTTTGTTTTTCGGCCTCTTTTTCTTCTAAGATTTTCTTGGCTTCATCCTGTTTTTTTAACTTTTCGATGTAACCGTCAAAATAAGCAATTCTTCCAGATTCTGGTAAAGCAACCACTTTAAGAATACTATCGTTTCTAACCGCTATAGCTTCGTAGAAAATAACTTCATCCAAATTTTTACGTACTTTTTCAATATGAATAAATTCTCTGGTTTTAGGATTCAGTTTCACCAAAGTACTGTCGTAATATTTGGCAGCCATTGGATAACTTGCCTTTTTAAAATACATGTTTCCAATATTTCTATAATTCGAAGCAATTAAATAATTATCATTTTTAGCATGGTCTAAAGAAGCATTGTAATATTCTAAAGCTCTTTCATCTTTGCCTTGCTTGTCATAAAAAATCCCAAGCTGGTGATTTAAAATATCCAGAAACGGACGATTTTCTCTATTTTCTAATAGTTTATGGTATTTTTCGTCGAAAGCAAATTTATCTCCATTTTGGTAATCAAACAATTGTGCTAATCTAACCTGAGATTGCATCATGTATTTTCGGTCTGATTTTCGGTTCATTTTAATTACCGCTTCGTAGTATTCTCTGGCCTGATCATTTTGCCCCATTTCCTGATGCAATTGTCCCAGAATAAAACGGTATCTGGCTTTTTCATTATTATGTTTGGTAAAATCGGCCGCTATTTTTAATTTGACAATGGCGCTGTCTTTTTCTTCTAAATTTAAGAACGAAGCTGCTAAAAGTGCATTGGCATCAGCCACAACCTGTTTGTGAGGTTTGTGCTGTTGGAGCATTTTACTAATATTTTTGATCACCAAAGCATCGTTGCCCAAACGCATATTGGTTTTTTCGCGCCAAATCTTCGCTTCATCAATTCGGCTGCTATTTGAATATTTGTATAAAATATAATTAAAAGCGTCCAGAGCCGGAATAAATCGTTGGTCGTAATAACGCGATTTTCCTAACAATAAATATGCTTCGTCCATTTGAGAATTGCGTTCCCGACCGCCAATGTTCATCGAATGTTTTTGAATGGCTTTAGTGGCTTTGGTTTCTGCTAACTTAAAATCGGCGTTTTTTGTGGTGTCGGCGACTACAACATCTTCATCAACATTCATGGCTTCGATAGGCAGAATTTCCCAAAAATTATCCTGATTATTAGCCTCAATACCTTTAATTCCTTTGTCTAATCCTATTTGTCCGTTGTATAAAATATTGTATTTTGTACTTAACGCATGTGAATTTCGAGCCAAAAAAGTATCGTTTCTGGTAGAACAGGCTACCAAAACACACAAACATCCTAATGGAATTGAATATTTAATTCTGTTGGTTTTCAATGATTCGCAGTTTTTATCATTAAACTTTGTAAAAGTTTTTTTAGTATAAAGACTGGTAAAAATACGTTTCTTTTTGAAATATAGAAATTTAATAAACGAAAAGGTTTTAAGTTGATTTAAATACTTGATTATATTATCAATAAACAGCTGTTTTCTACTAAATTAAAAATGATTATAAGCCAGATTTAAATAGAAAACAGCAATCAAAACAAGAGAGCTGCTAAATTTCAAAAACTTTGATTTAAGAAACCTATTCACTTTAGTATATTTGCAGAAAATTATATCACATGCCAAATTTTCTTAAACTCCTTATAAAAGAGGTTAAAAGAGAAACCGCAGCTGCCGTTTCAATACTTTTTAATATTCCCGAAGAATTAAAAGAAGACTATAAATTTATTGCAGGACAATATGTCAATATTAAATTAACACTAGACGGAAAAGAAATTCGTCGTGCTTATTCTATTTGTTCTTCACCTGAAAGTGGCGAATTACGCATTGCGGTAAAAGCGGTAAAAGATGGTCTTTTTTCACAATTTGCTAATACAAAACTAAAAGCTGGCGATGTTCTTGAAGTAGGAAAACCAGAAGGAAAATTTACCTTTGAAGCTGATGCTAACAAACAAAAAAATTATGCTGCTTTTGTTTCCGGTAGCGGAATTACTCCTGTTTTATCAATCTTAAAGTCTGTTTTAAAAAGTGAACCAAAAAGTTCATTTGTATTGGTTTACGGAAATAAATCACCCGAAGAAACTATTTTTCACCAGGAATTACACGACTTGCATTTACAATATGTAAATCGCTTTTTTGTTCATTATGTGTACAGTCAGGCTAAGGCTGATGAAGCTTTATTTGGACGAATTGACAAATCAGTCGTGAATTACGTTTTGAATAACAAACACAAGGAATTAGAATTTGAAAAATTCTATTTGTGTGGCCCTGAAGATATGATCAATACAGTTTCCGGAATTTTGAAGGAGAAAAACGTAAAAGAATCAGCTATCAAGTTTGAACTTTTTACGGCTTCGGCTCATGAAAACGAAATCAAAGATTTAAGCGGACATTCGAAAATTACTGTTATGGTTGACGATGAAGAAACTTCATTCGAAATGTCTCAAAAACAAACCATTCTGGAAGCAGCTTTAAAACAAGGAATTGATGCTCCTTATTCTTGCCAGGGCGGAATTTGCAGCAGCTGTCTTTGCCGCGTAACCGAAGGAAGCGCCGAAATGAAGAAAAACTCTATCCTAACCGATAAAGAAATTGCCGAAGGTTTAGTATTAAGCTGTCAGGCTCATCCAACATCGGATACAATTTATGTCGATTTTGATGATGTATAATTGTTAAATCCCAATATTAAAATTTCCAAATTTCAATAACTAAAACTTCTCTGAAAAGGGAAGTTTTTTTGTTTTAAGAAAATTATAACTTTTGAAAACCATAAAAAATATACCTCCAACTTTTACAAGTATTTCATTTGTAAACTCAATCATAAAATCTACACCAAACACACAATAATTTTGTATTTTTGAATAAAATATTCGTAATCATGGATTTACAAACTAGAAAAATTGAATTTGTACAAGAGTTTCTAAAACTTCAAAGCGAAGAGTTAATCGCTCAGTTTGAAAATTTATTAAAAAAAGAAACTAATAAAAAACTGAAACCGATGTCGGTAATTGAATTGAATTCGAGAATTGACCAATCAGAAAATGATTTTAAAAATGGGAAATTTAAAAGCAGTTCTGAACTTTTATCCAAATACAAATAATGGCTTTTGAGATAATTTGGTCTAATTTTGCAGAAACTCAATTAGACCAAATTTTTGAATATTATATTGAAAATGCTAGCTTAAAAGTTGCACAAAATATAATTGAAAAAATCATTTTAGAACCAAATAAAATACTTTTGCACCCAGAAATTACTCAAGTCGAAGAGCTATTGTTAGACAGAGAAAAAGAATATCGATATTTAATTTGTAACAATTATAAAATCATTTATTCTATCGACTATGAACAAAAATGTATAATGATTGCTGATGTTTTTGATACCAGACAAAATCCATCAAAGATCAAAAGAACTAAATAAAAAACATAGTTGATACAAATTGATTACTTGTGATTTTTTTAAATTAAGTCATTATAATGAAATCCATTCGGGAAATATTCAGGAACAATCCATCGCTACTTGACGAACCAGAAGTACAACAACTAATTGACTATTGCGAAGAATTGCAGGATGAAGTTGTAGAGTTCAAATTTCAAAAAACAGACAACAAAGAACTTGCCATGCTCGATATGCTCAAAGAAGTGATTAAAGGCTGTAACGCTATCGAAAAAGAGCAAATGGAACACGAACGCTATGGTTATCCGGCACCTGATTATCTGGAAACTATTTCGAATCTAAAAAGTTACATTTATAGCAGATGCAGAGACGAAAAAATATATTTGTAATATAACAGAAGAAACTGCTTTTTTACTTAAGATCTTTATTAGAAAACCTTATCATATCAATATGAAGAATTCCGTCTTCATCATAAGGTTCCCCATCTTTAATAAAACCAAATGATCCATATAAATTTGATAAATGAAATTGTGCTCCAATTTTAATATCAACATTGCCAAAAATATTAATACAAGATTGAATAGATTCTTCTACAATTTTTAGTCCTAATCCTTTTCCTCTAAAATCGGGCGCTATCAAAACTCTACCAATAGAAACCTCATTATAGGATAGACCAGCTGGAATAATTCGGCTGTAACCTACTAACGTATCATTATTAGATAATAACAAATGATAACATTTCTGATCCTTATTATCAATATCTAAATATGGGCAATTTTGTTCGACTATAAATACTTCGTTTCTTAGAGATAGTAATTTGTATAATTCAACATTTGACAATTCATCAAAAGTTTTTGTGATTACATTTAATACCATATATTGAGTTGTTTAAATCGAAATTACAATTCTATTATAAAAGAGCATTCCACAAGAACATATTCTTCTGTCTTTGAATTTCTTCTTTCTGATCACCATCGCTGTACCAATCTTTTAATTTATCTTCAAAAAGGGCTTTTAACTCTTTTAAATCATATGTTTTTTTAGCAGTAATAGGTTTTATATCAGCCGGATTAGTAAAAGCTACATCTACTTTAGTCGCAATATAGGAAGTATATAATCTTGGTACTGTAAGTCCTAAAATCATACCCGGTAAACCGCTAATGGAAACCGGACCGCCAGAAATAGTAATATCATCAGTATAAAAAGCAAATATATATACATCATCCATTATTTTACCTACGGCTTTTCGGCAATTATATCCGGCAATTTCTCTGTTTTCATTGGTAATTTTCCATTCAATTTTTGGAATACTATCGTTTATAACAAAAAGAGTTCCTGCTATTTGTTTTTGCATATTTATAGTTCCGGTATAAAAATTAGAATACCAACTATTTTCTTCATCTGCATCTTTCAGATATTTTGGAATTCTGGTTTTCGGACTCCATCTGTTAAATTTAAAGATGCTTTTATTATCGGCAAAAGTATAATTGAAATAAGAAATTTTAAGATCAGAAAGATTGTCTTTCATCATTTCGCCCCAACTATCATTACTCATCGTTTTTTTGAGATTGGTACTTACTTCATACTCAATTACAGCCTTATCAACAAAATGTTGTGCATTTAATCTTATTGTAAAAAAGAGCACAGTGATAAAAAAAAGTTTTGTTTTCATATAGCTATTTTATTTATTTTTTTGTTCCTCCTCCATTTTTAAAATTCCAGGTAAAACCTATCATAGCATATCTTCTAAGCCTGTCGTTTTGTTCCTGACTAATGGTGTTTTCATACACATTTCTTTGTATTCCTATATTTTGATTTAAAATATCACGTATCAGAAAATAGGCAGTAAACTCATCATTTTTAAAAGTGCGTTGTAATCTTGCATTCCACAATTGATTGGTCAGATTATCTTGAAAATCGACTGTTTTTTGTCGTGTATTCAAATTATAATCAGTAGATAATTTCCATTTTTCAGCAAAATAAACTCCTACATCCAGACTCAAATTATTAGTGTTAAACGATTTAACTTCATTATTTTGAGAAGTACTATTTCTATTAAATGAAAATCGGTTACTTAAATTAATATCATATTGCTTTTGTTTAAACTTACTTAAATAAACAGATAATCCTGTGTTCAAATTCTTTGCACTTCCCATTTTGTCATTAATACTCAGTACCGATTTACTGTAGCTAAAAGATGGGCTAAAATCAGCTCTTAAGTCTAATTTCTTTATTTTTAATCCGTAACCAAAATAAAAATTTCCTGAAAAGTTTCCATTTGTATTGATGGGCTTAGAAACTGTTTTAGCCGTTTCCGGATCAATCACTCTACTGTAAATAATAGCATTACTTGTTGTGCTGAAATTTAGTCCCTGATAAATCTGAGTTTCAGTCAGCATATCATAACTACCCTGATTGATATTGATATTGTTTGTAAAAGATTGCTTTAAATCTGGATTTCCTACCGTTTGATTAAAAAAGTCCTGATTGTTTCTCAAAGGCTGCAATTGATCAAGCGTAGGCTGTCTGGTTGATCCCTGATAATTAATCCTTAAGTTACTATTGCTTTTATACTTATAGGAGAAATTCGCCGAAGGGAAAAAATTAGTATAACTACGCTTGTATTCCTTATTCATAGTTTTATCTAACAAATCAAAAGAAGTAAATCCAAAACCGCTTCCAATGCTATAATTGATTTTTTTAGCATTATAGCTCAATTTTATATTGGGTCTGTGTGTGATAAAAGTCTGTTCAAACTCATTTGATAATGAAGATACCAATTGATCATATCTTCCTGTATCTTCGGAATAATCATAGGTTAATTGATTATTCTTGCCTGTATCATAAGCAATTTGGTATGCAAACTGAAGTGACAACTGCTTGGCAATAGGTTCAGAATAACTAAAACTTGCTGAAAGATTTTGACTTGTTCTGTCTCCTATTTTATTTTGATTTACAGTATCTTTTGTAGCAAGAATACCTTCGATATAACTTTCATTAGAAGATTTTAACAAGTTATCTGAGTTGGTACTCAACCTACTCCAACTACCATTTACCGAAAACGTACGACGTGGTTTAGCAAATTTATGTTTGAATAAAAAACCCGCTGACAAAGCTGATTTATCTGAATTTGTATTGAATGACCGTTGTTGTTTATTTTTTAATATTCCGTCATTTCCTTTTGTCTCTCCGTTTGTAAATTCATCACTGTTAGTATCATAAAAATTAGTTCTGGCAGAGAATTTTATAGAATTTACCGAATCTAATTTTACATCATAAACCGCATTAAGCTTAAAATTACTTCTGTCAACATTAGTTACCGTAGATCGGTTTTCATTTAATTGCGTTTCACCCACTTGTGTTTGGGAAATTCTGCTGCTGTTATTAGTGTAAATTTGGTTATTGAATTTTGGCGAAATATTCAGGTTTTGTTTGTCATTCCACTTGTTAGTGTACTGCAATCCTGCATTCGTATTTTTGATAAATCCATTTTGCGTATTAATACGCGGTTCGCCATCATTATTGTCTCCTACCCATTCATAGCTTACATTTCCATCATCATCCATATTCATACTAATATTGTTATCACGGGCTCCAAATTTTTCACTGTCTTCCCAACCCAGTCCATCTTGACCCGTATTTCCATTTAATAAAAAAGCAGATAATTTCCTTTTGCCTTTAAAACTGCTAAACATTAAATTAGTATTGTATCTGGAATCAGCATCTGTAAACGGCTGATTCGCTCCGTCTATTTTACCAAAATATCCTTTTTTCTTATCTTCTTTTAATTTCAGATTGATTGTTTTTTGGGTTTTTCCATCGTCAATTCCTGTAAATTCAGCCAGTTCACTTTTCTTATCAAATACCTGAACTTCCTTTACTGCATCGGCACGTAAATTTTTAACGGCCATACCCGGATCATCACCAAAAAATTCTTCGCCATCTACCAATACTTTTTGTACCGTTTCTCCCATCGCTTTTATAGCTCCGTTTCTATCTACCTGAATTCCGGGAAGTTTTTTAAGTAATTCTTCCACATTTGCATTGGCATCTACTTTAAAATCACTGGCTCTGTAACTGGTGGTATCACCTTTAATTCTTATAGATCCTGTTTTAATTACTACTTCTCTTAAAAGCTCAATTTTACTCCTTAAAGGAATAGTTCCCAGCTTTTTTTCATTTTCATTCATAGTAATCACATCCACATAATCGGCGTATTGATTGTGTGAAGTCATCAGTATATAATCACCTGATTTTACATTCTTGAGATTAAATTTTCCTTGTTTATCCGATCGGGTAAATTTGTATAAGATAGAATCTATAGGAGTTAACAAAGCTACAACTGAATTGTAAACGGGAGTTTTTTCATTAGCATCGGTGATAACACCTGAAATAGTTGCTTTTTGAGAAAAAACTGAAAATGAACATAAGAAGAAAATTGTAACTAGACCTATAGTTTTTTTCATAAATAGTAATGATTTAAAATATTACTTCTGCTCACAAAATCAATTTAATGGCGAGCCAAAGTAGTATTTTTAATACTAATAATTTAAAAGCTGTTTGTTAAATAATTTATAAAATTATTCTTTCAATAAAAAACTCAGGAAATATAAGGCTTTGCTAAAAATACATTTTAACTTCCTTACTTACATTACTTTAAAATTTGTAGAATAGAATCGACCGTAATCGTTCGCATAGCCTCTTCGTAACCTGAAACAATCTTATTCCCGTAAACCGAAGTAGGCAATAATCGATATTTTTCCCTATCAGAAACCAAAGCGTTTTTCAATGGTTGATTAAATGGTGAAAATCCGGCAAAAGGATGTGTAGCGCCCCAAAGTGTAACCACTTTTACGCCTAACATGGCTGCAATATGAGCATTTCCGGAATCCATAGAAAGCATCACATCCAGATTACTAATCAATTGTAATTCCTGCTGAAATTTTATTTTTCCAGCCATATTGATTACATTTTCGTATGGAGACGAAATAGAATCCAAAATTTCTATTTCTTTTTTTCCTCCGCCAAAAAGCAAAATAGTATGATTTTTATTTTCAGCTAATTTCGAAATCACTTGCTGCATTAAATCTAAAGGATAGACTTTAGATTCATATTGTGCAAAAGGCGCAATTCCAATTAGTTTCTGATGGTTTTCGCCTATTATCGAAACAATTTCAGAACTTAAAACAGCTTTTTCAGGAAAAACGGGATTCGATAAATCGATGTCAAAACCTAATTTTTTAAATACCTGAATATGATTTTCAAACATCGTTGGCAGCTGCTTGAACACTTTATTTTCAAGAGCCGTTAATGCTTTTTTACCTTCACGGCCTTTGTCAACAGCAGCGACTTTTTTTCCGCTTAAAGCAAAAAGTGTTCGTACCACTTTAGATCGGAGTACACTATGCAAATCAGCAAAAGCATCGATTTTTAATTGTTTTAAATCACTAAACAAGCGTAATAGTCCTAAGAAACCTTTATGTCTTTCTTTTTCGTCGAAAGCAAAAAATGAAAGATTCGGTATTCCGTCAAAAAAAGGTTTGAAAAATGGTCGGGAAATTACCGTTATTTTAATTGTAGGATACTGTTTTACAAAAGCGCGTAAAACAGGAACCGTCATGGCGACATCTCCCATAGCGGAAAGTCTCATGACGGCGATATGCTTTATTTTTGGAGTCAACTGACTTTTCAATTATTTCTTTCCTTGGTACAAAACAGGATTCAATTCATCGTCATTGTACATTTTCATTTGCTTGTACACTTTCATGAATTTGTCTCCATTTTCAATATCAGTCAACAAATCATCAATGGCTGTAGATAAATCTGTTCTTTGCTCTAAAAGTACGTTTAATTTTTCCTGACATTTATCTCTGTGTTCTTGTGAAGCTTCAGCACGAGTAGCTTCTTCAGTCATGTGATAAATTTTTAAAGCCAAAATTGACAAACGGTCAAATGCCCATGCCGGACTTTCAGAGTTGATTTTAGCCTCTTCTTTTACAACAACTTTGCTGTATTTTTGTAGAAAATAACTATCAATATATTCCACCATATCCGTACGTTCCTGATTAGAAGCATCAATTCTTCTTTTTAAAGTCAAAGCAGCAACAGGATCGATTTGCGGATCACGAATAATATCTTCAAAATGCCATTGAACGGTGTCAATCCAGTTTTTTAAATACAATAAATGCTCAAACTGTTCCTTTGGATAAGGATTGTTTATAGGTTGGTCTACATTATCAAACTGATGATAATCTTTTATACTTTGCTCAAAAACGGAATAAGCTAATTTTGAAAACATATTTATCTTTTTATTTAGACAAAGATACTTTTTATACTTTTATAAAAAAATTACTATTCAACTTTCTATTTGTCATTATAACAAACCTTTATTCTCCTATGAAAATCCATAATCTATCAGAAAAAAACAGCATTTTAAATCATTTTTTAGGAGAAATAAGAGATGTAAATATCCATAAAGACGCGATGCGTTTTAGACGAAATATCGAACGCATTGGCGAAATTATGGCTTATGAATTAAGCAAAGAATTAGCCTACAATGATATCGAAATCCAAACTCCCATTGGAATCAAAAAAACAACTCAAATTGCTAATCCCATTGTGCTTTGCTCCATTCTAAGAGCTGGATTAGCGATGCATATAGGTTTTTTAAATTATTTTGACCAGGCCGAAAACGGATTTATTTCAGCCTACAGACATCATCCTAATAACGACGATGATTTTGAAATAAAAGTTGAATATCAGGCCATTCCTGATATTACTGACAAATGCTTGTTATTAATCGATCCTATGCTTGCCACAGGACAATCTATTGTTGCGGTTTATAACAAACTGATTGAAAGAGGAATTCCTAAAACCATTCATATTGCCGTAACAATCGCCGTTCCTGAAGGAATTGCTTATCTGGAAAAACATCTGTCAGACAATTGCCATTTATGGATTGGCGCTTTAGACGAAAAACTAAATGAGCATAGTTATATTGTTCCGGGTCTTGGAGACGCAGGCGATTTGGCTTACGGAATCAAACTATAATTTGGGAGAAAAAAGCAAATAAACTGCACAACATTACTATTCCTAAAGCTAATTCCTGATTGAGTTTAATTTGTGGCATTTCGATGTGACTTGTTGCCATCATTGCTAAAGGAGCAATTGTAAACACTAATAAATCGTTGCTTTTTCCCTCTGAAATTACATAGATAACTACACCAATAAAAAAAGCATATAAGATTTTTTTAAACGAAGCATGCAACAATAATGGCCTTGATGATAAAGTCATTGCAATTGAAATAATGAAAAACAACGCCATTGTAGCATAAATAGACAAAGCTGCGTTTTGATAATCATTAGTAAAATAATCAATGCTAAAATTAGTCTGAACTCCATTTACAATATAATTAATGGCATCATTATTAAATAATAACGAATACAAAGCAAAAAGAATTGCTATTGCAAAAAAAGCAATAAAAGGCAAAATCCAGTTTCTATAATCGCCTGCAACGTGAGCAATTATCGAAATAAAAACTAATATTAGATAAAGAATACACCAAAAATGAAATAATGAAGCCACAAAAATCCATATAGAAGCATCAAATATTTTCTCTTTAGAAACTTTTTGAGATTGTAACGAAATAAGTCGTCGAAAAGCCAAAAGAATAAAAAAGTTAGCTAAAACAAGATTGAAATTGTCAAAAAGTGACGGAAAAAAAAGTAGAAACAACAGGAAAAACAAAATGCTGTAAGCACTGTCTCTGCTCAGATCATTCTTTTTTGTTACAAAAGTAGTAATCAATGCCGAAGCCAGAATAATCAAGCCAATTCCTATTTTTTCTAAAACTAAAATAGCCGAATGTGACCAAGCTAAATCCTGAATTTGGTATATAAAACCAAAAAACAATATCAAAAATACTACTAAAGAAAAATTTAATGGTGTAGATTTTTTAAAAACACTTGTAATCATAAGGATATTTTATACTTTTGTGACTGTAAATATAATACTTGTTTAAAAAGGAAACGAGTTATAGTAAAATTTTATTGGCATAATAAATTTTAAATATTTACTAATTTATAACAACGATTCATAAAATTTAAATTCTATATCATGAAAGCATTTTTCGAAGGAATACAATCTCTTTTTGTTGATTTTCTTTTCTTACCATTAGATTGGTTACGTTCATTAGAACTAATTTCTTGGTTTGGCGCTAATACAATTAACTGGATTTTTATGATTATCTGTTCAGCTGCAATTGTTTACTGGATCAAACAATTACGTATTTTTGACGCTGCTGGAACTGAAAATCAAGATACTACAGCTCACTCTTTCTTTAAATAAGAAGAAAAAAACAATACAAGTTTATATAAAAAAACGTCCCGATAGCTTTATCGGGACGTTTTTTTATGTCTAATTGGTTCCGATTTTAAACTAAATCGAAACCAATATCTTTTCTAAAATACACATTGTCAAAATGGATAGCTTCAATGTTTTGGTATGATTGTGCCAAAGCTTCCTGGAAAGAATTACCATAAGAAGTAATTGCCAGTACACGACCTCCATTAGTAACTACATTTCCGTTATCTAATTTTGTTCCTGCATGAAAAACAATAGAATTATTTACGTTTTCTAAACCAGTAATTACTTTTCCTTTTTCAAAATCTTCAGGATATCCGCCAGAAACAAGCATTACAGTAGTAGCGCTTCTTTCGTCTATTTCTAATTCAATTTTGTCTAATTTTTCATTGGCTACAGCCTGAAATAATTCTACTAAATCCGTTTTTAGTCTTGGAATAACTACTTCAGTTTCCGGATCTCCCATTCGAACATTGTATTCAATTACAATTGGTTCGTTTTTAACATTGATTAATCCAATAAAAACAAAACCTTTATACGGAATTCCGTCTTTTTGAAAACCTTCGATAGTCGGTTTTACAATGCGGGTTTCAATTTTTTCCATCAACACTGCATCAACATAAGGAACCGGAGAAACCGCTCCCATTCCGCCTGTATTCAATCCTGTATCACCTTCACCAATACGTTTGTAATCTTTGGCTGTTGGTAAAATTTTATAGCTTTTCCCGTCAGTCAATACAAAACAGCTCAATTCGATTCCGTCCAAAAATTCTTCGATAACCACTTTTGAACTTGCAGCACCAAATTTTTGACCTACTAACATATTTCTTAATTCAGATTTAGCTTCTTCTAAATCCTGAATAATCAACACTCCTTTTCCAGCTGCTAAACCATCTGCTTTTAATACATAAGGCGGAGCTAAAGTTTCTAAGAAATCACATCCTTTTTCAACCGTTTCGGCAGTAAAACTATCATAAGCTGCAGTAGGAATTTTATGTTTTACCAAAAATTCTTTAGCAAATTCTTTACTTCCTTCCAATGTTGCTCCTAATTTTGAAGGACCAATTACCGGAACATGACTTAAAGCTGAATCAGCCAGGAAAAAGTCATAAATACCTCTTACTAAAGGATCTTCAGGACCTACCACAACCATTTGGATGTTTTCTTTGATAACCAAAGCTTTGATGGCTTCAAAATCGGTTACCGCAATGTTTACATTAGTTGCAATTTCAGCCGTTCCGGCGTTTCCAGGTGCCATAAAAAGGGTATCACAAAGCGGACTTTGAACCATTTTCCATGCAAATGCATGCTCTCTTCCTCCTGAACCCAATAGTAATATATTCATGTCTTTAAATTTTAGTTGCAAAAACTCATTTTTAGAGTGCTGCAAAAATAATTGCTTTTGAACTGAAAAAATAATTATTTATTAAAAAGTTGTCGATTCTACACCTTTAGTTCTTGTTATAATATTATTTTTGAAGAAATAACAGTTTTGATGTTTTCTATTTTCGACCTTTCGCTGCAACTAAATGCTTTCCCAATTAAGAAAGCAAAATCCGATTTGGACAAAATAGTTGCACTTTCTCCTCAAGAAAAAAAGCAATTTATTGAAAATCAGAAACAAGCTATTGTTGATTATCATTTACAAAACAATGCCTTTTATCAAAATTTAGTCGGCTCCAAAGAATATAAAAACTGGGAAGATTTACCTGTTTTAAACAAAACTAATCTTCAAATTCCTTTAAAAAATAGAATCTCTAAAGGTTTTACAATACAAAACTGTTACATTAATAAAACTTCTGGTTCCAGTGGAGAACCTTTTATTTTTGCCAAAGACAAATATACTCATGCCCTAACCTGGGCTTCAAATATGTATCGTTTTGGCTCGTTTGGTATCGATTTTAATCGTTCGCTGCAAGCTCGGTTTTATGGCATTGCGTTGGATTTTATCGGATACAGAAAAGAACGTTTTAAGGATTTTTTGAGTAAGCGTTATCGGTTTCCTGTTTTTGATTTATCGGATGCAGTTTTAGAAAAAATACTGAAAAAATTCGAAAATACAAAATTCGATTACCTCAACGGCTACACGAGTTCAATTGTTTTGTTTGCCAAATTTTTACGAAAGCGAAACCTCATCTTAAAGGAAATTTGTCCCACTTTGAAAGTATGTATGGTCACTTCCGAAATGCTTTTTGAGGATGATAGAAAATTGTTAGAAATGCAATTTGGAATTCCAATTGTCAATGAATATGGCGCTTCAGAACTGGATTTGATTGCTTTCGAAAACCCCGAAAACGGATGGCGAATCAATTCCGAAACGCTGTTTGTGGAAATTCTGGATGAAAACAATCAGGTTTTGCCTTACGGATCAGCAGGTCGAATTGTAATTACTTCTTTGTTCAACAAAGCGCATCCTTTTATCCGTTATGATATTGGTGATATTGGAATTTTGGATGAAAAAAGTACTTTAGAAAAACCCATTCTAAAACAACTTATTGGTAGAACCAATGATGTAGCCATTCTCCCAAGTGGAAAAAAATCGCCAGGATTGACATTTTATTATGTAACCAAATCGATTATTGAAGACGATGGAAACGTCAAAGAATTTGTTATCAAACAACAAAAAATCGACAGTTTTGAAATTGAATATGTAAGCGAAACCGAATTAGATTTGTCACAAATTCAAAAAATAGAACAGGTAATAACTTTATATTTAGAGCCCAACCTAAATTTTGAATTCATTCGAAAAGACACATTAGAAAGAACCGCAAGAGGAAAACTAAAACAATTTACATCTTTCTTATAATGTAAATAAAATCGTATATTAGTATTTCTAAATACTAAGCGATGGACTCCAAACTTATTCTTTCGGAAGAAACAATTTCTAATAACATCTACTACATTAGAAATCAAAAAGTAATGCTAGATAGAGATTTAGCATCACTTTATGGAATTGAAACCAAAGTTTTAAATCAAGCTGTTAAACGTAACATTTCTCGATTCCCCGAAGATTTTATGTTTCAACTTACTGAAACTGAATTTCAAAACTTGAAGTCACAAATTGTGACCTCAAGTTGGGGCGGAACACGAAAATTACCTTCTGTATTCACTGAACACGGCATTTTAATGTTATCAAGTGTTTTGAATAGCGAAAAAGCCATTCAAACCAATATTCAAATTATGAGGATTTTTGCCAAAGTAAGACAAATGCTTCTCGATACCACCGAAATAAAATTGGATATTGTCCAAATTCAAAAGAAACTAGAAAATCAAGGTAAAAATATTGAATTGGTTTTCTCTTATTTAGATGAGTTAACCAATAAAAAAGAGGAGCAGAAACCAAGAACAAAAATTGGATATAAAAAATAATTAAATGCTCTTAATATATCGTGGTTTTATCGCTAATTGCGTAATTAAAAACCCAATCATACACAAGCTGGAAACTACTAAATTAAAGCCGTGAAACTGCCTGTAAACCGCAAAATTATATTGAATTAAAGCAGTCTTAGAAGTAGAAAGCGAATTTTCCCTGATTCTATAAATTGCCAAACTTTCAGGAACTGGTTTAACCGTTTTAATCTCTTTTAAAATAGTAAGCCAATGCATCCAATCTTGACGTTTTCGAATATTAGAAATATTTATTTTTCCAAAATAATCTACATCATAAATTCCCGTCAGATTGCCTACATAATTGCAAAAAAACAATTGCAAATAAGATAAATTTCGTGGTGCTTCTACTCTTTTATTCAATGAATTTCCTTGCTCATCAATACAATCATAAAACGAAAAAGTAAACGGTAAATTATTTGTTTTCATGAAATTGATTTGCTTTTCCAATTTATCCAATTTCCACAAATCATCGGCATCCAGAAAAGAAATATACTTTCCATTGGCTTTTTCCAAAGCAAAATTTCTTGCAACTCCAGTTCCTAAATTTTTTTCTAACGAATAAAATTGAATCCTTTTATCCGTTAGAAATGAAGTTATTATTGTTTGGGTTTCATCTGTCGAACCATCGTCAACCAAGATGATTTCCCAGTTTTGATACGTTTGATTTTGGACAGAAATAATAGTATCTGAAATGTATTTTTCAGAATTGAATGTTGGTATAATTACAGATACTAAAGGCTTTTCCATTTTTACTTAATATAATCCGTAAAATCCTTATGCTCTTCTTTAGAAAGTTCTTCCGGAGATAACGATTTGAAGTATTCATAGGTGATTTTCATTCCTTCGGCACGACCTACTTTAGCTTCCCAACCTAATAATTCTTTGGCTTTGGTAGTATCCGGTTGACGCTGTAATGGATCATTTATTGGCAAAGGATGATACACCACTTTTTGATTGGTTCTTGTTAATTTGATGATTTCTTCAGCAAAATCCTTGATGGTAATTTCATCTGGATTTCCAATGTTTACCGGATACACATAATCAGAATGCAGCAAACGGAAAATTCCTTCTACCTGATCGTCTACATAGCAAAACGAACGCGTTTGCAACCCATCACCAAAAATGGTTAAATCCTCGCCACGAATCGCCTGACCAATAAAAGCCGGAATTACACGACCGTCGTTAAGACGCATTCTTGGCCCGTAAGTATTAAAAATTCGAACAATACGCGTTTCTACACCGTGAAAAGTATGGTACGCCATCGTGATGGATTCCTGGAATCTTTTGGCTTCGTCATAAACACCTCTTGGACCTATCGTATTTACATTTCCATAGTAATCTTCCGTTTGAGGATGAACTAATGGATCTCCATAAACTTCAGAAGTAGATGCAATCAAAATTCGGGCTTTTTTAACTCTTGCTAATCCTAATAAATTATGTGTTCCAAGTGAACCAACTTTCAAAGTCTGAATTGGAATTTTCAAATAATCAATCGGGCTTGCCGGTGAGGCAAAATGCAAAATATAATCTAATTCGCCTGGAACGTGAACAAATTTACTCACATCATGATGATAAAATTCGAAATTTTCCAGTTTGAATAAATGTTCAATATTTTTCAAATCTCCTGTAATGAGATTGTCCATTCCTATAACAAAATATCCTTCTTTGATAAAACGATCGCATAAATGAGAACCTAAAAATCCCGCTGCACCTGTAATCAATATTCTTTTCATAAGTATATGTTCATCAATTATTTTCTAACTGATATTAAAAATTTGTTCTAATATTTTAATAGTAATCAAATAAGTAGGTTTTACACCCGTAGTTCCCAGTCCGCCTGAAGCGAGCGTACTTCCGGTTTCTAACGGATTATCCGATGCATAATAAGCATAACGCACTTTGACATCTTTTGGGATACTTTTTCTAATTTTAGATGCTGATTGAATGGCTTTTTGATAATGAGAACCTTCCATTTCTAAGCCAATAACGCTCCAGGTCGAATCATGGAAAAACTTCAATAAATCCCTGTTTTGTAATGAAGTTCCCAAAACGGTAACCATAGAACCCGAAAAAACAGCAATATTATTACCCTGAAACATTTCGGGAGTTAATTCATTTTCGAAAAAATAATTATCAGCCGTTCCTTCATTAATATGCGCATTCGGAATCATGATATCTCCCTTTTCTCCTTCCAGAATTCCTGCTTTTCCCATAATCGAAACCGATTCTACATTGAGAAAAATATTCTTTTTATACGGTTTCAATAACTCATCAACGGTTTCATACGCTTGTTCGCCAAAGGCATAATCCATTACAATCAACACTGGTTTTTGATCACCAAAATTAGCATTTGGGAAAGAAGTTGTTGACCAGTCAATTTTAGCGGTATCAAAAATTTGAACATCAATGTTGGTTCCTACAGTTTCTGGCAAAAAAATCATTCCTTGTTGTAAAGCCACTTCTTTAACCGAATTTCTAATTTCGTTAGCCGATGATTTGCTTAATTCTCCATAGATATCAAAATCAGATTTGCCTTTAAGAGCCGTTTTCAAAACATTTTTAGCAAAAATAGAATTCATTACCGAATGCATATTGGCACTAATTATATGAATAGGACGGTCTAAAAGCTGATTTTCTTTTAAAACCTCCTTGATATTCGTTGCCCATATTTCGCCGTGCATATGATGCCCTAAACGCTCTCTAAGAATCGGACTGAAAGTAATCGTTCTTTTATTATTTCCCATTACCTCTTCGATGGCTAATTTTCCTAACCAAAAAATGATATGTAAAAAACGATCCGGGACATCTACCGAAGCAAAATCGTCATAGATTTCTAATACATCTTCAAAAGTTCGGGCCAGAATATTTGCTGCATGCGAAATAGCAATTTCTTTTTCTATCAGACTTAACTTTTCATTTTTTAAAACCGCTTGCTCTAATTTTAACCAATCGCGCGAAACTTCGCCTCCATCGTCAAGTAAAACACGGTCTTTTATTTTATGTGATTCGATGAAAATAAAAGTCAGATGCGTCAAAATATCATAAATGTCCGAACGTCCACGAGTGATTTCGACATTCATTTGTTCTTCGTCAATTCGGTAACAATTACGTCTTCTTTTTGGTGGAATTATTGGTTGAAAATGCGATTTAGAATAACCTTCATCAGAAGTTAAATTGATAAATCGGCATTCTTCAATTCCTACCGGCAAACGCTCAATTACATACAAAAGTCCTTTTAATTCTACTTTTTCATCGGCAATATTACCGTAGATTTCAGGTCTTAAAGTCAATAATGCTTCACGCAAAGTATCGCCCGAAATTCCCATTGGTTTATAAAATCCTCTATTGAATAAATGTCGCATGGTAATGTACATTTTTTCAATAGCCGCCGATGATTCCTGAGCTCTGGTTCTTGATGTATTTTTAGTTTCTTTCATTAGTTTTTAGATAAAAAATCAGCAATTTTTCTATCATTAGAAAGTCTCGGAATTTTATTTTGACCTCCTAATTTCCCAATGGATTTCATGTATTCCTGAAAACCATTTTTTGGCACTTTGGTAACAACCACTTTTCGCAACACATTGCCTACAATCAAATCGTCGTAGTAAATGTTTTGTTTACGCATGGCATTATCTATCGCTTCCGCAAAATGTTCTAAATTTTCAGGTTCTCCAGAAGTTTCAGAATCAAATTCTATAAACCATTCGTGATACGGTAAACCACTTTCAGGATTGATTTGAGGTGCAACAGTAAACTCGTTTACACGAATGTTAGTTCCTTCGACAGCTTCCTGTAAAGCACTTTCAACTTCTTTACCAATAACGTGTTCGCCAAAAGCCGAAATATAATGTTTGATTCTGCCCGAAACAATGACACGATACGGTTTCAACGAAGTAAACAGAACGGTATCGCCAATATTATAGCCCCAAAGTCCCGCATTCGTAGAAATAATTAGCACATAATTCACGCCCAATTCTACTTCGCCAATGGTATAACGTTTTGGATTTTCAGTATAAAATTCGTCCGATTTTATGAATTCGTAGAAAATTCCAGAATTCAACAATAACAACATTCCTTTTTCTTTTTGGGAATCCTGATAAGCGAAAAAACCTTCCGAAGCCGGAAACAATTCGATACTATCTACTTTTCTACCAATTAAATTTTCAAATTTCGCCCGATAGGGTTCATAATTCACACCTCCGTAAATGAACAAATTGAAATTTTTGAAAATGTCTCCAATCGGCTTCCCTCCTTTTTGTTGTAAACGCTCAAAATACATTTGCACCCAGGACGGAATTCCAGAAATCACCGTCATATTCTTATCGAATGTTTCTTCTACAATCGCATCTACTTTGGTTTCCCAATCATCGATACAATTGGTTTCCCAGGAAGGCATGCGGTTTTTTTGTAAATATTTTGGAACAAAATGTGCTACAATTCCTGAAAGTCGTCCAAATTTAATTCCGTATTTTTCTTCCAGAATAGGACTTCCCTGCAGGAAAATCATTTTTCCATCTACAAAATCGGCTTTACCCGTTTCATGAATATAATGCAAAATCGCATTTCGGGCCGCTTCAATATGATACGGCATAGATTCTTTAGTCAACGGAATGTATTTAGCTCCCGAAGTGGTTCCCGACGTTTTTGCAAAATACAAAGGTTTGCCTTTCCACAACACATTTTCCTCGCCTTTTACTACTTTCTCCACATAAGATTTTAAATCTTCATAATCCCGAATGGGAACTTTTTTAGCAAAATCTTCGGTAGTTTTAATTTGATCAAAATGATGGTCTTTTCCAAATTGCGTTTGCTGCGCATCTTTGATTAAACTTTCAAAAACGGCTTGTTGCGTAGCAACTGGATTTCTTGCCCAAAGCTGTGTTTTTTTATAAATATTTTTAGCAAATAGTTTTGCCGCTATTGATTTTATTGACATTTTGTTTTGCTGATTAATTTTTTTCGAAGAAAAATAAATTCCATTTTAATAAATCAAGTACTTACTTTTTCTTCTTTTTAGACACCGTTTGCTGTGCTTTTTTATCTTCTTTTTCTACCTCAGCTCTCAATTCTAATTCTTCTTTCGATGGTGATAAATCAGTTTTTTCAATTGTATCTGTCGCAACAGCTAAAATGGAATCTTTATTGAATTTAGCATAATCTAATTGTCCATTAAGTACTTTTTGAATCGATTGAATATAGGCTTCGTTTTTCTTTAGAGCCATGGTTAGGGAATCAGATTTTAATGCTAATTCAGTAGCATCTTTTTTCAATTTTGTCGAAGAATATCCCGGAATAAATTCCCGTAAAGGTGTAAAAGCGATGATAAAAGTTGTCACCGTAATTAAAAAAATAGCTCCTAATGTAGCCACCACAAAAACATTCATCAAAGTAAGTTTTAAAGAAAAAGTTTCCTCAAAAGTATCTTCATTCAATATAACCAATCGGTTTTTAGTGAATAATTTCTTGTGAAGTTTCTTTCTTTTTAATCTTTTACCAGACATATTTTTTCTTTATTTCACAAATATAATAATTAATGTAAAGCAATGTATGCCGTAGCTATTAGCTTATGATTATAAATAATTTAAAAAAAATTAAATAATTTTTAACGTTATAAAAACTAAATAATTGTCTTAAAATGAGTTCCTAATTAAGTTATTCTAATTATATTTGTAGCCAGTTTTTATTACAAATTTGCTTCGGCATAAATTATTCAATCATGGGAAGATTAGGTTTACCAGAAATCCTTGTTATAGTGGCAGTTATTTTATTACTTTTTGGAGGTAAAAAAATTCCGGAATTAATGAAAGGTTTAGGTAGTGGAATTAAGGAATTCAAAAATGCTGCTAAAGACGGAGATCAGCCTGCTGATAAAAAAGAAGACGAAACTAAATAAAAAATTTATTTTTTATTAAAAATCCCAAAATCTAATGTCATAATTGGATTTTGGGATTTTTTGTTTTTACTGTTTTACAAAACCATCGTTAACTGAATACGTTTTCTGTCTTCATCCACTTCAGTGACTTTTACTTCAACGTGCTGATGTAGTTTTACAACCTCATTCACATCGCTTACAAAACCTGCTTTGAGCTGAGAAATATGAACTAATCCGCTTTCTTTAATTCCAATATCAACAAAACAGCCAAAATTGGTAATGTTATTGACAATTCCGTTCAAAATCATTCCTGTTTTTAAATCTTTAATCGATTTTACATTGGGATCAAATTCAAATACTTTCGCTGATTTTCTCGGATCCAATCCTGGTTTTTCTAATTCTTTAATAATGTCTTTTAAAGTTAACAAACCTATTTCGGGCGTAATATAATTTTCTGCTTTAATCAAAGCTGTTTTTTCTTTATTGGCAATTAAATCACCAACTTTTAACTTTAAATCTTTTGCCATTTTTTCAACAATTCCATACGCTTCGGGATGCACCGCCGAATTATCCAATGGATTTTTTCCGTCTTTTATTCGAATAAAAGCCACACCTTGCTGATAGGCTTTTTCGCCTAATCGAGGTACTTTTTTTAATTGTTTTCTGTCTTCAAAAGGACCGTTTTCAGAGCGATAATTAACAATATTTTCGGCAAGCTTCTCTCCTATTCCACTCACATAACTTAACAAATGTTTAGATGCCGTATTGATATTTACGCCAACCGAATTCACGCAACGAATTACTGTAGTATCCAATTCTTCTTTCAGTTTACTTTGATCTACATCATGCTGGTATTGGCCTACGCCAATGGCTTTTGGATCAATTTTTACCAATTCGGCCAAAGGATCACTCAAACGACGACCAATAGAAACCGAACCACGCACCGTTACATCATAATTTGGAAATTCTTCTCTCGCCGTTTTAGAAGCCGAATACACCGAAGCTCCAGCCTCAGAAACTACAAAAACCTGAACCGGCTTATCCAAAGCAATTTTTTTGATAAAGAATTCTGTTTCGCGTGAAGCGGTACCATTTCCTATCGAAATGGCTTCAATATTATAAGCATTCACCATCGAACGGATTTTTTTCATCGCCATCGCGCTTTCATTTTGAGGTGCGTGTGGATAAATGGTTTCATTGTATAACAAATCGCCTTTTTCATCCAGACAAACCACTTTACAACCACTTCTAAATCCAGGATCAATAGCTAAAATTCGTTTTTCACCCAATGGTGGTGCCAACAATAATTGCCCTAAATTATTAGCAAAAACCTGAATCGAATTGGCATCAGCCTTAGCTTTGGCTTCTTGTAAAGTTTCATTAGAAATTGCAGGATTTAGTAATCTTTTATACGAATCTTCGATAGCTAATTGCACATGTGACGTTGCCGGACTTTGCCCTTTTAAAACCAATTCGTCAATAATATCATAAGCTTCATCAATATCAACTTCTACTTTGAACTTGATAAATCCTTCGTTTTCGGCACGAAGCATTGCCAATAAACGATGCGAAGGTGCTTTTGTTAACGGTTCTGACCAATCGAAATATTGGTTGAATTTTTGAGCGTCTGCTTCATCCTTTTTTGTTTTTACTACCTTGGTTGTAATGGTAGCTTTACGCTGAAACAATCTTCGCAATTGTTTACGAACAGAAATATTTTCATTAATCCATTCGGCAATAATATCACGTGCGCCTTGTAAAGCGGCTTCTTTATTAATAACATTTTCATTGATATATTTTGTCGAAATAAAATCAACATCATCGTTATTTTGCGCCATGATAATTTTCGCCAAAGGTTCCAATCCGTTTTCACGAGCCACATCGGCCTTGGTTTTTTTCTTCTTTTTAAACGGCAGATAAAAATCCTCTAATTCCTGTAAATCGAAGCTTTGCTGGATTTTTTTATCTAATTCAGATGTCAATGCGTTTTGCTCATCGATTGATTTTAAAATGGCTTCTTTTCGTTTTACGATGGTTTCGTATTCTTTTTGAAGTTTAGCAATTTGTTCAATAATCGTTTCATCCAAATTACCTGTTTTATCTTTTCGATAACGGGAAATAAACGGAATGGTGCAATCTTCTTCTAATAATTGAACCGTATTTTGAATGTTTATAGCTGCTGTAGCAACTGATTTTGATATAAATTGTATATTAGTCATTGGTATATTTTTCTATTCGCTAAAATAATATCTTTGTTTTTAATTTGATACTAATGCTTTCTTTATTCTATGCTTTATTAACAATCAATTTTTTAGCTTTTCTTCTTATTGGCTATGATAAATATTTAGCAAAAAACTACAAAAGAAGAATTTCTGAAAAAACACTTTTAAGTTTTACCTTTTTTGGTGGAACCATTGGATCCGGATTATCTATGTTGATTTTCAGGCATAAAATTGCTAAACGAAGTTATTTATTTAAGTTTTGGACAATTGTAATTATTCAGATTCTGGTATTATTTTAATAAATAAAAAAAGCCCGGTGAAAAACCGAGCTTTACTATCTAATTTGGTGCGAAGCACCGTAATTTTTTATTTACAAGCAATTTTATCTACACGATTTTGGTGTCTTCCACCTTCAAAAGCAGTTTCTAAAAATGTTTCTACAATTTCGATAGCTTGTTGAATTGAAGTATAACGGGCAGGAATACTCACAATATTAGCATCGTTATGCAAACGTGTTAAATAAGCAATTTCTTTAGTCCAGCATAAACCAGCTCTCACTCCGGCATGTTTATTAACAGTCATAGCAATTCCGTTTCCTGAACCGCAAATTACAATTCCGTAATCAGCTTTTCCTTCTTCAACATCAGTTGCAACAGGATGTCCAAAATCAGGATAATCTACAGAAGCTTCGGTATCAGTACCATAATTAGTTACCTGATGCCCTTTTGATTCTAAATATTGAACAATTGCTTTTTTATATTCTGGACCAGCGTGATCGTTTCCTATAGAGATTTTCATTTTTATGTATTTAATTTGTTGCAAATTTACCAAAAACTATTCGTATTTTATTATTTAAAAAATACCCTAAGTATCAAATTTACTTTTGCATCTATAAATAACAGAAAATTAATAGAATAGCGGCTTATTAACATTTTTAATAATTCATAAAACATTGAAAATCAATTCTTATTCAATAATTAATTTGTTAATTTTTTGAGTTGTTAATAGCGTTTCATAATTAGCTGATTTTCAGTTAACTTTAATTTAACACGAATTGTTAATAAGTTAAGAAAGAAAATTAGAAGTATTTTTTGGTTGTATTAAAAAAATATCTAATCCAAAATTGGAATTTAAAAACCTAAAAAAGTTTGAACGATTTTTAGAAAAGTTATAAACACAAAAAATGATTTTATTAATACCTTTTAAAAAAATACTTATTTACATTTTAAAATACTTTTCGATTATTAACCGTTGTTAATTAAAATTCAAAAAAGCTTAAAAATTAAATATTTAAACCAAAACAAGCTTGTTAATAACTCTTGATAACGAAGAAAAACTTCATTTAAAAACAAATTCTAAAAAAATTATTGCAGCTATTAACAAGCTATAAT
>NZ_JNCA01000014.1 GCF_000695795.1 Flavobacterium seoulense | reverse complement strand
ATATAAATGATGATGAGTCAATTATTTTCTTCTTTTTTATTTTATTCGAATAATTCTCAATCTCTTAATTCATTTTAAAACTAAAATTAAAATTTTATTTATAACAAGTCTAATTTAAAACTATATATTTGTGAAATAATTAACAATAAGTATAGTATTAATTAACATCATTGTAAAAATGAATAAATTATTTTTTTTAAAAGTAAAAGACAAAGTATTTCGATTCGTATTAACCATCGGTTTTGTCATGGGACATTTAGTTGTTCTGGCTCAAAATGGAGGAAGTATTAGAGGAACAGTTAAAACAAAAGATGGAAAGCCAGCAGAATTTGTAAATGTTGCCATTGTGGGAGGAAAATCTGCTCAGGTAGATACTAAAGGGAATTATGTTCTTAAAGATCTTAGAGCTGGTAGATATACCCTAATTGCAAGTTACGTAGGTTTGGGTGAGCAAAAGCGCGAGATTGTAATAAATGAGGGAGAAAATCAAACACAAGATTTTATTCTTTTAGAAAACAATCAGCAATTAGAAGAAGTAGTGGTTAATGGAGGAAGAACAAATAAATTCTCAGTAAAAAAAACGACTACTGCTGCAAAAATGCCATTGGGTAACTTAGAAAATCCTCAAATATATACCACAATTCCTAAAACTCTTTTAACTGAGCAAATGGTAACTGAATTTAGTTTGTCGCTTAAAAATTCTCCGGGAGTTTATAAATTACAAAATAATAGAGGTATTAATAGTGATGGTGCTTCTTTTTATGCAATGCGTGGTTTTAGAACTGAAGCAGCTTTTGTTGACGGAGTTCCATCGCAAACTAATGGAGAAATTGAACCGGCAAATATTGAGCGTGTTGAATTAATTAAGGGGCCTTCAGGAACACTTTTTGGAGGAGCAGTAGTCTCTTTTGGAGGTTTAATTAATATTGTAACTAAAAAACCTTTAGATACTTTAGGAGGAGAAGTAAATTATACTACTGGTAGTTATGGATTAAACCGTGTAAGTGCGGATATTTATGGACCAGTTAATAATGAAAAGAAATTATTTTTTCGTTTAAATACAGCTTATCAAAATCAAAATAGTTTTCAGGATGCAGGTTTTAAAAGATCATTTTTTATAGCTCCTACAGTAGAATATCGTTCTAGTGATCGTTTAAATATTAGTTTGACAGCAAGCTTTTACTCACTTGAAGGTACCAGCCCGGCTACCATATTTCTTAACAGAGTACGTCCTTATATAGCAACTACTCCAGAAGAACTAAATTTTAACTGGAAAAGATCGTTTACAAGTAATGATTTGGTAATGAAGAATCCTACAGTAAATATTAAGGGACAAATCAATTATAAACTTTCAGATAATTGGAATTCACAAACAATCTATTCAGCTAACAGTCGTCGTTCAAACGGATTTTATCTTTATTCTTTTTTAAGAGGAGCTACGAGTGATGAAATGTTAGAACGTAATGTTTCATTACAAAATACAGAAAATACCGCAACAGATTTGCAACAGAATTTCATAGGAGACTTTAAAGTATTAGGTTTGCGTAACCGAATGGTAATTGGTCTTGATTATCTGAATCAGACAATTAATAATGATAATTCTCCTTACATCGTTTTTGATAATGTAAGCGGATTGAATCCAAGTGATGCAAATTATACTAAAATCTCTAAATCAGCCGTTGAAAGCAGACTTGCAGCATCTACAGCAGCGCCAACTAAGAATAATACTAAGAGTAATATTTATAGTATATATGCTTCAGATGTGCTAAATTTAACTGATAGATTAATGGGAATGTTGAGTCTAAGAGTGGATCGTTTTGAAAATCGTGGAACTATCAATCAAGCAACTGCGACTCTTGTGGCGAATTCTAAATATATGCAAACTGCTGTGTCTCCAAAATTTGGTCTTGTTTACCAAATTCTTCCGGATCGTATTTCTTTATTTGGAAACTACATGAATGGATTTGCAAACGTGCCACCAACAACGCAAACTGCACCAAACGTTTCAGGAACTTTTAAACCACAGCATGCCAATCAGTATGAAGGGGGAGTAAAAATGGATCTTTTTCAAGGGAAATTGAGTTTTACAGCTAGTTATTATGATATTTCTGTAAGTAATATGACTCGTCCTGAAGAGATAAATGTTGGAGGACAAAATTATGTGATTACTGTACAAAATGGAACACAAAAAAGTAAAGGGGTGGAACTTGAACTGATTGCAAACCCTATTGAAGGCTTAAATATTATTGCTGGTTACGGTTATAATGACAGTAAGCTTACAAAATCTACAACAGCACTTGAAGGAAGGCGTCCGGCATCAGCTGGACCGGCAACCCTAGTTAATTCATGGATTAGTTATGCTTTTCAAAAAGGAACAATAAAAGGACTTGGTATAGGTGCTGGAGCAAATTATATTGGAGATCATAAAAGTGGAAACTCAGCAACAACAGGCGTGTTTACTTTGCCAAGCTATACTTTAGTAACGGCTACCGTATTTTATGATAAGCCAAAATATCGAATTGGACTAAAAGTGGATAATCTTACTGATGAGCTTTATTTTACAGGTCAGGGAACTTTAACTGCACAACCGCCAAGGACTGTAGTTGCTGGTCTTACGCTTAAATTTTAAAGTTTAATAAATTATTATTTAAAAAAACACCACCGTTTTAGATTAGAATCTGAAACGGTGGTGTTTTTTTAGTTTAGTGCTATAGAATATTTTGAAATATTTAATTTGTTCGAGCTACTTATTTTTTAATCAATAATTGGAGTTTTAATTAGTTATTTTGATTACCATTATTTACTGAAATTGGTAAAGAATACAATACTCTGGTAGGTATCCCTCTCATTTTTCCTGGTGTCCATTTTCCATAAGTCAATAAAGCTTTTGTTGCTTCTTTAGCGGTGTCGTAACCAAGGTCTTTTAAAATTTTAATATCATTAATAGTTCCGTCTTTGTCAACAACAAAAGTTAGCTGTATTTTTCCTTTTATTCCAGGCACATCGGGAGTTTTAAAGTTTTTACCAATATGTTGATAGAAATCTGTAAATCCTTTTCTGGGAACAGGTTTTTCTAATAGCTCTTTGTAAGAATAATTGTTATTACTAGCATCAGTACTGACTCCTGAAATTAGTTTTCCATTTTTATACTTTTCTGTAAAAGTGTAGTTTCTCTTTAAGCTTTTACCTTCCCAGGTGCCTTGCTTTTCTCCATCTTTGATTTCTCCTTTTTCGTAGAATTCTCCTTCCGTTTCTTCCATTAAACCGTTACCATCTATTACTGTTTGATTTCCTTCTGGATTCCAAAATTGAAGTACTTTAGTTTCTGTTATTTTATTTTTGGCATCAAATGAAGTCTCTTTTTCTGATTTTTTACCGTTGTTTTCGTACCAGGAATATTGTTTTCCGCTTAGTTTATTGTTAACATAATTTGCTTCTTGTTTCTTATTGCCATTTTCATAATAATCAATGCGTAGTCCTTCAAGCTGTAGATTGTTTTTGTTTTTAGTTACGGCAGACATACTAATTTTTCCTGATTTGTAATATTCTGAAACAGCATAGACGTTTTTTTTAGATTGATAATCTTCAACTATTCGAGTGAATTGATAATTTTGTTCTGTTGCAATATTATGTAATGAATCAAGATAAAATACTTTGTCTCTGGAATTTTGAGCAAATAAAACAGAAGAGGCTAATAAAAAAGTTGTGATGAATAGGTTGGTTTTCATTTAATTGGTTTTTTTATAAGTAATTTGATTTTAAATTATTTTATGGTTTACCAGTGTGGATTTGTATTTCTTAACATTTCTGATTCGAAGGTAGGCTCCTGATTAGGATAATAGTTAGAAGAACCAGAAGAAGTCGTTATACTAATGGGTAAAGAATACAAGACTTTTGTATTAATTCCTCTTGCTTTTCCAGGAGTCCACTTTTCAGCTTTTTTTAATACACGTATGGCTTCCTGACCTGTACCATGTCCAAGATCCCTTAGAATTTTAAAATTACTAAGACTACCGTCTGTATCAACTATAAATGTGATATAAATTTTTCCTTTTAATCCTTGAATATTAGGAGTTCTGTAATTTCTTCCTATAAAACTATAAAAATCTCTCATACCTTTTGTATGGCTAGCTTTTTCCATTAGGACTTTATAAGGATGTTTGTTATTGTCTTTATCTGTGCTAATTCCAGAAATAAATTTTCCGTCATTATAGATTTCTGAAAAGCTAAAATTTTCTTTAAGATTTTTTCCTTCCCATACACCTTCTCGTTTACCAAGTTTTATTGGGCCTTTTTCATAAATATTTTCATCATCCTCTTCATATTGACCATTACCATCAATAACAGTTTGCTGTTTGTCTTTATTCCAAAAATGCACTATTTTGATAATTGGATTTTTATTGTCAGCATCCCAGCTTATTTCTTTCTCTGATTTAATTTCGCCATTCTCATACCATTCCAGTTGTTTTCCGTTTAGGTTATTATCAATATAATTTGATTCTTGTTTTTTATTTCCATTTTCATAATAGTCTAAACGAGGTCCTTGAAAATAAGGTTTCTCTTTTCTTGATGAAATAGCTTTCATGTTTATTTTTCCAGACCGATAATATTCTGTGAAAATGAATAGGTTGGGTTGATTTTTGTAGTTTTCTACAACTCGTATGTATTTATAATTTTGTTTGTTGGTTGGATTATGTAAAGAATCCAGATTATAACGGGTTGGTTCAATAATTTGTGAATATGAAATTATTGAGGCCAAAAGTAGTAATGTGGTTAGTAGGTTGGTTTTCATTCAATTGTTTTTGTATATTTTAACAGTGAGGATTTTTCGACGATTATAATTTATAGGAATAAGTTTTATTTATTTTTTATAGCCAATGGAATAGAATATTGTGCTTTTGTGGGTATACCTTTTATTTTTCCTGGGATCCATTTTCCGTAACTAGAAATGATTTTGATCGCTTCTTCTCCTGTACCATAGCCTAAATCCTTTAAAATTCTAAATTCACCGAGATTTCCTTCTATGTCAACTACAAATCTGATATATACTTTTCCGTTTAATCCTTCAATTTTTGGAGCCTTGTAATTATTTCCTATATATTGATAAAAATTTGTCATTCCTTTTAGAGGAATTGGTTGTTGTGAGAGTTCTTTGTAATCATATTTATTGTTGTTTTTGTCTGTACTAATTCCTGAAAGTAATTTTCCTTTTTTATAGTTTTCTGTATAGCTGTAGTCTTTTTTTAAATTTTTGCCATTCCATATTCCTTCTTTTTCTCCGTTTTTTATTTCTCCTTTTTCGAAGAATTCTTTATCTGTACCTTCCATTTGACCATTGCCATCTATCACTGTTTGATTTCCTTCAGTATTCCAAAATTGAAGTATTTTAATTTCTTCCGTTTTGTTGTCAGAATTCCAGTTCACTATTTTTTCTGATTTCTTTTGATTGTTTTCGTACCATTCTGTTAATTGGCCAGCTAGTTTATTGTCTGCATAGTTACATTTTTGTTTTATATTACCGTTTTTATAGTATTTTATTTGAGTACCATTAAGTTTATTATCAATATAATTAGATTCTTGTTTCTTGTTTCCGTTTTCGTAATAATCAATGCGTAGTCCTTCAAATTTTAAGATGTCTTTGTCATTTGTGAGCCCCGTCATACTTAATTTTCCAGATTTATAATATTCAGAAACGGTGTATAAGTTTTTAGGACTTTTATAATTTTCTATTATTCTTATGTAAGAGTAGTTTTTGTCCGTGCTCGGAATATGTAGTGAATCAAGTAAGATAGTTTTATTCCCATTTTCTTGTGCAAATAGTGTTGTTACGAATAGTAATAATACGTTGGTTAAAAGTATGTTTTTCATTTTGGTTAATTTATTGGTTTTGGTTTTTCAAATATAACGAAATGTATTACAGTAATATACTACAGGAGTCAAATTTATTTTGAATTGTAATCGTTGATAAAATTGTATAAATTTGAAAAACTCAAAATTTGAAAAAATACCTTATTCTATACCGTCCATTTTTGATTTTCCTGGCTAAGTTTTTCCTGACTTATCTAGTTTTGAGTTTGATTTATCATGCCTATTTATCAAGTTTCAATGAACAAGCTGTTGATGGAATTACCCGGCTTGTGACAAAAAATACTGCACAGTTTTTTTCTTTGTTTAATGTTGATTTTTATGCAAAAGAAATTTCGAATGCTTCTTATCTTATGCTGTATTACAATCAGCAATTAATGGCTAGAATGATTGAAGGTTGTAATGCAATTAGCGTTATTATTTTGTTTGTTTCCTTTGTGGTTTCTTTTTCAGGAAAATTCAAAACTACTTTACTTTTTATACTGGGCGGAAGTGTTTTTGTTTATATTTTGAATGTAATTCGGATTGCTTTGCTTTGTATGGCTTTATATTGGTTTCCTGAACAGCGGGAACTCTTGCATGAAATAGTTTTTCCGCTATTTATTTATGGCGTAGTTTTTATTTTATGGGTAATTTGGGTTAATAAATTTTCATTGTATGCTAAATAAAATTTATACTCACGGTCAAAAACTAATACTTGCAGCAGGATTGTTATTCTGTTTTGTATTAGTTCGTTTTTATGAAGATGAATTGTTTTATGATCCGTTTCTGAATTATTTTAGAGGGGATTATAACCAAATGCCGTTGCCTGAGTTTGATTTTTCAAAATTGTCTTTAAGTTTATTGTTTCGATATACAGTGAATATGTTGATTTCTTTAGGGTTGATTTATGTTATTTTTAAAGACAAAATGATGGTTCGTTTTTCCATTTATATATATATCATCGCTTTTTTTGTCTTGATTCTTTCGCTTTTTTTAGTGCTCCATTATTACGGCGCAGATAATAATTTTTTAGTATTCTATATTCGAAGATTTTTAATTCAGCCATTATTTGTTATCCTTTTTATTCCTGCGTTTTATTATCAAAAGAGAAATTCCTAGTATTTTTTACGTAACTTTAAAGGAGTCTTTTTAGTTATAATTAGTAATTAATACGATATGAGAGTTGTAAAACATTCAGGAGAAGTGGTGAGTTTTAATCCTGAAAAACTCATTGCGTCTTTATTAAAATCAGGTGCCGATAAATTTACTGCCGAAGCCATTCTGAAAGAAATTACCAATGATATTTACGAGGGAATTTCGACCAAAAGTATCTACAAAAAAGCTTTTGCATTGCTGAAAAAGCATACTCATTCTCATGCTGCACGCTACAATTTGAGAGCAGCAATACAAATGTTAGGACCAGAGGGGTTTTATTTCGAAAAATATATTGCTAGACTTTTTGAAGCAGAAAAATATGAGACAAAAACAAATGTGATTTTACAAGGCAATTGCGTTATGCATGAAATAGATATTTTGATTAAGAAAAATAACGAAATTGCTATGGTTGAATGTAAATTTCACGGTGGAGATGTCGCTGCTTCAGATGTAAAAGTGCCTCTGTATGTGTTTTCGAGATTTAATGATCTGCGAATTAATAATTATTCACTTTTTACCAATAAAGAAAAAATAACCAATTGCTGGATTGTTACCAATACCCGATTTACGGCTGATGCAATCACTTTTGCAGCATGTTCAGGAATTAATTTATTGAGTTGGGATTATCCCGAAAAAGGAAGTTTAAAATCCCGGAATAACCAGGATTGTTTGTATCCTGTGACTTGTTTAACGACTTTAGCCAGAGTTGAAAAAGAAAAACTATTGTTGCTAGATATTATTTTGGTAAAAGAATTAGTAAATAATAGTGAAGATTTGAAAAAAATAGGAATAAGTCCTAACCGAATTAAAAATGTTTTAAAAGAAGTGGCAGAACTGTGTAAGTGTTATTAATTTAAAAAGCTATGTTATGAGAATTAAATTTATAGGAGCAGCAGGAACTGTTACAGGATCTAAAACTTTAGTCGAAAGTAATGGTATTAGAATTTTAATTGATTGCGGATTGTTTCAGGGGATAAAACCATTGCGGGAACTTAACTGGGATTTGCTTCCGGTTTCGGCATCTACAATAGATTTGGTGTTGTTAACTCATGGGCATTTAGATCACTGCGGTTGGTTGCCACGATTAGTAAATCAGGGTTTTAGAGGGAAAATTTATTGCACCAGTCCTACGATAGAAATTACCAAGTTGATCATGGTAGATAGTGCTAAAATTCAGGAAGAAGACGCAAAAAAGGCAAATGAAGAGAATTGTTCGAAACATGAAATTGCTGAACCTTTATATACTGTCGAGCAGGCAAAAAAAGTATTTCCGTTTCTAACGGTTGTTCCTCCTGAAACTTTAGTAGAATTAGAAAATGAAATTAAAGTTAAATTTTCGCCAGCTGGACATATTATAGGAGCATGTAGTATCAGTTTGCAATTAGAAGGGAAAAATCTGGTTTTTTCGGGAGATATTGGTAGAGATAATGATGTATTGTTATATCCTCCAATCAAACCTAAAAAAGCCGATTTAGTTTTTCTCGAAAGTACTTACGGAGATCGTTTGCATCCTGATACTGATCCTAAATTAGAATTAGAAAATTATATTAACGAAACATTTAAAAAAGACGGAACGGTCATTATTCCTAGTTTTGCTGTAGAACGTGCGCAGAGTATTATGTTTTTATTATGGGAGCTTAAAAAAGAAGCGAGAATTCCTGATATTCCATACATTGTCGATTCACCTATGGGAGTTGGAGCTTTCGAAGTTTTCTTTAATAATACAAAATGGCATAAATTAAGTTTACCCGATTGTCAGGCAATGAGTAAAATGTTTATAATTAATTCTGATTATGAAGAAACATTAGCAGCTATAAATAATAAAGGAGCAAAGGTCGTAATTGCAGCTAGTGGAATGATAACGGGCGGACGTGTTTTAAGTTATTTGGAAAATTATATTGGGATACCAGAAACAACTATTATTATTGTAGGTTATCAGGCAGAAGGCACGCGCGGAAGAAAATTAATTGAAGGAGCTAAATCGATTAAAATATTTGGTAATTACTATAAAGTGCGTGCTAAAATTGTCGAAATAAATGGTCTTTCGGCTCATGGTGATCAAGCTGATTTATTGTCCTGGATCTCAGAATTAGAACAAAAACCACATAGAATATTTTTAGTTCATGGTGAGCACCCCGCTGCCGATGAATTGCGTATTAAAATTCGTGAAACTTATGGAATTAATTGCTCAATTCCGTTTATGGGGCAGGAATTTGAATTTTAAGAATCAGAAATTTGTCTTTTGTGATAAAAATTGATTTTTTAGCGTTAATTAAACTTTAAAAGAAATGAATAAATTGTGGTTGAAGTAATTTATTCTTATTTTCACGCACAAAAAATATTTTTAATAAATAGGTAAGCATGAATAGCTTTGATTGGAAGAATTTGATAGACCCGCTTTTTTATATTCATTTTGATGTAAATGGAATTAAATTAGGAATCTACATTGTGTTGTTTATTGTTTTTGCTGAAACTGGATTGTTTGCGGGTTTCTTTTTACCGGGTGATAGTTTGCTTTTTCTTGCAGGAATTTATAATAGAGAATTAATAGAAAATATACTGTTTATTGACAACGGATTTATAAATGTGACTTTGTTGTCAACATTAGTTGCTGTAGCCGGAATTCTTGGAAATATTGTTGGTTACTGGTTTGGTGCTAAGAGTGGTCACTATCTGTATAATAAAGAAGATAGTTTCTGGTTCAAGAAAAAATATTTAGTTCAGTCTAAAGATTTCTTTGAAAGACACGGTGGTAGAGCGATAATCTTTGCTCGTTTTTTACCAATTTTTAGAACTTTTGCTCCTATTGTAGCCGGAATTGTTACAATGGAAAAAAAGAAATTTATGTTTTATAATATCGTAAGTTCTTTTGTTTGGTCTTTCACTTTAATTTTTGCAGGACATTATTTGTATGGTTTTTTACTTAATAATTACCAAATTGATTTAAAAGAACACATTGAAGTTATCGTTATAGTATTGGTTTTGTTGACTTTGTTTCCTGTGATTTTAAAATTAGCTAAAAAACCAAAAACGCCAACAGAAGAATAGTTTTAAATTCATATTTAAGGATTTGTAATTACAAATTGATACTAAGAAATAATATTAGAAAGTTTATTGGAATTCGTTTCAATAAACTTTTTTGTTTTAGTTTAATTGCTTTGGTTGAATTATAATTTTATTCGAGAATATATTTGGAATTTAATCTCATAAAAAAATCCGTCCCAATAGCTATCGGGACGGATTTTTAAGTATTTAAAACCAATGATTATGCAAGCATAGTCACAGGGTTTTCAATGTATTGTTTTAATGTTTGTAAGAACTGAGCTCCAGTTGCTCCATCGATAGTACGGTGGTCACAAGCAAGAGATAACATCATAGTGTTTCCTACAACAATTTGTCCGTTTTTAACCACTGGTTTCTCAACGATAGCTCCTACTGAAAGGATAGCTGAGTTAGGTTGGTTAATGATAGAGTTGAATTCAGTGATTCCAAACATACCTAAGTTAGAAACAGTAAAAGTACTTCCTTCCATTTCAGCAGGTCCTAGTTTTTTGTTTTTAGCTCTTCCGGCAAGGTCTCTTACTGAAGCACCAATTTGAGATAAACTCATAGCATCAGTGAATTTCAATACAGGAACAACTAATCCGTCTTCAACAGCTACGGCAACTCCAATGTTTACGTGGTGATTGATAATGATAGCATCTTCTTTCCACTGAGAATTGATTTTTGGGTGTTTTTTCAATGCTAATGCACAAGCTTTGATTACCATATCGTTGAAAGATACTTTTGTATCAGGAACGGTATTGATAGTTGCTCTGGATTTCATTGCCTCATCCATTGCTACTTCGATTACCAAGTTGTAATGAGGTGCTGTGAATAAAGATTCTGATAAACGTTTCGCAATGATTTTACGCATTTGCGAATTTTTGATTTCTTCAGTGAATACTTCTCCGGCAGGAACAAATACTTTTGGAGCAGCGGCAGCATCTGCTTTGGCAGCAGGAGCAGCTTGTGGAGCGGCAGCAGCAGGAGTGAAGTTTTCGATATCGCTTTTCACGATACGTCCGTTCTCTCCAGAACCTTTTACCTGAGTTAATTGGATTCCTTTGTCAGAAGCAATTTTTTTAGCTAATGGAGAAGCTAAGATTCTTTTTCCGTCAGCAGGAGCTTCCTGAGCAACTGGTGCAGCAGCTTCAGCAGCAGGAGCAGCTTTTGTTTCTTCGGCCGCAGGAGCAGCTTGAGGAGCAGCACCACCAGCAACATAACCGTCAGCAATTCCGCTGATGTCTGTTCCTGCAGGTCCGATGATAGCTAATAAACTGTCAACAGGAGCTGTATTTCCTTCCTGAATTCCGATATATAATAATGTTCCTTCGTTGAAGGATTCAAATTCCATTGTTGCTTTATCCGTTTCGATTTCAGCAAGAATGTCACCTTCAGCAACAGTATCGCCTACTTTTTTCAACCAGGTAGCTACAGTTCCTTCTGTCATAGTATCACTTAAGCGAGGCATAGTTACTACAACAACTCCAGCAGGTAATGATGCAGCTGGTTTAGCAGCAGGAGCAGTTTCTTCTTTTTTAGTTTCAGTTGCAGCAGGAGCTTCAGTTTTAGCTTCAGCTGCTGGTGCAGCCTCTCCTCCTGATAATAAAGCAGAAATGTCTTCTCCTTCGTTACCAATGATTGCTAATAATGAATCTACTGGTGCAGTTTCTCCTTCTGGAATTCCAATATGTAAAAGTGTTCCTTCATTGAAAGATTCGAATTCCATCGTTGCTTTGTCAGTTTCAATTTCAGCAAGGATATCTCCTTCACTAATTTTGTCTCCTACTTTTTTAAGCCAAGTTGCTACCGTTCCTTCCGTCATAGTATCACTCAAACGAGGCATTGTTACTTTTATCGCCATAATATTTTTATAGTTTATGAGGTGTAAATGGATAATCTTCTTGTGCGTATACTACGTCGTATAATTGTTCCAATTCTGGGTATGGAGAAGATTCAGCAAAATCAACACATTCCTGAACCAGATTTTTTACTCTTTCGTCGATAGCTTCAATTTCAGCATCTGTAGCGTATTTTTTATCTTTAATGATGTCTAATACCTGAGTAATAGGGTCAATTTTTTTGTATTCTTCTACTTCTTCTTTAGAACGGTATAATTGTGCATCAGACATAGAGTGTCCTCTGTAACGGTATGTTTTCATTTCTAAGAAAGTTGGTCCGTCACCACGACGGGCTCTTTCGATAGCTTCGTGCATTGCTTCGGCAACTTTTACCGGGTTCATTCCGTCAACTGGTCCGCAAGGCATTTCGTATCCTAAACCTAATTTCCATATATCTGTATGGTTTGCAGTTCTTTCTACTGAAGTTCCCATAGCGTAACCATTGTTCTCTACAATAAAAACAACTGGCAATTTCCATAGCATAGCCATGTTGAAAGCTTCATGTAATGAACCTTGACGAGCAGCTCCATCACCAAAATAGGTCATTGTAACTCCTCCTGTATTGAAGTATTTATCTCCAAAAGCCAGACCTGCACCTACTGGAATTTGACCTCCTACGATACCGTGTCCACCATAAAAACGGTGCTCTTTTGAGAAAATGTGCATTGAACCACCCATTCCTTTAGAAGTTCCTGTTGCTTTTCCAAGCAATTCAGCCATTACGCGTCTAGGATCTACACCCATACCAATTGGCTGAACGTGGTTTCTGTAAGCAGTAATCATTTTGTCTTTGGTTAAATCCATTGCATGCAATGCTCCAGCAAGTACGGCTTCTTGACCATTATATAAATGTAGAAAACCTCTAACTTTTTGTTGTATGTATAATGCAGCTAGTTTATCCTCAAACTTTCTCCAAAGCAGCATGTCTTCATACCACTTTAAATATACTTCTTTTGTAACTTCTTTCATCTCAAGTGTTCTTTTACTAAAGTTTTTATTGTGTTGTCAATTAGTACTTTTTTGCAAATTGATTTTATATGGTCGAATTTGCGAAATGCAAAAATAGGACATTCCATCTAAGAACTAAAATTATAAAGCTAATTTTTAGTTTTATTAGAGCAGTTTTTTGTTAAATATTAAAGGTAGCAGGTTTTTTAAAGACTCCGATTTGTAGATTTTGCCCTTTTCGCCCATAAAATAAATTGCAATTGGAGTCTCTTGTTTGGTTTCATATTCGGCAATAGATTGTCTGCATGATCCGCAGGGAGGGATGGGTGAAGCAATGCCAGTGGCTTCGGGAGCGGCTGTTATAACAATTTCTAAAATTTTAGCTTCCGGATAATTGGATGCGGCTTGATATAATGCGACTCTTTCGGCACAAAGTCCCGACGGATAAGCGGCATTTTCCTGATTACTTCCCAAAATAATTTCTCCATTGTCTAATAAAATAGCGGCTCCAACTCTAAATTTCGAATAAGGAGCGTGCGCATTTTTTTGAGCTAGTGTTGCTTGTTTAAAGAGATTCTGGGTTTGGTTTGGTAATTCGTCGGTGTTATTGTAAGCGATAAATTTACTTGATATGATAATTTCTTCCATTGTGTTTTGAGTAAAAAAAATCCAAATTTCAATTCAATGAAATTTGGATTTTATATTATTTTGAATTTTTGAAATTAATACTCTTCGTACTTGTCTCCAAAATTAAATGTTAGTGAAAAACGTAAGGTGTTTTCTAAAGGATTTGGAATTTTAGATGCTGAAAATAAATAAGAAACGTCTATTTTTACGGCTGAGTATTTGAATCCGGCTCCCAGAGTGAAATATCTTAATCCGCTTTTTGCCATGTTTTCATGATGGTATCCTAATCGCATTGCAAAAGCTTCTTGGTAAGAATACTCAGCACCTGCTGAATAGATAACTTCTTTTAATTCTTCGCTAAATCCGTTTGGTGCATCTCCAAATGATTTAAAAACTCCGGAAACCCAGCTTGTTCTTCGGTATTCGTTATTTGCAAGATTGTAGTCGGTTTCGTCAACAGTGCCGTCACCGTTCATGTCTGAACCGCTATATGCTCCGTTATTATAACCTACTTTTGGAGTAGGAACCAGAAGTTTGCTTGCTTCGATAGTTACTCCTAATTTATTGTAATCGTCTAAGATGAAATCAAATCCTCCTCCTAATTTTAAATTGGCAGGTAAAAAGTTAGTGCTGATATCATCATTATCATAGCTAATTTTTGGTCCAAGATTTTGGATGTTAAAACCGGCTCTCCATCTACCGTTAAATTTATTGTATGCAATTTCTTCAGACTGATAAAATCCGGCAATGTCCACTGCAAAAGAGTTGGCTGCTGTGGCATCTCCAGGTCCTGTAGCAACTTTTAAATTAGAGCGAATGAATCTTGCGCCTACTGCCATCGAGAATTTTTCGCTTAGTTTTAATGAATAGGAACCATCCAGTGCAAATTCGTTAGGGGCAACTATTGGGAAGTTTTCGTCTATTTCTCCTGTTTGGCGTAATTCAATATCTCCAAAACCAAAATAACGAAGGCTGGCCGCAAAAGCACTTCGGTCAGAAATTTTATTGTAATAGGTAAATTGTCCTAATGAAATGTCGTTAGCAAGTCCGGTTAAATATGGTGTATAACTTACGCTGACTCCTTGTTTGTCTATCGAAAAAGCATATTTAGCGGGATTCCACTGCTGAGAAAAAGCATCTGCAGATGTAGCTACTCCCATGTCACCCATACCTGCGGCTCTCGCATCAGCGCTAACAGATAAGAAAGGAACGGCTGTTGTAATGACTCTTTCTTGTTGAGCATGAATCAGCGAAATAGAAAACAAAGAAATGGTTAGAAGTATTGTTTTTTTCATTGATGAATAAAAAATTGATTGAACAAATATAGTGTTTTATTAAAAAGTTGCAAGTTTTTCTGCTTCTTTGCTTCTTTGTTTGAAAAAATAGTGTTTTCGAGCTTGTTTTTAAGGTGTTAGTGTGAAATGATAATTAATTATAACTGTTGTTTTAAGTTAATATTGTGTTTGTCAATTAAGTAATTTCTTCTTGTAAATGTCTTTGGTATAAATGAATATTAAGGTGAAAAATGAATAGAATTTGTTGCTTTTGTTACATGAAAATCCAAATGAGTAAAAAAAAAGCATTAAGTATCTAAATAAATAATAAATAGTATAAATTTGCGTTAAATTTGAAGAAATAAGCAGTATATAATTATTTAAATGATATTGCAGGTTAATCGTTAATTATTATATTGCACACGTAAATATTACCTTAGTGAATAGTATGAAAGTAAATAAAATTACAGTTTTTCGATTAGTGTTGTCAGTGATTGTAACTTTAGGTTTTGCTAGCTGTAGTAAAAAATCTAGTTCTAAAGGAACTTCGAGAGCAACAGGTTGGAATGTAGATAGTAAGAAAGTGCAAGCTGCTAAAAAACAAGAAGCGGGTCCGGGATTAGTTTTTGTTGAAGGTGGTACATTTACAATGGGAAAAGTTCAGGATGATGTAATGCATGATTGGAATAATACGCCAACACAACAACACGTTCAGTCTTTTTACATGGATGAAACTGAGGTAACTAATTTTATGTATCTGGAATATTTAGACTGGGTAAAATCAGTTTTTTCACCAGACGAATATAAAGGAGTTTATGATGGTGTTGTGCCTGATACATTGGTTTGGAGAAACCGATTAGGGTATAACGAAACCATGACAAATAACTATTTAAGACATCCGGCTTATGCAAATTATCCTGTTGTAGGTGTAAACTGGATTCAGGCGGTTGATTTTGCAAAATGGAGAACAGACCGTGTCAACGAAGCTATCTTAGAAAAAAACGGTTATTTGAAAAAGAATGCAAAAACAGATGATGTAAATGCTGACAATGCATTTAATACTGAAGCTTATTTAATGTCTCCATCAACTGCTCGTGGTGGAAGTTCAGAAATTGTATTGCAAAAATCAAAAGGAAGAGCGGTAAAATCTAAAGATGGAAGTGCATCTGAAGCAAAAGGGGTGTATGCACAACGTTCTTCCGGAATTATTATGCCGGAATACAGATTGCCAACAGAAGCTGAATGGGAATATGCTGCTGCTGCCGATGTAGGACAAAGAGAATATAATACTTATAAAGGACAGAAAAAATATCCTTGGTCAGGCGAATATACCCGTTCAGGAAAAAGACAGTCAAAAGGAGATCAGTTAGCCAATTTCAAACAAGGAAATGGTGATTATGGTGGAATTGCAGGTTGGTCAGATGATGGGGCAGATATTACAAATGCGGTAAAATCGTATGCGCCGAATGATTTTGGATTGTATGATATGGCTGGAAACGTTGCCGAATGGGTTGCCGATGTTTACAGACCAATTATAGATAATGAAATGAATGATTTTAACTATTTCAGAGGGAATTTATATACCAAAAATAAAATTGGTGCCGATGGAAAAATGGAAATTGTTACTAAAGAGAATATGAAATATGATACTTTAAGTAATGGTAAAATCATAGCTAGAAATTTCCCCGGTCAGATTGCTCAGGTTCCTGTTGATGAAAAAGAAACTTATTTGAGACAAAACTTCGATAAGAGTAACAATATTAATTATAGAGATGGAGATAAGCAATCTTCAAGATTTTATAATTTTGGTTCTTCTGAAGCGGATAGCGAAAAAGAAAAAGATATCGAAAAAATGTATAATTCTCCTAAGCATAATGTAACTACGGATAGTTTAGGACAAATGGTAAGAAAATACGATAGATCTAGTAAAAGAACTACTTTAATTGATGATAAAATCAGAGTTTACAAAGGTGGTTCCTGGAGAGACAGAGCTTATTGGTTAGATCCGGCTCAAAGAAGGTATTTTCCTCAGGATATGGCAACAGATTACATCGGATTTAGATGTGCAATGTCTAGAGTTGGTCCTAAAGCAGATAAAAAGAAAACACCAAGAAATTAATTTCTAAAACATAATAGATTAAAAGCCCTTTCATTAGGGCTTTTCTTTTTTTAAATCATTTTTGTATGGATATCAGTTACATTCATAGTTTATTTTTAAAATGTTCAGGAGTTTCGATAGATACTCGAAAAATTCAGGAAAAATCATTGTTTGTTGCCATTAAAGGCGAACGATTTGATGCGAATACATTTGCTGCAGAAGCCTTAGAAAAAGGTGCTTCGTATGTAATTATTGACAATGAAGATTATCATATTGATAATAGGACTGTTTTGGTAAAGGACAGTTTGGTTGCTTTGCAGGAATTGGCTAAGTTTCATAGAAATTATTTAAAATTGCCTATTGTTTCTCTGACAGGAAGTAACGGAAAAACGACAACCAAAGAGTTAATTAATGTAGTTTTGGCTAAAAAGTTTAAAACGAAAGCCACTGTTGGTAATTTTAATAACCATATCGGAGTTCCTTTAACGTTGTTGTCTTTTGATGAAAATACTGAAATGGGAATTGTCGAGATGGGAGCTAATCATAAAAAAGAAATCGAGTTTCTTTGTGAAATTGCCCAGCCGGATTTTGGTTATATTACTAATTTTGGTAAAGCACATCTTGAAGGTTTTGGTGGAGTTGAAGGAGTTGTTATAGGGAAAAGTGAAATGTATCAATATCTTGCCAAAAATGATAAATTGGCTTTTATTAATCTGGAGGATCCTATTCAGGTTGAGAAATCAAAAGTACTGAAACATTATTCTTTTGGAGTAGATAAAGAAAAAGCCAATGTTAAGATTTCTGAAGTTAAAGCAAATCCTTTTGTCGAAATAGGTTTTGATTCGCTTCAAATCAAAACTCATTTGATAGGTTTGTATAATGCAAATAATATCAATGCAGCTTTGACTATAGGAAAGTATTTTGAAGTTGCTGATGAGGATATCAAAGAAGCTTTAGAAAGTTATATTCCGGAAAATAATAGATCTCAGTTGTTGAATAAGGGAGGGAATGAAATAATTCTGGATGCATATAATGCGAATCCAAGTAGTATGGCAGTGGCGATTACTAACTTTTTACAATTAGAAAAACCAAATAAAATAATGATTCTGGGAGATATGTTTGAATTGGGCGATGAAAGTCATTCTGAGCATGCTGCTTTGGTGAATTCGTTGCTTAATGAAGATGAAGTAAAGTGTTATTTTGTTGGAAAAGCTTTTTTCGAATGTAAAGTTGCAAAAGAAAATTTTTACTTTTTCGAAAGTTTTGACTCTTTTTCGGAATCTTTGAAAGATATAAAATTCGAAAATAGCACTGTATTGATAAAAGGTTCAAGAGGTATGGCTTTAGAGCGAACGTTAGATTATATAAAATAAGATTAGTTTTTTCGAAAGTTTAAAAAAGAATAATAAGCTAATTCCGTTATAAAAGTTAACTTTAGACTTGTAGTTGTAAATACAGCTGTGAGTCTAAAGTTATTTTTTTGATGGATAGAGAAGGGAATTTAAAGCAACTTCGTGAAAGTGCTGAATTTGATATTGTAATAATTGGTGGAGGAGCAACTGGTTTAGGTTGTGCTGTAGATGCTGCAAGCCGTGGATTTAAGACGTTGCTTTTGGAAAAATATGATTTTGCCAAAGGAACTTCCAGTCGTTCCACAAAATTAGTTCATGGCGGGGTTCGTTATCTGGCTCAGGGAAATATTCATTTGGTTCGGGAAGCTTTGCTGGAGCGTGGTCGGATGTTGAGAAATGCACCACATGTCTGTCATACTTTAGGTTTTGTTGTTCCTGTATATTCGTGGTGGGATAAGTTGTATTATGGTTTTGGATTATGGATTTACGAATTTTTATCGGCTAAATTCAGTCTGGGGAAAACAAAAATACTTTCTAAAAAAGAAACTTTATATTATTTGCCTGACTTAGATTCGAAAAATCTAAAAGGAGGTGTCTTGTATTATGATGGACAATTTGATGACAGTCGACTAGCTATTAATATGGCTCAAACTGCTACTGAGCATGGTGTTGTAGTGTTGAATTATTGTGGAGTTACTGATTTTATAAAACAGGACGATAAGATAATTGGTTTGATAACTAAAGATGAATTGTCAAACGAAGAATTTAGGGTAAAAGCAAAATCGGTCATTAATGCAACAGGAGTTTTTGCGGATGCTATTTTACAAAAATCCGAAGGACATTCTAAAGAAACTATTGCGACGTCGCAAGGAATTCATCTTGTAATTAATAAAAAATATTTTGAAGGATTATCGGCAATGTTAATTCCTAAAACAGCTGATGGCAGGGTTTTATTTGTGATTCCCTGGCATGATAAATTAGTATTAGGAACGACTGATACGCCAGTAAGAGAAGTGTTGTTAGAACCTACACCTTTGGAAGAAGAAATACTTTTTATTGTTAATCATTTTAATAAGTATTCAAAACAGAAAATAAATTATAGTGATATAAATAGTGTTTTTGTGGGATTGCGTCCGTTAGTAAAAGCAGGTGTTGAGCAAAAAACAGCTTTGTTGTCAAGGGAGCATAGTATTAATGTGCTGTCGTCTGGTTTGGTAAATGTAACGGGAGGAAAGTGGACTACGTATCGAAAAATGGCAGAACAAACTATTGATAAAGCGATACGGGTTTCTAATTTAAATACTGTTCGTTGTAAAACCAGGCATTTAAAAATTCATGGTTATATAAAAACGAAATCAAATTCTCATTTGGCTATTTATGGATCAGATGCTATTTTAATTGAGCAGTTGATTATTGAAGATAGTTCTTTGTCTGAAAAAATTCATCCGTTGTATCCTTATACTAAAGCAGAAGTAGTTTGGGCGGTAAAAAACGAAATGGCATTAACGGTTGAAGATGTTTTAGCCAGAAGAATCAGATTGCTTTTTCTTGATGCCAGAGTAGCAATAGCGTCAGCGCCAATTGTAGCGAGTATTATTGCTTCTTTATTGGGTAAAAATATTGATTGGGAAAAAGAACAAATTATTGAATTTCAACAATTGGCTCAGGGTTATTTACTAGAGTAATATATAAAAAAAACTCCTTAATTGCTTAAGGAGTTTCTTGGTGGGCGATGAGGGGTTCGAACCCCCGACCCCCTCGGTGTAAACGAGGTGCTCTGAACCAGCTGAGCTAATCGCCCGATAATATTTTCTTATCAGGATGTTTTGATAAAAGTGGTGGGCGATGAGGGGTTCGAACCCCCGACCCCCTCGGTGTAAACGAGGTGCTCTGAACCAGCTGAGCTAATCGCCCTTTTATCTTGTGCTGAAATGTTATTTTCAATACGGATGCAAATATACAGGTATTTTTTGAATCTGAAAGCTTTTTTATAAAATTTCTGCAACTACAAAGGTACTTCCTCCAATGTAAATAAAATCGTCAGCCGTGGCTAATTCTTTTGCTTTTTTGTAAGCTTCTGGAACAGAATGTAATATTGATCCTTTTAAGCCGTAATGTGCCGCCTTTTCTTTTAATGTCAAAGCTTCAAGTCCGCGAGGAATATTGGGTTTGCAAAAGTAATAAATGGCATTTTTAGGAAATAATGGCAATACTTCGTCCAAATCTTTATCGTTTACAACGCCTAAAACAATATGTAATTGATTGAATTTTTCTTTCTGAATTTGGTTTAACACTATTTCCAGTCCATTTTTGTTGTGTGCGGTGTCGCAAATTATTTTTGGAGACTCACCTAATTGTTGCCATCTTCCTAGAAGTCCTGTGTTTTTCACCACATTCAAAAGACCAGATTCGATATTGCTTTGGCTGATATTAAAATCAGTATTATTATTTAAAACTTTTATAGTTTGTAAAACTGTTTTTTTATTGTGTTTTTGATAATCCCCAATTAAATCAGAAGGCAGATTTTCGGTAATTATATCAGCAGCAAAATAAATTTCAGAATTGTTTTCTTTAGCTTTTGCTTCGAAAACTGGTTTTGTTTCAGTTGTATATTCGCCAATAATCACCGGGATTTCGGGCTTAATAATTCCTGCTTTTTCAGCAGCGATTAATTCGAGCGTATTTCCAAGAAACTGGGTATGATCTAAACCAATATTAGTAATTACTGAAACTAAAGGTGTGATGATGTTAGTAGCATCAAGTCGTCCGCCCATTCCCACTTCAATAATGGCAATATCTACTTTTTCTTTTGCAAAATAAGAAAAGGCTAATCCAACAGTCATTTCGAAAAAACTAACATCATTGGCTTCAAAAAAACTTTTGTTCGAATGGATGAATTCGCAAACAAAATCTTCGGTAATTTGGTTGCCATTTATTTTAATTCGCTCCCTATAATCTTTTAAATGAGGCGAAGTATAGAGTCCTACCTTGTAGCCTGCTTCCTGAAGTATAGAAGCCAGCATGTGCGAGGTAGAGCCTTTTCCATTGGTTCCGGCAACATGAACGCATTTTAAATCAGCCTGTGGATTACCAAGGTGATTCATCAGTAAAAGGGTATTTTTTAGGTCTTTTTTATAAGCCGAAGCACCTTGTAATTGATACATGGGCAGTTGTTTAAACATCCATGCTGTGGTCTCTTGATAGTTCATTTTTGATAAAATTGTTGTTGTTTAAAATATTTTTCGATTTTTGTAGTTTAATATTAAATCGAAAAGTATCTTTGATTGCAAAATTGAAATAATTTTTAGAATTAATTCGTAAAAATCAATAATAAAATATGTTTAGTTTTATACAATTACAAGCTGATACCCTTACAAACGCCGCTTCAGGTGTAGTAGTTGAAAATATTGCCGCTAATAATGAAATTTCTGTTTTGGAATTTATATTTAAAGGTGGTTTTTTCTTAATCCCAATTGCAATCCTTTTATTTTATACTTTTTATTTAATTATCGAAAGATACTTATATATCAGTAAGTTTTCTAAAATTGATGCGCGTTTGTTAGGAGACGTGAGAGATAGTTTGAATTCAGGTAATTTAGATATGGCCAGATCAATTGCTGAAAGAAGTGATTCGGCTTCAGGGAATGTTATTAGAGAAGGGATTTTGGCAGTTGGCCGTCCTATTGCTGAAATTGAATCGAATATGGATCGTGCTGCCGATATTGAAATTGCTCAAATGGAAACGCATTTAGGGCATTTAGGACTTATTGCAGGTATTGCACCAACATTAGGATTCGTAGGAACGATTTCGGGAGTAATTAAAATATTTTACAGTATTTCGGTAACAGAAAATATCAGTATTGGTAATATTTCTGGTGGATTGTACGAGAAAATGATTAGTAGTGGGGCAGGTTTAATTGTTGGTATTATTGCTTATAGCGGGTACCATTTATTAAACGGAAGAATTGATAATTTTGCTTTGAAAATCCAAAAGCAGGTATTAGAATTTGTGAATATTATTCAAAAGAAATAAGTTATGTCTATAAAACGTAAAAGAAGATTTCATGCTGAAGTAGCCACTTCGTCATTGAGTGATATTATGTTTTTCCTGTTGCTATTTTTCTTAATTATATCCACTTTGGCAAATCCAAATGTTATAAAAATGACCTTGCCTAAGGCGAAGTCTAATGAGAAAACCAACAAGCAATACATTAGTTTATCTGTTACGGAAGATAAAAAATTCTATTTAGATAAACAGGTTGTACCTTTTGAAGAACTGGAAACTACTTTATTATCTAAATTAGATATGGAAAAAGATCAAACAGTGATTGTTAGAATTCCATTTAATTTACAAGTACAGGATTTAGTTGATGTGTTGCAAATAGGAGTAAAAAATAATCTGAAATTTGTTATAGCTACAAGTCCTAAATAGTTTTTAAGAATTAAGAATTAGATATATTAAAAATCTAAAAGTATTGATAAAAAAGAGCCTCAGTTTCATGAAACTGAGGCTCTTTTTTATGATGTTGATAGTCGTATTAATTCAAATTGAAGTTATAAATAATTTTACCTACTTGCTTTTCAGGCGCGTTGTCGCTGGCGTCCCATCTGGTGTTCATTGCAGCAATTTTTGCCTGATCTAATAAACATCTTGCAGTATTTGTAGTTCCTTTTACGCCAGGAACAGCGTTTATTGTGCGTCCATTTCGATCTACAGATACTTCTACAACTACTTTTCCTTCTTCGTTACAGTTGTATTTTGGTACAGGTTTAGAAATTGCTTTTCTGTTTCCAAGAGAATATCCGCTACCCGATCCACTTCCTGAACCGCTTCCGCTTCCTGAACCAGAGCCACTGCCTGTTCCTGTGCCGTTTCCGGTACCATTTCCTCCGCCTGTTCCGCCTCCGGAACCTCCAGTGCCGTAATAGTCATTAGAACTTAAACTTCCGTTCAATTTCCCTTTATTTCCTGCGGTTTTGTCATCGCCGTCGCCACCTTTATTGGAGCCTTTTAGGATGCTTGATAGTGCATTGTTAGTGCTGTTAGAAACTTTAGGTTTTGCCGCTACAGGTTTTGGTTCTTCTTTTTTTACAACTACTGTCGTTTTTTTAGTTTTTTCTTTTTGCGGAATCACTACACTTTCTTCGGTGCTGTTTTCCTGTGATAAAATAGCTTCGTCAGGAGTTGATTTTGTCGGAACTTGTTTAGCGTGATTTTTTACTTCTAATACTTCACTTTTATAATTGGTTCCAGAGCCTAAATCACTGTCTCCAAAATTTACGGTCACACCGCCACCACCGCCACCGCCAGTAAGCTGGTCTAAATTGGATGGAGGCCAAAATCGGATAAAGAATAAAATCAGTAATAAGACCACATAAATAATTGCAGACAATGTTAATGATTTTTTTTGATCTGGTGATATCGTGAGACTCATTGGTATTTTTAATTTTAAAAAAAGGCTATTGCTAAAAAACGTTGAAAATTACTAAAAATTGTTAAGAGTAAAAAGTCGTTGACTGAATATGGATAAAGATTTAATCAGCTGAATAAATTATACCAGAACTATGATCATTTTTTGCTCCGGTAACAGAACTCAGTATGTTAATTTCGTCTCTTAATTTTAATACGCCCAATAGGGCAAAAATTAAGGCTTCTTTGAATTCCAGAATTTTATTTTCGGGAATGATAATTTCCATTTCAGGTAAATAATGCTGAATCCTGGAAATCAGAAAATCATTGTAAGCACCACCACCAGTTATAAAAAGACTTCCTTTTTTTGTAGGCAAAGCCAAGGCCGTTTGCAAAGCAATGTGTTCCGTAAAAGTGTGTAATTTATCTTCGATTGAAATATTAAATTTTTCAATAAGCGGCAACACAGCTTCTTTTACAAATTCGAATCCCAAGGATTTTGGGTGTTTCTTTTGATAAAAATCTAAAGCATTTAATTCGCTTAATAATTCAGTATTGATTTTTCCTGTTTTCGAAATTTGTCCTTTATTGTCATAATTCAATTCTAACTGATTGGCATAAAAATTCAAAACGGTGTTTACCGGCGAAATATCAAAAGCAATTCTCTGATTGTTTTCTTCGAAAGAAATATTCGAAAACCCCCCAAGATTAATGCAGTAATCATATTTAGAAAATAAAATTCGATCACCAATAGGAACCAGAGGAGCGCCTTGTCCGCCTAAATGCACATCTTCAATTCTGAAATCGCAAACTATTTTTTGTTGGGTCAAAGTTGCAATTTCTGGAAGATTTCCTATTTGGAGTGTGAAGCCATTTTGTGGCTGGTGTAAAATGGTATGTCCGTGAGAACAAACGGCATCAAGATTACTTATTTTGTATTTTTCAATAAAACGGACAATAATTTTCGAAAGCAGTTGGGTGTAATTTTGATTTAAAATTTCCAGATTTTCTTTCGAAAAATCTACAGCTGTTTTCAATTGGTTTACCCAGTCAGTACTGTAAGGAACCGTTTCGCTTTCAAGAATTTTAAAAGACCATTGTTTGTTTTTTATTTCGAATTGGATATGAGCTAAATCGACTCCGTCAAGCGAAGTTCCTGACATAACGCCAATTAGGTTGTAAAATTCTTTGTTCATGTATTGGAAATAAAAAACGATTAAAAATAGTAAAAAGGAAGTTCCTTTTTTTAAATAAAAGTAAGTAAATTTAGAAAACACAAATGCAATAAGCGAAGATTGTATGTAGAATTTTGAAATATTTTCATGTCCAAAATCATTAGAAGGACTTAATTTATTAAAAGTAGTATTATGGATTTTAATTTGACCGAAGAACAAAAAATGATTCAGCAAGCCGCTAGAGATTTTGCTCAAAATGAATTATTACCAGGCGTGATAGAACGTGATGAGTTTTCGAAATTTCCAACTGATCAAGTCAAAAAAATGGCCGAATTAGGATTTCTGGGAATGATGGTCGATCCTAAATACGGAGGTTCAGGGATGGATAATGTTTCCTATGTTTTGGTGTTGAGTGAAATTGCCAAAGTAGATGCTTCATCAGCAGTGATTATGTCGGTCAATAATTCTTTGGTTTGTGCCGGATTAGAAAAATATTGTACCGAAGAACAAAAACAAAAATATTTAGTGCCTTTGGCAAAAGGAGAGATACTTGGTGCTTTTTGTTTATCAGAACCGAATGCGGGATCTGATGCTACTTCGCAAAAAACCACAGCCATTGATATGGGCGATCATTATTTGTTAAACGGAACAAAAAACTGGATTACTAATGGTTCGACAGCGTCAACTTATATTGTAATGGCGCAAACAGATGCCGAAAAAGGACATAAAGGAATTAATGCGTTTATTGTAGAAAAAGGCTGGGCTGGTTTTGAGATTGGTCCTAAAGAAAAGAAAATGGGAATTCGGGGTTCTGATACGCATTCGTTACTATTTACTAATGTAAAAGTGCCCAAAGAAAATAGAATAGGTGAGGATGGTTTTGGATTCCATTTTGCTATGGAAATTCTTAACGGCGGTCGCATAGGGATTGCTTCTCAGGCTTTAGGAATTGCTACTGGTGCTTACGAATTAGCACTGAAATATTCTCATGTACGGGAATCTTTTGGAAAAGAAATTTTCAAACATCAGGCTATTGCTTTTAAATTAGTAGATATGGCAACCCAAATTTCGGCGGCTAAATTATTGTGTTTAAAAGCGGCTTCAGAGAAAGATGCCGGAAAGGATATTACACAATCGGGAGCAATGGCAAAATTGTTTGCTTCTCAAACTGCTATGGATGTAACCATTGAAGCTGTTCAGATTCATGGCGGAAATGGCTATGTTGCCGAATATCATGTTGAACGTATGATGCGTGATGCAAAAATTACCCAGATTTATGAAGGAACATCTGAGATTCAAAAAATTGTGATTTCAAGAACATTGACTTCTTAATCTAAAAAGCTTTTGTTTATTTTTGCGTTATGAAGAATATTATTATTACAGGAACCAGTCGCGGTATCGGTTTTGAATTGGCTTTACAATTTGCTAATGCAGGGCATCAGGTTTTGGCGATTTCAAGAAAAATACCTCAGGAATTAGTAGTTCATAAAAATATCAATTGTCTTTCGGTTGATTTAGCCAATGAATCAGATTTAGTGAAAGTAGAAGATTTTCTTGCTTCGAAATGGAAACAGCTAGATGCCGTTATTCATAACGCAGGAAGTTTAGTTAATAAACCTTTTGAACAGTTAACTCAGGCTGATTTTGAAAATGTATATAAAGTAAATGTTTTTGGCGTAGCCAATTTAACCCGCGTTTGTATTCCGTTTTTACAAAAAGGAAGTCATGTGGTTACTATCAGTTCAATAGGTGGAGTGCGAGGAAGTTTGAAATTTCCGGGCTTAGCAGCTTACAGTTCGAGCAAAGGAGCGGTAATAGCACTTTCAGAATTATTAGCCGAAGAATACAAAGAACACGGTATTGCATTCAATGTTTTGGCTTTGGGTGCAGTACAAACGGAAATGCTCGAAGAAGCTTTTCCTGGTTATCAGGCGCCAATTTCAGCCGAAGGAATGGCAAACTACATTTTTGATTTTACCTTAAACGGAAATAAATATTTTAACGGAAAAGTATTGGAAGTTTCAACGACTAATCCTTAAAAAGTATAAAGTTATTGGTTAAGAGTTATGCGGTCGATAGTTTAACTCATAACCCTCAACTCATAACCCACGACTAAAATTGAGCGACACTTTAATAAAATACCTACCTGAACATGCAGTCAAACCTGTTTTTGAGTTGATTGTAGAACACGGTGTGCATTTAAAAATAGTTAATGAACGGGCAACCCGTCATGGTGATTATCGAAAAGGTCTCAGCGGGAAACACGAAATTACCGTAAACGGGAGCTTAAATAAATACCGATTTTTAATCACGCTAATTCATGAAATTGCACATTTGGTTGCTTTTGAAAAGTTTGGTCGCAATATTAAGCCACATGGAAATGAGTGGAAATATGTTTTTCAGCAATTGATGGTGCCTTACATTCGACCGGAAATTTTTCCAAATCAGTTATTGCCTTTGTTGGCTCGACATTTTAGAAATCCAAGTGCGAGCAGCGATACCGATACTACTTTGTCACTAGCTTTGAAGCAATTTGATAAGGCAAACGATAAAAATTATGTTTTCGAAATTCCCTACGGTAGCTTTTTTAGAATTAAAAACGGAAAGATTTTTAAGAAAATAGCTGTTCGAACCAAACGTTTTGAGTGTCTCGAAATAAGCTCAGGGCGCTTGTATTTATTCAATCCGAATGCAGAAGTTGAATTGTTGCCACAGCATGCTAACAGTTAAAATAACAATTAAAAAATCCCAAATTCCAATATTGTATAGTTAGAATTTGGGATTTTTGTTTTAAGTATTTTTTAGGTTTAATAGCCTTTTAAATGTGCTTCTCTTACTTTTTTAAATAGATTAGAAGAATAAACAAAAGCTACAACGGCTTCATTATCCGTTTTGAAAATTTCTTCTTTTGTTCCTTCCCAGGCTTTTAAGCCGTTTTTTAAGAAAAGGATTTTTTCGCCTATTTCCATTACCGAGTTCATGTCGTGGGTATTGATTACGGTAGTGATGTTGTATTCTTCGGTAATTTCTTTAATCAAATTATCAATTAATATCGAAGTATTCGGGTCTAATCCTGAATTGGGTTCATCGCAAAATAAATATTTCGGATTGTTTACAATAGCGCGGGCAATGGCAACACGTTTTTGCATTCCTCCCGAGATTTCCGAAGGCAATTTATGATGAGCGTCTTTCAGGGCAACCCTTTCGAGTACAAAATCAACGCGTTCTTTGATTTCAGGTTTACTTTTATTGGTAAACATTCTCAGAGGAAAAGCTACGTTTTCGGCAACAGTCATCGAATCAAATAGAGCACTTCCCTGAAAAACCATTCCTATTTCGGTACGTAATTCTCTTTTTTCATCATCGTCTAATTCAGAATAAATCCGACCGTCGAAAGAGATAGTTCCTACTTCGGGCTTGTGAATTCCAAGTAAACTTTTTAATAATACTGTTTTTCCCGAACCACTTTGTCCAATAATTAGATTGGTTTTTCCTGTTTCAAAAACAGTGCTAACTCCTTTTAAAATTTTGCTTTCGCCAAATGATTTTTCAACGTTTTTTACTTCTATCATGATCCTAGCAATAATTGGGTTAATATGTAGTTGAAAAGTATGATGGAAACAGATGTCCAGACAAATGATACAGTACTTGCTTTACCCACTTCCAGCGCTCCACCTTTCATATAATAACCGTGAAAAGACGGAATTGTTGCCAATAATAACGCAAAAATGATGGTTTTGATAAACGCATATACAATATGAAAAGGAATAAACTGCATTTGTGCTCCGTTAATAAACTCAGCGCTTGACGTAAAACCACCGTAAACTCCAGCAATCCAGCCTCCAAGTACTCCTAAAAACATACTAATACCAATAACAAATGGGTAAAAAAGTAAGGCAATAATTTTAGGAAAGACCAGATAGTTTAATGAATTTACTCCCATCACTTCCAGAGCATCAATTTGTTCGGTAACACGCATGGTTCCAATACTTGATGTAATGAAAGATCCCATTTTTCCAGCCATAATTACTGAAATAAAAGTAGGAGCAAACTCTAAAATTACCGATTGACGGGTTGCGAAACCAATAAGGTATTTTGGGATTAACGGGTTGGTTAAGTTCAAAGCGGTTTGAATAGAAACAACTCCACCAACGAAAAAAGAGATAAAGGCAACAATACCAAGCGAATCAATAATTAAATCATCTATTTCTTTAAAGATAAGATTACGCATTACAGACCATTTGGTTTGCTTGTTGAAAATCTCTTTGAGCATCAGGAAATATTTCCCTATTTGTGATAAATATCGAATGAGCATCATAGTTTTTTGAATATGGGCTAATTTACGAAATTAGTTATGAGTTATGGGTTATGAATTAGGAGTTTTTGCTTAGAAAAGCTTTTCTTTCATCTTTTTTAAACGATATTGACGAATAAATTTTGCTTGTTCAGCAGTTACCATTAACGGTTTTTTTTCTGATTTGGCTTTCAAAAACCCTTTGATGTAATCAAAAAATAGCAACGGTTTCTTTTTCATAAAAGACAACTTTGCCGAAGCGATAGATGTAATCCAAAATCCGTAGCCTAAGGTGTAAAAAGCTTCTCCTTGTTTGTAACGTGCTGTTTTATTGTAATTAGCTCCCGTAGGTTTTAAATGTTTTACGTGTAATGAAGCATCTGTAACAATTTTCCAATTGTAGAATTTACAAAGCAATTCGTCAACCGTATCCCAACCCATTTGAGGTTTTAATCCGCCGATTTGTTCGAAAGTTGCTTTTCTGTACGCTTTTAATGCACCGCGAATATGATCTTTATCGGTTAGGTTTTCCAATACCCAGTCGCCGTTTTTTTCGATGTAACAAAATCCGCCCACCATCCCGATTGTTGGATCAGAGTTAAAATGTTTGGTAATAGTTTCGAAATAATTATTCGGAAAAATCAAATCGGCATCCAGTTTTACAATTACATCATAATCGTCATCTAAAGTTTCATATCCCGTTTGAAAAGCCTGAATTACTTTACTTCCGGGCAAATGAATCGCACTCGATTTTTTTTCGACTAATGTAATAAACGGATTTTCTTTGGCGAAAGCCAGAACAATTTCGGCTGTTCTATCAGTAGAATTATCATTTACAATGACCACTTTTTTAGGTAAAAGTGTTTGTGAAACTAAGGATTCTAAGGTCAGCGAAATAAATTCTTCTTCGTTATGAGCAGGAATAACTATATAGTAGTTCATATTTTTTTAATAAAATTCCAGTTTTTTAAAATTCCAAATTCCAAATTGAAGTTAGTTTTCAAGTTGGAATTTGGAATTTCATTTTTGAGATTTGTTTTAGACTTTTTCTGCAAAAACAATATAATATCTTGGAGTGAAATAACGCAATAATGGTCTAAAACCAAATTTCTTAACCGGATGTGTGAATTTTTCTCTTGCGGTAATTTTCCAGCCTGTTTTTTCTAAAAGCCAGTCAAGCTGCCAGTCTTCAAATTCATGATAATGTCTGTCCCACATATCAGTTTTACTGCGATAAGCCGGAGAAAACCAAAGGCGTAACGGAATTGAAATTAACAATTTATCGCATTTTACGTTTTCTAAAACAGTGTAAGGATTCAATAAATGTTCGAAAATTTCGAAAGCAGTAAAAACAGTGTACGATTCAGTTTGTAAAGCGGTTTGATCTTTGTCTAAATCTTCGCCGGTAGTATTTTTTACCTGATATCCATTTTCTGTCATAATTTTAGAAAAAGGATTGGGTACTCCTAAATCAAAAATAGTTTCAGAAGTAGCAACATGCTTTTTTAAAAAATCTAAGGTATGCTTGAATCTTTTATTAGGAAATGTTTTTTCGTACATTGTTTATAGAGTTTTTGAACAGGCACAAATGTACAAAGATATATGGCTCTTTGGTGTTTTATTAGTCTAAAATAACGTATAAAAGAGTCTGCTCTTTATGTGTTTTGACCTAGACTTTAATTTTTTTCATACCGCAAATTCGCAAATTTTTAAAAATATAAAAATGAATTAATTTGCGAATTTGCGGTTGAATATTTTAAGCTTTTTTAATAAAAAATCCGCAACTTAAAATAATTTAGGTTGCGGACTTATATTTTAGATTTTAAAACAATTAATATCGGTACACAAAAGCATTGATATTCATTCCTGCTCCTACAGAAGCAAAAATTAAAATATCGCCTTTGTTGATTTCGTGATCTTTAATTTGTCCTTGTAATATCAAATCAAAAAGTGTTGGAACCGTAGCTACACTGCTGTTTCCTAAATCGTGAATACTCATAGGCATAATGTTAGCAGGAGCGGTTTTATCGTATAATTTGTAAAAACGATCTACTATAGCTTCGTCCATTTTTTCATTTGCCTGATGGATCAGAATTTTTTTGACATCGTCAATAGCAATTCCGCTTTTGTCTAAACAGCTTTTCATAGCTGCAGGAACCTGACTTAAGGCAAATTCATAGATTTTTCTACCATACATTTTAATGTATTTGGTATTGGCATCTAAGCCTGGATGATAAGATTTTCCGTAGAATAAAAATCCAGCTTCTTCTTCGGTAAACGAAGCCGTTTCATAAGAAAGCATTCCGGTTTCATTATCAGAAGCTTCAATAATTGTAGCACCGGCACCGTCAGAATAAATCATTGAGTCGCGATCGTGATCATCAACAACTCTCGAAAGTGTTTCGGCACCAATAACCAAACAACGTTTAGCCATTCCTGATTTTATAAAAGCATTGGCTTGCAAAACTCCTTCAACCCATCCCGGACAACCAAAAATAAGGTCATAAGCGACACATTTTGGATTTTTAATCTGCAATTTGTTTTTTAAACGACTGGCTAAACTTGGAATCATATCTGATTGAACGGTTCCAAATTTCACATCACCAAAATTATGTGCAAAAATGATATAATCAATCGTTTCAGGATCAATTCCTGCATTTTCAATCGCTTTTTGAGAAGCAAAAAAAGCTAAATCAGAAGTGTTGTATTGGCTTTCGGCATAACGTCTTTCTTCGATTCCGGTTATCGCTTTGAATTTTTTAATAATAACTTCATTCGATTGCTTGATAGGAGTTCCGTCTTCATTTAGAAATTGATGAAGTTCGAAGTATTTATCAGAAATTATTCTTTCAGGGATATAACTTCCTGTTCCAGTTATTTTTATTTTCATTAGATTATTTCTATTAAAAAAAGATAGCAGAAATATATTATTTTCAAAACAATAAGGAAATAATAATTGCTATACAATTGGCAAAAATACTGATATTTTTTAAAGAATTTTCAAAATCAACTGCTTTTAATTTTTGATTTATGAGTGGTAATTGAATAAAAAATATTTAGTAAGGTAATTATGTGTGAGTTAAAAAAATGCCCCGAAAGAAACGAGGCATTTTTAAATATCAATTTTATATTAACTTTCCATGTAAGCCTCGATAGGAGCACAGCTACAAACTAAGTTTCTGTCACCAAAAGCATCATCAGCTCTGCGTACAGAAGGCCAGAATTTGTTTTCGGCAATATAATCTAGTGGGAAAGCGGCTTGTTCTCTGCTGTATGGGAAATCCCAGTTTTCAGTAGTTAACATTGCTAAAGTATGAGGCGAATTTTTCAAAACATTATTAGAATCTTCGATAGAAGCTGCTTCGATTTCTTTTCTAATCGAAATCATCGCTTCGCAAAAACGATCTAATTCTTCTAAGTTTTCACTTTCTGTTGGTTCGATCATTAAAGTTCCGGCAACCGGGAAAGAAACTGTAGGAGCATGGAAACCATAATCCATCAAACGCTTAGCGATATCAGTTACTTCTATTCCTTTTTGTTTGAAAGGACGACATTCTAAAATCATTTCGTGAGCCGCACGACCCATTTCGCCAGAATATAAAGTATCGTAATGACCGCTTAATTTTTCTTTGATATAATTAGCATTCAAAATAGCGTGTTCCGTAGCTGATTTTAAACCTTCAGCACCCAACATTTTGATGTATCCGTAAGAAATTAAACAAACTAATGCCGATCCCCAAGGAGCAGCAGAAATTGCAGTGATTGCATTTTCTCCACCTGTAGGAACTACTGGGTTTGTTGGCAAGAACGGCGCTAATTGAGGTGCAACGCAAATTGGTCCAACACCAGGTCCTCCGCCTCCGTGAGGAATAGCGAAGGTTTTGTGTAAGTTCAGGTGACAAACATCGGCTCCAATAGTTGCAGGGTTTGTTAATCCTACCTGAGCATTCATGTTAGCACCATCCATATATACCTGACCTCCATTATCGTGAACGATTTGGGTAATTTCTTTAATGGCACTTTCGTAAACACCATGAGTTGATGGATACGTAATCATTACACAAGATAAATTGTCTTTGTGCAAAATAGCTTTTTCACGTAAATCTTCTACGTCAATATTTCCATTTTCTAATGTTTTGGTAACCACAACTTTCATTCCTGCCATCGCTGCCGAAGCCGGATTGGTTCCGTGAGCCGATGATGGAATTAAAGCAATATTTCTATGGTGATCTCCTCTTGATTCATGATATGCCTGAATTACCATTAATCCTGCATATTCTCCTTGTGCACCAGAGTTAGGCTGTAAAGTCGTAGCGGCAAAACCGGTAATTTCGTTTAAGTATTCTTCCAGTTTAGAAAGCATTTTTTGGTATCCTTTTGCCTGATCTAATGGAGCAAAAGGGTGAATACTGTTCCAGCTTGGCGAACTCAAAGGCAACATTTCGGCTGCGGCATTCAGTTTCATTGTACAAGATCCCAGCGAAATCATCGAGTGATTTAGTGCTAAATCTTTTCGCTCCAACATTTTGATGTAACGCATCAAAGCAGTTTCTGAATGGTATTTATTGAAAACTTCGTGCTGTAAAAATGTCGAAGTTCTGATTAAGCTTTCAGGGAAATGAATGTTTTCGGATAATTCGCTAATTGTAATTGTAGCTAATTCTTTTGCAGCAGCAAAAATAGAAACCACTTTATTCAAATCAGCAAAACCGATAGTTTCATTTAGCGAAATAGAAACTGAATCTTCATTTGGATAAAAGAAATTCACTTCGTTTGCTTCTGCGATTTCTTTTACTTTTTTAGCATCTGCTTTTATAACTATAGTGTCGAAAAAAGCAGTATTGGTCTGTTCGAAACCTAATTTAGCTAAGGTATTTGCTAATGTTACTGCCGAAGCATGTACTTTGTTAGCAATATATTTCAATCCTCTCGGTCCGTGATAAACAGCATACATACTTGCCATTACCGATAATAAAACCTGTGCAGTACAAATGTTTGAAGTAGCTTTGTCACGTTTAATGTGTTGCTCACGTGTTTGCAACGCCATACGCAATGCGCGGTTTCCATTGGTGTCAACAGTAACACCGATGATTCTTCCCGGCATTGAGCGTTTGTATTCTTCTTTAGTAGCGAAATAAGCAGCGTGAGGACCGCCATAACCCAACGGAATTCCGAAGCGTTGTGTAGTTCCAAGTACCACGGCAGCTCCCATTTCTCCCGGAGGAGTTAATTTAGCTAAACTTAAAATATCGGCAGCAACAGCTACTTTGATATTGTTTTCAGCAGCTTTTGCAATAAAAGCAGTATAGTCATTTATCTGACCGAATTTTCCAGGATATTGTAAAATAGCTCCGAAAAATTCATCAGAAAAGTCAAAATCTTCGTGATTTCCTATTACTAATTCCACTCCAATAGGTGTAGAACGCGTTTGTAAAACCGATAAGGTTTGTGGTAAAATTTCTTCTGAAACAAAGAATTTACAAACATTCGCTTTCTTTTGCTCTCTGGTTCTTACGTCAAATAATAATGCCATAGCTTCGGCTGCAGCAGTACCTTCGTCAAGTAATGAAGCATTGGCGATTTCCATTCCGGTTAATTCGATAACCATAGTTTGGAAATTTAAAATGGCTTCCAGACGACCCTGTGCAATTTCAGCCTGATAAGGCGTGTAAGCCGTATACCAGCCCGGGTTTTCGAATACATTTCGCTGAATAACCGCAGGAACAATGGCTTGGTTGTAACCTAAACCAATGTAGGTTTTGAACATTTTATTTTTACTTCCTAAAAGCGTAATATGTTTTAAATATTCATATTCCGTCATTTCAGGATCTAAATTTAGAGGTGCTTTTAGACGTATATCATCCGGAAGTGTCTCATAAATGAGTTGTTCAATCGAGTCAACTCCTATTGTTTTTAACATCTTTTCTAGGTCTGATTCCTCTGGACCTATGTGTCTTAAAGCAAAAGCATCTGTTTTCATGTAGATATAAAAAAGGTTCTATTTTTCGTGGCGCAAAAATAAACATAATTCCGCTTTAAATCATTGTTTTTTAATAATCATTTTAGGTCTTCAAAATGAATTTATAAATATTCTATTTAAATGATTATTTTTGTTAGATGATTCGTATTCAAGCCCTTTTTGATTTTTATCTTAAATCCAGTATTCACGTTGCTTTATCGGTGTATGCTTTGGTAAGAATGACGCAATTTATGTTTGAAATTCCGTATGACGAATCGATCGCTCTTTTTTCATTTTTTGGAACAATTGTAGGATATAATTTTGTAAAATATGATGCATTGGCCAGAGCCAAAAAAAGAATGATGCGCAACGAACTGAAAATGATTGCTGTTTTAAGCTTTTTTTCTTTTCTCGCTGGAGGCTATTATTTCTTCCAATTGCAGTTGGTTACTCAGCTTTTTGCAGCTGGAGTTTTGGTTCTTACACTTTTATACACACTTCCTTTTTTTCCTAATCGCAGAAATGCCCGCAACTGGGCCGGAGTCAAAATTTATATTGTTTCCTTGTGTTGGGTAGGAGTTACTTTGTTGTTGCCATTAGTCAATGCACATCAGGATTTAGGACAGGATTTTTTTATAAAATGCATTCAGCGATTTATATTGATTTTTAATTTGGTCTTGGTATTTGAAATTATCGATTTGGCTAATGATGATCCGCATTTAAAAACCGTTCCACAGCAAATAGGAGTGAAGCGAACAAAAATATTAGGTTTGCTATTGCTTATTCCTTTTTATTTTTTAGAACTTTTAAAAAATAATTTTATCCAAAAACAATTGGTAGTCAATTTGATTCTGGTTGTGATGTTGTCACTTTTTTTAATTTTTTCGAATACAAATAGATCAAAATATTACACTTCTTTTTGGGTTGAAAGTATTCCTATTCTGTGGTGGTTAATGGTGGTTTTTTTCTGAAAAAAAAACCGAAGCATTTTTACTTCGGTTTGAATTAATTTTAATATTTAAAATTTAATTGGCTGTTGCTTCTTTCGCTTTTCTTTTTCCTCTAAAAAAGAAATATAAGTTTAGAAAAAGCATTATTCCTAAATAAATAGTGAATCCGCCAATTTTATAACTTAATGTTTCAATAAGTAATTGATAGCTGTTATTGTATAAATTCATTTTTAAAATCATCAAAGCAAAACCCAAATTAAGTAAGTAGAATCCAGTTTCGAAAAGTTTATTTGTTGCGTCGGCAATTTCTTCGCGTCCTCTAAAAATGTCCATCATATATACTTTACTGTTTTTAAATAAAGTTTTAGAAACATAATAAGTAAGGAATAATGCAATTGGTAAATAAATACTGTAACCGATTAAAATTTTTGTAGTTTCCATGATATTTGATTTTAAATATTATTGAATTAATTTATGAATGTATTTGGTTAAGATGATGATGTTGAAATAATGTAAAAGTGAAATGATAAAGATGATAATTGCTGTTTTGGTCCCTATAGTTTCAATTAGTTGGGCAAATGATAAAATTTTTTGCCAGGAAATTAATGTCATAGCGCAGTAGCCAATATTCAGCAGATAATAACCTAAAAGTAAAACCTGATTGATTTTTTGACATATATCCGAATGATTCGGAATCAATTCAGAAACAAAAATATTTCCATTTTTATAGCATATTTTTCCAACTCGCAGAATAATAAAAATCGTAATGCTGAGATAGAATATATATGCAATGATGTTGAGATTCATTTGTTTGCTTTTTTATGAATTATTATTGTAAGATATATTGCTAGCATGGGCGGTATAAATAATAGGATAAAATATAAAATATCACTGTAAAGAATTAAACCATTGAAAACCCATATCGTAAAAAAAAGAATTACTGATATAATGTAGGCTTGAAGCATTTTATCATTTGGTTCATCAATTAACATTTTGGCACCAATAACAATTTGAAATAATCCTGTAAGTATCGTAAACAATAATCCGCAACCAATAAGATTCCCTGAACTTTGGTTTGTTAGATAACCGAATAAGATGAGTACTATTGGAATTCCAACAAAAAAGTAATTTAAGTAATTTATATTTTTCATAATTCTAATTTATTTTAAACTTTCAGAAAAAAATGAAAGTTGTGTTTAAAAATTTTTATTTCATTATTTTAACTACTAATTTGGTTAACCAATTGTCTTTGTATTCAGTGATTTTGTCCAAAACATTGTCGGCTTTTAAAACAAAATCATAGAGTTTGGTCGTTTGATCAACAAAATGCTTTTCTTCAGCTGAATTGTTTGCTTCAAATGTCGAGACTTCTTTTAGAATTTTAAGAACGGGTTTAATTTCTCTTTTGCTTCTTTCTCTTGAAATTTTTACGGCTAATTCATCCAAATCTTTTTCGGCAGTAAAGAATTCTTTTCTTTCTCCCACCTTATATTCTTTGTAAACAATTCCCCAATCCATTAAAGCTCTAAGGTTCATGCTGGCATTACCACGGGAAATTTGTAATTCGTCCATAATGTCTTCCATAGAAACAGCTTCGTTAGAAACCATTAATAAAGCATGAATTTGTGCCATGGTTTTATTAATGCCCCATTGTGAGCCTAATGCTCCCCATGTTTGTACGAACTTATTTTTTGCTTCTTTGAATTCCATAGTTCAAATGTAAGTAAAAGTTTTTAAACTTTCAAAAAAAAATGAAACTTTGTTTTGTCAATTATAAAGTTATGTTAATTCAAGCCATGAAACTTTTGATTAAATAATGAGGCAGCTATTTTTGTAAAAATCACTTTTTATGGAATTATACTATACCTTTTCAGTACTCATTGTATTGGCTTCTTTTTTCGCTTATTTAAATTTAAGATTTTTAAAACTCCCTGGAACTATTGGAATCATGATTATTGCCATGTTAGTTTCGGTAGGAATTCGTGTATTAGGAGATTCTTATTTTCCTGATACAACAAAAGAGTTTTTTCAATTGATAAAAGAATTTGATTTCAATGAAATATTGATGGGTGCGATGTTGAACTTCCTTTTGTTTGCGGGCGCACTGCATGTAAACATGTCGGACCTTAAAGAACAAAAAGTTCCAATTATAATTTATTCTACCGTAAGTGTAGTATTATCAGCATTAATTATCTCAATATTACTTTATAATATTGCTCCAATTTTTGGAATCCAAATTCCGTATATATTTTGTTTGGTTTTCGGAACATTAATTTCTCCAACAGATCCAATTGTAGTTTTGGGAGTTTTAAAGCAGGCTAAAGTTCCTAAACGAATAGAAACTAAAATTGTGGGTGAATCTTTGTTTAATGACGGAGTAGCTGTAGTAATGTTTGCCGTTGTTTTAAAAATGGCGACAGATCCTACATTTGATATGAGTTTTGGTTCCATTGCCTGGTTGTTTGCTAAAGAAGGAATTGGCGGACTTTTATTAGGAGCCGTTCTAGGATTTTCGGCATCGAATGTGATGAAGAAAATAGATGATTATAAAGTTTCTGTACTCATTACGCTTTCTATTGTAATGGGCGGATTTTTAATTGCGCAAAGTTTACACGTTTCGAGTCCGTTAGCGATGGTAATTGCTGGATTAATCATTGGTAATTATGGTAAAAAAGTAGCTATGAGCGAAGAAACTAAAGATTATCTGGAAAAGTTTTGGGAACTTATTGATGAGATATTAAATGCTATTTTATTCTTATTTATTGGTTTCGAATTACTGTTATTACCTGATTTGAATAAACAATTGTTAACTGGTTTTGTGGCGATATTTATAGTGCTGTTCTCCAGAATTGCTTCTATAGTTTTACCCTGGAAATTCTTTGATATTTTTAAGTTTTTCGGAATCAAATCAGCTTATAACAAAGGTTCGCTGATGGTTTTAGTCTGGGGAGGAATTCGCGGCGGAGTTTCCATAGCTTTAGTACTTTCGATGCCGGACGGAGAATATAAAAACTTATTGCTTGAGGTGACTTACATTGTCGTTTTATTTTCAATTGTAGTACAGGGATTGACTGTTGGAAAACTGGCTAAAAAAGTTTTAGAGAAAGAATAAACACATTTGAAAATAAGGATCCATAAAAAAACCGAAGCAGTATTACTTCGGTTTTTTTATGAGGTTCTAAAATCTTTTATTACAATATTCCTCTGGCTTTGATTTCAAGGTATTTGTTTATGGATTCGAGTGTAAGATTTTCGGGGGTGGTAAGCACACTGTGAATTCCGTATTTTTTAAGTTCCTGAGCTATTAAACGTTTTTCGAAAATAAATTTATTAGCAACAACTTTGTCATAAATGTCCTGAACGCTAACAGCTTTTTGATTTATAATAGCATTCAATTCTGTATTGTTAAAAAAGATAACTACCAGAAGATGACTTTTAGCTATTCCTTTAAGATAGGGAAGTTGTCGCTTAAGTCCATCCATTGTATCAAAATTAGTATAAAGAATAATTAGACTTCGCTGATTAATATTTTTCTTTATATCAGCATAAAGATGGCTGTAGTCGCTTTCGAAAAAATTAGTTTTGATGTTGTATAAGGTTTCAAGAATTTTTTGCAATTGCGAAGTTCTTCTCTCAGCAAATACCCGATTTTCTACTTTTTTTGAAAACGTAAAAATACCGGCTTTATCTTGTTTTTTTAGGATAACATTTGATAAAACCAGCGTTGAATTAATGGCATAATCCAATAAGCTTAGCCCGTCAAAAGGCATTTGCATCATTCGTCCTTTGTCAATTGCCATATAGACAGATTGCGATTTTTCATCCTGAAATTGATTCACCATTAAGGTATTTTTCTTAGCGGTAGCTTTCCAGTTTAATGTTCGAATATCATCTCCTTGTATATATTCCTTTATCTGCTCAAATTCCATAGTATGACCAATACGGCGAATTTTTTTAATACCATATTGTAAAATGTTATTAGAAAAAGCAATTAAGTCGTATTTTCTTAACTGAATATAAGACGGATAAGTAGGCACCATTTGGTTTTTATCAAATGTAAATCGGCGGGAGATTAATCGTAAAGGCGAACTAACATAGATATTCAGGTTTCCAAAAAAATATTCACCGCGCTCGGTAGGCCGTAAATCATAATTCAATTCGTTGTTCGAATTGGCTTCCATTTTTCGAATAATTTCAAAATCCCGAATCTGAAATTGAAACGGAATTTCATCGATTATTTTGATTCTGATTGGGAAAGTATATTGGTTGCTGATTTTAATCTTTATAGGATTAGCATCTCCGTTTGATAATTTTGCCGGAGTTGTTCTTTCGCCATTTATGGTGTTTTTAGATAGAAAAAGCAACATAATATCAAAGCCTAAAAACGAAATGAGAATGATAACAATAAACCAAACTGCATTGTACAGATTAGGAAAAATAAAAGCACAAATAAAAAGTCCTATTATGCACAGAAGCAAATAGAAAAAGAAATTGTTTAAATATAATTGTTTGATAAATTTCAAGTGATCGAATTTATGTTATTGCCTTTTATCTGGGAATTTCTACTGTTTCTATGATTTGTTTAATTATTTCTACGCTACTTATGCCTTCCATTTCTCTTTCGGGAGTTACAATTACGCGATGTTGTAATACAGGTATAGCAGCATCTTTAATGTCTTCAGGAGTTACAAAATCCCGACCTCTAATTGCAGCAAAACCCTTCGAAGCATTTAATATAGCAATAGAAGCACGTGGTGATGCACCTAGATATAAAAACGCATTTTCACGGGTATTTACCACAATTCGGGCAATATATTCCAGTAAGTTCTGCTCAACAACAATTTGCTTAATAATGCTTTGGTAATTTCTTATTTCTTCAGCAGAAAGAATTGTTTTAACGGCATTTAATTTATCCTGATTTTGTAATTGATGTTCTCTTTGAATAATAGCAATTTCTTCATCAAGTTTAGGGTAGTCAATAGTGATTTTAAACAAAAAACGATCTAATTGCGCTTCGGGTAATCGATAAGTACCTTCCTGTTCGATTGGATTTTGAGTAGCGATAACTAAAAAAGGAGTTTCAAGTTGAAAAGTTTGTCCGTCAATAGAAATTTGACGTTCCTCCATTACTTCAAAAAGTGCCGCTTGTGTTTTAGCAGGAGCACGGTTGATTTCGTCAATCAGAATTAAATTTGAAAAAATAGGTCCTTTTTTAAATTCAAATTCAGAATTTTTTAAATTAAAAACCGAAGTTCCTAAAATATCCGAAGGCATTAAATCAGGAGTAAATTGAATTCGGCTAAAGCCAATATTTAAGGTTTTTGAAATTAATTTTGCGGTAATAGTTTTGGCAACACCAGGAACACCTTCTAATAAAACATGACCATTAGATAAAATGGCAACAAGAAGCTGGTCGATCATTTTATGCTGTCCTACAATTACGTTTTCCAGTTCTTGTTTGATTGTAGTGATATGTGCCAAAAGTGGAGTTAAATCCAATCTGGTTTCAAAATTTATATTTTCATTTGTTGTATTTAATTCGCTCATGAGGATTGAAGTTTTTTAAAAAATTAATTTAAAATTTTTTCGATAGCCTTATTAATTTGGATCAAATCATATTCTACACTGTGGTGGTAACTTTTTCGATGATCAATAATAAGTTGGATCAAATGTTTAATATCGTCTTTGTTTTTTCCAGATTTATGATGCAGTTTGTTTATGAATTCTTCATCGAGTTTAGTTGTGTCCAGTAAGTATTCATTTCTAATTTTCTCCAGAAAATAAATTATTTTTTTATCGACAATGTTGTTATGATCTCCTTCCTGATAGTATAAATTACCAATAGTTTTAGTGAAATCAACAGTTAAATTAGATAAGGGTTTAATGATAGGAACAATGCGTTGTTTTCGTTTTGCATTGAAAATAATAAAAATCAATGTTCCTATTAAAAAGAAATACCAAGCCCATTTTAGCGCTGGCTGTCCTAATATATAACGCATGGGTGAGGTAGAAATAGCGTCAGCTTTGGGTTTTATGTACCAATAAATAGCTCCTTTAGGCACATAAGACAATACTTTTTCAGCATACTTGTGATGATTTGCTTTTAACAAATGAAAATTAGAAAAAACAGCGGGCTGCGTATGCAAATAAAAGCAACCATTAGCGTATGGAACTTTTATGAAATTGACTCTGGTAGCATTGGTTTTATTGCCTTGATAGCCCAGAACGGTAGTTGTTAATGTATCTATTTCAGAAAAATAATAATCGCCCATTCCTTCGACAAAATTATATTTTTGTGTGCCAAGGTTTTTATTGGCAAGCCATACGTCGCTATTTTTAGCGTAATTAAAGTCAGTACGATAATTTAAATTTAAACTGTCTAGTAATTCTTCTGGAAATGTTTTCATGCTTAAAAAAGCAGTATTTCCATGGGAGACAAAATAAAATATTTCTCTCAGTGATGCATCATCAATAGCCGCAAATTCAGAAATGTTTAAAATTGTACCTTTTATAGTATAGGTATTTGATGTAGGATTTGCGTCGTATTTTGAATTTAAAAATTCATAAGGTGTAACTGTAGTTAGTCGCTCTATTTTTTGGTTTTTTAAAATTCCACCTATTTCTTTGTCAAAAACATAAAGTCCAAAAGGAATTTTATCATTTACAGAATAACTTGGACTCCAATCGATAGGTTTCGGTCGATTGTAATCGGCGTATAGTATTAATGCAAATACAAGCACTAATAAAGCAATGTATATTTTGATTGTTTTACTCATTGCCCAAAAGTTTTTAATGCAGCTTTAAATCGGCTTTGAGTATTGTTAAAGCTGTTCTCATCGATGTCAAATTCGCCATACCAAATATAATTATACAAATACGATAAATAAGTAAACTCATCTTTATGAGCCTTATTTTTTAGTTCATATAAATAATCGGTATTGGTTTTATCAGCGTGCCAATCAATAAAATTATTTTCGGTCATAACTTTTAATAACCATAAATAATAATAACGAATACACAGCCTTTTTTTTCCTTGTTCAAGACTTTCATGAATTAATTTTTCAAAATCAACAAGATGAATGTTCTTTTCAATATCATAATATTCTATTTTCTTTTTGTTGGCATTGCTTCCAAAAATCCATTTTCCTTCCTTGTTGATTATAGCTTTAGTAATAAGATAAATTACAAATACGATTATTAAAACGGCTAAAACTTTTATGATAAAAAAGGAAGTTTTGAAATCGGCAGTTTTTAAAGAATTCATAAATAAACTGGCAAGCCATTCTTTAAAACGATCCCAGGCATTTTTTTCGGCTGTCTGGTATTCATATACAAAATCATCACCAGAATATTTTTGCTTGTAATTTTTCGAAAAGCTTTTAAGTTCGATAGTGTCAGTATCTACCAGAATGTCTTTTTCCTGAAATTGTATTGTTGGATGAGGTGTTTTTTTGGCTACAGCCAATGAGTCCTGAGCATTTGTAATACTAAGGAAAAAGAAAAATAATATGGCTATGAAAAATTTATGCATTGCCTGTATTATTAAAAATAAAGGTATTTGAAATTAGATCACTAAATTCTCTTTTCCTGAAAAGTACTATCATATAGCAGTTATTTTTTTATGAAGAATAAATGGATAAACGAGATAATAAAATGAAATAATCCCAAGAGTAACTAGTATAATAAAACTGCTAAGCCAAATAGGCATATCAATAGCATATCGGGTGATAAAACCTTCGAGAAAACCTGCTCCAAAAGTAAAAGGAAGTGTACTTAAAAATATTTTAAAACTATTTTTGAAACCTATTTTAAAAGAATCTATCCTCGAATAAGTTTTAGGAAAAAGGATAGAAGCTCCTAATATAAAGCCGGCAGCGCTTTCAATTACAATTGCAAAAATTTCCATCGAACCATGAATCCAGATGCCGCGAACACTTTGCCAAAAAACGCCATGCTCATAAAAAAAGTATTGAAAAGAACCCAGCATAATAGAATTTTGTAAAAAAATATAAAAAGTTCCAATTCCTCCAAAAATGCCATATATATAACATCTTGCTCCAACATAAATGTTGTTTAAAGTAATGGCAATAAAACTTCCCCAATTACTTCCAGAGCCATAAACAGCCATTGGGTCTCCTTTTTTAATATTTTCTAAAGTCATATTGACATAACCATCACCTAAGATTAACCGAACAAAATCAGGATCGTATTTTGCCGAAATTACGCCAATGGATACGGTGAAAAAAAATAAAATAAAAGCATAGAATATATAACGCTTATATTGATAAACCAGACAAGGAACTTCGGTTTTAAAAAATTCTATAAATCGGTTTTTATCTTCTCTTTTAGTGGTGTAAATTTTTTGATAACTTAACGAAGCCAGATGGTTCAGGTAAATTACGGTTTTACTCTTAGGATAATAAGTGCGTGCATAAGATAAATCATTCATTAATTGAATGTACAAATTAGCTAAATCATCAGTATTTTTTTTAGCTTTACCAAAAATAGCCAGTTCAAACTCCAGCCATTTTTCTTTATTTTGTTTTATGAATGCAATTTCTCTCATGGTTTGCTAAAATATAAAATATGTCAGAATTATCTATAAACACAACGCAAAATGTTATTATAAACTTTAAAGCCGCATCTGTAGGTGAACGTGTTCAGTCTTACCTAATCGATTTGGTTATAAAAATAGCTTATGCTGTAACGGTTTATGGTGTTTTTTTCTATGCATTCGGTTTTAGTAAGTTATTAGGTGTTGTAGATCCCTGGTCCAGAGCGGCGATTATTTTAGTGTTTTATTTTCCAATAATTATTTATACCATGACCTTAGAAACATTGTTTGAAGGACAAACATTTGGTAAAAAAATTATCAGAATAAAAGTGGTTAAGGTCGAAGGATATCAGGCGGGATTTGGAGATTATTTAATGCGTTGGTTCTTTCGTCTAATAGATATTACGATTTTTAGCGGTCTTTGTGGCTTTATAATGATTGCTTCGACTAAAAAAAGTCAAAGATTAGGCGATATGGTTGCAGGAACAGCCGTTATTTCTTTGAAAAATAAGATAAATATAAGTCACACTATTTTAGAAGAAATAGATAGCGAATACAAGCCGAAATATCCGCAGGTTATTAAATTTTCAGACAATGATATGCGAATTATTAAAGAGAATTTTCAAAGAGCTGATGCTATAAATGATTTTGAAACAATAGACCGATTAGTAGCTAAAATTGAAAGTTTTTCTGGGATTAAAAACGATTCACAAAGCAGAACAGCATTTATTACTACTATTTTAAAAGATTACAATTATTATACACAAAATATGTAATAAAAAAACCGAAGCAGTGTTACTTCGGTTTTTTTATGAGGTTCTAAAATCATGATTTTATAATCTAAATCAATCCTGCTCTTTTTAATAAGGCTTCAGGTTGAGGTTCCTGTCCTCTAAAGCGTTTGTATAAGATCATCGGGTTTTCGGTTCCACCTTTAGAAAGTACGTTGTCTTTAAATTTGCTGGCGATTTCTTTGTTGAAAATACCATTTTCTTTAAAGTATTCAAAAGCATCAGCATCCAGAACTTCTGCCCATTTATAGCTGTAATATCCTGAAGAATATCCACCTTGGAAAATATGTGAAAAAGCAGTACTCATGGCATTTTCTTTTACATCAGGATACAATTGCGTGTTTTTAAATTGTTCAGTTTCGAAAGCTTTTAAGTCGGTAATATTAGTTGGATCCTGTCCGTGCCAAGCCATATCTAATAACCCAAAACTCAACTGACGCAACGTTGCTAATCCTTCCTGGAAACTAGCACTTTCTTTGATTTTTTCTACATATTCCTGCGGAATTACTTCTCCTGTTTGATAATGAGTCGCAAATAAAGCTAAAGCTTCTGCCTCATAACACCAGTTTTCCATAATTTGACTTGGTAATTCAACAAAATCCCAAAATACAGAAGTTCCGGATAAACTAGGGTAAACAGTATTGGCAAGCATTCCGTGTAAACCGTGACCAAATTCGTGAAATAAAGTCGTTACTTCATTAAAAGTCAATAACGAAGGTTTTGTTTCTGTAGGTTTTGTAAAGTTACAAACGTTTGAAATATGAGGTCTTTCGTTCACGCCATTTTCTACATATTGTGATTTGAATGAAGTCATCCAGGCACCGTTTCTTTTTCCTTTTCTTGGGAAAAAATCGGCGTAGAAAATCGAAACCAAATTATTGTTTGCATCTTTAACTTCATAAGTCATTACTTCGTCGTGGTATTTGTCAATGTCAAATACTTCGGTAAAAGTCAGTCCGTATAATTTTTCGGCAATTACAAAAGCACCATTCAATACTTTTTCCAACTGGAAATAAGGTTTTAATTTTTCGTCGTCTAAATTAAAAAGCTGTTGTTTTAATTTCTCCGAATAATAAGCTCCGTCCCATTTTTCTAATTGCTCGATTCCGTCTAAGTTTTTTGCGAATTCGGTTAATTGAGCAAATTCTTTTTCGGCAGCAGGCTTCGCTTTTGTCAATAAATCATTTTCAAAAGCCATTACTTTTTCAGGGCTTTCAGCCATTCTTTCCTCTAATACAAAATGAGCATGAGTTTTATATCCTAGTAAATTAGCACGTTGATGACGTAATTTTACAATTTTTAAAACAGTTTCTTCATTGTTGAATTCATTATCCTGAAAACCTTTCGAACCAAAAGCAATTGCCATTTTTTTGCGCAATTCACGATTATCGGCATAGGTCATGAACGGAAGATAACTTGGATGATCTAAGGTGAAAATCCAGCCTTCTTTTTCTTCGTTTTTTGCCAAAGAACGAGCTGCTTCGATAGTGCCTTCCGGTAAACCGGATAAATCTTTCTCGTCAGTAATGTGTAACTGAAACGCATTGGTTTCTGCCAAAACATTTTCGCCAAATTGCAAACTCAATTTCGATAATTCTTTGTCGATTTCGCGTAATTCTGCTTTTTTGTCTTCGGCTAGGTTGGCTCCATTTCGAGAAAAACTTTTATATTTTTTATCTAAAAGTGTCGCCTGTTCCGTATTCAAGTTTAGAGAATCTTTTTGCTCGTAAACAGTTTTTATTCGGGCAAATAAATCAGTGTTTAAAGTAATGTCGTTCCCAAATTCAGACAACAAAGGCGAAACTTCCTGAGCTACTTTTTGCATTTCCTCGCTGGTTTCAGCCGAATTTAAATTGAAAAAAATACTCGAAATTCTATCAAGAATAGCTCCCGAATAATCCATGGCTTCGATGGTGTTTTCAAAAGTTGGAGCTTCAGGATTATTTACAATCGCATCAATTTCGGCTTTCGCCAAAGCAATTCCTTCCTGAAAAGCAGGAAAATAATCTTCAATTTTAATTTGCGAAAAAGGTGCTGTATTATATTTTGTATCGAAATATTGTGTTAAGATGCTCATAGTGATGTGATGTTACGCAAAGTTTCGCTAAGAAGACACAGAGCTTCGCAAAGTTTTTTAATTATTCTTTGCGAAGCTTTGCGTTTGTCTCTGTGAATCTCTGTGAAATTAACTTATTTGTTAAGACTTTCAGCTGCTTTAATAACAGCTTCTTTTAGGCTTTCTTTGTAAGCTACAATTTTGTTTAAAACCGTAGCATCAGCGCTTCCGATGATTTGCGCAGCTAAGATTCCGGCATTTTTTGCTCCGTTTAAAGCAACAGTTGCAACAGGAACTCCGCCAGGCATTTGTAAAATTGATAATACAGAATCCCAGCCATCAATAGAATTGCTTGATTTTACTGGAACTCCAATTACAGGAAGCGGAGACATTGAAGCTACCATTCCAGGTAAATGAGCCGCACCACCTGCTCCGGCAATAATTGCCGAAATACCTCTTTTGTGTGCATTATTACTGAAATCGAATAATTTCTCAGGTGTTCTGTGAGCCGAAACGATATCTACTTCAGTTTCGATTCCAAATTCTTTTAATATGTTGATGGCTTCCTGCATAACTGGCATGTCAGAGATGCTTCCCATGATTACGGCTACTTTGCTCATTATTTTTTATTTAAAGATGAAATGATTGAAAGATTTAAAAATTAGTATTCACCATCTTTAAATTTTTCAATCTTTAAATTTTTTTAATTATTTTGAAATTACTCTAATCGTATTTTTAACATCTTCAGCAATCTTACGTGCTTCTTTAATGTCAGAATTTACAATGGTTACGTGTCCCATTTTTCGAAACGGACGGGTTTCTTTTTTACCGTAAATATGTGGTGTAACTCCGTTCCAGCCTAATATTTTTTCGATATTCTCGTAAACTACATTTCCAGAAAAACCTTCTTCACCTACTAAATTTACCATAATTCCTGCCACTTTACTGTCGGTATTTCCTAAAGGAAGATCTAAAATAGCACGTAAGTGGTTTTCAAATTGTGAAGTATAACTCGCTTCGATAGAATAATGACCAGAATTGTGCGGGCGAGGAGCTACCTCGTTAACAATAACTTCGTCGTTCTGAGTCTGGAACATTTCGACAGCTAAAAGTCCTACGTGATTGAAGTTTTGGGAAACATTCAACGCAATAGCACGTGCTTTTTCGGCTACTTTTTCGTCAATACGGGCAGGACAAATTACATATTCCACCTGATTAGCTTCGGGATGAAATTCCATTTCGACCACAGGATAAGTTTTGATTTCTCCGGACGGATTTTGACAAACAATAACTGCCAATTCGTTTTTAAACGGAATCATTTCTTCGGCAATGCATTCTACATTTGGTAAGCTGTCTAAATCAGTTATTTCACGAATGATTTTTACTCCGTTTCCATCGTAACCAAATTCAGTACATTTCCAGACAAATGGTAATTTTAGATCGTTAATTTTAGATTTTAGATTGTCTAAATTTTCAAATCTTTCAAAAGGTGCTGTTGGAATATTGTTTGCAGCGTAAAAATCTTTTTGAACGCCTTTATTTTGAATTTTTCTTAATGTTTTAGGAGAAGGATAAACTTTTAGCCCTTCGTTTTCTAATTTTTCTAAGGCTTCCAGGTTGACTAATTCGATTTCAAAAGTTAAAACATCCACTTTTTTTCCAAAGTTGTAAACGGTATCAAAATCCATTAAATCGCCTTGAAAAAATTGGTTGCAAGCCATTCTAGACGGAGCTTCGTTGCTGGGATCTAAAACATAAGTTTGTATGTCAAATTTTCTAGTGTCGAATAAGAGCATTTTTCCTAATTGTCCGCCTCCTAGAATTCCTAATTTAAAATCAGAAGAAAAATAATTCATTGTGTCGAAAGTTTATTGGCAGCAAAGATACTTTTAAATGATTGAATAGGAAAATGCTATTTTATTTTCTTCAAAACTTCTCGTGCGACTGCTTGGTAGGCAGCAGAATGATTAGGATAATCTTTACTCACAATGATTTGTAATTCAGGATGAATCCAGTTGTAATACTTTCCTAAAATATACAAAGTTCTTATTGAATATGCTTTTGTGGCGACTTTTGTGTCATTTATCAGCCAGTCAAATGATGTTTCAATTATGTCTTGAAGATTTTCTTCGGAAAGTAAAATGCTATTTTCTTTCCTTTTATAATGCGATGCTAATAATAGCTGAATGATTTTAGCAATTGGCCGAAGCGCACTTTCATCTTTTAGATGTTTAATATTTTTGCAGAAAAAATTTATATAAGGCTGTAGCCAAATCAATTCCTCATAAGCTATAAATTCTAAAATCCAGCAGGCTTTATTATTGTTTTTGTCAGCAGGAGTGAAGCAAATTTGAACTAATTCGTCAAAATATTCTTTGTTTTCTAAAATGTTTTGAGCTAGATCAAGCCTGTCTTTTCGATAAGCTTTTAAATGTTCTAGTTGTAACTGAAGCTCAGAATGCATTTCGTTGAATTTAATTTGAACCTAAAATAAATAATTTAATGAAATTGTTGCGTAATAATTTACAGGAAGTCCGGGATAATAATATCTGGGCGATGCATTCCCTATTCCGACGGCATTAGGGAGAATTAATGAAGCATATTTTTCATTGGTGACATTGTTTATTCCAAAAGCAAATTGCGAATTTAAATGCGGTAGAATTTCTAATTGATATCCTGTTTTTAAATTGATAATGCTATAAGAATCTGAAAAAGCAGTATTTCCATCATTCATAGGAACTTTATCGACAAATTGATAATCGGCACTTAAATAAATTCGGTATTTTGTATTTAATGATAATCCTGAATTAATTTTATTGGCCGCCACTCCGGTAAGTTTGTTTCCAGAGTAATTATTTCCGTTATCTTCAAAATTCTGGAATTCATAATTTCCTAAAGAAGCGGTAAAATAGGAGCTTAAAGTAAAAAAACTATTGATTTGTTTGGTGTGATTCAATGTAATTTCTATTCCCTGATGTAATGTTTCTCCAGCATTTATACCTACATATTGGTCGTCTCCCACTCGTTTTGAAACCAGTAAATCTTTAATTTGTATACGGTATGCATTTAATTCGGTGTAAAGACTTTTGTTGAAAAAATAGAATTTTCCGCCTATTTCAAAATTATATCCATTTTCTGGTTTTATTTCAGGATTAATCGTTCCGTTGCTGGTAAGTGTTTCTTCTGTTGCGGGCAATGAAAATCCGCGGCTGGCAGAAAAATAAACTGTTTGTTGTTCATTTGGTTTATATAATATTGAAAGTTGTGGCGAAAAAATACCGTCATAACTGTAATTTTGCGTTGCATTAAGGCTGTAATTTTTTAATTCAAATTGCGTTTTATTATAATTTAAACCTGCCTGAATTTCAAATTTTGCAGAAAGCATAGTTCTAATTTGTGAAAAGAGATTGTAAAAATTCCTTTTCTGAGTGGATTCAGAAAGCTGATTTCCTGCTAAACTTCCGTTTCCATTATTTTGTTGGTATAAATTTTCGAAAGTATTTCCGTTGTAATTGTCTGAGAAAAATTCGGCTCCAACAATAAATTTATTTTCGATTGTATTGATTTTGAAATTTCCTGAAAATTGAGTTCTTGCACCGGCTGCAAAAGTATATTGGCGTAAAATATCAAAAGGTCTTGGCTCGTTACTGTCTTTATAATTTATAAAAACAGAAGTCGAATTGTTTGTATTTTCATTAATTTTAAAATCATAAGCTAATCCTCCTAGTGTCGATTTGTATTCTTTAAATCCTTTAGAAGCTAACCACGTTGCAGCAGCTGATTTTGGATTGTTGTCAAAAGTTTCTTTGTTAATAGAACTTGGTATAAAAGCCTTAAGAAAGGTGTAATTAGAAAAATAAGTCAGTTTGCTGTTTTGCTGTTTGAATAATTCTCCTGCGATTGTAATTCCTTCTCTGTTGTAAGCACTGTTTTGACGCCATCCATCCATTTTGAGATTATGATAGCTTATATTCAGACTTGCATTTTTCTGATTTAAATTATAATGCAAGTTGTTTTTTAGTAATCCAAATGAACCAAATACTGAACTGACACCCGCAGTTTCTTCTTTGGAAATTTGAGGTGAAATTAAAATAGCACCGCCTAAACCTGCACCATATACACTCGAAAGAGGTCCTTTAATCACTTCAATCTGATTGATGTTTTCTAAGTCGATATCATCAATAACAGTTTCACTATTTCCTGAAGTTAACGGAATACTGCCATAAAATGCTCTGATTTTATTGGTTCCATAAGGTGTTCTCGCCCCAATACCACGAATCGAAATTCGGCTTGTAGTAAAATTTGAAGATTGCATGAATACACCCGGGATGGTGTTAATTACTGTAGTGATATCTGTTGCATTGTTTTGAACCAGATCTTTTTTAGAGAGTATTCCAATAGAAGCTGGTGTGTTTAAAGTATTGTTATTAATATGAAGTGAACTTATTACCACTTCACTCAGTTTTTGGGCTTTGAGAGTATCAGTATGTATGCTTTCCTTTTTTTGTGCAGTGATTTTTTGAAAACCAAAAAGTACAAAAAAAAGAAAGCAGTGTTTTTTTAAAACCATATAAATCGAAAAGATTATTTATTAGCTGTTACTTTCCAGATTATATTTCCACTATCATCATTCACTAAAAGCGATCCGTCATTCATAACTGTAACGGCAACAGGGCGCCCATATACTTCTGCTTTTGCTTCATCTGCAATAAATCCGGTAAGAAAATCTTCTGGTTTTCCTGAAGGTTTGCCATCTGCAAAAGGAACAAAAACTACCTTGTAGCCTACAATTTTAGCACGATTCCAGGATCCATGTTGTCCTACAAAAGCACCATTTTTATATTTAGAAGGGAATTTATCTTTGTCATAAAAAGCTAATCCTAAGGAAGCGGTATGTGAACCCACCGGGACATCAGGAACAATTGATTTTGCGGCTAAATCTTTGCGTTCTCTTTTCATTCTAGGGTCTAAATTATTTCCATAATAAGAATAAGGCCATCCGTAAAAACCGTCTTTTTTAACACTTGTAATATAATCCGGAACCAAATCGTCACCTAATTCATCACGCTCGTTAACCGCAGTCCAAAGTTCATTATTTACAGGATTCCAGTCCATGCCAACAGGATTTCTAAGACCAGATGCATAAATTTTTTCAGCCGTTCCATCAGGATTGATTTCTAAAATAGCTGCACGTCGGATTTCTTTATCCATTCCGTTTTCTCCCACATTGCTTCCTGATCCTACTGAGATGTAGATTTTAGTTCCGTCAGCATTTGCCAGTAAATTTCTTGTCCAGTGATTGTTATAGCCTCCTGCCGGAAGTTCAAGAATTCTTACGCCTTTTGTTGCCAGTTTTAAAGGATTATTTTTGTATGGGTAACGATACAATCCGTCAGTGTTGGCAATGTAGAAATAATCTTTTAAGACCAACATTCCAAATGGTTGATTAAGTCCGGAAATAAACACATTGCGGGTTTCAAATGTGCCATCATTATCTGCATCACGAAACACAGTGATTTGATTTTTACTTCCTTTTGTACCACTTTCAACAACAAAAATATCTTTATTTGGCGCAATATAAGTCCAGCGCGGATTTTCTAAACCGTCGGCAAATTTTGTTACTGTAAAACCTTCGGGAGCATTTGGTGTTTTTCCTTCCGGCCATTTTACAAGTTTACTGTTTTTTGTGACTGATTCGGATGCGAACGGAGGAGGCAGAGTCAAATTACCAATAGCGGTTTTTACCGTTATGGAAGGTTGTTGCGCTAGTTTTTCTTTTGTTTCTTTTTTAACGTCACCTTTGCAGCCTGTTAAAAATATTAACGATGCTGCTGATAGTATTTGTATGGCTGTTCTCATTGTAGTTTTCGAATTAAATTTTTACTGATATAAAAATTACTTAATTTAAAAATGCAGGACTGAAAAACTTTGTAAAAATTAAGACATATTTAACATTTGCTATTAAAAACCGACAGAGTTTATTTTGCTACTCAGATTTAGTTGTAATTCTGTATCTTTGCCCATTATTTTAAAATAAAAAAGTAATGATTCAACTTCACGATAAACAATTCGTTCCGTTTATTTCTGCCGAAGAAATAGATGTTGCTATCCAAAAAATGGCAACGCAAATTGAAACTGATTTAGTTGATGAAATTCCTGTTTTTATTGGTGTTTTGAATGGTTCTTTTATGGTGGTTTCTGACTTTGTAAAAAAGTATAAAAAACCATGTGAAGTAAGTTTTGTAAAAATGGCTTCGTATAGCGGAATGGCTTCGACCAATGAAGTAAAAGAATTAATTGGATTAAATCAGGATTTAACGGGACGTACTATAATTGTTATCGAAGATATTATTGATACGGGACATACTATTGTAGAGTTGAAAGCTTTGTTTGAGCAACAAAATTTGAAACATTTTAAAATAGCGACTCTTTTTTTTAAACCAGAAGCTTATAAAAAAGAGGTGAAAATCGATTATATTGGAATTCAGATTCCAAATAAATTTATAGTAGGTTTTGGTTTAGACTATGATGGTTTAGGCAGGAATTTACCGGAAGTATATCAGCTTCGAGATTGAAAAATTTAAAGATTGAAGCATTAAAAAATTAAATTAAGAAATTTTAAAAAAGAGTATAAATAGATAACAAACACGATTTGGAAAATTTAGAAGATTGACAATCTTTCAATTTTTAAATCTTTTCATCATTAAATTAAATTTATGACTAACATTGTTTTATTTGGGAAACCAGGAGCCGGAAAAGGAACTCAAGCCGAATTTTTAAAAGAAAAATACAATTTGACGCATCTTTCAACAGGTGATATTTTTAGATTTAATATCAAAAACGAAACTGAATTAGGAAAATTAGCTCAGACTTATATTAATAATGGAGAGTTAGTTCCTGATGAAGTAACAATAAAAATGTTGCAAAGTGAGGTGGAAGCTAATCCGGAATCAGCAGGTTTTTTATTTGATGGTTTTCCAAGAACAATTGCTCAGGCGCAAGCTCTAGATGCTTTTCTTACTACAAAAAATGAAAAAATCACTGCTACAGTTGCATTAGAAGCTGATGATGAAATTTTGGTAGCAAGATTGTTAGAAAGAGGAAAAACTTCAGGAAGAGCTGATGATCAGGACGAAGAAAAAATTCGTAACAGATACCAGGAATATAACGAAAAAACTGCTCCGCTAATTGATTTTTATAAAGGTCAAAATAAATTTTATGCAGTAAACGGAATAGGTTCTATTGCTGAAATTACAGAGCGTTTAAGTAGCGTGATTGACAATTTGTAAATAAAAAAATGTTTGATGTTTAAAGTTTAAGTTGCTAAAGTTTTTTTAGTTATCTTAAACTTTAAATTTTTAAACTAGAAACATACTAATGGAACTATTCATAATTCTTTTTTTGATTTTATTAAACGGACTTTTTTCGATGTCTGAAATTGCTTTGATTTCGGCTAGAAAATCAAGATTAGAAAATTCGGCAAAAAAAGGAAATTCAAGTGCACAAATTGCACTGGATTTGGCTAATTCGCCTAATAAATTTTTGTCAACTGTTCAAATAGGAATTACTTTAATAGGTATTCTAACGGGTATTTTTAGTGGTGATAAAATTACGTCTGATGTAGAGACATTTATTTTAGATTTCGAATTTTTTAAACCATATGCTCATTCGATAGCTGTAGGAGTTGTGGTTGTTGTCCTGACTTTTTTCTCGTTGGTCATAGGGGAATTATTGCCTAAAAGAATTGGTTTAAATTATCCGGAAACTATTGCAAAAGCGGTTGCAATGCCTATGAAAATAGTTTCGATTGTTACAGCCCCTTTTATATGGCTGTTAACACATTCGACAGAATTTTTATTAAGAGTGCTCCAAATTAAACCTTCGGCTGACGGAAAAGTTACTGAAGAAGAAATTAAAGCCATTATAAAAGAAGGAACCGAAGTAGGAGAAGTTCAGGAAATTGAACAAGATATTGTGGAGCGTGTTTTTCACATTGGAGACCGAAAAGTAAATTCATTAATGACACATAGAAAATCAGTGGTAATGTTACCATTAGATGCTGATAAAAGTCAGGTTAAGGAATTTATGCTTCAGGAACTGCATTCATTTTATCCTGTTTATAAGGATAATTTTGATGAAATTGTAGGTGTTGCGAGTTTAAAAAATATCTTCGCATGTATTGATGATGAAGATTTTAGTTTGCCAAAAATTATTCATGAAGCACCTTTTTTAATGGAACACACCACTGCTTATAATGCATTGGAAAACTTTAAAAAGACAGGTGTTCATTATGCAATTGTTGCTGATGAGTACGGAATTTTTCAAGGAATAATTACACTTAATGATATTTTAGAAGCGCTTGTAGGAGATGCTTCTGATTTTTATAAAGAAGATTTTCAGTTAATCGAAAGAGAAGACGGAAGCTGGCTTGTTGACGGACATTATTCGTTACATGATTTTCTAACCTATTTTGAATTAGACGAACTGCTGAGTGATTATGATGTAACTACCGTTAGCGGATTAATCATGACCGAATTATCACGTATTCCAAAACAGGGAGAAAAATTAATTTGGCATCGATTTGAGTTGGAAGTTATCGATATGGATGGTGTAAAGATTGATAAAGTAATGGTGAAAGCGTTAAAATAAAAATATTCAGTGTTCAGTTTATAATTGGCAGTTGTTGCGATAAAAAATGAACATTGGTAATAAATAAAAATAGGTTATGAGTTATGGGGTATGAGTAAGCTGCGTTATTCATAACCCATAACTCATAACTCAAAACCTAAATTATGACAGAGGGAAATTTCGTAGATTACGTAAAAATATTTGTTTCTTCCGGAAAAGGAGGAAAAGGATCTACGCACTTGCATAGAGAAAAATTTATCCAGTATGGTGGTCCGGATGGTGGAGACGGAGGTCGTGGCGGACACATTGTGTTAGTAGGGAATAAAGGACTTTGGACTTTGTTTCATCTAAAGTTTGCACGTCATATTAAAGCTGGTCACGGAGGTGATGGTGGAGGAGACAGAAGTACCGGTGCCGATGGAGAAGATAAAATTATCGAAGTGCCACTGGGAACAGTAGTTAAAGATAAGGAAACCGGAGAGGTTTTATTCGAAGTTACAGAACACGGAGAGAAAAAAATACTTTGTCAGGGAGGTAAAGGAGGTTTAGGAAACTGGCATTTTAGAAGTTCTACCAATCAAACTCCGAGATATGCTCAGCCAGGTTTACCCGGAGTCGAAATGGATGTGATTTTAGAATTGAAAGTTCTGGCCGATGTAGGTTTAGTTGGTTTTCCAAATGCTGGAAAATCTACTTTATTGTCAGTTTTAACTTCCGCTAAACCAAAAATCGCTGATTATCCGTTTACAACCTTAAAACCAAATCTTGGAATTGTAGCTTATAGAGATTTTCAATCGTTTGTCATTGCTGATATTCCGGGAATTATTGAAGGAGCAGCCGAAGGAAAAGGGTTAGGGCATTATTTTCTGCGTCATATTGAACGTAATTCGACATTGTTGTTTATGGTTCCTGTTGATACACCTGATATTAAAGCAGAATATGATATTCTAGTAAACGAATTGACTAAATACAATCCGGAGATGCTGGATAAAGAACGTCTTTTAATTATTACCAAATGTGATATGCTCGACGATGAGTTAAGAGACGAATTGAAAATAGAATTAGATATCGCTTTCAAAGATGTTCCTTATTTGTTTGTCTCTTCTGTTGCTCAACAAGGCTTAACAGAACTGAAAGATAAACTTTGGAAAATGTTGAATGAGTAAACGATTTTTACCAAATAATAAAAAACCACTAATGAATTTGATTTGTTAGTGGTTTTTTCTTTTAGTAATGTTATGAAATTTAGCAGGATGATATTAACACTAATTTTTTTATATATTTACTTAATAGTTTAAGAATGTATGAAACAAATAAACCTATTAGTTTATATTTTATTTCCGCTGTTTGCTTTTAGTCAAGATCTTTCTGTGAATTATGAAGTTTATGATCAATCTTTTGGAAAGATAGCGAATAGTAATAAAAGGGTAGCGACTTCAAATTTTGAATTTTGTGATACTGATAGTGATGGCATCATTTCCATAAATGTAGAAGAATTAAAAAATTATGCATTGGATAACCATTCGCTACAAGTATCTGGAGAATCTGGTGTATATATCGGTACGGATCTAGGCAGAATACACTTAGTTACTGATTTGATGACTAATCCTACTCTAAAAAATGTATGTATTAATTTAGGTTTTGCATTAGTAGATATTGCCTATAATCAAAATGGTGATATGTATGTTTGCAATGCAAAAAATATTTACAAAATAAATAAAACAGATTGTACTATTGAGAATGTACATTCGTTTAATACCATAAGTGGTATTAATTCCCTATCATTTGACAGACAATCAAATATTTATTTGGGAGGTAGTAGTTCAGTAGTATATCGTCTCAATAATGGAAATTATAATCAATTAAATGTATGGAATGACTTTGGAACGGGTCGTCCCGCTGGTGATTTTGTAATGTTTGGCGATAAAATGTATATCGCTTGGAGTTTAAATGGAAATTGTTTGCTTTATCAAGTGACTGTTGATAATAATATGAATTATGTTTCGCATAGAGTTTTAGGAAATCTGCCAATTAATACATTCGGTTTAGCCAGTGAACTGGGAAGCTTATATGGTGTTGCATCAACTGAATTATTTAGGATAAACATCAATTCAAATTCGATCAGCAATGAAACTATTTTAATGAATAATGGTTTGGCTGGTGCATGGTGGGGAGCAGCAGGAATAAATGAAGCTGTTGCTTTTGATGTAAAGGTGTATGAAACAGTTGTCGACGCTCAAAATCAAGTAAATGCATTACCTTCAGGCTGGAAAAATACAATTGCAGGAGGGCAAACAGTATATGTCGTTATAAAAAACTCAGTCAATCAGCAATCTGAAATTGTACCTGTTGACATAAAAATAAGAATTGCTCCATCTTTTACAACGCCTGAAAATATTGTACATTGTGAATCAGATACAAATGCATCTCTTTTTAATATCAATGGGACTGTTTCTGAAATTATTGGATCACAAACTAATGTGGATGTTAGTTTTCATGAATCTGAAGTAGATGCAATGAATGACAGAAATCCATTGCCAGACCTCTATAGCATAAGTGGAAAATACAAAAAAGTATATTTTAGAGTAACGAACTCAATAGCGGGCTGTTTTTCTGTTTCAAGTTTTGATTTAATTATAAATGATTCTCCAATTTTTACGATACCAAATGATATCACGATTTGTGATGTATTTCCTTTTGATCTTAATCTAAAAGCTTTGGAATCTAAGATAGTTGGAAATCAATCTAATGTGCAGGTTACTTTTTATGAGTCTGATATAGATGCTTTAAATAATAGTAATCCATTACCAAATATATATATCGTCAACAGTAGTTCTAATCCTATTTATTTTAGAGTGACGGATGTGTTGACAGGATGTTTTTCTATGTCTAAATTTGGATTTAAGACGAATTTAAGACCCGCTTTTTCAAAGCCAAAAGATATTATTGTTTGTCAAACCCAGAATTCAGATAATTATTTGGATGATCTTGATAATAAAATTCAAGAAATCCTAAATGGTCAAAATTCTACAAATTTTATTGTTAGTTTTTACAAATCCCATGATGATGCTTCCAATAAAATTAATGAAATAACTTTTCCATATAATATTAATGAGAATGATGATGAGATTTTTTTTAGAATTGAAAATTCGTTGACTAGCTGCTTTAATATAAGTTCTTTTTTTATTTATTTAAGAGCAGAAAGTCAAAATGCTAATATTCCATTTTCAGTAAAAACGAGCGATTGGAAAAGTGAGCGAAATGAAATAGAAATTATTGCAAGTGGTAATTATGAGTATTCTATGGATGGTTTAACTTATCAGGATGATCCTGTATTTAAAGATTTATTACCAGGTGAGTACCAAATTTTTATTAGAGATAAAGAAAGTTGTTCTGTAATTAGTGAAGATGTTTTTTTAATGATGTATCGCAATTTTTTCACACCCAATGGCGATGGGATAAATGATTATTGGAATATTATAGGCTCTTCAAGTAGTTCGAATATAAAGATTATGATATATGACCGATATGGTAAGCTTATCAAAAATTTAAATGGAAACAGTTTAGGCTGGGATGGTACTTTTAATAATAATCCAATGCCTTCATCAGATTATTGGTTTGAATTAATTACAGAACAAGGAAAGAAACTGAAAGGTCATTTTTCTTTAAAAAGATAAACTTTGGAAAATGTTGACTGAGTAAACGATTTTTACCAAATAATAAAACCACTAATGAATTTGATTTATTAGTGGTTTTTTGGTTTAAAATATTCTATTCTTTATACGTATCAAACATATATTGAAGCGTTTCAGGAATATTATTGGCACTCATAGCAGGATAAATGACTTCAGTATTTAACCAATTTTCGATAATATTTCCAAAATCATTTCCTACGTCATAAACTACAGGAACTCCCATTTTTTTGAGTGCTGCCGCATTGCATTCCTGTTCGTAATGACTGCGAATAGGAATGCTAAGGACTTTCTTTTTAAGATATAAAGCTTCGGCAGGAGTTTCAAATCCGCCGCCAGTAATAATCCCCTCACAGGAAATCAAGCTCTCGTTGAATTTTTTTTGGTTCACCGGAAAATAAGTAATATTTCCAACGGTATGTTTGAATTCAATTCCCTGCAAAAACCAGTGAAAATGTACGTCGCTCACTTTGTTAAAAGCTTTTTCTAAACAATCTTTATCGAAAGAAGGTAAATAAACCGTAATGTGTTTTAAGTTGGTTGGTTCGGCCTGAACAATTTCATCTTTAATAATAGGAGGAAGAATAAATGAATCGTATTTTTCAAAATGTAAGCCTATATTTTTAGGAGAAGGAGCATAATGTTTCAAAATCATTTCGCCCATTAAACTCTTTTTTTCTGGTCGAGGAGTATTGGCAGAAATAAAACTAGCCTGATGTCCTAATTGTACCGAATGTACTTTCTGCATTTTACAGGCAAGCGAAGTAATCGAGTCAAAATCATTGATGATTACATCGTATTTTGTTAACGGGAGCGCATCGGCATCTTTGTATATTTGGCGTGGTTTAATGTTTTTAACAATATCCCAGTAATTTAGTCCGCCACATTTACTGTAATGTAAACTACAGCCTTTGCTTTTGAATTTTATGGGTAATTTAATGTCTAGAGTTGCATTGTTTCCACTTAAAAAGAAATCTACTTCGCCATATTTTTGTAGATAAGGATACAGCTGGGTTGCTCTGCTTATGTGACCGTTTCCTGTTGCCTGAATGGCATAGAATATTTTCATATTTACAATTTAAAATGTATTGATTAACATTTTGTTTCTTTCAAGAACAGGAAATATAGGTTTCCTTTTCGCTAACGAAAGTATTCTTTAGGTGTTAGGATAAGGTTGTTTTAAGATTGCTATTTTGTTATTATTTTAGTTTTTTATAAATGATGAAAGTTTAATAATCTTTATTTAATTTCCTTATTTTTGGAGAATGAAACAATTCTTATTTTGCTTTATATTTCTGCCGCTAATGGTTTTTTCTCAATCTAATTTTGAGAAAGCAGAGAATTTATTCGAACAGCAGAAATGGGAAGAATCTCAGGAAGCTTTCGAGAAAATTCTAAAGATAGATCCGTCTAATATCAAAGTCATAGAATATTTAGGCGATATAGCCGGAAATCAAAAAGAGTGGGATGAAGCTTTGTTGTATTACGGAAAATTAAAAAAAGCAAAACCATCTGAGGCTAACTTTCATTTTAAATATGGCGGAGCTTTAGGAATGAAAGCTTTAGGAGTGAATAAATTCAAAGCTTTGGGAATGATTGATGAAATTAAATCTTCATTCGAAAAAGCCATTCAGCTTAATCCAAAACATATTGAAGCACGCTGGGCATTAATTGAATTGTATTTGCAATTACCCGGAATTGTAGGTGGAAGCGAGAGTAAAGCTGTTAAGTATTCAAACGAATTGTTGAAAATTTCTGCCGTTGACGGACATCTATCCAGAGGACATATCGATGAATATTTTAAGAGATATACCAAAGCCGAACAGCATTATAAAAAAGCGATTGCTGTGGGAAATTCACGAAAAACCTATCAAAAACTAGCTAATTTATATGCTAACAAAATGAATTCGCCAGAAAAAGCAAAAGCAGTTTTGGATGAATTTAAAAAGAAAAATGACGATTAATTAAAAAAGATAAACTTACGCAGAAGCGAATATTTAATATGAAAACACATTTTATTGCCATTGGCGGAAGCGCTATGCACAATCTGGCTTTAGCATTACACAATAAAGGATATCAGGTAACAGGAAGTGACGATGCTATTTTTGAACCTTCAAAATCACGTTTGGAAAAAAAAGGAATTTTACCGGCTGAACTGGGTTGGTTTCCTGAAAAAATCACTGCCGATATTGATGCTGTAATTTTAGGAATGCACGCTAAAGCGGATAATCCGGAATTGTTGAAAGCTCAAGAATTAGGCTTGAAAATTTATTCGTATCCGGAATTTTTATACGAACAATCGAAAAATAAAACCCGTGTGGTTATTGGTGGTTCTCACGGAAAAACAACGATTACTTCGATGATTTTGCACGTGATGCATTATCATGATATTGAAGTAGATTATATGGTGGGGGCACAATTAGAAGGTTTTGATACCATGGTACATCTTACGGAAGAAAATGATTTTATGGTTTTGGAAGGCGATGAATATTTGTCTTCTCCAATAGACAGACGACCAAAATTTCATTTGTACCAACCAAATATCGCTCTGATTTCAGGAATTGCCTGGGATCATATCAATGTGTTTCCAACGTATGAAAATTATGTGGAGCAGTTCGAAATTTTTATTGGTAAAATTACTAATGGCGGAATTTTAGTTTACAATGAAAACGATGCTGAAGTAAAACGTGTGGCTGAAGCTGCGACGAATCCAATTCGAAAAATAGCATATCATACGCCAAATTATAAAGTAGAAAACGGAATCACCTTATTGGAAACTCCTGAAGGCGACATGCCAATTGAAGTTTTTGGCGCGCACAATTTGAATAATTTGGCTGGAGCTAAATGGATTTGCCAAAACATGGGCGTTGATGAAGCTGAATTTTATGAAGCAATTGCCAGCTTTAAAGGCGCTTCAAAACGTTTAGAAAAAATTGCCGAAAGTAAAAATAAAGTAGCTTACAAAGATTTTGCCCATTCGCCATCAAAGGTTTCAGCAACTACAAAAGCCGTAAAAGAGCAATATCCGGATAGAACTGTAGTAGCTTGTTTAGAATTACATACTTACAGCAGTTTGAATGCCGAGTTTTTAAAAGAATACGAAGGAGCTCTTGAAAATGCTGATGTTGCTGTAGTTTTTTATTCGCCTGATGCGGTAAAAATTAAACAGCTTGAAGAAGTAACTTATGAGCAAATTGCGAAAGCTTTTAATCGTGAAGATTTAATTATTTATACCAATCCTGCTGAGTTCAAAGAATATTTGTTCAATTTAAATTTAGATAATTCAGCTTTATTGTTGATGAGTTCAGGGAATTATGGAGGATTAAACTTTGATGAAGTAAAAGGTTTGATTAATTAGTCAATTAATCAGTTTGAAAATTATAAAATGTGTCAATTGTTTTGCAGTTGGCACATTTTTTTTGAATTATCTATTTCATTTTTCATATTTAAAATGTCCGACAATTTCATATTTGAAAAGACAATCTTCAAGAATTTGGCCTCCGCCAATGTTGTGAACAATTAAATTTCGTTTTCCATCAGCTGATTTTTTATTGGTAATAATGCCAATGTGTGGTAACTTCTCGTTAATCATCCAGGTCACTATTTCTCCCGTTTTATAATCATTTGCATTTTTTGAAACAGGTAATTTTTTGCCTTTTCTTTCAAAGAAAACTTCAAGATTAGGAACTCTTCGATGATCAATATTCGTATCCGTTTTTCTCATTCCCCATTTTTTTAAATTAGGATATTTAGAAAAATTAGTCTTCATATCTTCATGTACTTCTTTTTGTAAATCAATACCCAATTTTCGATAAGCCCGAATAATAACATCAGTACAAACTCCTTTATTTTTAGGAATGTCGCCATTAGGGTATTTTATGCCAAAATAAGAGGGATCGTAGATTACATTTGGATCAATTATGGCAATTGCTGCGTCTGATAATTTAGTTGCAAATGTTTTATTTGTTGTTTGAAGCTGTCCTTTGGATTCTGTAGTTAAAAATAAAATTAGAAATAAGAATAAATAAATTGGCTTCATAATTTATCTTTATTAAAATAACGTTATTTTTACTTTCGTAGTATGCTTAATTTTAAAATGATACGATTTTGGAACAAAATAATTTTCCGATAACAAATTGGTCTGAAGACGATAAGCCACGCGAAAAGTTAATGCTGAAAGGCAAAAGTGCTTTGAGCGATGCCGAGTTGATTGCGATCCTGATAGGCTCTGGAAACAGAAACGAATCGGCGGTGGATTTAAGTAAAAGGATTTTGTCGAGTGTAGATAATAATTTGAATGCATTAGGGAAATTATCGCTTCAGCAATTAATGAATTTTAAAGGAATTGGCGAAGCAAAAGCGATTTCGATAATTGCTGCGATGGAATTAGGAAGAAGGAGAAGAGCAGAAGATGTTATCGAATTGACTAAAATTACTTCGAGCAAAATGGTTTTTGAAATCATGCAGCCCATTATCGGCGAATTGCCACATGAAGAGTTTTGGATTTTATATCTTAATAATTCGAATAAAGTACTTTCAAAAATGCAGCAAAGTAAAGGCGGAATTACAGGGACGATGGTCGATGTTCGTTTGGTTTTTAAAACAGCACTCGAACTTGGAGCTACAGCCATTATTTTGTGTCACAATCATCCTTCAGGAACTTTAGTTCCCAGTGATGCCGATAAGCAAATTACTAAGAAATTAAAGCAGGCAGGCGAAAGCTTAGATGTTAAAGTTTTAGACCATTTGATTGTGACTGAAACAAAATATTATAGTTTTGTAGACGAAGGAATATTTTAGCAGCAAAATGAGAATTGACAGTATAAAAGACGTGTTTTTTGATTTAGATCATACACTTTGGGATTTTGATAAAAATTCGAAAATAACTTTCGAGAATATTTTTACCAGAGTTCATCCTGAAGTTAAGATAGATTCTTTTATCGAACATTATATCCCAATTAATCAGGCATGTTGGAAATTATATCAATTTGATAAAATCACACATCAGCAATTGCGTTATGATCGTTTGAAAATGTCTTTTGATGCAATCAATTATCAAATTTCAGATATCGAAATTGATCACGTTGCTCAGGAATACATTGAATTACTGACTGAGAATAATCATCTTTTTGAAGGAACTTTTGAAATTTTGGATTATCTGAATGAAAAATACCGACTGCATGTTATTACCAATGGTTTTGCTCATGTACAGGTAAAAAAGTTAACGAATGCTAAGCTAAATCCTTATTTTGCTACGGTAACAAATTCAGAAATGGCAGGAGTTAAGAAACCAAATCCTATTATTTTTGAATATGCTCTGGATTTGGCTAAAGCCAAAAAAGAAAGCAGTATCATGATTGGCGATTCAATAGAAGCAGATGTTTTTGGCGCATTAGATGCCGGAATTGATGCGATTTATTTTAATGAAAGTAAACAAACTGTGGCGCAAAATATAAAACAAATTAATCATTTATTAGAACTTAAAAATTATTTATAACCATGAGAAAATTATTCCTATTTTTTTTATTGCTTGTTTCCAGTTTTGGATTTGCACAATCTTTAAACGATTATAAAACGGTCGTTGTACCATTAAAATACGAATTCTTAAAAACCGAAAATCAATATAGATTAGCCACTTTGTCTAAGTTTAATTTGAACAAAGTAGGATTTGATGTGTATTATTCGAATCAGGTGGTTCCTAATGACATTAACCGTTGCGCTGTATTAAATTATGATATTGTAAAAGACAGTGGTTTTTTGACTACAAAATTATACATCACCTTTAAGGATTGTTATGGCAAAATTGTGTATCAGTCAGAAGTGGGAGTGAGTAGAGAAAAAGAGTTTCAGGTAGCTTATACAGATGCTTTAAACAAAGCTTTTGGTTTTCTTTATGAATTAGAATATCAATATAACGGAGGTGCAAATGTTGCAACAGTCGAACAGCCACAAAGACAGGAAAGAACTGAAAAAGCGGAGAAACGTGAAGTTGTTGAAAAAGTAGAAACAGCACCGCAATCAACACCAGTTGTTGCAGTTGATCCAAATGAATTGCTTTTTGCACAACCACTTGCCGGAGGGAATTATCAGCTTATTGATAGTAAACCAAGTGTGGTAATTAAGTTGTACAAAACTTCAGATGCTAATTCATTTTTGGCTCAAAAAGGTAATCAGCAAGGAGTTTTAGTAAAGAAAGATAATCAATGGTTTTTTGAATACTATCAAAATGATAAATTAGTTTCTGAAAAAGTAAACGTTAAGTTTTAGTTCAGATTTCAGATTTCAGATTTCAGATTTCAGATTTCAGATTAAGAATGTTAATCATCTAATCTGAAATCTGATTTTTTTTTTTAAAATTTCTAACTTCCAACTTCTTCTAATAACCGTATTTGTCTTTCCAGCGGTTTTTAAGGAAATCACGGGTTGCGTTTTCTCTCGAATTATTTCCAGGAACATAAATAGGAGTGTTTTCTATTTCTTTAGGTAGATATTCCTGTTCGGCAAAATTATTAGCATAATCATGCGAATATTTATAATCTTCACCGTAGCCTAGTTCTTTCATTAATTTGGTAGGTGCATTTCGCAAATGTATTGGAACCGATAAATCCCCGGTTTGTTTTACAATTTGTTGCGCCGTATTAATTGCCATGTACGAAGCATTACTTTTAGGCGAAGTAGCTAGATAAATAGCGCATTGGCTTAATAAAATTCGGCTTTCGGGATAACCAATAGTAGTTACCGCCTGAAAAGTATTATTGGCCATAATTAAGGCTGTAGGGTTTGCATTTCCGATATCTTCACTTGCAGAAATAAGTAATCTTCGGGCAATAAATTTGACATCTTCACCGCCTTCAATCATTCTGGCGAGCCAGTAAACAGCGCCATTAGGATCACTGCCGCGAATGGATTTAATAAAAGCCGAAATAATGTCATAATGCTGTTCGCCACTTTTGTCATACAAAACCGTATTTTGTTGTACTAATTCGAAAACACGATCATTAGTAATGATAATTTCGTCCTCAGCCGAAGCGTTTACGACCAATTCGAAAATATTCAATAATTTGCGACCATCGCCTCCGGAAAGTCGCAATAAAGCTTCCGTTTCTTTTAATTGAATATTTTTAGTTTTTAAATAAGTATCTGTTTTCATGGCGCGTTCTAAAAGTGATTCTAAATCAGCTTTTGTAAACGCATTCAAAGTATAAACCTGGCAACGCGAAAGTAGAGCGGGAATTACTTCAAAACTTGGATTTTCGGTGGTAGCACCTACAAGTGTAATCCAGCCTTTTTCTACGGCTGCTAATAAGGAATCCTGTTGCGATTTGCTAAAACGGTGAATCTCATCAATAAACAAAATAGGGTTTTTGGCAGTGAAAAGTCCGCCACTTTGTTTGGCTTTTTCAATTACATCACGAATATCTTTCACACCCGAATTGATGGCACTTAGTATAAAAAAAGGACGTTGCGATTCCTGAGCAATAATTTGTGCTAAGGTCGTTTTTCCTGTTCCTGGTGGTCCCCAAAAAATTAATGAAGGAATAATTCCTTTGGCAATTTGCTGTGTCAAAGAACCATTTGGACCAACCAAATGCAATTGACTGATATATTCGTCTAATTTTTGCGGGCGTATGCGTTCTGCTAGTGGTGCTTCCATTTGTTTTTTCTGAATTCCAAATTTATGACATTAAAGCTATTTCATCAACAAATATTCGAATTACCGAAACAACTTTATGACAAAATAGCATTATATTGTTTTTTGGTTACATAATTGATTTAAATTTTCTAAAAATAAAATGGATAAGCATTTCAAATTTACAAACTGGGTTATAGGATTGCCACTTTTTTTCGTGTTGTTCCTTTGGTTTGTGTATTGGCTCGAAATCCGTTTTGATTTTGATTTTGTCGAAAACGGAATTTATCCACGGACTTTCTCAGGATTACAAGGCGTAATTTTTAGCCCTTTTATCCATTCTGATTTAAATCATCTTTATAATAATTCGATTCCGCTTTTGGTTTTGTTAGCTGCTTTAAAGTTCTTTTATTCGAAATTATCAATTCCGGTTATTGGTTACGGAATTTTATTTTCAGGAATTTTAACCTGGTTAATTGGGAGAGAAAGTTACCATATTGGCGCAAGCAGTTTGATTTATGTGTTGTTTGCTTTTATTTTTATCAAAGGGATACTAACGAAATATTATCGTTTGGTAGCTTTGTCCTTAGCAGTAATTATAATGTATGGTGGGATGATTTGGTATGTTTTTCCAAAGGTTGATGATAGTGTTTCCTGGGAAGGACATTTGGCAGGTTTGATAACTGGCTTTGTTTTGGCTGTTTTATACCAAACGCCTGAATTTAAAAAAGTCCCAAAATACGAATGGGAAATGCCTGATTATAATCCTGCAGAAGATAAGTTTATGCAGCGATTTGATGAGGGCGGTAATTTTGTAAATCTTCCAAAAATAGAAGAAGAGGAGTTTGACACTTTTTCGAATTATTATTATATTTCCAGTCAGGAAGTAAATTATGATATTATTCCAAATGAAAAAAACGAATCAAAACCAGAGTCTTAATTCGTTTTATATGTTTTAAAGCTTAAATCTGCAATCTAAAATCATTAGCTTCTCTGTCTTACCGCCTCGTATAAAAATGCTCCACAAGCTACAGATACGTTTAATGAACCGATTGTTCCAAACATTGGCAATTTTGCTTTCTCATCTACAATTTTCAGAACAGAAGGATTTACGCCGCGGTCTTCAGAACCCATAATAATAGCAACTCCTTCTTTTAGATCTACATTGTAAATAGTGTCATCTGTTTTTTCAGTTGCGGCAACAGTTTTTATCCCGCTTCCCTGTAAAAGAAAGATAGCGTCTTTAATGTGTTCGACTTTACAAATTGGAATATTAAAAACCGCACCGGCAGAAGTTTTAACAGTATCACCATTTACAGGAGCAGAACCTGATTTTTGGATGATAATTCCGTTTACTCCGGTACATTCGGCAGTTCTGATAATAGCGCCAAAATTACGTGCATCTGAAATTTGGTCAAGAATTAAAAATAATGGTTTTTTACCATTTTCGATAACTGTTTCAATCAAAGTTTCTAAGTCAAAAAATGAAATAGGAGAGATTGAAGCAACAGCCCCTTGATGATTATTAGGGGTAAGTTTGTTCAATTTCTCAACAGGAACATAGGAAAAGTTAACATTAGCACGTTTCATGACTTTCATTAAGTCTTTCATCAATTCGCCAGAAGCTTCTTTTTGAATGTATACTTTGTCTATTGTTGTGCCTGCTTGAATTGCTTCTATAATGGCTCTAATCCCGAATATTTGATGTTCTTTTTCCATGGCGCAAATATATAAAAAAACCATTCGCCTCGGCGGATGGTTTTTATTAAAAATGTTAGGTGTTTAAATTAGTTTTTATCCCACCATACTTTTGTGGTAACATTACTAACAACTGTTGCTTTTGGGTTGTAGATTCTTTCTTCTGAAGGTGTAGGGAATCTAACAGGGATTGCTTTGGTGTTAGTGTTTTGATTAGGAATCAAAGCAGGCAAACCAGTTCTTCTATAGTCGTTGTAAGGTTCCATAGTTAAGAAAAGAGCATTGTATTTTTGTTGAATAATTGTTGCTAAGTTAACAGTCGATGTAGCTGCAGCTAAGAAACTTGGAGTTGCATTTGTGCCTGTCACTTTTAATACAGAAGCAGCAATAGCTTCTTCTAATGCAGGTTTGGCATTTTGACTTAATCTAAGTTTTGCTTCAGCTTCAATGAATTTTGCTTCTGCATAAGTTACAATTCCAATAGGAGAGCTAGGACTTGCATAGGCTGGCCCAATGTAAGAAGATGAAGTAGTAGATAAATCGTCTGGAGCATTCCCAACATAAATTGCAGGAAGAATAGGTTTTCCATCTGCATCTTTATTAGAGTTAGCTATCGAGAATGCTAACCTTGGATCATTGTTGTTTTTTAAGGCATCAACAAAAAAAGCACCGGTTTTTAGGTAATTTTCACGGCTTATGTCAAGAGCATTCCATTGATTAAGGCCGTTTGCTGTTCCTGGGAAAAAAGTATTGGCGTCATCAGAGTTTGATGTCATTCCTGATGCTGTTATAAAATCTAAAGCTTTTTGAGCAGCATTATTGTCAACTTCAGTTAATCTTAATGCAAACCTGGCTTTTAAAACATAGGCAACTTTAATCCATTTTTCAACATCACCGTTAAAAATATAATCAGCTTTATCAGGTACTGAAATGTTACTAGATTCTGGTTTGTTTAGATTTGTAATAGCATTATCTAAAATTGTTTGTAATCTTTGATAGATTTGTTCCTGAGTATTATAAGCTGGAGTTCTATTTCCTTCTTCAGCTAAAAAAGCTTCATCATAAGGTACATCTCCCCAAAGATCAGTCGCGTATCCAAGGTTAATAGCAGTTAATATTTGGCCAATACCATTGTAGTAAGGATAATCATCGGCAAAATCACGATTTAATATATGACCAGATACAAGTGTTGTCCCATATAGAGTATTCCATTCATTATTTAAGTCTTGTTCGGTGAGAATATAGCGTTGAAGTTCGCCTAATTGTCCAATACTTGTTCCGGCAAGATGTTGATCAAAAATATTTGAAGTTCTTATTAATCCACTCGTGTGTGTCGAAAATGTAGACACTTCCATAGCTGATAATAGTAAGCTAGGTGTTGTTGTGGTTGGCTCATTTGGGTTTTCGTTAAAATTATCTAACTCTGATTGGCAACTAAATAAGAAGCCAGCGCTTAGTGTTGATAATAGTATTGTTTTGATATATTTTTTCATTTTTATTTTTTTTATATTAGAAACCAACTTTAAGAGACATGATGAATGATTTGCTTCCTGGATTGTTGAAATAATCTAATCCGTTAATTCTAGATCCTGCTCCTGTTAAACTTGTTTCAGGATCAACACCTTTATAGTTAGTATTTAGCCATAGATTTCTTCCAGTGAATGAGATTTGTGCTGAATTAAGAAATGAAAAGCGTTTTACATTGAAATCATAGCTTAAGGTAACATCTCTTAATCTGATCCAGTTTACATCAGTTACTGCTTGTTCTTCAGCTCCACCACCATCTCCTAGGTATTTTCTGTAATAATCCTGAGCACTTATTGAGATGTTGTTGGTTGTTCCGTCTTCTTTAACACCATCAATAATATAGGTACGCTCTCTGTCTGCTGAAGCTTCAGAAACTCCAAAATTATGTAGTCTTGCAAGCGTTCCGTTGTATACAGCGCCGCCGTGTCTAAAATCTAATAAACCTGAAATTGTTACTCTTTTATATGAGAAAGTGTTTCTAAGTCCTCCTGTCCATTTTGGTGCTGAATTACCTAGGTTTCCAACTTCATCAGCAATTATAGCTAAACCATCGCTACCAATAATTTTATTGCCATTGTCGTCACGAGCCCATTTTCTTCCATAAAAACTACCTAAAGGTTGTCCTTTTACTGCGTAATATCCTATCGAACCAAATGCTGCTTCAATTTCAACTTCATTTAAACCTCCTGCTATATCGGTAACTTCATTTTCGTTTTTAGACCAATTCAGGTTAATGTTCCATTGAAATGGATTGCTTTTGTTGAAAATGTCATATCCTAGCTCAATTTCAAGACCTTTATTAACTAATTCTGCAGCGTTTTGATATACTGATGAAAATCCGCTTGAAGTAGGTAATGGTAAAGTAATTAATAAGTCTTTTGAAGTTTTGTAGTATGCATTAATGTCAAAAGTTAAGCGGTTTTCAAGAAATTTAGTACTTAATCCTAATTCATGACCTAATACTCTTTCTGGTTTTAAATTTTGATTTCCTAGGCTACCTTCAAGTGTCATTCCGTTAACTTGATTGTAAGGAAAAGAAAGTCCATCGGTAAAACCATCTGTCATAAAAGGTTGGGTGTAGGTGCTAAGTGTTTTGTAAGCTTGCGGTGCTATACCAACCTCACCATAACCATAGCTTAATTTTACAAAATTGATTACTTCAGGTAAGTCGAAAGTACTAGTTAGAATCCAAGCTGCTGATGCAGCAGGAAATATGGCACTGTTTACTGAAGTTCCGTAAGTTGAAGACCATTCTTTTCTTACAGATCCTGTAACGAATAATTGATTTTTAATGTCAAATTCTAATTGTCCAAATAATGCTCTTGACATTATATTTTCGTCTTCGTTTGAAGTAAATAATTGTGTTGCATTAGACAGGTTGTAATTTCCTCTTACAGCAAGTTCTTTACCTCTTGAAAACACATTGGTTTCTTGAGAAGAACGTAAGTTAAGACCTGCTGTGTAATTGATTTTTAGCCATTCAGAATCTAATGGTAACAAACCAGATGCAATAAAATCAGCATAATATTGTTTGTTGGTGATGTTGTTAAGAGCTACTTCTCCAATACCACCAAGATTATCACCGTTTGATGAGATTGCAAAAATTTGTTTTCGATAATCTGAGTAGGTATCAATACCTGCTTTTGCTGTTAAAGATAACCAGTCAGCTGGTGTGTAAGTTAAAAACATGTTACCGAATACACGGTTAACGTCACTTGTGGCCGGATTTTCGTTTACTGTAAAATATGGGTTATCATAAGACCCAAAATAGTTAGTATTGTTTCCTTCAGCGTCTTTATAATTTCTTAGATCGTAGCTTCCTACTGAACGTAATAAACTAAGCATCACCCCAGAAACATTACTTCCGTTTTGTGCTAAAGTGTTGGTGGTGTGAGTGTATTGTAAACTACCACCTGTTTTCCATTTTTCGCTTAGTTTTAAGTCTCCTACGATTCTTAAAGTATTTCTTTTTAATCCAGTTTCAGGAATCATTCCTGTTTGTGTAACATTTCCATAAGAAGCTCTATAAGTAGCTTTGTTATCACCACCATAAAAAGAAATGTTGTTTGTATAAGTTAAACCTTCTTTGAAAAAGTTTCCAACATTGTCATACATTGGTATTCCTAAAGACTCAGCAGTCGGTCCCCAACTTTGTGGAGTGTTTGTTCTGTACTCAGGAATTTTTGTGGTTGTGTTAATGTCACCTTGAGCATATTTATTTTGTCTAGATGGCAATTGACTTACTTTGTCAATAGCTAGGGAGGTTGAGAAATCAATTCCTAAACCTTTACCAATTTTTCCTTTTTTTGTAGTGTAAAGAATAACACCGTTACCTGCTCTTTCTCCATAAAGGGCAGCTGCAGCTGGTCCTTTAAGTATGCTTACGCTTTCTATGTCGTCAGGATTGATGTCCAATGCTCTGTTAGAGTTGTTAATTCCGGACAAATCAGCGTTAAAAGGATTGTCTCCTGCTGTAGTTTGGCTGGTAGTGTTGTCAATTGGTACGCCATCAATTACTATTAAAGGATCTGAAGAACCTGTGATGGTGTTAACTCCTCTAATGATGATTTTACTAGAAGCTCCAGGTGTACCTCCTGATCCAATAACTTGAACACCTGCAGCTTTTCCAGCTAAGGCTTGCATTACGTTTTGTTCTCCTGATTTTGAAATTTCGTCTGAGGTTATTTTTGACACTGCGTACCCAAGTGTTTTTTCAGATCTTTTAATTCCTAAAGCCGTAACAACTACGCTTTCTAATTCTACAGCATCTTCTGCTAGTTTTACGGATATTGTAGTTGAATTGGCTAGTCTTTCTTGGGGTTTCATGCCAATATAACTAAAAACTAGTGTTTGGGAAGGAGAAGCTTTGATGCTGAATTTGCCATCAAAATCTGTTTGTGTACTTGATTGTGTTCCTTTGATCAAAACGCTAACGCCTGGTAGGGGTAGTCCAGCATTGTCTGAGACAATTCCTGTTACGGCTCTTTCTTGTGCGTAAGAAAACTGAGTTATTATTACTATTGCCAGTAGTAATAATTTTTTGATTTTTACTTTCATTTAATTTGTTATTTGGGTTCTTGCTGTAAATTTCTTAATTTTTTGTTAAACATCCTAGTGTTTGCTGATTGTTTTTTGATTTTGCTGTGTTTTTTGAGAATGACTTAATGATTACTGCTTTTTTTTAAATCAAATGTTATAAAAACATTGTCTTTTTTTTAATATTTTATGCTGGTATATAATCTTGTTGAAAATTAATGGATTAACATTTGTAGAGTAAAAAATAATTTATACATTTGCAACCCCGTAAAAAGCGGGATTTATATTTACATAATAATTTTTAGTATTAATTATGCCAACAATTCAACAATTAGTAAGAACAGGAAGAACTCAGATAACTAAGAAGAGTAAATCGGTTGCTTTAGATTCTTGCCCTCAACGAAGAGGAGTTTGTACGCGTGTTTACACTACTACACCAAAAAAACCAAACTCAGCGATGCGTAAAGTAGCGCGTGTACGTTTGACAAATGGTAATGAAGTGAATGCTTACATCCCAGGTGAAGGTCACAATCTACAAGAGCACTCGATAGTATTAGTTAGGGGTGGAAGGGTAAAAGATTTACCAGGAGTTAGATATCACATCGTTCGTGGTGCGCTTGATACATCAGGTGTTGCCGGAAGAACGCAAAGAAGATCTAAGTATGGTGCTAAACGCCCAAAAGAAGCAAAAAAGTAATTTAAAACGTTAAGAGTTGGAGGTTAGGAGTTGAGGGTTAGGATTGAGACATGAGTTAAAATCTCTAACACTAACATTTAACGGATAACCCATAACTTTTTATTAAAAAAAAGACATGAGAAAAAGAGCGGCAAAAAAGAGACCACTTTTACCAGATCCAAGATTTAATGATCAGCTGGTAACGCGTTTTGTGAACAACTTAATGTGGGATGGTAAAAAATCTACAGCTTTTAAAGTTTTTTATGATGCAATTGATATCATTGAAACTAAAAAGCAAAATGACGAAAAAACTTCATTAGAAATCTGGAAAGATGCTTTGACTAACGTTATGCCTCACGTAGAAGTACGTAGTCGTAGAGTAGGTGGAGCTACATTTCAAATTCCAATGCAAATTCGTCCAGACAGAAAAATTTCTATGGCAATGAAGTGGTTGATACTTTATTCTAGAAGAAGAAACGAAAAGTCAATGGCTCAAAGGTTGGCTTCTGAGTGTTTAGCTGCGGCTAAAGAAGAAGGAGCTGCTGTTAAGAAAAGAATGGATACTCACAAAATGGCAGAGGCTAATAAAGCTTTCTCTCACTTTAGATTTTAATTCATAAAGAAATGGCTAGAGACTTAAAATATACAAGAAATATAGGAATTGCTGCTCACATTGATGCTGGTAAAACAACAACAACTGAGCGTATTCTTTTTTATACAGGTAAATCACATAAAATTGGTGAGGTGCACGATGGTGCAGCAACAATGGACTGGATGGCGCAAGAGCAAGAAAGAGGTATTACTATTACTTCTGCTGCTACAACTTGTGAGTGGAATTTTCCAACTGAGCAAGGTAAATTATTGCCAGAATCATTGCCGTACCACTTTAATATTATTGATACTCCTGGGCACGTTGACTTTACTGTAGAGGTAAATCGTTCTTTGCGTGTACTTGATGGTTTAGTTTTCTTGTTTTCTGCTGTTGATGGTGTTGAGCCTCAATCAGAAACTAACTGGAGACTTGCTGATCAATATAGAGTTCCTCGTATGGGATTCGTAAATAAAATGGACCGTCAAGGTTCTAACTTCTTGGCAGTTTGTCAACAAGTTAAAGATATGTTGAAATCAAATGCAGTTGCTATTACTTTGCCAATTGGTGAAGAGAATGATTTCAAAGGAGTAGTTGACTTGGTGAAAAATCAAGCTATTGTATGGCATGATGCTACTCAAGGAGCTACTTTTGATATTGTTGATATTCCTGCTGATATGGTTGATGATGTGAAACATTATCGTTCTATCCTTATTGAAGAGATTGCTACTTATGATGAGAATCTTTTAGATAAGTACATGGAAGATGAAAACTCTATTACTGAGGAAGAAATCAACAATGCATTGAGAGCTGCAACTATGGATATGGCTATCATTCCTATGATTGCTGGTTCTTCTTTCAAAAACAAAGGAGTTCAATTCATGTTAGATGCGGTATGTAAATACTTGCCATCTCCAATGGATAAAGAAGGTATCAAAGGAATTCATCCAGACGATGCTGAATTGTTAGAAGAAGATCAAACTCAAATCTTGCGTAAGCCAGATGTTAAAGAGCCGTTTGCTGCTTTAGCATTTAAAATTGCTACTGACCCGTTCGTAGGTCGTTTAGCTTTCTTCCGTGCTTACTCAGGAAGGTTAGATGCTGGTTCTTATGTTTTAAACACTCGTTCAGGAAATAAAGAAAGAATTTCTCGTATCTACCAAATGCATGCTAACAAGCAAAATCCAATCGAATATATTGAGGCTGGAGATATTGGAGCTGCTGTTGGATTTAAAGATATCAAAACTGGAGATACATTGTGTGATGAAAAACACCCAATTATTCTTGAGTCTATGAAATTCCCTGCACCGGTAATTGGTATTGCTATTGAGCCTAAAACTAAGGCTGACGTAGATAAGATGGGTATGGCTTTGGCTAAATTAGCTGAGGAAGACCCAACGTTTACGGTTAGAACTGATGAGGCTTCTGGGCAAACTATTATCTCTGGTATGGGTGAGCTTCACTTAGATATCTTAGTAGATCGTATGAAACGTGAATTCAAAGTTGAGGTTAACCAAGGTGAGCCTCAGGTTGAGTACAAAGAAGCGTTTACAAGATCAGCTCAACATAGAGAGGTTTACAAGAAACAATCTGGAGGTCGTGGTAAATTCGGTGATATCGTATTTAGAGTTGAGCCTGCTGATGAAGTTGATGGTAAAGTTCCAGTTGGATTACAGTTTGTGAATGAGGTTAAAGGTGGTAACGTTCCTAAGGAATATATCCCTGCTGTTGAAAAAGGTTTCCGTGAGGCTATGAAAACAGGTCCTTTGGCTGGATACCAAGTTGATAGTTTAAAAGTAACTTTATTAGACGGATCTTTCCATCCGGTGGATTCTGATGCTCTTTCTTTTGAATTAGCGGCTAGAATGGGTTATAGAGAAGTGGCTAAAGCTGCTGGAGCTGTTATTCTTGAGCCAATCATGAAAATGGAAGTTATTACGCCAGAAGAAAACATGGGAGATATCGTAGGTGATATTAACCGTCGTAGAGGTCAGGTTAATGACATGGGTGATAGAAATGGTGCGAAAACTATTAAAGCTGATGTGCCTTTATCGGAAATGTTTGGATATGTAACTACATTGAGAACATTGTCTTCTGGTAGAGCTACTTCTACAATGGAATTCTCTCACTATTCAGAAACGCCTTCTAATATTTCAGAAGCAGTAATCAAAAAAGCAAAAGGAAACGCTTAATCTTTAAGAAAATGAGTCAAAAAATCAGAATAAAATTAAAATCTTACGATCATATGTTGGTAGATAAGTCTGCTGAAAAGATTGTAAAAACGGTTAAGACTACCGGAGCAGTGGTAACAGGACCAATTCCTTTGCCAACTCACAAAAAATTGTTTACAGTATTGCGTTCTCCGCACGTAAACAAAAAAGCAAGAGAGCAATTTGAAGTAATGTCATATAAAAGATTAATTGATATTTATTCATCTTCATCTAAAACTATCGATGCTTTAATGAAATTAGAATTGCCTAGTGGAGTTGAAGTAGAAATCAAAGTTTAAGTTTTTTTCAAGAGTAAATTAGAGCACTTCGTTTAAGTGAAAAGTTTTTTTTGGTTTGTGTGTAAATAAGTTATACTTTTGCACCACTTTTAAAAACAGCTTCACTTAAACGATTGTGTTCTGTTTTTATATTTAATAATTAATAATTAATATTTATGTCTGGGTTAATTGGTAGAAAAATCGGCATGACTAGTCTTTTTGATGAGAACGGGAAGAATATTCCTTGTACTGTTATTGAGGCAGGTCCATGTGTTGTTACCCAAGTCAGAACCAATGAGGTTGACGGGTATGAAGCGTTGCAACTTGGTTTCGATGACAAAAACGAGAAACATTCCACAAAAGCGGCTTTAGGTCACTTTAAAAAAGCTGGAACTGTTGCTAAGAAAAAAGTCGTTGAATTCAAAGAATTTGCAACTGAACAAAAATTAGGAGATCTTATCGATGTTTCTATTTTTGAAGAAGGAGAATTTGTAGATGTGCAAGGTGTATCTAAAGGTAAAGGTTTTCAGGGTGTTGTTAAACGTCACGGTTTTGGTGGTGTTGGGCAAGCTACTCATGGTCAGCACAACCGTTTAAGAGCGCCAGGTTCTGTAGGAGCTTCTTCTTATCCATCTAGAGTATTCAAAGGAATGCGTATGGCTGGAAGAATGGGAGGAGATAATGTAAAAGTTCAAAACCTTAGAGTTTTAAAAGTAGTGGCTGATAAGAACCTACTTGTTATTAAAGGATGTGTTCCTGGTCATAACAACTCTTATGTAATCATTCAGAAGTAATGGAAGCAAAAGTATTAGATTTCAACGGAAAAGATACTGGAAGAAAAGTTCAACTTTCTGATTCAGTATTTGGTATAGAGCCAAACAATCACGCAGTATATCTTGATGTAAAGCAATATCTTGCTAATCAACGTCAAGGAACGCACAAAGCTAAAGAAAGAGCTGAAGTAGCGGGAAGTACTCGTAAGATAAAAAAACAAAAAGGAACTGGTACTGCTCGTGCGGGTAGTGCAAAGAATCCATTGTTTAAAGGTGGTGGAACAGTTTTTGGGCCAAGACCAAGAAGTTATTCATTCAAATTGAATAAAAACTTGAAAAGATTGGCAAGAAAATCTGCTTTCTCAATTAAAGCAAAAGAGTCAAATATTATTGTTCTTGAAGATTTTAATTTTGAAACGCCAAACACTAAAAATTTCATTAACGTTTTGAAAGCTTTAGAGTTAGAAAATAAAAAATCATTATTTGTGTTGGGTGATACCAATAAAAATGTATATTTGTCGTCACGCAATTTAAAAGCTTCTAATGTCGTAAGTTCTTTAGAATTAAGCACTTACGCTATTTTAAATGCTAATAATTTAGTGCTTTTAGAGAGTTCTTTGGAGGTAATTGAAGAAAATTTAAGTAAATAATAGGATATGAGTATCATAATTAAACCTATAGTAACGGAAAAAGTAACCAAAGAAAGTGAAGTTTTAAACCGTTTCGGATTTGTTGTTAACAAAAAAGCAAACAAAGTTGAGATTAAGAAAGCTGTAGAGGCTGCTTATGGAGTAACTGTTTTAAGTGTTAACACAATTAATGTAAGACCGGATAGAACTACAAAATACACTAAAAGTGGTTTAATCAGTGGAAAGACAAATGCAATCAAAAAAGCAATTGTTCAAGTACAAGAAGGAGAAACAATTGATTTTTACAACAATATCTAAGATATAACAATGTCAGTAAGAAAATTAAAACCTATTACCGCAGGTCAGCGATTTAGAGTTGTGAATGGTTATGACGCCATTACAACTGATAAGCCGGAACGCTCTTTGATAGCGCCGATAAAAAACTCTGGAGGTAGAAATAGTCAAGGAAAGATGACCATGCGTTACACGGGTGGTGGTCACAAGCAGAGATATCGTATCATTGATTTCAAAAGAACTAAAGATGGAATTCCAGCTACAGTGAAGTCAATCGAGTACGATCCAAACAGAACTGCTTTTATTGCTTTATTAGCATATGCTGATGGAGAGAAAACGTATATTATTGCTCAAAACGGATTGAAAGTTGGTCAGAAATTAGTTTCTGGTGCTGATGCTCAACCTGAAATTGGGAATACATTACCTTTAAGTAAAGTTCCTCTAGGAACTGTAATTTCTTGTATTGAATTGAGACCTGGTCAAGGAGCTGTTATTGCTCGTTCTGCAGGAACTTTTGCTCAATTAATGGCAAGAGATGGAAAATATGCTACAATTAAAATGCCTTCTGGAGAAACAAGATTAATCTTGTTGACTTGTTCGGCTACAATTGGAGCAGTATCTAACTCTGATCATCAATTAGTAGTATCTGGTAAAGCAGGTAGAACAAGATGGTTAGGTAGAAGACCAAGAACAAGACCAGTAGCGATGAACCCTGTTGATCACCCTATGGGAGGTGGTGAAGGTCGTTCTTCTGGAGGTCATCCACGTTCTAGAAACGGAGTACCGGCTAAAGGTTACAGAACTCGTTCTCCGAAAAACCCGAGTAGTAAGTATATCGTAGAACGTAGAAAGAAATAATTAAGATATGGCACGTTCATTAAAAAAAGGACCTTTCGTTCATTATAAGTTAGAAAAGAAAGTTGAAGAAAACATCGCAGGTGGAAATAAAGGAGTGGTTAAGACTTGGTCTAGAGCTTCTATGATTACTCCGGACTTTGTTGGGCAAACTATCGCAGTTCATAACGGTCGTCAATTTGTACCGGTTTACGTAACAGAAAACATGGTAGGACACAAATTAGGAGAATTTTCACCAACTAGATCTTTTAGAGGTCATGCTGGAGCAAAAAATAAAGGTAAAAAATAAGAAGCAATGGGAGTTCGTAAAAGAGAAACAGCAGATGCGAGAAAAGAGGCTAATAAGTCTATTGCTTTCGCGAAATTGAATAACTGCCCTACTTCACCTAGAAAAATGCGCTTAGTAGCGGACTTGGTAAGAGGTCAGAAGGTAGAAAGAGCACTTAACATTTTAAGATTCAGTTCTAAAGAAGCTTCAAGAAAATTAGAAAAACTATTATTGTCTGCAATCAATAACTGGGAGCAAAAAAATAGTGAAGATAATTTAGAAGAAGCTGGATTATTTGTTAAAGAGATCAGAGTAGATGGTGGAATGATGTTAAAAAGACTTCGTCCAGCTCCGCAAGGTCGTGCACACAGAATTAGAAAACGTTCTAATCACGTAACTATCGTGTTAGGAGCTATTAATAATAACACACAAGCAAATTAATACAAGATGGGACAAAAGACAAATCCAATTGGAAATAGACTTGGTATCATCAGAGGATGGGACTCAAACTGGTATGGTGGAAATGATTATGGTGATAAAATCGCTGAAGATCACAAAATCAGAAAGTATGTACATGCTCGTTTATCAAAAGCTAGTGTATCAAAGGTAATTATCGAGAGAACTTTGAAACTTGTAACCGTTACTATCACTACGGCTCGTCCAGGTATCATCATTGGTAAAGGAGGTCAAGAGGTAGACAAGTTAAAAGAAGAGCTTAAGAAAATTACTGACAAAGAAGTTCAAATCAACATCTTTGAAATCAAAAGACCTGAGTTAGATGCTTATTTAGTTGCAACTAGCATCGCTCGTCAAATCGAAAGCCGTATTTCTTACAGACGTGCAATCAAAATGGCTATTGCTGCTTCTATGCGTATGAACGCTGAAGGTATCAAAGTTTTGATTTCTGGTCGTTTGAATGGAGCTGAGATGGCACGTTCAGAAGGTTTCAAAGAAGGAAGAATTCCTTTGTCAACTTTCAGAGCTGATATTGATTATGCACTTGCTGAAGCACATACTACTTATGGTAGAATGGGTATCAAAGTGTGGATCATGAAAGGTGAGGTTTACGGAAAGAGAGAGCTTTCTCCGCTTGCTGGAATGGACAAAAAACAATCTGGTGGAAAAGGTGGTGATGCTCCTCGTGGAAAATCAAACTTCTCAAAAGGTGGTAAACCAGACGCTCGTAAAAGAAAGTAATTTTTAAATTAAAGAAAAATGTTACAGCCTAAAAGAACAAAATACCGTAAGGTACAAAAAGGTAGAATGAAAGGGAACTCTCAAAGAGGGCATGAACTTTCTAACGGAATGTTTGGTATTAAATCTGTTCATGAAGATGGTATGTTCTTAACTTCTCGTCAAATCGAAGCTGCACGTATTGCTGCAACTCGTTACATGAAAAGAGAGGGACAATTATGGATTAAAATATTTCCAGACAAACCAATTACTAAGAAACCTCTTGAGGTACGTATGGGTAAAGGTAAAGGTGCCGTTGAATATTGGGCAGCTGTTGTTAAACCCGGAAGAATTATGTTTGAAGTAGGAGGAGTTCCATTGTCAGTTGCAAAAGAGGCATTACGTCTTGCAGCTCAAAAACTTCCAGTAAAAACTAAATTCGTTGTTGCTAGAGATTTCGAAGCATAATCTATATTATTATGAAACAATCAGAAATAAAAGGTCTTTCTGCAGCACAGTTGCAAGAAAATCTTAGCCAGGCTAAGAAAACTTATGCTGACCTAAAATTAGCTCACGCAATATCTCCAATTGAGAATCCGCTTCAAATTAGAAGTTTAAGAAGAACAGTTGCTAGATTGGCTACAGAGCTTACTAAAAGAGAATTGCAATAATTGTAATCTGCGAAAGATGGAAAAAAGAAATTTAAGAAAAGAAAGAATTGGTGTTGTAACTTCTAACAAAATGGATAAATCTATTGTTGTTGCACAAGTTACTAAAGTAAAACACCCATTATATGGTAAGTTCGTATTGAAAACAAAGAAATTTGTTGCACATGACGAAACAAACGATTGTAACATTGGAGATACTGTAAGAATTAGCGAAACGCGTCCTTTAAGTAAATCAAAATGTTGGAGATTGGTTGAAATCCTAGAAAGAGCTAAATAATTATGGTACAACAAGAATCAAGACTAAAAGTAGCAGATAACACAGGAGCTAAAGAAGTTTTAACTATCCGTGTTTTAGGAGGTACTAAAAGAAGGTATGCCTCTGTTGGAGACAAAATTGTAGTTTCTATCAAAGATTCAACTCCAAACGGAAACGTTAAAAAAGGAGCTGTTTCGACTGCAGTTGTTGTACGTACCAAAAAAGAAGTGAGAAGAGCTGATGGTTCTTATATCCGTTTCGATGACAATGCATGTGTTCTTTTGAATGCTGCAGGTGAAATGAGAGGAACTCGTGTTTTTGGTCCGGTAGCAAGAGAACTTCGTGAAAAACAATTCATGAAAATTGTATCATTAGCACCAGAAGTGCTTTAATTCGTTATAAGATGATAAAGCTAAAAATAAAATCAGGTGACATCGTAAGAGTAATTGCTGGAGATCACAAAGGTGCTGAAGGCAAAGTATTGCGTGTAGACCGTGAGAAAAACAAAGCGATTGTTGAAGGTGTAAACTTAGTTTCAAAACATACGAAGCCAAGTGCAAAAAGCCCTCAAGGTGGTATCGTGAAAAAAGAAGCTCCTATTCAAATTTCTAATATCTCTCTAATTGATCCTAAAACTAAGGAAACAACAAGAGTAGGTGTAAGAGTTGAAGGAGATAAGAAAGTAAGATTTTCAAAAAAATCTAATCAAGTACTATAGTAATGGCGTATATACCTAGATTAAAAGAAGAATATAAGAGTAGAGTAATCTCTGCTCTTAAAGAAGAGTTCGGATACACAAACGTAATGCAAGTTCCTAAACTTGAAAAAATCGTTTTGAGCCGCGGAGTAGGTGCAGCTGTATCTGATAAAAAACTTATTGACTATGCAGTTGATGAGTTAACTAAGATCACTGGACAAAAAGCAGTTTCTACAATTTCTAAGAAAGACGTTGCGTCTTTCAAATTGAGAAAAGGAATGCCAATTGGAGCAAAAGTTACTTTACGTGGAGAAAGAATGTATGAGTTTTTAGATAGACTTATTACTTCTGCTTTACCACGTGTAAGAGATTTTGGTGGTATCAAAGCTACTGGATTCGATGGTAGAGGTAATTATAACCTTGGAGTTTTAGAGCAAATCATTTTCCCAGAAATTGATATTGATAAAGTTAACAAAATTTCAGGAATGGATATTACTTTTGTTACTACTGCTCAAACAGACAAAGAAGCAAAGTCATTATTAACTGAACTAGGTTTACCTTTTAAAAAGAACTAAGACATGGCAAAAGAATCAATGAAAGCCCGCGAGGTTAAAAGACAAAAAACGGTAGAGAAGTATGCTGAGAAAAGAAAAGCTTTGATAGAGGCTGGAGATTTCGTAGGTTTGCAAAAATTACCAAAGAATGCTTCACCAGTTCGTTTGCACAATCGTTGTAAATTAACAGGTAGACCAAGAGGTTATATGCGTCAATTCGGTATTTCACGTGTTACTTTCCGTGAAATGGCTAACAATGGATTGATACCAGGTGTGAAAAAAGCTAGCTGGTAATAGTTGGTATGTCAGCAGATAATTGTACATTTGCCGGATTTTTGCCGGTAATCGTGCAATCATCTGCTTTAAGCTTGAGTTTAATGACTTCAGGTTCAAGGGAATAGTTCTTTTGAAAACCGTTGTCGCAAATTAATAAATATGAATACAGATCCTATTGCAGATTATTTGACTAGAGTTCGTAACGCTGTGGCTGCAAACCACAAAGTTGTTGAAATTCCAGCTTCTAATCTTAAAAAAGAAATAACTAAGATCTTATTTGATCAAGGTTATATCTTGAGTTACAAATTTGAACAGAACACAGTTCAGGGTTCAATTAAAATTGCTTTAAAGTATGATAAAGATACTAAAGAGCCAGTAATTAAAGATATCCAAAGAATTAGTAAACCAGGTTTACGTAAGTATGCAGGTGCTGCCAAATTACCAAGAATCCTTAACGGATTAGGAATTGCTATTGTTTCTACATCAAAAGGTTTGATGACTGGAAAACAAGCTAAGCAATTAAATGTAGGTGGTGAAGTAATTTGTTACGTATACTAATTTTAAAGACTAAATAAGATGTCAAGAATAGGTAAAAGCCCAATTGTAATCCCTGCTGGAGTAACTGTAGAAGTTAAAGACGGTATTATTACAGTAAAAGGAAAAAATGGTCAACTATCTCAGGAGTTTTCGGACGTAACTGTAAAGGTTGAAGGTGATCAAGTTCTAGTAGAAAGATCATCTGATCACAAAGATCAAAGAGCAAAACACGGTTTATATAGATCTTTAATCAGCAATATGGTTGTTGGTGTAACTGAAGGTTTTACTAAATCATTAGAATTGGTAGGGGTAGGTTACAGAGCTTCTAATCAAGGACAAAAATTAGATTTGGCGCTTGGATTTTCTCATAATATTGTTTTAGAAGTTGCTCCAGAAGTTACTGTTGAAACTATATCTGAAAAAGGTAAGAACCCAATTGTAAAATTAACATCATTAGATAAACAACTTTTAGGAGCTGTTGCTGCGAAAATCAGAGGTTTCCGTAAGCCAGAACCATACAAAGGAAAAGGTGTTAAATTTGTAGGTGAAGTATTAAGAAGAAAAGCAGGTAAATCAGCTTAAAAAATAAGATTATGTCATTAACAAAACCTGAAAGAAGACAGAGAATCAGATTCAGAATCAGAAAAACGATAAGTGGTACTGCTGCTAATCCAAGATTATCTGTATTTAGAAGTAACAAAGAAATTTACGCTCAACTTATTGATGACGTAAACGGTGTTACATTGTTGTCTGCTTCTTCAAGAGAAAAAGAAATAGGAAAAGGTACTAACGTTGAAGTAGCTGCTGCAGTTGGAAAATTGGTTGCAGAAAAAGCGTTGAAAGCTGGGGTTGAAACAGTAAAATTCGATAGAGGAGGATACTTATACCACGGTCGTATTAAATCATTAGCAGAAGGCGCAAGAGCCGCTGGACTTAAATTCTAATATATTATGTCTAAATACAAAAATGTAGAATTGGTAAAACCTAGTGGTCTTGAATTAAAAGATCGTCTAGTTAGTGTTAATCGTGTTACTAAAGTTACAAAAGGAGGTAGAGCTTTCGGTTTTTCTGCTATTGTAGTTGTAGGTGATGAAAATGGAGTAGTTGGTCACGGATTAGGAAAATCTAAAGACGTTTCTGAAGCAATTGCGAAAGCAGTAGAAGATGCTAAGAAAAACTTAGTGAGAATTCCTTTGAATGGTCAATCAGTTCCTCACGAACAAAAAGGTAAATTTGGTGGTGCACGTGTATTCTTAATTCCTGCCTCTCATGGTACAGGAGTTATTGCTGGTGGAGCTGTTCGTTCAGTTCTTGAATCAGTAGGTATTCACGATGTATTGTCTAAATCTCAAGGATCATCAAATCCTCACAACGTAGTAAAAGCAACTTTTGATGCTTTATTACAAATGAGAAGTGCTCACACTGTTGCAAAACAAAGAGGTGTTTCTTTAGAGAAAGTTTTTAAAGGTTAATTCAAGGAAATTATGGCTAAATTATTAGTAAAACAAGTTAGAAGTAAAATCAACTGTCCACTTGATCAAAAGAGAGGATTAGAGGCTTTAGGTCTACGTAAAATGGGACAAGTTGTAGAGCATGACTCAAACCCTGCAATCCTTGGGATGATAAACAAAGTTAAACACTTAGTTTCTGTAGAAGAAGCTAAATAACAAATACTGTTATGAATTTAAGTAACTTACAACCAGCTGAAGGGTCAACACATAATCAAAATAAAAGATTAGGTAGAGGAGAAGGTTCTGGAAAAGGTGGTACCGCTGCACGTGGACACAAAGGAGCAAAATCTCGTTCTGGTTATTCTAAAAAGATTGGTTTTGAAGGAGGTCAAATGCCTCTTCAAAGACGTGTGCCTAAGTTTGGTTTTACAAACATCAATCGTAAAGAATACGAAGGTGTAAATCTTGATACACTTCAATTATTAGTTGATAATGGTGTAGTTACAGATACTGTTGATATGACAGTTTTTGTTGCAAACCGTTTAGCTACTAAAAATGAGATTGTAAAGATTTTAGGAAGAGGAGAATTGAAAGCTAAATTAAAAGTAACTGCTCACAAATTTACTGCTACTGCAAAAGCTGCTATTGAAGCTGCTGGTGGAGAGGCTGTAACACTATAATTTTTCAATTAATTATGAAGAAATTTTTTGAATCATTAAGTAATGTTTGGAAAATCGAGGAACTAAAAAACAGAATCCTAATTACATTAGGTCTGCTTTTAGTTTATCGTTTTGGAGCTCACGTAACGCTTCCTGGGATTGATGCAACACAGTTAGCTAATTTAGAAGGTCAGACTAAAAGTGGTATTGGTTCTATTTTAGATATGTTTACTGGTGGAGCTTTTTCTCAAGCATCCGTTTTTGCTTTAGGAATTATGCCTTACATTTCAGCATCTATTGTTGTTCAGTTAATGGGGATTGCTATTCCTTATTTACAAAAATTACAAAGTGATGGTGAAAGTGGTAGAAAAAAGATTAATCAGATCACGCGTTGGTTGACTATTGGAATTACTCTGGTACAAGGACCTACGTATATCTATAATCTATACAGAACATTACCTGGTAGTGCATTTTTACTAGGGTTTGATTCTTTTGAATTCTTATTTTCTTCAGTAGTAATCTTAGTTACAGGTACAATATTTGCCATGTGGTTAGGGGAAAAGATAACTGATAAAGGAATTGGTAATGGTATATCACTATTAATTATGGTGGGTATTCTTGCAAGATTTCCTCAAGCATTTATTCAAGAATTTACAACTAGAGTTACTAATAACAATGGAGGACCTATGTTGTTAGTTATTGAAATAATTATTTGGCTTCTAGTTATCATTGCATGTGTATTGTTAACTATGGCTATTCGAAAAATACCAGTTCAGTACGCTCGTCGTACTGCTTCTGGTGATTTTGAACAAGATATGTTAGGTGGAAATAGACAATGGATTCCTTTAAAGCTTAATGCTGCCGGGGTTATGCCTATCATTTTTGCACAAGCAATTATGTTTATACCTGCGGCTTTAGCAGGATTGTCAACTTCCGATACTTCACAATCTATTGTAGGTGCATTTAGTAATATGTTCGGTTTTTGGTATAATTTTGTTTTTGCAACATTAATTATTGTATTCACATACTTTTATACCGCAATTACTGTTCCTACTAATAAAATGTCTGATGATTTGAAGAGAAGCGGTGGTTTTATTCCTGGAGTTAGACCTGGAGCTGAAACTTCTGATTTTTTAGACAAAGTGATGTCTTTGATAACTTTTCCTGGTTCTTTATTTCTTGCTCTAATAGCTGTGTTCCCAGCGATAGTTGTAAGTCTTATGGATGTTCAACAATCTTGGGCAATGTTTTTTGGAGGTACCTCATTAATTATTATGGTAGGTGTTGCAATTGACACAATTCAACAAATCAATTCATACTTGTTGAATAAACATTATGATGGTTTAATGAAAAGCGGAAAAAATAGAAAAGCAGTAGCTTAATTTTATGGCAAAACAATCAGCAATAGAACAAGACGGATCAATCATTGAAGCATTATCTAATGCAATGTTCCGTGTAGAATTAGAGAACGGACATGTTGTAATTGCTCATATTTCTGGAAAAATGCGTATGCATTACATCAAATTATTACCTGGTGATAAAGTGAAATTAGAAATGAGTCCTTACGATTTGTCTAAAGCAAGAATTACTTATAGATATTAAAGATATTACAATGAAAGTAAGAGCATCAGTAAAAAAGAGAAGTGCCGAGTGCATTATCGTACGTAGAAAAGGAAGATTATACGTAATAAACAAAAAGAATCCTAGATTTAAACAAAGACAAGGATAATTATGGCAAGAATAGCAGGGGTAGATATCCCAAAAAACAAGAGAGGTGTTATTGCACTTACCTATATCTTCGGATTAGGAAAAAGTAGAGCTATAGAGATTTTAGAGAAAGCTCAAGTTAGCCAGGATAAAAAAGTTCAAGATTGGAATGATGACGAGATCGGAGCAATTCGTGAGGCTGTTGGAGCATTCAAAATTGAAGGTGAATTACGTTCAGAAGTATCTTTAAACATCAAACGTTTAATGGATATCGGATGTTACAGAGGAATCCGTCATAGAACTGGTCTTCCATTAAGAGGACAAAGAACTAAGAACAACTCTAGAACTAGAAAAGGTAAAAGAAAAACTGTTGCTAACAAGAAAAAAGCAACTAAATAATAAGTAATATGGCTAAGGCAACTACAAAAAAACGTAAAGTTATCGTTGAATCAACGGGAGAAGCTCATATTTCTGCTACCTTCAATAACATCATCATTTCTTTGACTAACAAAAAAGGTGAAGTTATTTCTTGGTCTTCAGCTGGTAAAATGGGATTTAGAGGTTCTAAAAAGAACACTCCATACGCAGCTCAAATGGCCGCTGAAGATTGTAGTAAAGTAGCTCTTGAAGCAGGATTGAAAAAAGTTAAGGTTTATGTAAAAGGACCAGGAAACGGACGTGAGTCTGCTATCCGTTCTATTCATAACGGAGGAATCGAAGTAACTGAAATTATCGACGTTACTCCAATGCCTCACAACGGTTGTCGTCCTCCAAAGAGACGTAGAGTTTAATATTAAATTTAAGTATAACTAGGTAGAATCACGATTATCGAAGGATATGACCTGAATTCATAGTCTCTACCTTAATTAATTCATTAGAAATGGCAAGATATACTGGTCCTAAAACTAGAATTGCTCGTAAATTTGGCGAAGCAATCTTCGGAGATGACAAATCTTTCGAAAAAAGAAATTACCCTCCTGGACAACACGGGATGGCTAAAAAAAGAGGTAAAAAATCTGAGTACGCTATCCAGTTAATGGAAAAGCAAAAAGCTAAATATTCTTATGGAATTTTAGAAAAACAATTCAGAGGCCTATTTAAAAAAGCATCAGCTACTAAAGGTGTTACTGGTGAGGTTCTTTTACAATTATGTGAAGCAAGATTGGATAACGTAGTATTTAGAATGGGTGTTGCTCCTTCTAGAAGAGGTGCTAGACAATTAGTTTCTCACAGACATATTACTGTTAACGGTGAAGTTGTAAACATTCCTTCTTACCACCTTAAACCTGGTGACAAAGTTGCTGTTCGTGAAAAATCTAAATCTTTAGAGGCTATCGAACGTTCTTTATCTAATTCAAGTCAAGTTTATGAATGGATTACTTGGAACAATGACGTTAAAGAAGGTACTTTCGTAGCTGTACCTGCTAGACTTCAAATTCCAGAAAACATTAAAGAACAATTAATCGTAGAGTTGTACAACAAATAATAATTGACTTAGTCGAAATTTATGGCAATATTTAATTTTCAAAAGCCCGATAAAGTTATCATGATCGATTCAACCGATTTTGAAGGTAAATTCGAATTTAGACCTTTAGAGCCTGGTTATGGATTGACTGTTGGTAATGCACTTAGAAGAGTTTTGCTTTCAGCATTGGAAGGTTATGCAATTACATCTGTTCGCATAGAAGGTGTAGATCATGAGTTTTCTACTATTTCAGGAGTTGTAGAGGATGTAACAGAAATCATCCTTAATCTAAAACAAGTACGTTTTAAACGTCAAATTGAAGATATTGATAACGAGTCAGTTTCTATTTCAGTTACTGGTAAAGATCAATTAACAGCTGGTGATTTTCAAAAATTCATTTCAGGTTTCCAAGTTTTAAATCCAGAACTAGTTATCTGTAATTTAGATAGTAAAATCAAATTGAACCTTGATTTAACAATTGAAAAAGGTAGAGGATATGTTCCTGCTGAGGAGAACAAAAAACAGAATGCTGCAATTGGAACCATTTTTACAGATTCAATCTTTACTCCGGTAAAGAATGTAAAATACGCAATCGAAAACTTCCGTGTGGAGCAAAAAACAGATTATGAAAAATTAGTTTTTGAAATTAAAACTGATGGATCTATTAATCCAAAAGATGCTTTAACTGAAGCTGCTAAGGTTTTAATTCACCATTTCATGTTGTTCTCTGACGAAAGAATTACACTTGAGGCTGATGAGATTGCACAAACAGAATCTTATGATGAAGAATCATTACATATGAGACAATTGCTTAAAACTAAGCTTGTTGATATGGATCTTTCTGTGAGAGCCTTAAATTGTTTGAAAGCGGCTGAAGTTGATACACTTGGTGATTTAGTATCGTTCAATAAAAATGACCTAATGAAATTCCGTAATTTCGGTAAAAAATCTTTAACAGAGCTAGATGAACTTGTAGCGGTTAAGAATTTGACTTTCGGAATGGATTTAGCGAAATACAAACTAGATAAAGAATAATTTGCTTCATATTTTGCTCTCCATAGTGGATTGCAGCAAGATGAAGTTTAAAAAAAGCATGTCATGAGACACGGAAAAAAATTCAATCACTTAAGCAGACAGACTGCACATAGAAAATCTATGTTAGCTAATATGGCTTGTTCTCTTATCGAGCACAAACGTATTAATACTACTGTTGCTAAAGCTAAAGCGCTTAAACAATTTGTTGAGCCGCTTATAACAAAATCTAAAAATGATACGACTCACAACCGTCGTATTGTTTTTGCTAACTTACGTAGTAAATATGCTGTAACTGATTTGTTCAGAGATGTTGCTGCTAAAGTTGGTGACCGTCCGGGAGGATACACTCGTATCATTAAAGTTGGAAATCGTTTAGGAGATAATGCTGATATGGCAATGATCGAATTAGTAGATTTCAATGAACTTTACAACGGAGGTAAAAAAGAAGTTAAAAAAGCAAAAAGCCGTCGTGGTGGTAAAGCTAAAAAAGCTGAAGAAGCAGCTCCTGCTACTGAAGCTCCAGCTGCTGAAACTGATACTACTGCTGAAGCTGCTGAATAATTATGAGAGTAATCATTCAATAAAATCAAGGATAAACTATTTTTTTAGTTTATCCTTTTTTTTTGACTTTTTATTAAATAGAGTAGCTGAGAGTTGCTTTTAAAGAGCTAAAAATAGCTGTTTTAAAATAATTTTTAAAATTGTTGCTTTCACTGCTTTAATGAATTAAATTTGCACCATATTTAACAACAAATGAAATACACAACACGAAAAAGCGCCATCCTTTTATTAAGTGACGGAACTATATTCCACGGAAAATCTATCGGAATCAGCGGAACCACTTTTGGTGAAGTTTGTTTTAACACAGGAATGACTGGTTATCAGGAAATTTTCACTGATCCATCTTATTATGGACAAATTATGGTTGCCACTAATCCGCACATTGGGAATTATGGCGTTAATGACAATGAAGTAGAATCAAACGGAATTAAAATTGCTGGTTTGGTTTGTAAAAATTTCAGTTTTAACTATTCAAGAGAAGATGCTTCTGGTAGTTTAGAAGATTATTTTACAAAGCACAATTTAATCTGTATCTCTGATGTTGATACTCGTGCATTAGTAAGTTATATTAGAGAAAATGGAGCGATGAATTCTGTTATTTGTACAGATGATACTCCTATTGAAGAATTAAAAGCTGCTTTGGCTAGCGTACCTGATATGAAAGGTTTAGAGCTGGCTTCAACAGTTTCAACTAAAGAGCCTTATTTCTACGGAGATGAAAATGCAAAATACAAAGTTTCAGCCTTGGATTTAGGTATTAAAACGAATATTCTTCGCAATTTAGCTAAAAGAGATTGTTATATTAAAGTGTTTCCTTATGATGCTTCTTATGCTGATATGGATTCGTTTAATCCTGATGGTTTCTTCCTTTCAAATGGTCCTGGTGATCCGGAACCTTTAGATGGTGCTATTGCAATTGCAAAGGAAATTTTGGCTAATAACAAACCAGTATTCGGAATTTGTTTAGGTCACCAAGTGATTGGTTTAGCAAATGGAATTTCGACTTATAAAATGTTTAACGGTCACCGTGGAATTAATCATCCGGTAATTAATGTTATTACAGGAAAAGGAGAGATTACTTCTCAAAATCACGGTTTTGCAGTGAATAGAGAAGAGTTAGAAGCTAATCCGGAGATGGAAATTACGCATCTTCACTTAAATGATGGTACCGTTGGTGGTATGAGAATGAAAAATAAAAACTGTTTTTCAGTTCAGTATCACCCAGAGGCAAGTCCGGGTCCTCATGATTCTTCTTATTTGTTTGATCAATTTGTAGAGAGTCTAAAAAAATAATCTTTTTAAGATCATAAGGCTAAGCAGTTTTGCTTAGCCTATTTTTTGCTCTAAGTTTTGGTATTGTTTTTAATTTGTAAACTTTATTTTAAATTATGTTTAAAAAAAGTTTTTATAACGTTTTCGTTGATAAGATTAAAAAAATAAATACGCTGTTTGAAAAACTTAGAATATATTTGTAACCGAAAATTTAAAAACTAAAGTAATATGAGTATTATTATCAAAATTCATGCAAGACAAATTCTAGATTCAAGAGGTAATCCTACTGTAGAGGTGGATGTAATTACAGAAAACGGTGTTTTAGGTAGAGCCGCAGTACCATCTGGTGCTTCAACTGGAGAGCATGAGGCTGTAGAATTACGTGATGGAGGAAAAGCTTTTTTAGGAAAAGGAGTTTTAAATGCAGTGAACAATGTTAATACTGTTATTGCTGAAGAATTAGTAGGAACTTCTGTTTTTGAACAAAATTTAATCGATCAGTTAATGATTGATTTAGATGGTACTCCAAATAAATCTAAATTAGGAGCTAATGCTATTTTAGGAGTTTCTCTTGCTGTTGCTAAGGCTGCTGCTGCTGAATTAGGATTACCATTATACAGATATGTAGGTGGAGTTTCTGCTAATACATTACCTGTTCCAATGATGAACATCATCAACGGTGGTTCTCACTCTGATGCTCCTATTGCTTTCCAGGAATTCATGATTTTCCCTGTAAAAGCAACTTCTTTTTCTCACTCTATGCAAATGGGTACAGAGATTTTCCATAACTTGAAAAAAGTATTACACGATAGAGGTCTTTCTACTGCTGTAGGTGACGAAGGTGGTTTTGCTCCAAACTTAGCTGGTGGAACTGAAGATGCTTTAGATACGATCAAATTAGCTGTTGAAAAAGCAGGTTATTCTTTCGGTGACGAAATTATGATTGCTTTAGACTGTGCTTCTGCTGAGTTTTATGTAGATGGTAAATACGACTACACTAAATTTGAAGGAGAAACTGGAAAAGTAAGAACTTCTGCTGAGCAAGCTGAATACTTAGCTGAATTAACAACTAAATACCCAATTATCTCTATCGAAGACGGTATGGATGAAAATGACTGGGAAGGTTGGAAATTATTAACTGAAAAAATTGGAGATAAAGTTCAATTAGTAGGTGATGATTTGTTTGTAACTAACGTTCAACGTTTGTCAACTGGAATCGAAAAAGGAATTGCTAACTCAATCCTTATTAAAGTAAACCAAATTGGTACTTTAACTGAAACTATTGCAGCAGTTAACATGGCTAAAAATGCAGGTTATACTTCAGTAATGTCTCACCGTTCAGGAGAGACTGAAGATAATACAATTGCTGATTTAGCAGTTGCATTAAACTGTGGTCAAATTAAAACTGGTTCTGCTTCACGTTCTGACCGTATGGCTAAATACAACCAATTGCTAAGAATCGAAGAAGAATTAGCTAATACTGCTTATTTTCCAGGATTAAAAGCATTCAAAATAAAATAAGAACATAGTATTTGTTCTTTTTAACAGCCATTCGTTTTTTAGCGAATGGCTTTTTATTTAAATTTAACAATATCACTGATTTTTTCTCTTTTTAATTAACGTTATTATCCTTAGATTTGGTAAATTATTAAGTGTAAAGAATTATTTCAAATTATTATGTCAAAAACAGCTATATTAGAAATTGATGGCAAGAAGTATGAGTTTCCTGTTATTAAAGGAAGTGAAAACGAAGAAGCAATCAATATTAACAAGTTAAGAGATTTAACAGGGGCAATCACTATTGATCCGGGTTATAAAAATTCAGGTTCTTGTACTAGTGGAATTACTTTCTTAGATGGAGAATTAGGAATTTTACGTTATAGAGGATATGCTATCGAGGATTTAGCAGACAATGCTAACTTTTTAGAAGTTTCTTATCTTTTAATTTTTGGTGAATTGCCAACAGCTGCTCAATTGCAACAATTTGAAACAGACATCAGAAAGCATAGCTTAGTAAATGAGGAGATGAAAGGCATTATTGATGGTTTTCCTAAAACAGCTCACCCAATGGGAGTTTTAGCTGCTTTAACAAGTGCTTTAACTGCTTTTAATCCTAAATCCGTAAATGTTGAGAATGAAAAAGAATTGTACCAGGCAGTTTGTAAAACTATGGGTAAATTCTTGGTTATTGCAACTTGGACTTACAGAAAATCAATGGGCTATCCTTTAAATTATTACGATAATACTAAAGGATATGTTGAGAATTTCATGAACTTGATGTTTGCATTACCAACGGAACCGTATAAATTAAGTTCTGTGGTTACTGAAGCACTTGATAAATTATTTATTTTACATGCTGATCACGAACAAAACTGTTCTACTTCTACAGTAAGAATGGTTGGTTCTTCTCACGCTGGTTTATTTGCTTCTATTTCTGCTGGAGTTTCTGCTTTATGGGGGCCTTTACACGGAGGTGCTAATCAGGCAGTGTTAGAAATGTTAGAAGAAATTCACCAAAATGGCGGTGATACTGAAAAGTATTTAGCTAAAGCAAAAGATAAAAACGATCCATTTAGATTAATGGGATTCGGACACAGAGTTTACAAAAACTTCGATCCTCGTGCTAAAATTATTAAAAAAGCAGCTAATGAAGTTTTAGGAACTTTAGGTGTTGATGATCCAATTTTAGAAATTGCTAAAAAATTAGAAGCAGCAGCTTTAGAGGATGAATATTTCAAAGCTAGAAACTTATATCCAAACGTAGATTTCTATTCTGGAATTATCTACAGAGCATTAGGAATTCCTACTGATATGTTTACAGTAATGTTTGCTATTGGAAGATTACCAGGTTGGATCGCACAATGGAAAGAAATGCGTGAAAACAAAGAACCAATTGGAAGACCAAGACAAGTTTACACTGGATCTCCGTTAAGAGAGTTTAAAAAACCAGTATAATTATAAGTTATATTAAATGAAAGCTTCACTGAAAAGTGGAGCTTTTTTTATCTTTGGAATAAGCAATAAATAATAGTGAACAAAATGAAACAAGTAACTAATTCAGTTTTAATGATTCGTCCGGTAGCTTTTCGAATGAATGAGCAAACCATTGTCAATAATCATTTCCAAAAAGAATTAAACGGAATGTTGCCTGCTGCTGTAAATGCTAAAGCGCAACAAGAATTTGATGCTTTAGTAAATCAGTTGCAGGAAGTAGGGGTTGATGTGGTTGTAGTCGATGATACTTTGGATAGAGATACTCCGGATAGTATTTTTCCAAACAACTGGATTTCATTTCATGATAATGGGGATGTGGTTTTATATCCTATGTTTGCTGAAAATCGCAGGGCCGAACGTCGGGAGGATATTTTAGATATTCTCGAAGAAAAAGGTTTTGTAATCGAAAATAGTATTGATTTTACTTCGGCGGAAGAAGAAGAAATTTTTCTTGAAGGAACAGGTAGTATGGTTTTGGACAGGGCAAATTCGACAGCTTATTGCGCTTTGTCTCCAAGAGCTAATGAAGAACTTTTTATAGAATTCTGTGAGGATTTTGATTATGCTCCTGTGATTTTTGAAGCTTTTCATACGGTTGATGGAAAGCAAAAGTTAGTTTACCATACTAATGTTATGATGAGTATCGGGCAGGATTTTGCAATAATTTGTGCTGATATGATTACTGATAAACAGGAACGAAAAATGGTTTTGGATAATCTAAGAACCAGTGGAAAAGAAATTATTTTGATTAGCGAAAAACAAGTTGCTGATTTTGCAGGGAACATTCTCGAACTTTCAGGAGCTGATGATAAACGATATGTCATAATGAGTTCGACCGCTTTGGAATCGTTAAATGCAGGACAAAAAAAGCAAATAGAAAAACATGCTGCTATTTTGAGTTCCAATTTGCAAACAATTGAAACTTGTGGCGGTGGAAGTGCTAGATGTATGATGGCTGAAATTTTTCTTCCAAGAGGATAAAAAAAATAGTCGAATATTGCTTTCGAAAAGCGATACACTAAAGTACTCACTTATTTAAAATCTATTTGAGTACATTTGTAGAAATAATGAACAAATGAAAAACAAAAAAACTTTAGTTTTAGGAGCGACGACAAAACCTGACAGATATGCTTATAAAGCTATAAATATGTTAACGCAAAAAGGACATACGGTACTGGCTATTGGTCAGAATCAAGGAGAAGTTGCAGGGGTGAAAATATATACTAAAGCTGTTCCTGTTAAAAATATTGATACCGTTACTTTGTATTTAAATCCAAAAAACCAACGTGATTATTATAATTATATAGTTGAAGCGCAGCCAAAACGTGTAATCTTTAATCCCGGAACTGAAAATCCGGAGTTGTACCAACTTTTGGAACTGAATAATATAAAAGTTGATGTTGCCTGTACCTTAGTTTTATTGGCTACAAATCAATATTAATCGATTTGACTTTAAAAATTATAAAGCCGTTTTTGTTATGAAAATGGCTTTTTTCATTTTGATGATTTATATTAATTTCAAATAACAAATCGCTACATTTGCAACTATGGAATTTTCTTCAAAATTATTAGAAAAAGCAGTAAATGAAATTTCGCAATTGCCGGGAATAGGAAAAAGAACGGCTTTGCGATTAGTATTGCATTTGTTGAAACAGCCTAAAGAACAGACGAGTTTTTTGACTCAGGCATTAGTAAATATGCGTGAGGAAATTAAGTTTTGCGAAAGCTGTCATAATATTTCAGATACAGCTATTTGTGAAATTTGTAGTAATAAAAACAGAAATCATCAGTTAGTATGTGTTGTTGAAGATATTCGCGATGTAATGGCAATTGAAAATACTGGGCAGTTTAAAGGTATTTATCATGTTTTGGGTGGAAAAATTTCGCCAATTGATGGAGTTGGGCCTAGTCAGTTAAAGATTTCCAGTTTAGTTGAGAAAGTAAAATCGGGGCAATTGACTGAGGTTATTTTTGCATTGAGTTCTACGATGGAAGGAGATACGACCAATTTTTATATTTACAAGCAAATCGCTGATTCAGGAATTATAATTTCAACAATTGCACGCGGAATTGCTGTGGGAGACGAATTAGAATATGCCGATGAAGTAACTCTGGGAAGAAGTATTTTACAGCGTTTGCCTTTTGAGAAAGCTATAAAAAACAATTAATTTGGTTTAATAATAAGGAGGCTTTTTATATAATTAATTGAAAAGCTATATTTGTATTTAAAATAATAAAATGGGTAAAAATCTATTTGGTTTATTGCTAATTATTAGTGTGTTATTCTCTTCTTGTATACCTACAAGAGATTTGATTTATCTACAAAATAAAAACGAAACTGATGTTGAAACTTCAATTTCGGCTGTTGCGGCTAAACCGTATCGTTTGCAAATTAATGATGTTTTAAGTATTAGTATTAAAGCAAATGATCCAAAGCTTGTTGAGATTTTTAGCACAACGAATGGTGGAGCAGAAGTAGGAAAATCTGAAGCGTCATTGTATTTTGATGGTTTTACTGTTGATGATCATGGAAATATCAGGATGCCTATTCTGGGAGAATTGAATGTAATAGGTTACACGCTGGATGAAGTCAGACAAAATATAGAGAAACAATTATTAGCTGAATATTTTAAAAAAGAAGCTAATATTTTCGTGATAGTAAAATTGGCCGGTTTTAGATATACAATAAATGGAGAAGTTGGGAGTGTTGGAACTAAAACTTTGTTTCAGGAACATGTAAATATTATGGAAGCTATTGCTAATTCCGGAGATATTACATTAGTAGGAAATAGAAAAGAAGTTGCTATTATTAGAAAAACACCAACAGGAAGCGAAACCCATGTTGTTGATTTAACGGATAGCAATGTGGTGAATTCGCCTTATTTTTATTTACAGCCTAATGATTATATTTATGTAAAACCGCTCAAGCAAAAAACTTGGGGAACGGGAAAAACAGGTATAGAATCTTTAGGTACGATATTAACATTAATATCGTTAGCAACAACTGCCTTTTTATTATTAAGAAGATAAAATACATTTCGAAAAAATGTTAGATATAAAAGACTTTTCCATTTTTGAAAATCAGGTTAGCTTTGACTTTAAAGGTTTGTTGATAAAAATCTTAAGTTATTGGAAATGGTTTTTGGTAAGTTTGATTATTACATTTACAATTGCATACCAAACCAATATTCGTAAAGAGAAAATTTACGAAATGGGAACTTTAATTTCTATTAAAGAAGAAAATAATCCTTTATTTACTTCAAATACGAGTTTGACATTTAATTGGGGCGGAGTTTCAGACCAAATGCAAACTATTTCTACTACATTACAATCCAGATCTCATAATGAATTAGTTGTCGATCAATTGCAGTATTATATTGATTATTTACAGCAGGAAAAATATAATATGGTTGATGCTTATGGAGCAGTTCCTTTTTATGTAACTATTGATAAAAAGAAAGGGCAATTAGCAGGAAACTTGATTAGTATTACTTTTTTGAGCGAATCAGAATACCAAATTAAAATTCCGTTTGCGGCTAATTCAGCTTCATTAATTACCTATTCAGACAATTCATATAGTGAAACAGCAGTTGCTGCTGGCGATTTTGTAAAAAAATATAAAGTAGGACAACAGGTCTCCTTACCTTTTTTGAATTGGAAATTAGAAATAAAAGATAATCCGGGTTTTTACAAAGGGAACGAATACTTTGTACGTTTTAATGATTTTAATGGAGCTGTTGGTCGCTATCGCGGTGTAAATGTAATTCCGGATGAAAAAGGAGCTTCTATTTTAACATTAAAATTACAGGGAACTAATAAAGCCCGAATGGTCGAATATCTTAATGCGACCGTAAATATGCTTATCAAAAGGCAATTAGATAGCAAAAATAGATTTGCTACTAATACCATTGCTTTTATTGACAGCACACTTGTCGCTATGGAATCGCAGTTAAAAACGGCTGGCGATGAATTAAAATCTTTCAAAAAAGATAAAGATGTTATAAATCTAGAAGATGGCGGAACAAAATTCTCAGAGAAAATCCTGGAATACGATGTTGAAAAAGATGCCATTACCCGAAAAATTACCTATTATAATTCGCTTAAAGCCTATTTAAAAAACAGTGTTGATTATTCTAAATTGCCAGCGCCATCAGTGGCAGGAATTGAGGATCCTAATATTGTAGCTAATATTTCTAAATTAATTTCGCTTTCTACACAGCGTTCAGAAATGGCTTATACTGTAAAAAGTGATAAAATATTCCGTGATTTTGATAATCAAATGGAAGCGGTTAAAAGTGTTTTGCTGGAAAATATTGCTAGTGCAAAATCGGCATTGCAGTTTGATTTAGGTTTGATTAATAGTAAAATTAATCAGGTTGAAAGTAATATTAAAAAGTTACCGGATGACCAGCAGGAATTGGTTAAAATCAAAAGAAAATATGATTTAAGTGATAATATTTACAGTACATTTTTACAAAAGCGAAGCGAAGCCGATATTGTAAAAGCGGCTAATTTATCAGATATTCACTTTATTGATCCTGCTAAAGATGTAGGCGGAGGATTGATTGGGCCTAAAACTTCAGTGAATTATGTTTCGGCTCTTTTCCTTGGAATTCTTATTCCATTGTCTTTTGTGTTAGTGCTGTTTTTTATCAATAATTCGATTCAAAAAGCTGAGGATGTTAATAGGCAAACACAAATTCCTGTAATTGGAGTTGTAGGTTTATACAAAGAAAAAGGAGAGTTAGCAGTTTTTGATAAACCAAAATCAGCTTTGTCTGAAGCATTCAGGGCGATTCGCTCTTCATTACAATTTTTATACAAAAAACAGATTGGTGAAGGAGGGAAAACCTTAATGATTACTTCCTCAATAAGTGGTGAAGGAAAAACTTTTTGTTCGATAAACATCGCTACTGTTTTTGCTTTAAGCGAAAAGAAAACGGTAATTGTAGGTTTGGATTTAAGAAAACCAAAATTAGCTGAAGAATTTGAATTGTCGAATGAAATAGGGGTTGTTAATTATTTAATCAAGCAAAAAAGCTTGAGCGAAATAGTTAATAAAACGAAGATTCCTTGCTTAGATGTTATTCTTTCTGGTCCCGTTCCGCCTAATCCTTCCGAATTGATTATTGGAGAAGCTATGGCTGATTTAATTGCTGATTTGAAAAAAGAATATGATTATATTATTTTAGATACTCCGCCAGTAGGTTTGGTTTCTGATTCTTTAGAATTAGTTCAGTATGCCGATGTTACTTTGTATATAGTAAGGCAAAATGTTACTAAAAAAGAGATGATTCCATTATTGAATAACAGGGTTAAAAGAGGCGAAATGACTAATGTTAGTATTATTTTGAATGGTTTCGAAAATAAAGCAAAATACGGTTACGGATATGGTTATGGAAATTATTCGAATGGCTACCATGAAGAGGAAAAACCAAAAGGAGTTTTAGCTAAAATAATTGAAAAAATTAGAAAAGCTTAATTAGTGTAAGTTTCAAAAAAGAGTAATGAGAGCAATAACAGGATACAGAATTTTAATTACTGGTGGTGCTGGTTTTATCGGTTCCAATTTATGCGAATATTTTTTGTCGAAAGGTAATCAGATTGTTTGTTTGGATAATTTTGCCACAGGTCATCGTCATAATCTGGAAAATTGTATTGATAATCCTGATTTTCTTTTGATAGAAGGTGATATTCGAAATCTTGAAGATTGCAAAAAGGCAGTGAACGAAGTAGATTATGTGTTGCATCAGGCAGCTCTTGGATCAGTTCCTCGTTCAATAAATGATCCAATTACGACTAATGATGTTAATGTTTCGGGTTTTTTAAATATGCTTCAGGCAGCAACAGAAGCCAAAGTAAAACGTTTTGTTTATGCAGCAAGTTCGTCTACTTATGGAGATTCAATAGGATTGCCAAAAGTAGAAGATGTTATTGGAAAGCCGCTTTCTCCATATGCAATTACTAAATATGTAAACGAATTGTATGCTGATATTTTTAGTAAAACTTATGGAATAGAAACGATTGGTTTGCGTTATTTTAATGTTTTTGGAAGAAAGCAGGATCCAAATGGTGCTTATGCGGCGGTGATTCCTAAATTTGTAATGCAATTAATGAATAACGAAAGCATTACTATAAACGGAGATGGGAATCATTCCCGCGATTTCACCTATATTGATAATGTGATCCAAATGAATGAGTTGGCAATTTCGACAGATAAAATTGAAGCTGTGAATGCGATATATAATACGGCTTATGGAGATAGAAATACACTGAATGATTTAGTTGGTTATTTAAAAGAGTATTTGAGTAATTATGATTCCAAAATTGCAGACGTAAATGTAATTCATGGTCCTAATAGAGCAGGAGATATTCCGCATTCGTTAGCAAGTATTGATAAAGCAAAAGAGTTATTAGGCTATAATCCTCAATATTCATTGCAAGAAGGACTTAAGATAGCGGTAGACTGGTATTGGAATAATTTAAAATAGAAAAGGAAGTTAGAAGTTAGGGGTTAGTTGTTAACTTATAAGCCATAACGTATAACACATAACAGAAAAATAATGGGAATTACAAAAATTTGTTGCATTGGAGCAGGCTATGTTGGAGGGCCTACAATGGCAATTATTGCACAAAAATGTCCACAGATACAAGTTACTGTAGTGGATTTAAACCAGGAGAGAATAGCAGCCTGGAATGATGAGGATGTAAATAATATTCCAATTTATGAGCCGGGGCTTTCGGATATTGTTAAAGAAGCGAGAGGGCGAAATTTATTTTTTTCTACAGAAGTCGAAAAAGCAATTGACGAAGCAGAAATGATTTTTATTTCGGTAAATACGCCGACAAAAACTTACGGAAAAGGAAAAGGAATGGCTGCCGATTTGAAGTTTATCGAATTATGTGCCAGGCAAATTGCAAAAGTTTCTAAAACGGATAAGATAGTTGTTGAGAAATCAACTTTGCCGGTTCGAACTGCCGAAGCAATAAAAAGTATCTTAGATAATACAGGAAACGGAGTAAAATTCCAAATTTTGTCTAATCCCGAATTTTTAGCAGAAGGAACAGCGGTTCAGGATTTGCTAAATCCCGACCGAATTTTAATTGGAGGAGAAACAACAGATGAAGGACAAAAAGCAATTCAGGCATTGGTTGATGTTTACGCGAATTGGGTTGATAAAGATAGAATTTTAACAACAAATGTTTGGTCGTCTGAGTTGTCAAAATTAACAGCGAACGCTTTTTTAGCACAAAGAATTTCTTCAATAAATGCGATGTCTGAACTTTGTGAAAAAACAGGAGCAGATGTGAATGAAGTTGCCAGGGCAATTGGTATGGATAGCCGAATTGGGCCAAAGTTCTTGAAAGCTTCAGTAGGTTTTGGTGGATCTTGTTTTCAAAAAGATATTTTGAATTTGGTTTATATCGCAAAATCGTATGGGTTAAATGAAGTGGCTGATTATTGGGAGCAGGTCATTATAATGAATGATCATCAAAAAAGACGTTTTTCGGATAATATTGTAAAAACACTTTACAATACGGTTTCGGGTAAAAAAATAACATTTTTAGGTTGGGCTTTTAAGAAAGATACTAATGATACCAGAGAGTCTGCCGCCATTTATGTTGCTGATGATTTGATAAACGAAAATGCTAAAATTTCAGTTTATGACCCTAAAGTATCTAGAAAAAAAGTTTTGGCTGATTTAGATTATTTACAAACCCGAAATTCTGAGGAGAATGCAGATAATGTGTTGTCTTTCGAAAATCCTTATGAGGCTTGTGCCGGAGCTCATGCAATTGCTGTGTTGACCGAATGGGATGAATTTGTTGCTTATGATTGGCAAAAAATATACGATTCGATGCAAAAGCCAGCATTTGCATTTGATGGAAGAAATATATTGAACGCTTCTGATTTACAAAAGATAGGATTTGTTTATCATGCAATAGGTTCGTAAATAAAATTGAAAAAAATTAATTTAATTTGCACAGTTCTGTTTTTCTTTAGAGAAGTAATAGGGCTGTGTTTTCTTTACAATAGCTTGTATTGTTTTAGGATTGTTAAAAAATATTGTGATGAATTGGTATGTGGTGTATACAAAACCGAAATGGGAAAAAAAGGTAGCAGAACAATTAGCTCAAAGAGGAATAGAGTGTTATTGTCCTATAATTACTCAGGTGCGTCAATGGTCAGACAGAAAAAAAAAGGTAGAAGTACCTTTGTTTAATTCCTATGTTTTTGTGTGTTTAAAAGAAGCGGATAGGAATTTGGTTTTTCAGTCATCAGGTGTGGTTCGTTATCTTTTTTGGTTAGGAAAGCCGGCTATTGTGCGCGAAGAAGAAATTAATACCATAAAGAAATGGTTAACAACTCCTGATAAATATGAAATTTCAGTTTCTTCAATCCAAGTAGGGGATAAAGTGACTTTAGAGTCAGGTCCTTTTAAATCTCAAGAAGCAATTGTTCAGGAAGTGAATAAAAATCATTATGTGCTTGTTTTGGAATCTATGGGATGTGTATTGAAGATGAAACTTAATTGATTGAAAGCCTCTAAATATTTATTACAGAATTTTAAAATTAGTAGCTTTTGCTAGTTAATTATTGTTTCGGTTAGATTAATTTGCAAGAAGTTTCCGTTTATTAAAGCATATAAGTGAGTAGGATTAATCTTTTATTATTGATTTTTTTCATCACTAAATTAGGTGATATTTTTAAGGAGTGGTGAAGTATAAAAATGTTTTTTTTGTTGATTAATAGTTATTTATGTTTTTTTTGTTGTTTTCTGTTTTATAATGATAATCTAACTATGAAATAAGTAATGGAAATTCGATATATAGTAGCTATATTTGCACACAAAAAAAATAATACTTTTCTGCCCGTTTTATGTGGGTTGGAACCGCGAAGCGTTGGTAGTTTTTAATTAATAACAATATAAATCCTAATAAAGATTAATTTGAAATCTAAAATTGCAATTATAGGTCTTGGGTATGTAGGCTTGCCATTGGCGCGCTTATTTGCTACGAAGTATGCTGTTATTGGATTTGATATTAATCAAAATCGGATTAAAGAATTACAGTCTGGAATCGATACTACTTTTGAAGTAGAAGAGGAGGTTTTGAAGTCGGTTTTAGTGACTAAGGAAGTAATTTTTGATGAAAATCAAAAAGGACTTTATTGTACAAGTCAATTAGATGATATTGCTGATTGCAATTATTATATTGTAACAGTTCCAACACCTGTTGATAAAAATAACCTGCCCGATTTGATACCCTTGTATAAGGCAAGTAAAACTGTTGGGAAGGTCTTAAAAAAAGGAGATGTTGTAATTTATGAATCAACAGTATATCCCGGAGTAACCGAAGAGGAATGTGTACCGGTTTTAGAAAAAATATCAGGATTACAATTTAATGTTGATTTTTTTGCGGGCTATTCGCCAGAGAGAATCAATCCGGGCGATAAAGAACATACTGTCGATAAAATTTTGAAAGTGACTGCCGGTTCTACTCCGGAGATTGGACAAAAAGTTAATGCTTTGTACCAGTCGGTCATTACTGCAGGTACGCATTTGGCTCCTTCTATAAAAGTGGCTGAAGCGGCTAAAGTAATCGAAAATTCCCAACGAGATATTAATATTGCTTTTGTAAACGAATTGGCTAAAATATTCAATTTGATGGAAATTGATACTCAGGCCATTTTAGAAGCTGCCGGAACAAAATGGAATTTTCTTCCATTTAAACCAGGACTGGTAGGAGGACATTGTATTGGGGTCGATCCTTATTATTTGGCACAGAAAGCACAGGAATTAGGGTATCATCCTGAAATAATTTTAGCTGGACGACGTTTAAATGATAGTATGGGGGAGTATGTAGCCGCTCAGGTTGTTAAATTGATGATCAAAAAAGAGATTCAGGTTAATGGAGCGGAGTTGTTAATGCTTGGAATTACTTTTAAAGAGAATTGTCCTGATGTACGTAATACTAAAATTGTTGATGTCATTAAAGCATTACAAGAGTACGGAATTATAGTTACGGTTTTTGATCCTTTAGCCAATCCTGCTGAAGTTGAAAAAGAATATCAGTTAAATACCGTAAATCAAATACCAGAAAATAAATTTGACGCCATTATACTAGGGGTTGCACATACTTCGTTTTTATCTATAGATTTGTCTGAACTTCAAAATACAAATAGCATTGTCTATGATGTAAAAGGAGTTTTGGGAGATAATGTTGATGGTAGATTATAAAAAGTAAAATATGAAAAAAGTCAATAGAGTTGTTCATGTAATTTTAACCGGAGGTGTAGGTAGCAGGTTGTGGCCTTTATCAAGAAAAAGTCAGCCTAAGCAATATTTAGAAATATTTGAAGGAAAATCACTTTTTGAATTGACTGTTGAACGTAACAGAGTTATTACTGATAAGGTAATTGTGGTAGGGAATATTGATAACTGCCATTTAAGTCAAAAAGTGATGGATAAATTCCAGATGCCTTATGTTAATATTGTAGAATCAACTCCAAGAAATACGGCTGCAGCTATTGCTTTTGCCGCATTTTCTGCTGAACCGGATGATATTTTAATTATTACACCTTCAGATCATATTATTGATGATGAGGAAAAATACAATGAAGCTATTGCTCAGGCTGTCGAAAAAGCAGCAAATGGTGCTATTGTAACGTTTGGAATTGTACCTACAAAGCCGGAAACGGGATTTGGATATATAGAATACAAAGGAGAGAATGTACTTTCGTTTAGAGAAAAGCCAAATTTAGAAACAGCTAAAGATTTTATTGCCAAAAAGAATTTTTTATGGAATAGCGGTATGTTTTGTTTTAAAGCAAGTGTTCTGTTAGAAGAATTAAAAGCATTTCAACCAAAAGTGTATAAAAAATCTAAAAAAGTCTGGGAAGCTAATAAAGATGGTAAATTAGATATAGAATTATCATTGGCTATTCCATCTATCAGTATCGATTATGCGGTAATGGAAAGAAGTAAAAAAATAAAAGTTGTTCCTTCTCAATTTTTATGGTCTGATTTAGGTTCTTTTGAATCGGTTTATGATTATCTGAAAGCGATGGGACATCAGGTAGATGCTAATGGGAACATGGTTATTGGAGTAAATAATTATACTGCTTTTATTGGGATGAAAAATACCATTTTGGTAGCCACAGAAGATGCTAATTTAGTATTGCAAAAAGAATATTCTCAGGATGTTAAAGATTTGTATAATGAATTAGAATCAACGAATTCAAAATTATTAAATTAAAAATATACTGGTTTATAATAAAATTTTATGAAAAAAATAATTACAGTCATTATTATATTATTTACATTTTTACAGTCTCCTGAGATGTTAGCTCAGGATTTCTTAAATATGAATGATTTAAGTTCGGTAAAAGTTGATAATTTATCAGAAGCTGATGTAGTAAAAATAAAGACACAATTACAAAGTAAGAGCATGACATTGAATCAGCTTGAGTCTATTGCATTGTCTAAAGGAATGTCATCAGCTGAGTTTTCAAAATTGCGTGCCCGAATTGATAAACCTACATTAAATAACTCTTTAGTAAATACTAATAGTTCAACTGCTGAAAGAACAAGAAAACAAGAAAAGGTTTCTAATATTAAAATAAAAGATTCATTAAATGCTCAAATTTTTGGTTCGGAGCTATTTGATAATCCAACTTTAAATTTTGAACCAGATTTGAAATTAGCTACTCCAATGAATTATATTCTAGGTCCCGGAGATGAGTTACAAGTGAGTGTTTATGGAGTGCAAGAATATAATGAAAGTATTCCTGTAAGTGTTGAAGGTAAAATTACCATTCAATATGTGGGGCAAATTGCTGTTTCTGGAATTTCAATTGAAGCAGCTACCCAAAAAATAAAAGCGGCTATTGCAAGAGTGTATAGTACTGTTAGCTCAGGACAGTCTAAGGTTAGTGTGAGTTTAAGCCGCATTCGTACTATTAAAATTACCGTAGTAGGAGGAAAACAACCGGGTAATTATTCGGTTTCTTCTTTGGCTACTGTTTATAATGCGTTACATTTAGCAGGAGGGCCTGGTAAAAACGGAAGTTACAGAAATATCGAATTAATCAGAAATAATAAAGTATATCGTAATGTTGATATTTATAATTTTCTGGTTAAAGGCGATCAGTCGGATAATGTGAGTTTGAAAGAGAATGATGTTATTCGTATTCCGGCCTACAGTCAGCGTGTCACTATCAATGGTGAAGTAAAAAGACCAGGTATTTTTGAAATGAAAAAAGGTGAGACATTTGCTCAGCTTTTAAATTTCGCTTCAGGCTTTAATGAGTTTGCATATACTGCTTCGGTGAATGTTACTCAAAAAACAGCAAAAGAGTTTAAAGTTCGTGATATTCTTCAAAAAGATTTTAATAGCTATCTTCCTCAATCAGGAGACGTTTTTAGAGTAACTAAAATTTTAAATCGTTTTGAAAATCGTATTAAAATTGAAGGAGCAGTCTTTAGACCTAATTTTTATTCATTTACTGAGGGAATGCGAATTTCTGATTTGATAGCTCAGGCAGAAGGATTAAAAGAAGATGCCTATAGTAAACGTGCGCGTATTGTTCGTTTAAAAAACGATTTGAGTACAGAGATTATTAACGCCGATTTAGGGGCAGCACTTTCAGGAGATCTAAATGCAGATGTTTTATTAAAAAGAGAAGATATTGTTACTGTGTATTCTGTTTTAGATTTTAGGGAAGAATACAAAGTTACTATTGCTGGTGAGGTTAGAAATGCGGGAGAATATGATTATTTAGATAATTTAACTCTTAATGATTTATTAGTACAAGCAGGTGGTTTAACAGGTTCAGCTTCTAAACGTGTTGAAATAGCCAGAATGATTAAATCAGATAATATTGATAATTCTAATCCAAATCGTATAGAACTAATTAACTTAGAATTGACTCCGGAAAATAATGAACAGCTTAAAAATTATGCTTTGATGCCTTTTGATGTCATTAACATTAGGAGAGTAGCAGTTTATGAAAAACCGGAAATGGTTAGTATAACAGGAGCAGTAGTTTATCCAGGTAATTATGTTTTGCAGAATAAAAAAGAAACCGTTTATAATATTGTTTCCCGTGCAGGAGGCTTAAAAGATGTGGCTAATATTCAGGGAGTAAAAATTAAACGACCTATTAAAGCAGAACAAATAGAAAAAATACAAAGCATCGATTTAAATTTATCGAATTCAGATTCTACATCGGTTAAGTTAAGTGAAAAATTGAAGAATCAAATGAAATATACTATAATACCGGTAGATTGGAATAAGATAACGAAAGATCCAAAGCATTATTCTAATGTTACCTTATTTCCAGGGGATCAGATTGAAATCGCTGAATTTAATGAAGGAATAAAAGTGACAGGGAATGTGCTATTAAATTCTGAAATTCCTTACCGCGAAGGGAAATCATTTAGATACTATTTAAATTCGGTCGGAGGTGTAGATGCTAAAGGCTGGAAAAAGAAAGCATACATTATTTATCCTAATGGTAAAGCCGATGTTGCTAGTTCATTTTTGTTTTTTAGATCCTATCCTAAAGTAATGCCCGATTCTCAAATCATAGTACCCGAAAAACCAGAGCGTAAGAAATTGACTGCAGGTGAATGGGTTGGTTTTGGAAGTATATTTTCTAGTCTGGCCTTATTGATTATAACTGCTTTTAGATAAAATCTTGTCTGTTATCAGTTAGCTGTTTTTAGTTATGATTAACAGCTGCTTATTAAAAATATAAAGAATTGATGGAAGTACAAAATGACGAAATAAGTTTAAAGGAACTTATTTTGAAAGTAAAAGAGTGGTATGATTATTTACTGTCTCAATGGAAGATTATTGTGTTAGCGGGAGTCATAGGTGCTGGTTTAGGATTAGCTTATTCTTTTATAAAAAAGCCGGTGTATACAGCTACCATGACCTTTGCTTTGGAAGATGAAAAAGGAGGAGGTGTAGGAGGAGCCTTAGGTTTGGCTAGTTCTTTTGGATTAGATTTAGGAGGAAGCAGTGGTGGTGTTTTTTCAGGCTCTAATTTGACAGAGTTGTTTAAATCCAGGTCTATGGTGGAGAAAACCTTATTGTCTCCTGTTAATGTCAATGGGAAGAATATCTCTTTAGCCGAAATGTATATTCAGAATAATGAATGGCGAAAAAGCTGGGATGAAAAGCCGGATTTCGCTAAATTAGAGTTTTTACCCAATGCCAATCGTCAAAAATTTACCCGGGTTCAGGATAGTATTATAGGAGCTATATATGCTAATTTATCAAAGTCAGCTTTGGCAGTAGCTCAAAAGGATAAAAAAGTTGCTATAATCAGTATTGATGTGACTTCTGAAAATGAATTGTTTTCTAAATATTTTTGTGAAGCTTTAGCTAAAGAAGTATCTGATTTTTATATCCATACCAAAAGTAAAAAATCCCGTGAAAACATGTTGATTTTAGAACGTCAAACAGATTCTATTCGTCGTGAACTTAATGGAGCGATTACAGGAGTAGCTGTAGCAAATGATAATACCTTTGGATTAAACCCAGCAATGAATGTACGTCGTGCGCCTTCTGCCCGCAGGCAGGTGGATGTACAGGCTAATACAGCTATACTTACAGAGTTAGTTAAACAGACCGAGCTAGCCAAGGTTACTTTACGTAAAGAAACACCATTAATTCAAGTAATTGACAAACCAATTTTACCATTAAAAAAAGAAAGATTTGGTAAAGCAAAAGGAATCATTTTAGGTGGTTTTTTAAGTGGTTTTTTTATAGTGTTATATTTGATACTTAAAAAGATTTTTAAAGAGCTCAATAATTTAAATTATTAAATAGTGAACATTTTAAAATTAATTGGCAGAGAAGAAGAAATATTTGAAAAAGATATTTTAACACATGAAGCTGAACTAAAAAAAATAGTTGAATCTTCTTCATTTTTAGTTATTGGTGGTGCGGGTTCAATTGGTCAAGCCGTTACTAAAGAGATATTCAAAAGAAATCCTGCTAAATTGCACGTTGTTGATATTAGTGAGAACAATATGGTTGAGCTTGTAAGAGATATCAGAAGCTCTTTTGGTTATATTGACGGAGATTTTCAAACATTTGCCTTAGATATAGGCTCAATTGAATATGATGCTTTTATTAAATCTGATGGACAATATGATTATGTTTTAAATTTATCAGCATTGAAACATGTTCGAAGTGAAAAAGATCCTTTTACTTTAATGAGAATGATTGATGTAAATGTTTTCAATACAGAAAAAACGTTAGAACAATCAATAGAAAATGGTGCTAAAAAATATTTTTGTGTTTCTACAGATAAAGCTGCTAATCCTGTTAATATGATGGGGGCTTCAAAAAGAATCATGGAAATGTATTTGATGCGTAAAAGCGAAAAAATTAAAATTTCAACAGCTCGTTTTGCAAATGTTGCCTTTTCAGATGGATCATTGTTACATGGGTTTAATCAACGAATTATAAAAAAACAACCAATTGTAGCGCCAAACGATATTAAAAGATATTTTGTTACCCCGAAAGAGTCTGGTGAACTTTGTTTAATGTCTTGTATTTTTGGGGAGAACCGAGATGTTTTTTTTCCTAAATTAAGTGAAAATTTACATTTAATTACATTTGCAGATATTGCAGTTAAATATTTAGCAGAATTGGGGTATGAAGCTTATCCTTGTGGTTCTGAAGAAGAAGCCAGGACTATGTCTGAAGAACTAATCAAAGAAAAAAAATGGCCATGTTTGTTTACGTCTAGTGATACTACTGGTGAAAAAGATTTTGAAGAATTTTTTACCGAAAATGAAATACTTGACATGCAACGTTTCGAGAACTTGGGCGTTATAAAGAATGATGCTATTTTTGAACAAGATAAGTTGGTGAATTTTTCAGAAAGAGTAAAGGAAATGAAATGCAATAAAGAATGGAAAAAGGAAGAAATAGTGGATTTATTTCATAGTATGATACCTAATTTCGGGCATAAGGAAACAGGTAAGTATTTAGATTCAAAAATGTAATTATGAATAATGCTATTAAAGCTACGATTTCTTTTATAAAAGAACAATATAAGACAGAAAATTTCATACCTCTGCATGTTCCTCATTTTGGGGGTAATGAAAAAAAATATTTACTTGAGACAATAGATTCTACTTTTGTTTCTTCAGTTGGTGCGTATGTGGATCAATTTGAAGTAATGATGCAAAATATTACCAATACTCAAAGAGCAGTTGCTGTTGTAAATGGTACAGCTGCAATTCAGGTAGCTTTACGATTAATTGGAGTAAAAGCTGGTGATGAGGTTTTAACCCAAGCTTTAACTTTTGTAGCAACAGCTAATGCAATCGCGTACCAAAATGCAACCCCGGTTTTTCTAGATGTGGATTTGGATACGATGGGATTGTCACCAAATTCCGTTGCAGTTTTTTTAGAAGAATTTGGTGATTTAAGAGAAGATGGTTGTTATAATAAAAAAACAGGAAAAAAAATAAGTGCTTGTTTACCAATGCATACGTTTGGTTTTCCTGTACATTTAGATGAATTAATAGAGGTTTGCGATAAATGGAAAATTCCAGTACTAGAAGATGCGGCAGAATCTTTAGGTAGTGAATATAAAGGAAAATCGACAGGTAGTTTTGGAAAGCTTGGCGCATTTTCATTTAATGGAAATAAAATAGTAACATGCGGAGGTGGCGGTGCAATTGTTACAAATGATCTGAAATTAGGAGAAAAAGGTAAATACTTGACAACTACAGCGAAGATTCCACATCCATACGAATATGTTCACGATGAAATGGGGTATAATTTTAGAATGCCCAATCTAAACGCTGCTCTCGCATGTGCTCAATTAGAGCAATTAGATAATTTTCTTGAGAACAAAAGAACATTAGCAAAACAGTATGAATCATTTTTTGCATCAAATGGTGTGAAATTTAGAACTGAAACTCCAAACACAAAAGCCAACTATTGGTTAATGTGTGTGGAACTTGAAAATAAGTCAGATCGTGATTTGTTTTTGAAAGTAACAAACGATAATAACGTAATGACAAGACCTATCTGGCAGTTGATGTACCGCTTACCAATGTACAGTAATTGTCAAAGAGATAAACAGCTTAACGCGGAGTTTTTAGAAGAGAGAATTGTAAATATACCAAGTAGTGTTAGATAAGGAAGTTATTCTTGTTGGCTATTCTGGACATGCATATGTTGTTGCAGATGCTATTCTGGATATAGGTTTAAATATTGTTGGATATTCAGATAAAGTAGAAGCAAATTCGAATCCTTACGACTTAATTTATTTAGGATTCGAAATAGAAACTAATTTCGTAGGTTGGTCTAGAGAAATTCCTTTTGCGCTAGGTATAGGTGATAATAAATTGAGACAAAATATTTCAAATTTAATTGAAGAAAAAGGTAAAGTAGTTCAAACTATTATCGATAAAACGGCAGTTATTTCTAAAAATGTTTCAATAGGATCAGGTACTTTTATTAATAAAAATGTAACTGTTAATTCTCTCGCAAAAATTGGAAAAAATGTAATTTTAAATACTGGCTGTATTATCGAACATGAATGCAGTTTACATGATGCAGTCCATATTGCTCCTGGAGCTGTTCTAGCTGGAAATGTAACAGTTGGAGAAAGAAGTTTTGTGGGAGCAAATTCTGTTGTTAAGCAAGGTGTTAATATTGGGAAGGATGTAATAATAGGTGCAGGATCTGTCATTATTACTAATATTCCAGATGGAAAAAAAGTTGTAGGTAATCCCGGGAGAATAATTTAAGAATGGACAAAGTAATTATTATAGCTGAAGCTGGAGTCAATCATAATGGTGACATCCAGATAGCAAAAAAATTAATTGATGCTGCTGTAGAAGCTGGAGTGGATTATGTCAAATTTCAGACTTTTAAGGCTGATAATTTGGTAAGTAAATCTGCAAAAAAAGCAACTTATCAAAGTGTAAATATTAATGATGGTGATGACTCTCAATATACAATGTTGAAAAATCTAGAGTTAAGTCACGAGAATCATTTGGAGTTAATATCTTATTGTTCGGAAAGAAATATTAATTTTTTCTCTACAGCATTCGATGTTGAAGGAGTAAAATACCTAAATGATTTAGGGCTTACATTTTTTAAAATTCCAAGTGGAGAAATAACGAACTATCCTTACCTTAAAGCTGTGGCTCAATGTAAAAAGCCTGTTATAATGTCTACCGGAATGTGTTCTGAAAAAGATATTGAAAATGCTTTAGAAGTATTAGTAAAATTTGGACTTTCAAAGGAAATGGTTTCAATTTTACATTGTAATACAGAATATCCGACTCCAATGAAGGATGTTAACCTTAAAGCAATGCTGTCTATTAAAGAAAAATTCAAGACTCAGATAGGATATTCTGATCATACACTTGGTATTGAAGTTCCTGTTGCTGCTGTTGCTTTGGGAGCACAAATTATAGAAAAACATTTCACTTTAGATAAGACTTTATCTGGTCCGGATCATGTAGCTTCGTTAGAGCCACATGAATTGAAAGAAATGGTTTTGGCAATACGTAATATTGAAAAGGCTATAAGTGGAGATGGAGAGAAAGTTCCAAGTAAAAGTGAAACAAAAAATATTGCTATTGCAAGAAAAAGTATCCACTTAAATAAGAATTTACCAAAAGGACATATCTTAACCGATGATGATCTTATCCCATTACGACCAGGAGATGGAATTTCTCCGATGGAATGGGAAAAAGTTATCGGTAAAAAGCTGATTGTGGATAAGATTGAATTTGATAAACTTTCATTTTCTGATATTTAATGAAAATAGGTGTTTTAACAAGTTCACGAGCCGATTACGGTATATATCTTCCCTTACTTAATAAAATTAAAAAAGATAATTTTTTTGAGTTGGAAATTATTGCTTTTGGAACACATTTATCCAGAAGTCATGGTTATACACTAAAAGATATAGAAAAGGATTCTTACAATTGTATTCATGCTATATCATCTCTGATTTCAAATGATATTGAAGAATCTATAGCTTCATCTTATGGTTTAACTGTTTTAAAATTTGCAGATTTTTGGCAGATTCATAAATATGATTTAGTTTTCTGTTTAGGAGATCGTTTTGAAATGAGTGCAGCTATTCAGGCGGGAATTCCTTTCGGAGTTAAATTTGCACACCTTCATGGAGGAGAAACAACATTAGGGGCGATTGATAACATATACCGTCATCAAATTTCTTTGGCTTCAACTTTTCATTTTACTGCTACTGATATTTTTACTGAAAAAGTTTCAGATCTTATCGATTCTTCGAAAAACGTTTTCACAACAGGGTCTTTGAGTTTAAATGATATTAAAAGTTTTACTCCATTAGATAAACAAACTTTTTTTGAGAAATTTGGAATACCCGAAGAAGAATTCATTCTAGTAACTTTCCATCCTGAAACTATGTCTACGCAGGATAATTTTCAATACGCAGAGGAAATGAAAAAAGCTTTAAAAAAAATAGCTGAAAATAGATTTATTGTCATTACAATGCCAAATGCTGATACACAAGGATCGATATACCGCGAAGCTATTGAAAAATTAAAAGAAGAAGCTCCTGATAGAATTTTACTAATTGAAAATTTCGGAAAAATAAATTACTTTTCAGCAATGTATTATGCTTCATTATTGTTAGGAAATACTTCTAGCGGAATTTTAGAGGCAGCTTCATTTGGAAAATATGTTGTGAATGTTGGAGATAGACAAAAAGGACGCGCACAAAGCAATAATATTATAAATTGTGAATTTGAAGAAAAAGTAATTGTTTCTTCTGTTGTCAAAGCAATTGAATTAAACGTTTATACGGGTGAAAATATTTATTTCAGATTAAATGCAGCCGATAATATAATTAAAATCATTAAACAATTCTCATGAGAATTTATAAAGACCACTTAATTCTTTCAGGAAGTAAAATAAAGCAAGCTTTACTTCAGTTCAATGAACTGTCACAAGATGCGATACTTTTTGTTGTTGATAATAAAGATAAATTAATAGGAGCATTAACAGATGGAGATGTTAGAAGAGGTTTGCTTAAAGGATTTACAATAGAATGTAATGTTGATGAGATTATTCAGGATAATCCACGATATATTGTCAAAGGAGAAAATAATCTTAAAAAAGTTATAGAATATCGCGAAGGTGATTTTAGAATTGTACCAGTCGTTGATGAAAATCGGAAAGTAGTAAATGTTATCAATTTTAGGAAAATCAGATCATATTTACCAATTGATGCTGTTATTATGGCTGGAGGAAGAGGACAAAGACTCCAACCTTTAACGGATACAGTTCCAAAACCACTCTTAAAAGTTGGAGATAAGCCAATAATGGAACATAATCTTGATCGATTAGCTCTATTTGGAATTGATGATTTTTGGGTTTCTGTAAAATATCTTGGTGAACAGATTGAACAACATTTTGGAAAAGGTGAAAACAAAAATGTAAAGATTGAATATGTTTGGGAGAATGAACCTTTAGGGACTATTGGAGCTGTTTCACAAATTAAGAATTTTGAACATGATTACATTCTTGTTACAAATTCTGACTTATTGACCAATATAGATTATGAGCAATTTTTTCTTGAATTTATAAGACAAGATGCCGATTTGGCTGTTTTGACTATTCCATATCAAGTCAATATTCCATACGCAGTTTTAGAGACAAATAAAGGAGAAGTAAAAAGTTTTAAAGAAAAACCAACATATACCTATTACTCAAATGGAGGAATATATCTGATTAAAAAGAAAATGTTAAACTTCATCCCAAAAGAAACATTTTTTAATGCAACAGATCTGATGGAAGAATTAATTAGTAAAAATCTAAAAGTTATTTCATTTCCTTTTTCTGGTTATTGGCTAGATGTTGGAAAACATGAAGATTTTGAAAAAGCTCACATAGATATTCATAACATAAAATTTTAGAATGAAAATATTAATAACTATTTGTGCCAGAGGAGGTTCTAAAGGTATTCCAGGTAAAAATATAAAAGATATTAACGGTAAGTCATTAATCGGATATTCAATTGACTTAACAAAAAAAATAAAGGAAAAATTTGATGTGAAAGTAGCTTTGTCTACAGATGACGAAGCTATAAAAGAAAAAGCGGAGTCATTTGGTTTAAAGACTAGTTATTCCCGACCAGATTATTTGGCAACAGATGCTGCAGGAAAAATAGATACTATTAGGGATTTATTATTTTATGAAGAATCTATTGCAGAAGACAAATACGATTTTATTTTAGATCTTGATGTGACTTCTCCTTTGCGCACTTTTGAGGATATTGAAAAAGCATTAAATATTATTCTTGAAAATCCTGAAGCATTAAATTTGTTTTCTGTGAACCCAGCTGCAAGAAGTCCATATTTTAATATGGTTGAGAAAAACGCTGAAGGTTTTTATTCGTTAGTTAAAACCAATCTTGATGGAAGCGTTATGACTCGTCAATCTGCACCAAAAGTCTACGAGTTAAATGCATCATTTTACTGGTATAGAAGATCTTTTTTTAATGAAGATACAAAAAGTGCAATTACGGACAGATCTTTAATATATGAAATGAATCATGTATGTTTTGACTTAGATCATCCAGTTGATTTTCTGTTTATGGAATATCTTCTTCAAAATAACAAACTTGATTTTGAATTATGAACATATTGATTATAGGTTTAGGTTCAATTGCCAGAAAACACATCAGTGCTTTACAAAATTTGAAGATAAAGGATATTAATATTTATGCATTACGATCAAATTTAAATTCAGAAATTGAAGAAGGAATTGAAAATATTTATAATCTTGAAAATTTAAATGCTTCTTTTGATTTTGCTATTATCTCAAATCCAACTAATTTGCATTTTGAATTTATTGAAAAATTAGCAGGACTAAATATTCCTTTATTTATTGAGAAACCTGCAGTACATACTTTAAAAGGAGTTGATAAATTAATTGAGATAATTGTACGTAAACAACTTGTTACTTATGTTGCTTGTAATTTAAGATTTCATCCATGTATTGAGTTTTTAAAAAACAAATTAAGTAATGAAAATTTAAAAATTAATGAAGTAAATGTATATTGTGGTTCATATTTACCGGATTGGAGACCTAATGTAGATTTTAGAAAGGTATACAGCTCAAATGCATCCATGGGTGGCGGGGTTCATTTAGATTTATTTCATGAACTTGATTATACAACGTGGTTGTTTGGAATTCCTAATAAAGGCAATTTAACATTGAGAAGTGTTTCAAATTTAAAAATTGATGCAATTGATTATGCAAATTATATATTAGAGTATGATACATTTACAGCAAATGTTATATTAAATTACTATAGAAAAAAATCTAAAAGAGTAATCGAAGTTGTTTTTGATAATGAAGTTTTAGAAGTTGATTTAGTAAATAATCGAATTTTAAACGATGATAATAAAGTAGTTTTTGAAGCTCCTAATTTTGAGGTAAAAAATACTTATGATTTTCAGTTAGATTATTTTATAAGTTGTTTGAGAAATAATATACATCCAATGAACTCTTTTAAAGAGTCAATAGAAATACTAAAGATTATCCTAAAAGATGAATAATAGATTAGAAAACAAAATAATTATAATTACCGGAGGGAATGGACTTTTGGGAAAAGCGATTGTAAATCGGCTGATCTCCGAAGGAGCGTTTTGTGTTAATTTTGAAATAAATCATGAAACAAATGAAGATTTATCTAATGTGTACTGTGATATAACAGATACTTCATCAATTGACAAAGCATTTGAATTAGTTTTAAAAAAATATAATAAAATTGACGGACTCGTAAATAATGCTTATCCAAGAACAAAAGATTGGGGAAATAAATTTGAAGATATTCTATTCGATTCATGGAAACAAAATATTGACTGGCAATTAAATAGTTATTTTTATTTGACTCAAAAAGTTGCTTCGCAAATGGCAAGTCAAAAAAATGGAAGTATTATTAATATGGCCTCTATTTATGGAGTTGTTGGTGCTGATTTCAATGTTTATGAAGGAACAACTATGACAATGCCGGCAGCATATTCGGCAATAAAAGGAGCATTAGTAAATTTTACAAGATATGTGGCTTCGTATTTTGGTCCACTGCAAGTGAGGGTAAATACTGTTTCTCCAGGAGGAATTTTTGATAATCAGAATGAAATTTTTGTAAATAATTATTGTAAAAAAGTTCCAATGCGAAGATTAGGTACTCCAGAGGATATTGCGCCAACAGTTGCTTTTTTATTGTCTGATGATTCTCAGTATATTACAGGACAGAATTTAATTGTTGACGGAGGCTGGACAGCCATTTAATATAAATCAAAGTATAAAATAATAATAGTAGAAATGAGCGGAAAAAAAATAACCTGGTGTAAGAATTGTTTAAACATGTCTACAAGACCTAGAATTACATTTGACGAGAGAGGTTGGTGTAATGCTTGTCAGTGGATGGAGGAAAAAAAACAAATTGACTGGTCACATAGACAAAAACAACTTGACGAGTTGATTACAAAATACAAATCTACAAATGGAAATTTTGATTGTATTGTTCCTGTCAGCGGGGGTAAAGATGGATCTTATGTTGCATACATGTTAAAGCATAAGTATGGCATGAATCCATTAGCAGTTACTGTACGTCCTGCACTATCATTACCAATTGGAGATCAAAATCTTTTTAATTTTATTCAGTCAGGATATGATCATATTCATATTTCTCCTAATCCAGTGGTTTTAGACAGACTTAATAAATATGGTTTTATCGAAAAAGGTTTTCCTTATTATGGATGGTTAATTGCTATTATGACTGCATGTATAAAAACAGCAGCCAACTTTAAAATACCATTGATGTTTTATGGTGAAGATGGTGAAGTTGAGTACGGAGGTTCGACAGAAAGTAAAAATAATCCTCTTTATGATATCGAGTATATGAAAAAGATATATTTAGAAGGAGGACATCAGATAGTTTTTGACAGAATTAGAGCTGATGGAGATATTTCCGAAGCTGATTTAGCATTTTTTAAATTCCCTACTGATGAAGAAGTCTCGAAAATTGGACTTTCTTTCACGCACTGGTCTTATTTTGAAGCTTGGGATTCTTATAGAAATTATGTTGTAGCAAAAGAACACTGCGGATTAATTGAAAAAGAAGAAGGAAGCTTAGATACATTTACAAACTTTTCACAAAATGATCAGGCTTTATATACTTTACATGCTTATTTGATGTACTTGAAATTTGGATTCGGAAGAGCAACTCAAGATGCAGGTATCGAAATCAGAAGAGGATCAATGACAAGAGACCAAGCGTTAAACTTAGTAAAAATGTATGATAATGCTTATCCTCATGATTTAATTAATGTGTTTTTAGAGTATTACAAAATGACTAAAGAAGAATTTGATACTGTTTTAGATAAATATGCAAACAAAGATCTGTTTGAGAAAATAGATGGTATTTGGTCACCTAAATTTACACCAGGAGAAGATTTTACAATATGAAAATTGTGATAGCCGATTATGGCATGGGAAATATAAAATCTATTATTAGCGCTTTGAACTATCTAGGTGCTGATAATATTGTAATCTCTGCAGATTATGAAACCCTTAAAAGCGCTGATAAAATAATTCTTCCAGGTGTTGGATCGTTTAGAAAAGCAATGATTCAAATTAGGGAGAACAATCTGGATAAATATCTTGAAGAGATTGCCGTAAAAAATAATAAGCCTTTAATTGGAATTTGCTTAGGAATGCAACTTTTAGGTACTTCAAGTACAGAGGATGGTTTTACAACAGGACTTGGATTTGTGAATGCACATTGTATAAAGTTTGACAATACAGACCTAAAAGTTCCACATGTAGGCTTTAATCAATTAAAAACAGATATTAAATCAAAGCTATATGATGGATTGTCAGATGAATCTGATTTTTATTTTACTCACAGCTACAAAATGGTTAGTGAGCACGAAATAAACCAATCTTATTGTCATTATGGTTCCGATTTTATTGCAAGTTTTGAATACAACAATATTGTAGGTGTACAGTTTCACCCAGAACTTAGTCAAAAAAATGGCTTAAGGTTGTTGAAAAATTTTATTGAAAAATTCTAATGTTAAGAAAAAGAATAATATTCGCATTAATTTATAGTGATGGTTTTTTTATGCAGAGCCGTAACTTTAGATTGCAAAAAGTGGGTGATATAAATTGGCTTGAAAAAAACTATAAATTTCAAAATATAGCCTTTTCCCTAGATGAATTAGTAGTTTTAAATGCAACTCGTAATAATAAATCAATTACATATTTTGCAAAAACTATTGAAAATTTAGTGAATGATGTTTTTATTCCTATTGCAGCTGGTGGAGGAATTAGATCAATGGAAGATGCAGAATTACTTTTTAATAGTGGGGCTGATAAGATAGTTTTAAATACTATTTTACATACAGATCCAGAATTAGTTAGAGCATTAATAAAAAGATATGGCTCACAGAGCATTGTAGCTTCAATTGATTACAAGAAAAGTGATGAAATTTATGAAGTTTATATTAATGATGGAGCTACTAAAATAAATCTTGATTTAGAAGATTATTTGCATTATTTGGAAAAACTTGAAGTAGGAGAAATATATCTAAACTCTATTGAAAAAGATGGAACCGGATTTGGATATGATTTTGATACAATTAAAAAGTTTGAATCAAAGATTAAGATACCACTTATAATTGCAGGGGGGGCTGGAAACGAATCTCATTTTATGGATGGATTAAAGTATAAAAATGTTAGTGCTGTTGCTACTGCAAATTTATTTAATTTCATAGGAGATGGTCTTCCAAAAGCACGAGTAAAATTAATTGAATCAGGCGAAAATTTAGCGAATTGGAATGTTGATAATTGATATAATAAAAAAAATAAAGTATAATGTTGGAGCCGATAGAATTGGACCTGATCATCCATTTACTCATTGGAGATTATACTATAAAAAACAAATGCTTTCTCTTTGCAAAAGAAAATTTAAGCATTTTTCTGATACAGCAGATTTTAGACCTGGAGCCTATGCTGTCGGATGTTCGAATATAGAAATTGGAGATCGTGTGGTAATCCGCCCAGGAGTTATGTTATTTGGAGAATCTGAAAGTCTAAAAACTTCAATTACTATTGAGGATAATGTAATGATGGGATGTGGAGTACACATTTATATAAATAATCACAAATTTGATCAAATGGATATTCCTCTGATTGATCAAGGTTATTATCCAGATGAAGCAGTAATTTTGAAAAATGGTTGTTGGATTGGAGCAAATTCAATTTTATTACCAGGTGTTACTGTTGGTAAAAACTCTGTAATTGGAGCAGGTTCAATTGTTGCTAGATCTATACCTGATGGTGTAGTAGCGGTCGGAAGCCCCGCAAAAATTATTAAAGAAATAAAGAAATGATTAATAAAGTAGTTTATATTAATTATCAATCGATTACGGATAAATATTGTACTGATTATTATCTTAATGAATGTATTGATAATGGATTAATTGTGGAATATTGGGATGTATCAAAATTGTACTTTCCTAATAATCCTAATAATCATTATGATTTAAATGATGTTAATAAATTTAATTCTGTACAAATTTATTCTTTAAGAGAATTAAAAAATAAATTATTATTAACTACTATTAATTCTACATTTTTTATAACGAATATAACTTATGAATTTCGTGTTTGGAAGTTGTTTAGACTTCTAACAGTTTTTAATTGTAAATTAGGTTTTTTTGCTAGGGGAATGTTTCCCATGCCTGAAAGAAATATTTCATCTAAAATCTCCAGAACAATTTTGTCTTTTAATTTTAAAAAAATAATTGGAGCTTTCAAAAATATAATAGCAAAACAATTAAAGAAAAATAATTATATAAAGACTTTTGATGTCATTTTTAGAGCAGGATCAGAAGGAGGTAGGACAATAGGTATTGGTAGTGAATATGATTTAAAGACAGGACACATTGTAGAGATTAATTTTTTTGACTACGATAAGTACTTATTAGTTTTAAATACTCCAGTTTCTTCTAGTGATGATTATTGTGTTTTTTTGGACGTGTATTTGCCGCACCATCCTGATATTGCAATTTTAGGTATTGAAACTGTTAACTCTGATATTTATTATTCTCAATTAAATAATTATTTTGATTATATAGAGAAAACCTATAATCTTAAAGTTGTGATATGCGCACATCCTAAAGCACATAAGTATAAAACAGAGAATCCTTTTTGTGGCAGAAAAATTGTTTTTAATCAAACATGTGAGTTTGTTAAGGATAGTAAATTTGCTATTACTAATTATAGTACCTCAATAAGTTTTCCAATATTGTTTAAGAAACCTATTTTTTTTATCACTTGTGAAGCTGAAAAGAAAATTATGTATGATTTATATGAAACAACATTGTACTTAAGTAAAGTTTTAAATTGTACAGTTTCACAATTTGATTTAGTTAATTCTACAAAGTCAAATGAATTGTATGTTGACAAAGAATTATATAATGATTATTTATATAAATATTTGACATCAAAAGAGAGTAAAAACAGAATGTCGTCTGAAATTTTTATAGAAATAATTTTAAAGTTATAATGGAACAGTCCTATACTAAAAATTATCTTAAAATTTATCTTTGGCAAGGTGTTTCACTCGTGTTGAACTTTCTTTCCATGTTTGTAGTTATTCCTTATCTTACTTCAGATCCAGTTAGTTATGGAATTTATTCAGTATGTATTTCATTCTCAATATTCCTTGCATATGCTGATTTAGGATTTTTGGGAGCTGGACAAAAATATGCGGCTGAATATTTTGCAAAAGGAAATAGGGAAGAAGAAATCAAAGTGATTGGTTTTACTAATTTCATATTATTAATCTTTCTGGTATTATTTTCGGTTGGTTTTTTTGTTTTGAGTTCAAACCCTCACTTATTGGTTAAAGGAATTGATACTCCTAATCAGTACTATATAGCTTCATCATTACTTTTGATTTTAGCTGTTTTTACTCCTACTACTTTGCTACAACGTTTGTTACAGATGGTATTTGGTATCCGGATGGAAGATTTTATTATTCAACGGACGAATATTATTGGCAGTGTGTTTAAAATCCTATCCGTTTTATGGTTTTTTAGAGAGGAAAGATATGATATAGTAGGTTATTTTTTGTTTACACAGATAGTAAATTTTATTGCGGCATTATTTACATTACTAATTGCCAGAAATCGATATAATTATAATTTTAAAAGTTTGATTCAATCTATTTATTTTAATAGAATAATATATGATAAAACCAAAGGATTAGCTTTTGCTAGTTTGTTTATGACTATTTCATGGATATTATATTATGAATTGGATTCTATTTCAATTGGTATGTTTATAGGAGCGAGTAAGGTAGCTATTTATGCTGTAGGTCTAACAATACTTTCTTTTTTTAGAAGTATTTTTGGAATTCTTTTTTCTCCATTCAATGTCCGTTTCAATCATTTCGTAGGTATAGGAGATGAAAAAGCATTAAAAACGTTTTATCTACAAATTGTTACTATTTTGGCACCTGTTGTCGTTTTTCCAATAGTAGCAATAGCGATTTTAGCTAAACCACTAGTTTTTTCATGGGTTGGTTCAAATTATGAAAATTCTGTTACAGTAATTCAGATATTAGTTTTTTGTAATATTTTCGCATTTATTACATATCCAACGAATTTTATGTTAATTGCTAAAGAAAGACAAAAGACATTGTATTTTATCAGTACTTTATTGCCTGTAATTTTCTGGACAGGTATTATGTTGACCATTAATCTTTTTGGGGTGAATTCGTTTGCGATTTTTAAATTGATGGCTTTTATCTTTTCAGCATTATTTCTCTTTAAGATGATGACTGATTATTTGGATTATAATGTATTAAGTTCTATTAGAATTATTTTTCTACCAATGTTAGTCCCTATGGTTTTTTTAGTTTTAGGTTCTTTCTTTGTTAGTAATTATTTGCCACAGGAAAAGTCTAAAATAAATTTATTAATAGTATCAGGAACTATAGGAGGCTTAATAATTAGCTCTTTTTTTATACAATATTTTGTTTCTGAAAAATGGAGAAAGCAGATTATTAAGACTTTAAAGGTTTTAAAAAAGTAAATGTATTTGCTTTTTAAATATGGTTATAAAGTTTTTTATATTATGTTCATAAAAAATAATTGGAATAAATGAGAATTGCACTTTTTACTGAGAATTATTATATTGGAGGGTTAGATACTTATATAATTACATTAATTAATAATTGGCCAAATAAAAAAGATAAATTTATTCTTATTTGTAATAAAAGTCATCCAGGAATTAAAAGGTATGAAAATGAAATCATAAGGGAAGTCGAATTTATCTGGCATAATCATTTTCATGTAAATTATTTTAATGATTCTATTTTAAAAATTTTCAATTCTGTTTTTTTATTAAAAATTTTCCGCAGACTTTTAACT
>NZ_JNCA01000013.1 GCF_000695795.1 Flavobacterium seoulense | reverse complement strand
TGAGAATAGCTCGCTCTTGTAGGCTATTTGTATTCAGCCGTATCTTTGTCATCTAATTTGTACTCTAGTATAAGCCAACTTTCATGACTTCTATTTATATTTTGTTTTTTTTTTTTTGTATCTGCTACCACCGAGCTCTCCACGTCTCTATTATTTAATAGTTAGTTATGGTTAATCTCGAATGGTACCGCACATTTAAAGCTATTTATAAAACAGGAACGCTCACAAGTGCTGCCGATGCTTTGTTTATTTCGCAGCCTGGTGTGAGTTTGCATTTAAGTTCGTTGGAAAGTTATGTAGGTTACAAACTTTTTGATAGAACAGGACGCAAAATGATTCCGACTGAAAGAGGTAAGATTTTATATAATGCAATTTCCGAAGGTTTGAAAATTCTGGAAGATGCCGAGAAAAATTTTCAGCGAAGTACTGAAAAACATACACCAACAATCAGTATCGGAATGTGTTTTGAGACTTTCCAGATTACATTGGAACAATACATTTCCACTTTGCCTTTTAATGTGATTATTCGTTTTGGTGAATATCCTGAAATGCTGGATAATTTAGATAAAGGAATTTTAGATTTGGTGATTTCGCCTCAAAAAGGAAATTATCCAACTATTGCTTACGAACCATTTTCGTCAGAAACTATTGTTTTAGTTGGAGGAAGTGAAGTTGATGACGCTGAATTTCAGCAATTGGTAAAACAAAAAAAATATACAGAAGCCGAAAATTATTTAAAAGCCCAAAAATGGTATGGAACCACGGGCGATATGGAACATCTTTTTCGTTTTTGGCAACTCAATTTTGGCAACTTCCCTGATTTTCGACCGAATTATATTGTGCCAAATATTAATTCAATTGTTCGCTGTTTGAGTAATGCTAATGGATTAGCGGTTATTCCTGATTTTTTATGTCGAAAAGAAGTAGCCGGCGGAGATGTAAAAATAATTTGGGAAGGTCATAAAAAATTAGAAAACACGCTTTATTTTGCCAGCAGAAAAAACACGACTTATACTAAAGAACTCGATTTAATCAAGGATTTGTTTAAAAAGGTAATGTTATAATACGACACAAATAATTCCAAATTATCTGTGTCGTATTGTATTTTTTTACCAAAGATGATGCACTTCTTTTTTGATGTAATGCTCATAAATTTCATTCATAGCAGCAATTTTTTCAGGAGTTAAAGCCGGTAAATCTAAGGTTGAAAGATTAGAAAGCACATGATTTTCTGTCGAAGCTCCGGGAATAATACAACTTACTTCCGGGAAACTTAAAATCCATTGCAGGGCAATAGGTGCCAGGTTTTGAACTTCAGGGAATAGTTTTTTCAATTCGTTTACAGCAATCAAACCTAATTCATAATTGATTCCTGAGAAAGTTTCGCCTTTGTCAAAAGCAGCGCCTTCTCGGTTAAAAAAACGATGGTCTTTGCTGTCAAAAATAGATTTTTCAGAGAATTTTCCAGTCAATAATCCGCTGGCAAGAGGAACACGGGCAATAATTCCCACGTCTTTTTTCTTAGCTTGTTTAAAGAATAATTCTGAAGGACGCTGTCTGAAAAGGTTGAAAATAATTTGAACAGAAGTCACATTCGAAAATTCCATTGCTTTCAATCCTTCTTCTACTTTTTCGACACTTACACCCAGATTTTGAATTTTTCCTTCTTGTTTTAATTTGTCAAAAAGCTCGAAAATTTCCGGTCGATAAAACACTTCAGTAGGAGGGCAGTGCAACTGGATTAAGTCAATTGTATCTACTTGAAGACGTTTTAAACTGTCTTCAACATATTGCTGCAATACTTTTGGCTGATAACCTTCATTAATATGTGGATTAATATGACGACCGCATTTAGTCGCAACATAAATACGTTCAGAACGGGAACGAATTACACGTCCAACTGCTTTTTCGCTCAATCCATTTTCATACACATCGGCAGTGTCAATAAAGTTGATGCCTTTGTCGATTGCAGTGTTTAAAAGTTCCTCGGCAGTGACATCATTAAATGGTGAACCCCATTTTCCGCCTACTTGCCAGGTTCCAAGAGCAATTTCGGATATTTCAAAGTTGGTTTTTCCTAGTTTACGATAGTTCATTTTTGATTGTTTTATAGATTGTTTATAGTAAGTTGAATAGCTTTTTTGATTAACAGACTCATAATTTCATAACCCGCTGTGTTGGGATGTACGCGATCTTCTGAAAATTCAGATTGTAAACCTTTTTTGTTGTCTACCATTGTCGAATAATAATCTACAAACGTGATTTTATTTGCAATAGCATATTCTTTTAATATTTTATTCAATTCAATAATTCGATCAGCCGGTTGTTCTTTTGGATTCCAATAGAAAAAATTGGCAGGTAATACTGAACAAAGAATCACCTGAATACGATGTGTTTTTGCTAATTCGATCATTGAAAAAATATTATCAGTAATCATTTTTGTCGTTGCCGTTCCCGTATTTCCAGCAATATCATTTCCACCGGCTAAAATAACGACTATTTTAGGATTTAAATCAATAACATCGGCTCTAAAACGAACTAACATTTGCGGAGTAGTCTGACCGCTTATTCCTCTATTAATATAGGATTTGTTTTCAGCAAAAAAAGAATGTTCCTTACTCCAAAATTCGGTTATTGAATCTCCCATGAAAACGATTCTGTTGTTGTCATGTTGCGGTAATAATGCGTTTTCATTTTGGTATTTTAATAAATAAGGCCAGTCTTGCATAGTGGGCTCCTTTCAATTTTTTATGTGTCTAAACATAATTGAACAAAATTAATGAAATTTTTAAGTAACTTCTGAAGTTTTTTTGTTTAAACATTGGTTAGGTTATTTAAACAAAGAGCTTTTTTCGTACATTTGTAATCCCCGTAAATTTTGAGAAGTATGAAGTTTTATGAAAAATTATCCTCTATAAGATTTCTAAGAAATAGCTATGTGTTTAAGTTTCTTTTTGTTGCATTTATAGGAATTCATATTCCTCTCATCGGAATTTTATTTTTTGTGCTTTACGCAAAAGCAAATTTTTCAACTGAAATTTTATTACTGTTTTCCTTAGTAATGACTTTGATCGCTACAGCAGTCACTTTAATGGTTTTGAAAAAATTGGTTCATCCTATAGAACTGGCTTCAAAAGCGTTGAATGATTACAAACGAAAAAGAATAATCCCAAATTTACCACTTCATTATTCGGATGAAGCAGGATTGTTATTGTTTAATATTCATAATTCGATTCAGGAAAGTGAAGATTTTATTGCTGAAAAACAAGACTTAATTTACCTGCTTTCACATGATTTGAGAACTTTTGCTTCTAATCCTAAATCTTTGGCCCAAATGATTATAGGGACAAATCCGTCATCTGAAGTAAAAGAATTGGCTGAATTGATTTGTGATTCTTCCAAAGATCAATTTCAATACATTGAAAATTTTATTCGACTATTAAAAGAGCAGGATGAAATGTTAAAAACCAGTTCAGATATTAAAACAATGAATCTGGATGAGCTAATTGAAAAAGTAAAAGATCAGTTAAACCAAAAATTAAGTTCTAAAAATATTCAATTGGTTAAAAAGCTTGAAGTAGAAAATATTACGTTGAGAATTGATCCCGAACTGTTGACCCGTGTGTTTTTTAATTTAGTGAACAATGCCATTAAATTTTCATTTGAAAATGCAACGATACAATTAGAAAGTTACATTGAACAGAAAAATGTGCATATAAAAGTGATTGATGAAGGCATTGGTTTTGATAACAAGGATGTTGATAAGATGTTTGCCAAATTCACTAAAATGAACCGATTAGGAACGATGAACGAATATTCGACAGGAATAGGTTTGTATTTGTCCAGGCAAGTTATAGAAAGGAGTGAAGGACAATTAACAGCAACAAGCGAAGGAAAAAATAAAGGAGGTACTTTTACAATCATGTTACCGTTAATAAAGTAGAAAAAGGGCGATTTTTAAATTTAAAAATCGCCCTTTTTTATGAATGTAATTGAAGTTTAGTCAAATAAATCAGAAGATAAATAACGGTCACCTCTGTCGCAAATAATGACTACAATAACTCCAGATTCTAGTTCTTCGGCTAATTTTACCGCTACAGCCACAGCACCGCCGCTGCTCATTCCTGCAAAAATACCTTCTTCAAGAGCTAAACGTTTAGTCATATCACGAGCTTCCTGTTCGCTCACATCAACAGTACGATCTACTTTTGAAGCGTCATAAATTTTAGGTAAATATTCCTGAGGCCATTTCCTGATTCCTGGAATTTGTGAACCATCAGAAGGCTGTGCACCAATGATTTGAACTGCCGGATTTTGTTCTTTTAAATAAGTAGAAGTTCCTATGATGGTTCCTGTTGTTCCCATTGCCGAAACAAAATGCGTTACAGTTCCTTCAGTATCTTTCCAAATTTCAGGACCTGTAGTATTGTAATGTGCTTTCCAGTTATCATCATTAGCAAATTGATTTAGCATGATGTAACCACCTTCAGCGACTTTTTTATCAGCATAATCTCTGGAACCAATAATTCCTTCCTTAGCAGGAGTTAAAATAACATTAGCACCATAAGCACGCATAGTCTGGGTACGTTCTTTAGTAGAATCTTCAGGCAGAATTAATTCTATTTCGATATCTAATAATTGAGCAATCATGGCAAGAGCAATTCCTGTATTTCCACTTGTCGCTTCGATAAGTTTATCGCCTTTTTTGATTTCGCCACGGTCTAAAGCGCCTTTAATCATGTAATAAGCAGCTCTGTCTTTGACACTTCCTCCGGGATTATTTCCTTCTAGTTTTAATAGTAGTTTTACGTTTTTGTTTTGGACCAGATTGGTAGTTTCAACTAAAGGAGTGTTACCAATCAGGCTTAATATTTTTTGCGGATTCATTTCTATTTTAGTTCTTTTATTTTTACTTCAGTAGTGGTTGTATTAGTCACTATTGATCTTTCGGGGGTTGATTTAGTAACCCAGGAGTTTCCTCCGATAATACTGTTTTTGCCAATGACGGTTTCACCACCTAAAATGGTTGCATTGGCATAGATACAGACATTTTTTTCTACTGTAGGATGTCTTTTTGCATTTTTCATTTCTTTGCTGACACTTAATGCACCAAGTGTAACACCCTGATAAATTTTAACATATTTTTGAATTACAGCCGTTTCACCAATAACAATTCCGGTAGCGTGATCGATGAAAAAAGGTGAATCGATTTGAGCTCCGGCATGAATATCTGTTCCTGTAATTCGATGCGCATATTCGCTCATTAATCGTGAAAAAAGCAATAAATCAAGTTTATATAATTCATGGCTAAGACGGTAAATAGCAATAGCATAAAAGCCTGGATAAGCCAGATAAACTTCTTCAATTCCATTTGAAGCCGGGTCATTTTCTAAAATATAGGCAGCATCCTGATTTAGTTTTTCTAATACCGAAGGTAATTTGGCAACAAAATGATCCCAGGTTGATATGCACAATGCATTGGGTTTTTTACAGGCAATAGCGGCAATATCTTTAAACTGTTTTTCTAATTCATCAATGCTTTCGCTTAAAGGAGCATTAGCATCAAATAAGGTATAGAAAATTTTTTCGGTAAAGATCTCTACCTTTGTTTTAATACCGTAATTAATGGAAGTATGGCTTTTAAGTAAGCTAATGTTTTTAATAATCAGATCCTTTGTCATGATTTTTGGATTGTATTGTAAGTATCAGGAATATTAAAATCGATTCAAAATACCGTTGCTAAATTTAGAACAAAGATATTGAACTATTTTGAATAAAAAGACATGAACAAGCACGCATTCATTATAGAAAGTCTGAATTTTGTTAAAATGAATTTTTCTTCTTTTTTTAGTTGATTTTTCAGATTGAATTTGACTTTCTTACCACTTCCATTTTAAAATGATTACTTTTGAAATCTTATAGAAATAAAAATGAAAAAATTAATTATTCCGATAATGTTAGTAGCTATTGGTGTTGCTTTTTATGAGCAAACTGCAGCTGAAAAAAATGTTTATGCAGGTGTAATTGCAATGGCTGTTTTTATGTTTGGAATGATGCAACTGAGTGCAAAAACGCCAAGTAAAAATCAACAAAAAGAAAAAGAAGATGCTGAATAAAGGAGATAAAGTTGCTGTTCTGGATGATGCGATAAATGGAGTTGTATTATCAGTTAAAGGTCATGAAGTTACCATCGAAACCGATGAAGGTTTTGTAATGAAATTTGCGATAGATGAGTTAGTTAAAATAAACGACACCAGTAATTTAATGGATTCTATTAAAAGAATAAATATAGATGAAATTAAGAAAGAAAAAGCAATTCCTAAGCCCAGAAGTTTTGTAAAAGAGAAAAAGGATAAGAGAGAAGTAGGTGTTCCTGAATTTGATTTACACATTGAAAAATTAGTCAAAAATAAAAACGGAATGTCTAATTATGAAATATTGACTTTACAGGCAGAAACGGCTCAGCGTCATATTGAATTTGCTATTAAAAATCGTATTCCAAAAATCGTTTTTATTCACGGTGTTGGAGAAGGTGTCTTGAAAGCAGAGCTCGATTTTTTACTAGGACGTTATGATAATATTGATTTTCAGGAAGCCAATTATCAAAAATACGGTCAGGGTGCAACTGAAGTTTATATTAAACAAAGTAAAAAGTAGCAAACTTATAATATGCAAAAAGCGCTCATTTTGAATTTAAAAATGAGCGTTTTTTGTATTTAAAATTTCGAATTGAAATTAATTACTTAAGGTAAATAATTCTCCAAGAGGATAACTGTCTCCAAGAGTAAAATCGACAGCACCTTTTTTAAAGGAAACTTTTTTAAGTACAATAGTATGCTTAAAGCTATTTGGTCCATTTGTAGTTGTAGTCACTTCAATAATTCCAGTTTGACTATTTGCATTGCCAGTAACTCCATTCCATTCCTGAGATAGAGTAGGCGTAGTAGGAGTTGTAGTATTACAAAAATAAGCTGAAGTTAATGTAGTACCTGTGAAAAGGCGATAAGTAAGTTTGTTAGCCGTAGTGCCTACATAACCTATTCTAGGTGTATTAAGCGGTGTAACTTCGTTAACAATTAAAGCAGGATCAATTGTTAAAATTAAGGCCTCATTAGTATTAAACTTGTATAAATCATTTGAAGAAGTACATTTTTCAATTGTTGTGGTAGTAAAATTAAAAGGCAAATTTGTTGCTGTACTGGAATAATTACCAAATGGAAAAGTTTCATAAACCTGTGTTCCAGATGCTTTTGCAAAAGTTACATTTTTTAATACGATGTTGTGATTGTAGCCTGTAATTTTAGTTCTATTAGTAGTTGCATCCGTAGTTTTGGTTGGAGTTGTTACAATTCGTATTTGTCCATCAGTAGCAACCCATTGATCTGTAATAATTGGAGTAGCTGGCGCTATGGTTTCACAAATATTAGCAGTTGCAACGGTTCCATTATAAAAGCGATAAACGACTCTATTTGTTGTAGTACTAATGTTTAAATTAAGTGTATCGTTAGCTTCAGTCAGTTCAGTACTAAAAGTAGCTGTGGGAATTTCCAGCAACAATGCTTCCTGATCTTTTAGTTTATAGATAAGGCTATTAGTACTGCTGTTAGTACAACTTTGAGTTTGGGTAATGTCTTCGAAGCTAATATCTTCCTGAGTCAGGTCTCCATCATCGCAAGCATTAAATAATGCTAATAAAACCAATAGGCTTAGGGCTTTTTTCATCTTAAAAATTTTGACAAAAATAAGCAAAAAATGACAATTCATATTCCTCTTTTGCTAATTGATATTTTATAACTTTGCAACAATGAAAAAAATATACCTCGATAACGCCTCTACAACTGCAATGCGACCTGAAGTGATTCAGGAAATGACTAAAATTATGACGGAAGATTATGGAAATCCATCTTCTACACATAGTTTTGGTCGAAATGCTAAAAATATACTGGAACTTTCCCGAAAATCGATTGCTAAACAATTGAATGTAAGTGCTCAGGAAATTATTTTTACTTCTGGAGGAACAGAGGCAAATAATTGGATTTTACGTTCGGCAGTTCAGGATTTAAAAGTACAACGCATTATTAGTAGTAAAATAGAACATCATGCTGTTTTACTGTCTATTACAGCTTTACAAAAAGAATTTTCTATTCAGGTAGATTATGTAAATGTGTTGCCAAATGGTACTATTGATTTGACTCATTTATCTGTTTTGCTTTCGCAGGAAGTAAAAACTCTGGTGAGTTTGATGCACGTGAATAACGAAACTGGAACAGTTTTAGATCTTGAAAGAGTGGGATTAATATGCAAGCAGTATAATGCCTTATTTCATTCAGATACCGTACAGTCAATTGGTAAAACGAAATTAGATTTGCAAACAACTACCGTTGATTTTGTATTGGCAAGTGCGCATAAATTTCACGGACCTAAAGGCGTTGGATTTGCATTTGTTAGAAAGAATTCAGCATTGCAGCCGCTTTTGTATGGAGGCGAACAGGAAAAAGGTTTGCGTGCCGGAACTGAAGCCGTACATCAAATTGCAGGAATGGCTAAAGCTCTGGAAATTTCCTATTCGAATTTAGATTCCGAAAGAGAACATATCTCTACAATTAAAAATTATCTGATTGAACAATTAGAAATAAATTTTTCTGGTTTTGAAATTAACGGAGATCGTGAAGGTTTTTATAATATAATCAATGTATTATTGCCATTTTCAGAAGAAAAAACAGCCATGATTTTATTTCATTTAGATATGCGGGGTATTGCGGTTTCCCGCGGTAGTGCTTGTCAGAGCGGAAGCATTCGGCCTTCTCATGTCCTGGCCGAAATTCTTTCGGATGATTTAATCAGAAAACCAAGTTTACGTATTTCTTTCAGTCATTATAATTCTAAAGAAGATATTGACGGTTTAATTGAAGCTTTAAAAACGGTTTAATTTCGAATAATTATATTTAGTATCAAGGATAAATCATCAAAAATATAAAAGCGAATAGATTAACGAGTAGTACGACTCCATAAACAATATTCGATTTTCCTTTGCTTAACGACAGCATTACTGTAAAAACTGATACTGCTAATAATACAATCGATTTAATGTCAAGCCCCAGAATAATAGGCATTCCCATAATGATACAAACTGCGGCAACACTCGGAATTGTTAATCCAATACTGGCTAAAGCCGAACCTAAAGCTAGATTAAGACTGGTTTGAAGACGATTTTTTCTGGCGGCAATGATAGCAGCGATAGCTTCGGGTAATAGAATAATGCTGGCAATTATAACTCCCACTAAACTTTTAGGTAAATGATAACTTATAATAATGCTTTCGATAGTAGGAGATAGTGTTTTGGCTAATAAAACGACAATTCCTAAACTTACCAAAAGAAAAACAAGACTGGTGTAAAAGGTTTTGTTATTAATTGCGATATGATTTGTCACTTCTCCATTTTCTTCGTCGCCTGCGGTTAGGAAATAGTGTCGGTATCTTTTAGTTTGCGCAAATAAAAAGGACGAATAAATAACAATACAGGCAATAGATGCAAAAATAAGCTGCGGAGTCGAATAATACGAACCGTGAACACTTTCGGTAAAAGTCGGGAAGACTAAGGTAAATACAATAATAGAAACCAAGGAAACTAAACCGATGGTTACTGAAGAAGCCGAAAAATTTTGTTCATAATGTTTCAGTCCGCCAATGAAAAGACAAAATCCAATAATACCATTTAAGATAAGCATCGTAGCTGCATAAACGGTATCTCGGGCGAGAGAAGCAGCTTCGGAACCTTCAGACATCATTAGCGATATGATAATAGAAACTTCAATTACGGTTATAGAAATGGCCAGAATAATAGTTCCGTAAGGTTCGCCAACTCTTTCTGCAATAATTTCAGAATGATGTACGGCCGACATTACACTTAAAATAAGTAATAAACTGGCAAGGAGCTGAAAAATACTGCTGGTATCTACAAGTCCGCTAAAAAAGAGAACCCATGAGACTATCGGAATAATAACGGTCCATTGTAATAATTGTTTCATTTTAAAATTGTAAATATTCGTAATTAATTTAGGTTTTGTAATATAAGATTTTTTTACTGTAATAAATATTTTTATTGTGTTATGCCTAAATTATTATAAACTAGTTAATTCAATATTACTATTCTACAAAATACTGATTTTTAAAGAAAAATTAAGAGACATTGCATTCGCAAATGGCTATATTTGGCGCAATAATTGCTGGTAGAGCAATATTTTTTTAGAAAACATTATATAAAAGATTTCCTTTTTACGTTATGAAACCCATTAAGTTTATTTATATCATTCTATTAGCATTGCTTAGCTTTTTTAGCAGTGTAGAATTTTGTAAACATTCTTCTGAATTTAGGAAACACCATTTTGCACAGGATATTTTTACCACCGCAGAAATTCCTGAACTGGAACCTTCTACCGTAAGTATGTCTAATGACATGAAGGCTCGTTTTACCGTTAAAAAGAAAGCAAAACCCCGCGTAGAAGAATCAGAAAATCGTTCTGTCAAGAATTTATACCAAACTAGTTTTAGTTTTCTGGCTTTAAAAGAAAAGAAAATCTATAGTATTGCTGCTATTTATAATATTCAGCGGCAAATACTCCTTCATCTATACCATCTTTTCTAGATTTTAGTTCGCTTTTATTTTCTACCTAAATTCGCTTTTATATTTTTCTATAAAAGTCTATTATAGATGTAGTTATTTCTTAGCAACGGCGCAGTCTTAAGGCTGTAACCGATCTGTTTTTTATTTCAAAATTTATTCTATTTATTACTCTCTGATATACTACTTCAGGGAGAAAATTTATTTATACACTATTTTAAAAAACTCACTCATGCGTATTTACAAACAATTTTTCCTGTCCATTTTATCATTATTTGTTTTAGTCTCGTGCGGAGATAAAGCAAAAAGAAAAGCTAATAACGTAAAAACAGTTCCTGTTTACAAAGTAACCTTAAAAGATACCATCGTTTCTAATCGATTTGTTGCCGATGTTCATGCAAAAAATAATGTCGAAATTCATGTTAGAATTCCCGGTTTACTGGATAAAGTTTATGTAAGCGAAGGACAAAAAGTAAAAAAAGGACAAATCCTTTTCAAAATAAGCGATGTAGAACTTCAAATACAATTGCTAAAAGCACAGGCAGTTTACAAAAGTGCTATGGCCGATTTAAGAATTGCCACCGTTGAGCGGGAACAAGCTCAAACTCTTTTCAATAAAAAAGTAATTGCTAATAACGAATTAGAATTAGCTAAAGCAAAATATGAAGCGGCGGCTGCCAAAGTTGCTCATGCTTCTGCCGAGAAAAAAGCAATTGATCAGCAAATTAATTTTACAACAATTCGTGCACCATTTGCCGGAACAGTAGATAGAATTCCCTTTAAAGAAGGAAGTTTAGTCGAAAATGGTTCACTGTTAACCACTGTTTCCCAACTGGATGATGTGTATGCTTATTTCTCAATTCCTGAGAATACTTATTTCCAAATGATAGAAAACAAGAGTCTGAATGCAAAAGGTGATATCGAATTAGTATTGCCAAACGGTGCTGTTTACGATCAAAAAGGAGAACTTAAAACTGCCGACGGAGAAATCGACAGAGAAACGGGTTCTATTCAATACAAAGCAAAATTTCATAATCCGCAAGGATTTATCAAGCATGGAACTTCTGGAAAACTGATCATTTCAGAGCCAATATCCAATGCAATTTTAATTCCGCAAAAAGCTGTTTTTTCTATTCAGGACAAGCAATACGTTTTTGTGGTAAAAAAAGATGGAGTAGTTAAAATGACCAATGTTACTATTGGAAATACTCTTGATGATGTTTACATCCTGAATGAAGGTCTGAAAAATGATGACCTAATTGTAGAAGAAGGCACACAATCATTGAGAGACGGTGATAAAATCAACATTAAACAAATGTAGATTGTAAACCAGTAACAAGTAATTTAATTATTTATCTAAAAATCACATAATGATAGAAATGTTTATCAAAAGAAAGATATTATCATTAATCATCTCGGTTATGATAGTACTTCTCGGGTTGTTGGCTTTGTTTCAGCTTCCTATCACACAATTCCCCGATATTGTACCACCGTCTGTAACTGTTACAGCAAAATATACCGGAGCAAATGCTGAGGTTTCTGCAAATGCTGTTGCCCTTCCGCTAGAAAGAGCCATTAATGGAGTTCCCGGAATGACGTATATGTCAACCGTTACTTCTAATGATGGTTTGACGTTGATTCAGGTTTTCTTCGAAGTAGGAACTGATCCTGATTTGGCTGCGGTAAACGTTCAAAACCGTGTAACGACAATACTTGACGAACTTCCGGAAGAGGTAATTCGTGCCGGAGTTACGACCGAAAAAGAAGTAAACAGTATGTTGATGTACTTAAATGTTACAAGTACTGATAAAACTCAGGACGAGCAGTTTATTTTCAACTTTACCGATATTAATATTCTTCAGGAATTAAAGCGTATTGATGGTGTAGGTCGTGCCGAAATTATGGGACAAAAAGAATATTCGATGCGTGTCTGGCTGGATCCGCAAAAGATGCTTTCGTATAATATTTCGGCAAATGAAGTCATTAATTCGCTTCAAAAACAAAACATTTCAGCCGCTCCGGGAAAAGTAGGAGAAGGTTCAGGACAATTAGACAGTCAATTGCAGTATGTTATTAAATATGGCGGAAAATTTTTCGAACCAAAACAATATGAAGAAATTGCTTTAAGAGCTAATGCTGACGGAACAATTCTTAGATTAAAAGATATTTCAAATATCGAATTTGGGGCCATGAGTTACGGAATGGTTTCTAAAACCGATGGAAAACCTTCGGCATCCATCATGTTGAAACAACGTCCAGGTTCGAATGCATCTGAGGTAATTGAAAGTGTAAAAGCAAAAATGGCGGAACTAAAAGGAACTTCTTTCCCGCCGGGAATGGATTATAATATTGCTTATGATGTTTCGCGTTTTCTTGACGCATCAATAGATGAGGTTCTACGAACACTGATTGAAGCTTTTATTCTGGTTGCTTTTGTAGTTTTCCTGTTTTTACAAGACTGGCGTTCTACGTTAATTCCGGTATTAGCTGTTCCTGTGGCGCTTATTGGTTCGTTTACTTTTATGTCGATGATGGGATTCTCCATCAACTTATTGACGCTTTTTGCATTGGTACTTTCGATAGGAATTGTGGTTGATAATGCCATTGTCGTTGTCGAAGCCGTTCACGTAAAAATCTCCGAAGAACACATGGAACCATTGCCAGCGACTATTAGTGCGATGAAAGAAATTACCGGGGCTGTTATTGCGATTACGATTGTCATGGCCGCCGTGTTTATTCCTGTTGCTTTCCTGAGTGGTCCTGTTGGAGTTTTCTACAGGCAATTCTCGTTGACGATGGCAATAAGTATTGTGATTTCGGGTATTAATGCATTGACGCTTACTCCGGCTTTGTGTGCTATAATGTTGAAAGCTCATGACCCTGACAAGGAGAAAAAATCGATGTTGGATCGTTTTTTCCATAAATTCAACAATTGGTTTGATAGCATTACTTCAAAATACATCAAAGTATTGATGAAGTTTGCCGACAGAACTTCGATAACTGTTGGTTTATTAGTTCTTTTTTGCATTTTAACCTGGGGAACAAGTCGATTTTTACCATCAGGATTTATTCCTTCTGAAGATCAGGGGATGGTGTATGTGAGTGTAACAACTCCGCAGGGTGCAACGGTAGAACGTACCGAAAAAGCATTAGACGAAGTAACCCGAATTGCTAAGGAAATTCAGGGTGTTGACAACGTTACAACGCTTGCCGGATACAGTATTGTGACTGAAATTGCCGGAGCTTCTTACGGAATGGGAATGATTAACCTGAAAGACTGGAAAGAACGTGATATTTCGGTAACTGATTTCATTGCACAATTAACTGAGAAGACAAAAGGTATTTCTGATGCCCAAATCGAAATTTTTGCTCCGCCTACGGTTCCCGGTTTTGGTAACACCAGTGGTTTCGAACTTCGATTACTGGACAAATCGGGAGGAAGTATTACCAATACCGATGAAGTAACTAAAAATTTCATCAAAGAACTAAACGCTTCGCCAGAAATCCAAAACTCATTCACCAGTTTTGATGCTACATTTCCGCAGTATTTAATTCATATCGATTATGATATGGCTGCTAAAAAGAAGATTTCTGTAGATAACGCGATGAGTACTTTACAGACAATGTTAGGATCTTTTTATGCGACCAACTTTATTCGTTTTTCTCAAATGTATAAAGTAATGGTGCAGGCAAGTCCGCAATTCAGGAAAAATCCCGAAAGTATTCTGGATATGTATTTGAAAAATGATGCGGGAGAAATGGTGCCGTTTTCGACTTTTATCAAATTAGAAAGAGTGTATGGTCCCGAAGTTTTAACGCGTTACAACATGTACATGTCAGCAATGATTAATGGAGAACCAGCCGATGGTTATAGTTCAGGTGAGGCCATTGCTGCTGTAGAAAGAATTGCTGCAGAGAAACTTCCAAGCCGTTTTGAACTCGAATGGTCGGGAATGACCAGAGAAGAAATCTTATCAGGAAACCAAACCATATATATTTTTGCGTTGTGTATTTTGTTTGTGTATTTATTATTGGCAGCGCAGTACGAGAGTTTATTGCTTCCATTTCCGGTATTATTAAGTCTTCCTGTTGGAGTTTTTGGATCTTATCTGGCGCTTTTATCTGTTGGTTTAGATAATAATATTTACGCTCAGGTGGCGCTCGTCATGCTCATTGGTCTGCTCGCCAAAAATGCCATTCTGATTGTCGAGTTTGCCATGGCACAAAACAAGCTAGGAAGAGACATTACCGAAGCTGCGATTGAAGGAGCCCGACTTCGTTTTAGACCTATTTTGATGACTTCGTTTGCCTTTATTTCAGGGTTGATTCCGTTGTGTATCGCTTCTGGTGCAGGAGCTGTGGGTAACCGTTCGATTGGTACAGCGGCAGCGGGAGGAATGCTTATAGGGACTATTTTCGGACTTGTGATTATTCCGGGTCTTTATATCCTGTTTGCCAAATTAGAAAAAGCAATGAAAAAATAAATTAAAATGAAAAATACCATAAATAGATACATTATTTTAGGCGGAATTGTGCTGTTTACAGCCTGTTCCGCTCCTAAAATCAACCAAAATTTAACAGCAAAACAACTGCCTGAGAATTTTGATTTAAAAGCAAAAAAAGCAACAGATAGTTTGCAAAATTTTGTTCCGTTAAAAACGGAAACCTATTTTAAAGATCCAAAATTAGAAGCTTTATTAGACAAAGCCATTGCTCAAAATCCTGATTATTTAATTATGCAGGAACGCATTTTAATTGCTAATTCGAATCTTAAAGTAGCTAAAATGGCGTTGTTACCTTCATTAGATATTGCGGCGGATGTTTCCGGAACTCGTTATGGAAAATATACCATGGACGGAGTGGGGAATTTTGATACCAATTTTTCTCAGAATATTTCTGAAAAACAAAGAATCAATACGGATGTTACTCCGAATCTGTTTTTAGGCGGAAAAGTTTCATGGGAAGCTGATATTTGGGGAAAATTAAGCAATCGTAAAAAAGCGGCTCTCCAACGATTTTTTGCTTCACAGGACGGAATGCGATTGTTGAAAACCAGATTGTTAACAGATATTGCTGATTTGTATTATAAACTGATTGCATTAGACAAACAGGCTGTGATTTATCAAAAAAACTTAAAAACTCAGAAAAAGGCATTGGATATTATCTCGGCACAAAGATCGGTGGGTAAGGCAACGGAGTTAGCTGTGCAACAGTTTAATGCTCAGAATAATAATATTTTGGCCGAATCAAAGCAACTTGAACTGAGTATTGATCAAACCGAAAAAGCCTTATTGAGTCTTTTAGGCGAATACGGCGGAAAAATTGATAGAAGTACTGATTTTTTATCAGGACATCTTGCTGTATTAAATCAAAAAATAAGTGTGGATTCTATTATTCATAAAAGACCAGATGTTTCAGAAGCCTATCATGAATTACTGGCTTCGAATGCTGATGCTAAAGCGGCACGTGCTGCTTTTTTTCCAACTCTAAATCTGGGAGGATATGCAGGATTGAATTCATTTTCGTTCTCGACTTTCTTTGAAAATGGTTCTTTTGCATGGCAGTTATTAGGTGGATTAACGGCACCGGTTTTTAACAAAGGACAAATCAAACAGGAGTTTTTTGTATCGAATAAAAGACAACAAATTTCGTTTTTACAATATCAAAATACAATTACAACAGCTTATAATGAATTGAGTGCTTTACTGCATAGAACAGAATCTTTTGCAGATGTTTTAAAATTCAAATCGAATGAGATTGACCATTTAGAAATAGCGGTGAATGTTTCGAATGAATTGTATTTAAGTGGTTATGCTAATTATCTCGAAATCATTAATGCTCAAAAAAATAAACTGCAAGCCGAATTGGATTTTGTTGATATTCAGTTAAAAAATGCCGAATCACAGGTATTATTATACAAAGCTTTAGGCGGCGGAATTAATTAAAAATAACATTTTTAGAATTTAGTTTTTAAAAGGAAATCTCATTGTTTTGAGGTTTCCTTTTTTTATTTTCAAATACTTCTTTTTCTAACAAAAATCAAAATTTCTTCAAAATTGAGTTTCAACTTTGTCTTGAAATAAATATGATTGTATTCTAATATTACTTTATTGCTGCAATTTATCAGGGCTTTTGAACTAAATCATTTGTTTTCTATGAGGAAAAATTACGCTTACTTATTTACAAGCATGATTATTAATTTCTAAAATTATTTACAATGTTAAAAAAGTTCCTGCCAATCATTTTTATTAGTGCCTCAATTTGGGCACAAAATACCGCAAATGACACAATTAAAGCTCAGGATACGCTACAAAATCTAAAGTTTAATTACAAACAATTAATCATTCCCAGCGTTTTTATTGGTTATGGTTTTATCGGTTTAGAAAGCGATCAATTGAAGAGCTATAATTCGCAAATTAAAAAAGAGGTCAATGAGGATATTGATAATAAGGTATCTATTGATGATTTTTCTCAATGGGCGCCTGCTATTTCTGTTTATGGTTTGAATGCATTGGGAATTAAAGGAAAAAATAATCTTAAAGATCGTTCTATTATTTTAGCCAGTTCTTATTTAATGATGAGTGCTTCGGTTTTTGCACTAAAAAGTATTACAAAGGTAGAAAGACCCGATGGATCTTCTAATAATTCCTTTCCGTCAGGGCATACAGCAACTGCTTTTGCTGGTGCCGAATTTATGTATCAGGAATACAAAGATCAATCAATTTGGTACGGAGTAGCAGGATATGCAGTTGCGACTGCAACCGGAATGTTTCGAATGTATAATGACCGGCACTGGCTTACCGATGTTGTTGCTGGAGCAGGAATTGGAATACTGAGTACAAAAGCTGCTTACTGGATGTATCCGTATTTACAGAATAAAGTTTTTAAATCATCAAAAGAAAATAAAACAACATCGATGATTATGCCTTTTTATAATGGAAAAGAAATAGGATGCAGTTTTGTCAGACGATTTTAATCTTAAAAAAATAAACTTCCATAGAAAACTTTTTGATAGCTATTCTATGGAAGTTAAAAATCTATCTTATTTTAAAAGTTTATTGGTAAAAAGATAATCAGCAGTTTGATACCATGAGATGGTTTCATCCAAAAAAGGCTGATTCATTGGAATAGATTTCAGACTATTATCTTTTTTATTCCAAGTGTAAAAAGCCTGTTTTTTCTGATCAGAAAGAATCATCACTTTTTCTTTTTTCATTAATACCAGTTTTCGGTAAGTTCCAAGTAAGGCACGTTCTTCAAATTTTGGATCAAGCACATCTTTTCCAAAAAAATCAGAATCGTAGTTCCACTGAAAAAGCGAAAATAGAGTAGGCCAGAGATCAATCTGTGAACATTGTTTTGTGATTTTTTGATTCTGTTTTTCAGGTAGATTGACAATAAATGCCGGAATATGATAATTAGCAACATCAATTTCGTCTTTTCCGGCGCTGCTGGCACAATGGTCAGCAATAATTACAAATACCGTGTTTTTAAACCAGGGTTTTGTTTTGGCTTTTTCGAATAATTCTTTCAATGCAAAATCAGTATATTTTACAGCACCTTCACGACCTGTTCCCGACGGAATATCAATTTTTCCCGATGGATAAGTATAAGGTCTGTGATTGGAGGTGGTCATCACAAAGTTGAAAAAAGGTTTTTTGTTTAGGTATTGTGCATCGGCAACTTTCAGCATTTTATTAAAAATATCTTCATCACAAATCCCCCATGCATTTTCAAAAGTTACTTCATCATCGCTGATATTATTACGAACTGTTTTTATTTGGTCACTTAAAACACTGCCTCGTCCACGGTCGTAAATGGTAAATCCGTTACCTCCAAAATAAGCGTTCATGTTATCGAAATAACCATCTCCTCCATAGAAAAAGTTACAATCGTATTTTCTGGATTTGAATACACTACATACGGTATAAAGATTTTGATTGTCAGGTCTTTTTACAATACTTTGTCCCGGAGTAGGAGGAATACACAAGGTAACAGCTTCCATACCTCTTACGGTTCTGGTTCCGGTGGCATATAAATCTTCAAAAAAGATACTCTTTTGTGCCAGGCTATCCAGAAACGGAGTAATGTTTTCCTTGTTTCCAAATTCTTTAAGAAAGCTTCCGCTAAGACTTTCGACCAAAACAAAGACAACATTTTTATTTTTTAAAGACGGAATGCTGTCTGTTATTTTTCGATGAATAGAATAATTATTTTTTGAATAAATAGCATTTTTAGCTGCTAATTTTTTTCTAACAATTTCAAAAGCTTTGTCATTATCAATTGAAGTATAGAAATCCACATACTTCATCTGATTGTTTCTAAAAGCAGCAAAAAAAGAATAAATTCCTGATTTTGAAATTTCAGAATTATAACGGTTTGAAGACCATTCTGCCTGATTATTGTTAATGAAAAAACCGAAAAATAAAGCCAACCCAGTAGTTAAAATGAATACGGAAATTCTTGTTTTTAAACTGGCTTTTGAATTAAAAGTTGTTGTAAAAGCTTGGTTTTTATAAAACCAAAACAGAAATATTAAAGTAAGTAATAATACTCCGCCAATTAAAACCGGAAGTGGGTATGATTGTTTGATATTGGCTACTACTTCATGAGTATAAATAAGATAATCTACAGCTATGAAATTGAATCTTGTTTTAAATTCATCCCAAAATGTTAATTCGGCAAAAAAAGTAAAAACAAGTATAAAAACGGTTAACGAGGTAAAAAAATAAACAAAGATTTTATCTAAAACAGAACCAATCCATTTATTAGGCATAATGCTGTAATATAAAATACTGCAGATTGATATGAATATAATTGTTCCCAAATCAAAGAACAAACCTGTAAATAAAGTTCGTAAAAAATCAATTACATTCCAAGAAACTTCGTCATACTGCCAAATAAAAAAGCCTATTCTTAAAAATTGTGAAAGGATTAAAAACCAGATCACAAAATGAATCAGCAGCGAATACCTGCCGAACTTAGGAGATAATTTTTTCATAATTTAGTTATTAGAGAAAGGCAAATTTTACTGCTCAATTCTGAATTTATTTTGAATTTTTATTACGAAATCAGAATTTATAGCTGTAGCCAAAACGGATTACTTGTGTTTCATAATAATCTTTACTGGTATAGCTAAATTCTTCTCCCTGAATTTCTCTTTTAATCACAAGCGTATTAAAGATGTCTGTTGCATTTAAAAAGATTTCACCTTTACCTTTTTGAACTGTCTTTTTGATACCAAGATCAGTAGAAAAACGGGAACCAATTTTTCCTTGCGGAATAATATCTGGTGCCAGATAAACCATTGCAACTTGTCCCGAAAGTGTTTTGTTAAATTGAAAAGTACTGTTCCATTTTAAATTACCGGAAGTTATTTCCTGAAGATCGCCGTTGTAAGTGGATGGAACAGGATACAAATTGGTTACCGTAAAAGCATCTATTGTATTTTTATAAATATTTGCATTCAAATTAAAAGAATACCAGGAGCTAAGTTCTGTGGCATAAACCAGTTCTGTACCAAAAGACGAACTTTCCTTAGCATTTTGAAATACATTATAAATAAGCGGACTTCCCGGAACAGTTGTAGCAATTCTGGTAATAGCATCATTGATAACTCTGTAATAAAAGGAGCCTAAAAAATATCCTTTATCAAAATCAGTTTTATAGCCTATTTCGAAAGCAGATGTAAATTGAGGACGAAGTGCCGGATTTCCTACTTTGATAATTTCGGCATCATCATATTTAGGAAATATTCGAATATCTACTTCGTTAGGTCTGTCTACACGGCGGTTGTAAAAAGCAGTAATTTTATTTTTGTCATTGATTTTATAACCCAATTTCACACTAGGGAAAGGTTCGGTATAATTGTAACCGTTACTTTTATAAGTAGGATGATCAGGATTTACATTATATTTAAGATCAACATACTCATAACGTAGTCCCAGTTCAGCCTCAATTTTTTCAGTTTCATAAATATAACTGCCATAAAGAGCAGGAATAATTTCTTTGTAAGTAGCCCAGCCGCCAGCATTGGCATCGATAGGCGAATTTTCTCCCGGGAAAAACTGCATATTCGTAGGTACTTCACGGTTTCTTAATTTCAGTCCAGTTTCAAAACGACCATATTTTAATGGCTGGACATAATCAAAGTTGAGGTCTATTACTTTTTCATCCGAAAGGAGTTTAAAAGCATCATGACCTGTAAAAGTGGGCATTATATTATCAAAAAAATATTTTTCATCTTCTCTGTGATAGGTATAATTAATCCCCGCATTTAATTTTCGACCAGGCTGTTCAAATTTATGCTGATAAGAAGCGCTGATCATAACGGTAGTTTTAAGTTCATCTTCTAAAAACTGCCACAATCGAAAGCGTTGTGAAAAATCCTTATTAAAGAAAGGCTGATCACCATTATCAATAATTTTTTCGCTTCCAAATAGACCTGAAAAAGAAAATGTATTGTTATCATCGTAATTCCAGTCAATACCTGTTTTTAGTGTAGTAAAATGAGTATTCCGGTTACGCTTTGATTGCTGGTTAATAATTGAACCATCATCATAAGTTCGGGTAACAAACTCGTTTTTATTGAGTGTTTCGGTATAAAGATAATCGGCTTGTAAGTAGGTGTTGACTTTGTTTTTTCGATAATTTAAAGAAAGGCTCGGATTAATTTTAGGCGTCATTTGATATTGAGGTCTGATATCTGGAAAATTTGCCTTTCTTTCCCACAATGCTCCATAACCAGAGCTGATGCCTATTTTTCCGTTTAAACCATCTTGTTTGTTTTTTTTATAAATGATGTTGATGATTCCCGCATTACCATTGGCATCATATTTAGAAGAAGGATTATTGATAATTTCAATTTTTTCGATTGCAGAGGCAGGAATATTGTCTAAACCCGATTGGTTTCCAAAACCTGTAATGGCAGTTTGTTTACCGTCAATTAAGATTGTTACCTTGTCATTTCCTCTCAATTGAACTTTACCGTCGTGAAGCGTAACACCAGGAAGGCTCTGCATAGACTGTAGCACCGAACCGCCGCTTTGAGTGATATTATCAGCAACAGCAAATACTTTTTTATCCATTGTTACAGGAGATTGTTGTGATTTTGCAGTGACAATAACTTCTGATAAAGTATTGATGTCTTCGTCAATTTCAATATTGCCAAGGTCTAAATAATCAGAAAGTGTGCCTATAAACAAAGCTTTCGATTTGGTTTTAAAACCAATAACACTTACTTCTAAAATATAATTTCCTGAATTTACAGCTCCAATTGAAAACCGCCCGTCATCACCGCTTACTGTACCAAAGAGCATTTTCTGGTCTTTTGAAGATTTTAAAACAATATTAGCATAAGGAACAGCCATTTTAGAATTACTGTCCTTAATAATTCCAGAAATGGTGACTAATTTTTTTTGAGCGGTTGCCTGTAGTATTGTTATCAGAAAAAAAGATAACAGCAGAAGATTTTTTGTTTTCATTCGTACTATTTTAAAAAAGAATAGTACAAAACTGCGAACCGTTTCTGTAGGAAGTTTGAATTTTAGAAAGTAACTTCGAAAGTATGCCTATTATTCTCAAAAGAATAACGGATATTCCAATGGCTGATGTCACATATTTTTTTAATGATTGCCAAACCAAGTCCATTGCCCTGCGAAGAAGGATTTAGTTTTGAGAAACGATTAAAAATAGTTTGTTCTATCAAAGGTATTTCAGCACCGGTATTGATGAATTTTAGGCTATTGTTTTTTGTAACAATCTCAATTATACCATTTTTTATATTATGACGAATGGCATTCAGGAATAAATTATTAAGTAGTACTTCAGCCATTGCTTTGTTTCCTTTGATGCTTAAAATAGAATTAAAGTTTGTACTAATTGTCAAGTTTTTTGCCTGAGCCTGTTCGATAAAAAAATCCAGATGTTTTTCAATATATTCGTTTACAATTATAGTTTCCTGCTCCAGATAAATTTCATTGTCAATTTTAGAAAGGAGTAATAAGTTTTTATTAAGTCGGTTAAGTCTTGAAACATCTTTATTAAGAGATCCTACTAATTCAGACTGTTCTCTGGTTAAGTCTAATTGTAGTAATGTATCAATTTTAGTTTGAAATAAAGCTAAGGGCGTCTGAAGTTCATGAGCAGCATTTTCTACAAATTCTCTTTGATTTTTATAGATAGCGGTATTTTTCTCAATTAAGCGTTCTAGACTTTTGTTAAGGCGATCAAATTCGTCTATGTCAGTCGGAATAAAATTGGGTGGATTGTTTTTGTCAATTTCAAAATCCTGTATTTGTCCGAGGGTGTTATAAAAAGGTTTCCAGATTTTTTCGGCTAATCTTTTCGAAATCCAAATAATTCCAGTAAGCAGAATAATAATTATAAATAGAAACATGGCAGCAACGCTAACAACCATTCCTTCCATTTCCACTAGATTGCGTTTTTCTATGTAGGTATATCTTTTTCCGTTAATGTCTACTGGAGCATACAAAATTCGAAAAGGTTCTTCTTCATTGGCTTCAGGTTCAAATAGCATTTTGCCTACAATTGAATCTTTGGTTACGCCCATATCGGCAACAATCGATACATTTTGGTTGTATTTATTCCATGCTGCAATATCGTCTTGAGTGTAATTATTATGGCTTTCACTTACAAAAGCTTCTTTATGAAAAAGCAGTACTTCGTCGGTTTCATAAATATAAAGCCACTGGCAGATATAATAAAAAACTGGTGCTGCAATGAGCAAAAGTAATACAGCAAACAGAAGAAAGCTGTTGGTGGTTTTATGAAGCAGTTTTTTATTATTCATTTTCCCATTTATAACCTAAACCATATATCGTTTTGATATAATCTCCACCGCCGGCTTGTGTTAGTTTCTTTTTAAGGTTTTTAATGTGCGCGTATATAAAATCATGATTATCGAGCATATCGGCCATGTCGCCTGAAAGATGTTCTGCAATAGCCGATTTTGATAAAACCTTGTTTTCGTTGCCAATTAAAAAGAGCAATAAATCCAGTTCTTTTTTAGTAAGATCCAGTTTGGTATCATTTACAGTTACCGTTTTTGAGAAAATATCGACTACAATTTCATTAAAAATAATACTGTTGCTTCCTTTAAAGTTTTTTCGGCGAATCAATGCCTGCATCCGAACCAGTAATTCAGCAAGGTGAAAAGGCTTAGTAAGATAATCATCTGCCCCAAGATTGAAACCTTCTAAACGGGTTTCCAGATTTTCTTTTGCCGAAATAATGATAACACCTTCCGTTTTATTTTTCGACTTCAATTCTTTTAGTATTTCAAATCCATCTCCGTCAGGAAGCATTAAATCAAGTAGTATGCAATCGTAATCATAACTACCAATTTTGCTTAATGCTAAATTGTAATTTTCAGCAGTTTCGCACTGGATCCCATTGGTCTTAAAGTAGTCTTTGATGCTTTGCGAAATTTCGCGTTCATCTTCTATTATTAAAATCTTCATACTGCAATTTACAAATGAATTTTGAAGAAAATTTGAATTTTATGAATCAATTCAAATAATTAATTTAAGATGAGGTTCTTGAATTTTAGAAGCTTATTATTTAAAGTGTATAAAAAAAACTCTAAATCGTTAATTTAGAGTTTTTGTTTTTAATCCAGCCAGGAAAGTTTAGTTCTGTTTAAGATGTCTTTCCTATTACGGTTAACGTTTCTCCTTTATTGATTGCAGGTGTTGCAATAATTAACATCAATAAACCATCATCTTCAGCATAAACTGTTTGTAAAACTTCTCCAAAATAGTTCGTTACATGACCTAGTTTCATTCCCTTTTTAACATATTCGCCTGCTTTTTTATCAGGATAAAATATGCCGTCAAATTTAGATTCAGTATATATCCTGTTTGAGATTATAGAAGGCTTTTCTGTTTCGCTTTTTTGCGATTTTCCAAGTATGAATTTTAAATGTTCCAAAAGATTAATGACACTTTGTTCATTTTTTTTAATCGCAGTTTCTTCCATAATCCCCATACGTCCGCATTCAATATCAATAGAAGGAATTCCGCGTTTGAATGATTCGGCAGTACAATACAGACTTAATTCATTTTTCTTCATGTAATTTTTTCCATCTGTATTAAAAACAACAACGTGGTTAAATCCTAATGCTATAGCCATTTCTTTTCCAATATTTGAAATTTCAGGCATCTCAGTATTACTGTAGTAAGCACCATACTGAATAAGGTCTTCGGGTGCGTCTCCTGAATGCATGTCGAGAAAATAGTCTGCTTTAGCAATAATGTTTTCAGTTATATAATTTGCAACTTTTTCAGTATTGCTTCCATCTTTGTTACCCGGAAATGTTCTTCCCAGATTTTTTCTGTCAATTGGGCTTACATAAGGCGATCTTCCCAGAAAACTCTCCATATTCGCTATTTGTACCATGATAACTACTCCAGTTAATTTTTTTGGATCTATGGATGTAATCAATCTTTGTGCTGCCATAATAGGAGCAAGCTCGTAGCCGTGAACACCGGCTGTAATTCCTAAAGTTTTTCCATTTTTAACTCCGTTAAATACTGTTACAGGAATTAAGGTCGAATTATTTGCTGTCGAAATTGGGATAAGAAAATGTTCTTTTGTTCCTGATTTTATTTCTTTATTGTCAAAATAGTATGAAGATTGTGCCATGGTAAAGCACGAAAAAAGAAGCATGAAAAGAGGTGTACTAAAATTTTTGATCATTCTTATTAATTTAAAGTTTGTAAACCGAGTTATTGCAACATAGTTGCGTTATTGTAAAGCAAAAATAGTGACAATGATATAATGATAATTATATAAGCAGTTAAAAGAATGTTATAAAAAGCAAATAGTTCTTATACTTAATTTTAAAATATTAACCATTTAAAAAAGCATTATGATAACAGATAATAAAATAAATTACGAACATGAAGATGAAAATCTTTTGTATGAAGGCGAAACTTTAAAACCTTTTGAAAATGAAAATCAGGATACAGTAATTTTAAATGCACTAAATCCTGATGAATTTGAAGATGATCCTGATGAAAATGATTCGGAAGAAGGGATTCAATATAGAATGAAGAAGATGAAAATTTCGATCAGGAAGAAATTACTGAACCCGAACATTCGCTGATGACGGCTATAAAATAGATTAGCAATATTACTGCAATAAATTATGTTGGCTAAACTAAAATAAAAAATCCCTAAAACGTTGTTTAATACGTGTTTAGGGATTTTTGTTTGTGACCTCGACTGGATTCAAACCAGTAACCTTCTGAGCCGTAATCAGATGCGCTATTCAGTTGCGCCACGAGGCCATTTGCAGTAGCTTTGTAAAGCGTGATTGCGGGTGCAAATATAGGGATAAATGTGTAACTTGCAAGCATAAATTTCAATAAATACTAAAAAAAATGCAGTTAGAAAATTATATCCGTGATATTCAGGGTTTTCCAAAAGAAGGAATTTTGTTTAAAGATATCACTCCGTTGTTAAATGATGCAAAAGCAAGGAAAGAATGTCTTGATACATTAGTAAAATCTTTAAAAAATCAAAAAATAGATAAGGTTGTTGGTGCCGAGAGTAGAGGTTTTTTATTTGGAATATTATTAGCACAGGAATTGAATGCGGGTTTTGTACCTGTAAGAAAACCTAATAAACTGCCTTATGAAACCATTTCTGCTTCTTATGACTTAGAATACGGAACGGATAATCTTGAAATTCATATTGATGCCATTCAAAAAGGAGATAAGGTATTAATTCACGATGATGTTTTGGCAACTGGAGGAACTGCTAAAGCTGTTTGTGAATTAATAGAAAAATTAGGTGGCGAAATTGTACAGTTGAATTTCCTGATGGAATTGACTTTCCTGAACGGAAGGGAAAAAATAAAAGAATACGATATTTTTGCTGCGATTACCTACTAGTCTAATGCTCTCGAAGTAACATAATAGCGATAGCCTATAATTGCTAATTGCCACTTTTTAGCTTTTGCTAAATCGAGTTTTTGCTTAGTAAAACTAGGTAAAATAAGTTTGTTGATTCGGGCTAATATTTTAAACATAACATTTAGGGTTTTCTCAAAGATACAAAAAAGACGGTTTTTATTCAAGACCGTCTTTTTAGTTTGAGGAGTTATTTTTTGGATGATTTTGTTGTAATCTCTATAACGCCATTTTTACCTTTTTCGCCGTATTTATCTTCAGCACTTTTATCTTTGAGTACATTGATGCTTTCTATTGAATCAGGATTTAGATCTTTTACAGCAGTTTTTGATTTTTTTCCATCTACAATCACAAGAATTTTTTCGTGATCTATATTTTTAGCATTAAATACTGTTTTTTGTTGATTAGCATTCCCAGACGAAGATCCTGCTTTAAATCCAATAACCTGAATTTCTTGTTTTGTATTTGGTTTTGTGTCTGATTTTAATTTATATCCTTTAGTGGTAAATTCATTTTTTAAAATTTTTTCTTTTGTTGTAATTTCAATGACACCATTTTTTCCTTCTTCGCCGTATTTATCTTCAGCACTTTTATCTTTAAGTACATTGATACTTTCTATTGAATCAGGATTTATATCACTTACAGCAGTTTTTGATTTTTTTCCATCTACAATTACAAGAATTTTTTCTCGATTTAAATATTCACCATCAAATACTGTTTTTTGTTGATTAGCATTTCCAGACGAAGATCCTGTTTTAAATCCTATAACCTGAATGTCTTGCTTTGTATTTGGTTTTGTGTGTGATTTTAATTTATATCCTTTAGTAGAAAATCCATTTTTTCCAATTTTTTCTTTGGTTGTAATTTCTATAGCACCATTTTTTCCTTCTTCGCCATATTTGTTTGCAGCATTTTTGTCTTTTAAAACAGTAATTTGCTCTATTGAATTAGGGTCGATATTTTGAATATCTTCAACTTTTAGTTTATGATTTCTATGTCCGTCTAAAATGATAAGTGGTTTCTTCTCATCAGTTAGTATAGTATCTTTGTTACTATTCAGCTTTACAGAAGTTCCTGTAACAATAGATTTGTCTGATTTTTTATTAATAATAACTGTTTCAGTTTCTTGTTTTGGAGTTTCCTTTTCCTGAGCAACAACTTCAATTTGAAATAAAATTACAAAAGCAACAAGTGGAGGAAATATTAAAGCGTATTTCCACGAATTCGATTTTTTTGATTGGTTTTGGTTCAACATAATAATTCGTTTTTTGATTAATGATTGATAGAAATGATTGGTAAGCGCTACACAATTTTCCTGTGTAGTTATCTTCAATAAGGTCAATTGGTAATTTTTTTTATCGGTTATTTTTTTAGCAGCTTCGCTATCGGCAATGAATTCCAGATTTTGTGCAATGACTTTTTTGTACAGCCAAATGAGCGGATTGAACCAAAAAAAGACACAAAACAATCTTGAAATCAATACGTCAACGCTGTGTTTTTGTGAGCTGTGGACTTTCTCGTGTTCTAAAATATTTTCCAATTCGGCAGTGCTGTATAAAGTTGAATTGTATACGATGTAATTAAAATAGGAGAAAGGAGCAATGTTTTCGGTAATATCGACCAATTTGAAGTTTCCTTGCTGTTGAATAGTTTTTCCTTTTAATAAGCCGAATAAACTTTTAAAATCAAAAAGTAGCTTTAGGAATAAAATGACAATTCCAGTCAAATAAATATATGCTGCAATTGCATACCAGTCGGTTTCCGGTTCGGGAATAGTTGTCGAAGTTGTCACTGGAATTTGTGACCAGTCGATGTTGGTTGGTGTTGGTTTTACCCAGATTATTTTTGTGATAAAAAATAAAGGTAAAACGCTGGAAGTAATTAATCCAAGAAGTAAAAACCATCTATTTCCTGAAAAGAAAGTTTCTTTTCTTAAAAGTAAGGTGTAAGCCAGATAAAAAACTCCTATTAGACCGCTGGCTTTGATGAGGTAAATAAATCCATTTTCCATAGCGATTATTTTTTTTCAATCATGGCTAAAATTTCCCGTAATTCTTCGGCAGATATTTTCTCTTCTTTCGCAAAAAAACTAACCATATTTTTATATGAACTGTTGAAATAAGTCTCAATGGCAGTGTTCATGAATTTTTTACGATAATCCTCCATTTTTACAATCGGGAAATATTGATGCGTTTTCCCAAAAGCATTATAAGAAACATATCCTTTTTCTTCCAGATTCCTGATAATGGTTGAAAGCGTATTATAATGTGGTTTTTCATCTGCGATTTCAGCCATTACTTCTTTTACAAAAGCTTTTTCGAGCTTCCATAAAATTTGCATGATTTCTTCTTCTTTGTTGGTTAATTTTTCCATGGTTATTTAATTTAAATTCAAATATAACTATATTTTTAGTTTTAAAACTATTTTTATAGTTATTTAACTAAGTTTTTAGTTTTAAAACAGTTTTGCTGGCAAATATTATCTGCTTCATACTTTGTGGCTTTCTAAGTTTTAAACTATTTTTGCTTAAAATTTTGAAGATGAGGTATATTCTGTTAACTGTTATTTTTATGCAAAGTGTTTTTGGCTTTAGCCAAAAGAAATTTGATTATGCTGCAGCCAAAAAGTACCAGCAGGAATTAAATAAAGAATATGCCAATGCTAAAACGAGTCCGCTTGAGGCAAACGATTTAGCATCGTTTAAAGGTTTGGATTTTTATCCAATAAGTAAAACGTATTTTGTGAACGCACGTTTTGTGAGAACTCCAAAAGAGAAGCCATTTCAAATGAAAACTTCTACAGACAGAACACCTATTTTTGTAAAATATGGAGAAGCTCATTTTGAAATAAATGGCAAAAAATGCAAACTAAATCTTTATCAGGATGTGGTTTCGGCCAGAAATCCAGATTATAAAGGCGATTTGTTCTTGCCTTTTTTTGATGAAACATCAGGTAAGGAAAGTTACATAGGCGGAAAATATATTGATTTAAAAATTCCAAAAGGAAATACTATAACAATCGATTTTAATACTTCGTACAATCCGTATTGTGCTTATAATTACCGTTATTCTTGTCCAAAAGTACCTTTGGAAAATGATTTAAAAGTGGCTATTCGTGCAGGAGTTAAAAAATTTCATGACTAATGCAGTATTTTAATTTACATACCCACGAGTTTAAAAATCAGGAACATGTTCTGGAATTAGTGAATCAATATCCGCAGGAATTTGATACTGGTTTACCTAATTATTCCATTGGAATTCATCCTTTATATATTAATGAGGATAGACTGGAAAGCGATTTTGAAATTTTAGAACAAAAAGCAGCATTGCCCGAATGTCTGGCTATTGGGGAATGTGGTTTAGACAAGCGCAGCGAAACCGCTTTTGAAATTCAGCTGAATGTTTTGGAAAAACAATTCTTATTAGCCGAAAAATTTCAAAAACCAGTAGTGATACATTGCGTGCATGCTTTTCAGGAATTAATAGAGTTAAAAAATAAACTGAAGATTACAATTCCTGTAATCATTCATGGATTTTCAAAAAAAGAGCAATTGGCAAAACAACTTTTAGATAACGGATTTTATCTGTCATTTGGGAGATATTTATTGCTGAATCCAGAATTAGAACATGTTTTTAACAATGTTCCCGAAAATCGATTTTTCTTAGAAACCGATACTTCTGATTATAGTATTGAAGAAGTGTATGCTTTAGCAGCAAAATATAGAAAGATAACGATAGCAGAATTACAACAAATAATTTCGAACACTTTTGATAGTGTTTTTACCAATAAATAAATTACCAAAATAAACAAATACATTTTAATTATGGCTGAATGGACCGAAAGAGCTGAATTATTATTTAGAAAAGAAGGATTAGAAAAACTACAAAATGCACATGTACTTGTAGTAGGATTAGGTGGTGTTGGTTCGTTTGCAGCCGAATTTTTAGCCAGAGCAGGAGTAGGAAAAATGACAATTGTAGATGGTGATGTAGTCGATATTACTAATATTAACCGACAATTACCAGCTTTGCATTCTACTGTAGGTCAACCAAAAATTACCATTGTTGGCGATAGATTAATGGATATTAATCCTGAATTGCAATTGACGCGCGTACAGGAATTTCTTTCTCCGGAGCGTGCTTTCGAAATTATAAGTACCGATTTTGATTACGTTTTAGACTGTATTGATAGCATTACTCCAAAATTGAATTTAATTGTAGGCGCTAAGAAAAAAGGCGTGAAAATTATTTCTAATATGGGTGCCGGCGGAAAAATGCTGGCCAGTAAAGTAGTGGTAAAAGATATTAGTAAAACCGATGTTTGTCCGTTAGCCAAAGTGGTGCGTAAGCGTCTTAAAAAAATGGGTGTGAGTAGAGGAGTGAAAGCCGTATTTTCTACCGAAAAACCAGATGAAGGCAGTGTGAAAAGAACAGATGGAACTAATTTCAAGAAATCTTTTTACGGAACCAATAGTTATATGCCTTGTTTGTTTGGTTTACACGCTGCTGAAACGGTAATTCGTCATTTGCTTAAAAGTGAAAAGTAAGGAGTAGGAAGCTGGGAAAATTAGGAAGTAAAAAAAGCTTAGAATCTCAGTAACTTAGAAACTTAGCAACTAAAAAAAATAAAAATGATACAAACAGTAATTTTTGACATGGACGGTGTGATTGTCGATACAGAACCGGTACACCGTTATGCTTATTACAAACAATTTGCTGAATTAAACATCGAAGTAAGTGAAGAATTATATACTTCTTTTACGGGAAATTCGACGCGAAATATTTTTCAGAAATTAAAAGATATTTTTAAACTGGAACAGGAAGTTGAGGATTTGATTCAAAGAAAACGCAGTATTTTTAATGATGCTTTTGATACCAAAAAGGATTTGGAATTATTAGCAGGAGTTAGAAATTTAATTGAAGATTTACATCAAAATGGAGTACAGTTAATTTTGGCTTCATCAGCTTCAAAAGTAACTATCGAACGTATTTTTAATCGTTTTGATTTGCATCAATATTTTACACATAAAGTAAGTGGTGAAGATTTTCCAAAATCAAAACCACATCCGGCAATTTTTGAACACGCCGCAAGTTTATCGATTGCTCCAAAAGAAAGCTGTATTGTTATCGAAGACAGTACAAATGGACTTATAGCTTCAAAAGCGGCAGGGATTTTGTGTATAGGCTACAACAGCTTGCATTCTAAGAATCAGGATTTGTCCATAGCTGATTTTGTTGTTAATCATTTTGACGAATTAAATTACTCCAGCGTTAAAGATTTGGATTCTAAATTATGCAATAATTAACAGCTGTAGTTGCCTAGAAATTGTAAATTTGAATTTAAAAAATACCGAATTATGAAAAGATTATATATTGTACTGTTCCTAATTATTTCTCATTTTGCTGTAGAAGCTCAGGTGAGACTTCCTGAAACGAGTCCGAAAGCTGTTGTAAAACAGGTGGTTGGTTTAACTGATGTTGAAATTGTGTATTCACGTCCTTCGGCAAGAGGAAGATCAGTTTTAGGTAATTTAGTTCCTTTTGGTCAATTATGGAGAACAGGTGCCAATGATAATTCGATAATTACTTTTGGTGATGATGTTGTTATTGACGGAAAGACTTTAAAAAAAGGAAAGTATGCCATTTATACTATTCCGAATATTCAAAAATGGGAAGTATTATTTTATACTACAACTGATAATTGGGGAACACCTAAGGATTTTGATGAGTCAAAAGTAGCTTTGAAAACTACAGTTAAAGAAGAAACTTTAACAAGACCGGTAGAAACTTTTACTTTAGCCATTAATAATTTAGATACTAGTTCGGCTACTTTAGATATTTTATGGGAGAACTCATATGTGTCTTTAAAATTTGAAGTACCTACTAAAAAAATAGCTATAGCAAGTATCGAAAAAACATTAGCAGGACCTACACCGGAAGAATATTATTCTGCAGCTCAGTATTATTATCAGTCGAATGGTGATATAGCAAAAGGAAGATCATATATTGATAAAGCAGTCGAAATGTCTAAGAATGTTCCGTTTTATTACCTAAGATTAAAATCATTAATTCAGGCAAAAGAAGGAGATAAAAAAGGTGCTATCGAAACAGCTAAATGGTCAATTTCGGCTTCGGAAGCAGCAGGAAATAAGGAATATGTCGAAATGAATAAAGCTAGTATTGAAGAATGGAGTAGGTAATATTTCCAGTCTTTTATAAATGGAAAATCCCACCTCGTTTTTTTGTGAACGAGATGGGATTTTTTAATTTATTTATATTTTACAGAGATTCACAGAGGAAATCAAACAGAGATTCGCTAAGTTAATTTAATCTTCGTGAATCTCTGTGTTAGCTTTGCTTATCTCTGTGTAAAAACTAATAACGTTCATCAATTCTAATAGATAATAAGAATAGTTTTTAAATATAAATGGTATTATATGCAGTTTCCTATGCTTCTGTTGCAATTTCCTCAAAGACATTTCCTCAATGTTCTAAGGCTTTTGTAATTTCCTCAACGGTAGTTTGATAATCCTCAAGTACTTTTGTAACTTCCTCAAAGGCTTCTGCAATTTCCTCAACGACAGTTTGAAAATGCTCAAGCACTTTTGCAATTTCTTTGGTGGTCTATGTAATTTAGTTCGAATATTTTACAAATTCCAACTTGCTTATCGCCTTAGATTGCGGACTTGACGGACTATATGAGTATTTATGGGATTTGAGTGGCGTAAAAAATAAAACTCCGCAGCTGCGGAGTTTATATTGTTGAGATTTTTTGAAGATTATATATTACTTATGGTTGTTTGTAACGTCCTGTGGCTTTGCGTCCGCTGCGGAAATTGAAACTGAGTTCGCTCGGCTACACAAAAACTAAATTAAGAAATAAAAATGAACTTTTGCAACAAATTCAGCAATGGCGCAAAACCGCTGTTAGGCGCTGCCATTAAGGTCGAATATACACTCTAACTCTTAAATTATTATCATCACTACTTAGGTCATTTTCTAATCCTCTAGGATTTCCAACTAAACCTTCAGGATCATAAACAAAGCATATTAAAGTTTCACAATCTGGATGAGTTTTATATCTCGCAATATCTTCAATTAGTTGCGAACCAACTTCTTTAGCTCTTAGATTACTTCTAGTTTTTTTTACCTCGATTATAATTTTATAATCTTTTAATAAAAAATCCATTCTACTACTTTTACCCGCATAACTTGGAGTCCATTCTTCAGCTCGTATATCATCAAAGTGGAGAATTAAAAGAGAATGTAGTAAGTTTTGAACATCATACTCATCGTTAACGTCAAGAGTGTTTCTTGAATCATATCGGTTCCGAAGTTGTCTGACTACTAAATGAAATCTCTCGAGAATAGTTAGCAAAGAATTAGTAGGATTAAAATTTTCTTCAACAGTATTATTTTCAAAAAGACCTAAATTAATATCTTCGATTAATGATCGTAATATTCCAATTCCTTTGTTGACATCACTAGTATAACCTCTTTTTACATTGGCTCTGAAAGAAAGAATATATTGGTTTTCTGAAGAAAGATTTGATTGTAAATAACTTAATGTCTGAGTTTGCCATGCTGTAAATTGCCCACCGTTTAAAGTAGTAAAGCCAATCATATTTGGAGGATTTGGAACGTGCGTTCTTAAGACTGCTTGACCTTTATCAATTAGTTGTTCTAATCTTTCTGTTGTTATCATAAGTTGCTTTTATGGTTGCGCCTAACTAGTTTATACACGCATAAATTTGACATGTTTTGTTCCAAAACGGCATGTTATGCGCAAGTTTTATTAATTATTAATGCGTATTATTTGTTTTCAAATATGTTAAAATATTCTTACAAAAAAATATTTTGAAAACTAATTTACTCCACAACAATACCATGTTTATAAAGCAAGCCTTTTAGTTCTTCAAGAGCAAATTGTGCTTTTTTTAATTTGGTTTTTGAGGGGCGATGGTGTAGTTGTAGTTAATTCTAAAATCGACTTTAGAGGCATTGGCTTTTACTAAATTTCGATTCGCTATTTATTTGACGAAGCTATCATGAGTAATACTTCTTCAGTTGTACAATTTGTTTGTATTGTAGCAACTCTTTCTCCATATTTTATATCAATGATTGTGTTTCCTTCTTGATTTTCATTAGTAGTTGTAAATTGTATAATATAGTCAATATTGATATAGTATTCCTGCTCTCCTGTATCTGTGATTTTAATAAATCCCTTCATTATATTTGTTTAAAGTTTTTAAATAAGTAAGCCTCTATAGTAGTAGAGGCTTTTGTATGTGAATTGTTTTATATTTCTATATAATCATTCTTCTAAAAGCATTGTTGTATTTTTTTCATTCTTGAAAATAGTTGCCTGAAGTAAAGCCGAAAGAATAATAGTCATCAAAGCTCCGATGAAATTCAGCCATAAATAACCTAATTTTTCTTCTCCGCTTGGATAAATAAAGTTAGAAAAATAATAAATAATAAAAATAGTTAATTGCGTAATAAAAGCACTGTAAAAAATAGCTTTGGCTTTAATGAATTTTATATAGAATCCAACTAAGAAAATACCTAAAACAGTTCCGTAAAATATAGACCCAATGATGTTGACTAACTGGATTAAGTTTTCGAATAATGTTCCAATACAGGCAAAAAGAATGGCTACAATCCCCCAGAAGAAAGTAAAAAACTTAGTAGCATTTAGATAATGTTTTTCTGTTTTTTCTTCTTTTAAATTTCGTTTATAAATATCAATTGCCGTGGTAGAAGCCAATGCATTAAGTCCGGAAGCGGTTGATGACATAGCTGCCGAAATAATCACAGCCAGCAATAAACCAATCAAACCTTTGGGTAAGTAATTCAAAATGAAATGAAAGAAAACATAATCTTTATCATTAGTTTCACTGTCATTATCGGCTTTTAAGATAATTTCTTTGGCATGATCTCTTAGGTCTTTTTCTTTGGTCGAAATGGCAACTAATTCTTTTCTGAGAATAGGATTGTCATAATCCTGATTCAGCTGATCGATATATAAAAGATTGATAACTTTTTTATCTTCTGAAAGCGTTTCTAACTTTTTCTCTAATGCATGATATTCGTCCTTATATTTTGATTTTTCAATAGTTAGTTTATTGTTAGGATTAAAATTCAACGGAACTGGATTGAATTGGAAAAAAACAAAAACCATAACTCCTGTCAATAAAATAAAAAATTGCATCGGAACTTTTAAAAGTCCATTCATGATTAATCCCATCTGACTTTCACGAACCGATTTTCCTGATAAATATCGGCCTACCTGCGATTGATCGGTTCCAAAATAGGCTAAAGCCAGAAAAAAACCACCTGTTATTCCGCTCCAAAGAGTATATTTTTCTTCAGGATCAGTAGAAAAATCAACGATATTCATTTTTCCATTGGCACCAGCAATATGGAGTGCATTACTAAAAGTCATATCATTGGGAAGAAAATGCAGAATTAGAAAAAAGGTAATAAACATCCCCGACATGATGACAAACATTTGCTGTTTCTGAGTAACGTTAACGGCTTTAGTACCTCCTGAAACTGTATAAAAAATAACCAGAATTCCGATTATAATGTTCATATAGGTTAGATTCCAACCCAATAATGCCGATAAAATAATTGCCGGAGCATAAATGGTTAATCCTGTTCCAAGACCTCTCTGGAACAAAAAAAGAATCGCAGCCAGTGAACGTGTTTTTAAGTCAAAACGTTTTTCAAGATATTCATAAGCTGTAAAAACTTTGTATTTATGATATATTGGAATAAAAGTGAGGCAAATGACAATCATGGCTATTGGGAGTCCAAAATAGAATTGCACAAATCCCATTCCGTCATGATAGGCCTGTCCGGGAGTAGAAAGAAAAGTAATGGCACTGGCCTGAGTTGCCATTACCGAAAGTCCTACAGTATGCCAGGGCGTTTCATTACTACCCAGAATAAAATCTTCTACATTTTTACTTCCTTTCGTTTTCCAGGTACCATAAATTACGATAAAAAGTAAAGTGATTATAAGTACAATCCAGTCAAATAATTGCATGGTTTAAGAGTATAATTTCATTATTAAATAAAAAACCATGATATAAATGGCATTGGCAACAAGTACCCAGGTGTAATTTGCTTTCCAGTTTTTTCCTTTCATTAGTCCCATAATCGACTTTTATTTTTGTGTTTCAATGGTTTCGGTTTCTGTTGTTTTTAATGCAATCATGTTTGCTATTAATCGATAAGCTCCGGAAACTCCCATTGGTAATTCTCTAAACAAACTTAAACCAGTGTAAATATATTGTCCGGTTCCATAAGGAGCGACTAATAATGCGCCTGTTTTTGGTGTTTCTCCTTTATCATTAGAAGACAAAATAGGAGTAAAAGCAGTATCATATTGATTAGGATAATACAAACCCTGTTCTTGTGTCCAGCCTTTAAAATCTTTATTTGTAATTACATTAGGATAATTCAAAACAGGATGATTTGGAGCCAAAAATTCAACTGCAGCGTTTTCATCAGTCACACGATCACTCGATAATGTTAACGGATAAGGTGCAATATTTGCCGGAATTGTTCGGTCTGGCGTGTTGTATTGTACAATCAAAGTTTTTCCTCTTTTTACAAATTCTAATAGTATATGCTGTCTGTTTTTTAAATTAGGCAATGTATTATAAGCTCTAATTCCGGTAATAATAACATCAAAATTAGCTAAATATCTGGAGTTAATTTCGTGTTCTTTAATAAGTTTAACAGAATATCCCATTTGTTTTAAGCAGTCAGGAACTTCGTCACCAGCTCCCATGATGTAACCTATTCGTTCATTGGTAATTTTTAAATCTAATTTTTTAAATTTAGCTTCTGACGGAAGTAAAATTTGTTGTTTCGAAATGTGATCATAATTAATGATAATCTGCTCTTTATCCTGTTTTTTATTGTTGATTGATACAATGCTTTTTGCAATTATTTCTGAAGCTTCATTAGGCGGTGTAACATCAAAATAGACAATTTTTTCGCTGTCTTTTTTTTCTAAACTAAAATCAATTGTTGCTGGTGCAACTGTCCAGTTTTCAGTTAATTCTAATTGTACGGTACCGCTAATATTATCTTTTCCTGCTTTTACCAGAACGGCAATTTTCTGCGTTTTACCATCATTAAAAAAAGAAATCTGATCTAAAATTTTAGTACTTACTTCAGGAATAATATCAAGATAACTGTACATTTCTCCTTTAACTTTATCAGTATGTTTGTAAACAACTGTTCGTTCATAAGGAATCACAATTTCATTGATTTTGATGTTAAATTGTAGTTTAGTATCTCTTATAATATCAGGAATTCCAATGTTTTCCTGATTGCTAACCTGATACATTCCAACAGAAGCTTTTTCTTGTAACCAATACGGCTGACTGTATTCTAAATCTTCCGGCAATTCTATATTGATGGTTTTATTTTCTAAAGTATTGTTGTCTAAATATTGGTTGATTTCGGTGATTTTTTGATCAGGAAAACTAGTAATACTAACTAATTCCATAACAATTGGGCTTCTGTTAATCGCTTCCACTTTTAATCGAATAATGCTTCCCGGAGTAGCTTGCTGTTCTATAGCAACGGCTTCTAGGTATAATCCGGCACAGTTAGCGATAGTATTTTTAACTTCGTTTAATTTTATTGATTTCCAATGATCATCATCAAGTTTTTGAATCATTTCGTACGCTTTTAGCAAATCAGGAATAGAAGCCGATGGATGCGCAAAATTAAATTTGGAAGCAATTTCGCTAATCAATTCACCAATTGGTTTTCCGCCTTTTACACGATTCCAGCTGGTGTCAATTCCATCAAAAATATCACTCTTACTATTTAATTTTTGTCCTTTAATTAGTTCTAAATATTCGGTTTCTTTACCACGTGTTCCAGTACTTCCAAAACCTTGTGATTTATGACTGCTTCGGCTTAAAGCAGCTATTTCCTGATTTGATTTTCCTAATTCGGGATAATAAACGCCTGTTTCCAGCGTAATGAATTTTGACTTATCTGCAGCATCAAATTTTTCCTGATTGCCATAATACCACACCGAAGGATTAAAGAAAATACGTTTTGCCTGCCACGGATTGTACCATTTTAATTGCTCAGGAAAACGCTTAGGATTATTCGATAAATTAAAACTTTCTACACTTAAAATTGCCGAAGCTGTGTGATGTCCGTGAGTTGTTCCTGGCGAACGATGATCAAAACGATTGATAATTACATCGGGTTGGAATTTTCGAATGGTCCAAATCAAATCAGCGAGTACTTTTTCTCTGTTCCAAATTTCGAAAGTTTCATCTGGATTTTTAGAAAAACCAAAATCATTTGCTCGGGAAAAAAACTGTTCTCCGCCATCAATTTTTCGGGCTTCAATCAGTTCCTGAGTTCGAATAACACCTAATAATTCTCTTAATTCTGAACCAATTAAATTTTGCCCCCCATCACCACGGGTTAAAGATAAATAAGCAGTTCTGGCTCTTTTTTCATTCGAATAATATGAAATTAATCGTGTGTTTTCATCATCAGGATGAGCAGCAACGTAAAGGACACTTCCAAGGAAATTTAATTTCTGAATTTGATTGTAAATTTCGACAGCATTTGGTTTTTGAGGTTTTTGTGCTGTTATGAATTGAAAAAACAAAAGAAAGCTGAAAATAAAAAATGTCCTATTTTTGTGCATTTTGGTTGGGTTTAAAGGCAATAACTTCAAATGTAGTAATTATTTTTTGGAATAAAATCTTTCCTAAATTCCGCTACAATTTTCAGTTATTGGGATATTTTAAGTAAGAATGTCTCACAAAATATGTACCGATAATCATTTGGCTTCAAAAAAGATAGTTTTTTGAAGCCAAATAAATGAAGAATCGATGTTTTGTAAAAAGAAAAAACTACTTCGAAAAGTAGTTTTTGTTTGATTCAATAGCTAATTTATATTTTAACCTTGATAATGATTTTTTTGATTTTTCCGTTGCTAATCATGGCAGCGTGTGCATCTTCAGGAAATAAGATTGTAAATTGTCCCGGATTTAATTCAAAAAACATATCAGGCTGATCGAAGAAAAAACGAACATCTTTCTCCTCATTGTATTCACCATTTGGACTAACACATTTTTCTCTTGGTTTCCACGCATACGTTTCTGGCCCGGCTACACAAACCTGAATATCAATATTTTTATCATGACACTCAAAATGAGCTAAACTTTGCTCTTTTGAATTTCCGTTTCCAGAGTTAACAATAATCTTTAAATCGTCAGAGTATTGGGTTACGCCATCAGCTAAATTTGCTAATTCGTTTTCATTTAAAAATTGAAATGCCTTTTCAAAAGCAGGATGTAAGCTATAATATTTTGCGGCATTTTGTAATGAATCTACAATCATTTTAATGTTGTTTTTAATTTTATTGGTGATGTAAAAGTCACTTTTTAAGTAACAAAAAATAAAAATACATTTTTAAATTTAATAGCCGAATGAAAATAGTATAAAAAGACTTTTTTTAACGCATCAGCTCTTAATTCATCGAAAAAGTAATTGCAATAGGAATATGATCGGATATTTCTCTGGCTTTTTCGAGAGTTGGAAACTTTTTATAAAAATGTAGTGCTTCGGCATTAGAAACATTTACTTTTGAAGACAAATAAAAGATGTTGTCAAATTCAGAAGCCAGCACTTCATTGTTGACTTGCGTTTTCTTTAAAGAAGTTTTTTGATTCACAAAAGCTGATTTATAACCCGTTTTTTTCAAAGGATTAAAAACATTGTGTGATTGGGGACAATTAAAATCACCAGCAAAAATTAAGTTCAATGTCGGATATTCAGCAGGTAAAAATTTAAAATACTTGATTTCTGTTTCAGGCTGTTTGTTTTTTGTGATGGCATGAAAATTTACTACTGTAAATTGTTTGTTTTTATATTCGAAAGTGCCAAAATAAGGTTCTCTGTCAATTTCTAAATGGTACTTTTTTTCGAGCCAGGCGTCTCCAATTTTTTTCACACTTGAAGTTTTCCAGATAAAAGCATAACGCTCGGTTTTATAAGCGCTGCTGGATGTTGGTTCGCTAATACTATAATCCCATTTATTGCCTTTTCGATTTAATTCCTCAGCCAATTTTGCTACTGCTTGTGGTCCGCCAAAACCTGCTACGACTTCCTGTATAGCAATAATATCGTGGTTTTTGATGGTTTCGGCAATAAACGAAATTTCTTCATTTGTTTTTGATTTTCCTAAGTTTTCGATATTCCAGGAAAGGAGTTTGACTTGACTGAAAATTAATGTTGGAAAAAAGAGAAAAAAGGTAAATAATAGGGTTTTCATGAATTATGGTAGCAGGATATGTTTTCGAAAAAGTGCCAAAATTAGATAAAATCAATTTAGAAATGCCCTTTTATATTTTTGTACATTTGTTTTTCGATCCTCATTAATTCAAAATTCTGCCAATGATTTCTTCTTTAAAAACGATAATGCTTGTTTTATTTTTAGCGGTATTTTTATCTTGTAAATCGCAAAATTCAGTTGTAAAAGAAAATAAAATTACTACAATTGATGATACTACTTTTGTGAATTTGAAAGACTATAGTGCTGATTTTATTTATGATATGAAATATGCAACTGAGGATAATTTTTTGAAAGCCAAAGTCTATGATTGCGCCGAATGTTATTTGAGGCTAAAAACTGTAAAAGCGCTTATTGAGGCTAATAATGTTTTTGTAAAAAAAGGTTTCCGAATTAAATTATTTGATTGTTATCGTCCGTTAGATATTCAAAAAAAGATGTGGGAGATTGTTTCAAATCCTAGTTATGTTGCGAATCCTGCTAAAGGTTCGATTCATAATCGGGGAGGAGCGGTTGATATTACGCTGGTTGATAAAGATGGAAAGGAACTGGATATGGGAACTGGATTTGATTTTTTTGGGATCGAAGCCAGTCATAAATATGATAAATTATCTAAAGATGTAAAAAACAATCGTAAATTGCTTAAAAGAATTATGCTTAAAAATGGCTTTAAAGCACTTGATTCAGAATGGTGGCATTACAATTTACAATCAGCTTTAAAGGATAAGGTTGCCAATGAAAAATGGGAGTGTAAATAGGTTTTCAATGACAATATCAAATGCCAATTAAAATGTCAAATTTTTTAAATTATCTTTTTTATCACTCTTAGTTTGTGTGTATGTTTATTGGTTTCAGGATTAAAAATTCCTAAATGATCGATACGGTCTATTCGTACTTTACCACTGGCGTGAATGATGTAGTTGTTTTCCATAATGATGCCCACGTGGATAATATTTCCTTCATCATTATCAAAAAAAGCCAAATCCCCAGGTTCACTTTCTTCAATAAAACTTAAAGCTTCGCCTTGTGTAGCCTGTTGCGAAGCATCTCTTAAAAGTTTGTATCCGTTAAGCTTATAAACCATTTGAGTAAAACCAGAACAATCGACTCCAAAAGGTGTTTTTCCGCCCCATAAATAAGGCGCATTTAAATATAAATAGGCAGTATTGATAATGTTTTTTTTGTCTTTAGTTCCGTTTACTTTTGTGCCTTCGAATTCGTAATTTTGAGTGTTGATTTCGCTATTATTTAAAAAAGATAAAGAAGAACCCAACGGAATAGGGATTAACAAATTAGAAGATGTAGTGATATATTCGATTAAATCTGAATTTAATATAAGTGTTTCTTTAGATAATTGTTCGAAATTAGTCTTGGATATTTCCTGATATTGTTTAGAATCTACCCAACCTTCGTAACCATCGTATTGTAGCTTAATACGGGACCATTGTTTGAATTTTTCAAGGATTTCAAAATGTTCTCCAAATAAAACCTGAGAGACAATTTCACTTTTATCACTTGCTTCAAATCGAAGAGGGATGATGGCTAGATTACAAATTCCGAACATTAATTTTATTTTTTTAGATTCTTTCAATAACAATTGCCGAAGCGCCACCACCACCATTACAAATAGCTGCAGCTCCAATTTTGGCATTATTTTGTTCTAAAATATGAAGTAAACTTACTAAGATTCTGGCACCAGAACATCCCAGAGGATGTCCTAAGGAAACGGCGCCTCCGTTTACATTTACTTTGTTACTATCTAAATCAAGGATTTTGATATTAGCCAAACCTACAACAGAGAAAGCTTCGTTAAATTCGAAAAAATCAACATCATCTATTGTTATTCCAGCTTTGGCTAAGGCTTTAGGTAAGGCTTTTGCCGGACTTGTAGTAAACCATTTTGGTTCTTGTGCAGCATCGGCATAGCCTTTTATGTAAGCTAAAGGTTTTAATCCTAACTCAAGTGCTTTTTCTTCCGACATTACAATTAAAGCTGCGGCACCATCATTTATTGTTGAAGCATTAGCAGCAGTTACGGTTCCGTCTTTTGTAAAAACAGCATTCAAACTTGGAATTTTGTCTAGTTTGACATTGGCAAATTCCTCGTCTTTAGCAATTATAATTGGTTCGCCACGTCTTTGTGGAACTTCTACAGGAACAACTTCAGCATCAAATTTACCGGATGCCCAGGCTTGAGCAGAACGATTGTAAGATTCAATAGCATAATTATCTTGTTCTTCTCGGCTAATGTTGTATTCCGTAGCGCAAAGATCAGCATACACACCCATCGCCTGATTGTCATAAGCATCAGTTAATCCGTCTTTTTGCATTCCGTCGATAAGAGTAGTTGGGCCAAATTTAGTTCCGTTTCTCAAATTGGTATAATGCGGAATCAAACTCATATTTTCCATACCGCCAGCAATTACCACTTCGGCATCATCAGATTGTATTGCCTGAGCCGCCATCATTACGGCCTTCATTCCGGAAGCACAGACTTTATTTACAGTAGTACACGAAACAAGATTATTTAATCCTGCAAAAAGTGCTGCCTGACGCGCAGGAGCTTGTCCCGCACCAGCCTGAATTACATTACCCATAAGTACTTCGTCAACCAGAGCAGGATCTAAGTTTATTTTATTTAAAGCACCTTTGATGGCTGTTGCGCCAAGTTGAGGAGCTGAAACACTAGATAAACCGCCCATAAAACTTCCTATTGGAGTTCTTGCGGCAGAAACGATAACTACTTTTTTGTTCATGACTTAAATACTATTTGGATTGTATAGGTGTAGCAAATTTACTCTTTTTTGTACAAAATTTATATTTTCAGTTGTTGATTCTCTTTGTCTAAAAATAGTTTTAATTTTATTTGAATCTATGTGTTTGATTGTTAGTGTTTTTTGAATTAAGTGAAAAAAATAATAAAAAAAACTGCAAAAATAGTTGTGAGAAATGAGATGATGTGTTACATTTGCAACCGCAAAACAAGACACGTTCTTTGAGCTTGGAGAGGTGCCAGAGCGGTAATGGAGCAGATTGCTAATCTGTCGACGGGTAACCGTCGCCAGGGTTCGAGTCCCTGTCTCTCCGCTTAATACTTTGTCTTCGGGGTGTAGCGTAGCCCGGTTATCGCGCCTGCTTTGGGAGCAGGAGGCCGCAGGTTCGAATCCTGCCACCCCGACTTTTTTTAATATTTTTTTGTAAAAAATATTATGGTTCCATAGCTCAGCTGGATAGAGCAACGCACTTCTAATGCGTAGGTCGAAGGTTCGAATCCTTCTGGGATCACAAAAGCCACTCAATTGAGTGGCTTTTTTGTTTTTAGTACCATAGAAATACTGAAATTATAAAACGAAAACTGCATCAATTTGAAAAGGCTTGAAATCAAACAAATTATTCAAAAAAAAGAAGATCAAAGTCTTTCTTTTCGTGTTTATGATCTCACCCATGAGCATTTGCAAAATTATTTAGAGCCTCATAAAAAAGATCATTTTTGTATCTTAATTATTGAATCTGGAGAGGTTAAGGTTCATTTAGAAGAAGAAATTTTACATCTTAAAACGGGTAAAATTTCTATGATATTTCCAGAGCAGATTTCGTCTGTTTCATTTTTATCTTCTGAACTTTCTGGTAAAATAATTTTATTTGAAGAAATACTCTTTTGTTCGGATATTTTAAAAAACGAATTATTGTCTTATAATGTCAATCTTTCGACACATTTGAAGTGTCTATTTTTGTCTCCGTCGGAATTTCAACATGTAAAAGCTACGGCTTCATTTATTGAAAATATTTATTCAGATCCAAGTCTTATTCGTAAAGAACAGGGAAGATTTTATATCAAAATTTTGCTTTTGGGATTAATAGAATCTGTTCACGGCCAGCATCCTGTTTTTCAACATGAAAGTGATAAAGTGCTTTATATTCGTTTCAAAAAAATGCTTAACGAACGCTACAAGAATGAAAAGACAGTTCAATATTATGCTTCCAATTTAGCAGTTACTTCTAAAAAACTAAATAGTATTACTAAAAAACATTGCGGAGAAACCGTTAGTAATGCTATTCATAACCGTATTCTTCAGGAAATTAAAAGATTACTATTGTTTTCTGATCTTTCTCATAAACAGATTTCCCTCGAACTTGGATTTAGTTCGCCTTCGGCTCTTAATAAATTTGTTAAAAGTAAACTGGACGAAACGCCTACGGAACTTCAAAAGGAACTGGCTCAAATTTATATCAAATAGACCCGATTGTATAACATTGTCCGTAATGACTGAAATACTTTTGTACTGTATTTAAACATAAAAATAGAGTATAAAATGAGTAAATTATTTATTGCAGGAGAAGTTTTTCATGGCGCAGGAAGTCTTGAGGAATTAAAAAATATTAAAGGGAGCAAAGCTGTAATCGTTACAGGCGGAAGTTCAATGAAAAACAGCGGATCGTTGGATAAAGCAGCAGCTTATCTTAAAGAAGCTGGAATAGAAACTAAAATTTTTGAAGGAGTAGAAGAAGATCCGTCATCGGCTACTTGTTTTAAAGGGGCGGAATTAATGAAAAGCTTTCAACCTGACTGGATTATTGGTTTGGGTGGATGCTCAGCTATTGATGCGGCAAAAATGATGTGGGTTTTTTACGAATATCCGGATGCCGATTTCGAAGCCATGATCAAACCGTTTAATGTACCGGTTTTACGTAATAAAGCTAAATTTATTGCTATTCCATCTACAAGCGGAACAGGTACAGAAACTACTGGTTTAGCAGTTATTACAGATCGTGAAAAAGGAGTGAAATATCCAATTGTTTCTTATGAACTTACACCGGATATCGCAATTGTTGATGGTGAGATTTGTGCATCTATGCCAGCTCACGTAACATCAAATACAGGATTGGATGCTTTGACACATTGCGTAGAAGCTTATGTTTCTAATATTGAAAATAATTATGCAGATGTATTGTCTAAAGGAGGATTGGAAATTGTTTTTAATAATCTAAAAGAAGCGGTACAAAATCCGTCAAATATTCAGGCACGTCAAAATATGCATGATGCTTCTTTTATGGCAGGACTTGCTTTTAATAATGCATGGTTAGGAATTGTTCACTCATTATCACATCAGGTAGGAGCATTATACGGAATTCCTCATGGAGCATCTAACGCAATCTTTTTACCAAATGTGATTCGTTTTAATGCAAAAGAAAGTAATCGTTTTCCAGATTTGGCAAAAGTAATCGGAAAAGAAACAGCCGAAGATTTAGCACAAGCTATAGAAACTTTAAGAACTGAAGTAAACAATCAGTCAGCAATTAAAGATTTCGGAATTTCGCGTGAAGATTGGGATAAAAATCTTGATTTTATTGCAAACAATGCGTTTTTAGATCCATGTACTGGTTTCAATCCTAGAAAACCAACTGTTGATGAATTAAAAGAAATTTACAACGCTTGTTATGACGGAGTTGTGTATCAGGAAAATGTTTTAAGTTCAGTTAATTAATTTTGAGCTTCTAGATTTTAAAAAATCCCATTTCAATATTAAATATCAAAATGGGGTTTTTTAATTTAAGAGCTATTTTATTTAAAAAGCTTTTTCCACGGATTATCTGTTCTAAAGGGAACAGCAGGAAGTCCTTCGTTATTGATGAAATTAGATTGTGCTGCTTCATTCCATCCAAAACGAACATTATAAGGATGTTGTACTTTTGTTGAAGAAATAATTACTTTATTATCTTTTATTTCTGCTTTAGCAGGTACAAATTTCCCATCGGTACCAGCTATAGTAAAATGAGTAAGCGGTTTTTCATCTCGGCTTGCAAGTCCGCTTCCTGTATTAGAAAATGTAACTTCAATGGTATTGTTTACAATTTTCATATTTTGGTAAACTGGTCCGGAATAAATGACATTTGTTTGATTATAAGTTTTATTTGTTGCGAGTAAGCTTAAACGTTTACCAATTTCCCATTTGTTTACAGGATGTAATTCGGTTGTGCTTTCGACCAAATCAGTAATTGAAATTAAAGCCGTATTTTTTAATTTTAGTACGAGTGATTGTGATTCCCAAAATTCAGGAAGTGTTTCGGAACTCAATGGTCTGTCTTTGGAAGCCGAATAATTGTAAGGTGCAATTTGAACCAAATAAAAAGGCATTTTCTTGTCTTGCCAGTCATTACGCCAACTTTCTATAAGTGTTTTTAATTTATAAGCATATCGAATGTTTTCGCCCAAAAAGCAATTAGACTCTCCCTGATACCATAAAAAACCTTTAAGCGTAAATGGAATTAGTGGCTGAATCATGGTGTCGTAAAATTTACCTGCGTCGCCGTCATCATTGCTTAGCTTATCAAGTATTTTTCCATTTTTTAATTTAGGCTCTATTTGTAGTTTTTCAGATTGAATCCAGGGTTCTATACGGCTGCCTGGAACTGCTGCTGAAATTATTCCAATAGGAACATTCAGTTTAGTGTACAAATCTTTGGCAAAATAATAACCTACAGCAGAAAAATCAACCAGAGATCTACCGATAGCTTCATCCCAACCCAGATGTTCAGGACTTGGCGACATGTATTTTCGACGATCAAGAAAAATACGAATATTAGGATTGTTAGCCGTTTTTAAATCATTTACCGGAGGTCTTTTTCCTTTTGCTAAAGAATCGTATTTGCTGTATTTACGTAAGGCAAATTCCATATTTGACTGACCAGAGCATAACCAAACTTCGCCTACTAAGATATTTTTTAATACAATTGTATTTTTTCCTTTGATGATCATTTCGCGTGCAGAGAATGAAGCCTTCATCGGATTTAAGTTTATCGACCATTTTCCTGTATTATCAGCAATTGTGGTTTTATTTTGTCCGGCAAAAGAAACTGATATTTTTTCTTTTGGCGCAGCTGTTCCCCATATTGCTACTTGTTTGTTTTGCTGCAAAACCATATTGTGTCCTAAAATTTTAGGCAGTGTTACATCGGCAAAAAGATTTGGAATAAATGCAAATAGTGTTATTATGGGCAAGATATATTTCCTGATTTTTTTCATTTTTAGAATTTTATAGTATAAAAAAATCACGGATTCTTTTTGAAGGAATCCGTGATTTAAGCTGATTACAAAGTTGTTATTTGTTCCAAATTTCCCAAGCTTTTTCGGCCTGAAAAATAAGCATATCTAAACCGTTTTTTATTTGTGCGCCTCGTTCTTTTGCATTTTTTAAGAACTGCGTTTCTGCCGGATTGTAAATTAAATCGTAAGCAATATGCTGTTCTGTAAATAATTCATAAGGAATATCAGGACAAGAGGTTATATTTGGACTTGTTCCTATTGGCGTCGAATTAATGATAATTTGGTATTCCTTAAAAACATCCGAATTTAACTGACTGTAATCAATAGCTTTTTCGGAAGCATTTCGGGAAACAAATTGATATTCGATACCTAATTCTTCTAAAGCAAATGCAACTCCTTTTGAAGCACCGCCTGTTCCTAAAATCAAGGCTTTTTTATGGTGTGATTTCAATAAAGGTTTTAATGATTTTAGAAAGCCGAAATAATCAGTATTGTAGCCTTTTAATTTTCCTTTTTTGGTAATTTTAATAGTGTTTACAGCACCAATTTTTTTTGCCTTTTTTGATAATTTATCTAAAAAAGGAATCACATCTTCCTTATACGGAATAGTAACATTTAATCCTTTTAAATACTCAGTATTTTGAATAATTTCAGGAAATACATTAATTTCCTGAATATCAAAATTTTCGTAAGTGTAACCTTGGTATTTTTCTTTTTCGAATTTAGTTGTAAAGTGTCCTTTTGAAAAGGAATAACTGATATTGCGCCCCAGTAACCCGAAGCGCTTTTTAGAATTTTGTGTCATTATTGTTTTTTATGTTTTTCGATATAATTTTGCACCATTTTATTTGTCCAGACTACAGGAAATAAATCTTCGATTAAGATATAATTGTCAAAATTTAATCGAAGCGCATTGCTTAGATGAAATTTAGCTTTTCTGGTATCTTGTATCATAAAATAAAGTCCTGCTAAACGATACTCGATTTCATTTGCTTCCGGGAAATATTCTGCTGCTTGCAATAAAGTGTGAATAGCACTTTCAAATTCGCCAAGGAACTGTAAAATATCAACCCAGAATAACCAGGTGTCGAGTTCAGTATCTCCAAATTCTACTGCTTTTCTAAAACCAAATTCGGCTTCTTCAAAAAAGTTCATTTGTTTATTAATCGTGGCATATCTTTTCCAGTACAAACGATTTTGATTATCTATTGCAAGCGCTTTATTTACATAAAATAAGGCTTTTTGAAAGTTTTGCTCACGCAAATAGAAATCAGTAATAGCAATCCATCCTTTGTCTAAAAGCGGATCTTCATGTACGGTTTCGTTGTAAAATTTAAGCGCTAATACTTTATTACCTAATTTTTCATGACATTTTCCTATTCGAAGCAAAGCATACGAAGTGGCATCGTCTAATTCGATGGTTCTGCTGTAACTTTCAATGGCTTCATCATATTTACCTAAACGCTCTAAGGCTTTAGCTTTTTCCATAAAAGCACCTAAGAATTCTTCGTCAATAAGCGTGGCATAATCAAAAGCACGAATGGCATTTTCATAATCTTTTAAGCCATAGTGTAATCTTCCTTTTTGGTGCCAGGCGATTTCACTATATGGATTTTTTTCGATATAGTTATCTAAGTAAATGATTGCTTGTTCATTTTGATCTAAAAACTCATAGCAATATACTACATTGTATAAGGCAGACTGGTCTTCGATATCTTCTTCTAAGCATTTAATAAAACTTTCTTTGGCTAATTCGAGATTGTCCATAAAAAGATATTCCATTCCTATTAAATTATACACATCGGCATAATCATCGGTGTATTGTAAAGCAATTTTTAGTAATTCAACGGCTTTTTCATGTTGGTCTCTTTTAGAGTAAATGTTTGCCTTTTGAATATAAATTTCTTCATTATTGGGCTCAATGGCATATAGCTCGTTAAGTAACTTCTCAGCTATATCCAGTTTATCATCATAAACCAGCATTTCAACTTGTACCAGTTTTAAGCCCGTAGACTTTGGATGTTGTTCTAGTGCTAGTTTAAGCGCTTTTTTCGCTAAAGCGGCCTTACCTGTATCAAGATAATGAAGTATGATTTCTTCAAATTCTTCAGAGTCAAAAAAGAGTACTTTGTTGGTTTTCAACATAGACTCAAATTTGGATAGAGATAAGTTATAATCTTCTTCTTCGTTGCTTAGTTGCATACTTTCTGTGTTTAGAATTTGGCCTACCTTAAAGTTAGGCATCCTTAGTGTTATTTTTGAAGAAAAAAATGAATTATTGTGAACAATTTAATTAACAAAGGGGCTTGGTTAATTGTAGTGTTGTATTTATTTTTTTGATAAAGTCATTACTTCGTCCATTACTTCTAGTATTATGGCACATCCTTCACGTATTTCTTCGTTAGAAATGGTTAAAGGAGGCGTAATTCTGATGGCACATCCTTCAAAGAGTAGCCAGAATAATATAAGTCCTTTGTCCTGACATCTTAAAATAACTTCATTCGTGATTTCAGCATCTGCAGTCATTGCGGCCAGCATCAATCCTTTTCCTCTAATATCCTGTATCAAAGGATGTACCAAAAGTGATCTGAAAAGCTTTTCTTTTTCTAAAGCTTCGTTCATCAGGTTGGTTTCGGTTATTTCTTTTAAAGTAGCCAAACAAGCTGCCGCAATGACAGGATGTCCGCCAAAGGTAGTGATATGTCCTAATTTTGGATTTTCAGTCAATAAATCCATCATAGCGGATGAAGCTGTAAAAGCACCTACAGGCATTCCGCCGCCCATACCTTTTCCCATGGCAACAATATCAGGAACTACATCATAATTCTGGAAACCAAATAAAGTTCCTGTTCGTCCAAAACCCGGTTGGATTTCGTCCAGAATCATTATCGCTCCAACTTCAGTACAACGTGCACGTACTTTTTTTAGAAAATCATTATGAGGCTGAATAAATCCTGCTCCACCCTGAATAGTTTCTAATAAAATTCCGGCTGTTTTAGTGGTGATTTTTTCTAAATCGGCTTCGTTATTGAAAGTGATAAATTCTACATCCGGAAGCAATGGTCTAAAAGCCTGTTTGCGTTCTTCAAATCCCATTACGCTCATAGAACCCATGGTGTTTCCGTGATACGCATTATGGCAGGAAATCAATTGGCTTCTGCCGGTTACTCTTTTAGCTAGTTTTAGCGAACCTTCAATGGCTTCGGTTCCTGAATTGACCAAATAAGTTTTATCTAAAGGAGCGGGAAGGAGTGAGGCCATTAGCTTGCAATATTCTACCGCCGGACTTTGTGAATATTCACCATAAACCATTACGTGCGAATATTTGTCTAATTGGTCTTTAATAGCCTGATTTACTCTTGGATGCTGATGACCTAGCGTACAAGCCGAAACTCCTGCTACAAAATCCAGGTATTTTTTATTGTTGGTATCGTAGATATAAGAACCTATCGCATGCGAAACTTCCATACCTAAAGGATAGGGAGAAGTTTGTGCCTGATATTTTATGAAATCGTTGTTCACTTTTTTTTATTTACCGCAAAGTCTGCAAAGCATTTCGCAAAGTTTACGAAGTTTTTTTATTGAAGTTGACTGACCACTAAAAATTGACCACTGATTACTATTTTTTCTTCTTCTTTTTATCGTAATCAAGTGTTTCTTTTCTCACTTTCATCGGGACATTTTCTTTTGCATCGTCTTTTTTAGTTTCCTCAATCATCTTGTCGTGATAAATATTTTCTTCTTCAGGGAAAATATCGTCTTTCGATTTAATTCTTTCATCGCCACGCCATTTGAATCCTCTAAATTTTCGATCATGTTCGTCAAGTTCGTCTTCAGGGAAAATATCTCCGTCAACCTGCTGAAAAAAAGTAATGGTTTCGATTGTATTTTGGTCAAAAAGAATATTGATTTTACTGCTTACGTTTTTATTAATACCAATGAGCTCATGATCGTCATTTCGCATGTAATAAATTACTTCGGCATTTTTTACAATATCAACATCGTGGAGTTTTCCTTCTTTGAATTTACCAAAGAGATTTAAACCTTTAATTTGATTATAACCTGTTCCGAGGGTATCTTTTGAAATAATAAAAGTATTACCGAGGACTTTCAGTGAATCCAGTTTTTTAGTTTTATTATCGCCTATAAGATGCATAATATCGCCCGTAATCTGGCTTTCGCCATTCCATAAAATAGGATTTCCAATTAGTTTTGTTAATGCAATTTTAGAACTCGAATGAATAGAATCGCATTTTCCGCTCATGTCGGTTTTGTAAAAGCGAACATTATTAAAAGCGCGAATAATTCGATCACCTTCTTTTCCTGTTACCATGAGTTTTTTTCCATGAATATACACAGAATCATTATCTACAAAATTGACAGCAACGGCTCTTTTAGTTACATACATCGAATCTTTTTTCTGGAAAACTTCGGCATAATGACCTTTTACAATTCCCTGATTAATCGAATCCGTAATTTTTACATTTCGTGTTGCTGAAGCAAATTCTTTATTTCGATCATAATACAAACTGTCGCCTTCTATGAGTCGGTTGTCGTATTTTATATAGGATCGTTTGAGAAAATGAGACAGGTTTTTCTTGGAATCATAAAATCCTTTTTCGGTATAAATAAAATTGGCCGCACTCGTTATTGTTGATGGTCCAAAAAGATAGGAATGTCCCGAATTGCTGTAATAATCCAAATGATTGGATTTCATGACATATTTAGGATTAGTAACAACAACTTCGGTTAAAAACTGGAATTTTTTTTGAGCAACATAATACCTTCCAGATTTACTAACTAAAGTGTTTTCTTTGTTGACTATAGTTCCTTTAGTATTATAAAAAACTTCCTGAACGTTTCGGTCAAAATTGATGGTATCTGTCGAAAGAGTTGCATCCGGAGAAGTCATTACGGCATCACCAGTGGCAAATGCTTTTTTTACATTTCCGTTGTATTCAGCATATTTACTATTCAAATAGAGTGTATCTCCTTGAACTAATTGTACGTTTCCAAAAGCTTTAATGTAGTTTTCTTTTTGGAAGAAATAAGCTTTATTACAGGTAAGTACCACACCATCATGATTTACTACTACGTTTCCTGTAAGTAAAAAAGCATCGGGCATTTCAGCTTGATTTACATCAGCGAAATCAGAATGTTCAATAATTATTTTTTTAGGTGTTTTTTGTGCATTTACTTTTATCGAAGTAATTAAAAACAGACTAAAACAGATGAAAATAAGTAATTTATTCAAGGGTGTATATTTTTGCCAAATTTATGAAAAAGGAAACAATCCTAATAAATATTACTATTTATTTATGATTTAGAAAAGTCGCTTTTTGTAATCATGATTTTTGATTGCATAAAAAAAGCTGATGTCTACTTAAAGTAATGCATCAGCTTTTGTAATTGTTTGTATAAAGAGTTTAATAACGCTTCTTAATAAACGTATTTTCATAATTTTCATTGACTTTTGCCCAATTGATTACATTAAAAAAAGCATCAATATAATTACCTCTTCGGTATTGGTATCCTAAATAATAAGAATGTTCCCAAAGATCTAAAGCTAAAATAGGAGTTCCTGGAACAGCTGCATTTCGCATTAATGGATTATCCTGATCTTGTGAATTAGTGATTTGAAGTTTTCCTGCTCTGTCAACAATTAACCAAACCCAAGCAGAACCAAATTGATTATTAGCTTCGGCTTTAAAAGCGGTTTTAAAATCTTCAAACGAACCAAAATCTCTGGTAATTACAGACGCAATGGTGTCTGTAGGAGTTCCGCCGGCGTTGGGAGCCATCGATTTCCAGTAAAGGGAATGATTGTAATAACCACCGGCATTGTTTCTTAATTCGGTGTCGTTAATATTTAATTTTTTTAATATTTCTTCAATAGACAAATTTTCATATTCGGTCCCGGCAATTGCTTTATTTAAGTTATTAGTATAAGTTAAATAATGCTTAGAATAATGCATTTCCAGAGTTAAAGGAGAAATAGCCGGTGCTAAGGCATCATAAGGATAAGGTAATTTTTCTACTAAAAAAGATCCCGGATCGGCTTTTACATCGTCAGGGAAACCAATAGTTATTTTTTCCTGAGCCGATGGAAGCGGAACTTCTACGACTTCAGTAAGTTTTTTGTTATTGCATGAAGTTAAAAAAACGAAAAGCAGCAAGTTTGTAATTGTAAAAAATAATCTTTTCATTGTGATGCTATTATTTTTCGAGAGAATTAATAATTTCAATATAACTTTCTTTAGCTTCATCGGCAGAAATATGGCTAATTTGCATCCAGGCATTGGTTTTAAAAGCATCTCTTAAGTGAAAATTAGAAGTTTGTCTAATTTCCATGGTGCCAATAGTTGCCTGCTTATAAAAAGCATAAAGACGTAGTTGAACATCTTGTGGTAAAGATGCCTGAGTCATTTGTGAAGCTTTTTCGACAGCTTCATTAAATCGAGTCTCTAAATCTTTTTTAGTCATTATCTTTTGTTGCAATAATTGTTTTTCCTCCAATTGCTTTTTGATTCAATACTACATTTATTGGAGTTCCTAAAGGTAAAAATAAATCTACTCTTGAGCCAAATTTAATAAATCCGGCATCAGTTCCCTGTACTACCTGCATTCCTTCCTGTGCATAATTTACAATTCGGCGTGCTAAAGCTCCGGCAATCTGACGGTATAAAATAGCACCAAAAGTATTGTTTTCAATCACCACAGTGGTTCTTTCATTTTCTTCGCTTGCTTTTGGATGCCAGGCTACTAAAAATTTACCGGGATGGTATTTACTAAACTTAATAATTCCGTTCATAGCATATCGAGTTACGTGAACATTGATAGGCGACATGAAGATAGAAACCTGTAAACGTTTGTCTTTAAAATATTCACCTTCGTAAACTTCTTCAATAACCACTACTTTTCCATCAACTGGAGCAATGATTTGATTTTCGTTGATAGTTACTTTTCTTTTAGGATTTCTAAAGAATTGTAAAATGATGATTAAAACTAAAAGGCCAAAGATTTGAACCGATTTTTGCAACCAATAGATATCGATAAATTTATCAGCAAGTAATAGTACAGCAACAGTAAATACTATACCTAATGAAATTGATGGGGCTCCTTCTTTATGAAACATAATTTAAAATTTGGTAAAATAAAAATATAAATGGCGCTACAAATATAACACTATCTAGTCTATCTAGTACACCTCCGTGTCCGGGCATAATATTTCCGCTGTCTTTTACGCCGGCAATTCGTTTGAATTTAGATTCTATCAAATCGCCAATGGTGCCAAATATACCAACAATAGCAGCGATTGATGTCCAAATTAATATGGATTGTTGACTAAATTCAGGTTTTGCTTTTATGTAATATTTAGAGATTAAATAACCTGCAAAAACAGCAAAAACTAATCCTCCTAAGAATCCTTCAATAGTTTTTTTAGGAGATATGCGTTCGAATAATTTGTTTTTTCCAATGGATTTTCCAACAATGTATGCGAAGGAATCATTGGTCCAAATTAAAATGAATAATCCAAGAATGATTTTTGGGTTATAATCTTTTATTCCGAAAGAAATCTTAGTTATAAATACAAACGGTAATATAATGTATCCCACTAAATAAAGATATTTAGACGAAGTACTTATTTTTTGAACATTATCATAAAAAAGGAAAAGAATACATTTTACCGAAACAACTAATGTAACTGCTAATAATATAATGTTGAGCTGCTGAATATTGACTGTGATTTCAATATTTGTCCCTAGATATTCGCTAATTGTGGCGGCAGTTATTTTATTGTAATGACTAATTAATGTTATGGTGCAATACAATAAAGTTCCGGCAATTAATGGTAGTATTTTGTTGACTTGTGTAAGATTACAAAACTCGTAAATGGCAATAATTAAAAATATACCAAAAAGTATAAAAAAACTTTCGGTCGAAAATAATATAGAAGCTATCAATAAAAGGATATAAATAGCACCCGATATTGATCTTTTTAAAGTTTCATTCATTTTAAAGATCTTCTAAAAGCAATAAATAAAGATTTTTAGCCGAACTTCCATATTGGGTAAAGTCTTCTTCTTTTGCTTTTTCAAAATATTTAATAGCTGTAATATTGGTAGGGTAATCTCGTTCGTATTTCTTTTTTATAGCGCTCAATCCGTCGCTTTTCATGGCAAGGATTTGGCTTGTTGTTGCCAGAACTACAATGTCGGTTGGTAGTTCGTTTGGCTTGTGTTGTTTGATTTGTTTTGACGAAAAAAGTATAGAACCTTCTTCGGCAATTAAATTTTCACAACTCGATAAAAGGAATTTAGGATTTGATGGTTTATTGTAACTTAGTTTATTTTCGTCTAATAATCCAAATAAGTTGGAGTCGTAGCAAAGTACTTCGCTCTCAAACCAGTCATTTTCTTCGAGTATGTTTTCAAATTGGTCTTTTACTTCCTGAGCATTTTCACAGTATAAAAATTTACCTCCATTTTTTTTAAAATTGAAGATAAATCGCTCGTCTACAGATATATTATTGTTTTCAGGAAAGAAGTTGTTTTCCTGAGTTTCTTTTTCCTCATCTGATGCCGAAATACTAGATCCAAAAAGTTTTCTAAAAAGACTCATATTTTGTAGGTGACTTAATATAGTGTTAGTAACCGTTCAAAGATAAAAAAATCTTAATTCAAAACGCTGTTTTGAATTAAGATTTTAAATAATTTATACTAAGTACTTAATTAAGAGACTACTTCTTCTAAATTTTTGTCAAAGCTTCTTTTTCCAAAAATAGCTTCTAAATCGTCTTTAAAAATTACTTCTTTTTCGATAAGAATATCAGCAAGCTGATTTAATTTATCTTTGTTTTCTTCTAAGATTTGAATCGCTCTTTCGTATTGACTTTCGATAAGTGCTGATATTTCGCTATCTATGATTTTTGCGGTCTCATCAGAATACGGTTTTGAGAAACTATATTCGCTTTGTCCTGATGAATCATAATAAGTAACGTTTCCTATTTTGTCATTCAAACCATAGATAGTAACCATAGCGCGAGCTTGTTTAGTCACTTTTTCTAAATCGCTTAAAGCACCGGTCGAAATACGGTTGAAAGTTACTTTTTCAGCAGCTCTTCCTCCCATAGTAGCGCACATTTCGTCCAGCATTTGGTCAGGACGTACAATTTGACGTTCTTCCGGTAAATACCATGCAGCTCCTAAACTCTGCCCACGAGGAACAATAGTTACTTTGATTAATGGTGCAGCGTGCTCTAACATCCAGCTCACAGTGGCGTGACCTGCTTCGTGAATAGCGATTGCTTTCTTCTCTTCAGCAGTGATGATTTTATTTTTCTTTTCTAATCCACCTACAATTCTGTCAACAGCATCAAGGAAATCTTGTTTGTCAACAGCGGTTTTATTGTTACGTGCAGCAATTAACGCCGCTTCGTTACATACGTTAGCAATATCAGCTCCTGAAAAACCTGGAGTTTGTTTTGCTAAAAAGTCAAGATCTAAGCCTTCTACTTTTTTCAAAGGAGCAAGATGTACCTGAAAAATTTCGGCACGTTCACGAACGTCCGGTAAGTCTACATAAATTTGTCTGTCAAAACGACCTGCACGCATTAAAGCTTTGTCTAGTACATCGGCTCTATTGGTTGCTGCTAAGACAATCACATTGGTTTTACTGCCAAAACCATCCATTTCGGTTAGCAATTGGTTCAAAGTGTTTTCTCTTTCGTCGTTTCCGCCTGACATGTTGTTTTTTCCACGAGCTCTACCTACAGCGTCAATTTCGTCAATGAAAATAATGGCTGGCGATTTTTCTTTAGCTTGCTTGAATAAATCACGTACTCTCGAAGCACCAACACCAACAAACATTTCGACAAAATCAGAACCTGATAAAGAGAAAAATGGTACCTGAGCTTCACCGGCTACAGCTTTAGCCAACAATGTTTTTCCTGTTCCCGGAGGCCCTACAAGTAAAGCACCTTTTGGTATTTTACCTCCAAGATTAGTGAATTTTTCAGGGTTTTTAAGAAATTCAACAATTTCCTGGATTTCTTCTTTAGCACCTTCTAATCCGGCAACATCTTTAAAAGTAGTTTTTACATCGTTTTTTTCGTCAAAAAGTCTTGCTTTTGATTTTCCGATGTTGAAAATTTGTCCGCCACCACCAGCGCCACCACCTGACATTTTACGCATTATAAAAATCCAAACTCCAATGATGATAATTACAGGAAGTAAACTGATAAGGATGTCAGACCAGTTGCTTGCTTCTTTAAAATCGTAATCAACTAATTTTTTCTCGGCTTTTGCCTGATCTAATTTTTCCTGAAAAGATTTTAAATCACCAAATTTTGTGGTGTAATGTGGTCCTTTGTTTGGTCTGTCAAAGATATCTTTAGCTACGCTTTTATTTGCCGGATCTTTTAATCCTGCATCCGAAAGGTAAATTTCAGCATCTTTGTTGTTAAAAATAATAACATTTTTAATTTGCCCTTTGGCTAACATATTGTCAATGTTAGAGGACTTTAATTGAGCCGGCTCTTGTAAGCTGGAACTGCCAGTTACAAAGCTGATAAATAAGAAAATAAGCAAAATGGCAGTGTATACTAACCATGGACTTATTCTAAATTTATTAGGATTTGGGTTGTTGTCTTTAGCCATTATTTATTGTCTTCTTTAGTATTTATTTACAATTGTAGTTATTTTTGCGTCTCCCCACAAACTTTCGATATTGTAATATTCTCTAATTTGTTTTTGGAAAACATGCACTACAATGTTTACATAGTCCATAAGTACCCATTCGGCATTGTCAGTTCCTTCAACATGCCATGGTTTATCTTTAATTTCTTTTGAAACAACTTTTTGAATGGAGTTAACAATTGCGTTAACCTGAGTATTTGAATTTCCGTTGCAGATAACAAAATAGTCGCAAACTGCGGTGTCAATTTCTCTAAGATCGAGAATATCTATATCATTTCCTTTTACTTCTTCTATTCCTTTGATAATGTTTGCTAATAAGGCATCATTATTTACAGTTTTTTTTGCCATGAATTATTTTTAATAATAAGTGTGTAAAGTTACCATTTTTTGTCATTATTTTTGAACCTTAACATAATATTAAAATATGTTACAAAAATAATTGCTAATGAAACTAATCAAACTCGATGCCATAGATTCTACAAATGATTTTCTCAAAGGAATATCAGCTACACAGGAACTTGAAAACTACACAGTTGTTACTGCTGAAAATCAAACAAAAGGCAAGGGGCAAATGGGGGCAGTTTGGAATTCTGAAAAGTCTAAAAATCTAATAATGAGTGTTTTTGTAAAGGATTTGTTAGTGAATTCAGATGAAATTTATAAACTCAATATTGCCACCGCATTAGCAGTGATTGAAGTGCTGAAAACTTTTAGTATAAAGAATTTAAGCATTAAATGGCCTAACGACATTATGTCAGATAATTTTAAATTGGCTGGCATTTTAATTGAAAATAGTTTTAAAAGCGATGGTTCCATTACTACAATTATTGGAATTGGTTTAAATGTTAATCAAACTGATTTTGATAATTTACCCAAAGCTTCGTCGATGGCAGTTGTGGCTAATGCTACTTTTGATAAAGACGAATTGGTAGTACTGATAGTAGAAAGATTAAAAGTAAATTTCGAACTTCTTAGCACTAATCCTGATGTTTTATGGAAAAGTTATTTAGACTTACTTTTTAAAAAAGGAATTCCAATGGCTTTTTCAATTGCTAATCAAAAACCTTTTATGGGAATTATAAAAGGAGTTTCGAATAGAGGAAAGTTAGTGCTTTTATTAGAAAACGATCGTATTGAAGAATATGGAATTAAAGAAATTCAAATGTTGTATTGATTTCTTAATAACGGCAATTCTTTATGTTTTCAATTAAATAATGTAAGATTTTTTAAAATTATTTAGACTGTTTTTAGTTAAATTTTAATGAACCATACCAGTTTTTTTAATTGTTAAATTGTTGTTTTTTAGGTTTTTATGTTCTGTTTGTTTATTAAATGTTGGAATTACATTTAAAAAAATGATGTAGGTAAGCTTTTTTATTTTACTTTTGGATTTCGTTTTTCATAAAAAATGTACAAAAATATAATTGATGTACTATTTTATAACAGTATTTGCAACGAAATTCTAAGGTGATAAATCATTACGAATAAATTATTCTCATTGCGTTTTTAGAATGATTATTACACTGAGTTATCATAAAAAAATATAAATTATCAACTAAAATCTATTATTAACTAACTAAAAAAAACGTTTTCTTATGAGCTCAAGTCTCGAATTTGCAGATTATGCAGTATTTATCATCTATTTTTTAATTGTATCTATTTACGGATATATCGTTTATCGCAAACGCGAGAAAAACGAACACGATGCTAAGGCGTATTTCTTAGCCGAAGGAACTTTAACATGGTGGGCAATTGGAGCTTCACTTATTGCTTCTAACATTTCAGCAGAACAATTTATTGGAATGAGTGGAGAAGGTTTCTTCTTAGGAATTGCTGTTGCTGCTTACGAATGGGTTGCTGCTATTGCTTTGATTATTATTGCCATTTGGTTTATTCCTGTTTATTTAAAGAACAAGATTTACACCATGCCGCAGTTCTTAAAAACACGTTATAATGAGTCAACAGCATTGATTATGGCTGTTTTCTGGTTGTTTTTATATGTTTTTGTGAATTTAACTTCGATTCTATACTTAGGAGCAGTTGCTATCAACGGATTAGCAGGAGGCGATTATCTTCATGTAATCATGTTAGGATTAGCTATTTTTGCTTTGATTATCTCTCTTGGAGGTATGAAAGTGGTAGCTTATACTGATGTTATTCAGGTAGCGGTTTTGATTATTGGAGGTTTAGTAACTTCTTATATTGCCTTGACAACTGTTGGACAATATTTTGGTGTAGGTCAGGACGCTATTGCGGGATTCAATGTTTTGATGGAAAAAGCACCGGAACATTTTAAAATGATTATTCCAAGACCAAATGAGAATTCTACTCAATTAGAGATTGACAAATACCTTACTTTTCCTGGAATTTTATCTTATTTAGCGGGTATCTGGATCATCAACTTAAACTATTGGGGATGTAACCAATACATCACGCAAAGAGCTCTTGGAGCTGATTTAACAACGGCTCGTACAGGTATTTTATTTGCAGGATTATTAAAATTATTAATGCCTGTAATTGTAATGTTACCTGGTATTGCAGCTTATGTTTTATACGAAGGAGGACATTTACCACAATTAGTTGGAGGAAAAGATGGAGCTTATTCAGCGATGTTGACATTCTTACCTACAGGATTAAAAGGATTGTCAGTTGCTGCTTTAACTGCTGCTATCGTAGCTTCATTAGCTGGAAAAGTAAATAGTATTTCCACTATCTATACTTTAGACGTTCATAAAAAATACATTCAAAAAGAAGCTTCAGACAGAGCTCAGGTAAACATTGGTCGTTATGCGGTTTTTGCTTCAATGGTTTTGGCTGTATTGTTTACTTGGAATGACGTTTTAGGAATTGGCGGAGTAGGAGGATTTACCTATATCCAAAAATATACAGGATTTATTAGCCCTGGAGTATTTGCTATGTTTTTCTTAGGAATGTTCTGGAAGAGAACAACAGGAACAGCCGCTATTGTTGGTGTAATTGCAGGATTCTTATTATCGGTTTTATTTAATGAATTTGCTCCTGCATTGTTTGGCAACGAAACATTCTTATACACGGCATGGCCAAATGGTAAAGGTGGTTTCGAAATTCCGTTCCACATTTGTATGGGATTATCATTCTTGTTTACGATGTTATTGATGATTGGAATTAGTTTTGCAGGACCAAAAGTAAACCCTAAAGCATTCGAATTAGATACTGAAATGTTCAAGGTAAAACCACAAACAACAGTATTAATCATCATTACTTTATTAATTATCGCTGCTTTATACGTGAAGTTCTGGTAGCAGATTTTTAAAATTATATTATAAAAAGTGCGATTTAATTTTATTATTTCGCACTTTTTTTTATTCTAAAATAAAGATTGTATTTATTGTTGTATTTACAATTTTATAAGATTGATTAATTTTATAAAATTTTAGACTCCAGTGAATTAAAAAATATTAAATTTTTCATTTTGAAACAGCTAGCCTTATTATTAGCATTTGTTTTTTATCCCTTTATCAGTTTTTCTCAAGAAAATTCAGTGAGATTTCTGGATATGTTGGATGGTTTGTCAAACAATTCGGTTACTACTATTTATCAGGATAAAGAAGGGTATATGTGGTTTGGAACTTACGATGGATTGAATCGCTATGATGGATATTCATTCAAGGTCTTTAAAAACGAAATCAATAATGAAAAATCGCTTTCTAATAATACGGTTTATTGCTTAGAAGGTGATGCAAACCATCATATTTGGGTAGGTGGAAATAAAGGAGCCAGTGTTTATGATAAATCAAAAGCCTTATTTTATTCTGTAAAATTCAAAGAGAAAGAAGGGCAGCAACCAATAGTTTTAAAAAACGTGGTGCACCAAATCAAGTCGGTTTCTGATGATTTGGTATTATTGGCGACACAAAATTCGGGCTTAATAGCTTTTGAAAAAGGTTCTTTTATTGGAAAAATCATTCCCATAATCAATTCGGCTAATCCTTATAATTATGATGTTTTAGGAATTCAAAAGGATAAAAAAGGAGTTGGTTTTTGGTTATATGTTAGAAACTTAGGAATTTGTAATTACAATTATAGTTCTAAAAAAATCAAATTAATTACACCTTTACTTATGGAAGTAAAGTGTATGGAAACGGATGGCAAAGGAAATCTCTGGTTAGGAACAGACGACGGACTTTTTTTATTTGATACAACTACTTATTCTATTTCAAAAAATTATTTTACTACTAAATGTATTGTTTCAAATATTTTTAGAGATAAAAAAGACCAGCTTTGGGTAGCTACTGATGGATCGGGACTTTATACTTTAAATAAATCAAACCAACAGCTTGTTCCTTATCGAAAAGACAATCAGCAGCAAATTATCAAAAGCAGCTCGGTTTGGAGTGTTTATGAGGATCATTTTGGAAATATTTGGTTAGGAACGCTTCGGGGCGGAATTAGTATGATTAGTGCTGTTCCCAAATATTTTAAAACCATAAAGTACAATGCAAAAGACAATAATCTGGCTCAGAACTTTATTTTGTCAGCTTGTGAAGATGAAAACCAAAATTTATGGATTGGAACGGATGGAGCAGGATTGCGTTTTTGGAACAGAAAAAAGAATATTTATAGCGTTTACAATACTAATTCTCCTAATCCAATTTCGAGTAATTTTATAACCAATATTATTCGTGATAGTAATAATGAAATTTGGCTGTCAACCTGGGCAGGAGGAGTAAACCGAATTAATCCAAAAACGAATACGATAAGCCATTATTCCTGTTACAATCCTTATTCAAAACAAGTCGAAAAAAACATTTGGCTGGTTTATGAAGATGCTCAAAAAAACCTTTGGGCAAGTGCTACAAATGAAGGTTGTTTGTATCTTTTTGATCGAAATAAAAATGCTTTTCAGCTTTATGATAAAACCATTACTAACTTACAATGTTTAACCCAAACCAGTGATGGAAAATTGTGGGGAGGAAATTATACTTCGATTATCTGGATTGATAAGAACAATAAAAAACACGGAAAAATAAATGTTTCTTATCCTGTGCGCTGTATTCTTGAAGATAAAAATAAACAACTTTGGGTGGCAACTCAGGAAGGTGGATTGCTTTTGTTTAATCGAAAGACAAATACTTTTAAAAGATATACTACTGCCAATGGTTTGCCTTCGAATACTATTTTAAGAATATTAGAAGATAAAAAAGGGAACTTATGGTTGAGTACTTACAATGGTTTGAGCAGGTTAAATTACAAGACAAAAACATTTAGAAATTTTTCTACCAATGATGGTTTACAAAGCAATCAGTTTAGTTTTAATGCCGCTTTGAAACTGAATTCGGGCGAATTTTTATTTGGAGGGATTAATGGTTTTAATTTGTTTTATCCGGAAACAATAAAAGAGACGGTTTCTAATTCTAAAATTCTTCTTTCAGGTTTAAATGTAAATAATGAGCCTATCGAAACCAAACCAGAGTTAATTTCCGAATGGAATAATCAAAATCAAATCAAAGAAATTCGATTACCATACGATCAAACTACATTGGCAATAGAGTTTGTAGCTTTGGATTATTCGAATGCAAATGGCATTAATTACGCTTATTTTTTGGAAGGCTGGGATAATAACTGGAGTAATGTAGGACAAAATAGACAGGCAAATTATCCGCATCTTTCCGAAGGAACTTATCTTTTTAAAGTAAAAAATTCTAATTTTCAGGATAAATCAAGCAAAGCAGAAACCTTAATCCGAATTCTAGTTTTACCGCCCTGGTACCGCAGCTGGTGGGCTTATCTGTTGTATCTGTTTATCGGAATCGCAATTATTTACAATTATATTCAGTACAATAAATATAAGGAGCGTTTAAAATACAAGGTTAAAATAGCCGAATTAGAAAGGGAAAAAGAAAAAGAAATTGCCGAAAAACAATCGTCAATGTTTACTTATATTTCTCATGAATTCCGCACGCCGCTTTCGTTAATTATAAATCCGCTAAAAAAAGTAATTAAGAAAGAAAGTCCGGAAAATGATCCTTCAAAAGCTGATTTGCAAATTGCTTATCGCAATGCAAGGCGACTTTTAAGTTTGGTAGATCAATTATTGCTTTTTCGAAAAGCCGAAAATGATGCTGATGTTTTACGATTGTCTGAAATCAATATGAATCATTTGTGTCAGGAAGTCTATCAATGTTTTGTAACGCAGGCTAAAGACAAAAATATTGCTTATACAATTGAAGCTCCTCAGGAAACACTTATAATCATTGGGGATTACGAAAAAATAGAAATTTCGTTATTCAATTTGGTTTCCAATGCTTTTAAATATACGCCTGACGGAGGAGCAATTGCTGTGAAGTTAAGCGAAACTGAAACTGAAATTTCTGTAGTTATTTCGGATACAGGAACCGGAATTGAGCAAAAAAATATCGAAGCTATTTTCGAAAAATTCAAGCAATTAGATTCGAATGTTTCCATTAGTACCGGTTTCGGAATTGGCCTTTACATTGTGAAATATTTTGTAGATAAACATAAGGGAACTGTTTTTTGCGAAAGCGAACCAGGTAAAGGAAGTGCGTTTACATTAACATTTTTAAAAGGAAACACGCATTTTGATAATTTATCAATTAATCCAAATGTTCCTAAAATGAGTGGATTAGTTGAAGAACTTTTGATCGAAGATTTGAATGAAAACAAAGATTCAAATACTGCTAATTTAGATGAAGAACTGAACAAAGAATTGCTTACCGAAAAAAAATCAGTTTTAATAATTGATGATAATGCCGAAATTAGAAATTATTTGATTCAGTTGTTTGCGGAAACTCATTTGGTTTACAGCGCTATAAATGGTCACGAAGGATTAAAACTGACTAAAAAACACATGCCGGATATTGTAATTTCTGATATTGCAATGGAAGTCATGGATGGTCTGGAATTGTGTAAAAGAATCAAAGAAAGTGAAGAGTTGTCGCATATTCCGGTGATTTTGTTAACGGCTTCTAATAATCCGGAAACCCATTTACAAGGAATAACTGATGGTGCCGATGATTATATTACAAAACCATTTGATGATGCTATTTTAATGGCCCGTGTTGATACTTTATTGAGAAACAGAAGCAATTTGAGAAAGTACTTTTTAGACAGCATAACATTAAAAGAAAATGCTCAAAAAGTTCCGGCAGAATATCAGGATTTCCTAAAAAGATGTATTGATATTGTAGAGGCGAATATTGGAAACAGGGATTTTTCAATTAAAATTTTTGCTAACGAAATGGGAATGAGTCATAGTAGTTTGTATAAAAAAATCAAGATTATTTCGGGAGAAACTTTGAATGCTTTTATTCGTTCTATTCGATTAAGAAGAGCTGCTTTGTTGTTACTTACCGAAAATATGAATATTGCACAAGCCAGTACCGAAGTAGGATTTGAAGATCAAAAATATTTCAGACAGCAATTTGTCAAACTCTTTGGAATGACGCCTTCTTTGTATGTAAAAAAATATAAAGATTCTTTTAATAAAGATTTGAATATTATAAAATAGTCCATTTTATAAATAAATAACTAATTGATAAAAACTCAGAATTATTGAATGATAATTTTGAGTTTTTTTATGCTTAACAAAAAAAGTAAGCTTATTTTTTAATAAAAAGTCGTTTTTGACGAATTTATCCTCATTTTTTGCGAATTTGCCCCTCATAATTCTAGGCTTTAAATCATTTCTTTGCTATTCGAATAAAAATTTTGAATCTGTTTTGAGTTCATTCTATTAAAAATACAATATATGTTTACAATCAAAAAAAGTGCATTAGCCATTCTTATGTTTTCGTATGCATCAGCTTTTAGCCAGATAGCATTTGGAGATTCTCAAAAAATTAATAATCAATGGAAGTTTATTCTGCAGGACAATAAAGAATTTCAGGATGCTTCTTTTAATGACAATAAATGGCAATCGGTACAACTTCCGCATGATTGGAGTATTAAAGGGCAATTGAGTCCTACTCTGGCAAGTGCAACAGGATTTTTACCGGGAGGAATTGCCTGGTATAGAAAAAATTTGGAAGTGCCATCGGCAAAGAAAGGGCAAAAAGTGTACTTGTATTTTGAAGGAGTTTACAATAGAAGCGAAGTTTTTATCAACGGACATTCTTTAGGAAAACGTCCTAATGGTTACATTTCTTTCGCTTATGATGCTACTCAATACATTAAATATGGAGAAAAAAATACGATAGCTGTTCGTGTTGATCATAGTAAAAGTGCTGATTCTCGCTGGTATACAGGCTCAGGAATTTACAGAGATGTTTGGGTAGTATATGCTAATCCCGTGCATATTGAGCAATGGGGAGTTTACGCTTATCCGGAAGTAAATAAAAACAAAGGAACTTTGAATGTTGAAGTTGCTGTAGAAAACGGTTCTGCTGAAAAATCAAATTTGACTGTTGTTAATGAATTGATTTCGAATGATGGAAAAACGGTTGCGAAGACTAGTAATAATGTTGCTATAGCAGCTAATCAATCAGGAAAAATTGCCGCAAAATTAAACGTAAATAATCCTAAATTATGGAATTTAGAAAATCCTAATTTGTATCAGTTAAAAACGACAGTTTTAAAAGACGGACAAGTAATTGATCATTCTACAACGCAAACCGGTTTTAGAAATTTTACTTTCGATGCTAATAAAGGTTTTGCTTTAAATGGCAATTGGATGAAAATAAAAGGAGTTTGTTTGCACCATGATGCAGGAGTTTTAGGATCAGCAGTTCCTCGTGAAGTTTGGGAAGGCAGATTAAAAACGCTGAAAGAAATAGGAGTAAACGCAGTGCGTACAAGTCATAATCCACAAGCTCCGGATTTTTATGAATTGTGCGACCAATTAGGATTGTTAGTTTTAAACGAAGCTTATGACGAATGGGAATTCCCTAAGCGTAAATGGTTAGAAGGCTGGAATCAGGGCACTCCGGGATTTGAAGGTTCGTTTGATATTTTTGCCGATTGGGCCGAAAAAGATTTGGAAGATTTTGTACGTCGTGATCGCAATCATCTTTCTGTTTTTGCATGGAGTATTGGTAACGAGGTAGATTATCCTAATGATCCATATTCGCATCCGGTTTTAGCTGGTGGTGGTGATACTGGATTTTCGCAAGCGGCTTATGGTGGTTATAAAAAAGATGCTCCGGATGCGATGCGTTTGGGAGCAATTGCAAAACGTTTGGTTGCAGCGGTAAAAAAATACGACAAATCCCGTCCTACAACGGCTGGTTTAGCTGGTGTTGCAATGTCTAATGAAACGGAATATCCGGGTGCTTTGGATATTACAGGTTATAATTATACAGAAAGTAAATACCAATCCGATCATAAAAAATATCCTAAAAGAGTAATTTTTGGTAGCGAAAACCGTCATGATTATGAAGCCTGGTTAGCGGTAAAAAACAACGAACATATTTTTGGTCAATTTTTATGGACAGGAATTGATTATTTAGGAGAATCAGGACGCTGGCCATCAAGAGGATTTTATTCTGGATTGGTTGATTTTGCTGGATTGATTAAGCCAAGAGGTTATTTCCGTCAGTCACTTTGGTCGGATACTCCAATGATTTATATTGGAACTTATATTTCGAATAATCCAAACAAAAAAGATTTATCAATGGATGCCTGGTCATTGTGGAATTACAATGATGGTCAAAAAGTAAAAGTGGTTTGTTATACCAATGCAGCTAAAGCTCGTCTTGAATTAGACGGAAAAGTTGTTGGCGAAGTGAAAAACTACGATCAGGAAACTGGAATTATTTCTTGGGATATTCCGTTTCAATCAGGAAAACTGGAAGCAGTAGGATTGGATAAAAACAATAAAGAAGTAAGTCGTTATGCTATTACTTCGTCAAAACAGCCTCATGCTATTGTTGTAAAAAATGCTGATAAAGTCATCAATAAAGACAAAGGAGTAGCCGAAATTTTGTTGCAAATTGTAGATGAAAACGGAATTCCGGTTATGGTTTCTGATAACGAAATTACTTGTAAAATTCTAAGTGGTTCAGCCAGTTTATTAGGATTAGAAGCTGGAAATAATTCAGATATGACTGATTATACAGATAATGTACAACGCGTTTTTAACGGACATATTTTAGCTTATATTCAGGCTAATGGAGCTAACGAACCTATAAAAGTTCAGTTTTCAAGCCCTTGGTTAAAACCCGTTGAAGTAACTATTAATGTTAAATAAAGCACTTTTTACAATATAGTTTTTGCTTAACTTTTTATACTAAAAAAAGTTAATTATATTTGAAGTGTAATATTAACACATATTAATTAACCAAAATGAAATTAAAAAACAAAATTGCTCTTGCACTAGGAGTAGTATTGGTATCGGTCAATACCAATGCACAAAAATCAGTGTTCAAAAAAGAAGAATTTAAACAGTGGGCTCAAACGCCACCTATGGGGTGGAACAGCTGGGATTGTTATGGATCAACAGTCGAAGAACATGAGGTAAAAGCCAATACTGATTATATGGTGAAGAACCTTAAAAGTTCAGGTTGGGAATACATTGTAGTCGATATTAGATGGTTTGTAGAAAATGATAAAGCGGGAGGCTACAATCAGACAGATCCACGTTATGTAATGGATCAATACGGAAGGTATCTGCCTGCATTAAACCGTTTTCCTTCTGCAAAAGACGGACAGGGATTTAAACCTCTTGCAGATTATGTTCATAGTAAAGGATTGAAATTTGGAATCCATATTATGCGTGGAATTCCTAAAAAAGCAGTACAAGAAAAGTTACCAATTAAAGGTGCTAACGGAATTACTGCCGATCAAATTTACACTACCGATTTACAATGTAAATGGTTAAAAGACAATTATACTATTCTTGCTGATAAACCGGGAGCTCAGGAATATTATGATTCTTTGTTCGAATTGTACGCACAATGGGGAGTAGATTTTATCAAAATTGACGATTTGTCAAGACCGTATCACGAAGCAGAAATCAATTTGATTAGAAAAGCCATTGATAAATGCGGGCGTAAAATAGTTTTAAGCACTTCGCCAGGAGAAACGCCAATTTCGGCTGCTGCTCATGTAAGTACCAATGCTAATATGTGGCGTATGGTGGATGATGTTTGGGATACCTGGCCACACATCACGCATTTAATGGATGTTGCTCAAAAATGGTATCCGTATATCGCTCCGGGAACCTGGCCTGATTGTGATATGATTCCATTAGGAAGAATTTCGTTAAGAGGAGAACGTGGCGAAGACAGAATGTCCCGTTTAACTAAAGATGAACAATATACTTTGATTACCTTTTTCAACATCTTTAAATCGCCATTGTTCTTTGGTGGAGATTTACCAAGTAATGATGCGTTTACATTATCATTATTGACCAATAAAGAAGTCCTAAAAATGCACCGTGAAAGTACTGATGTAAAACAACTTTTTCAAAAAGACGGAAAAGTGGCAGTGACTTCAAAAAATCCAAAAGACGGAAGTATTTACTTAGCATTGTTTAATATCTCAGATAAAAAGACTGAAAATGTTACCGTTTCTTTATCTGATTTAGGAATTAAAAATGCCGAAGTTACTAATCTATGGACAGGGAAAAAAGTAGGTGCAGTTACTAATGAAGTTTCGGCTACATTAAACAAACACGCTTCTGTTTTGTATAAATTAAAAGTCAAAAAATAATGCGTAAAGTACAATTCAGTTTGCTTTTGTTTTTACTAGTAATTAGTTTTTCAAAAGCTCAAAATAAAAACGGAGTTCCGCCAGTTATTGCCGAAAAAGATTTGACAGCTTATTTGTTTGTGTATTTCACAGGAAATGCTGTCGAAGAAGAAGCGGTGCGTTACGCCATTAGTGCAGACGGCTATCATTATTATCATCTTAATGATAACAAACCTATTTTGGATAGTAAAATAATCAGTTCTACAGGTGGTGTTCGTGATCCGCATATTTTAAGAGGTGACGACGGCAAAACATTTTACATGGTGTTGACTGATATGACTTCTTCCAAAGGTTGGGATTCTAATCGGGCGATGGTGTTATTAAAAAGCACCGATTTGGTTAACTGGAAAAGCAACATAGTCAATATCCAAAAGACTTTTCCTGGAAACGAAAACTTAAAACGTGTCTGGGCGCCACAAACTATCTATGATGCTAAAGCGGGTAAATACATGATTTATTTCAGTATGCAACACGCTGGTGGCCCTGATATTATTTATTATGCTTATGCTAATAAGGATTTTACAGCCTTAGAATCTGAGCCAAAAGTATTGTTTGTTCCAAAGGCTAAAAATGCTTGTATTGATGGTGATATTATCGAGAAAGACGGCGTTTACCATCTTTTTTATAAAACAGAAACCAATACACCAGGAATTAAAGTGGCAACAACGACTGATTTAACTTCTGGAAATTGGAAAGAAAACGATAATTATTTACAAAAAACAAAAGATGGGGTCGAAGGTTCTAGTGTATTCAAACTAAATAATTCTGACGAGTACATCCTGATGTATGATGTTTATACCAAAGGAAAATACCAATTTACAAAAACGAAAGATTTAGAAAATTTCACCGTAATTGATAGCGAAATATCCATGGATTTTCATCCGCGTCACGGAACGATTTTACCGATTACCCGTACCGAATTAAAACGATTAATTGCCAAATGGGGCAAGCCAAAAGACTATCCACAAATCAACAATAATCCGGTTCTGGAAGGTTATCATGCTGATCCTGAAGTTTTGTACGCTGAGAAAACAGGGAAATATTATATCTACCCAACCAGTGACGGATTTGATGGTTGGGGAGGTTACTATTTTAAAGCTTTTTCATCAGATAATTTAGTCGATTGGAAACCGGAAGGAGTTATTTTAGACCTTAAAAAAGATGTTCCCTGGGCGGGAAGAAATGCCTGGGCACCTTGTATTATTGAGAAAAAAATAAAAGGTAAATATCAGTATTTCTACTATTATACAGGCGCACAAAAAGTAGGTGTTGCCGTTTCAGACAATCCTACAGGTCCATTTAAAGATAGCGGAAAACCAATTGTAGCTACCCGACCTGAAGGCATAAAAGACGGTCAGGAAATTGATCCCGATGTTTTTACTGATCCAAAAACAGGAAAAAGTTATTTGTACTGGGGAAATATGTACATGGCTGTAGCTGAGTTAAATCCGGATATGGTTTCGTTAAAACCGGGAAGTACTAAAATAATTACTGTAAATAATAGTTACCGCGAAGGAACCTATGTGTTTTACAGAAATGGTAAATATTACTTTATGTGGAGCGAAGACGATACCAGAAGTCCAAACTATAAAGTGAGATATGCGGTTTCAAATTCTCCTGTTGGGCCTTTAGAATTTCCTGAAAACAATATTGTTATACAAGGAAAAAAAGAAGATGGAATTTATGCAACTGGACATAATTCGGTAGTGAAAGTACCTAAAAAAGACGAATGGTATATTGTGTATCATCGTTTTTCATATCCTACAGGAATAAGTATGGGTGGCGCAGCAGGTTTTCATCGTGAAGTCGCCATTGATAAATTAGAATTCAATGCTGACGGAACTATAAAGCAAGTGGTTCCTACTCATGAGGGAATTAATCCTGTGAAGAAGAATTAAAAATACAACTATCATCTAAAGAACAGAGAGCACTTTTATAAGTGCTTTTTGTTTTTAAAGTTAGTAACAAACTGGTAGGAAGTAGTGCTATTAGATAGATTGACTTTTTATCTTTGAAACAACCAAACCAAAATTTCGTTTAAAATTTATGAAAAATCACCAACTTTTAGTTTTACTATTACTTTTTGGATTACCCATCTGGGCGCAACAAGCAGTTGAAAAACCAACAAATTCAGTATTCGAAATTAAGAATCCTGATTTTAAATTAAGTCCTGAAACAGGAATGACAAAACAGCACTGGAAAGATGCTGCGATGTATCTTCTGGAAGGTGCTTTCGGTTACATTCATTCATTAGATGATCCAATGAAATTCCCAAAACAAGAAGGGAAAAGTTATCCGCAGGATGAGTCTAAAGTTCCAACTGAAAAACTGGAAGGCTTATGCAGAACGCTATTTGTAGCAGCTCCTCTTTTAAAAGAAAATCCGGAATTAGTAATCAATAACATAAAAGTTGCCGATTATTACCGACACCAAATTACGCAATTAACTAATCCTAAAAGTGCTTCATATATTGTTCCTCGTTCTAAAAATGGCGGGCCAAGTCAGAATTTAGTAGAATTTGGTGCTTTATCCATTTCGTTATTGGTTAACCCTGAAGTATTGTGGAATCCTTTGACTCAGGAACAAAAAGATGCTTTGGCAAAATCAATGTTGAGTTATGGCGATGGACCTACGGTGAATTCGAATTGGAAATTCTTCAACATTTTTGTGCTGAGTTTCTTTAAACAACACGGTTATGCTGTCAACGAAAAATTATTGGTCGAATATTTAGATAAATCGTTGTTAGATTATCGTGGAAATGGTTGGTACAACGACAGTCCGGCGTATGATTATTACAGTATGTGGGCTTTTCAAATGTATGGTATGATGTGGTCAGAATATTTTGGAAAGAAATATTACCCGGAATATGCTGCCAAATTTGAAAAAAACTTTAGCGATTTAAACAATAATTATCCGTATTTATTTAGTGAGAATGGCGAAATGATTGTGTGGGGCAGAAGCATGAGTTACAGAGTAGGAGCTGTGATTCCGTTTCCATTAATGGGATTTCAAAAAGATGCATCGATTAATTACGGTTGGATGCGAAGAATAGCTTCGGGAGTGATAAAACAATTTTTTACACATCCTGATTTTATGCAGGATAATGTTCCTACATTGGGCGTTTATGGACCTTTCGAACCTGCGGTACAAATTTACAGCTGTCGCGGAAGTGTGTATTGGATGGGAAAAATATTTTTCGGTTTATTAGTTCCTGATGATAATCCGTTTTGGACAGCCAAAGAAAATAATGGTGCCTGGGAAACCGAATTCAGGAAAAATAAGGTGTACAATAAATTTCAGGGCATTTCTGAAATTCTGATTACTGATTATCCAAATATTGGCGCTTCGGAAGTAAGAGCCTGGTGTAATGCCAAAGTAAAAGACGACTGGCAAAAATTCAGATCGACCGAAAACTACAACCGACTTTCGTATAACAGCGCTTTTCTCTGGCAGGCTGATGGTGAAAATGGCGAAGTAGCGATGAATTATGTCATCAAAAATAAATCAGATAAATGGGAAGCTTTTCGTTTGTACAATTTTAAAAAGTTTGAAGATGGCATTTATTACAGAGATGTAGTTTTAGAAACCGATGCAAATGTAAAATTCAATCTTGCTGATATTCCATTGGCAAACGGAATTTTAAGAGTGGATAAAAATAATAGTACTGTGCCATTAGCAATGCGTTTAGGACATTATGCCTTACCAAAATTGAATGGTGAAATTAAAACTACTATTCGAAAAATAAAAAATCATGAAGTGACAATTATTGATAATGGAAAATACCAATTAGCAATGATTCCGCTTCTGGGTTGGGATAAATCAGAAGTTGTTACAGCCAAAGGTTTGCATCCCGAAGCTGATGAAAGTTCGGTTATTAATCTTTCGAATAACTATGTTCCTCAAAAAGAACAATCCACTATTTATGCTACTTTAATGCTTTGGAAAAAGTCAGGAGAAAAATGGTCTGATAAAGAATTATTAGCTGTTAAAAAGATTGATTTTTCTTCGGAAGAAAATACAGTAAAAGTATCTTTTGCAAATGGAGAAAATAAAGTTGTGAAGTATTAGAATTACATTCGAATTGTATAATATAGCCGGTAAATATAAAGTTTACTAGTTTTTTTATTTAAAAACATTTTTCAATACAGGATGAAGCAGGATGACTATTTATTTTGAATTTGTAAATTGCATAGAATTATCAATCAATTTTCTTTAGGGTTATGAAAAAAAGCATTGGCTTTGTCAAACTATTTTTGCCGAAATATTTACTGTGTTTCTGTTTTATATTTTTAAGTTTGAGTACTATTCAGGCGGCACAGGAAACTGTTTTTAATGTTAGGAATTTTGGTGCTAAAGGTGATAGTAAAACTTTAGACACCCAAGCTATTAATAAAACTATTGAAGCTGCTGCCAAAGCAGGCGGAGGTACGGTTTATTTTCCAGCGGGAACTTATCTTAGTTTTTCAATCCGGCTTAAAAGTCATATTTCACTTTATTTAGATCAGGGGGCTACAATTGAAGCGGCAACACTTTCAGGAGATTTGGGTTATGATGCACCCGAAACCGCAATTAATGATACTTTTCAGGATTTTGGACACAGTCATTGGCATAACAGCTTAATTTGGGGCGAGAATTTAGAAGACATTTCTATTCTTGGTCCGGGAATAATTCATGGTAAAGGACTAACCAGACATGGACCATTGCGGGCGCCAATAGGCAACAAAGCCATTGCTTTAAAATTATGCCGAAACGTAATATTGAAAGATTTTACGATTTTATATGGCGGTCATTTTGGGATATTAGCAACAGGAGTAAATAATTTAACAATTGATAATCTTAAGATTGATACTAATCGGGACGGAATTGATATTGATTGCTGTAAAAATGTTCGTGTTTCAAATTGCACTGTTAATTCTCCTTGGGATGACGGAATTTGTTTAAAAAGTTCCTTTGCTTTGGGCTATGCCAGACCAACCGAAAATGTAACAATTACTAATTGTAGCGTAAGCGGTTTTGATCGTGGTACTTTTTACAATGGAACGTATCAGCGTAATGAAGCTCATTTAGTGCCAGATAAAGAAGGACCAACAGGCCGTATTAAATTTGGAACCGAATCGAATGGTGGTTTTAAAAATATTACAATAAGTAATTGTATTTTCGAATATTGCCGCGGATTAGCACTTGAAACTGTCGATGGTGGTTTGCTGGAAGATGTTACGATTACTAATATTACCATGCGGGATATTATTAATTCACCTATTTTTTTACGCCTTGGTGGTAGAATGCGGGCACCAGAAGGCACACCAATAGGATCTTTGAAGCGTATTAATATCAGTAACATCAATGTGTACAATGCCGATTCCCGTTTTGCAACACTAATTAGCGGAATTCCGGGTCATGATATTGAAGAGGTACGTTTGAGTAATATCAGTATTTGGTACCGTCCGCTTGATTCTCTTTCGATAAAAAATATTCAGCAACAAGTTCCGGAATTTGAAAAAGCATATCCGGAGCCACAAAAATTCGGAATAATTCCTGCCTACGGATTTTTTATCCGGCATGTTAAAAACATAGAATTGAATAATATTAATCTCTATTTGATGGGGAATGAAACACGTCCCGCGATAATAGTAAACGATGTAAATGGAATTAAACTTCGAAATGTCACCATGGATAAAGGAGAAAATTCGTCATCAATTGTGTTGAAGAACGTTGATAATTTTTCAGTAAAAGATAGCAAGCCTTTGAAAGATTTGGAATTGAAAACAATAAAAAACAAAACCTATTAATACTATCATATATGAAACAGTTTACTATTATTAGCATTTTGAGTAGTTTTTTATTGCTAACGGCGAATGCCAATGCGCAAATAGGAAAACGATTTCCTTCGGAACAAAAAGTGGTAAAAGATCCTGTTACGGGAACGATGCTGACTTTTTTGACTAGTAAACCAATGGGTGATAATAAAATTTATCAAACACACAATCAATGGACATCTGATGGGAAGTGGCTTATTTTTCGTTCGAATAGAGTAGAAGGTGAAGCGATGGCTGTAAATGAGCAAACTGGTGAAATGGTTCAGGTAACCGAAGGTGGTTTTGTAGGCATGCTCAATGTAGCACGTAATAGCATGAAGCTTTATTTTATGAGAAAAGCATCAGATAAGGCTGTAAATAAAACTAAAGTTGATAAATCGGAACCGGCAGCAATGCAAATTGTAGAAGTAGATTTGGAAAAATTATTCGCTGATAGTGAAATTGGAAAACTTAAAAAAGCAAATTACTATCAGCGAATTTGCGGCACCATAAAACCAGAGATAGGAGCAGGTGGTGATTTGGCTTTGGATGGTGATGAAAACTGGGCTTATTTTAGAGTAGGAAAAGAAGAAGCAGCGAGACATTTGGCTCCTGATACAAAATTGGAAGAAAGTTATGGTCCCAGAAAAATGGGAGCAGGGCCTTCAGGAATTGCAGCTATGAATGTACATACTGCCGAGTTAAAACATGTGATATCAGTTCCTTTTCAAGTAGGACACATACAAACCAATCCTTGGGTAGCGGGCGAAATTGTTTTTTGCTGGGAAACAGGAGGGAAATCTCCACAACGTACCTGGACTGTGTTGAGTGACGGAACAGGACTTCGACCATTATATCCCGAATCAGAATACGAATGGGTAACGCATGAAGCGGTAATTAGTAAAGACGAAGTAGCATTTGCGATTATGGGGCACCGAAAAATTCAAGGTTTAGATACCACTGGTACGGCAGTAAGCGGAGCTAATCCTGGGCAGGAAGCAGCCTGGGGAATTTCGGGAACAAGAGAAAAACCAACGGGATTGGGTATTGTAAATTTTCGAACCAGAGAAATGAGAATAGAAGGTCAAACCGAGAAAGGTAGCGGTTTATGGCATGTAAGTGGTTCGCCGGACGGCCGATGGGCGGTAGGAGATGATTTTTCTAGAAGTATTTATCTGATTGATCGCCATACTCATGAAATGTTATTGCTTTCTACAGGTCATAAAACAACAGCATCTGATCATCCACATCCTACGATGAGTCCTGACGGAACTAAAATCCAAATTCAGTCGGCTATGTTGAGCGAAGATAATCGCAGTATGAATATTTGTATAATTCCGGTTCCAGAAGAGTGGTTAAAAAGAAAGTACTAATAGATACTATTTAGTAATTAAAGTGTAAAATATAGTCTTTTAATTTTTTCGATACTAAATTTATAGATTAGAGTTTTTTTTAATACTATATTTGACGTCTGATTTTTAATTTCAGTGCATAATAGATGAAAAAAACTTCAAAAATAGATAGTCTCACTATTGATGAATTTTCGGCTACGCCAAAATACCAGCAATTAGTAAATGCTATTCTAAATGCTATTAAGCAGGGAGTTTTGAAAACAGGAGATGCAATGCCTTCTATTAATGAACTCAGTTTTCAATACGAAATGTCGAGAGTTACAGTTGAAAAAGGCTATAATATTCTCCGAAAAATGGGAATTTTAGAAGCTTTTCATGGTAAAGGTTATTTTATTGCCAATACTGATGTTTCGCAGGATATTAAGATATTTTTAATGTTTAATAAACTAAGTGCGCATAAAAAAATAATTTATGATGCCTTTGTTGAAACTCTGGGAGATAAAGCCGCAATTGATTTTTACATTTATAATAATGATTATGCTTTGTTCAAAAAATTACTGAAGCAACAAAAAACAGAATATACTCATTATGTTATTATCCCCCATTTTATCGAAAAATCAGATGCTTATCGATTATTGATTGAAGATATTCCAAAAGATAAATTAATCCTAGTTGGTAAAAAAATCAAAAATATTAGCGGAGATTATGCTGCCGTTTATGAAAATTTTGAACTTGATATCTACAATGCTTTAAGTGAAGCTTTAGAGCCTTTGAGTAAATACCATACTTTAAAATTGATTTTCCCTGTTAATAGTTATTTCTCGAAAGAGATTGTAAAAGGCTTTGAGAATTTTTGTTACAATTATGCGTTTAACTTTAAAATCGTTAATAATCTTGATGAAGAAAAAGTAAGCGAAGGAGAAGTCTATATTAACCTGATGGAAGAAGATTTGGTTAAAATTCTCGATAAAATCATTAGCCTGAATTTAACGGTAGGAAAGCAGGTAGGTTTGATTTCCTACAATGAAACGCCATTAAAAAATTATATAATGAATGGACTGACCACTATTTCTACAGATTTTAAAATGATGGGAATTACAGCAGCAAATTTAGTGTTAGAAAATAATAAAGAGCATATTGAAAATCCTTTTAAATTGATTCTCAGAGGTTCTTTGTAGGTGTTTGGGTTGTTTAACCGCTCTATTTTCAATTATCTTTTATGCTGATAATTTTGATCGATTTTTAACAATTAGTATAAAATCTGTAATAAATGTTTAAAATACTCATAAATCTTGCCAATACAAGGACTGTACAGGACAGTTTTAAATTTCCTTTTTTTTTATTTTACACTTCTATTTAATTAACCTTTAACTTAAATTTATTTATGGAATCAATTCTTGGTATTCTTTTTCACTCAATTGGAGGATTTTCTTCCGGAAGTTTTTATATGCCTTTTAAAAAGGTCAAAGGTTGGGCTTGGGAAAGCTACTGGATTGTAGGAGGTTTTTTTTCATGGTTGATTGTTCCGCCATTGGCAGCTTACTTAACGATTCCAAATTTCACTGATATTATTGCTGCTGCTTCGCCATCAATTAAAACCGTTACTTATACAATGGGATTAATTTGGGGAATTGGAGGATTAACATACGGTTTAGGTGTTCGTTATTTAGGAATGTCATTAGGAAATTCGATTACTTTAGGTTTTTGCTCGGCTTTTGGAGCTTTAGTACCGCCTATTTATTATAATTTTAATCCTACTACAGGAAAAGAATCATTTACTGAAATGGCTTCTACTTCAGGAGGACAATTAGTTTTGTTAGGGGTATTAGTTTGTATTTTAGGAATTGTATTCTTAGGAAAAGCAGGAACACTTAAAGAAAAAGACTTTGCTGTAGGACATGAGGACAAAGACAAAGATTTTAACTTGGTTAAAGGTCTTATCATTGCTATTATTTCAGGTATTTTAAGTTCGTTCTTTAATTTCGGAATTGAAGCAGGAAAAGCAATGGCTGATACAGCTAATGAGGCTTGGAAAGTATTAAATCCAGGACAGGGAGAATTTTTGTACCAAAATAACGTTACTTATGTAGTGTTGCTTTGGGGAGGTCTTACAACCAATTTCTTATGGTGTATGTACCTTAATTTTAAAAATAAAACATTTAGCGATTATACTAATGCAAATACTCCTATTGCTAAAAACGTTATATTTTCTGCTATTGCCGGAACAATGTGGTTTTTACAATTTTTCTTCTATGGAATGGGAGAAAGTAAAATGGGGAATGGAGCAGGATCTTGGATTTTACACATGTCAACAATTATCTTGACAGCTAATTTCTGGGGCTTCTATTTGAAAGAATGGAAAGGTGTTTCGGATAAGACTTATAAAGTTTTCTTTTTCGGAATTTCATTAATGTTCTTGTCAATTGTTTTAGTTGGTATAGGGAATTCACTATAAAATAGATTAACAATTTTAAATTTAATATAACAATGTCAAATACAAACACAATGACTTTTAAACACGTAAGTTACCTTTGGGATGATGCAAAAGCTGCTGAACTAGCAGGAGATGAAGTAGCACTTTTTATCTATCGCTCTAATTTATTAGGAGCTGATTTGAGATTAACGAACTACGGGGGTGGTAATACTTCTGTAAAAATTACTGATAAAGATCCATTAACAGGAGCTGATTCTGAAGTAATGTGGATTAAAGGTTCTGGTGGTGATATTGGAACATTAACAAAATCAGGTTGTGCTGCTCTTTACTTAGAAAGATTACGCAACTTAGAAAACGTTTACAGAGGAATCGAGCATGAAGACGAAATGGTGGAATTATTCAACCACTGTATTTTTGATTTAGCTTCAAAAGCGCCTTCAATCGATACTCCATTACACGGTTTCTTACCATTTGCTCACATCGATCACTTACACCCGGATGCTGCTATTGCTATTGCTGCTGCAAAAGACGGTAAAAAAATCACTGAAGAATTATTCAATGGTGAGATTGGATGGGTTGGATGGCAACGTCCAGGTTTCGACTTAGGTTTGCAAATGCGTGCCTGCCTTGAAGAAGCTGCTGCTAAAGGAAAAAAATTAAAAGGAGTAATGTTAGGATCTCACGGTTTATTTACTTGGGGAGATACTTCATACGAAAGTTATATCAACACTCTTGAAGTAATCGAGAAATGTGCTGAGTATTTAGAGTCTAACTACGGAAAAACACGTCCTGTTTTTGGAGGTCAAAAAATCGAAAGTTTAGATGTTGAAGCTCGTAAAGTACAGGCTGCTAAATTAGCTCCAATCTTGAGAGGTTTCTGTTCTTCTGAGCGTAAAATGATTGGTCACTATACTGATGACGCAAGAGTTTTAGAATTCATCAACTCTAATGATTTAGAGAAATTAGCTCCTCTTGGAACTTCTTGTCCTGACCACTTCTTGAGAACTAAAATTAGTCCTTTAGTAATCGAATTGGCTCCAAACGAAGATTTATCTGATGTTGATGCTATCAAAGCGAAGTTAGCTCCTGCTTTTGAAGCGTATCGTCAAATGTACACTGAGTACTATAACACTTGCAAAAAATCGAACTCACCAGCAATGCGTGATCCAAACCCGGTTGTAATTTTATATCCAGGAGTTGGTATGTTTACTTTTGCAAAAGACAAAACAATGGCTCGTTTGGCATCTGAATATTATACAAATGCTGTAAATGTAATGAAAGGAGCTGAGGCAGTTTCTGAGTACATTGCATTACCACGTCAGGAAGCTTTTGATATCGAGTATTGGTTGTTAGAAGAAGCTAAATTATCACGTATGCCAAAACCAAAAGCATTATCTGGAAGAATCGCTTTAATTACTGGTTCTGCAGGAGGAATTGGTAAGGCTATCGCTAAAAAATTCGCTGAAGAAGGTGCTTGTATCGTAATCAATGATATTAACGAAGAGCGTTTAGAAGGAGCAACTGCTGATTTCGTAAAAACTTTTGGTAAAGATGCTGTTTCTAGTACTTTATTAAACGTTACTGATGATGCTAGTACAGCTTTAGCTTTAGATGCTGCTTGTTTAGCATTTGGAGGAGTTGATATTGTAGTTAACAATGCAGGAATCAGTATTTCTAAATCAATTGCTGAGCATTCATTAGAGGAGTGGGATAGATTATATGATATCTTAGTTAAAGGACAATTTATTGTTTCTAAAGCTGGAATCGAAGTAATGCGTAAGCAAGGTTTTGGTGGAGATATCGTAAACATCGTATCTAAAAATGCAGTTGTTGCAGGACCAAACAACCCTGGATACGGTTCAGCTAAAGCGGCTCAGGCTCACTTGACTCGTTTGATGGCTGCTGAATTAGGAGCTGATAAAATCCGTGTGAACACTGTAAACCCAGATGCTGTAATCTCTGATTCAAACATTTGGTCAGGTGGATGGGCTGAAGGACGTGCTAAAGCTTACGGAATTACTGTAGCTGAATTGCCAGCTTACTACGCTAAGCGTACTTTATTAAACGAAATTATATTACCAGACGATATCGCTAACGCATGTTATGCTTTTGTTGGAGGTTTGTTAAGCAAATCAACAGGGAATGCATTAAATGTTGACGGTGGAGTATCTATGGGCTTTTATAGATAATTTTAGATGTTAGTTTTTAGATTGATTCATCTAACGTCCGATTCTTTTCGGGCGTTAGATTTTTCTTAATCTGATTACTGCATCTTTAATTTTTTTATCCTTTTTTAAAATAATTTTTTATAACAATTTAGGGTTTCAAAATTGTTTAGGACTTCCTAATTTATAACTTCCATTTAGTATGAAAAAAGTAGCATTTAAAATGCAATTGCATCAGGGTAAGGTTCAAGAGTACCAAAAAAGACATGATGAATTGTGGCCGGAATTAGCCGAATTACTAAAAAGTGTAGGAGTAGAAGATTACTCCATTTTTTTTGATGATGATACACATGCCCTTTTTGGTGTTTTAAAAATTGAAGATCCTAGCCGATTAGACGAACTACCTAAACATGCTGTTATGCAAAAATGGTGGAAATATATGGGAGACATTATGGATGCCAATCCTGACAATTCTCCAGTGAGTATTTCACTTAAAGAAGTTTTTTATTTACCTTAAAAATTTAAATTATCATGATATTAGATTCTAATAAAATTGCAGCTCACAACGAAGGGCTTTATACTGCACATAAAAACAAATTAGTTTTCACAGCATCAGAAATTGCTCAAAGTGAAAGCATCATTCAAAAATTAATTGATTTCCAAATTGCAATTCCATCTTGGGCTTTAGGAACAGGAGGAACTCGTTTTGGTCGTTTTGCAGGTGGTGGAGAGCCTCGTTCATTAGAAGAAAAAATCGAAGATGTAGGTTTGCTACACGCTTTAAACAAAGCTTCAGGAGCTATTTCATTACACATTCCTTGGGATACTGTGACTGATTATAAGTCTATCAAAGCTTTAGCAGCTCAACACGATTTGAAATTTGACGCTGTTAACTCTAATACATTTCAAGACCAGGCTAATAGTGAGCATTCTTACAAGTTTGGTTCATTACAAAATGTAAACAAAGCAATCCGTAAACAAGCGGTTCAACATAATATTGATGTGATCCAGCAAGGAGCTGAATTAGGTTCTAATTCATTAACAATCTGGTTAGCTGATGGATCTAATTTTCCAGGACAATTGAATTTCCGTAAAGCTTACGAAAATACTTTAGAAAGTTTACAGGAAATTTATGCTGCATTACCAGCTGACTGGAAATTATTCTTAGAGTACAAATGTGCTGAGCCTAACTTCTACTCAACTACAGTAGCTGACTGGGGACAATCTTACTCTTATGTAAAAAAATTAGGTGATAAAGCGAAAACTTTAGTTGATTTAGGTCACCACCTTCCAAATGCTAATATTGAGCAAATTGTTTCTATCTTATTGATGGATGATAAATTAGGAGGTTTTCACTTCAATGATTCTAAATACGGAGATGACGATTTAACTGCAGGTGCATTAAAACCTTATCAGTTATTCTTAATCTTTAGCGAATTAGTTGAAGGAATGGACGCCAGAGGAATGAACCATGCAACTGATTTAGGTTGGATGATTGATGCTTCTCACAATATAAAAGATCCAATGGAAGATTTATTACAATCTGTTGAGGCGATTATGATTGCTTATGCTCAGGCTCTTTCTGTTGACAGAAAAGCTTTAGAAATTGCTCAAAACGAAAATGATGTAGTGAAAGCTCAGGAAATTTTACAAAATGCTTTCCGTACAGATGTTCGTGCATTAGTTGCTGAAGCTCGTTTACGTTCTGGTGCAGCTCTTAATCCAGTGGCTTTATACCGTCAATTAGGAGTTCGTGAGAACTTAATTGGAGAAAGAGGATTAAAAACTGTAGCAACAGGATTATAATTTTGAATTAGGAGTTATGAGTTATGAGTTATGAAGTTTTTTTATTATTAAAAAAACTGACTGTATATGATTGAGCCCTTTCGGACTAAAATAATAAACCCATAACCCATAACTCATAACATATAACACATAATTAAATAATGAATGCAGTAGCCATTTTCGATATTGGAAAAACAAATAAAAAAGCCTTTCTATTTAACGAAAGCTATCAAATTGTCTGGGAAAATTCAGTAAATCTTTCAGAGACAGTTGATGAAGACGGATTTCCATGCGAAGATATTGTAGCGCTAAAAGACTGGTTTTTGGGCTGTTGGGAACAGATGAAATCTCAAACCCAATATAACTTAAAAGCCGTTAATTTTAGTACTTATGGTGCTAGTTTTGTGTATATTGACGAAGAAGGAAATCCTTTAACGCCTTTGTACAATTACCTGAAACCATATCCTGAAAATCTTAAGAATAAGTTTTATACTAAATACAAAGGAGAAGAAGTTTTTGCAGTAAAAACTGCTTCACCAGTTTTGGGAAGCTTAAATTCCGGAATGCAAATTTACCGTTTGAAAAAAGAAAACCCAGAGGTTTTTGACAAGGTAAAATACTGTTTGCATTTACCACAATACATGAGTTTTCTCTTAACAAAAGAAGGATTTACTGATATTACAAGTATAGGATGTCATACTAATCTTTGGAATTTCAATAAAATGAAATACCACAAATGGATTAGAAAGCAAAATATTACTGAAAAGTTAGCTCCAATTCATAGTTCAGAAGACGCTGTTATTATCGAAAACGATATTGCAGTAGGAATTGGTTTACATGACAGTTCATCAGCTTTGATTCCTTACATTATCAATTTTGAAGATCCGTTTGTGTTATTATCAACAGGAACCTGGGTAATTACAATGAACCCGTTTAATGATAAAAAGCTAACCTTTGATGAATTACAAAACGATTGCTTATGCTTTTTACATTATAAAGGTAAACCAGTAAAAGCTTCTCGTTTGTTTGCAGGAAATGAACACGAAATTCAATCGTTAAAACTGGCAAAACATTTTAATGTAGCCGTTGATTCATACAAGCACGTTCTTTATGATAAGGATATTATTAATGAATTAAGAGCTAAATTTGTTCAGTATCAGGGAGACAGTAGTATTTTAAAAGACTGTCCTTTCAACACGAGAGATTTATCGGTTTTTGAAAACTATGATGTAGCTTATCACCAATTGATGTTAGATCTAATCGCTCAACAAATTGTTTCTACTAACTTAGTGATTCACAACAGTCCGGTAAAGAAAGTTTTTGTTGACGGAGGATTTAGTAAAAACTCAATTTATATGAATTTATTAGCCGAAGCTTTCCCAACAATGGAAGTTTATGCCGCATCGATGGCACAAGCCAGTTCATTGGGAGCCGCTCTGGCCATTCATAAGAATTGGAATGCAAAACCAATTCAAAATGATTTAATAGATTTAAAATTTTACAAACATTAATATAAATATGCCTATCATCATTCAATTTAAAAGAATATTGATAGGCAATTTTAATTAAAGTGTTAAACAATAAATAAAAACTCTATGGAATGAGTATAAACTAAAGTTGGATGTAAATTCCAATAGTAGTTATGCGAATTACATAGTATCTTTGAAAAAAATAAAAATCAGCACTATGAAAGTTGGACTTTTTATACCTTGTTATGTGGATCAATTTTATCCGCAAATAGGTATTGCAAGCTTAGAGTTGTTAGAGAAATTTGGATGTGAAGTAAGTTTCCCAATGGATCAAACCTGCTGTGGTCAACCAATGGCTAATAGCGGTTACGCTCATTTAACAGGAGGATGTGATACTAATTTTGTAAATAATTTTTCTGAATTTGATTATGTCGTTTGTCCTTCCGGAAGTTGTACTATGCATGTGAAGGAACACCTTCATTCTAAAGAGAATGAAGCTGCTGCTACGCATATTAGAAAGCATGTGTATGAATTGACAGAATTTTTAACCGATGTATTAAAAGTAGAATCGATTGAAGGAAATTTTCCTTACAAAGTAGGAATGCATCAAAGTTGTCACGGGCAGCGTGGATTAAAGCTTTCGCAAATGAGTGAGCTTAATGCTGCTCCTTTTTCTAAACCTAATCAGTTATTAAGTTCTATTAAAGGTTTAGAATTAGTTTCTTTAAACAGAAAAGATGAATGTTGTGGTTTTGGAGGAACTTTTTGTGTTACAGAAGAGGCAGTTTCAGTAAAAATGGGACAAGATCGTATACAAGATCACAAAGAACACAATGTAGATTACATTACAGGAGGAGACATGTCTTGCTTAATGCATTTAGAAGGAATTCTAAGAAGACAAAAAAGCAATATTAAAGTAATTCACATTGCAGAAATTTTAAACTCAATATAAAATCGCCACTATTAATAAATACAAGGTGATACCATATTTGACAATAAAAAATTAAACTTTCACATATATGAAAGAAAATACAATAGATCATAGTCACGCAGCGGCTATTTTTAATAAAGATGTAGAACGTGTAAACTGGCACGATCAAACACTTTGGTTTGTTCGTTCAAAAAGAGATAAATCAGCTCATGCTATACCAGAATGGGAAGCATTACGTGATACTGCTTCTAAAATAAAATTTAATGTGCTTTCTAACATGCATCATTATTTACAGGAATTTGAAGCTAAAGCCAAAGAAAACGGAATCATTGTTCACTGGGCTGCCGATGGAGCCGAACACAACAAAATAGTACATTCGATCATTGCTAAGCATGGTGTTACCCAAATGGTAAAATCAAAATCAATGCTTACCGAAGAATGTCATTTGAATGATTACTTAGCAGACAATGGAATTGAAGTAATTGATTCTGATTTAGGGGAATTTATTGTTCAATTAAGAAAAGAACCGCCAAGTCATATCGTATTGCCTGCAATTCATCTTAAAAAAGAAGATGTAAGTAATACTTTTCATGAACATTTACATACAGAAAAAGGGAATAACGATCCTCAATATTTAACCGAAGCTGCCCGACAAGAATTAAGAAATACGTTTCTGACGCGCAAAATAGCTTTGACAGGAGTAAACTTTGCTGTTGCCGAAACAGGAGAGTTTGTGGTTTGTACCAATGAAGGAAATGCCGATATGGGTGCACATCTTGCTGATGTACATATTGCCTGTATGGGATTTGAAAAGCTGGTTCCAGAACGTAAACATCTGGGAGTATTTTTAAGACTTTTAGCCCGAAGTGCTACAGGACAGCCTATTACAACTTTTTCAAGCCATTTTAAAAAACCAAGAGAAGGTCAGGAAATGCACATTGTAATTGTTGATAATGGCAGAAGTACTCAATTAGGACGTGAAGAATTTAGAAACTCATTAAAATGTATCCGTTGTGGAGCTTGTATGAATACTTGTCCGGTTTACCGAAGAAGTGGAGGACACAGTTATCACAATGCCGTTGCAGGTCCTATTGGTTCGATTTTGGCTCCAAACTTAGACATGAAAAAGAATGCCGATTTGCCATTTGCAAGTACTTTATGTGGTTCTTGTACTAATGTTTGTCCGGTAAAAATTGATATTCACGATCAGTTGTATAAATGGCGTCAGGTTTTAGTTAAAGAAGGTTATACTCCATCTTCTAAAACAATGGCTATGAAAGGAATGTCGGCAGTTTTAGCAAATCCTACAGTTTTTAAAATCGCAGGAAAAGCAGGCCGATTTGTGATTAAAAACATGCCGTTTATGGTTAATAATAGTATGAATGCCTGGTACAACCAACGAGAAATGCCAGCACCACCAGAGGAATCATTTAGAGAATGGTATGCTAAAAGAGCAAAAGAATCTAAAGACAAGAAATAATGAGCAGTAGAGATAGTATTTTAAATAAAATAAAAAGTAATCAGCCTACAGACCTAAATGAATTACCTAGTCTTAGCTTTTTAGGTTTAGATAAGATAGATGTAATTGAAACTTATAAAACGGTTTTGAAGGGAATTGGTGGTTTTTGTGAAGAAGTGAACAGTATTGAAGAAGTGAAAGCTTACATTGCTACTCATTATCCTACCGCTAAAAGAATAATTACCACTATCCCGGAATTTGGAGATATTGCAGAAACGGATTGGACAAATGATGATCCGCATAGTTTAGCTAATGTTGATTTATCAATTGTAACAGCTCATTTTGGTGTGGCTGAAAATTCAGGACTTTGGGTGACCGATGGAATTCTTGGTCAAAGAGTTTCTCCTTTTATCGCGCAATATTTATCTATTATTGTAAATAAAAAAGACATTTTGCCTACAATGCAACAGGCTTATGAGCGTATTGGTAATTTAGATTATGGTTTTGGTACTTTTATAGCCGGACCTTCTAAAACTGCCGATATCGAACAGTCATTAGTTCTTGGAGCTCATGGAGCCAGAGGATTAGTTGTTTTTTTAATGAACTAATTGTTTATTAAACCATTAAGAAATTCAGGTAATTTAAGTTTTATTTTAAAAATAAATAAGCCGACAAGTTTTTTAAAGACTGTCGGCTTTGTTTTTAATGTTCGGAATTTTTAACTCTTAATTCTCTAAATTTCTTAATGATTTAAGAACTTTCACTCTTTTATTTTTTCTAAAGAAACTGCGTTAATGCAATAACGTAAACCGCTTGGTTCAGGTCCATCAGGAAAAACATGTCCTAGATGAGCATCACAAATATTGCAAACACATTCAATTCGAATCATTCCATAACTCACATCTTTGTTGTAAGCAACATTTTCAACAACCATTGGCTGCGTAAAAGAAGGCCAGCCTGTTCCGCTTTGAAATTTAGTTGTAGCATCAAATAGAGGTGTTTTACAACATTTACAGGCATATTTTCCAGGTTCAAAAAGATTACACATTTCTGAACTATGTGCTCTTTCAGTTCCTTGCTGACGCGTTACATAATATTCTTCGTCAGTTAACATTGCTTTCCATTCCTGAGCAGTTTTTTCTACTCGTTTTGGTGGAGTTGGATTGCCATGTGTGGCATATTTTATAAGGTCGTTCCAGTTTAGCATATTTTTTTATTTAAGATATACGGCTACAAATTTGGCTAAAGGAGCCATTCTCGCTTTGTTTAATTGTAAAGTATCGTTTTTTATCGTGTAATTATCAACTGTTTCAAGTACTTTAAAAAAGTCATTTTCAACGGTAGGCTTTAAACAGGCCATTCTTGTGGAACCTATTTTTGAAAATGAAATACGATTCACATTTGCCTGTAGTTCATAAGTTCCGAAAAAAGAATTACAGCCACCGTTTCCGTTAACTCTATTTTCTTCTTTTTTTAAAATTAAATGAGGTTCTTTGGCTGCAAAATTTTCTACGGTTACTTTTTGACCGTTAATTTCAATCAATTTCCAATATTTTTCGGTGATTTCAGAGCTTTTTTCGTTTTTTACATTTTTTGTACTATTACAAGAAAATAATAAAATAGAAAAAGAGAATAAGCCAATTATTTTGAAGTGCTTTTTCATTTTGGGGCAGTTTAAGGTTGTTATTACAAATATAATAAAGCAAATACAGATTAGCTGTTTATGATATCCTAATTTTTCTTTTCAAAGTCTAGTATAAAAATTGGAACGCAGATTAAACAGATTTAAGAAATTGGTACAGATTAAATTTTTTTAAATCTTTGTGCCCTTTGCGAAAAACATTGCGACCTTTGCGGTTAAGTAGATTTATATTTGATATATGGGATTTAAGCATTTATTCAAGGCAAAATTAAACTGGAATTTGGTTTTCAAAAGATATATTAAAACGCACCAAATTAGTATTGATGGAAAGGCTATTTTAGATGTTTCGGCAGCCAAAGCATTCAAGGGTGATCCTAATTTATACAATCCCGAAGACTTATTGTTGAGCAGTGTAACTTCCTGTCACATGATGTCTTATTTGTATGTGTGTTCTCAAAACAATATAACTGTAATTTCATATGAAGATAATGCCGAAGCAACTCTTGAAGTTTTAGAAAATGGTTCAGGCCGAATTGTAGAAATACGTTTGTTTCCTAAAGTAATTATTCAGGAAAAGGAAAAAACAGAAGAAGCTTTAAGTTTACACACAAAAGCAAATGAACTTTGTTTTATAGCCAATTCTTGTAATTTTCCCATTTTACATTTTCCAGAATGTAGGGTAGAGTAAGTATAAAACTGAAGTAGTACTACTTTTATGAAAAAAAGGCTTGTAATCCATAAGATTAACAAGCCTTTTAGCATTATAAAGTGTAATTTTTAAAATTTGTAAGTCACACCAACTCTAAAGTTTCTAGGAGCTTCGGTTTGCCAATAGTATACTCCTTCACTAACCCATTGATAAAAGGAACCGCTGTATAAATATTTGTCTAAAATGTTGAATACATTAGCTGTTACTTTAAATTTATTTGTTTCATAAGACAAACCACCATCCATTTTGAAATAGGTTGGTAATTTTTCTAATCCCGGACTCCAGGTATCAGTTTGACGTCCGGCAAGATAAGTTCCTCCAATAGAAGCGCCAAAACCTTTTAAGATTCCGCTAGGGAATGTATAGTTTAACCATGCGTTTGCCACATGTTTTGAATAGCCAGGAATGATATCGCCTTTATTGATACCTGTAGCTTGAGAAATAGCATCTGAAATTTTAGTTACTTTAGATTCTGTAAAAGCGTAATTGGCAATTAAGTTTAAACCCTCTACAATTTTACCTCTTAAATCAACCTCAAATCCTTCAGCTTTATTCTCACCTAAAATTACACTGTAATTTTCTCCGGGAGTATTTTGAGGGTCACTTGTTAATTCATTCTGCTTCAATATACTATAAGCAGATAGAGTAGTGCTCCATGCTCCGTTGAACCAGTCTTTTTTAATACCTATCTCCCTGTTTGTACCAGTTAGAGGTTTTACACTACCACTTCTGGTAATCCCTGGCTGAGGAGAAAAAGCTTGGTCGTATAATGCGTACATAGAAGTGGATGGATTAATTGAATAACTTAAACCTATTCGAGGAGTGATATGACCGTCAGAGGCTGGATCACTGTAAGTACTTGTTTGTTTTATCCAGGTATAACGGGCTGCAAGTGTTAATCTTAATTTGTTTTCAAAAAATCCCAGTTCATCCTGAGCATAAGCTGCAGCATATTGAGAGCCATATGTGGCTACAGCTCTTTCTTTAAGTGGTGTTTCACGATCGAAATTAGGTAAACCATTAACAGGTGTTCCATAATTTGGATTATAAACATTAAATGGTGTAGTAAATGTATCAAGGTCATGTGATTGTCCCCAATCAGCTAAGTAATCTTTACTACCTAAATCAATTCCTCCTAAAAATTTATGAGTAACTTTACCGGTGTTAAATTTTCCGTTTAAGAACATTTGCCCTAAATACATATTACCATCAGCATCCCAGATACTAACATTTCTAATTTCTTCTCCAGCGTCTAAAACTTGTGTATCTGGAATTTTATCGTCATCGGTATCAATAAAATGTGGCCCTACAGCACTAGGCCAAGAACTGTAGCCTTGTTGTAGATATTTAAAATAAGAAGTTTGAGCTGTAAATTTCCAGTTAGAATTAAAGTTATGTTCAAACATTAAATACGCACTATGGTCATTGATTTTTGTATCTGGTACACCAGGTTGTGTCATAGTAAAACCTACCGGTAAATTTGCATATCCGCCACTAGCAGGACCAAAAACATAATACGAACCTACTTCGGTAGTGTTAGCATGTTGATAGTTATATTCTAAAGTAATTTTAGTTTTATCATCAACTTGATATGAAATTACAGGTGCAATTGCATAGCGATCATTGTGTTCAAATTTACGATGTGATCCTCTGTTTTGAGCAGAACCATTAAAGCGGTACAATAATTTCCCTTTTTTATCTAGTTTTCCATCTAGATCAATACTTGCTCTGTAAAAGTCAAAACTTCCGCCTGTAACGTTTACTTCACCTTTAGTGATCCCTGTTGGTTTTTTGGTAACTACATTATATAATCCGCTTGGATCTCCGCTTGAAAGCATAAATCCTGCAGGTCCTTTTACAAATTCGATATGATCTACAAAACTCATGTCTTCAGTAAGTGGTCCCCAGAAAGAGGATACTACGTTAAAACCATTACGGAAAGCTTGTATTTGAGAACCACGCATATTAATGTTAGTGTACATATCTCCCCAGTGTTCTAAACGAACTGCTCCACTAACATTACGAATAACACCGTCACTCATACTGGTAATTTGTTGGTCTTTTAAGGTTTGACCACTAATGATTTGGATGTTTTGTGGAATTTCTAAAACTGGAGTATTTAAACGAAGTGACAACGAAGGCTGATTTTGTTTGTATTTATTTTTCTTAATGATTACTTCATTTAGCTCCTCCTTATTTTCATTTAATTTAAAATTTCTAGTAATAGTCTGGTTACTGTTTACCGTTATATTTTCTGTAATTGCTTTAATTGCAATACCATTTATACTTAAAATGTAATTGCCCGGCTTAACATTTTTAAACTCATATTGGCCATTAAAATTAGTAACAGTATTATATTTTGTATTTCTTAAAGCAACTGCAATATTTTCTGCAGGACTATTATCACTTAATGTGACTTTACCAATAATTTTCCCTGAATTTTGTCCCATCATAGTCAATGAAACTAAAAAAAACAGTGTAAATAAAATTTTTTGCTGATAAGATATCTTCATTTATTTTTTGTTTAGAATTATTTCGGCAAAAGTAAATGCTAAAATTTTCTTAAACAAATTATTTTTACTTATTCTAAATAAAATTAAAAAAAACAATTTGTTTTTAAATGTCTATTTGTAGCGTTATTGCTTTATATAATGGATGTGCTAATTATGAAAAAATCGTAGTTAATTTTGTAATAATTAAGTTGATTATCTGAATAAATTTATAATACGTATAACATTTAACTACAAACTATTATGGAAAATAGATATGATAAATCACAACAAAATAATCGTGCTGAAGAAAGCAAAGGATTAAGAAATACAGAATATAATGAGATTGAATCCGATAATAAATATGAAGATGCACTCAAAGATATTGATGAAGCAAATGAAAGTTTTGAGTTAAACAGTGAAGAACAGAATCAACCTGACAGAGAAATAGAAAATCCTAAAGAAAAAGAGCGAGATAAAGAAAATGATAAGGATAGAAGTCTCGATGAACATCCTCAAAAGGACCAGAGAATAGAGCGGCAAAATCCTAGTGGTGATGATCAGAAATAAGGAAATTAAAAAAGGGAAAGTTTAAAACTTTCCCTTTTTTGGTAATTCAGCTAAAAAAATTATTTCTTATCTAATTTTTCTTTAATCATTTTAGCTTCCTGAAGATGTTTTGTTAATGCAGTAATTTGAGTTGAAGCCCAGGTTTTTGCATTTTGGTCATTATCATTATCAGTCGAAGCATCTTCTAATTTTTTAATAGCTTTTTCATGACCATTGATTACTTCATCAATGAATTTTTTGTCAAAATCATGACCCGTTTTTTTGTTTAATTGGTCATACTCATTTTTACCTTTATCAGTCAATGAAGTTGGTAATGTAATTTGTTTGCTATCGGCTAACATCTTTAATTCGTTGCTTGCTTTAGCATGTTCTGTAACTAACATAGCAGCAAATTTTTTAACTTCAGGATGAGTCGCTTTTTCCTGTGCTAATTTGGCTGATTCAATTTCAGTCAGATTAATTTCAGCAATATCCACAAAGAACGATGCCTGATCTTCTTTAGAATCTACTTCTTCAAATTTTGTTTCGTTAATTTCTTCAGCAGCATCTTTAGTATCTTCTGGTTTTGCAGCATCTTTACAAGAAATAAATGTTAAAGCGATAAGTCCTGCTATTAAAAAACTTTTGCGGACAGTAAATAAATTTTTCATAATATTTAAGATTTTTATGTTATAGAATAAAAATATTCTATTTATTGATGAGGAATTTATACAATTAGCCAATTGTTTTATAATATTCCAATTTTTAAGAGATGTTATTTTAGTGAAATTACCGTATTAGATTTTTCAATATTATTGACAGCAGTATCAAGAAATATATTGCTGTTTTGAACAAAATAAGATTACAGTTTTAATGAGAAAACTATTCTTTTGTAAAATGGAATATGATTATACTAAGGAATAACATAGTGCTACTATTTATTAGCTATGTTGATTGATAATACATTTTATGAAAGTGATATTAGCGAAAAAGATTGATTACAGCTAATAATAAGGTGAAGATTGATCCTGTCATAAAAAAGTCATGGAAAGATGTTGTTAATTGCTCATCAATCCATAAAGTAATACCAAAACTAATAGTTATAACTGACAATGCAATTGTTATAAAAACAGCAAATCGAAAAATTAGCAGATAAATTATATCTTCTGATTTCTCAATGGCGTTTAGTTGAAACATTTCAAAAAATGCCTTACTATAATTTTCTGTTTTTTGTAGAAAAGTAGCTGTATTTGTTACATTGTCAGTCATAATCTATATCTTTTACTACATTAATTGTATTCTATTAATAACGAACAAAATTCCAACTAATTGTAGTTAGAAATATTAATAAATATTTCTTTTTTCTACAGTAGCTGTTGCTTTTTCAGCTAAGTCTGTAGCTTCTTCTTTTACGTTTTCTTTTACGTTTTGAAATTGATTCTTTAAAGAACTTTCTAAATTATTGTATTTAGATTTCGCTTTATCTACAAGATTATTTTTCTTGTCTATAATTTTGTTGCGGGTTTCTGAACCTTTATCAGGTGCAAAAAGAATTCCTAATACTGTTCCTATAGCAAGACCTGCTGCTACTCCTGATACTACTTTAGCTGTGCTCATAATCTTTAGATTTTAATTGTTTATTAATTTTTTATTTCAAAAAAATGATTTCCTATTTCAGTTAAATATTATAATCTATTACTAACATTATAAAATCAAATTTGATGTTTTGTAAAATTATAAATCATTAAGAGAGAATTCGTTTCATAATTTTTAAAAGAAATTTCAATATTTCCATATTGAGAAAAGACAGCTCTTTAAGTGTTAATTATATAAAGGACAAAATGAATTGTGTAATTTGATAAAACTCCTTCCAATTATATTTGGTTTTAGTATTAATTTAAAAATTAAGCTTATGCCGTGGACAAAAAAAAATTATCCCGATGCAATGAAGAATCTTTCGGTTAAAATTAGAAATAAAGCTATTGAAATTGCTAATGCTATTTTGAGAGATGGAAAATTAGATGAAGGAGCTGCGATTGCTACAAGTATTAGTAAAGCTAAAGAAACTGTGGAGAATAAAAGTGATAAAAAGAAAAAGTAATTTGAATTTAATAAATCTATAATTCAAAATAAGTATTACTATTTCTAATTACTGGTAATTATATAACTATCCTGCTGTAAAGTGTAAGAAATTACAAGAACCTGATTATAAATTTGTAGTCAGCAAAATTTGGAAAAAATGCCCCGTTTTCCGAATACGATTTTAAATTGAATAACCTAAAAATTAGTAGTATGATAGATAATTTACACAACGCCCAAAAAAAAACTTTTACTGATGAAATCTCATCTTATCATGATTCAGCTGAATATTATGATATGATTGTATTTAGTCATTTAAGATGGCAATTTGTTTATCAGCGTCCGCAACATATTATTAGCCGAATGGCAAAAACAATGAAAATTCTTTTTGTTGAAGAACCATTGGCATACGATGAAAATGAAGATTCAGGAAACATTATCATTATTGACGAAATGCTACATGTTTTACAGCCTAATGTAAAAGATATTCCGTCTATAGCTTCGATAATTCCTAAATATGTAAGTAATGAAAGTATTCCTTTTGGATGGTTTTATTCGGCGGTTTTTTATTCGCTATTAGATACCGTTCATTTTGAAAATGTAATTTATGATTGTGTTGACGAGCTTTCGTTATTTAAAAACGCTCCGGAACATTTATTCAATCAGGAAAAATATTTAATTACTCAGGCAAATATCATTTTTACAGCTGGAAAATCATTGTACGAAATCAAGAAACAATATCATAAAAATGTGTATTGTTTTCCTAATTCAGTAGATCAATATCATTTTGCAAAAGCATTAAACGGAATCGCTATTCCTGATGATATTACGCATTTAAAATCACCAATTGTTGGTTATTGTGGTGTAATCGATGAGCGTATTGATTTAGAATTACTTCACGAAGTGGCAAAGAAATTACCTAATGTATCATTTGCTATGATTGGACCATTAGTAGGAATTAGCGAAGATGAGCTCCCTAAAGAACCTAATATCCATTACTTCGGACTAAGATTGTACAATCAGTTGCCAAATTATCTAAAAGCATTCGATATTGCAATGATGCCATTTGTTGTAAACGATAGTACTAAATTTATAAGTCCTGTAAAAACATTAGAATATATGGCTGCAGGAAGACCAATAATTTCGACTAAAATTAATGAAGTTGTTAAAAATCATGGTATTAGTGTGAGCCTGATTGAAACTGCCGATGAATTTAGCGAAGCCATTCAGTTTTCATTAGACAAAAGAGACCGTTTGTCAATGGAATTAGAATATTACCATACACTTAAAAAAACATCCTGGGATACCACTGCCGATAAGATGAAATCAATAATTAAAACTTTTGCAAAATGAAAAATATCGATATTTTAATCATAGGCGCAGGAATTTCAGGCGCAATTTTAGCCGAACGTTATGCCTCACTAGGAAAGAAGGTTTTAATTATCGAAAAGAAAAATCATATTGCAGGAAATTGTTATGATTATTTAGATGAAGATGGCAATTTAGTTTCTAAATATGGATCACATTTATTTTACACAACTGAAGATGTTGTTTGGGATTATGTGAATCAATTTTCAGACTGGAATCCTATAGTAGTCAGCAATAATCATGATGATGCTTATTTGTCAAATTTGTATCAGGCATTGCCAAAAGAAGGTTTCACAAAATTGTTCGAAAATATATTAGACAATCCGAATATTGAGGTATTGTTAGACACAGATTATTGTGATATAAAAGACCAATATACTAATTATGAAAAACTGTTTTACACAGGACCGGTAAATCGTTTTTTTGAATTTACACATCAGTTTTCTGAGAAATTAGAAGGTCGTTCCATTCATTTTGTTAGCGAATCCACCGATTATGAATCATTCGAAGAAAAAATTACTGAGGTAACTGAAGTTCCAAAGTTCGAAAATGACAATCTGGACAAAGCAGCATTTATACATGGATTTATTACTAAAGATGAGGTGTTTTATGCTGTTCCAAGTGCGCTCAATCAGGAAAATGCTGAACTTGACTTAGTACAAAAAGCGACTAACTACAATTATTTTAATATTGATGAAGAGTTTAAAAATGCTTTGGATTTATTTCATCAGCTCGAAAAAAGTAATGAAACAATTTACAAAACAGCAGTGTAGAAAGATGTATTAATAAGCTATTATTAAAATCAAAATTATGCCGTCAGAGATTGTTATAAAATGCAGTAAAGCTTTAGCTGAAAAAGGGTGGAATATTGCTTTTGCCGAAAGTGCTACTGCAGGAAGAATGAGCGCCGAATTTTCAATGACTGTAGATTCCGGAAAAGTTTTGCGTGGAGGAATTGTATGTTATCAGGTATTTGTAAAAGAGCAATTATTAAAAGTACCTTACTCAACAATTGAAAATTACACGGCTGAATCTGCCGAAGTAACTCAAATATTAGCGCAGCAGGTAGCTCAGTTTTTTAATTCGAAAGTGACTGTGGCCATTACAGGATTAACCACAGCAGGAGGCAGTGAAACTGCAACAAAACCTGTTGGAACCATTTTTTTTAGTATCATAACTCCTAATGAAAACATTAATTGTCAGGAAATTTTTAAAGGTTCTCCAGAAGAAATTGTACTTCAGGCAATAGATAAAACGGCCAGACTCATTATAGAAAGTATCACGAAATAATTAAAAAAAACCTGTAATTCTTAATTTAAGAATTACAGGTTTTTTCCTTGGTATTGAATAGGATTTATTCTTCTTCATTTTCCAAATCTTCATCAGAAGCGGCTTCGAAGTTGATATTGTTGTAAGCTACTTCAGTTAAGAGTGTATCGGCTTCTTTTTCTTCCTCTAAAGTTTGTTGTAACAAAGCCAGAGCTTCATCTTCACCCAGAGTTTGAGCATAAGCGGCTAATGTTCCATAGCTTGCAATTTCGTAGTGCTCGATTTTTTGCGAAGCAGCAATAATTCCGGCATCTCTTACAGCTCCTTCCGCAGTTTCTGTCATAATACTTTCTCCTTCTTTAATAAGACCTTCCATAGCATCACATTTTTTTGCTGTTGCTTTTTCTCCTATTAATTCAAACACTTCTTCTAATCTGGCCACTTGTTCTTCGGTCACAGTAAGATGATCATTGATAGTGTTTACAAGGTTTTCTGAAGTCGCTTTCTTAGCCATTTTAGGTAAAGCTTTAGTTAGCGCTTTTTCTGCCCAGTAAATATCTTTTAATGAATCTACAAATAATTCTCTAAGACCTTCTGCTGCCGAAGATTTTGTATTTCCTTTTGATTTAGATGGTGTTTTTGCACTTTTCGTTTTAGTGCTTGCTGTGGTACTTTTTGTTGTTTTCATAGCTTTTTTGAATAATTAAATTATTAATACTAAGCCAAATATAGAGACACCATTCAACCGTAATTTATAAAATTTTTCTAACTAATTATAAAATTAGCATTTTCAGTTATAAACCTGATTTTAAATAATTTATTAGTCTTCAATAGGTTGTTATTATGTAAATACGAGATGGAATTGTATAAAGTATCTACAGCAAGAGAGTTTAAATTTGTAAGCATTCCAAATTTATTTTGGCTTGTTTTTAAGTGATTAAATAATTCATTTACAAATATGGATATAGATAATAAACCTATGGTTAATGAGCATCTGGCAAATGAAAGAACTTTTCTGTCCTGGATTCGCACAGGCATCGGAATTATGGTATTTGGATTTGTACTCGTTAAGTTTTCATTAGTTGTCAATAAATTACCGGCAAGTTTTTTTCAGGATGCCAATATTCCTAAAAACGGATTTACCATTTTTATTGGAATTGCTTTAGTAATTACTGGAGCTCTTATGATTTTTTTGTCTTACTGGAAGTATCGACAAACTTATAAATTGTTACAGCAAGGTAAATATTTGTATTCTACATTGATGTTAACTGTTTTAACTGTAGTCATTTTTATAATGAGTATAATCATTATCGCTTATTTAATTATGGCTGCTTATCCGTTTATGTTTTAAAAATGATAGAAATGAAAAATACAAATCTAATTCTTGCACATACATCAAACAGGCAATATCCACTTCCTGAAAAAAAATGGAAATATTCTCAGGAATGGCATAATATTTTATTTTTTCATTGGCGTGTGCCTAAAAGTTTGTTAGAAAAATATATTCCTGAAGGAATGGAACTGGATATGATAGATAATACAGCATGGGTATCTCTCGTAGCTTTTGAAGTAAAGAATATGCGACTTCGCAATTTGCCTCCTTTTCCCGGAATCTCTAATTTTCATGAAATAAATCTTAGAACCTATGTTGTTAAAGACGGAATTCCAGGTATTTATTTATTCTCTATTGAAACAGATAAGTTTAGAGAAGTTTTGTTAACACGCATTTTTACGGGCTTACCTTATCAGAAATCGCAAATAAAAAGAACATTACATTGTTTAAAATCTGACAATAAAAAATCAGATTCTCATTTTACAATGGTCGACAGTAGTAAAGCTTCTACTATTGAAAAATCAGCTTTGGATTTATGGCTGACAGAAAGACATTCATTATATAAAAATTTTAATGAAGAAACGTATCGTTATGATATTCATCATAAAGAGCTCAATCTAAGAGAACCAAAAGCTGAAATTCTTGATATCAATTATAAAGCTGGAAAATATACACCTACGATTCATCCTGATAAAGTACATTCTGCCAGAAGGTTGGATACACTTTTTTGGGCTAAGCAAAAAGCATAAATCTCTTTCAAATGGTAATTATATAATTAGATATCAATATTATATAAAATACAGGCCCTTTTAAAAAATATATTTACCATTATAAATTCTAAAAATAATCTTTTAAAACTTATTATTATGAATATAGACGAAAGAGAGAACTACAATCAGGATGATCAGTATTCTCAAAATGAAAGAAACCAATACAGAGAAGACGATTTAGATGTAAATCCGGTAGACAATTCATTAACGAATGAAGAAGAGGAACGCATCAATCAACGTTTAATAGATGAAGACGATTATGATAATAATGATAGTCTTGACGATGAACACGGAATTGACGAAGAAGACCCTATTGATGATGAGGAAGGTCCTCTGGAAAACGATGACGATTTTGTTAAAGATGATTTTGAAGAAACCGATCTTGACGAAGAAGATATTGATAGAGATGATTTCGAAGAAAATGATTTTAACGAAGATGATCTTAATGAAGATGATTTTGATAACACAGATCCTAAAGATCCACGTATATTTTAATCACTTTATTAAAATAGAAAAGGCCGCTTAATACCAAGCGGTTTTTTTGTTGAGAGAAAAAAATTAGATATAGATATCAAGATATAAAATTGATTATGACTGTCCCTAATATAGAAAACATACAAGAAAATATTTTAAATTTCCCTGTTGTAGGTATAGCTACAGTTGCGGGAGGATTAGATATTATAAACAAAATAGTTTCAGGAATTGCTCAAAATTCTGGAATGGCTTATATTATTTCGCCGTATTTTTCTGCAAATTTTTCAAACAACCTATCCGAAATAATAGCACAATATGCCCAGATTCCTGTTCACGAAATTATACATGAAATAAATTTAGAACCTAATAATATTTATATCATGCCTGAAAATAATACACTTACCATAATGGACGGTGTGTTACAATTAAAAAGAAATACACGTAACGAAAGACAAAACAATACTGTTGATCTCTTTTTTGAATCACTTGCTAAGGTTTATAAAAGTTATTTTACAGGCATAATGTTACTTTCAGATACTATTTTAGATGGCATATTGGGATTTAAAAAAATTAAAGAGTTAGGAGGAGTTACCTTATTACAAAATCCGGAAACAGCAGAATACAAAGGTATTTCACAAACCGTTATTGATATTTATGATGCCGATATTGTAGTAAAACCAGATGATGTTCCTGCCGAATTATTACAAATTAAGGAAAAATTCATTCTCAACCTGGCTTATAATGAAGAAGAGCATTTACCTAAGGATCAACAAGAAATCTACACTAAGATTGTTCAGCTTATTTTATTTAAAACAGGAAACGATTTCAGTAATTATAAGCAAGCAACTATTAGGCGTCGTATTGCCATAAGAATGGTAATAATGCAAAAAGATACTTTAGAAAGTTACTACAGTTTAATTCAAAATAATAAAAAAGAACAGCAAATATTGCATGATGATTTATTAATTACTGCAAGTTACTTTTTTAGAGACCGTCATTTTTTTGACAATTTGAATACTAGTGTTTTCCCGTCATTAACAGAAAATAAAACTAATGCAGCTTTACGTATTTGGGTCGCAGGCTGTGCAACTGGAGAAGAAGCGTATTCGCTGGCAATTTGTATGCATGAGTATTTATTGCAAACGAATAATGAAGACTTAAAATTCCAAATTATTGCTTCTGATCTTTCCGAAAAAAGTATTGCAAAAGCCAGAGCAGCTCTTTATTCTACTTATGATGTGCAGCACATTTCGAAAGAGCGATTGCAAAAATATTTCTCTAAAAATAATGGACAATACCATGTTAAAAAAATAATTCGTGACAAGTGTATTTTTGCAGTTCATAATCTTGTAAAAGATCCTCCATTTGCAAAAATCGATTTAATAAGCTGTCGCAATGTATTACTGCATTTTAAAGCTGTTTTACAAAATAAAGTATTGGCTTCTTTTCATTATTCACTAAAACAAAATGGATTGCTGCTTCTGGGAAATTCAGAAACTGTAAATAAGGCTTCGTATTTATTTGAAAATAAACAAAATCAGCAAAGTATTTTTGCCCGAAAGATTGTTTCAGGTTACTTTTCTTCAGATGTAATACAAACTGCAAAAAGCAATTCATTCGAAAATGAAGCAGCTAAAAAAATTCAAACTCAAAATAGAATTGATGAGTTAGAGAAAGAATTATCACAGTTACGAGCAACTATTAAGCTTAATGAAGACGTAACTGAATCAGTTGAAATTCATAAAATAGATGATAAATTAGAACTCGCAACTCAGGAATTAAAATCTAATAATGAAGAATTGTTGTGTGTAAATGATGAGCTTCAGGAGTACCAAAAACAATTGGTAAACATACAGTATTATTCAGAATCGATTATTAAAACTATTCACGAACCATTATTAGTAATTGATAAAGAGTGTGTTGTAAAAAGTGCTAATCCGGCGTTTTTCAAGTATTTTAAAACAACCGATGAAGAGATAGAGAATCATCTGTTTTTTGAAATAGAAAACGCACAATGGAACATTTCAGACTTTAAAGAGCAAATTAAAAGAGTAATCAATAATGAAGAAATTATTGAAAACTTTAGAGTTGATATGACTTGTGCCAGTGTTGGTAAAAAAACATTGCTGGTAAATGCACGTCAGATACAAAATTCACCCAATTTAGTTCTCCTAACCTTCAATGATATTAGCAGTTTAGTCGATGCTAATGAGCTGTTGAATATGAAAAAAGTAGAATTAGAAAAACAAAACAAACAATTAGAAGCATTTACATCTTCGGCTACTCACTATCTAGAAGAACCTCTTCGAAAAATTCACATGTTTTGCAAAAGAATTGTTGAAAACGAAAAAAATATCAGTGAATCCAGCAGGCATGATTTAGAGCGCGTGCAAAGTCTGATTCTAAATATGACGCAGCTTATCAATGACCTTATTAATTATTCGAGAGTGAATTATCTTGAAAAAGAATATAAAAAGACCGATTTAAATACACTTTTGAAAAAAAGTATTCGTGATCTAAAAGATGCTATTTCCGAGAAAAACGCAGTTGTTTCTGTTGCACCATTTCCTGAATTGAATGTGATTCCAAACCAAATCCAACAATTGTTTGCCAACTTAATAACCAATGCAATTAGGTATTCTAAAAAAGATGTTGTGCCAGAAATAAAAATTCAAACCGAACAGCCTTGTAGTAAAGAAATTGCAGAAATGGGAGGTAATCCAGATACGAATTATGTAAAAATTTGTGTTAGCGATAATGGAATTGGTTTCGAAAAATGTTTTGAATCCAGAATTTTTGAACCTTTTTATCGATTGAATACTACAAGTAACTATAAAGGCAGTGGCCTCGGACTTACATTGGCACAAAAAATAGTAGCAAATCATCGTGGTTTTATTAAAGGAATTAGCGAAATAAATTCGGGTACCACAATGGTTATTTATATACCAGTCAATTAATTACAATCTGATAATTATGTAATTAAACTGCTTAATTCTATAAAATAAAGGTTAATTGGACTTATAGATTTGGAACATAGATTAGTCAAACTTTTATTCGAATATTAAAAAAAGAAATTATGGAAACAAGAACATTCTCACCGACACAACACCACAATATGTTAGGCTTAAAAACCAATGTATCAAAACTGGAAAGGATTGCAATGATTACAGCTGGCGCTTATCTATTATACAAAGGAATTTCAAAAGAAGAAAAATGCGCCGGAAAAATAACCTCAGGAAGCGCAATGCTGCTTAGAGGTGTTTCAGGTTATTGCCCGGTTTATGATGCGGTTGATCATCTTAAAAATGATAAAACATCTAATGTAAATATTCGTATCAATAGTTTAATTAATAAACCAGTTAACGAAGTGTATGGTTTTTGGCGTAATCTAGAAAACTTACCAAGATTTATGAACCATCTGGAATCAGTAAAAACGATAGATTCAAAGCTTTCAGAATGGACTGCCAAAGGTCCGGCAGGAATTGGAAAATTATCATGGAAAGCCAGAATAATTAAAGATGAAGAAAATCAAATGTTAAGCTGGCAATCGCTTGCTGATTCAACTATTGAAAACACTGGAAAAGTTGTTTTTAAACCAATAGGAAAAACTACCGAAATAGACATCACTATTTCTTATCACGCTCCACTGGGAGTTGCCGGTGAAGCAGCTGCAAAATTTTTGAATCCTTATTTTGAAAAATTAATTAAGGATGATATTATGAATTTTAAAACTTATATAGAATCGAATAATTATTTATAATTAACGATTCATGTATTATAAAAAAGGGACTTCATTTAATTGAAGTCCCTTATTTGTTTATTTATCAGATAAAGTTGATCCGGTATTAATTTTAAATCGGCCACTTTGAATATCGGTTGATCCGTCAGGTAATTTACCGCCAACAGCAATTGTAAACCATCCTGATTCAATAACGCGCTGGTCTTTTTTATTAATCATCGAAAGTTGTCTAGGTGTAATCTTGAAATTTACCGTTTTTGTTTCTCCTTTTTTCAAATGAATACGCTCAAAACCTTCTAATTGCCATATTGGACGTGGAGTAGAAGCTTTCTCGTCTTTTAAGTATAATTCAACCACTTCATCACCGTCACGATCACCTGCATTTGTTACATCAACAGTTACTTCAAAATCTTTTTCAGTAGTAATATTAGTTGGAATCTGAATATTACTGTATTTGAATTTGGTGTAGCTTAAACCAAATCCAAAAGGATACAATGGTTTTTTATCGAAATAACGATACGTACGACCTTTCATGTCATAATTTTCAAAATCAGGAAGCTGATCGACAGATTTATAATAAGTAACCGGTAAACGACCCGCAGGATTGTAATCGCCAAAAAGGACATCGGCAATGGCATTTCCTCCTTGCTGACCAGGATAACCGGCAGTTAAAATAGCGGGAACATTATCATTTGCCCAGTTGATTGAAAGTGCACTTCCGTTAATTAAAACTAAGGTTACAGGTTTTCCTGTGGCTACCATCGCTTTCATTAATTCTTCCTGGTTAGAAGGCAGATTTAAGCTGGTGCGGTCTCCACCATCAAAACCATCAGCTTCTACTTTCATTTCTTCGCCTTCTAAACGTTCATTTAAACCTAATACCAGAACAATTGCATCGGCTTGATTGGCTACCTGAGTAGCTTCCTGCAATAAATTTTCCTGAGGTTCAGACCATAATAATTGCGCTATTGCATCGCCATAAAAATTCTGGTATTTTACTTCAATTTTATATTTTTTTCCGGCTTCTAATTCTACTTTTTGTGCTCTAATGCGTGGATGATGGTTATTTTTTCCACCAGTATTTTTTCCGCCTTCAATTTCGACAGTCATAAAAGGTTTTGACCATTCTGAAATAGAATAAGTTCCTGTTTTTTGAACCACAAGATAACCATTCCATTTCACACTGTAATTACCCATTTTCAATCGAGGATCTGGTGTGTTAATATCCCAGTGAAAATCGACATTGTCATCGATACGTGTAAAAAGAGGTTTTCCTTCCCATTTAGTATTGGCAAAATATTCGGCAGTTAATCCTTGTGTACCGTTTTCGTTTTGAAAATTAACAGATGGAATTACTTTCATTTCAGGAACTCCTTTAGCAAGATCAGTACCTTTGGCATACAAAACTTTTGCATTTGGTTCTAATTTATTTTGGATACCTTTTAGAACAGTTACCGGGTTACTTGGAATTCCGCTGTAATTTCCCCATAAAGACTGAACATCATTAGCATTTGGACCTATAACAGCAACAGTTTTAATTTCTTTAGAAAGAGGCAGTGTTTGATTTTGATTTTTCAAAAGAACAATACTTTTTTGAGAAGCTACTCGCGCTAAATAATCATGGGCAGCATTATTGTTTACCGAAAAAGGAATTTGGGCATAAGACACCATTTCGACCGGATCAAACATACCCAGTTTAAATCGGGCAGTAAATAAACGTTTTAATGTGATGTCAATATCAGATTCAGATAGTAACTTTTTATTTAATGCTTCTTTTAATGATTTATAATTGCTTCCGCATTCTAAATCCAATCCTGTTTTTACTGCCAATGCCGAAGCTGATGCTGCATCGGGAGTAATTTTATGGTATTTCCAGATATCAACTACAGCTCCACAATCAGAAACGATATAACCATTAAATCCCCAGTCTTTTCGAAGAATATTAAATAAAAACGGACTTGCACTTGCTGATTCTCCTCTAAAACGGTTATAAGCTCCCATTACCGAATATACATTTCCTTCTTTTACTAATGTACGGAATGCAGGAAGATAAGTTTCGTAAAGGTCAATATTGCTAGTTTCAGCATTAAATTCATGTCGTGATGGTTCAGGCCCTGAATGTACAGCGTAATGCTTAGCTGTAGCCACAACTTTTAGGTATTTGGAATCAGTTCCCTGAAGTCCATTAACGTAGTTAAGTCCTAATTGACTGGTAAGGTAAGGATCTTCACCATAAGTTTCATGACCACGACCCCAACGCGGATCACGGAAAATATTGACATTAGGCGACCAGAATGTTAATCCCTGATACATTCCGTGTTGTCCTCTTCTTAAATATTCGTTGTTTTTAGCACGGGCTTCGTCAGAAATAACATTGGCAACATCAAAAATCAATTGGCGATCCCAGGAAGAAGCAATAGAAATAGATTGCGGAAAAACGGTAGCATAGCCAGCTCTTGCAACTCCATGTAAGGATTCGTTCCACCAGTTGTATTCAGGTACGCCCAAACGTTCTATTGCAGGAGAAGAATCCATTAATTGACTAATTTTTTCGTCTACAGTCATTCTGGAAACTAGATCATCAACTCGTTGCTCAATAGATAATGCAGGATTTGTAAATTTAAAATCTTGCTGTGCAAAGGTGGTTACGGTTATTAGGTTTATAAAAAACACTAATGAGTTTATTCTTTTCATAGATTGGTATATATAATTTTTTTAGAGGTCATTTGTAAATAGCATATCAGCGTTGGAATTTACGCACATTTATTCGTTATTTTTCATTTGATTGTTAATATTATTCGATTTAATTAATTGATTCATAAAAGATTTTATTTTCTGATTTGAAGTCAAGCAAAATTACTGGCTAAAGTTTTATTTGTTTGGGCTAAATTGCTATTTGAAGTAGGAGGTAACGCTTGGTGTTTATTTCTTTGGTTCAAAATCTATTCAAAAGGGAGAAAAAATGCTATTTAAGTAGGGGTATTTTGCTAGGAAGGCCTACAAATCTAGGACGGCTGATGAATTTTGATACTTTTGTAATTAGTACGGTTTTTAAAAGTATATATTTTGAAAAGAAATTTTATAATCATTTTTTTCTACTTCATTTTTACCCTGAGTTTTGCACAGCCTGTAGGCGTTTTAAAACGTTTTACTTATGATGCAAAATTAAGTCAGTCACGTATTCTTGATATTCAACAGGATGAAAAAGGGTTTATTTGGTTAGGAACTTATATAGGTTTAATCAGGTATGATGGAACTACTTTTCAAAATTTTGAAGTACTGCAAAGAGGAAAATTAAATTTATTATCGAATAGAGTTTCTGGTTTTAAATTTGATAAAAACGGACGCATTTGGATCAAGTCAGAACAAGATGAAATTTATTATTTTGACACTCAGACTCTAAACTATCATTCTCCTTTAGAAATTGATTCTAAAAAATATTCGAATACTTCATTCAAACAATTCAGGTTAATGTCTTCCGGAAGAGTATGGTTATTTTCAGAAGATAAAAATGTTGCTGTAGCTGTTGAAACGGATAAAAAATTAAAAGAAATCTCTTTTGATAAGACAAAATTAAATGGAGCTAAATTTAAGGATGTCTATGAAGATGCTACCGGAACTACTTGGTTTTTAACTACCAAAGGTATTTGTAAGTTAAAAAAGAATGCCACCGCAGCGGAATATTTCTTTTTTAATATGACAAGACCTTCGGGAAAACCGTATTCTTATAATTCGGTGATGGAAATAAAAGAAGAGTTGTGGTTTGCAGGTGTTGGTGGTAAACTAACACGTTATTCTAAGCAATCGAGTACTTTTTTTGATGTTCAGTTAAGTATAAATGCCGATATCAATAGAATTGAATATGTTAAAGGTGGTAAAGTTCTTATTACCACAAAAACACAAGGAATTTGCTATTATGATATTAAAACCGCAAAAATAGATGCATACAATAGCAAAACCTTAGCAGGATTTCCTGACTCAAATATTAAGTATTTAGGATTAACGCATTCCCAATATTTTTGGTTTGAAACTAATGCTCCGGGGGTATATCGATTTGATTTAGTTACTGGAAAGTTAAAACATTTGCAAACAGATACGAGTGATCCGGCGGCGATAGGAGTATCGAGAAAAACATTTTTAATTACTGCTCCAGATGGAAATGTTTGGGTACAGCCGAGGGATGGAGCTTTGGCTTATTGGGATCAAAAACAGGATAAATTACTTTCGATAGCACATACTATAGATGAATCCAGAGATGTTGTTTCTGATGTGATGCACGCTGCTGCATTTGATCGACTAGGAAATTTATGGTTTTGCTCCTATAGACAAGGACTTGATTTAATAACATTTAATAAGCAGAAATTTTCAAAGCTAAAATTAGATTTATCCTCAGGCAGGAAAAAAAATAATGTAAGAGGATTGATGACTGATAAAAGTGGTAATCTCTGGCTTGCCAGTCGTACCGATAAGATTACATTATTCGATTCTAAAAAAAGAAAGATAGGAATGCTGGGGGCTGACGGTAGTTTGTCGGCAAATAGTCCCGGCTGGGGAGCTGACATTTACCACATGCTACAGGATAATAGAGGCAGAATTTGGGTAGGTACACGCGGTAATGGATTGTTTTGTTTATTCCCAACTTTGAAGCCGTTTCATTATAAAGTGATTCATTACAAGTATGATGAATCTAATCGCTACAGTATTAGTTCTGATGATATTTATAGAATTTTTCAGTCTGGTTCAGGTAAAATTTACATTGCAACCTGGGGAGGAGGAGTAAACGCAGTCAGGGAATCGAATAAGGGAATTCATTTTATTAATTATAGAAATGAATGGAAAAATTATCCAATAAAATCGGCAGACAGAGTTCGCTCTATTGTAGAAAGTAAAAATCAGCAATTGTTTTTTATTTCATCGTATAAATTATTCTCTTTCTTTGATAACAAGTCATCGACAACTAAAGTAGTTTTTAAAGAATTTGATCAGGTTTCAGGAAATGATATTTTGGATATTTTAGTGACTTCAAATAATAAATTGGCTTTGGGAACTAATGGAAAAGGAGTTTTATTGGCCGATTTAAATAAAAAAGAAAAACTGGAATTTCAATATTTTGAAGAGGAACAAATAGGTTTTCCTATTGATGGTGTTGTGGCCATGCAGGAGGATAAACAAGGGAAAATATGGTTGATGGGCAGCAATCAAATTGTACGATTTGATACTGATAAAAAGACTTATGAGACTTTTCCGGAATTAAAATCGCTTATAGGCAATGAAATATTTTCTGAAGCAACTAAATCCCGTCTTCTTAGCGGAGAAATTGTAGTGGGGTATTCAAATGGTGCTGTGATTTTTAATCCCGAAAAAATTAAGCCTTTTCAGTATAAACCCTATTTAGCAATAACTGGTTTTTCGGTAAATAACAAAGAACTACATGAGATAAATCCTGAAACGCCAAGTAATCCTGATTTATTACAAGAAGTTCGTCTGGAACATGATCAAAATTTTTTCAGAGTTCAGTTTTCAGCTTTGGATTATGTGAAGAATGAAAATATCGTTTATCGTTATAAACTGGAAGGAATTGACAAAGGATGGAATTACATTAAAGGCGGACAATCTATTAATTATACCAATTTGAGCCGAGGAAAATACACTCTTTTAATCTCTTCGACTAATAGTCATAATTTATGGGTTGATAATCAAAGAAGTATCGAAATTACGATTCTTCCTTCGATTTGGTGGACAAATCTGGCATTAATCATTTATGCACTGCTGGCAATAGCACTTTTTAAATTCATCCGACGTACATTTTCGACCATTATAAAATTACGAAATGATGTTCAGATTGAAAAACAGGTATCTGAATTAAAGATGAAGTTTTTTACTGATATTTCGCATGAAATACGTACTCCGCTTACTATGATTACAGCTCCTTTAGAAAAAATGCTTACTGATGATGAGATTCAGGATTCAGTAAAAGTACAACTTCAGGGTATTGAGAAAAACAGTAATCGATTACTGAATTTGGTAAACCAGATTTTAGATTTAAAGAGAATCGAAAATCGAAAATTAGAAGTAAAAGCGATTGATTTAAATGAATTTGCTGCTAAAATTGTAGATAATTTTAGAGAAATAAGTTTACAAAATAAAATACGTTTAGAAGTAAATTCGATCGTTAAAAATCCAGTTATATGGGCTGATCCGGATAGTTTGGATAAAATTTTAGTCAATTTAATTTCAAATGCTTTTAAGTATTGCCATAAAGGAGATATAATTCAAATAATTATCGAAGAATCAGAAAATCAGATTGTATTAAAAGTAAGTGATAATGGACCCGGAATTAATCCTGTTATCCAAAAACGTTTGTTTGTTCGTTTTTCTAATTACAATGAAAATCCTAATAATCCAAGTACCGGAATTGGTCTTTCGATTGTAAAAGATTTGGCTGATAAACATGGAGCTACGGTTACGATAAATAGTGAGGTTGGAAAGGGAAGTACTTTCGAGTTAAGTTTCTTAAAAGGATATTCTCATTTTACTGAAGATGTTGATATTGTATTTGAAGAATTTGAGGATTATTTAGAAACGGATGCTTCAGAAACCGAAAATGAAGTTACTCCAACTTTATCAGAAGAAATTAAAAAAGGAAAAACAGTAGGTTTGGTTGTCGAAGATGATCCGGAATTGAGAGAGTTTATAGTTTCTGTTTTAGAAAAAGAATATAAAATTCATGTTGCCGAAAATGGTATTGACGGGCATTTAAAAGCAGCAAGTTTGAATCCTGATTTTATTATCAGTGATATTATGATGCCTCAGATGGATGGTATTGAAATGCTTAAATTAATTAGAAATAATATTGCTACAAGCCACATTCCGGTAATTTTATTGAGTGCCAAAACGGCTATAGAATCTAAATTAGAAGGAATGGAATATGGTGCTGATGAATATATAGACAAACCTTTTAATGTGAGTTATTTAAAAGCGAGAGTCAAAAACATTTTAGAGCAGCGCAAACGACTTCAAATGTTGTATTCTAGTGGTACTATTTCTGAAATTCCAGGCGATGAACCACTACAAATTTCTAATCAGGACCATAAATTTATGTTTCAGGTAATTAAATTGGTAAAAGACAATGTTTCTAAAACCGATTTTTCAGTAGAAGAATTAGGAAAATTAATGTGTATGTCGCGCGCCAGTTTTTTTAATAAACTTAAGGATTTAACTGGAGTTTCTCCCGTTGTATTTATTCGTGATATACGGTTGAATGAAGCTGCTGAAATGCTTAAAAAAGAAGATTTACTAATAAAGGAAATTTGTTTTGAGGTTGGATTTAGTGATTTGAAATATTTTGGAAAATGTTTTAAAGCTAAATTCAACTATACACCTGCCGAATACCGTCGTCTTTATCGTTAGATTAAATTATTGATTTTATACTTTTTTTCAGGATTCATAAATAAGAACAGACACAGCTGTTTGTTCTTATTTGTGGATTTTTTTTATACTCTTTTCATTCAAATTAAATACAAAAAAGTAATTTTTTACAGAGATGTAAGTATAATAATACTGATTTTGTTAACTTTTATTTAAGATTTTATATAAGCTAATGAATTATAGGTTTGTTTGTGTGTAAAGTGTTGATTTTAAATATTTTGATTGTGTTTTTTACTTTCGTTTAAATCGGTTTTATTGATTATTTAGATAAATGTACCCTGTATTTTATCAATTTTTCTACCATTGACACAGGGTAAAAAAGTTTTTCAACCTGATTAGTAATATCACCTACCTCTAAAAGCAATTTATCTCCCGGATTAAGATTTCCTATATCTAGTTTTACATCCGAACCAATAGTCTTTTTAAGGCTAACTATTAACTAACTAATCATTATTAAATTATTAAGCTTATGGAAAAAAGTAACACTTTTGTCCTACTACTACTTGTGGGGATAATCATAGTGTCTTGCTGTCAAATGAAAAAAGCAACGGTATTGTCTCCAGTATCAGAAAATGAAGGAGGAAAAATGCTCAGTTTGAAATTTGGAAGTAATACACAAAAAATGGTATCGACAACTTTCGGTACTATTGTTATGCATGCGAGCGTGATTTTTAAGATTATTCAATTTTAAAATCAGAGCGTATGAAAAATATAAGAAATTGTATTATAGGAGGTGCAGCATCTCTTTTACTGATGACTGCCTGCGATAATGATGTATTAAAATATGATACATCAGTTGTTAAGGATTTTGAAATCCAGCTCAATGACGAACCTTGGAGTTTAAATACGGGTATTTCTACTAAACCCATTTTTGTTTATAAAGAAAATGGCGATTTTTTTGCTAATTACAGTTCGCATTACCGTTTTGCATTAGAAAATGGAGCTTACAAATTTGTAGCGACAGATATTCCGGAACAAATGGTCAAATCTCCGGTAAATCTAAATGATTTAATTATTCCCCAATTAATTACTGCTGATCAGCCGGTAAAAATTTCGGCAGCAATGCCTTACAGTTCTCCTTTCGAAAATAAGCTTACTATGAATATTCTAAGCAGATCAGGAATTTTACGTTTAAAATCAAGGGATATAGCGCCTGACCCAAGTTATGCCATTATTAAAACTACTGTTGAGGTAAAGCGCAGTGGTTATAAAGTTGTGGATGAAACATTTATTCAGCAGGATTTAGCTGTTTCCAGAACTAAAAGAACTACTACAGGAGGAGTTAATTACACGGATGATTTTATTTTATTCCAAACTGATGAAGCTGCTAATAATGTTCGTATTCGTATCGATTTTATGACTCAGGATTCGGTTATTGTCAGAACCAAAGAATTTGAAGGATCTTTTCAAATTTTACCTAATGGAGTTAGCAGTATCGACTTTAATCTGAATGATCCCGAAACACCAATTATTAAGGATTATGTATTGACCATTAACGGGGTCGTTGCTACAGCTAAAAAAAGCAATTCAAGACAATAAAGAAGTCCTAAAACAAAATCTAAATAAAATATTGTAGTTATGACGATAAAAAAACATATCGTGAGCATTATGGCTGCTTTGCTGTTAATGCTTAATAGTTATGCTCAGGAGCGTACCACTGTAACCGGTGTGGTACGAGATAATATGGGGTCGATTCCGTCTGCAACGGTTATGGTTTTAAACCAAAACTCAAGCACGACCACAGATCTTGATGGAAAATTTTCGATAAAAGTAAGTGATCCTAAAACAGCAGTTTTAGTAGTAAAGTTTATCGGAATGAATGATGTTAATGTTCCTCTTAAAGGACGTACATCTGGAATTGATGTTACTATGAAAGAATCTACCAGCGAATTGAACGAAGTAGTCGTTATTGGTTATGGTACTCAAAAACGAGGAAATCTTACAGGAGCTATTTCAAGTATAAAAGGAGCTGATTTAGCTAAAATACCTACTTCTTCAGTAGCGGAAGCATTAGTAGGAAGATTGCCCGGAGTACAAATTACTTCGGCTGATGGTTCGCCCGGAGCTGAAATCATGATTAGAATTCGTGGAGGCGGTTCTGTCACGCAGGATAATTCACCATTAATTTTGGTGGACGGTTTTGAGGTAGCTAATTTGAATGACATTCCTCCAACAGACATTGAATCGGTAGAAGTATTAAAAGATGCGGCATCAACAGCAATTTATGGAGCCCGAGGTGCAAACGGAGTTGTTTTAGTTACCACCAAAAAACCTCAAGCAGGTAGAATTTCGGTAAATATTAATACTTATATGCAAATGAAAACCCTTGCTAATCGTATGGATGTAATGGATCCGTATGAATTTGTAATGATGCAATATGAGTACGAGCGTCAGCGTAATTCTAATCCAACTGCATTTTTCAATCGTTATGGCCGTGCCAATGAGTTATACATTTATCAGGGAAATAAAGGGATTGACTGGCAGGATGAAATTTTTGGTTCTAATCCTATTGCTAGATATACAGATTTTAATTTAAGTGGTGGAAATGAGCAGACGAAGTATAAGTTTGCACTTGTGAATCAGGATCAGCCGGGTGTATTAATTGGTAGTGGACTAAGACAAACCAACCTAAATTTAATGTTGAATACTAGATTATCGGACAAATTTACCTTCGAATTTCAAACACGTTTAACAAATCAAGTTATTGATGGTTCCGGTACTGAAGGAGTTAGTTTGCTTAATGCATTGCGTCAGGCGCCTACACTTGGTTTGGAGGATTATATGACTTTACCAGTAGACAATACTTATTTTGATCCTGAAGATTATCAGCCTACAGTACGTTTTAATCCAATACAGGAAGCTGAGAAAAATTACCGCAAACGTAACACCCGTACTTTTAACACTGTAGGGGCATTGACATGGAATATAGCACAAGGTTTAAGTTTGCGAAGCATGTTTGGGTATGAGTATAAATATAGTGAAGATGGCCGTTTCTGGGGTACTGATACAGGTACAGCAAATGCCAATAATAACCAGCCAGTTGTGCTTTGGGAAATGGGACAAAGCCCTCGTTGGCAATTGAGTAACGTCTTGAATTACTCATTTAAAATAAAAACTGTTCATGATTTTCAAATGATGCTTGGTCAGGAGATGAAAAATCAGGAAGATATTAGCAAATATTATCGTAGCCGTTATTTTCCGGAAGATATTTCAGGTCCTAAAGCATTAAATAATCTGGCATTGGGAACTCCTTATGAAAATGGTTCTTCAGCTGGTTCTCCTAACCGAATTTCTTCTTTCTTCGGACGTGTGAATTATGGTTTTGACGACAGGTATTTGGCAACATTTACAGTTCGTACGGATGGTTCTACTAAGTTTGGTCCCAATAACCGTTGGGGAGTATTTCCTGCAGCAGCATTTGCATGGAGAATTTCGAATGAAAATTTCTTAAAAGACAATAAAACGATTTCAAACTTAAAATTACGTTTAAGTTATGGATTAGCAGGTAATGATAGAATTAGTGGTGATTTGTATGCTAAATATTATGGTGTATCAAGAAACAGATCAGTGGGCTGGGGAGAAGTAGATCATTATTATTATAATTTTTATAATACTAATTTCTTAAGTAATCCTGATGTAAAATGGGAAACAACCTATACCCGAAACTTAGGTATTGATTTTGGATTCTTTAAAGATAGAATTACAGGGAATATCGAGTTGTATAAGAATACGGTTAAAGATTTATTAGTGCCGTCAGATATTCCAGGTTCCTCCGGTTTTACAAAAATCATGAAAAATGTTGGTCAAACTTCCAACAAAGGAGTAGAATTAGCTATTAATGCAAGTGTTGTTCAGAAAAAAGATTGGCAATTGGATCTTCTTTTTAATATAGGATTTAACAGAAATAGAATTGATAAACTTGCTAGTGGAGAACAAGAATGGATTCTTAGTTCAGGATGGGCAGGAACTCAGTTATTAAATGATGATGATTATCGTGCTCGTGTAGGAGGACAAAAAGGTTTGATTTATGGTTTTGTCAATGATGGATTCTATACTATGGATGATTTTGAATCTTTTGATCCTATAACCAGAAGTTGGAAATTAAAAGAAGGTATTGCGGATTCAAGAAACTTATCTGATGTTCCACGCCCTGGAAATGCTAAATTCAAAAAACTGACTCCTATTGATTTAAGTGATCCAAATACATTCGTGATTGGAGATCAGGATAGACAAGTAATAGGTAATACTAATCCAAAATATTCAGGAGGTTTTGGTTTAAATACAACCTGGAAAAATTTTGATTTATCAGCTTTCTTTAATTTCATAGTAGGTTTTGATGTTTTCAATGCTAATAAAGTCTCAATGACTAACTGGTATCAAAATAATCAGAATAATTTAGGAATGGAAGTTTCTTTGGAAAATCGTTGGCGTAATTATGATGATATGGGGAACGAAATTCGTTACCAGCCGGAATTGTTAGCACAATTTAATCAAAATGCAACCATGTGGAATCCTACTTCAATTGGTCGTCCTATTGCGATGTCTTATGCTGTTGAGGATGGTACTTTTTTAAGATTAAATAACCTGACAATAGGGTATACAATTCCTCAGGATATTACTAGAAAATTCGGAATCAACAGAGTTCGTTTCTACACCACAGGGTCTAATTTATTTATTTGGACGAACTATTCAGGCTATGATCCGGAGGTTAATTTAGAAAGAGGGTTAACACCTAATATTGATTATAACGCTTATCCAAGAACCCGAAATTACACTTTTGGAGTGCAGTTATCATTTTAATCAAATTAAATATATAAAACAATGAATAAAAAGATATTATATAGTCTTCTTTTAAGTTTTGCGATGTCTTTTACAGCTTGCGAAGATTACTTAGATGTTCAACCAGACACTGGTTTTACCGCCAAAGAAGTTTTTAAGACCGAGAAAGATATGCAATCTGCTGTTGCCGGAGTTTACACGCTTATGTTGAGTGAAGATGCTTATTCGAATCGTCTTGCTTTTGTTTTTAACATGAATACTGATGTAGAAATGTCAGGTGTTGCAACAAATACAGTCAATGTAAACGGTTCTGATTTGGCTTGTTATGAGCCTAAACCCTATTGGACCACATTAAGTTCTACCTGGAATGCAATGTATAAGATCATTAATTTGTCTAATGATATTATTGAAGGAATCGAAAACTCTGATATTTACAAAGCAGCCAGTAAAGATACGCCATCCGATGTTACTCAATTGTATGGCGAAGTAAAAACACTTCGTGCGATGGTGTATTTAGATATGATTCGTATTTGGGGAGATGTTATATTTCGTACTAAATCGTCATCAGGAGGTGAGAATTTTGCAGTAGGTGTTACTGACAGAAATGAAATTCTTGAATTTTTAATTGATGATTTAAAATCAGTAGAACCTTTGATGAAATATGCCAACGAATTAGATTATGGTGTAGAACGTGCTTCTAAAAGTTTTAATCAGGGTTTAATAGGATTGCTTGCACTTACCCGAGGTGGCTGGACTTTACGTCCTGATACTAATAATCCTGCAAGTATAGGACAGATGCAGCGTGGTTCTAATCATGAATTGTATTATGATATTGCTATTCAATATTTAGGAAAAGTAATTGACGAAAAACACCATGATTTAAAATTAAGCTACCGTGATTTTTGGATTAAGCAAAATAACTGGGAAACACCAGTTGATGATGATGTGTTGTTTTCATTACCATTATTAAAAAACTCTACGGGAGAATATGCTTTTTACATTGGAGTACCTATTACCGAAGGCAGTCATCCTTACGGTGGAGCTTCAGGAAACTTAAGTTTGGCAGGAACTTATTTGTATTCTTTTGATAATGAAGATCTACGCCGCGATATGACCTGTGCTCCATTTTCGTATGATGAAAAATTAAATCAATTAATTCGTTTAGATTTGGCTCGTTTGGCTGTAGCCAAATGGTCTAAACTATACATGGATGATCCATTAGGAAGCACAAGCGGAAAAGGAACAGGGGTAAACTATTCCTGGATGCGATTTGCAGATGTGTTATTAATGTATGCCGAAGCAGTAAACGAACGTTTTGGTCCGCGTGATGATGCTCGTGAATGTTTAAAACGTGTTCGTCGCAGAGCATTTGATCAGACTAAATGGTCTGTTAAAGTAGAAAGTTATGTGGATTCTAAAACTAGTTCAGAATCTTTCTTTAAGGCAATTATGGACGAACGTGCATGGGAATTTGGAGGCGAAAGTAAGCGAAAATTTGATTTAGCACGCTGGAATAAATTTGGTGAAGTTATCTACAATCAATATTACAAAATGCTGAATTGGGGACGCGTTGCTAATGGTGCTTATGTTCCGGGAATAGATCAGGTGCCGGGAAGTGTTTATTGGAAAAATATCCCAGATCCTAAAAATGCTTCGAGAACTATTTTAGACATTCAGGGAATTAACGAAATTTTACAGGCACGTCCTGCCGGTTATACTGAGCATGTATTTGCAACAAAATGGTATTCATTGAATAATGAAACGGCAAGCTATGAACCTATCAATGATATAAAATGGAGTTTTAGAGGATTTATCAATTACAATAATGCCTCAGCTGTATCGCCAAACGCTCCTTTACGTTATTTATGTCCTTATCCTTCAAAGGTAATTACGGATCACCGTGGAGCAATTCAAAATTATTATGGGTTTAATTATTAAATCAAACAGAGTATGAAAAATTTAAAAAGAATAACTTCTATTTTATCATTAATCAGCATGATTGTGCTGGGTGGAATGCTAAAATCCTGTCAGGCTGACAATTTTCTTTACAATAAGTCTGAGGATTTATTTCAGCCTAAATTTGTACTTGCAGCTCCTTTAGTTAAAAGTAATTCTATTGCTTTAGTATGGTACAAAGTAAACGATGCAGATACTTATACTGTAGAATTACATACTGATAACTATTATAAAAGTTTATACAAAGAATATACGGTTACTGAAACCCAGGTTTTCATGGATGATATTCCGTATAAAACGCAGTTTTACATTCGATTACGTGCTAATCATAGGGATCCGGGGCATAATTCGCAATGGGCTTATACTAGTGCTTTAACAGAAGAACGTCCTGTGTATGCCCATATATTGAAACCTGTAGAGAAGGTAGATATTACTGAAACAGAAGTAACCGTAAACTGGACAGTCGATTCGTCAAATCCTGTTGATAGTATTTCTGTTGTGCCGGCGCAGTCTAAGGAAATTCCTGCTATAGGTCGTAAATTGACTGCAGCAGAAATAAGCAGTGGGCAAGCCAAAATTGAAGGTCTGGAAAAAAGTACAGCCTACAATGTAAATGTTTATGATACTAAGAAGCCGCGTGTTTATGACAAACCATACAATCAGGAAAATTTCCGCTCGGCAGGACCATCACCAGGACAAATTTTGGTTATGAAAGGGGATGATTTAGATGCTCTGTTAAGAGCGAATAATACTGATCCGGCTATTCCGGAAGGAACAGTATATTTTCTGGAAGCAGGTTCGCTGTTTAAGATTACACCATTTACCATTTCAAAAGGTTTTAAACTTACAGGTGGTACACAGGGAGAACGTCCTCAAATTGAAATGAACGGAAACTGGAATATTACCGAAGGATCATTTTTAAGTTCTTTAGCATTTGAAAACATCCGTTTCTATCAAACCATTGATGCCAGTTACTTTTTTAATAGTGGTACTGCCTGGACTGTGGGAGAAATTTCATTTTACAACTGTGTATTCAATCATTTTAAAAGAGGTTTTTGGAGGCATCAGGGCGGTGGAAAATATAAGGAGATAGGAAATTTTGATATGAGCTATTGTACTTTTGATGAAGTAGGAGGACATACAGGACCTTATGGAACATTTGTTTTCGGTTCAGCCGGAGCTGACAATGTTAAAAAAGCGATTTTCTCTAACTGTACTTTTATGAGAGATTATTATCAAACGACTGATAAAAATCGAAATTTCAAAAACTTATTTGATTATGGCACTTCGAAGTATCCAATTCATTTAACCTATCAAAATATTACTATTTATGATTATGCTTATAACAGATCATTAATTAATATTCCGGAAGCTGTAGGTTCTACTTTGATTTTCAAAAATGTATTGCTGGCTTCGGCTTGTGGAAAAGTAATTCAGGCTATTGGAGCTAATTCGACTACAATCTACGAAAATAACTATACAACTACCGATTATTTACTTGGTGCTGCCAGCATTCAGGGAACTGAATTAGGAATTAGTGCTCAGGATTTATTTGTAAATCCGGCTGCAGGGAATTTAATGATCAAGAATTCCAATTCTCCAATTGTTACCAACAGAGTAGGAGACACCAGATGGCTTCCATAAAAATAAACTATTAACAATTTCTAAATAGAATAGGCTGAAAAGAAGTATCCGTAATGGATACTTCTTTAATCCTATTTGATAAAAATAGTTTTTGGGTACTATAGACTGACTTTCGGGTTAGTGCTATTATAAGCGAATTACATTAAATAAACATTGAAAATGAAATTAAAACAATTACTACTGTCTATGAGTTTGACAGTTGCTGTGTTAGGAGCAAATGCCCAAGGCTGGAATGCCGATTTAGGAAATGGAAAATACAAAAATCCTATTCTACATGTCGATTATTCAGATCCGGATGTATGCGCAGGCGAGGATGGCTATTATATGACTGCTTCCAGTTTTAATAGCTCTCCTGGATTGCCCATTCTTCATTCAAAAGATTTGGTTAACTGGCAGTTAATTGGGTACGCATTACAAAATCAGTTTCCTATAGCACATTATCAAAGTGTACGTCATGGCGATGGTGTCTGGGCTCCAGCTATTCGTTATCACAAAGGCGAATATTATATCTATTGGGGTGATCCTGACTTTGGGATTTACATGGTAAAAACTAAAAACCCTGCTGGCACTTGGGAAGAACCGGTTTTAGTAAAAGAAGCCAAAGGAATTATTGATACCTGTCCGTTTTGGGACGAAGATGGAAGAGCTTATTTATCGTATGCTTTTGCGGGTAGTCGTGCCAATGTAAAAACTGTTTTAATGTTATCTGAATTAACTCCAGATGGTACCAAATTAATAGGCAATCCGGCTATGGTTTTTGACGGTCATAAAGGACATACTACTGCCGAAGGGACTAAAATTTATAAAAAGGAAGGATATTATTGGATTTGGTCACCTGCAGGCGGAGTAAAACCAGGATGGCAACTCGCAATGCGTTCTAAAAATGTTTGGGGACCGTATGAGTCTAAAATTGTATTAAATCAAGGGAATTCTCCAGTCAATGGACCGCATCAGGGAGCTTATGTAGAAACACCAAACGGCGAGGGATGGTTCTTACATTTTCAGGATCGTTGGGCTTATGGACGAATTGTTCATATGCAACCTGTGGTATGGAAAAATGCCTGGCCAATTATAGGAGTTGATACAAACAAGGATGGTATTGGAGAGCCGGTAATGGAATGGACAAAACCTAATGTTGGTCAAAATTATCCTGCGACTCCTCTTGTTTCTTCAGATGAATTTAATAGTCATCAATTGGGATTGCAATGGCAATGGCAGGCCAATCAAAATCCGGCGGAACACTGGGGATGGTCATCGGCTAATTTAGGCTATATGCGCCTTAATTGTATTCCGCGTCAAAAGGATATGAAAACAATGTGGATGGTACCAAATCTTTTATTACAAAAATTTCCCGGAGATAATTTTACAGCAACTACTAAACTCACTTTCGAAAATAATCCTGATGCTGGCGAATCGAATACCGGTCTGATTGTTTTTGGCGAAGATTACTCTTATATCGCTATCGAGCAGGATAATTTAGGGAAATTAAAGTTAGTACAACGCAGTATGAAAAATGCCCGTACCTCTAAAGAAGCTGAAACCGAAATTGTATCAATACCTATTGATAAAAAAACAATCTATTTCCGTTCTAAAGTCGAAATGATAACTAAAAAAGAACCTTTTGATGCGAGTGTTACTTTTTATTACAGCACTGACGGAAATAATTTCAAGGCATTTGGTAAAGCTTTTACGCCTCGTGCAGGGCGATGGGTAGGAGCAAAAATCGGACTTTTTGCAACAGGAACTAAAAGCATTAGCGATAGCAGTTATGCTGATTATGATTGGTTCAGAATAAACGATGATAATAAATAGCGCTTATGAAAAACAGAATTAAACATAGTTTTTTTGTTTTGCTTGTAAATACTACAATTGTATTCGGACAATCTAAATCCAAGAATGATTTCGAAGGAATTGCACCAATCGAATGGGCTAAAAAAATGGCTGATTCCGATCAAAAGCGTATTCCAAATCCGGTGTTTCTGGATGGAGCAAAAAATCCAAAATGGAATTATACCAATGGTTTGGTAACATTAGCCAGCCAAAAATTATACAATTATACCAAAGAGCAAAAATATTGGGATTACGGAATTTTATATGCCGATCAGCTGATTGATAAAAACGGAAAAATACTAGGCGGTTATGCATTGGATAGATACAGTCTTGACTTGATAAATTCCGGTAAAATACTTTTCGAAATTTATAATAAAACAGGTGAAGAGCGCTATAAAAAAGCGATGGATACTTTGTACAAACAGTTGGAATCACATCCACGAAATTCCGATGGAGGATATTGGCATAAGAAAAATTATCCTTGGCAAATGTGGCTTGACGGAGTGTATATGGCCGATCCGTTTTCGGCAGAATACGGCGTTGTTTTCAATGTTCCAAAGTCGATTGATGATGCTATTTTGCAGGTAGAATTGATTCAAAAGCACACTTTTGATCCTAAAACAGGATTGAATTTTCATGGTTATGATGAAAAACGGGCTCAGTTTTGGGCCAATAAACAAACCGGACTTTCCTCTCATATTTGGAGTAGGGCTCAAGGCTGGTATTGTATGGCTTTGGTTGATATTTTAGACTTTGTTCCAAAAGAACATCCAAAGCGTAAAGAATTGATACAAATTCTTCAAAAAGTATTTGCAGCAGTTCTCAAAGCGCAGGAAAAAGATTCAGGTGTTTGGTGGCAGGTAATGGATCAGCCAGGACGAAAAGGAAATTATCTCGAATCGACCTGTTCTACAATGTTTGTGTACTCTTTTGCGAAAGCGTATCGCAATGGTTATGTCGATAAAAGCTACTTAAAATCAGCTACAAAAGGTTTCAACGGAATCCTGAAACAATTTGTCAAAGAGAATCAGGACGGAACTATTACTATTACAAAGTGCTGTTCTGTGGCAGGACTAGGAGGCAAAAATCCTCAGGATCGCGATGGTTCATTTGACTATTATATTTCAGAACCTATTGGCGACAATGATGCTAAAGCGGTTGGTCCATTTATTATGGCAGGGATTGAATTGCAGAAAATTTCAGATAAAAAATAAAGAATTAAATAGATGATAAAATTTAAAACAAGTTTCCTTATTGGTACGGTACTATTGGCTGTTATTTCTTGTAGTAATACCATTTTTGCTCAAAATAAAACTGCTGTAAAAACTAATCTTCCTTTTACAATGCCGGAAGTACAAATTCCGAAATTTAAAGCAGATACTTTAAGTATTACTGATTTTGGAGCGATTCCTAATACGGAAGAACTTTGTACAACAGCAATAAATAATGCCATTACTAAAGCTTCGCAATCTGGTGGAGGCGTGGTTGTAATTCCTGCGGGATTATGGACTACGGGACCTATCAAAATGAAAAGCAACGTGAATTTGCATACTAAAAATGGTGCTTTCATTTCGTTTACTGCCGATTTAAATCAATACCAACTGATTGAATCTTATTTTGAGGGAAATAAGGTACTTCGTTGTGAATCTCCTATTATGGGAGTTGATTTAGAAAACATTGCCATTACAGGTGAAGGAATTTTTGACGGAAATGGTGCTGCCTGGCGTCCGGTTAAAATTGGAAAAATGACAGCAGGACAATGGCAGGAATTAATTCAATCCGGCGGTGTTTTATCTAAAGACGGTAAAATTTGGTATCCATCAGAGGGAGCTTTTATTGGTAACGAAGAAAAAAGCAAATTGCCTAAAACGCCTACAGCTGAGAATATGAAACCTTACAAACAGGCATTACGACCTGTAATGGTAAGTTTGGTGAATTGTAAAAAGCTGTTATTAGACGGGGTTACTTTCCAAAATTCTCCTGCATGGAATGTCAATCCGTTATTGTGTGAACATGTTACATTGAGCAATTTGACTATTCGAAATCCCTGGTATTCTCAAAATGGTGATGGCTTAGATTTAGAATCTTGTAGAATAGGCACGGTTACTAATTGTCGTTTTGATGTGGGTGATGATGCCATTTGTATCAAATCAGGGAAAGATAAAGAAGGCAGGGAGCGAGGAAAACCAACTGAATTTTTTGTAATCACTGATTGTGTAGTCTATCATGCTCATGGTGGTTTTACTATTGGTAGTGAAATGTCGGGCGGTGTTAAAAATATATTTGCTAAAAACCTAACTTTTAATGGTACCGATTGTGGGCTTCGTTTTAAATCAGTAAGAGGCCGAGGTGGTGTGGTTGAGAATATTTGGATGGAAGATATCAGGATGAATAATATCCCTACCGATGCTATTAATTTTAACCTGTACTATTTTGAAAAAGCCATTAAAGAAGATCCGCAAACAGGTGAAGTAACTGTTGAAAAAATTCCAGTTTCGGAAGAAACTCCGGCATTTAAAAATATGTATTTCAAGAATATTTATGTAAACGGAGCAAAACAAGCTTTAAAAATCATGGGAATTCCAGAAATGCCGGTGCAAAATTTACAATTCAAAAATATGATCATTCGATCAGATGTTGGTATCCAAATGAATTATGCTAAAAACATTGACTTTCAAAATATCGATTTACGATTAGACAAACCTGGCATAGCGGCAAGTATTTCGAATAGTCAAAATGTAAATATCGAAAGTTTTAAAGCTACAGGAGAAAATCAATTGTTTTGGGCTGGAGGTTTAGCGACTAAAGCTATTTCAGTAAAAACCAATGGAGAAAAAATGACTTTTGATGTGGTAAAACTACCGGAATCCGTTAAAAATCAAGTAAAAATAATGGAGTAAAAACAAAATTATTGGTTCTGTAAATCAAAAAAATCTAACACTTAAACCTAATAAATATATGAAGCAAAAAGAATATTAAATCAAATAAACTTCTGGTAATGAATCTTTCAAATTTTACTAAGGAAGTTAAAACAGACTATTAACTAAAACCAACCAAAAAAATGAAAAAACAATACTTTATGTTCTTGTTGCTGATACTCTTTTCAGCAATGGGATTTTCGCAAACCATTCAGCGAATTGAAGGTGAAACTTTTAATGGTGCTTCGGGAGCACGAGCAGAAACGAATGCCAGTCTTTCGGGTACAGGAAATGTGGGTTACATTAAAAATAATACCTGGATTAAATTTAATGCTATTCCGTTTACTGAATTTGTCACTCGTTTTGATGTGGCAGCTTCAGGGACAATAGGAGGAACGATTGAATTTCGTTTAGATGCTGCCGATGGTACTTTAGTAGGTACAGCAACTGTATCAGGAAGTACGGGATGGACTGATTACAAAAAGTTTTCAGCAGCAATTACTCCCACTACTGGAGTGCATGATTTATATCTTATATTTAAACATCCCACCAATACAGGATATTTATTTAATTTAGATTATTTAGAAAAAGTAACCAATAATCCTAATGCGGTTACTTACACCTTAACGACTAATGTAAGCCCTGCTTCATCAGGAACAGTTACTTTAAATCCGGCGGGAACACAGTTCAATCAGGGAACAGAAATAACATTAACTGCCAATAAAAATTTTGGCTATAAATTTACCCGATGGGTAGATGGAAATGGGGCAGCAGTATCAACAGCAAACCCTTATATATTTACTATTAATGCTAATACTACTTTAGTTGCAGAGTATGAAGCACTGAGTACTTATACGCTGAATGTAAATCTTGCCGGTGCATTTGGATTAGGCGATTATACGGTTTCACCAGCTGGTAAAGATGGCGGGTTTTCGGTTTATGAAAAAGGTACTACTGTTACAATTACTGCCGTTGAAAACGATATTATCAAATTCAGCAATTGGTCAAATGGTTCTACATCATTGAGTAATTCAGTAGTAATGAATGAAAATGTAAGCCTTACAGCAACATTTGATAACCAGACATTCATTTCGGGATGGACATTTAAAACTGATCAATATGCGCATCCCAGAGTAGCTGAGTTATATTCGAAAATAGAAAACAGACCTCAGTTGTTTGCTTACAATACGCAGGATAATGTTCTTGCTGCAAATGTTAGACTTCAAAACAGAGGTGGAAAAAATGGTTTTTGTGTATGGAATACTGACAGAGGACAGTTCTTTTATTTCATGACTACATTATCAACAATTGGTTATAAAAATATAAATATTGCATCAGGATTGATTGGTTATTATTATGGTTGTGACGAATGGACTTTTCAATATTCTCTAGATGGTGTAAACTTTCAGAATGTTTCTGCTTTAACTACTATTAATACCAATTCAATAACTTCTATTGGAGGAACATTACCCGTTGAGGCTGAAGGAAAAGAAAAAATATACATTAGATGGTTTCCTAATGTAAATGGTACAAAACACGGAAGTGCTACTGATGTAACAGCAACTGTACTATCTAATGTTATGATCAAAGCAGATGAAATAGCGGTTTTAGACAATGTAGCTCCGGTACTTTTATCAAGTCTTCCTGAAAATGCTTCAGTTACTGCCGGTGCCAGCGGTACAGTTATATTAAATTATGACGAAAAAGTGCAGTTAGGAACTGGGCAGGCAACATTGAATGGTAAAAATCTGAATGCCGAATTTGTAAACAAAACGGTTAAATTCAGTTATTTTGGACTAGAATACGATAAACAATATACTTTTAGTTTACCAGCAGGTTTTATTAAAGATATTTCGGGTAATAATGCAGCAGCAGTCAATTTGTCTTTTAAAACAATGGTCAAGCCAATTCCTGTTAAGCGTAATTTTGATTTAATTGTTGATGCTAATGCCACAGCAGATCAAATAGCTTCAGGAAAATATGTGAAAACTATTGCAGAAGCTTTTACTAAAGCACCTTCTAATTCATCAGCTAAATTTTTAGTATTGATTACTAATGGAACTTATAATTTGGGTGGCGATGGAACAAATCCGCAAGGAATTTTACTTCAGCTTCCGTCAGGAAAGAATAATGTTTCATTAATTGCACAATCAAAAGATAAAGTCATTCTTCAGGGAAATCCAGGGCAGGGAATTAAAAACCCGGTTCTTTCTATTGAAGCCAATGATTTGTATATGGAAAATATAACTATCGAGCATAAAGACGGAGTGATTAATTCTGGTCAGAAACCTGCTCTAAATCCGGCTGGAGACCGTAATGTCTATAACGGAGTACGATTAAGAAGTAAACAAGATACTCAGGTTACAGGCGGAAACAGAAGTTTTTATTATAAATCAACAATTGAAGGTGATGTCGATTTTATTTGCGGAGGCGGAACACATTGGTTTGAAGAATGTAAATTGGTATCAGTAGCAGCTGGTTATATTGTGGCTCCAAATCATGATGTGAATACAAAATATGGCTATATATTTAATAACAATACTATCACGGCTACTACAAGTTATTATTTAGGACGACCTTGGCAAAATGCACCAAGAGCAGTTTATTTAAATACAACAATGGTGAATGAGCCTAATACACTTGGATGGGCAAGTATGGGAACTGTACCGGCAATTTTTGCTGAATATAATAGTGTAAATGCCAATGGAATTGCGGTTAATACAGCTAACAGAACCAATGTGTTTAATGTTAATAATGTTCCTCAAACAGGAAATTATAATCCGGTTTTAACAAAGGAACAAGCAGCAGAATATACAATAGAAAATGTTTTAAGCGGAACAGATAAATGGAATCCACGTTTAATAGTGGAGCAGTTAGGAGCGCCGTCAAATCTTTTAGTTAGTGGTAACAATACTTTAAAATGGGATACAAATCAATATGCTATTTGTTATGTTGTGACTAAAGACAGTAAAGTAGTAGCCATTACAACTGATGCTACTTATGTTGATAGTGATACTACTCCGGGCAGTCATGCGTACACAGTTCAGGCAGCTAATGAATACGGAGGTTTAAGTACGTTGAGCAGTATTAATATGACTATCAATGGAGGAACTGCTAAACCTACAATTTCTTATATTAACTCCATTGGAAATGTTGGATTAACTAATTTAACTCCAACAGAATATACGCAAGGAACAGCTGTAACATTGCCAACTCCAACAATGCAAGGTTATAATTTTTACGGTTGGTCAAATTCAGCTACAGTGCCTAATACTATTAAAGAAGTTGCAAGTACAGTTACAGGAAATCAGACTTTTTATGCGTTTTGGGGAGTAAATGGTAATAATCAGGCAGATACTGTTATTCCACCAGCGAACTTTGATTATGTATTTACAGCAGCAGTAAATAAGAGTTGGGATAATGCAGGGAATTTTACTCCGGCAACAATGCCAGAAGCAGGTAAACAGGTTTCAGTAATTAAAGAAATTGAAACAACAGCCACTGTTTTTCCAGCAGATCTTACTTTTTCAGGAGAGGGAGCACTTCGTTTAAGAGGGGCTCATAAAGCTACCGGAAGTTTAATTTTTAAAGAGAATTCCAGAATTTATTATAATACTAGTGGTGCAGGGATGTCTTTGGAGGCGCCAATAATAGTTAAAGCTAATGTAAAATGCGAAATGTTATCCGGCATTGCTAATCAAACTACTATGACTTTAACTGGAGCAATTTCAGGTAGTGGAACTATTATTCCGCTTAATATCGGACAAGGAACTAATTTAAATACAGGAACTGTATTATTGAAAGGAGATAATAGTGAGTTTGCAGGAATTTGGGATTTAACCCAAAAAAGCACCAAATTTCCAGAACTTAATTATGTAACAGCTATTGAAGGAGCTTCTGCAAATGCTTTTGGTTCAGGAACAATCAATGTTGATAAAGACAATTTTGTAATATTCAGCCACGAAAATGCTGCTGGCGACAACTTAATTTTAAATCTTTCAGGAACAGCTACTGCGGTTTTAAATACGGTTTTGAAAGTGAAAAAGTTTGTGTTGAACGGAACAGAATTAGCCGAAGGGACTTATAGTAAAAACACTCATTCTACATTTTTTACAGGAGAAGGAAGTATTGTGGTAAATAAAAATAGTAGCGGTGGAGGAAATACAGAGCAAACAGCTGCTTTTCCAGGTGCCGAAGGTCACGGAAAGTATGTTACAGGAGGTCGTGGCGGTAAGGTTATTTATGTAACTAATCTTAATGATTCTGGAGCAGGTTCACTACGTGATGCTATTAATCAATCTGGTCCGCGTATTGTATTGTTTAAAGTTTCAGGTACAATTAGTTTGCAAAGTGAATTAAATATTACTGATAATATTACTATTGCAGGACAAACAGCACCTGGAGGAGGTATTACTTTAAAGGATTATAATGTTAAGGTAAGAGGAAATAATGTAATTCTTCGTTATCTGCGTTTTAGAATGGGAGATGCCAAGAATGTGGAAAATGATGCTTTGGGAGGACGCTTCCAAAAGAATATAATAGTAGATCATTGTTCGATGAGCTGGTCAACTGATGAATGTGTTTCTTTTTATCAAAATGAAAATTTTACATTACAATGGTGTATCATTTCAGAGAGTCTTAGAAATTCAGTTCACGGTAAAGGAGCTCACGGATATGGAGGAGTTTGGGGCGGAAAAAATGCTTCATTCCATCATAATTTGTTAGCGCATCATGACAGCCGTAATCCTAGGTTAGGCGAATATGCCAATGATCCTTTTGCTTTAACTGATTTGGTCGATATTCGTAACAATGTTATTTACAATTGGGGAGGAAACAGTTGTTATGGTGGGGATGCAATGAATGTGAATTTGGTTAACAATTATTGGAAACCAGGTCCGGGAACTTCTAATTCTACTAAAGAGCGTATTCTATCCACAGGTAGAAGCCTTGATACAACATCGCCATTATATGGAATTTTTGGAAAATATTTTGTAGACGGAAACCATGTTGTAGGATCGACCAGAGCCACACAGGATAACTGGACTTATGGTGTTTACAATCAATTTCATGGTAGTCAGTTACCTGTAAGCGATGATCAAAAAGCTACACTTAAAATTAATACTCCACATAATCCGGGAGAAATTACTACACATAGCGCAACTAAAGCTTATGAACTGGTTTTAGAACACGCTGGAGCTAACTTATTTAGAGATGCTGTCGATTTAAGAGCTGTAAACGATACCCGTGCTGGTAATGCTACAATCATGAACGGAGGCAATGGTAGTACTAATGGTTATATCGATACACAATCGGCAACTGGTGGATGGCCGGTTTTGCCTACAGCTGAAGCCCCTGTGGATACAGATGGTGATGGTATGCCGGATGCATGGGAAACTTCTCATGGTTTGAATCCGAATAGTTCAATTGACGGAAATTTAAAAACTCTTGACTCAGGCTACACTAACGTTGAGGTTTACATTAATGGTATTGTAAAAAACATTACTGATAATCAAAATGGAAGTTTAGATGTACATGTAACTCCTGAAGATTTTATCGAAAAATACAATAAAGCCGAAGATGGTACCAAATTTATTATGGCAACGGGAACCTATAATGCAACTAATCTTGAGGTAAAAAATCATAAGTATCGATTTGTTCCTGATGAAAATGCTAAACCTGTTTTGTCTGGGAATTTTTATTCTGAAAAACCAGAAATCATTACTGGAAGTTTCAGTTTTGATGGAGTAGCGATTGATATGACTAACGGAAGTGCTAACTTGATACAATTAAAAAATGGTGCCAGTATTTCTGGTTTAGAGATAAAAAATGCAACTATCAAAGGAATTAAACAAAGTTTATTAGTAACTGAAGGAAATAGTGAAAGTGCAATTGCAGCAATCACTATCGATAATTGTATCATTGACGGAACAGCTACAAACGGAGCTAATTTCATTCAGCCAGATTCACATATTGTTAATTCGATTTCGATTAAAAATTCGACAATTTATAATTTCGAAAAAGCGAATAATTTTCTATTGCTTCAAAAGAAAGATGCCGTTAATCAGGCTGTAACTATTGCTGTCGAAAATAATACCATTTACAATGTAGGCAGTCAGGATAATAATGCTTTGGTGTCTATTGATGGTCATTACAGCAATGCTTCGGCTTACACTTTTAAAAATAATATTGTTCAGCAAAGTAGCGAGAATCCAAAAGCTATTTTTATGTTCCGCTCTACGAACGTTGCCGGTGCAGGAACTGCTATTTTAGATAATAATCTTATGGTAGGAGTAACATCACAATCGGTAAAAGGAACAGTTACAGTTGCCGAAACGAATATTAAAACATTAAGTGGATTAGGCATGACAATGCTTGTGTTTCCAAATCCATCAGCTGGTGATTTTAGTTTTTCTAAAAATGCTGCTTTGGCTACGGCAGGAATTGGAGGAGTTGCTCTTGGAGATCCAAGATGGTTAAAAACAACAGCTACTTTTTCGTCAGTTACTTATATCAATGCTATTGATGGTCAAACCATGACAACGCTTTCTCCATTAGAATATAGAGAAGGAAACATTCAGGTCTTGCCAACTCCGGTGTTAGATGGTTATGTGTTCTTTGGCTGGTCAAATTCTGAAACCGTACCAAATGTAATTAAATCGATTTCGGCTACAGCCAAAGGAAATCAGGTATTCTATGCTTTTTGGGGTGAAGGAGGTAATAATAGACCTATTAATTCAGGACCAACAAACTATACGATTTCGTATTTAAACTTGCCTAAGCTGGTTATTAATCCAAATGCAAAAACAGTAGAAATTGGTAAAGGGTATCAATTATTAGAACCGCAATGTAGAGGTTATCGATTTATGGGTTGGTTTTCGGATGCAGCGTATTCAGATGAAATCATCGGATTTAGTGCTACGCAATCTCAAAATACTACAGTTTATGCACGTTGGAAAAAACTGAATGAGTTTTATGCTTACCCATCGGTTGCCAAACATAGTGTAACCTTAAAATCATCTATTGAAAATGATACGGTAAATATTGTTTCAGTTACAGGAACTGTTCTTAAACAAGTTAAAACGACTAATCTTGAAACTGAAATTCCGGTTAGTGATTTACCTATGGGCTATTATTTAATCCAAAGTGAAAAATCAGGATTAACTACTAAAATTATTGTCAAGTAAGTTTTAAAAATCAGGAGGTAAAACTCATAGAATTTGCCTCCTGTTGTTTTTAAATAATCATTATTAAAAACCTAATAATTATGAATACTATAATCAAATTATTTTCGCTGGTTTTCATTACATTATTTCTTGCTTGTTCAAGTGATGATAGTGATAATCAAAACGCAAACAACCAGGGTTTTCTTAAAATAGGAGATAAAACAGTTGCTTTATCGCAGGCTTATTTAGAAAATTATGGAAAAAAAGGAAATTCATATAATATCGATTTTGCTGCCCGTTCCGAAACACTTTCGGGAAATCATGTAGATGCCGCAGCGGTTTATTTCGAATTGTTCTCCTCTGAAGAAAAAAGCATAGCCAAAGGGGATTATGTTCTAGGTGATTATTCATCAGCTACGGCTAATACATTTACGCATTGGGGACAATCTATATTAGGATTAAACATTACCTCGACCGATAAAGGTTTGATGGTTGCCACTGGTATTAGCATTAAACCATTAGAAGGAATTTTTAAAGTAACCGAAAATGGCAAAACCTACAAAGTGAGTTTTTCTGGCAAAGGAACTGCCAGTAATTATTTGAATGGAAAGCTAACATCTACTCAGGAAAATGTTGATTTTTCTATGGAATATTCTGGAAATGTTGAACAATACAACAGTACTCAGTTTACAGGGAAACAAACAAATTCAGCAGAGCGTCCTAAAAAGAAATTCGATCATTAAAAGTGATTCTCAAATTATGATAAGCCCGATACCCATCGGGCTTATTTTTTTGTCATTTTTCTTAATGCTTAGCTATTTCGCCTTCATTTTCGTTAAAATGTCAAGTTATGATTAGTAATGGCAATTATTGATAAACGAAAAAATATTTAAGAATCTACATTTGTAACTACTTATAACAGAATAAATACATATCGTAAGATTGGAGTTTTACGAGAGTATTTATTAATTTATTGTTTTTAAATCGAATTTAAGAGAAATTTATAATTTGTTATAAATGGTTTAGTCAGTTTTTTTAATTGCCTATCGAATTTTGGTAAATATTCGGTAGGCTTTTTAATGTGTCGTAATTGTAGTTTTTACAATTAAAAAATTAAATATTTCTCAGGATAGAGCATGATACTGAAGCTAATCTTTAAAATTATATTTGAGCAATTTAAAGAGATGATAATAATTAATAATTGACATGAAAACAAGATTCAAAATTATTTTTAGTTTATTCCTGTTAGGAAGTTTTTTTAATGTACATGCCATTGAATTGCCTAAAGTAATTAGTGATAATATGGTTTTACAGAGAAATAAGCCAGTAAATATTTGGGGAAAGGCAAATCCTAATGAAAATATTACTGTAGTATTTAAAAAGCAAATTAAAAAGACAAAAGCAGATGCTGAAGGCAAATGGCAGCTTTCATTAGCTCCTCTTAAGGCATCGGCTGTTCCTGATATAATGGAAATTAACGGAGAGCAAGAAAAAATAACACTTAAAAATATATTGGTAGGTGAGGTTTGGCTGGCTTCAGGTCAGTCTAATATGGAATATTCGATGAATAAACATCCTAAGTATGCTAAACCTAAAAAAGGAGATCCGGATTATTTGTCTAAGGCTTTTAATGCCAAACAGGATCCTCGTTTGAGAGTGATGTATGTGAGCAAAAATTTAAAGTCAAAAGATTTGCCTTCGGATGGCTGGCATATGCCTGATACTACAAATCTCGCTCCTACATCGGCGGCAGCTTACTTTTTTGCTCAAAAATTAATTAAAGAACTCAATGTTCCTGTGGGGATTATTACATCGGCATGGGGAGGAACTCCTATTGAAAACTGGACTCCTATGCAGGCCTATACTTCTAATCCTTTATTTGCTGATAAAGTAAAAGACGGTTATCTGGATAAACAACAAGTAGGAATGCGTTTTGAAGCCATGATAAGTCCTATGGCTCCTTACACATTAGGTGGTTTTTTATGGTATCAGGGAGAAACGAATCTTATAAATGGTGACAGTACAATTTATATTGATAAACAAAAAGCCTTAACAGATAGCTGGAGAGCTGCCTGGAATGATAAAAAATTACCGTTTTATTACGTACAAATCGCACCACATAATTATTCAAACCGAAGTAAGGATCGTGTTTCTCATACTACTGAGGCATTGCCTGAATTCTGGGAAGCCCAAACCGAAATAATGAAACGTGTACCAAATACTGCTATGGTAGTAACGACTGATTTGGTCGATAATATTTCAGATATCCATCCTTCTTATAAATGGATTGTTGGAGAGCGTTTGGCTAAATTAGCATTAGCAAAGCAATATGGTAAAAAAGAGTTAGTAAGTAGTGGACCTGTTTTTAAAAAAATGACGATTAAAGGAGATAAAGCTATTTTAGAGTTTGATTCAATAGGTTCAGGATTGAAAACCACAAGTTCAGACGGCTCTTTGAATTGGTTTCAAATTAGCGGAGAAGATGGTTCTTTTCAGGATGCCAAAGCTGTGATTGACGGCAATAAAGTTATTGTGAGCAGTGATAAAATTAGCAAACCTGCAAATGTTCGATTTGCATGGAATGAAGCCGCAATGCCTAATTTGTTTAATAACGAAGGTTTGCCTGCTTTGCCTTTTCGAGCAAAAAAATAGAATTAAATAATCAACTATATAATTTATGAAAAAATTAAAAACCACTTTTTTATCTTTTTTGAGTATCAGTTTCTTTTTTAATACAAACGCCCAAGAAAAAGAAAAAACAATAGCTTTTAACTTTGGAACAAAAGCCAAATCGGCTAGTGGGGTATCTATCAATAAAGCAGTGGATTACGATGATAAGACCGGATATGGATTTGAATTTCAAACAGTAGCCAATGTCAATTTTGATGCAAAATCAATTTCGTCTAAAAGTCCGTTTTATTTTTCAGTGAAATTGCCTGAAGGAAGTTATAGTGTTGAGGTTGTTTTAGGAGGTGAAGAAAATGCTGTCACTACTGTAAATGCTGAGTCAAGACGTTTGATGTTGCGTGAACTAAAGACTAACAAAGGGGAATCCAAAACCGAACGTTTTATAGTCAATATTAAAACCGCAAATTTTGACGGAGATAAAAAAATTGGGCTGAAACCTACTGAAATCAGCGGTCTGAACTGGGATGACAAACTGACTTTGGAGTTTTTAGGAAACCCAAATATTCAGAGTATTAAAATTACACCTATTTCAAAAATTAAAACCCTTTATATAGCCGGAGATTCTACTGTTACCGATCAGGGTTCAGAACCTTGGGGTTCCTGGGGACAATATTTTCCGGGTTATTTGACCAATGATGTAGCGGTAGCTAATTATGCTTGTTCCGGTTTGGCATTGAGTTCTTTCAAATCACAAAGGCGATTAGATAAAATTTTGCACCTGATGCAAAAAGGAGATTATCTTTTTATTGAGTTTGGTCATAATGACGAAAAAGCCAAAGGAGAAGGCAAAGGCGCCTGGGGACAATACACAAGCTTGTTAAAAGAATATGTAACCAGAACAAGAGAAAAAGGAGGAATTCCGGTATTAATTACACCTACGCAAAGACGTCATTTTGGCGATGATGGCAAGCTGATTCCAACTCATGGGGAATTCCCGGATGCAATGCGTAAAGTAGCTACTGAATTAAAAGTTCCTTTAATTGATGTTACCAATATGACTACAGCAATGTATGAAAGCTGGGGCGACGAACTTTCTAAAAAAGCCTTTGTACATTATCCGGCTAATACTTTCCCGGGACAGGAGAAAGCTTTAGCAGACAATACCCATTTTAATAGTTTTGGAGCTAATGAAATTGCTAAATGTGTGGTGCAGGGAATCAAAGATTTAAAGTTGGATATTGCTAAAAACATCAAATCATCAGTGCCAAATTATGACCCTAAAAAACCTTCTCAACCTCAAGATTGGACAGTTCCCGCTAGTGCTTCCATTGAAATTGTAAAACCGGATGGGAATTAATATCTTGATAAAAAAAAGTATTTTGTAGTGCTAAGCTAATTAAAACAGTGGTTTTAGTGAACGAAATTTTGCCTGTCGATGTGATAAACATAGACAGGCTTTTTTTATGAATTACTAATCATTACTTTCCGGTATTCAGACGGAACATAGTTCATGTTTTTTTTGAAAGTCTTATTAAAATGGGACATGGTATCAAAACCACATTGACTGCTTATCTGGGATATGCTCATGTCTTCCATCAGTAATAATTTGCAGGCATAGCCAATTCGCATATCCAGAATGTAGTTTTTAAAAGACTTACCTGTTTTGCTTTTAAAATAACGACAAAAAGCAGCAGTATTCATAGCAGCAAAAGAAGCAATTTCTTCAAGGCTGACAGCACGCGTATAGTTTTTATTTAAAAAGGAAATTATTTTGTCTATCCTTGCTGTATTGTACATAGTTTCATCAACATAGTCTGTTGTGGAAATAAGCTGTCTGTTTTCAGTTTCCGACATTTCTTTGAGAATTTCCAAAAAAAGCATCATTTGGTTCAAACCGTTTTCTAAAGGTAGTTTTGTGATTAATTTTTCCAAATTGGGATAACTGGCTGAACTAAAATAAATTCCTCTTAAAGAATCATGCAGTAATTTTTTAATTTTGATGAAATGTGGATAATGATTAATAGCATAATACATGAATTCATTTTCAAACTGAATGATGGTTCCTTTTACTCTTAATTCGGGATTTCCTAAATGATAAGCGTCATCACTTTTCAGAAAATGAGGTAAATTAGAACCAATGAGCAGGATGTCTCCTGCCTTGTATTTGGCAACATTGTTCCCAATGAATCTTGTGCCTGTTCCTTCCTTAATGTAAATAATCTCATATTCCGAATGAAAATGCAAAGGATAGCTAAAATGGTCATAGTCGAAAAATCGTGCTTTCAGAGGAGAAGACTTCGAAATAGGAAGTCGTTCGTTCATAATGGTTTTCATATACCAATTTTTAATTTGCAAAAATAGACTTATTGTATGCAAATTTAGGAAATATAATTAGCTCTTTTACTTCTTAAATTTGGATTTGCTAATTTTAAAAAAGTAAATAAAAAATGAACGAAGTGTTTAGTATTGAGGGAAAAGTAGCCATTGTGACCGGAGGAGGTGGAGTATTGGGTGGAAGTATTGCAAAACATTTAATTAGTGCAGGTTGTAAAGTAGTGGTCCTGGATATCAGAGCGGAAAATGTAAACAACCGTGTAGAAGAATTAAAACAAATGGGAGGTGAAGCGATAGGTTTTGTTTCTAATGTTTTGGATGTAGAAGAAATGAAAGAAACACGAAAAAAAATTGTTGATGCCTGGGGAACAATTGATATCTTGATTAATGCGGCAGGAGGAAATATGCCTGGTGCAACATTGACCGAGGAACAAACTATCTTTGATATGAAAATTCCTGATTTTGAAAAAGTAACTGATTTAAATCTAAACGGAAGTGTTTATCCTTGTATCGTTTTTGGCGAGGTGATGGCTAATCAGGGGGAGGGAAGTATTATTAACGTTTCTTCAATGGCAACCTTATCGTCTATAACAAGAGTTCCGGGTTATTCGGTAGCTAAGAGCGGAATTGATATCTTTACAAAATGGCTGGCTATGGAATTAGGAACTAAGTTTGGCGAAAAAGTAAGAGTGAATGCCATTTCTCCGGGATTTTTTGTTGGTGACCAAAACAGAAAAGTGCTTATAAACGAAGACGGTTCTTATACTGAAAGAAGTAAAAAAGTATTGGCAAGAACGCCTATGAAACGTTTTGGCGATATTAATGAATTGAATGGTATTGTTCAGTTTTTATGTTCTGATGCAGCCAGTTTTATTACAGGAACTATTATCCCGGTTGACGGAGGTTTTAGTTCTTTTAGTGGGGTTTAAATAATTTAAGATAATGGAATTAAAGAAAACATTAAGATGGTTTGGTGCTAAAGATCCAATCAGTCTGGAACAAATCAGACAAACAGGAGCAACTGGAATTGTTACTGCTCTGCATCATATTCCTAACGGCGAAATCTGGTCGGTTGAGGAAATCATGAAAACCAAAAATAACATAGAAGCCCACAGAATGACCTGGGATGTAGTTGAAAGTTTGCCGGTGCATGAAGATATTAAAAAAGGGAAACTCAGCCGTGAACGAATAATTGCCAACTATAAAGAAAGCGTTAAGAATTTAGGTAAATGCGGAGTTACCACAATCTGTTATAATTTCATGCCGGTATTGGACTGGGCACGAACTAATTTGCATTATACTCTAGAGAATGGAACCGAAGCCATGTATTTTGAAGCAGATTTATTTGCAGCCTTTGATTTGTTTATTTTAAAACGTCCTAACGCTTCGAATGATTATACTCAGGAACAGCTAAAAAAAGCCGAGGATCTATTTGCAACCCTAACTCAGGAGGATACCAGAAAGCTGGCATATAATATTATTGTAAAAACGCAGTCCTTTATTGACGGTGCCGTGGGAGCTGATGAAAAAGAACCGGTGGCTATTTTTCTGAAATTATTAGCAGAATATGAGGGTATTGACAAAAATAAACTTAGAGAAAATTTTGCCTATTTCTTAAATGAAGTCATTCCTGTGGCAGAAGAATCTGGGGTGAAATTAGCAGTACATCCTGATGATCCGCCATTTCCATTATTAGGTTTGCCTCGAATTGTAAGTAGTAGTGAAGATTTTGAATGGCTGACTCAGGCTTGTCCGTCATTGCATAACGGAATCACTTTTTGTACAGGATCTTTAGGAGCAAGAAAAGACAATAAGCTGGCTGAAATTTTCAAACAATATGCGGATCGTGTACATTTCCTTCATCTAAGAAGTACAAAAATCTTAGACAACGGCGATTTTTACGAAACCGAACATTTGGATCCAACTGTTGATTTGAGCGGAGTGATGAGAGCCATTGTAGAAGAACAAATTAGAAGAAAGAATTCAGGAAGAACCGATTATAATATCCCAATCCGACCGGATCATGGTCATAAAATGCTGGACGATTTTAACAGAGAAGGAAATCCGGGTTACCCATTGATTGGAAGATTAAAAGGGTTGGCTGAATTGGCTGGTCTTGAAATGGGGATTAGGTATATGATTCAAAACAATTAAATTATTTTCAGGATAGTGTAAGATGAAGTTAATAGCTGTTAATGGATCTTTGAAAAATTGCCTTTGGCTTCTTTATTGAAATAGGAGAGAAATAAAAAATAATCCTATTTTGAATCAAAATTTAGGGTCTAAAATATTGATTATAAGTATGTTTTTTACACTGTCTTGTTTTGATAAGCTTTGGCAATATATGATAATTCCAAAATTAAGGTTTAAGTTACTTTTGAAAAAATAATAGACTTGAGACTATTTTTTTAGTTTGTCTTTTTTTAATCAAAAACTTATTTATTGAACTTTTTTAATTCAAAATGAAATTAACAATTACAACTAAGCACATCCTGTTTGCCATTTTATTTATGGCATTATTACTTCCGGCTTATTCCCAGAAAAAACAGCGGTCTGTTATATCAAGAAAAGTATTATTCAATAACGATTGGCGTTTTTACAAAGGGAAAGCTGTAAATGCAGAACAAGTAAATTTTGATGACAGTTCGTGGCGAAAATTAGATTTACCTCACGATTGGAGTATTGAGCATTTGCCTAATCAAAAGAAGGATTCGGTTGTAGGGCCTTTTAGCCGCGCCAGTGTTGGAGGATTTGCTACCGGGCAAACCGTGGGAGGTGAAGGCTGGTATCGAAAAGAATTTACGCTTTCGGCTGAAGAACAAGGAAAGCGTCACGAATTGTATTTTGAAGGCGTTTACAATCAGGCTGAGGTTTGGGTTAATGGTAAAAAAGTAGGAAATAATGTCTATGGTTATTCTACCTTTAGATTTGATATTTCTAAATATTGTAATACTCTAGGCAAAAAAAATGTGGTTGTTGTAAAAGTACTGAACGAAGGTAAAAACTCCCGTTGGTACTCAGGTTCGGGAATTTACCGCCACGTATGGATACTGCATACGCCAAAAACGTATCTGGAAGATTGGGGCACTTTTATTACAACTCAAAAAGTTGAAAATGGGCAGGCAGAAATAGTCCTTTCAACTACTTTGGCTAATAAAACTGACAATAAAGATAGTTATACTGTAGTAACCGAATGGATTTCTCCGAAAGGAAAAAAAGTATTCGAAAATTCACAAAAAGGAACGCTAAATGCTGCTGAAAAAAAAGAAATCCCTTTTACAATTACCATTAAAAATCAGGCTCTTTGGTCAACTGATAAACCTAATTTATATACTGTGAAAATCAGTCTTTGGAAAGGCAAAGTAAAAACGGATGAATTAGCAATTCCGTTTGGAATCCGCACTTTGGATTATTCGGTAACCGAAGGATTTAAATTAAACGGGGTTAAAACCTTATTAAAAGGAGGTTGTGTACACCACGATAACGGTTTATTGGGCTCGGCAGCTTTTGATAAGGCCGAAGAACGTAAAATAATGTTGTTGAAGAAAAGTGGTTTTAATGCGATCAGAACTTCGCATAACCCAATGTCAGAGAGTTTTTTGAATGCCTGTGACCGTTTAGGAATGATGGTGATTAATGAGGCATTTGACCAATGGAGAAAGAAGAAAAATGCCAACGATTATCATCAATATTTTGACGAATGGAGTGCCAAAGATATCCGTTCGTTAGTATTGCGTGACCGAAACCATCCTTCGGTAATTATGTGGAGTTTAGGAAATGAAATTCCGGAACGCATCACCGATGCAGGAAGTGAAACCGCTTTGTATTTGAAGAATGAAATCCTTAAATACGATACAACACGACTTATTACAGCAGGTGTAAATAAGCATTGGGATAAAGAGCATAAAAACATGCTTCCATTAGATAATGCCTTGAAAAATTTAGATATTCTGGGGTATAATTATATGTGGCGTTTTTATGAAGAAGAGCATAAAAAGTATTCAAATAAATTGATGTACAGTAGTGAAAGTGTTGCCACCGAAGCTTCTGAAAACTGGGACAAAGCAGAAGAATTACCTTATGTGATAGGTGATTTTATCTGGACAGCCATGGATTATTTAGGAGAATCCGGTTTAGGAAATTCATTTGAAGTAGATCCGCAGGAAAACGTACATCAGTTTATGGGCTGGCCTTGGTATAATGGCTGGTGTGGTGATATTGATTTGATTGGTGTAAAAAAGCCACAATCGTTTTATAGAGATGTTCTTTGGAGAGAGAAAAAGATTAGTATGGCGGTAGAATTACCGGTAGCGGAAGGGAAAATTAAAAAAGTAAGTTTTTGGGGCTGGCCGGAAGAATCCTTGTCGTGGACTTTTCCTAATTTCGAAAACAAAGAACTGAAAGTAAATGTGTATTCCCGAGCTGCAAAAGTGAGATTGTATTTGAATGATAAGCTGATTGCTGAAGCAGAAACAACAACTCAATACAAAGCAAATTTTAAAGTACCTTATCAGGCCGGAACTTTGAAAGCTGTTGAAGTAAAGGATGGTAAAGAGGGAGCGAGCACAATATTACAAACTATTGGAAAAGCTACTACCATTAAATTAACTTCCGATACGACCACTTTAAAAGCTGATGGTCAGGATTTGGCTTATGTTTTAATAGAATTGTTAGATCAAAATGGAAATGTAGTTCTTGATTCCAATCAGCAAATTAAAATAAGTTGTGAGGGTATTGGCAAAATAATTGCTTCAGGAAATGGAGCGCCAACAGATATGGCTAGTTTTGGATCGCTAACACCGTCATTGTTTAAAGGACGTGCCATGGCAATTATCAGAGCTGGAAAAGTGTCAGGTAAAACCAAATTGACTGTTTCTTCAGAGGGAATGCAATCGGCTACAATAACAGTAAATTCAATTAAATAACATGAAATATTTTGTAAAAGTTTTAGGTTTGATTTTGTTTGGTTCAACCATCCAGGCCCAAACTTCTAAGTTTGAAATTTATACTAATAATAACATTCAGACGACCATTTTGTATGACAAAGAAGCTGCCAAACTAGATTCTATTGCGGCACATCTTTTGGCTGAGGATATTTATAAAGTAACGCAATACAAACCAAAAGTGCTTACTAATATCAAACAGGCCGAAGGAAATGTAATTGTTATTGGAAATATTAGTTCTGAATTCCTAAAGCCATTTGTCAATAAAAAATCAATCACTGCTGATTTTCTGAAACAATGGGAAAGCTATGTTTACAGAACGGTTCTCAATCCAAATAAAAAAATTAAAAAAGCTTTCGTGATTGCGGGAACCAATCCGCGTGGGACGGCTTATGGTGTTTTTGATTTGTCTAAAAAAATAGGCGTTTCTCCTTGGTATTGGTGGGCAGATGTACCTGTGCTTACACAACAAGAATTAGTGCTTTCTCAAGAAGATTTTCAGTCTAAAGCACCTTCGGTAAAGTTTAGAGGAATATTTTTAAATGACGAAGATTGGGGATTACAACCTTGGGCGGCTAAAAATTTTGAGCCTGAGACAAAAGACATCGGACCGAAAACCTATGCTAAGATTTTCGAAATGTTATTACGTTTAAAAGCCAATACTATTTGGCCGGCTATGCACGAAAGTACAAAGGCTTTTTTCCATTATCCGGGAAATGCCAAAGTAGCTGCCTTGTATAATATTGTATTAGGAACTTCGCATGCTGAGCCTATGCTTCGCAATAATGTTGACGAATGGGATAAGAAAGCGATGGGGGCTTTTAATTATAAAACAAATAAAGACAATGTTTTCAAATATTGGGAAGATCGTGTAAAAGAAGCCAAAAACATTGATGGATTTTATACCATTGGGATGCGTGGTGTACATGATAGTGGCATGGAAGGCGTGAAGAATAATGACGAAGCTGTTGCAGTTTTGAACGAGGTGATTAAAGATCAGCGAAATATGTTACAGGCTAATTTGAATAAACCAGCTTCCGAAATCCCACAGGTTTTTACTGTTTATAAAGAGGTTTTAGACTTGTATAAAAGCGGTTTGAAAGTTCCCGAGGATATTACTTTGGTGTGGACCGATGATAATTATGGATATATCCGTTCGTTGAGCAATACGCAAGAGCAAAAACGTGCCGGTGGTGCCGGAGTATATTATCATATTTCCTATTGGGGAAGACCTCACGATTATTTATGGTTAGATACCACTAATCCGTATTTGTTACAGGAAGAAATGATGAAAGCCTACAATTTAAAAAACAATAATATTTGGATTGTAAATGTGGGTGATATCAAACCAGGGGAGTACAACACACAATTGTTCATGGATATGGCTTATGATGCTGAAAAATTTCAGGAAACCAAAGCTATCAAAGCGCATCAGAAACAATTTTACAGCGAGATTTTCGGAGATAAATTCGGTCAGCAAATTGCCGATATTCAATCGAATTATTACCAATTAGCCTTTGAACGCAGACCGGAGTTTATGGCTTGGAGCCAAACCGAACCAACTACTAAAATTTTCAATACGGCTTATAATCCGTTAACTAATGGCGATGAAATTCAAAAACGTATTGACGCTTACGCAAAAATCACTCAGGAAGTTGGAACTATCGAAAAACAATTGCCTGAAAATTTACAGTCTGCTTTTACACAATTAGTTGGTTATCCGGTTAAGGCATCGGCAGCTATGAATAACAAGTTTTTGTTTAGAGACAAAGCTTTGATTTATGTCCAACAAGGACGTAAAAGTGCCGTAAAATATAAAGAATTGGCAAATGATTCTTATAATACTATTGTGGCGTTGACACAAAATTATAACGATTTATCCAATGGTAAATGGCAGGGTTTTATGGATATGAAGCCCCGAAAATTACCTGTTTTTGATAATCCTGAAATAAATTTGATAGTGGTTCCTTCTAAAGAGCCTATTGGGATTTCAGTTGAAGATACGCTGACTACAAAAGAAGGAATTCAAAAATTACCAACATTTTATGTAAATGATCCAGCTAAGCATTTTGTGGATGTTTATTTGGCAGAGGCTAATGCTACTTCATGGAAATTTAAGTCATTACCAAATTGGATTCAGGCGAGTCAATTATCAGGGAATTTGAATGCAAATGGAGATTTAGAACAAAGAATTCAATTCTCAATCAACTGGGAAAATTGGCAAAAATCTGGAAAACCGAAAACTGAAAATGTGATTATCCAAGGGGATAATTTTGAGAAAAAAATTCAGCTAACAATTTCTGATAATTATGCAAATGCACCTCAAAATGCTATTGTAGAGAAAAACGGAACGGCAGTTTTGTATGCAGACAGTTATAGTAATAATAAACCATCAGGAAATTTAAAATGGCAACTTTTAGATGGATTTGGACATTCTAAAAAAGTGATGCGGGCGCAGCCATTACAAGAAGAGTCGGTTAGTAATTATGAGAAATCGGCGGTTTTAGAATATGAATTGTTTACAGAAACGATTACCGATAAAGCTAAACTGGCTATTGCAGCCATTCCGTCTCATCCGTTAACTACAGATGGCGAAGTTAGAATTGGAGTGCAATGGAATGACGAGCCAGTTAAAGTAATCAATTTTAAAACCGAAGGAAGAAGCAAAACCTGGAAAGAAAATGTGTTGAGCAACAAAACTATAAAAGAAATCCCCGTTGCAATCAAAACTCAGGGCAAACAAAAACTGAAAATCTTTATGATGGATTCAGGCGTAATGCTGGATTATATGGTTGTAAAAACTTCTAAAGGAGAACTGCCGTATTCATTAGGTGATGAAACCAGAATTAAAAAAATTAGGTAATAAATGTAGAAATGAAAAATTAAAAGCGACTAATTTTTCGGATAAAATCCTTTTTGATTTTGATCTTAATGGAAGAAAAATTGTCATTAACAATTAAAATCATTTAACTTGTTTTGAAAGTAAAGATTTAAGACAGATAAAGGTATCAGGGTAGAGATTTAAACAGCATTAAATTTAGGTTTAGTGCTGTTTTTTATTTAAAAATGCTGTTTTGTATGATGATTTTCTGAAGTTTTTTTGTTGTAATGTGTTGTTTTTTAGACTTGTTATTTGCTTTGTCTGATGCTGATAAGCAATGGCAAAATATGATAATAGTAGATTTTGTTTAAGAATTAATTTTGGATCAGAAATTCAGATGAGAATTAAAATTCGAGTATCCAATAGAAATAATAAACCAAATATATAGATGAGTAAAGTAGTAGTTATAACAGGAGCGGGAGGAATCTTGTGTAGTACTCTAGCTGAAGCATTGGCTAAGGAAGGACACAAAATAGCTCTGTTAGATTTAAAGAAAGAATCAGCTGAGAAAGTGGCTCAGGAAATTATTGCAAAGGGAGGAATTGCAATAGGAGTTGAAGCTAATGTTTTACAGAAAGAATCACTCGAGGCTGCCAAAAAAGAAGTAAATGATAAATTAGGTTCTTGTGATATTTTGATTAACGGAGCCGGAGGAAATCACCCTTTAGGGACAACATCTAATCCACATTTGTTAGCCGAAGATTTAGTGAATGCTAAGGAAGGAGTAAAAACATTCTTTGATTTGGATTCTGAAGGAATTCAGTTTGTTTTTAATCTGAATTTCATTGGAACCTTGTTACCTACACAAGTTTTTGCTTTGGATATGGTGGGAAAAGAAGCTTGCAGTATTTTGAATATTTCATCGATGAATGCCTACACCCCTTTGACTAAAATCCCTGCTTATAGCGGAGCTAAAGCGGCTGTGTCTAATTTCACGCAGTGGTTAGCAGTTCATTTTTCAAAGGTTGGCATCCGTGTTAATGCTTTGGCACCGGGTTTCTTTTTGACTGATCAAAACCGTACACTTTTGACAACTGAAGATGGTGAATTAACCGTAAGAGGGAATACCATTATCGAACAAACTCCTATGGGAAGATTTGGTAAAGCTGAAGATTTAATCAGTACTACACTTTATTTATGTGATGAGGCTTCATCATTTGTAACAGGAGTTGTTATCCCTATTGACGGTGGATTTAGTGCTTTTAGCGGAGTATAAATAACCTAAAAATAATAAAATTTTGGAACAAACATGGCGTTGGTACGGACCTAAAGATACCGTATCCTTATCAGATATTAAACAGGCAGGTGCAACAGGGATTGTGTCGGCATTACATCACATTCCTAACGGAGAAGTTTGGACAGTTGAAGAGATTCAAAAAAGAAAGGATGTTATTGAAAGCACCGGACTTACTTGGAGTGTTGTTGAAAGTATTCCGGTACATGAAAACATAAAAACCCGTTCAGGAAATTTTCAAACTTATATTGAAAATTATAAAAAAAGTATCGAAAATTTAGCTTCTTGTGGAATCAACATTGTGTGCTACAATTTTATGCCGGTTTTAGACTGGACCAGAACCGATTTAGAATTTGTGGTAGAAGATGGTTCAAAAGCTTTGCGTTTTGATGTGGTTGCTTTTGCCGCTTTCGAATTATTTTTGTTAAAACGTCCGGGAGCTGAAGAAACATATTCGGCAGAAATTCAGGCAGAAGCAAAAGTGTATGTCGAAAAACTTTCAGACTCTGAAAAACAAGTTTTGGTAAAAAATATTATTGCCGGTTTACCGGGAGCAGAAGAAGGATATACCTTAGAGCAATTTCAGACTATTCTGAATACTTATGCTGAAATTGATGCGCAAAAATTAAGAGAAAATCTGGCTTCTTTTTTAAAGGAAATTATTCCGGTTGCAGCTCAAAATAATGTGATGATGTGTATTCATCCTGATGATCCGCCTTATCCAATTTTAGGATTGCCAAGAGTAGTGAGTACCGAAGAGGATTATGCTTATTTGTTCTCAGCAGTGCCTGATATTGCTAACGGAATTACTTTTTGCACCGGATCATTAGGGGTTAGAGAAGATAATGATTTGGTTCAAATATTCAAACGTTTTGCTGACAGGGTGCATTTTTTACATTTGAGAAGTACTAAGCGTGATGAGAAAGGTAATTTCTATGAAGCCAATCACTTAGAAGGCGATGTAGATATGTATGCTGTTATCAAAGCAATTGTAACTGAAGAAGCCAGACGTAAGGCTGAGGGAAGAAAAGACGCTTTAATTCCTATGCGTCCTGATCATGGTCATCAAATGCTTGATGATTTAAAAAAGAGCACTAATCCGGGTTATTCGGCTATAGGAAGATTACGTGGATTAGCAGAACTTAGAGGCGTAGAATTTGGAATTGTTCGTAATCAATAAAGAAGATTAGTTTTAGTAGTTTGTTACAATTTTTAAGGTAGAGTAATAATTAGGCGGTTAGCAAAATAGTTTTAATTTAGATAAAAAGCTTATGTGTTATAAAAAAGTCAAATATTTAATTAAAAGTATACATGTTCTATTATTACTCGCCTTAAATATTGGAATGGCTCAGGAAACTAAAGTAGATACCAACATGGATTTGTACTTGTTAGTGGGACAATCTAATATGGCTGGCAGGGGAAAAATAGATTCAAATGAACTAAAAGTTCAGCAGAATATCCTGATGTTGGATAAAAATAACAATTGGGTTCCGGCTCAGGATCCTATGCATTTTGATAAACCATCGGCTGGAGTAGGTCCCGGAATAAGTTTTGCACAGGCAATGCTTGAAGGTAAAAAGAAAACGACAATTGGTCTGATTCCTTGTGCCTGGGGTGGTTCGCCTATAAAAGTATGGCAACCGGGAGCTAAGTATTTTAATAATTTTCCCTATGACGAAGCCATCGCACGCGCTAAAGTGGCTATGCAAAAAGGACAATTAAAAGGGATTCTATGGCATCAGGGAGAATCGGATAATGATGCGGGAAGATCTAAGGTTTATCTTCAAAAATTACAGGAACTGATAGCTAATTTCAGAAAGGATTTGAATGCGCCGAATCTTCCGTTTATAGCAGGTGAAATAGGGCGTTTTAATAAGGAAAACTTCATCAATCCTATTGTAAACCAATTGCCTGAAGAGGTTGCAAATACTGCGGTAGTTTCATCAGAAGGTTTGACCGATCGAGGAGATCATTTGCATTTTAACACTGCTTCCGCCCGCGAACTAGGTAAGCGTTATGCTGAGGCTATGAAAAAATTGCTGAAGGATACTTCCAAACCGACTTCGTCTAAAAATAAAACAGGACTGTCAAAAAATAGAAAAAAAGTAGTACTGACCTTTGATGATGCCGAGATTAGTCATTATAATGATGTGGCTCCTTTGTTAAAGAAATATGGTTTTGATGCTACTTTTTTTGTTTGCGAATTTCCAACCCGCAATCCTGACGAGAAAAAAGAGTATATGAATTGGGCTCAAATTCAGGAACTCCATAAAAAGGGTTTTGAGATTGGGAATCATAGCGGGCATCACAAAAATCTAACGAAATTAACTCCTGAGAAAATTAAGGAAGAAATAGAATATATTGATGCCAAATGTAAAGAGTTTGGAATTCCAAAGCCTGTTTCCTTTGCTTATCCCGGAAACCGTTATGATACTATTTCGCAAAGAATTTTAAAAGAGAGCGGTTATCAATTTGCAAGAGCGGGTGGTGCTAAGTTGTATGAGGAAGGGGTAGATTCAAAATTAGCCATTCCGAGTTTTACCGTTATTTCTTCAGAGAAATATGAAAAACGCACTTTGGAAGCTTTAAAAAATTTAAATGATGAACAAGTTTTGGTGTTAACTTTTCATGGTGTTCCAGATATTTTAGATCCTGATTATTCGACTTCAGTTGATTTTTTTAAAGAAATTTTACAATTTTTAAAAGAAAATAAGTGTCAGGTTGTTGCGATGAAGGATTTGTAAATAAGTATAAAATAATAAGCAGCCAATTAATATGATTATGAAAAGAAATTTGAGAGTCTGGAATCGTATATCAAAGCACATCCGGATCGATTAAGAGAGGGAAAATAAAGATGGTAATAGGTTTCTAATAGTTGAAAGAGGTTGGTTTTTTGTAAATCAGCCTTTTTTTATGACTTAAAGAATAGCGTTATGCAAAATGTTGATTTTGTAATTTTTGAATGATAAAACCAATAAAATCAGGCTTTTGTCAATATTTGATACGTATTGGCAAATGGTGATAAGTAATGAAAGTTTAGTTATTTCTAGGTTTGTGATAATAAATAACCATTATTAATATTAACCAAACCAAATTATTTATGAAACAAAAATTACTTAGGAGCAATCTTCTCCGGGGGATTGCTATGGTCTTCTTTTTAGGGACTTTTAATGGTATGTATGGTCAGACTACTTACACCTGGGTAGGTGGCACATCATCTGATTTTTCGACTTTTTCGAATTGGAATCCCGTACCATCAGCTTTTACGACTTCTGATATTTTTAATATTCCTGCTACAGGAAATAATGACAATCAGATTGTGAATTCAGCCGCAATTAACTGCAGGCAAATTACTTTAGGAAAAGGAGTAACTTTTGATGCAGTTAAGAATATTACAACCCCGAGTTCGGCCACGACTTCGGTAAATGGGACATTAAATATTAACGCAGCTACAGTAAATAGTGCCAAATTATATATTGGAAACTCATCTTCGGCTCCAGGTATTATTAATGTTAATGCAGGCGGAAATTTGACAGGGAATAATGTTTGGCGATTAGGTGTGTCAGCTGCAGGTACCATTAATATCAATGGGGGTACAATGACTTTAGGGGCAGCAGGAAACTTGTCTCTTGGATATAGTAGTAGTCATGCAGGTGTAATCAATGTCAACTCAGGAAAATTAAACGTAAATTATACTTCTTTTTCATCATTATCAATCAATAGTACTGGTTTGATCACTATCGATGCCGGGAGTATCGTAATTCCGGGTGATCAAACTGCAGCAGTTCAGTCATTTGTTAGTGCGAATAAGATTAAAGCGTCAGGTGCGGCATTAGCAGCGGGAAAACCAATTTCAAGTAAATATGATTTTGAATCGAATACTACAACAGTTATTGCAGGTCAGTTTTTAAACTATTCGCCTGTAGCGGTTGCTGATTCGTTTACAGTAGCGCTTAATGGAACAGCCACTGTATTAGATGGAGGAAAAACATCTGTATTAGCTAATGATACTGATCAAGAAAGAAATGCTTTAAATGCAATCTTAGTAAGTAGTCCAAATAACGGAACATTAGTTTTAAATTCAGATGGGACATTTAGTTATGTTCATGATGGCTCAAATACTACTACTGACAGTTTTTCTTATAAAGCTAATGATGGTAATTCAGATAGTAATGTAGTAAATGTAAATATTACAATATCTCATATTCCTAAACCAAGTAGTTTAAGTTACATTACCCCAAATACATTTATAAGAGGAGGATTTATATCACCATTAAACCCAACAGTGGGTGGAGGAGCAGTTGCTTCTTATAGTGTTAGTCCAAGTTTGCCGGCAGGTTTGGGTTTGAATACTACAACAGGAGTTATTAGCGGAACTCCAAGGAGTGTTTCGGCTGCAAATGAATATACTATTACTGCAACTAATATAGCTGGCAGTACTACTGCTAATATAACTATTACAGTAAATGATTATCAGGGAGGTGGTCCAAATACAAGACCAATGGAATTTCTTGACCGTGGTTTAGTTGCTTTAGGAATTAAGAATGGTGTTTTTCTTTCTTGGAGAATGGTGGGTTCAGACAATCCTGATGTGGGTTTCAATTTATATAAAAATGGGACGAAATTAAACACAAGCCCAATAACCTCATCTACAAACTATGTAGACCCTAGCGGATTAGTTTCAGATTTGTATAAGGTGGAAGCAATTTTGCCATCAGGAAACGAAATGTCAGCCGAAGCTACAGTATGGCCATATGCACCATCTATAGAACCTGGAAAACCGAATGTAGCCCGACTAGAAATACCTATCCCTGCAGCTCCAGGACCCGGTTATTTTGCTGGAGATATGTCAGTTGGAGATTTAGATGGTGATGGAAAGTATGAGTTGGTTTTTGAATGGGAGCCTACTGGCCATCCTGATAATGCTTATCTGGAGGCCATCGATTTAACAGGTAAAAGTTTGTGGAGAATAAGCTGTGGGCCTAATACTACTTATAATGGTATCGCCTTTATGGTTTACGATTTGGATGGAGATGGAAAATCAGAAGTCGCTTGTGTAACTGCGCCTGGTACTAAAGATGGTTTAGGAAATTATTTAAGCAAAGGTCCCGCTGCAACAGATGATGATTCGATGATAATTCCTAGAATTTCAGGGCATTTAATGGAAGATCCTGCATATATGACCGTTTTTAATGGTTTAACAGGAGCTGAAAAGGCAACCGTTAATTATCCTATTCCAATAGGTCCGAGAGAAACTCATGAAGCTACTTGGGAAGATAATTATGGAAAGAGAGCACAATCTATTAAATCTGCAGTATTGTATGATAAAGACAAAGGGCCTTTGTTAGTTTTCTGCCGTGGAATCTATTCTAAAATTGCAATGGGAGCCTATACTTGGAATGGTAATGATTTAAAACAGGAATGGATTTTTGATAGTGATAGTTTACCAGAACCATTGAAAACTTTATATAGAGGTGAAGGAAACCATGGTGTTACCGTTGGCGATGTAGATGGTGATGGATCTGATGAATTGATGTATGGTGCTTGTGCCATTGACAATGATGGTAACGGATTGTATGCAACAGGGAGAGGTCATGGTGATGCACATGCTTTAGGAGATTTGGATCCTGACAGACCTGGTATGGAATATTTCCAACCTCATGAAAATGCTACTTATGGAGTTTCATTTCGTGATGCCGCAACTGGAGAAATTATTTGGGAAATTTTAAGTCCGGCAGACGTAGGTAGAGCATGGGCAGCAGATATTACAGCAGATAATCCGGGGGTAGAAATATCAGTTGTGGGTGATTATATCGATAACGGTAAAGAAGATCAAAGTTCAGTTTTTGATTCTAAAGGAAATCCTCTTAATTATAGTTATAATTCGTATTATCAACCAGTTTATTTTGATGGTGATATTCAACGTGAATTAAGAAATAACACAGGTATTGATGATGTTAATAATGGTGGTAGAATTTTAACAGCTTGGTATTATGGAGCCAGTACTATACATTCTACTAAACAAGATGCTAATTTAGTAGCTGATATTTTAGGAGATTGGAGAGAAGAAATAGTTTTTGTAAAACCTGATAATAGTGCTTTTGTACTTTTCTCTTCCTGGATTCCTACGGAACATAAGGTATATACTTTAATGCATGATCCAGCATACAGAATTCAGGTAGCTACTCAAAATATTGGCTACAATCAACCGGCTAATTTAAGTTATTATCTACCTAATGGTTCTCCAAAACCGGATATTAGAGTTATTGATAATATTCCTCCAACTGTATCAACGATAAAACGATTAACGCCTCTTGAGGCTACAACTAATGCTGACAGCATTGTTTTCCATGTTGATTTTTCAGAAAATGTAAGCGGAGTTGACGTTGCTGATTTTGCACTTATTACAACTGGAAATGTTACAGGAACAGTTGCTCAAGTATCGACAGTTACAAATAAATCGTATGATATTACAGTAAACAACATTAGTGGAGACGGCACTTTACGTTTAGATGTAAATACTAATGGTAGTTCAATCCTTGATGAAGCTAATAATACTTTGACAGAAGCTTTTACAGCTGGTGAAATTTATACTTTTGACCATACAAGCCCAGTAATCACTACTCCAGCAGATCTTACTATTAACTCAGATGAAGGAAGTTGTGAAGCTACAAATGTAGTTTTAGGTACAGCATCAGCGATTGACACTAATACAGTTGAAATAACAAATGATGCACCAAGCGTTTTTCCTGTTGGAACCACAACTATTACATGGACCGCTAAAGATGAAGTTGGAAATACTAGTACAGCCACTCAAAAAGTAATTGTACAGGATACTCAAAAACCTTTAATTACAGAACCTGTACCACAATCATTCTGTTATGATGAAAGCAATAACTATATTATTCCAACATTAACAGCAACTGACAATTGTGGTG
>NZ_JNCA01000012.1 GCF_000695795.1 Flavobacterium seoulense | reverse complement strand
ATCGAACCATCGGCTTGTCCAAAGCAGGAAGCATTGGTAGCAATTCCGCTAACAGATACCGCAATGGCAGGTTGTTGAATTATCACTTGAGCAGTCGCAGTACAGTTTTGACCATTATTTCCACCCGGAGCTGTAGCAGTCAAAGTATAAGTTCCTGCTGGCAATCCGGTATTGCTTACGACCTGATTTTGAGCATTGGTAATTACAACAGTTGAACCCGCACTACTAGTTACCGCAATCGAACCATCGGCCTGACCAAAACAGGAAGCATTGGTAGCAATTCCGCTAACCGAAACAGCAATGGCAGGCTGACTGATAACTACCTGAGCAGTGGCAGTACAGTTTTGACCATTATTTCCACCCGGAGCAGTGGCTGTTAAAGTATAAGTTCCCGCTGCTAATCCGGTATTGCTTACCACTTGGTTTTGAGCATTGGTAATCACCACTGTTGAACCCAAACTATTGGTTACCGCAATCGAACCATCGGCTTGTCCAAAACAAGAAGCATTGGTAGCGATTCCACTAACAGAAACAGCAATGGCAGGTTGGTTGATAGTTATTTGCTCTGTATCAGTGCATCCTTTAGCATCTGTTACGGTAACAGTGTAGGTTCCTGCAGCTAAGTTAGTTGCTGTAGCTGTGGTTTGAACAGGATTAGTATTCCAACTATAGGAATAATTTGCTGTTCCGCCAGTTACTGAAGCAGTAGCCTGACCATTGTTACCTCCAAAGCAACTTACATTTGTGAAAGTGTTTATTGTGACTATTGGAGAAGGAGATATTGTTATTGTAGCTTCGCTTGTTGCTATATTATTTCCGCTACATAATCCTGAATTTGTGAATACAGCGCGATATTTAGTAGTTTGAGTTAAATTTGTTGCAGTATAAGTTGTTGTTGTATTAGCGATATCTGTCCAAGTTGTAAATGGACTCACTGATGATTGCCATTTAATAATGGATGAACCACTTGAAATACCACTAACCGTTAAGACGTTATTATTTGTTCCGGAACAAACAGTTGCATCTGGACCTACTGAACCTTTTAAAGGAATTCCAAATGTGAGTGGAGTATTGGTGCATCTACTTGAACTATCAGAATTACCACTAACAGAAGCTAATTTGGTAATATTAATTAAGCCTGGATTATTTACATCACAAACATTAAATCCAATACTTCCAAAAGGGATATTGAATTCAAGAAAGGAACCTCCACCGCTACTACAACCTGTTGCACTTCCATTTTGTGCAGCAAGTCCATTATTAACAGCAAGAGGAGTTTTGACACTACCATTTCCAGAATATAAATTAAAAGTAGATGCATTAGAATTTATTTCAATAATATATTCAGCGCCAGCTACAGTTAATGAACCACCAAATGTATCAGAAGTTAGTCCTGTTAAAGGATTATTATCGGTGTCTAAATATAATCTGAATAATGCAGCACCTCCATTACCAATATTCATTCCTAATCTTAAAACCTGATTTTGCGTGTCAACTTTTGCACGAATTGTTCCAATTTGACATGTGGAAGAAGGACTAGCTAATATTTGTTGGCTAAAAACTATTCCTGTAGCATATTCATCACCTATAGCTCCCGGACCAGGGCAATACTTACCATCAAAGGTATCTTGAGAAAAACCATCTATTATACTAAAAAAGAATAGTAAAAAAACAGATAATATGGTTGTTTTCAACTTTTGTGAGGGTAGATTTGTTTCCATATTCTAATTATTTAAATATTTGACAATAGAAATATTTAAGTAATGTCAAGATTATAAATCAATTATAATCTAATCTGTTAGAAATCAGAATTTACTTAAAGTTTGTAGTAGGTTACAAAACGAATAGGAATTAGATTAACTAATGTGATATTAGCCAAGAATTGGGGGAATTGAATAAAAGAATATTGATTATAATTAATGAATTAAAATTAATTTTAGAAAAAAATAATTTTAAAAGTAGGAGAGTGCATGTTGTTTTTTGGGGGTAAAAAAACAACATTTAGGTTCAAAATATTTTATTTCAAAAGCAAATTGATTTTCCAATCATCGAAGTTCAATTGTTAAGAAATAAAAACACTTTTAGTTTTCCTTTCTTGGGAAAAACTTATGATTAAATTTAGGAAGAATTAACCAGAATTACTTTTTTAATCCACAACTAACCTAAAAAGTCGTTTAAGTGTTTGTTGTGTGTAATTGATTTGTTATTAATGTATTATGTGGTAATCTGCAGATTGATGATATTAAGATTAGAAATAATAAAAAAAACCTCGAAAGATATTTAATCTTCCGAGGCTTTAAGTTAACTAGGTTAGTAGTTGCTATTATAAATCAGTAATTATGAATTCGCTTCTACGGTTCATTTGGTGTTCTTCTTCAGAACATTTTACGTTGTCCTTACATCTGTTCACCAATTGACTTTCGCCATAACCCTTACCGGTTAATCTATTTGCATTAATACCGTTTTTAACTAACCATGCAATAGTTGATTTAGCTCTTCTGTCTGATAATGCTTCGTTGTATTTGAAAGATGCACGGCTATCAGTATGCGAACGGATGTCTAATTTCATATTAGGATATTGGTTTAATACATCTAATATTTTCTCTAAATCCAGTGCTGCTTCCATTCTGATATCTGATTTATCTAAGTCAAAATAAATCATCTTAATACCAAAACATTTTCCTAAATCGTCTCCAATGGTTACTTTACACTGGTCTTTTTCGAGAGCAATAGGTAAATGAGTTTTTCCGCTTTCTTTCGAAATTGTTATCTGTTTTTCATTGGTATTGTATTCTTCTTTTTCGGCTCTTACAGTATATAATTTGTTGCATTCAACAACAAAATTATAAGCTCCGTTTTGATCTGTAACTGCCGTATTCAGAATATTCATTTTGTTGTCAAACAAAGTTACTTTAGAATTTGGAAGTGCAATTTTAGAATCTAAATCGGTAATTTCACCATATAATTCCTGTTCGCAAACTAGTTTTCTGGTTTCGGTAAAACTGTAAATATCGTCAAATCCTTGTCCGCCATCTCTGTTTGAAGATAAGAATCCTTTTCCTGTTTTAGTATCAATAATAAAGGCAAAATCATCTTTAGGAGAATTGGCATCCAACCCGATATTTTGAACTTTACTTAAAGAACCATCGTCATTGATTTTTGCCATAAAAATATCTAATCCACCTACACCAGGATGTCCGTCAGAAGCAAAGTAGAGTTCGTTATCCTGACTTACAAAAGGGAAAGTTTCTCTACCTTCAGTATTGATTGATGGACCTAAATTTACCGGAGTTCCAAAAGAGCCACTGCCTGTAATTTGTACTTTATAAATATCAGATTGTCCTAAAGTTCCAGGCATATCTGAAGCAAAATACAATGTTTTTTCGTCTGGGCTTAAAGTAGGGTGAGCGGTGCTATAGCTATCACTAGTAAACGGAAGTGCTTGTATATTTACCCATTTTTCGCCTTCTAATGTAGCTTTATATAATTTCACTAAAGTGATTCCTTTAGCATTTTTACCTTTTTTACCATCAAGGTAATTGTTTCTGGTAAAGTAAACTGTTTTTCCGTCTTTAGTAAAAACAGGAGTTGCTTCGTTGAACTTAGAATTTAATGATTTATTAAATTTTACAGGATTGCTGGCACGCATGTTTTCGTCTAAATCAGCACTGTACAAATTAGTAAAATGTTGATCAGTCCAGGTGTGTTTTCTTTGTCCAATACTTCCGGTATCTCTGGCTGATGTAAATACTACTTTGTTATTATAAATTGCCGAACCATAGTCAGAATACTGAGAGTTGATACCTGCATTTTCTATTTTGTATCTGCCAGAGTTGGCTTTAATTTCGTCCAGATAATTAGTATTTTCCTTAAAAAGTTTAGCTCTGCTATCATTATCCGAAATCTTATCAAATTGTTCCAATACCTGATCTGCCTTTTTATTCTCGCCAATAGCACGAAGAGATTGTGCATAACGATAATAATAAGCAGGTTCGATTTTTGTGTCAGGAAGAGCAAATAGTTCTTCATACCATTTCACGGCTTTTTCAAGTTCACCATTAAAGTAATAGGCATTTCCTAATTTTTGAAAAACTGGAGCTGATTTATAACCTTTCTCTGCAATTCTTTCATAGGTTTTGATAGCATCTATATAAGCATAGTTGTCGTAATCTTTATCGGCATTAGCTAACTTGGCTTTTTGGGAATAAATGTTCAATGAAAAAACACTTATCATAGCTATATAAAAGAGTATATTTTTTTTCATGATAATTGTATTTAGAAGAATCTTGGAGTTGTAATTTTGTTATTGTTTTTGAAAATTTCGTATCTCAAGAAAATTTCATGTGAACCTGAATTGTAATTATCTAATTTAGTTGTTTCTAAATCGTATCCATAACCTACATATAATGCATCTGATACCTGAAAACCTACCATAGCACTTACAGAAGCACTCCAGCGGTAAGCCAGTCCTGCAGTAAATTTATCATTGAATAAAAAGTTACCCGAAACATCTACCTGCAAAGGTGCACCTTGTACCATTTTAGTTAACAAAGCAGGTTTGAATTTAAGGTTGTAACTTAAATCCATTACATAACCCGCAATTAAATAATAGTTTATCTTCTCTTTATTAACTCTTAATTGGTTATCGTTATACTGATTTGTTTCGATAAAGTTAGGCACCGATAATCCTACATAAGCTTTATCAGAGTGAAGGTAAATACCTGCTCCAATATTTGGCGATATTTCATTATCAAATCCTTGTAAATTTTGATCACCAGCTTGTTCCGGATTCAATTTGCTAAGATCTAAATTGAATAAGTTAGCCGAAGCTTTAAGACCAAAAGAGAGTTTTACATTTTCAGAAGTAGGGATGGTGTAGGATAGATCCGCAGAAAGTGTATTGTCTGTTGTAGGTCCAATTTTATCATTTACTATTGAAACCCCCAAACCTAATCTACTATTATTAAAAGGAGTGTTAATAGAAATCGCATTTGTTGTAGGTGCTCCATCAAGTCCAACCCATTGGGTACGGTGTAAAGCAAATATACTCATTGCTCCTCGTGATCCGGCATAAGCAGGATTTACATTTATAGTGTTGTACATGTATTGGGTATATTGTGCATCTTGTTGTGCATAACTTACCATTGCAGTAAACATTAAACTGATTAGTACTATTTTTTTCATTTGACTTCTTTTTTTAAACCAGAGGTTTTATTAGAACCTCTGGTGTTAGATTTGAGTTATTATCTAGTAAGATACAAATATCCTTGTTGTTTTTTAGGAATTATTTCACCTTGTAAACCTACTGAAGTATAGTTTAAGATATAGAAGTAAGTTCCGGTAGGTAATCCAGCAGATTTGTCTACTGTTACTCTTCCTTCAGAGAAACCTCTAAATGCTTTACTGTCATTATTATATCCTTTCGTTTCATAAACTAATATACCCCATCTGTTGTAAATCTCTACCGAATTTTCAGGGTAACAAAGTGTGTCTTCGATATTATCAATTTTAAACACTTCGTTTGTTCCATCACCATTAGGAGTAAAAGCATTGTGAACAACGATAGTTCCACAACCTAATACAAATGCTCTTTCAACTATTACAGTATCTGAACCGCTTACAGGAGTATTATTAGGAGATAATGCATTTACTGTTGCAGTATTGCTAATATTTTCATTTCCTAAATCACTTTGACTTACTCTGTAATTTTCAGTAAACTCTTTAGATTCTCCAATTGCTAAATTACCAATTGTACTATTAAGTCCTGTTAATGGATCACTTACCACTACTTGGTGTAAAGTTACATTTCCAGTATTAGTAACCACAATAGTATAGGTTATTATTTCGTCTAAAGTATCATAATTAGTTTTATTAGCTGTTTTCACTAAAGTCATACCTGGATTCTGAGTCAATGGAGTAGTAGTAGGTGTATCGTTATCTACTGTTGTACCAGAGATGTCAGTTACATTGTTTCCTTTAGGATCTTTAGCTGTTGCCAAAGCAGTATTGGTTACTTTTCCAGCATCAATATCCGTCTGAGTAATAGTATATGTTCCTTTGATTACTGAACTAGAAGCTCCTGCAGCAAGAGTTGCAATTGAGTTTCCAGTAATAGTCAATCCTACCATTGTATCTGTAACTACTATATTAGTCAACGTTGTGTTTCCAGTGTTAGTTACTGTAAAGGTGTATGTAATTACATCTCCTTTAACACCTGTTCCAGCTATGCTTGCCGTTTTCACTAAAGCAATTTTTGGAGTTTGTGCTACTATAGTAACAGTAGGTGTATCGTTTTCTACCGTTGTTCCAGAGATGTCAGTCACATTGTTTCCTTTAGGATCTTTAGCTGTAGCCAAAGCAGTATTAGTTACTTTTCCAGCATCAACATCTGCCTGAGTAATAGTGTAAGTTCCTTTGATTACTGAACTAGAAGCACCTGCAGCAAGAGTTGCAATTGGACTTCCAGTAATAGTTAATCCTACCATTGGATCTGTTACTACTACATTAGTCAATGTTGTGTTTCCAGTGTTAGTTACAGTAAAGGTATATGTAATCACGTCTCCTTTAATACCTGTTCCAGCTATGCTTGCTGTTTTCACTAAAGCAATTTTTGGAGTTTGTACTACTATAGTAACAGTAGGTGTATCGTTTTCTACCGTTGTTCCAGAGATGTCAGTTACATTGTTTCCTTTAGGATCTTTAGCTGTTGCCAAAGCAGTATTAGTTACTTTTCCAGCATCAACATCTGCCTGAGTAATAGTGTAAGTTCCTTTGATTACTGAGCTAGAAGCACCTGCAGCAAGAGTTGCAATTGGACTTCCAGTGATAGTCAATCCTACCATTGGATCTGTTACTACTACATTAGTCAATGTTGTGTTTCCAGTGTTAGTTACAGTAAAGGTATATGTAATCACGTCTCCTTTAATACCTGTTCCAGCTATGCTTGCTGTTTTCATTAAAGCAATTTTTGGAGTTTGAGTTAATTCAGTAATGGTACAATCAGTACATACAGGATCTTTAGGGCAAGTAGTACAAGGCGTTGGATCAGTAGATGTAGCCGTTATCGGATTATCTTTTGGATCTTTCGCTGTAGCTGTAGCCAAGTTGTATACAATTCCTTTGTTGATATCATCCTGAGTAATAGTATGCGAAGCAGTAAATGTAGTTGCATCAGTTGCTCCAGGAGCTAAAGTTGCAATTGGTCCGCCAGTTACCACAGCATTGTTATCTGTTACTGTTACATTAGTCAAAGTAACATTTCCAGTATTCTTGATTACAAACTTGTATGATACTACATCACCAACGTTTGTTTTACCATCTTGGTTTGTATCTACATAAGTTCCGTCTTTAGTAATTGATATACCAGGGTTTTGAGGTATTTCAGTAATGGTACAATTTGTACACTCAGGATCTTTAGGACAAGTAGTACAAGGCGTTGGATCAGTAGAAGTAGCCGTTACCGGTTTATCTTTTGGATCTTTAGCTGTAGCTGTAGCCAAGTTGTACACAATTCCTTTGTTGATATCATCCTGTGTGATCGCATGCGATGCAGTAAAGGTAGTTGCATCAGTTGCTCCAGGAGCTAAAGTTGCAATTGGTCCACCAGTTACTACGGCATTGTTATCTGTTACAGTTACATTAGTCAAAGTAACATTTCCAGTATTCTTGATTACAAATTTGTATGTTACTACATCACCAATGTTTGTTTTACCATCATTATTAGTATCTACATAAGTACCATCTTTAGTAATTGAGATACCAGGGTTTTGTGGTATTTCAGTAATGGTACAATCAGTACACACAGGATCTTTCGGACAAGTTGTACAAGGTGTTGGATCAGTAGAAGTAGCCGTTACCGGATCTCCAGCAGGAGGTATACCTTTAGCTGTAGCTAAATTATAAACTACTCCTTTATTAATATCCTCTTGAGTAATATTATAAATGGCAGAGAATGTTGTTGTATCACTCTCGTTTACATTTAAATCAATCGGACCACCAATCACAGTTACTTTGTTATCAGTAATTGTTATGTTAGTTAATTTAGAACCTCCTGTATTTTTTACTATAAAAGTATATTTGATTTGATCTCCAATATTAGCTTTGCCATCATTATTCGTATCTATATAATTACCTTCTTTGGTAATAGCAATAGATGGATTATAAACAGAAACTTTAACAATAGCTTGATCACAATTAGTAGTTAGATTTATGTTTTCACATATTTTGTATACTAATTCATAATTACCAGCAGGTGTTCCTGCAGCTACTACCACATCCGTTCCAACAAGTGTAATTCCAGAATTAGTACTGCTTACAAAAGAAGTCGTAATTTCTAATGGATTTACAATACTACCATTTAAGTAATCATTACTCAAGATATTTATACCTGCATTACCACCTTGTATACCATTTACAGGTCCGGCAATATCATCATTTGCATCTATAGGAGAAGAAGTTACGGTTAACGTACCGTCTACCTTAGTTACTGTATAGTTAGGATTGTTACCCAAAGTTACTTCGATAGGGTATGATCCTACATTAGAGAACTGAGTGGCTGTAGTTGCTAAAGTATAGTTGATAGCATCACCACCGGCTACTGCACCTGTTACCACAGCAGTAAGCACAGGATTTTGTTCCCCGTATACTTTTGTTTTGTTATCAGCAGTTACTACTACATCAATCGCTTTCGGAGTTACGGTTAACGTACCGTCTACCTTAGTTACCGTATAGTTAGGATTGTTACCCAAAGTTACTTCGATAGGGTATGATCCTACATTAGAGAACTGAGTGGCTGTAGTTGCTAAAGTATAGTTGATAGGAAAAGTA
>NZ_JNCA01000011.1 GCF_000695795.1 Flavobacterium seoulense | reverse complement strand
TGATTCTTGACTTGTTTTAAACGATTAAACTCATCATACTCATAGTAAATGATGTAGCCTTTAGAATCAGTTATACTAGTAATTCCTATTAATGGATCATAAGTATAAGTAGATATCATTGCTCCTGAAAGGGCAGCATTATTCCTTATATCATTTAGCTTCTGACGAAGTGTATTTTCTGTAGCTACCGAAATATCAGCATCAGATGCAGTAACCGCAGCATCTATCAAAGATTGTATTGCTGTAGCTTGCGAAGATGTGAAATTCTCAATCTTTGCTATAGGGTATTCTCCTTTATACCCCCATATATAAAATTCATGTGTTCCATCAGTTTTAGAGACCTCTTTTATATTACCATTATCATAATAACTATGGTGCTGAATACGATTTTCTAAAGAATTTGTACCTTTTGCTGTTTTAATAAATTCTGGAAGAAAAATATCATCAGCAATACCATCATTATTGGTATCTAAATCCCAATCTTTATAAGCTGTTACTTGGGTTGAAAATAAGTTATCATTTATCTTAGTTTCTTGTTTTATAACTGGATTAATAAGGTTCTTTGAAATCATACCATCAAAAACAGTTGAAGCCATTCCTGTTCCTGTAGGATAATCCGATGGATACTTATTGATTGTTTTAATACTTTCTCCTTTACTATTAGTAGTCTGAGTCTCCGTTAAATTTTTATGTGCAGGATTATCATATTTATAATTTGTAATAGTCGTTATTGGATTGTTACCATCCTTATCGAAAATACTCTCTGTTGTTCCTTTAAGGTAACTCCAATTAGACTCAATATTGAAAATTTTCACAAATTGTTTTGCAGGGACAATCGTACCCAGCTCTGGTGCTGGTTCATATACGTAATGACAAGTTTGTTGATATGGAAAACCAATAACATACTTCTTAACTGCTCTAGTAAATATACTAGAAGAATTATATGAGTAACTTTTTTCTTTTACTTTTATTCCGTTATTATTCTGATAAATTTCCTTTAATAGTTGCCCATTGTTAGGATCTACTCTGTATCCATCCCCCACTATAAAATAAGAAGATGGTATATCTACACTATTTTTATAAAAATATTTAACATTTCCTAAAGTTGCATTAACGGAATCAATATCAGAAACGGTTACTTCATTATATCCCATAACTTTTCCTTGAGCAGAATAACCAAATGGTATTACACTATTTGAGGTACGAACAATGAAGTTTGTCAATCCATCATACGAACCATGATCAGAATCTATTCCAAAACTAGAATTGATTTCTAGTGATTCATTGTACCAATAACTGACAGGACTTAATAACCTACCTGTTGAATAACCAAATTCATTATTGTAAGAATACTTCTTTTTTTTAATTATTTTATTTGAATCAATAGTTTCAATTGATTGAATACGAAGACCTGCTCCATTCTTTTGAAAAACGGGCTTCTTTCTATCATAGTAAGCACCAAGCATGACATCAGAAAACACATCAGTCCCTTTATCGACATATAATTTATAAGTTCCAGGTTCTAAGAATACGGACTTCTTTTTTGTATATGTACCCCATTCATTAAATTCAATATTAGAAGGTAAAAAACTAATTATATTACCGTTTACATTTTTCACATAAGCTTGTCCAACAAAAGATGTTGGATTACTGCTGTAATTATAATCATTTTTATATACAGAATAATCCATAAAAAATAAAGTAGGCTCATAAATTGTAAAGGTTGCCTCCTTTTGTTCCCAAGGATTTGCATCAGAATAATCAGTTATATAAAATTCTATACGATCTTCATCATAAAGATCTGGCGCATAATCCTCAGTAAAGTAATAGGTATTAGATTCATAATTTAAATTCATACTACCCCCTGTAGGATAAGTTATTTTTTTCAAAATAGCAGCTTGAGCCATTTCAGGATTTACATCTCGATTAGCTCCACCTAAATACTTTACATCAGCAGCACTTAAATTTTTATAAGCAGGGGTTAACATGCGAATAGGATAACTATAACCTATAGAGTTATTAGTGTGATTTAAACCATTATAATCATATCTATAGGCATCTAAGTCTATTTGAGTATTATTTTTGTTATTAAAATATCCCCAATGATCAATTGAAAAAGATAATTTATCAGGAAGAGAAATAGAATTATATGTGAAAACATAGGGAGGTAAGCTATTATATGTATTTGAATCTTTATTTTTAAAAGATTCGACAACAGAATCTAGTTTTAATCTTAAAAAATCTTCTTTATGGTTAGGATCGGACTGGATTATATCTTCATTAAAATAGCTATAATTAAAATCTATTTTTTTTACAGAATTATTATTCAAATCAAATAACTCAGCTGACTTCATTTTTTGTGCTTTTAAAATAAACGAACTACCGTTATAATTACGTAAATCTTCTCTGTCACTTGTTTGAAAATCAATATAGCCATTTTTAAAAACAATTTTTTTTAGATAAACATCTCGAACATCTTGCTGGCTTACGCTTGAAGAACGTTGATTAGCAGTGGTAATTTGATCTTGTAAATTCGAAAGATTAACTAATTGTACAAGATGCTCGCTATAATTAAGATTACTTAATGTTTTATATGATGAATTATTTGCATATACAAATTCTATTTCATCTCCTTCAGGTGATGCAACTTTTGTTAAATACCAAGCAGTAGTACTAACCTCTGTAGATGAATCATAACCTCCTATTCTTCTTGTTTGAAAAATTTCGTGATTAATATCGATAATATTATTAAAACTGTAATCATAATCTGTTGTACTTTCAGTTGAATACAAACCGCTTCCAAAATAATATTTCCAACCATTACCATCAACAATAGTAAATCCTTCTCCTCCTGCTTCTCCTCCACGAATAATTTTCAAATTATTTTGATCGATGCACGTGGCAGTTAAAGTTCCATTTATTTTTTGAAAAAAGAATTGACCAGATAACCCCATAAAATTAAAATAAAACATATCAGGTTCTCCATCAATTCGGTAAAGATGGTCTGGATAGTTTAACCAATGATAATACTCCCCCCAATATGGCGGTGATATGACTGGGGGACAATTAGGCGCACCTGGAGTATGTGATAAATAATCTACTGTGGATGGAGGAACTGTATTATTATAAAAGCCACCAATTTTAAAATCATCAGATCCTCGTATTTGCCGCGTAATTACTCCTCCTGCATTTAAAGCCCAACCTAAACCTACTTGACTTGCTTCTTGTGCAACTTTTATACCTGATGCATGATAACTCAACGAAATTGGTAATTCTATTTTCCCCGATTTGACATTAAATAAAGGGATAGATATATTAGGAACTCCTGTATAATTACTTACTGGTATGTCTGCATAATGAGCTAATGATGCTGCATTAGGTGAAGGAGGTATAACCTTAGGTATGCTCTGAGAATGAATAAATATATTAATAAAGACAATCAAAAATAGAGTTAATTTTATTTTCATTTTACAGCAGTAATTTATTTATTAGATATATTAAAAAATAGTTTAATGATTGGTTTTTTCAATTAAGAAAGTTGTTTTTTATATTATTTTTCACGCAATAATATAAATTATATTTTAATTAACAAGATTATAACGAATGTTTTTTTCTTACATTTTTTAATTACTTTTGTCAACAAAGCACTTATACATGAAATATTTTATAAATAAAAAAATCCTCTCTTTTAATCTTCAAGAAATGCTAATTGTATTGGCGATTATTGGAATTTTACTCTTAATTGCACTACCCAATCTGATGCCTTTGATTACGAAAGCCAAAAGTGTTGAGGCTCAGGTACAGCTGAAAGCTATCTATAATGCAGAAAAACAGTATTATTTTATGTACTCAAAATACAGTTCTAATTTTGCGGAAATCGATTTTGAAGCTCCTAAAACTGTTAAAGAAAATGGTAGTGCTAACTATTCTTATGAAATTATTCAATCTTCTGATACTGAGTTCAAGGTTAAAGCAACTGCTTTGACTGATTTTAATGGTAATGGTGTTTTTAATGTGTGGGAAATTGATCAAAATGGTGTTCCTAAACAAATCATTAACGATTGATGTGGCTATTAAAACTTCTTATACTGGGTGTTTTTAGCCTTATTTTTTTTCAGGATTATAAAGACCGAAAAGTCTATTGGTTTTTGTATCCCGTTGTAGGCATTCTTGTTTTTATATTGCAAGCCCAAATTCTCCCTTTGAATATTGCATTAATAAATTCTGGTGTCAACTTATTATTGGTTCTTTTTTTATTAATTTTTAGTTATTTATATGCCAGATTGAAATTGAAAAAATCTTTACTACAATCCGTTTTAGGATTAGGAGATATTTTATTTTTTATAGCGATTGCTTTTTCTTTTTCTATTGTATCCTTTTGGGTTCTTTTTGTTTTTTCCTTGATTTTTTCACTAATCTTACATCTGGTATTAAAGTACAAACAGATAGAAAAAACAGTTCCTTTAGCAGGTTATATGTCTTTATTTTTTGCTGCAGTATACAGCCTTAGTTTTTTCTGTAATTTTCATTTTTTATATGCTTACTAACTAATGACAGACTTCAATATTCCCATAGCCTTACAACAATTAGTAAGTGCTGAGCAAGCATTTCATTACCGGATTATCCCTATCGAAAAGTTAGACTATCAAATTGTACTAAAGACGGATGTTGCTGATATTCTTGGCTTGCAAACCGAATTAGCTGTTCTATTAGGATTTCCTACAAAATTAAGAAAAGAAAGTACTGAAAATCTAAACCGCTATTTAAATACCAATTATCGCAAGTCATCAGCTAAATCAGTTTCAACCATTCATTATTCTGCTGACTTTCTGGAAAAGATAATCGTGAATGCTAAAGAAATAGGCAGCAGTGATATTCACTTCGAACCTTATGAAAAAAATGCCAGAGTTCGTTTTCGATTGGATGGAAAATTAAAAGAACAATTTCACATTACTACCGACGAATATCCTATTCTCATCAATAAAATAAAAATTAGAGCACAGCTTGATATTTCTGAAAAAAGGTTACCGCAGGATGGTCGTATTACTATTGTAACCGATTATGAAGATTTTGACATCAGGGTTTCTATCCTGCCAACTCTTCATGGTGAAAAAGTGGTTTTACGTATTCTCAGTAAAGATACCAGCCATATCGATATTAATGCACTGGGTTTTACAAAAAAAGAATTAGGTACTTTTCTAGAGAACATTAAAAAGCCTAATGGTATTGTTCTTATTTCTGGTCCAACTGGTTCTGGAAAGACAACGACCTTATATGCCACTTTAAAGAAACTGAATCTTGCTAATACGAACATACTTACCGTTGAAGATCCAATAGAATATACCCTTGAAGGAATTAACCAAGTCCAATTGAGAGAAAACATCGGACTTGATTTTGCCAGTACACTGAGAACTTTTTTACGACAAGATCCAGATATCATTATGGTGGGTGAAATTCGTGATGTAAATACCGCTAATATGGCAATCAGAGCGGCTTTAACCGGACATTTGGTTTTATCAACGATACATACTAATTCCGCTTGGGCAACAGTTTCCCGATTGATTGATATGGGGATTCCCTCTTTCTTAATAGCCAGTACACTTAACATAAGTGTTGCACAACGATTAGTTAGAAAATTATGCAGCCATTGTAAAACCGAAAAACCAATAGCTACTGCTTCATTCCCTAGTGGTTTTGAGATTCCAAAAGATCTTCTTTCTCATCATGAAGCTGTAGGCTGTGAACATTGTTATCACACTGGTTATTCCGGAAGAAAGGCTATTTATGAAATACTTCCTATAGATACAGAACTGGCAGCTTTAATTAAAAACAATCAGTTAGCCATTGATGATTATATCGAAGAAAAAAAAATATTTACGTTGCAAAAAAACGCTTTGTCATTAATTAAAGAAGGAACTACCTCCATCGATGAAGTTTTTTCTTTATTGCTCCAATAAAACCTATATTAGCTAATTCAATTTATACGCTTTCATGAAGAAAATTACCATTTTACTTATATTCTTTCTTTTTCAGTTAGGCTATTCGCAAGAGAATAGAATGCAACAAATAAAAAATAATATCGAAGCAATTAGTACTGATGTAAAAGGCTTATCCGAAAAAGTAAACATCAATATCAAAGAGACTTCTCTTTCGAGTTTTTTATTAGCTGTTTCAGAAATTCATAAGGTAAATATTAGTCTTTCACCAGAACTGAATAATAAAAATATTGTCAATAATTTCTCGGATGTAACTGTGGGTGATTTATTGGTTTTTCTTTGTAAAGAATATAATCTTACTATTGAATTCACAGGGAATATCCTTGCGATAAAACCGTTTACAAAAGCTGTTGAAATACCTGTAAAAAAGCCTATAATTGTTTCTTATGATGCTTCAAATGATTTTCTGTCATTGGATTTAAAAAAAGACCCTCTATATGATGTTTTCAAAAAAATCATGGATGAGAGCGGCAAGAATATTGTATTTGCTCCGGGATTAGAAAATCAATTATTACAAGCATATATCAAGAATATGCCTTTTGATGCAGCTTTAAACAAATTAGCTTATGCCAATAATCTAACTGTAACAAAATCGAGAGACAATTTTTATGTTTTTGACCAATTAGAAGGAAATTACACTCCTACTACTGGAACAGAAGGAAATGCTAACGCGAATGCAATCCGTCAAAGCAAGCCACAAAGAGCCAGAAAATCAAACTTTTTCTTTAATGTTGTTGATGCTGATAAAAAAATAATAGATGTGGATTTTGAAAATACTCCAATTTCAAATATCGTCTATGATATTGGACATGAATTAGATATTGATCTATTTATTTCCAGTCCATTAGAAAGCGCTGGTAACGCAACTGTAAAAGCTAAAAACATAAGCTTTGATGCTTTGCTTGACAAATTATTTGAAACTAAAACAGAAGGCAAAGCATTAGCAAATAACAATCCTTCTCAACAATCTCCTTCGTTTAATAATATTGGAAATGGAAACGGAAATTTAAGTGCTGGGAATGGAATTGGAAACGATACTTATACGTACAGAAGAAATGGGAATGTATATTATTTTGGAACCAAAAATCAATTAATCGTTAGAAATATTAAGTCGATTCCATTAATGCATCGTTCCATTGAGTTATTGAGTGATCCTTCTAAGGAAGGCAGAACTGCCGGAAGAATCAATCCTAATACTAACAATTTTTCTAGCTATAATAACACTTCATTAGACTTTAAAAACAATTCCAATTTTCCTTCTCAGAACAATAATTCTAATTTAAGTACTAACTCCTCATCGAGTACAAATACTAGTAATCCTTCCGAGTCTATTTTAAGTATAATCCCTGACGAAATAAAAGCGGATCTGGATATTAAAATTGATAAAGAATTAAATAGTTTTTTAGTAAATGGTCCTGCTACCAATATTGAACGTTTTGAATCTTTCATAAAATATATCGATAAGGCTGTGCCTGTTATATTAATTGAAGTAATGCTTCTTGAAGTTAACAAAAGTGCTACTGTAGAAACTGGTATCAATGCAGGTATTGGTGATAAACCTGTAACTACTTCCGGAACTGTTTTTCCTAGTGCTGATATTACTCTTGGTGCCACTACTATCAATAAAATCATTAATGGTTTTGACGGTTTTGGATCTTTGAATGTGGGTAGTGTAGTTCCTAATTTCTATCTGAGCCTAAAAGCGATGGAAACTAATGGGAATTTAAAAATCCGATCATCCCCTAGATTATCTACTTTAAATGGGCATAAAGCCTTTTTGTCTATTGGTGAAACGACTTATTATGTGGTAACCAATCAGAATTTTTATGGTTCTCAAATTCCACAGGCTTCTGAAGTGAAAAACTATCAATCGATTGATGCAGAATTATCAGTAACCATTATGCCTTTGGTTTCAGGCGATGGTCAGATTACTATGGATATTAAAGTAATTCAGTCAAGTTTTAATGGTCAAAAAGTAGATAAAGACGCTCCCCCGGGAATTAATTCAAGAGAGTTTACTTCTATTATTCGTGTCAAAGATCAGGATATTATTGTACTTGGTGGTCTTGAAGAATCTGTAAAAAATGATTCTGGAACTGGAGTACCTATATTATCCAGAATACCTGTTATCAAATGGTTATTCAGCTCCAGAAAAAGAGAAGATTCTAAGAAAAAATTATCGGTATTAATTAAACCTACTGTTATTTACTAATGAAATTCCCTTCGCTATCTTCTGTTTTAATTGGTAATCAATACCTCTGTATCGAGCATTTCTCCTCGAATGGTGAAGAAATGATTGCAGTCTTGTTGCTTGAAAATAAAAAAGAAGAATTACGTATTTTAAAAAAAGACAAAGTAAATTACAATGGAACTTTCCCTGAAAAATGGGATAAAAAGATTCCTTATATTCTAACAGTTAATACCAATCAGGTTATTCAGAAAGAAGTAGCTGGCGTAGATTTAGTAGATGAAAAACTATTACACAAAGCTTTTCCTAATACCAATTGGGATGAGTTTTATTTTGAAATTTGGCGATTAGAAACCAAATCTATTATAGCAATCAGTAGAAAAACCTATATAGAATCTCTATTAGAAGATTATACAAAACAAGAAATTGTCATTGCAGGTATTCATCTCGGCGTATGCTCTTTATCTGAAATTATTGCTTATACGGATAATGATACATTCATGACCAATCATCAGACTGTATCCTGGAATGAGACCAATCCCATACTGACACCAAATACAGAAACACCTCAAACAAATTATATTATAAACGAGTTATCTGTTCAAAACAGTCACCTTGTAGCTTTTTCAAGTGTATTAGGCTTTTTATCTCAAAGTAGCCAAAACACAGGTAATACAATTGAATATAGTCAGAAACAATATGATAATTATCTTCAACGTAACTTTTTTTCAAAAGGACTTAAAGTAGCAATTGGAATAGTACTAGGAATTCTATTAATCAATTTCTTTGTATTTTCTCATTATTACAATTTATCTCAGGAAACAGATGTGAATTTGATGCTGAACAAATCTTCTCTTGAAGAAATCAGTAAGACTAAACAACGTATGCTCTCCAAAGAGCAAAAATTAAAAAATGTTATGGCAGGAGTACAATCGCAAAGTACTTCCATACTAAATGAAATTACCAAAAGGGTACCTTCTTCTATTTTACTCACCGAGTTGGTGTACCAACCTCTCGAAAGAAAGATTAAAGCAAAGGAAGCCATCATTGCTTCAGATAAAATCATAATAGTATCTGGCACCACAATGAACAACCAAGATTTTACTTTATGGATTGAAGCTATTGAAAAATTGAAATGGATTGATGAAGTCGTAATCACTCATTTTGGAAAAAATGATACTCATGAAACCCTATTCACTATTAAACTAACTTTAAAATAGATGAAATTAAACAAGAAAAATAAATTTTTACTTTTCGGCTTTGCTTTTGCATTGTATATATGCTATGCTTTTGCTATTTCAAATACGATAAAGTATTATAAAGAGTATCATAGTAAAGAAGAATTGATTACAGACAATAGCTCTTCTCCAAAATTAGCTTATCAATTACATCAAAAAGAGAATCAATTAGACGAACTCTTATCACAATATAATATTACTACTTCAGAGTCTTTCCAAAATGATTTACTCAAACAGTTAAATAACTTTTGCAATATCCATCATCTTAAAGTTATTGATTTTAAAGAACCTCATATTGTTACTGATAAAGGTTTTGTGAATAGTAGTTATATTTTTTCATTAGAAGGTTCTTATAATGGCTGCCTATCCTTACTCAATAAAATTGAAAACAGTCCTAATTTGGGAAGTATCAAACATTTGAACTTTATCAAAAAGAAGAATTTTAAAACTAATGTGGATCAACTTTTTGTTGAAGTCATTTTACAAAAAAATAGTGGTGTGAATTGATATTCGATTTTACACAAGAATAAATTTATTTGCTTCTTTGAAGCATAACAAAACAAATAATTCTCCTTATCAATTCTAAATTTGCTTTATAAATAGCATCTTTTTATAAATCTCTTCCTTGACTAGACTGTTATCAAAGTAAAGATTTTCTATTACTCCCGCAAATAGTACAATTAGTTTAGCTCTTTCTATACTCTTCATATAAATATTTAAACATTTTTCGACTACAACAAAAAGCAGTTAATCAATTGATTTAAAAGTTTTATTCAGGTTTTCATTTGAAACGGACTAAAAGGGCAGCTAAGATAGTAACGCCCCAATACGTCGTGCGCATAATGAACTGCAATTAACTTATTCACCCTTCGGGACTTATAGCACTCTGTACTGGATGCGCTACTTGCATCTGGCTTTCTTTTTTTCCGTTTTTTCTTTTGAAAAATTTTTATGAGAGAGACGGTTTCAGAGAATACAAAAATCAAACAGTAATCTTTAAAACTTAAAGTTATGGAAATCACAGGAAGATTAACAGCAGATGCAAGCGTTCACAAAGTGAACGAGAACAAAGAGGTAGTAAACTTTAGCATTGCTATCAATGAAAGTTACAAACCTAAAGGTAGTACCGAAATAAAAGAAATAGTAACCTATATCAATTGTTCTTATTGGCTCAACTCAAAAACTGCCCAATGGCTAAAAAAGCGGCATTGGTTCAACTCTTTGGACGTATTGGATTGAATGTTTACAACAGTAGCGATGGTAGAGCTTTAGGTAGTCTTACCTTTTTCAATGGTTTAAAAAAGACTTAAATTCTCCCTCTCTCGTATGTCCTGAAAATTTACATCAGGCACATGATAAATTGGTTGTAAAAAAACGAGCATTACAACGAAAACAATATTTGGAAAAAATGCGACATGAAATTCTAAAAGAACAACAACTATACACCAAACAAAAAAAGCCATTTTTTGGGCTTTCTTTTTCCAATGAAAATCTTACTATATCTTTATTAGAAAATGTACAGGAATTCATGGAAGAGGGCGATACATTAAATCACTGCATTTTTACTAATGAATATTTTAAAAGGAAAGATTCTTTAATCTTCTCTGCCCGAATAGATAACATACCTATTGAAACTATTGAAGTTTCACTTTCTAAAATGAAAATAGTTCAGTGCAGAGGCTTGAAAAACAAGAACTCTAAACATCATAAAATGATTCTCAATCTTATGCAAAAAAATCTGTATCAGGTGTGCTCACGAATGAAAAAAAATAAAAATGAAACTGTATAAAAAATCCCGCTTTGATTAATTGAATAATGTTATAATTGATATCTGATTTATAGGCTTGATAAATATAATTCTCAACTCTAGTTTTTCCACATTTTCTGCAAATATATCTTTGATTTCCAAACTTTGTCTTTCCATACTTTATCATGCTTCGAATGTCACCAACACATCTGTAACACATGGTCTAGTTTGAGCTCACTTTTTTTGATTTAAGGAATTATAAAATAGAAAAACAGCCCGAAAGCTGTTTTAATTTTTACACGATATTACTATAAATCTCTGATTTTCTGTAAACATTAGATGGAATAATTAACCACCAACATATCTGATACATTACCCTTCTGATAATGCATCTAAGTTTACCCATCTCCCTAAAGCTGGGTCATAATTTCTAGCTCCATAATCATACATATTAAGTTCTATCTCATCTTGAAGTTCTTTCCCGTTTAAGCTATAATTTAATTATATAGTCAATCATTTTTCTATCTGTAATTATCCGATTATCAAACCTCAAAGCAGCTAATGATATACAAATAGTATCACTTGAATTATTCGAATAAAACACCACAAGTTTCCCTCTAGTATCTACCTCATAAACAGAGTTGTAATCATATTTCATAACACCTATCTTATTTAAAATCTGTTGAATACTATCTATTTTATCTTTACTATTAATACAATAGGTTTTTGCTTTTGGAAAATTTTTATCAAAAGAATTACAATCAACTTTTTTTATAAAATCAATACTATAATTTATTTTTGTTATTTTAAGTTTTGCAACTTTTTTTTCTTGTCCAAAACTCTTAAAAAAACATAAAAAAAATACTAAAAACACCTGTATTCTTATCTTATTGTTCTTCATTTTTTTTCTTTTTTGCTTTTATTATAACTTCATTTTTTGCAGAAGTAGAGGTTGGATCTTTTGTTTCTTTCATTTCAATACCTCCATGGTCCATCCTTGTAACTTCTCCATCTTGAATTTCCCCTAATGCTTTAGCAGTCAATTGTTCCGTACCTTCAATAACTCTTTTTTCCTCCAAATTATCATAATCTTTATCTTTAGTGGACTTATTTATATCTTTCTGTTTTTTATTAGTCAGTTCCTCTAATGCATGATCTCCTTCATGATTTAAAATGGTTGTTGCTGAAATCATAATCCCTTTATTTGTTAGAAGTCCACGGTTAGGATCCCAGTTAATTGTCTTTGTATCAGGATCAAAATAACTTCCATTCTCAACCTGATCTTTTGACAGCTCTGCTATAGTGATAATTTCTTTTCTGGCTTGCAATTTTGCATAAATACCTCCTAAATTATGTTTATTTAAGTGCTTAATTGCTTTAGCAAATGCAGCCTTAAACTCCTTTGATACTCCTTTTGCAAAAACAATTTTTTTTCCATCTGGATCAATCGCAATAGTAGGCATATTCCCTACGTAACTGTAGAGTGAATAATTATAATATTTTTCCGCTAGCGGATCCACATTCATCCATCTACCAAGTGCAGGGTCATAATTCCTAGCTCCATAGTCATACAAATTCAACTGAATCCCTCCAATATTCTCGTCCTGTAATTCTTTCCCGTTGTATTTATACTTGTAATCTGAATTAACAACTTGACCATATCCATATCCAGTATGTTTTAATCCAAATGGATAATAATCATTTTCTTCCTGAACAACTAAGTTCTTATCATAGCTTAAACGAATATTTCCTAGATGATCTTTATACTGATATATGTATTTATAAGAACTTGCATTATGTTCAACATAACCTTCCGCAGTTGGAAAGAATTTCAAATCATTATCTTTATATTGATACCCTCCTAAATAATCCGTTGTCGTTATTGAACCTTGAGTAACCTCTTTCCTAACTTTTTGTCCAGATGCATTGTAAATGTAAACAATATTTCCAGCTGTGCCAAATGTAATCTTCGTAGGTAAATTCAAATGATTATATACTATATTTGTTGTGATACCTTTATTCGCATCCGTTAACATATTACCATTAGCATCATAAGTGTAATCATTACCAGATGTATTTTTAAATTCATTTGCAAAATTTGGATTATTACTAATGGCATCATCTACACTCAATAATTGATTGGTTGTATTATTATTAAGGTAATTATAGGTTAAATTATCTATTAAGGTTTGATTAGTATCATCTAAACTTCCATAACGTGTCAAATGCATAATGTTTCCATTCTTGTCATAATCCATACTTTCGTTATAAAGGTTGGTTACCGTAGCTTCTTTTTTATAAATACCTTCTCTTAGTCGGTTTAAATTATCATACTTATAACCATAGGTTCTTACAACTCCATTATCTGAATTGGTTGCCCATTGGGTTTCGGCAATGTTTCCGTTATACAAGGCTGTTACTCCAGAAATTAGTGATGGTATGTTATTATAATTGATTTTAAAAGCAAATAAATCCTTTGGATCTGATCCTTGTTGCAATACGCTGATGTCGTTAATTCCTTTTAACCAACCTCGAATATTATAAGTATAATCTACTTTTTGAGTTGGAGTAGCTACATTATTCCCTATTTTTTTAGAAACTAATTGTCCTAATTCATCATAAGCATTACTAGCAATTAACTCCTCAGTTCCATCATTTATTTGATGTTTATGAGTAAGTAATCTTCCTTGAGGTGAATAAGTAAAAATATCTTTAGTCTTTAATTCAGTATCAGTTGAAAGTCTTTTATGATAGCTAATAGTATAATCCGGTTTCCCTGTAAAATCCAATTTAGTATCAGTAAAAGTATATCCTCCTAAGAAATTGGTAGAATATGTTCTAACTGGTCTCGCTTTATTATCATAAAATGTTGTAGCAATTTCTGATTGCGAGGCTAAAAGAGTTGTAGGGACTCTTGTCCATGATCCTGTTGCTAATCCTTTTACTCTTGCTGGAGCGCTAATTACATTTTGTGTTTCTACAGCACTAGGAATACCAGCTACACCTGGAAAATCATAATTATTATAATAATTTACCTTAAGTAATTTAAAACTTGTGGGAGCTATAGCATTACTATAATAAACAGAAATACTGTCTATAGTTCCTGAAGTTTGTTTGCTTTCATTAAATACAGAAGTACTATTCTGGGCTGTTTGTTTTGCTATCCTTCCAACACTATTTACGGTAGTAGATTGTTCCCAGCCTGTATAGACTGGCCTGCTAAAAACATCATATTTAGTAATCATCCAGCCTACTGCTCCTGCAGCAGTATCATTAAACGGTGACAATGCTGGTCCTGTTGCGACTACTCTATCTAATTTATCATAAACAATAAACTCCCATTGCTTTCCTGGTAATTTCTTTTCTACTAAACGATTTCTCTGATCGTATTTGTATTGATAGCATAAATCATCTAAAACAGAAGAACTGCCTGAAGAAGAAATAACAGCTGAAAAAGTACTTCCTGACTGAGCATAAAACCCATCTTTCAATGTAATAGAATTAGATGCTGTAAGATTCAAAGTATTGCCTGAAGATACTACTGCTGTTGAATTTAAACTTGACTGCTGGATTGTTCCATTACCAATTAAGTCTACCGCTTTAGGTGGAATTACAAAACTCAGATTACCTAAATCATCATATATATAATAGGTGTCATGTTTTTCATTAACACTTCCTTTTTCAACAGTTCCATATGTTCGTTTTAAAACAACCTGACCCTCTTTATTTTTAAATTCTACTGTCGATCCAGCTGATTCATTAATTGGGTTTGTTGCTGAATTCTCATCATAAGTAACAGTTTTGTATAACTCGTTTTCCGAATAGTAACTTCCTGTATTTTGAAGTTCTGGCTGATAAGTTACGGTATTACTAATCATTGAAGATGCTAAAACAACCTTAATTTTTTTCACTTCATCTATATCCAAATTGGATTTATAATCCATTTTTATTTCATGACCATTACCAAGTGCCCAATCATTACCTGGTGCTGCTTGTTTTAAAACCCTGTTTAATGGTGAAGCTTCAAATTGTTTTTCAGAGTAGGGATTAATTGTATTTTCATATTTACTGGTATTATAAAAACTTTTTGTCAAAATATCAATATCTCCTGTTCTAAACATACCACAACTGGCATCATCGGTATATGGCAAATACTCTTTAGCTACTCTGTCAAAATTATCATAAGCAATATGAGTAATGATATCTTTGCTACTTGTACCTCCACCTGCACGAATTCCTATTTTTTGTATTGGTCTCCCTAATCCATCAAAATAAGTCACAGATTCTTGTTTTTCCACATTTGATAAGCTCGAAATATCTGTTGTCTCTATTTGAGGTATAGTGGTATGAATATAATTTTCATTACTAATTCCTCCACAAACAATTGACTGAGCATTTACTGTTACACTTGCTGAGGGAGATATTTTCCCTTGAAAAGATGCTACTATACTATAGCTACCTGGTGGAGCTGTAACTGTAGCTCCTGAAAAGATTACCCCTTCTGTTGGACTTACTGTGTAAATAAATGAAGGATTATAATTTGTAATTGTAAAACTCCCTATATTTGTTGTAGTATTAGCATGAGTAACACCACTTAATATCGGTAAATCTAAAACTGATGGTGATGCATTAATTACCACATTTGTAGAAGAACCAGAAGTACATCCTGAGGCATTGGTTACTGTAAAATTGTAAGTTGTGGATGCTGCTAATCCTGTTATTAATTTAGTAGTTCCATTTCCTGTAATATTCCCAGGATTAATTACCCAATTATTACTACTTGGTAAACCCGATAGCACAACACTACCTGTTGAGTTGAATAATGTGGGTTGAGTTATAGTACCTACTACCGGAACAGAAATTCTTTCAAGATATATACTGCTTGATGAAAAACTCCAGAGTAATGTATTGTTATCCCTTGCTCTTAAATAATAAGTTGCTCCGTTTGGTACTGTTTTTGTTAAACTAGTATCAGATGTGCTAGTTCCATCAGAAGTGTTTTGCCAATACCAAGTCTCACCAGCTGGTGGTGTACCACGTTGCAAAACTGTATTATTACAATCAGTACTTACTACTGTTAGTGCGGAAGGGGTTTCTGGATTCAGTCGCTTCTTAACCTCGACGGTAGTAGAAGCATAATAATATTGATAAGTAAAAGGGTCATACCAGCTCGCAGTAATTACTCCGCTTCTAGGTACATCAAAAGTCAGTGCCATACTAAGTTGCTCATAACCATCACTTCCCTCAAGTACTCCAACCGTAGAAGACCACGTAAAATATGAATCAGAAGGTTCCTGACCATTTATACCTGTAATACTATAATATTCATAACTGCCTTCATATACTGTTGTAGGTCCACTAAGATAATACTGAGCCGAAACCGACTCAATACCTGTAAAAAGAATAATAAAAATAGTCCAACAATATAGTTTTTTCAATTTTTCAAAGTTCATATTTCTTAACTTTTAGATTTTATATAATGAAGCTTTTTAAAATAGACTGTTCCTTTCACGTCTAGCTCTTCAATAAATAATATTTTATCATCTAATTCAATTATTTTATACAAATACTCTTTATTATTTCTATCATTTTTAATTTTTAAAACTTTTTCAAAAAGGTTTAACTGCCATTTACCAACTGAAGATCTTCCATCGGATAATTTAAGTTCAAATAAGTGATTATTCATAAATGCAATCTGTCTGCCCTTATATGCTTTTTCAATAGAGGAGTGACTGGACTCAGGTAAACTATTAAATACTTTTTTTGCATCAGCTGCCATCTGTTCAGAAGTAACTTTGTAATTTAATTCCCAATTACCCAATAATTGATCTTCTTGAATTTGAGCCGCTACGGGATAAAAATTGAAAATCAACATTAAAAATGTAAAATGTGTAAATATTTTTCTCATATTATTTTTTATTAATTCTTATAATGATAATTGTTAGCAGAAAGAATTTTTCCATCCTGATTCTTGACTTGTTTTAAACGATTAAAAGAATCATATTCATAATAGATTGTATAACCTTTAGGATCAGTCATACTTGTAATTCCTATTAGTGGATCGTAAGTATAAGTAGTCACCATAGCATCTGAAAGAAAATCTCTTAGATCTGCCAAAGCGGAACGCAATACTCCTTCATTTCCCTGATAATTTATTGAACCATTAGAATTAATGATATCCACTGCCCTATCATTATCCTGATTTGATTTTAATTGTAAATTAGCTACCTTACTAGATACTTGTGAATAGGTCGCATTCTCTATTTTAGCTATTGGATATTGCTCATTGTACCCCCAAATATAGATGGTCTCGACATCATTGATTTTTGAAACACTTGTAATATTCCCTTTATTATCGTAGCTATTATAATTCAATCTTGTTTCTATAGGACTTTCATCTGATTGAACTTCTACTGATGATGGATAAATATGATTCGTTAAATCATTTGAGGTTAACATATTCAAATTGCTATTAGATGGATCTGGTTTCCAAAATGAGTAATTTGTTTTCAACAATTTTACTTGATAATTATTAATCTTTTCTGTTTTTTCAATTACCGGAGCAATTATATTTCTAGAAACCATATTGTTGTAGACATTCGAAGAATAATTATAAGGATATTTAAAATTGGTTTTAAAACTATCTCCATTACTTTTTACAGTACTGATTTGAGATACCTGCTTACGTTCATCATAAATATAGTTTGTTACTTTAGTAACATTATCTATTGTTTCTGTAACAGAATCCAATCGCTCCCAAACGCTTAAGTATGCAAAATAATGATAATAAAAAGAATTGTGTGCAACATATCCTCCATTAGATGTGTATTTTGGTATACTATAAATATTTATACCTGGTATCGTTTTTAAAATATCATAGGAATAATGATAACGTATATCCTGTTTTTTTGTTCCATCCTCTTTGTACGTAGCTTTATTTAATAATGTTCCCATTTTCCAATTATTATCCATAAAGGGGCCAAGTGGCCAAGAATTTTTCATAACTAAACTTTCCCGAGGAAATCCATCATAAAATTGAGAAATTTGAACATAATGATCCTTAGCTTGATAATCATATGCGCCATCTATGGAAAACTCATATTTTGTATGTCCATTTCCTTCTTCATATTCTCTAACTAGTCCATACCCAATCATCGGACCTTGATCCAATCCCTGATCATTAACAGGATCAGGACTTAACTTTATAGCAAAAGTATAACTATCCGTAGAGTTATAAACCGTACAATCCATATAGCTTGAACTTGCTTGACATATTAAACGAAATGGAGTTATATCGTTGTAATCTCTATGCTTTAAAGTATAATGCCAAAAAGATGGTATTGGATAACCAAGTACTGGATTTTGATAGTCATAATTCTTTCTTTTTTGTAAAGATCCATCACTATTGAGATATTCTATCTTATCGATTTTTAATCCCCAGAACGGTTCAAGAGTAAGCGGATTTTCCATTTGTGAATAATAAAATTTTGCTAATCCACCAGTTGGATATTTAATACTTTTTAAAGTTCCCATCTGCATGTATTCTAAATTAGGGTTACGGTTTGCTCCAGGAATATTTACAGGGGAAACAAAACCATTATTATAAAGATTACTATCCGATAGACCAGAATCATCTGGTCTTAAAGTTTCGTTTAAAGGAGGAATTAGAGTAGAATTACTATCTTGCCCATTGTAAAATCCCCCCAAATCCTGAGCACGTGAAAATCTATTTGGTAATAAATCTTTACCTTCTGATGTTCTTCCATAATATTCAAAACTATGAGAATCTACAATATTCCCTAATGCATCTATTTTTTCAAAACCATCCAAATACAACCTATAATTCATTCCCTTATTTTCACTGTACAAAAATGAAGGCTGATCTGGATAAGGAGAATATATTTTTGTTGTTTGGATATTGTTTGTTTTAAAATGAAAAGATGATGATTTATAATTGTCATGATATACAACAATAGAATCTAATGCTTTCCTATATTTATCTAATGAATTTGGTCCACCAAACTGATAAATATCTTTTTTAATGAATTCAACAGAATCATTATTAGATGTGTATATTCTACTTAACAAAACACCAGACTCTTTGTGTCCGTACACTGCTTCAGAGTCTTGTGCATAACCAGCACCATTACTTGTTAAAATATAAAATTTTGAAATGTGAGGGTTTTGATAATAATAATCTCCACGAATATATTCGAAATTTATAGTATTAGACTTATCTGCACTCTCAATCTTAGTTAAATAGTAATCTGTTTGAACCTGATTAAGAAGTCCCCATTGAGTTTCAAAATAATATTTAATTCCATTATCGTCTATAATCGTTATAAAATTATAATCCGTGGAAAATTCAGCTCTCAAATTAGTATGTTTTCTAAAAGTATTTCCTTGAAATGAACCAGAATATTGTAAAAAATTATAATGATAAATAATGTGAGACTTTTCAGGATGTTCTACCAAATTTAAAAGTTTACCATACTGCTCTTCTACAGTTCCACTTATTGGTAAATTATTACTAGGAGTACTAAGATAAGTTCCGTTATTAGCAACGACTCTGGTAATCACACCTCCAGCATTAAGTGCCCAGCCAATACCTGCCCAAGTTGGATAATCTTCAACCTTAACTCCTGATGCGTAATAGGAAAGAGAAATAGGGAGTTCCAGACTTCCGCATTTTAATGTATATAATGGAAAACTAATTTGTGGCTTTCCAGTATATAAACTTACAGGCACATCGGCATATCTAGATAAATTTGCTGCTTCTGGTGAGGGCTTAATTATTTTAGGCAAATCCTGACAGTAGCATAATAAATTAATGAGAATAGTCAATCCTAAAGTTAGTTTTACTTTCATATGATAAGTTTATATTGTACATTAAAATAATTTAATCATTACTTTAATTTTAAACATTTACTTACAAATATAAAACACTATTTTCAAATTAACAAAACAAAACCTACATTTTTTACTTACAAATAAAATTTGAACACCTCATGTAATTTTAGAAATACTCCCAATCATCTACTAAATTGAAAAATAAACAGATCCATCACAACTAATAAATTACAATTAGCCCCCATAAGAATTCTTAAACTTAAATCATGGTTTTAGATTATTACACAACTTCTACATTGTACTTTTAAATCATTTTTTAATACTTTTCGATTTGGTTGTTATGTTTAATTCTTTCTTATTTAAAAATCATTAAAACTTAATCAACTAATTTTTATTAATTTTACAAAATCATAATAAAAACTATAAAAGTCTAGTGACCCTATTAGTGACCCTGTTCTTAAATATTATTTATAAAGCCCCATTATTACTGGGATTATCATAAAGGTTCCGGAGCCTCTTTCTCCGCTGAATTTGAAACCCTTAGCAAATGCTAAGGGTTTCGCCGTTTTTAGGGCGGAGCTTTTCTTTTCGAACCCAGCAATCAAAAACAATTAATTCCTCTCGTAAGCCCCGTAAATACTGGACAAATTATTTTTTATACCATTACAGATTTTCAAAATCTGAAATTATAAGGCATACTTCTGTGTCCCTATGGGTGTCCCTATTTTTATAAAAAATCTGTATTATCTTGCCTCAAAAACCAGTATTATTCAACTCGTTTTCAGCATCGTAAATAGGTAAATTGATAAAATTTTCAGACCTTTAATATCCTTATTTTTTTTCAAACTGAAAATGATCCGATCATGCTGAAGATTTATTTCTTTCTAAAACCTGGAAAAATGAACTGGAAAAATGAATCTCCGGTTTATGTGCGTCTCTGGCATGAACATGATTCCATCACAATAGCAACCGGACAGTATATAACTAAAGAGAGATGGGATTTTACAAACAAGCTGCGAAGTGTGCTCAGGATGGACAAAGAAAAAACGCTCCGCAGAAGCCTGGATGCTTTCCAATTGGCAATTGAAAAAAAATATAATGAAATCATCCGCAGAGACGAGGGCTTTTCTCTGGCTCAGCTCAAAAATGAACTTAACGGTAAAACGCCGGACAAAATTACTGTCTTAGAGATTCTGGAACTCCATATCAATTTTTTCAGCCGAAAAGTTAACCATGATGAAAGGTCCCGTGCAACTCTAAGCAAATATGAGCGGTCTAAAGACCTGCTGTCAAATTTTATAAGGGAAGAACATCAAAAAAATGACATCGGCTGGAAATCAATAAGCGGCAATTTTATTAATAATCTGGAATTATTCCTGAGGTACCAGAGCACTTTTAAAGGCCATATAGGAATCAGGAACAATTCAACGGTAAAGTACATGCGCATGTACAAAACTGCCTTCAACTATGCCCTCAAATCAGGCTTAATCATTAAAAACCCCTTCGACCTGTATGAAGGCAAGGTATTTGAAACCGATGCAATTTATCTGACTCCTGAAGAATTAAAAACGATAGAAACAGAGGTAATTACTGCAGGACGGTTAGTCAAAACCAGAGATATCTTCATATTCTGCTGTTATACTGGATATGCACCAGCTGATGCCTCTGCTCTAAGAGAAGAAAATCTTGTTCTTGACAACAACGATGATCTCTGGATTCTGGCAAACAGAACAAAGACCTCAATGCATGAAAATGTACCCCTGCTCCCTCCTGCATACCGAATAATTAATAAGTACAAACATTTGCAGCCAACGCTTCTGCCTGCCATATCAAATCAGAAAATGAATGAATACCTGAAGGAAATTGCGGCACTGTGCGGCATCAAAAAGAAACTGACATGGTACACGGCACGGCATACTTTTGCCACAACAGTCACCTTGGGAAACGGCATCAGAATAGAAAACGTTTCCTCAATGATGGGGCACGCAAATATCCTGCAGACTCAGCATTACGCCAAAGTTTTAGATATAAATATTAAAGAGGATATGAAAAAATTAATGGATAAGTATAGATAATTCCCTTTATTACTGCGAATTCAAAAAAAGTTTTATGTTTCTTTTATCGTCTTCTGAAGCCACAGGTCATTATTACTTTTTTAATAATTCTAAAAACAAGCTCTTCAAAAAAGAAATAATTTTGACATCAAATTTTTATAATCATTTATAATATTCTTCATCGGTGACAGGAGCTAACCATATTACCGCTCCTTTCTCATTGCTGCCCACAGCAATCTGAACAAAATAGTTGTCCTCGCTTGCCCCATGCCAATGCTCAATATTTGGCAGGCATTTTATAACATCGCCTTTATGCACTACTCTTTTGGGTTGTCCTTTTTCCTGATAATATCCTTTGCCGTCAATAGCCAGAATAATCTGTCCAGCAGGATGAAGATGCCACTTTGTTCTGGCTCCAGGTTCAAAAGTCACGTTGCCCGCCGTAATGGGGTTATCTTTATCTGCATCAATAAGCATTTTTAGATAAGCCGTACCTGTAAAGTTGCCGTTGTTTATCTTAGCTCCTCTGCCAAAGACAGTATCTGCACTATCACTATGCTTTTTGTCAGACTGCGCAGTTACGCTGTTTATTGAAAATAAAATCACCATGGCAACTATTCTGATAACATTTATCTTTTTCATCTATAAATATTTTGAATAAAACTGCACCAGTTTATCAGCCGCTTTGTTTACATATTCAGGTTTCCAATAGGTCTGAATATGCGTTGCTCCTTCAATTATAAAAAGTTCCTTGTTTTCTGAATTGACTGCTTTTGGAAATGCCTCATCAGTCATATATTTTGTATCCGCTTTGCTTCCTGCCATCATTAGCAGCGGCTGGGTGATTAGATCCATATTGGTGGCCGCGTCCCAAGTCATCAGGTCTAGAAGGCTGCTCATTGTGTACAGAAAAGTAGAATTCGGATGTGCGTAATCCCTATAATAGTACTGATATCCTTCGCGGTAAAGGTCTGTGGATGTTTTACTTATTTCCTCATCTGTAATGCTCGCTACACCTGCATATAAAATTTTTCCGCCGGAAACTTCCTGTTGGCGGGCATTTGAGGCCTGTACCAATCGTTCCTGAATTGTCCCTAAAGCCGAATTCTGAAACCCATTGCGTCTTACTTCGCCGGAATTAAACATGCTGAGGGTTGCAACGGCTTTAAAACGTTTATCAGACTGCACGGCTTTCAAGGTATAACCGCCTCCCCCGCAGATCCCCAATACTCCTAAACGGCTGGCATCAGCTCCCGGATACTGGGTTATAAAATCTGCCATTCCATGTATATCTTCAACTCTGAAAGCTGGTTTGTCGGTATGGCGAGGTTCGCCCCCGCTTGCTCCCTGATAGGCCGCATCGGCGGTGATGGTTATATAGCCTGACTCTGCCAGACGCTGTGCATATAATCCTGCTATCTGCTCCTTGATTCCTCCATTCGGATGTGCTACAACAACAGCAGGATATTTTTTAGAACTATCGTAATCTGCTTGAGTATATACGTTGGCTGAAATGTCGATTCCATTTAGCTTGTAGCTGACAGGACGAATATTCACTTTTCCCTTTTCATTTTTGGTTATAGCGCCGTCATATACAAGAGAAAAAGGATTCTTCTCATACTTTTTCTGTGCGGATTGTGCATTTCCCATATTCGATGTTATCATTGTTATTACTGTTATCAGTACTGATAATTTATTCATGACTTAAATTTTATTTTTTAGCTTTTAATAACTCCGCCAGCACTTTTTCGACAGCTTCGCCTTCTTTGATGCCAACTGATGTTTTGATAATTTCAGCAAATTCCTCCAGCTGTTTTGGGGTAAGACCAACATTCAGGCATATGTTTAAATGTGACTGCAGCATGGGTTCAGCTCTTCCTATTGCCGCAATCACAGAAATCGTAACAAGTTCTCTTTCTGAATAGGTCAAAACATCTCGGTCAAAAATATCTGCAAATAGATGTTCTTTAAGAAAAACATCTATTTCGGGTGAAAACGCCGCATATCCTTTTTTGGGGCCATCCTGCTTTGCAGCTGTAAGGATTTCCAGAATAGCTTCGCCGCGCTTGTATTTGTCTTTATTGTCACTAATGGGTGATGCTTCTGCGCCAATAGGATCACTAATTCCTTTTTTATTCCTATCGTCAATAACTTCCATTAAAGTCTGAAGTCCCCTTATACTCCTTGGAAATCCGCAGTAGGCATAAAGATGCACGATCACTTCTTTGGCTTGGTTAATTGTAAGTCCTGCATTCAAACCTACATTGAGTTCTTTCTTAAGCTTTCTTAAATCACCAACTGCCGTAACCGAAGCTATTTTAACAATCGACCGCTGTTTAGCATCCAGTGCTTGAATTTCAGTATTCTGGGCATCTACACTTGCAGTAATGGTTAATATTATTGCAGATAGTATCGGATTTATAATTGCCTTGATTTTCATATTAATTTTATTAATTGATCATATTAATTTTCTTGAGCCAGTTTTCGACATCCGTCTGGACTTCCAATTCTTTTTTTCCTTCCATCACAAATAAAATCCCATCTCTTTCTATTCCTCCTTTAACAGAAAAACCTTCAAGGATATTGCTTTTTGGACAGAGCTCCTTTACGGTTTGAAAACTGCTTCCAATTCCATAACCTGCATTGGTATTAAAGGGCACAACCGTTTTTCCGCTTAGATCGTATTTTTTCAAAAAGCTTTTCATTGGAGGGGGAAGCTGCATTCCCCACGTTGGAAAGCCCAAAAATACAATATCAAATTTTTCAATATTCTCAATTTCTGTTCGAAGCTCAGGCAAATAGCCACTTTCATTCTCCTTTGCCACCTGGCTTACGATTTCTTTATAATTCGTCGGATATGGTTTTTCCAATTCAAGCTCAATGATCGAACCGCCGACGTTTTTATGAATCATTTGTGCAACTGCTTTTGTGTTTTTAGTGCGGGAGAGATACACGATAAGTATCTTTTTATCTGTTGTATTGTCCATATTTCCGACAACTTCCTGCGCTTTGCTGCAGCCCGAAAACATGCACAGGATTACTGTTGCCAGCTTCCAGAAAGCAGTTATCTTTTTCATTTTAATATGCTTTACAAATAATTATTTATCCAGCCCTTTTTCCTTCAGCCAGCCCGACATAAGATCGGCTACCTGTATATTATTTAAATCTGAAAAAGGAAAGTGTGTGTTGCCTTTAAGTCCCGCTTCAGGAAGATGTACTACAGTAACATCGCCTCCTTTTTTATTTACGGCATCTCTCCATAATCTTGCCATTGCAAGACGGGCACGCCAGCCATCAGCCCCCGGATTATCAGAAGGCTTTTCAGGAATGTTGTCTCCGTAGTATATCACAATTGGAATTTTCGTCAGCTCCATAAAATCCTTCATAGGAACTGCCGATGCTTCAAGCGGTCCTGCCGAACTTGCAATTGGCGCTGGCACTTCCCCTTCAGGAAATAGAAACCCGCTTCCCGGTTCATAAGAAACTATTGCTTTTACATTCTGGTTTTTGATTGCTGTAAGCCATCCCATACCGCCGGAATGAGAGTGCGTAAGCAGAATTGCCGGTCCGATTTTATTGAACAGAGCCGAAACGGCATCCGTATTTACCTTTATGTCAATTGGCCCTATATTGGGAACCATCGAACGGAAATACTGGTTAAGCGTTGCTGTATCTTTTGCGAACTGAACCCCTTCAAAATATTTCGGCCATACTCCAATTCGGAAAGTGTCAAACCACTGCTGTTCATCCGGTATAGGATTTATTATTGCCGCTGCTGTGCTTCTTCCTGCATTTCCTCTGCGGGGCTGATCGATTAGATAAACAGAAAACTTTCTTCTCAGAAAAATATTCTGATAGCCCTCACCTCCATCTGGTGTGGTTTCAAAGGTTTTGGAAAACTGCCCTATTCCATGCCACATTATCAGTGGGTATTTATGCGCTTTTTCAGGAACCTGATAAAAAACATAGGCATGATCACCTCTGAATGTCTGTCCTGACGGTGTCGGTTTGTAAGGGTCAAAGGTGCCTTCATTCTGGATTATTGTTCCTCCTACAGCAAAACTTCCTTGCTCCGCAATTACCAAAGGTTCATTCTTTTTAATTTTTTGGGCAAATATTGCTGAACCGGTTAACAGCAATGCTATAAATACGGCTTTGCAGCTATTTGTCCTTATATCTTTTAATTTGTCTAGTAACTTTTTCATATTATTTTTTTTCAAATGTTTTCTCGATCACATCAAGTCTGTTTTTTCTCAGATCTTCGATAGCACCTGCTGAACCATCTTGGCGGAATTCAAAAACCTCGTTTATTTTTTCATTGTATAATGGCCACTCAGGAAGTCCTTTTCCATTAGGATTGCCTGTTTTAGCGAAATTTATCCAATAGCCGTTCATTAATTTGGCTACCTGTTTGTCCTGCTCTGTAAAAACTATGTTGTTTCGATCTACAAGGTTGTCAAAAACATAGCTGATTTCTGAGGCGTGCGATGCACCGAAGCGCATCCATTGCTGCATAGATGCAGAAACATATGAAAAAAGGTATAGATAAGCAGGCGCACCCTTCGCCGTAAAACGTCTGGCTGTAAAACGTGCAGGTTCTGCCCATACTTTGTCTGTATTTACATATGCAAGCATCTTTGCAAATTCAGTATTTCCATTGGCATCATAAGCAGCTGCCGCCTCTTGCTTTCTGTTCCCAAAAAGAGCAAGTAATTCTTCCTTGGAATTTGCATTTACAAATCCTGCGGGCACTTCGGCACTGTTCGATCCGATAATCAGGGGAACTGAAGGCTGGTCTCCAGCAATATACTAGCTTTCAGCGCTTTGGGTCACTAATCGGCCGTCAAGAATTGGTCCCGAATAGATTGATGGTCCGCCGGCTCCTGCAGTTTCCTGTCCTCCATCCACAATTTTCTCAGCCGTAAGTGCTCTAAGTTTTTTTAAGGCCTCGGCATCCGTTCCTTCAATATTGTAGCGTTTTGCAAAATTCACTCCGATACTTTCAGCTGAAACAGGATAATGCTTATTTGCATTTTCCTTACTGATTGGCCTGCCGGTCAACACACCGTCACGTCCTCCTCCCGATTCTATTATTGCTTTTTGGAAAAGTCCTTTTGCTGAGGGGATTGTAAGCAGCGAATGCACGGACACTCCTCCCGCTGATTCACCGAATATGGTTACGTTTTTAGGATCGCCTCCAAACGCTGCTATATTTTTCTGCACCCATTTCAAGGCCGCAATCTGATCTATATAAGCATAATTTCCTTTAAACTCTTTTGCATTTTCACTGCTTAAGGCTGGAAAAGCAAAGAATCCCAAACGCCCAAGCCGATAATTTATTGAAACCAGTATGACGTTCTGTTTTGCAAAAGCAGCACCGGTAAAATCTCCGCCTGCTCCGCTTCCTGCAACAAAACCTCCGCCATGAATCCAGACCATTACAGGCATATTAGCTTTTTTATCTGCACCAATTGGTTTCCATATATTTAAAAACAGACAGTCTTCAGAAGCCGTTTTAGACATTCCTGAACCGTGTGGCCACCCCGCCTGCGGACATTCAGCACAGGGCTTTGATGCATCGCGGACTCCCCTCCATGCCAAAACAGGCTGTGGAGGTCTCCATCTAAATTCTCCTACTGGAGGCGCTGCATATGGTATTCCTCTAAAGACAGCGGTATTATTTTCAATTGCCCCTCGAACAGTTCCTGAATCAAAACTGACTTCAGGAGAATTGTTCTGTGCTGTTTCCTGCTGGGCCTGAAGACACACCGTAAAAATAAATGCGAGTGCGGATAAAAAAATATTCTTCATATGATGTCTTGTATTATGATGGAACTAGTGATTAAGACTTCTTTATTACATCTTTTTTTCTGGAGCTTCCACTCCCGACAAAGCCAGTACTCCCGCAGGAAGTCTTTCCCCCATAATCTTAATAGCATCCACTTCCCTGTTAAACTCATCCAGTTCGCCTGCACTGAATTTAATGCTGGCAGCTCCCGTATTTTCTTTCATGTGCGCCATCTGTGTTGTTCCGGGAATCGGAACAATGAAAGGTTTCTTAGCCAGCAGCCATGCCAGAGATATCTGTCCTGGAGTAGCCTCTTTTTTAATTGCCCATTTTTTCAAAATCTCTACAAGCGCAAGATTGTTTTTAATATTATCAGCCGAGAATCTTGACTCTCCCCCTCGGATATCCCCTTGTGCATAATGTGTATTGGCATCAATGGCTCCAGTCAGGAATCCAACTCCAAGCGGACTCCATGGCACAAATCCAATACCCAGCTCTTCGCAAAGCGGAATAATAGTCTGTTCAGGGCCTCTCCAAAGAAGTGAATATTCATTTTGTATGGCTGCGATCGGATGTACTGTATGAGCTCTTCGCAATGTCTGGGCACCAGGCTCAGAAAGTCCGTAATTGAGTACTTTGCCTTCCTTCATAAGATCCTGAATCGCTCCAACTACATCTTCAATTGGAACCTGAGGATCGACTCTATGCTGGTATAGCAAGTCAATACGGTCTGTGCGTAGGCGTTTAAGCATTCCTTCTACGGCTTTTTTGATATGCTCAGGCTTACTGTTAAGTCCGCCTTTCCATTGGCCGGTCTCTGGATCAATGTCCCAGCCGAATTTTGTTGCTACAGTAACTTTGTTGCGGAATGAAGCTATTCCCTCGCCTAAGATTCTTTCCACTTCTAGAGGTCCATATGCTTCGGCAGCATCAAAAAAGGTAACTCCGTTATCAAAAGCAGTGCGGATGATATTGTGCATTTCAGATCTTAATGGAATCGTTGTCTGATAAGTGCGGCTCATATTCTGCACGCCGATACCAATGCTTGAAACTTGGAGCGAACTTCCTAATTTACGTTTTCCGGGTGCAGTAGATAATGATTTGTCATCCTGTTCTGAACTATCATCTGCCGAATTTGAATGGGCAAATGAACTTAAAGGAAGCAGGGCACTTCCTGCCAAAGCTAAACCTGCCGTTTTTAATATTGACCTTCTATCCATATTTATCTTAGTTTATTGGTTATCTGTTTAATTTGCGTTCACTCAGCCATTTGACCATATTAGGATCCCTGTGGTCAAAAAAGAGGCTTTCATTTGTATCCAGCGTTTGTATCGAATCCATATCTACTTGCGTTAATTCAAAATCAAAAATGTTGAAATTCTCTGCCATTCTTTCCTTACGGACCGATTTTGGTATGGCCACAACGCCTCTTTGAGTAAGCCATCTTAGTATAACCTGAGCTGTCGATTTATTATATTTTGAAGCAATTTTGGTCAATAGTTCATTTTTGAAAATGTCATTCTTTCCTTCTGCAAATGGCCCCCATGATTCAATCTGTATATTATTGTCTTGAAGAAATTTCTGTGAGTCCGTTTGTTGGTGAAAAGGATGCGTTTCAATCTGGTTGACCGCAGGTGTAAATCCTGTATTGGCTATCAAATCCATGACTCTGTCTGGATGGAAATTCGAAACGCCTATTGCCTTCACTTTTCCTTCGTGATACAATTCCTGCATAGCGCGCCATGAACCGTAGATGTCGCCGTAAGGCTGATGTATCAGATATAAATCCAGATAATCAAGCTGCAGAAGCTCTAATGATTTCTGAAACGCCTTTTTAGTGTTTTCATACCCTGCATCGCTTACCCATAACTTTGTGGTGATAAAAAGATCCTCTCTTGCGATACCGCTTTTTTTGATTGCATTTCCAACTGCCTGCTCATTCATGTAAGATGCAGCAGTATCAATTAATCTGTAGCCTGTATTTATCGCATCAATAACTGCTTGCTCGCATTCTGCCATATCCTGCATTTGGAAAACCCCAAAGCCTAGAATCGGCATTTCAATTCCGTTATTTAATTTTATATTGTTCATTTTAATGGTGTGTTTAAAATTTGATAATTCTATTATTACAAATTTCCGAAGTTAATATGAGGGTATTGGTATACGGATTACTGAATCTGCTACCAAGATTACTGATTATAAGACAGGTGCATTCAACGGAGCATTTTAATCATTAAATTTGTGTAGCAAAAAATAGAAAAATGGAAAAGTCATATAATTTTGATACGATCAGCCAGTATAATGATTTTAATAATCATGAAACTTTACACCCTTTAGTGAGTGTAATTGATTTCTCAAAAGCAGAAAAGAGAACCGGCTCTAAAATGCATTTTGGGCTTTACTGTATTTTTTTGAAAGACGTCAAATGCGGAGACCTGAAATACGGTCGCAATTATTATGACTATCAGGAAGGCACTTTAGTATTCATTGCTCCTGGCCAAATTATAGACGTTGAAAACAAAGTAGATTTTTACCAGCCGGTAGGTCACGGACTGATTTTCCACCCTGATCTGATCCGTGGCACTTCGCTTGCAAATCTCATTAATGACTATAACTTTTTCAGCTACAGCACAAGTGAAGCGCTTCACTTGTCTGAAAAAGAAAAACAATTGGTTTTTGACTGTTTCAATAAGATTGAATCGGAGCTGAAACAGTCTATAGACAAACACAGCAAAAAACTGATTGCATCCAATATTGAGCTGTTTTTAAATTACTGCGAAAGATTCTACGACCGCCAGTTTATTACCAGAGATAATGAAAACAAAGGAATTATGGAAAAATTTGAAGAACAGCTGAACAGCTATTTTTCTTCAGACAAACCTAACTTGTTAGGACTTCCATCTGTCGCTTATTTTGCGGGCGAACTAAATCTTTCTCCCAACTATTTTGGTGATCTGATAAAAAAAGAAACAGGAAAATCTGCTCAGGAGTACATTCAGAATAAAATTATTGATACAGCTAAAAATAAAATATTCGATTCGACAAAAACAATCAATGAAGTTGCGTATGAGCTTGGTTTTAAGTACCCTCAGCACTTTACGCGATTTTTCAAACAGCATGTTGGAAACACACCTAATGAGTATCGAATTTTGAATTAAAATATTAACTAAAAGACATTTATTGATTAATCTCACATTTTTTTTTTAATTTTACAATCAACTATTGAGAGTTAAATTTGTACTGTACCTATGGGTGTACCAAGTTTAAAAAAATGCTAAAAATGCCAGTAATTGCTGGGATCTATATACGGTTTTCGGTACCTCTTTCCCCGCTCAGGGCTAAAAAAGAGGCTTTTCAAAGTTTTCAAAAAAGCCTAAAAAAGCGGTAAACCCAGCAAATCGTTTGATTTGCTGGTTTTTTTCTTTTATACCACTTTTCAATATTTATAAAATCACGCAAAATCTTTATGGCGCATTCGTGGCACAGCGTGAGATTTTAAAATTGTGCCACAAAATTTTATCTTAAGTCCCGTTATCATAGTGGAAAAAACGGTCAAATTGACCACCAGTTTCCAGTATAAATTGACCAGTCTTTCCGGAGTAAACTGACCACCTGATTTTGGGGTAAATTAATTATTAAAAACTACCAACTTTTTCATTCTGTTAGAACCATACATTCGCCAAAAAAAAGCGGATTATGGCAAACAAAATAACAGACATGAGTAAAATTAGAAAAGTAATTAAATTCTATTGTGACGGAAAGAGTAAGTTGTTTATAAGTAGCTACTTATCCCTTTCCAGGAATACGGTAAAGAAGTATCTCTCTTTATTTGAAGTTCTGGGATTAAGTCTTGAATTAATTGATAAAAGAACAGATGCGGAACTAGAACTTATGTTTTCGCAGACTACAGTTGAATCAATTAATCTCAAATTACAGACACTTCATAATTTTTTTCCTAAAATGGAGCGTGAACTAAAAAAAGTTGGCGTTACCATACAACATATGTGGGAACAATATATTGCTATAAACCCTGATGGTTACAGGAGTTCTCAATTTGCTCATCATTACAAAGAATGGAGTAAACGAGTCAATCCGGTAATGCATATGAACCACAAAGCAGGAGATAAAATGTATGTGGATTATGCAGGTAAAACACTCTCTATTATTGATAATGATACTGGAGAAGTCAAAGTGTATAGTCCTAAAATAAGTTAACAACAATTGGTAATTCGTTACGCCAGCAATTACAATCAAATCAATTTTTTTTAAGCTGATTTTCGATAAACTCCCTTGGACTTACCAATTTGTATTTTTTAAAAATTTTATTAAAATGGCTAGCATCATTAAACCCTAATTTTAAGGCAATTTCATTAATATTAAATCTTTGCTGCATTAGTAATTTTTCGGCAGTTTTAAGTTTTAGCTGAATGATGTGATGCTGCAAAGATATTCCTGTATGTTTTTTTATGTAAATGCTTATATAGTTGGGAGACATTAAAAAGCGTTGTGCAATATTTTCTACCTTCATTTTATTATTATCCAAAGCATTAATCCGTAAATACGTCAAGATATTATTAAGTTTTTCTATGTCTTGTGAAAACCTGTTCTGCACATTTTTACTTTCGTTTAAATTCCGAGTTATAATTGTCATAAGTGCACCAAAAAGCTCCATCACGGCTTCGTTCCCAAATGTTTTTTTAGCTGTAAATTCAGATTTAAGAACCCTTAAAATCAAAAATAAATTATCATTATCCTGTTGATTCATAATGATGCTTCCAATATTAAATTCATTCATGGTCAGGACATTCTTCAGCGATTCTTCCCATTGAGTCTTTTTATTCTGGCTTAATTTTTCGATAAAAACCTGCTCTGTAAATTTTACATAAGTAAAAATCGTTTTTTCTTCAATGATAAATTCATGAGCATCGTCTGGAGTCAGCAGAAAAACATCTCCTTTTTGATAAGTGAAAGAGATTTCGTTGAGCAGATGTTTTCCTTTTCCTTCTTCAATAAAGATTAACTCGTAGAAATTATGCTTGTGCAATTCATAGATCCAAGTGTCTAATTCCAGTGAAAATACGTTAATGGAATGAAAACTATTAAATCGTTGCATCGTAGTTTCTTTTATTGATGGATATTTACAAATATACAATGAATTTGTACAAATTAATTCACTGATGCGCCCTATATCTTTGCAGTATAAATTTTAAACTAATTAAAAACAGATGTTATGAGACAATATATTACAAAGCTGACTTCTTTATTATTAATGATTTTATTAATTTCAGCATTCAGTACTTCAGCACAAAATAAATTAGCTAAAGAAACTAAAAACTGGCCTAAGGGAGCACAATTGGTTATTTCGGTTTCGATGCAATTTGAAACGGGCGGACAGCCAGAAGGAGCTGAAAGCCCCTTTAGCCCGGCATTACCAAAAGGCAATCCTGATTTGCCTGCTGAAAGCTGGTACCGTTATGGAGCCAAAGAAGGAATTTATAGAATGTTAGATCTTTGGAAAAAATACGATATCAAAGTCACTTCGCACGTAGTTGGTGAAGCAGCTATAAAATATCCAGAAGTGGCAAAAGCTATTGCAGACGGCGGACACGAAATTGCTGGACATGGTTATGCTTGGGGAAACCAATGGGATATGAGCTATGAAAAAGAATTAGAATTTGTCAAGAAAGGAACTGATGCTGTGGCTGCTATAACAGGACAACCTGCTGTTGGATACAATTGCAACTGGTTACGCAGAAGTCCAAATACATTGAAAGTATTACAAGATTTGGGCTATATGTATCATATCGATGATTTGAGTCACGATGAGCCGTTTATTACTAAAGTACGGGGAAAAAACTTTGTAATTGTCCCTTACACGCTTCGCAATAATGATATTGTAAATGTGGAAGGAAAACACTGGAGTCCTGATCAGTTTTTAGCACAATTAAAAATGGAATTTGACCAATTGTATGCAGAAGGAGCAACAAAACGCAGAATGATGAGCATCAGTTTTCACGATAGAATTGGGGGAACTCCGGCAATGATGAACGCTATGGAACAATTTATAAAATATACCAAAACCAAAACCGGAGTTGTGTATATGCGTAAAGATGATATCGCGAAAATGGTAATCAATGATCCGAAAACTCCGATAGATAATTCAGAAGAAAAGTATAATAAATAAAATAAATAATTATGAAAGCAATAGGTTTTAAAAAGTCATTGCCAATTGAAGATCAAGATAGTTTTATTGAATTTGAAACAGTAAAACCAATACCAGGAGCAAATGATTTATTAGTAAAAATTCAAGCAGTATCGGTAAATCCAGTAGACTACAAAATTCGTCAGAGCGCTGCAAAAAACAATGTTCTGGAAACACCAAAAATTATTGGATGGGATGCCGTAGGAATTGTAGAGGCTATAGGCGAAAAAGTAAATCGGTTTAAAGTAGGAGACGAAGTTTTTTATGCGGGAGATATTACCAAATCAGGCAGTAACGCAGAATATCAAATTGTTGACGAACGAATTGTTGGAAGAAAACCAAAATCACTCCAGGCGAAAGAAGCTGCCGTAATGCCTTTAACAAGTTTAACAGCTTGGGAAATATTATTTGACCGAATTAGAATTAATCCCGAAAAAGATAAAGGCAAAACTATTTTGATTATTGGTGGTGCTGGCGGAGTTGGGTCTATTGCAATTCAGCTTGCCAAAAAAGTGGCGAACTTAACTGTAATTGCGACAGCTTCACGTCCGGAATCTACGGAATGGTGTAAGCAACAGGGAGCTGATTTTGTTGTGAAGCATAAAAATTTAATCGACGAAGTTCGTGCTATTGGATTTCAGCAGGTTGATTATATTGTAGATTTTGTTGATGTAAACCAATATTGGTCTGCTTTTGTAGAATTGATAAAACCACAAGGACATATCGGCTCGATTAGTGATCCGGTTGAAAGCGTAAATATTCGACAATTAAAGGGTAAAAGTGTGAGTTTTCATTGGGAATTAATGTTTACACGTTCGATGTTTCAGACAGAAGATATGATTGAGCAACACCATATCCTGAATAAAATTGCCGATTTATTAGATAACGGAACAATCAAAACAACGCTTGAAGAAGCATTTACAGGATTCAATGCCGAAAACTTTAAAAAAGCACATCAGCTTTTAGAATCAGGAAAAACAATTGGTAAAATTGCTATCACTTTTTAAATAAATAAAAATGAGTTTAGATAAATTATTTTCAATATATAAATTAAACGGAATCGAATTAAAAAATCGTTTTTTAATGGCTCCAATGACCCGTTCAAGAGCTTCACAACATGGTGATATTCCGAATGCTTTAATGGCAGAATATTACGGACAAAGAGCCTCAGCGGGAATCATCATCACTGAAGCAACTCAAGTTTCGATACAAGGAAAGGGCTACGCAAATACGCCAGGAATTTATAGTCAAGAGCAAATCGAAGGTTGGAAATTAACTACGGATGCCGTTCATGAAAAAGGCGGAAAGATATTTTTGCAATTGTGGCATGTAGGCAGAGTGAGCAGTTCAAAAGTAAACGGATTACAGCCTATTGCACCTTCAGCTTTAATCGCTCAAAATACTAGTGTTTACATTTTTGACGGTGCTCCAAATGGCGACGCTACTTTTGTACCCGTCGAAGAACCTAGAGAAATGAGCAAAGCAGATATACAAACCGTAATCGAAGAATTTGTACAAGGTGCAAAAAATGCTATTGAAGCTGGTTTTGATGGCGTAGAAATTCATGGTGCAAATGGCTACTTGATTGATCAGTTTTTAAGAAGCAACAGCAACAAAAGAACAGACGATTATGGAGGCACAAAAGAAAATAGAATCCGTCTGCTTGTTGAAATTACAAAAGCGGTTGCATTAGCGATTGGAAAGAAAAAAACAGGAGTACGATTATCTCCATTTATTAGCTTTAAGGATATGAATGATCCTGAAATTTTACAGACTATCATGTTAGCAGCATCTGAGTTAAATAAACTTGACATTGCTTATGTTCATCTTTGCGAGGCCGATTGGGATGATGCACCACAAATTCCAAATGATTTTAGAATTCAGTTGCGTGATACTTTTAAAAATACAATAATTGCTACCGGAAATAAACCCCCTGATGAAGCCGAGAAGTTACTGGAAGAAAACTTAGTCGATTTAATTGGTTTTGGAAGAAAATTTTTAACCAATCCCGATTATCCTGAAAGAGTAAAACAACATGCAATACTAAATGAAATTTCAGACAATCATACTTTGTTTGGTGGCGGCACAGCAAGAGGCTATACAGATTATCCTTTGATGAAATAAGAACAGAAAAAATATAAATTTGAAAAAATATTTCTTTCAATCGTTGATTTTATATTTCAAGACAATCATCTAATTTCAAACCTTCTAGTACCTGGTTCGAATTAGGCATCGTTAAGACTAATTTTACTACTTATTACCAATAAGTTTAAAATAATTTAGTTGCTAAATTAAATTTTATACACAAAAACTCCGATAACATTTTACTGTTCTCGGGGTTTTAATTTATTAGGTTTATCACCTAGGAATTTTAATTAAAATCTTTCTTGTCTTATTATAGATTACTGAAATCTCACTTTGTTTTAGAACGCAATAGGGCAACAGGATATTCTCTCCATACTACATTAAAAAAAGAAAAATTATTTTCTAATTATAGTATCATAAAAATCTTTTTATAATACTATTCTGTTTCCTCATTACTTATCCAAAATTCCAAAAGTTTACTTTCTAAAGCTTAGTTTCCAAAACCTAAACGGCTTTGAGCTAATAAAATTAAAACCAATAAAATCAATCTTCTTTTACACATAGTTAACCAATTTTGAAAGTTTTATAATAGAATTTGAAATAGTGTTTTCTAACTCAGATATAACTTCGCTTTATCAAAACATTGAAGACAAACATCTATAACGTAAAAGATCAAGACTATGAAAAAAAGACTTAGCTTATTTTTAGCTATCATCACTATGACCCTTAGCTCATATGCTCAATCCAATCAAAACAAAGAATCTGTTAAGTGGTTTAAAAAAGCTTCCGAAGTCATTAGTTACCAATTAAACAATGCTACTCAAACTTACAAGCCTGGAAAAAATCCACGTTCGGTAAATCCGGATGGAACAGTTCGTTTAGCAGGCTTGACTGATTGGACTACCGGTTTTTTCCCTGGAAGTCTTTGGTATGGATACGAACTTACCGGCGACAAAAAACTAGCCGAAGAAGCTAAGAAATTCACTCTCGCACTGGATTCTATCCGCTATATAAAAAACACTCATGACCTTGGCTTTATGCTATATTGCTCTTATGGTAATGCTTATAGAATTACAAATGATAAAATCTATCTTCCTGCATTAAGCGATGGTGCTGCCAATCTTGCTGCCCGATTTGATCCTAAAATAGGTGTAATTCGTTCATGGGATTTTTCATGGTGGCATTATCCAGTTATTATAGATAACATGATGAATCTGGAGTATTTATATTGGGCAGCTCAAGAATTCAATAAACCTGATTATTCAAAAGTTGCCGATACTCACGCGTTAACCACAATGAAAAATCATTTTAGAAAAAACTACAGTTCGTACCATGTAGTTGATTATGATCCAAAAACTGGCAAAGTATTACGCAAAGCTACTCATCAGGGATTAACTGATGAATCCTCTTGGGCTCGTGGACAAGGATGGGGTTTATATGGATATACCTTATGCTATAAAAACACTAAAAATCCTAAGTTTTTACAACAGGCAGAACATATTGCTTCTTTTATAATGAATCATCCTCGAATGCCAAAAGATAAAGTGCCTGTTTGGGATTTTGATGTACACAATGCAATGGATACTGAAGAGCGTGCACCAAGAGATGCTTCGGCTGCTGCAGTTATCGCTTCTGCCTTATTGGATTTGAGTACACAGGTAAAAGACGGAAAAAAATATGCTGATTATGCCGAAGACATATTAAAATCCTTATCATCAGATTCTTATTTGGCTAAACCAGGTGAAAATAGTTATTTCCTTTTAAAACATAGTGTGGGCGCATTTCTATACAATTCTGAAATCGATACTCCATTAGATTATGCTGACTATTATTATCTAGAAGCATTAAATAGATATGCCGCAATTAAAAAAATTGATGCTGTTAAAAATGATTACTCCGTAAATTAAAGATGATTAGCAACTCTTTTGAACTCAATTCCTAACATTATAACAAAAGAGTTGTAAAATCCTCCAAAAACTAAAAAAGCTTAACCTTTTAATGAATGATACAAAAAAGATAATCTAATAACTCAACCTAAACAATAAATATCCTGATTTTGATAAATGATTAACCATCATTTAAAGAAAAGCATTTTTGATTATAAAAATATGTTCAGGATAATAACGGACTAATTACTCAGAATTACCCTTTTTTTTATTAATCCTAAAACCAACCAATTATGAAAAAACATTTACTTGTTTTGTACTGTGTATTCGCTTTGTTAGAAGCAAAAGCACAAAATTCCAGTTGGATGTACGACTTTGGCAACGCAGCTATAGCTCCTTACACATCCACTACTTATAGTTCCACTTATTTGCCCGCAGCCATGTCCGGTGGCGGAAATGCAGGTGTAAGAGCTTCATCAGCAACGGAAGGAGCAATTGAACTAACAACTGCCGGAGTAGCAGCTGGCACTGGAGCCGAACTTAAAATGACAGGCGGCACAACCACAACAGGAGCCAAATTTGGTCTGGCTCCTTTTACCGGAACTACAACAGCTACTTTTGAATGTAAAATAAACATTAGTTCAGGAACCAATGGTAGATTCTTATTATACTTTGGTAATGGCAGTAATTTTACAAGTGGCAACGGAATCAACGTAAGTCAAACCTTTGCCGCACTAAGGTTAACTCCTACGTCATCAGCTGTGAATTTAGACTGGCTTTCATCGGGTACAAGTCCTAACTATACAACCACAGGACTATCCCAAACAACAATTAATAAAAATCAGGCTTACACGCTGAAGTTTTTTATGAACAATGGTACAATCAATACCTCTTATACAAATAATAGTGTTGTGTACAACTTAGCAGCAGGTACTTTTGACATTTGGTTAGACAATACCAAAATTCTAACCAATGCCGACCCTAATGGAACATTACCACAAGGAACTGTTATTAATGGGATGAATTTACTTAATATTGGTGTTGGCACATCTGCGCCAGTCGTGTATCTGGACGATATTACTTATAGTAATTTTTTAGCGCAAAACACTACAAATCAATCAGCCATAAACAATCTTAGTACTAAGTACCGTGACTGGCTCACCGGCGAAAATGTTGATTACTCAAAAAGCCAGATTATAGAACGCTATAATCGTTTTCTTTCTTCGGGACTCGGAGCAATGGATTTATCTTCTTATGATTTTATAAATCCTGGTCCTATTTGGGATTTCAATATTACTGCTAATCAAAATGCTTATGCAACATTAGTAGAACAAAAATTGATCAGACTGGTTTTTTTATACCAAATAAAAGGACCATCTTCGAATCCGAATCCCAACTATCATAGCCCTGCTGTAAAAGAGAATATTCTTAAAATCTTCAACTACCTGAAAGCAAAAGGTGTAAATCCTAATGCTGATTTTGCTTACGAAGAACATTCCTCCAGCGAGATGGTAGCCACTAGTGCCAATGGTATTGCATTGCGTTCTTCGGCTTATGCTACTTCTATTTTTCTGATGAAAGAAGAACTGGTAGCTGCAGGCGAATTTGCTAATCATTTAGGAGCATTAAACGGACTTACTTTCTTTATCTCTCCTGAATATCCTTATTTTAATTTTACTTATCCTGGTTATAATGCCGATGTAGTACGATCATCTATCCAGCAACGATTATGCTATGTGCTTGCTCAGGATGAAAACAATAACACTAGGGCTGATAATATGGATTTTTTAAAACGTTTTATTGACAATGCCCTACAAATAAGTAATGGTTGGGCTGAATTCATCAAGCCTGATTTCATAACTTTTCATCATCAGGGTGCTTATTCTAATTCCTATGGGATAGATGCACTTCATCAAGCCTCTATTCTCAACTTGATACTCAAAAACACTGATTTTGAACTCAATACAACAGCTCAAAGCAACCTGAAAAATGCTGTGATGGCTTACCGTAAATTTTGTAATGACTTTGAAATGCCTACTGCTCTAGCCGGAAGGTTTCCTGGTAATACAGATGCCTTTAACGATCTTAGACCCGCACTGGCCTATCTTTACCAAGCTGATCCAATTAGCAATAATGATGCAGGACAAGAGTTCATGCGGCTATGGAACCTCTTACCATCTGCCAACACTTCATTACAAAGAGCTAATACTGTTAGTATCAACTTAGTGAATACCCTTGGCGGTATGCAGGACATGACACAAATCTTAAATGCCAACATTACTCCTGCCGTGAAACTGCAACAAGGACATTTTACATTTCCTTATGCAGGACTTAATATACATAAACACAATGGTTGGCAAGTTAGTACAAAAGGAACCAGTAAACATATTTGGCACTTTGAAAATGGTGACAACGAAAATATTTATGGTCGCTATTTTTCTGCAGGTGCCATGGAAATATTGACACAAGGAAATCCCGTAAATCGATTAGCTAACGGACTTACTGAAACGGGTTGGGATTGGTCTCACCTTGCGGGAACTACAGTTGCTTATCTTCCTTTAACTTCGCTTCCTACCAAAATGAGATTGTATAGTGGCAGACAATTCCTGGCGCATGCTTCACTGGGCGACAATGGTGTGTTTTCTATGGATTATAAAGATGCAAACGCAACTACCAACATGGTGGCTCTAAAAACTAATTTCTTTTTCGGAGATAAAATTCTTTGTTTGGGTTCCAACATCAAAGATGTAAACGGAACTAATCCTATTCACACCACTTTGTTTCAAACAGCCTTACCAACGACTACTACCCCTACCTATGTAAATGGAAATGCTGTAACTGGTACCGCTTACAACTTTACACAAACAGGAGGTGCTGTATGGACCACGGACGCAGTAGGTAACGGATATGTTGTAGAGGCAACAACTTCATCAAACAATAACATCATTACGATTCAAAGAGCCGAGCAAACTTCACAAAACAGCACTGGTTTAATACCCGGAACAGGCAATTTTGCCACCGCTTATATTAACCACGGGACAGCACCAGCTTCATCTTCATATCGCTATGCAGTGGTAATACAGGGCGGACAAACAGGCACAAGTGAATTAGCTAACAATTTTTCTAATTATTTTAATGTGTTACAACAAAATAGCTTGGCGCATGTGGCAAAACATGTACCTGATAGTGTTTATGCTTATTCAATCTTCAATCCTGCAAGTACATTCAGCTTTGATGTAGTTAAAAGTGTAGATAAACCTGCCGTAGTGATGACCCAGCAAACCGAAGCAGGGAGCAAACTGAAAATTAGCCTTACCAATCCTCTTGGGCTATTAGCTCCCGAAGAAAACTACAACTATAGAACAATTACTAACGACCCATCTATTTATCACAGGGTTTCACCTATAGATGTTGTAACAGTAACTCTTGATGGTAAATGGCTTTTATCATCTCCTGCAAACAATGTAACTGCTACTATTAGTGGTGATAATACCTACATTTCCTTTAGTACAGAAAATGGGTTAACAGTAGAAACCGAATTAGTAAAAGCATTAGTTAATATCAACAATAAAAAAAATGATACTACAATTAATACTAATCCTGGTGTTTGTACTTATACTGTTCAAGCGAATGAGTTTGATGTAAACGCTACTGGCAATTGCGGAACCTCATCACTTAGTTATACCTTAAGTGGAGCTACTGTAGCAACTGGCAATGGATCACTAGCGAACCAAATATTAAATAAAGGAGTAACAACGGTTACTTGGACAGCAATTAATGATTGCATCAGTACTACTAGTTCCTTTACCATAACAGTTATTGATACAGAAAAACCTGTTTTGGCGGTACCAACTACAATAACGGTAAATAATGATCCAAATCAGTGTGGTGCTGTTGTGTCATTAACACCGCCAACTGTTACTGATAATTGCACTGTAACAAGTATTACTAACGACGCCCCTTCTTTGTTTCCTCCTGGTAATACAACAGTAACATGGACGGCTACTGATGACAGTAATAATATAGTTACAACTACACAAATTGTTACTGTTACTGATATAGAAGCTCCAACAGTAAACTCCACTACTAGTGTTTCATTTTGCAACGACCCAAGTGGTAATTATAATATTCCAGCAGCAATAGCAACCGATAATTGCACTATTGAAAATAGCACTTATCAAATTACAGGAGCTACAACAAGAAGCGGAAATGGATTGGATGCCAGTGGTAGTTTCAATGTGGGTACCTCAACGATAGAATGGACAGTCATTGATACTACTGGAAATACTAGTACAGGTACAACAGCCGTAACAATTAACAGTCTAATCTCTGCAAATATTCCGGATGTTTATGCCGTAAATCCCGGAGGTAATGTTAATACCATTTATTTAGGCTATGGTCCTTCTTCTGTTACACTGAGTGCAACGGCTACAAACGGAACACCTCCTTATAACTATTCTTGGAGCAATGGTGCCACAACTAGTAGCACTATTGTGAATCCATCAACGCCAGGAATACACAATTATTCGGTAACAATTACCGATGCTATGGGATGTTCATTCACTACAACAAAACAAATCACAGTAATCGATGTTCAATGTGGTAATGGAAAAGTAAAAATATGTCACAATACTAATAGTCTTTGTATTTCTAAAAACGCTGTTTCAAGTCATATTGCTCATGGGTGCTCGCTAGGCAGCTGCGAAAACAAAACCACTTTGAATAACCAAAAAATCATAAATGGTAAACAACAAATCAATGAGTTTATAGTAACTGTTGCTCCAACTCTATCAGAAACAGAATTCAAAATAAATGTAACAGGCAACGCTGTAGAAACTATTTCTGTAAGTGTATTTGACATTTCAGGAAGAAGAGTTAAATTTTTAGAAGCAAATCCAGGAAAAACAATAACAGTTGGAAATAATTTGACAAAAGGAATATACCTTGTTGAAATAACCCAAGGTAAGAATAAACAAACAGTTAAGTTAATCAAACAATAATTGGACTTTTAATTAACTTAATGAACCAATAGTAAAACGGTGAGAAGTTGTCTTCTATCAGGACAACTTCTTACTTACTTATTTTATTTAAAGAAATAGAACTATTATAATTACAATTAAATGAAAAATCTAAAAACAACAACCCTATTTTCTTTTCTGCTATTGATAGTATTCCTATCCAATGCACAAGAAAAACCTATTACTAAGACCAGTTTCAACAACATTAATCTTTCCTACCCCGGACTGGAAAAAGTAAATACACTTTTTACCGCTGCTAAATATAATGAAGCTGCCAATGAATTACTAAATTATTACCGCAATCGCAAAAACATTAAACACCCTGATTTCAACACTGGTGATGAAGCCCGTTTTAGAGGAAAAGACATTGGAAAAGCAAATCAATTAAAAGCTGACAATGCTTTATTACACCAATTCCAACCTCAAAAAGGTTATGGTTATTACGATTATGGAAAAGATATCAACTGGGAATTTTGGCCTGTTAAGGACAATGAAGTTCGTTGGCAATTACACCGTGTAACCTGGTGGCAACCAATGGGAATGGCCTATCGCAGTAGTGGAGATGAAAAATATGCTAAAGAATGGATTTTTCAATTCAGAGATTGGGCTAAAAAAAATGCTCTAGGTTTATCAAAAGAAAACGACCGTTATGCCTGGAGACCTCTTGAAGTTTCCAGCAGACTGGAAAATTTGCCAGGTACTTTTAATCTTTTTGTTAATTCTCCAAACTTTACTCCTGACTTTTTATTGGATTTCCTAAACTGTTATGCTCAACAGGCAGATTACATACCTAAAAATTATAGTGCTGAAGGCAACCATTTACTATTTGAAGCGGAACATTTACTGGGTGCAGGTGCTTTTTTTCCTGAACTAAAATCAGCCGATGACTGGCGCAAAAGTGGCATCGAAGTTCTTAACAGAGAAATTATTAAACAGGTATATGCTGACGGTATCCAGTGGGAACTTTCTCCAGCTTATCAGGTAGCAACTATCGATATTTTTCTTAGAGCTTATCAATCGGCAAAATTGAGCGGACTAGCAAGCGAATTTCCGGAGAGTTACATTAAAACAATAGAGAATATGGTTGTTGCAACAGCAAACAGCTCATTTCCGGACTACCGTACACCTATGTTCGGAGATTCTTGGATTGTTGAAAAACAAGTAAGAATAAAACGTTTTCAAAATTGGTCAAAAACATTCCCTGACAATCAACTTATCAAATATTTTGCTACAGATGGCAAACAAGGTAACATAGCTGATTATTTATCAAATGCCTCAAAAAATTCAGGATTTTATACTTTCAGAAACGGATGGGATCAAAAAGCTACTGTAATGCTTTTAAAAGCTAGTCCTCCGGGAAAATTCCATGCTCAACCTGATAATGGTACATTTGAACTTTGGGTAAAAGGCAGAAATTTTACTCCAGATGCAGGGGCTTATGTTTATAGTGGTGATGCAGCCATTAATCAAATGAGAGAATGGTATCGTCAAACCAAGTTACACAGTACGCTTACTCTTGATAACAAAAATATGGTTATTACCGATGCTAAATTGAATAAATGGCAAACAGGAAAAGACTTAGATATTCTTACTTATACTAATCCTAGTTACGATGGTTTAAATCATCAACGAAGTGTGCTCTTTATCAATCAAAAATATTTCCTAATCATTGATAAAGCCATTGGCAACGCTACCGGACAATTGGGAGTACATTTTCCATTAATTGAAGACAGCAAACCCGTTTTTGATCAAAAGGAAAAAAGAGTCTACACTACATTTGCAGATGGAAACAATCTCTTGATTCAATCACTTAATACCGACAATATAAAATTAATTGAAGAGGAAAGTAAGGTGTCTTACCAATACATGAAAGAATTAAACAGACCTGCATTTGCGTTTGAAAAACCTAAATCTAATAATCAAACCCAACAATTTATTAGTATTCTATATCCTTATGAAGGCACAATAGCACCCAAAATTTCGATAAAAGAAAATTCAGGAAACGATTTTGAAAAAGGAAATATTAACCTGACACTAACCATTGACGGTCAAAAAACTAAAGTAAAAACCAATTTGTAGAAAACTTATATAATTTTCTCGGGTAAATTATCCCACTTCAAAACAACTCATAAAGAATTCACACAGCTTTTAACTATTATCTAAAGCTATCAGAAAAAAAACACTGGTTTTATTAAGTTTAATACTAGATTTTAGATAATTAAACGGCTTTTTAATCAAATTCAATAGTATTTTGGATATTTTCAAAACCCTTGTAAATAGTTGATTTCTAAATTTGTTTAGTATAAAAAAAACCAAAACCTAAAATTTATGACAGAAAAACAATGAGTTACAACAATTTACAAAACAAAAAAATTGACAAATCATTCTTTGAAATATTACAATAGAATATTTATCAAAAACGTACATTTAACTAATTACCACCATCAATAGAAATACAAACATATTTCTATTAAAAAAACAAAACTATGAAAAGGACTATATTTTTATTTTTGTTGCTTACCACTTGTCGATTGGCTTTTGCCCAAGAAAATATTACCGTAAAAGGTATAGTTAGCGATGGATTCAATTTACCAATGCCAGGCGCAACAGTTTCAGAAAAAGGAACCCAAAATAATACTATTACCTCAATTGATGGAGAATATCAAATTAAGGTAAAACCAAATGCAATCTTAGTATTCTCTTTTTTGGGTACCAAAACAATTGAACAAAAAGTTAATAGCAGAACTACCATAAACGCTAAATTACAAGACGAAACTAACAATTTAAATGAAGTTGTTGTTGTAGGTTATGGTACCAAATCCAGAAAAGATCTTACCGGGGCTATTTCTTCTGTTAAAGGAGAAGAATTAGCAAAAGTACCAGTACAAAACGTAGCCCAAGCATTACAAGGTCGTATTGCAGGTATGCAGGTAAATATGAGTGACGGTACACCTGGATCAGAACCTTCCATCAAAATTAGAGGTGGAATGTCAATTACCCAAAGTAACGAACCTTTGTATGTTATTGACGGTGTGCCACAAACAGGAGGTATAGGATTTTTAGATCCTATGGATATTGAATCTATAGATGTTTTAAAAGATGCTTCTTCAACCTCTATCTATGGTGCTCAAGGTGGAAACGGAGTAATTTTGGTTACAACAAAACAAACAAAAACAGGAAAAGTAAGTATCAATTATGATACTTATGCAGGGATAAAAAAGGTTACTTCTGAAATTCCTGTAATGAATCCGTACCAATATGTTAGTTTATTATATGAAAATACTCTTGACACTGCAAAGATGCAAGGTTTTACTAACAATTTTGGGAGCTATGATGAGTTAGAGACACTCTACGCCAACCGACCGGGTAAAAACTGGCAAAAAGAAGTTTTTGGAAATTCAGTAGTGAGCCAATACCATAAACTGAGTATCAACGGTGGTGAAAAGGAAACTAAATTCAATATTTTCTATTCGATTAATGATGATAAAGGAATTATGCGAGGAAGCGAATCCAGAAAAGATATTGCTAAATTAGCAATTAATCACAATGTAAGTAAAAAGTTTTCAGTTAATGCCATTGTTAACTATTCAACCCAAAAAATTAGCGGACTAGGTACAAACGAAGGAGGAAATGCCAGGTTAAGTATGCTACAAAATCTCTTAAGATATCGTCCTACAAATGGTAAACTAGGAGCTGATGATGAACTTGCTGATTTAATATTAGACCCTTTTGAGAATTCTAGCGAACCTGCATTACAAAGTCCATTAATTACTATTGACAATCAACAAAGAGAGTCGCTTAAAAAAGCTTTTAATGCGAGTGTACAATTGCAATACAACCTAACTCCTAGCTTAGTCTATAGAGGATTAGTTAGCTTAACAGACAGTAATACTACAAAGAAATACTTTAATGGAAGCATTGGTATTCAGGCTATCAGGAGCGGTGGTCCTAACGGTGGAATTTCTACTACTAACACAAACCGTTTTAATTACAATAACACCCTTACTTATAGCAATACATTCAATAAAGGACACAAGTTTGATATTACTGCTGGTCAGGAATATATTTATAATTACTCTGAAGATCTTTCTGTAAATTCTTCTGCATTTCCAACTGTTAATTTAGGATGGGATAAATTAGAAATGGGAACTATTCCCGGAATACCTACTTCTTTTGCTGAAGATGATAAAATGATGTCCTTTTTTGCGAGATCAAATTATTCATACAAAAACAGATATTTATTATCAGCCAGTATTCGTACAGATGGTTCTTCTAAATTTGGAACAGAAAACCGTTGGGGGTATTTTCCGGCAGTTTCAGCAGCATGGAGAGTTATTAATGAAAACTTCATGAGAGATTCTTCTATATTTTCTGATTTAAAACTTCGTTTAAGTTATGGTCAGGCAGGAAATAACAGAGTAGCTAATTATGCTGCATTAGGTATTTACAATACAGGATCATATCCTCTAAATAATCAGGTAGTTGTTTCAGCTTTTCAAGATAACCTTCCTAATCCATTCTTAAAATGGGAAGCCACAAAGTCGAGCAATATAGGTTTAGATTTAGGATTTTTTAACCAACGAATCACTCTTACTTCTGAATGGTATGATAATCGTTCTAAAGACTTACTTTATAACACTCGTATACCGGCTAACTCAGGTTTTCAAAGACAGTTTCAAAATATTGGATCTACTTCCAGTAGCGGTTTAGAATTTACTTTAAATACAGTAAATGTTAAAAAAGCAGATTTTAGTTGGAACACCAGTTTTAATATCGCTTTCAACAAGACCAAAGTATTGAGTTTAAGTGATAATGAAAATTCATTATTGACTAATAGTTACACTACTACAAATGATTATATATTACAAGTGGGTAAACCGGTAGGCGTTATGTATGGTTATGTAAGTGATGGTTTATACCAGGTAAGTGATTTTGACTACAATGCAACAACTAGTACCTATACTCTAAAACCTGATGTGGTTAATGATAATGTTGCTGTACAACCTGGTTTTATTAAATTTAAAGATATTAGTGGTCCTGATGGTGTACCTGATGGTGTAATTAATGATTTGGATAGAACAGCTATTGGAAATGCAAATCCTAAATTTTCTGGTGGATTAAACAATACATTTACATACAAAGGAATTGATTTAAGCGTATTCCTTAACTTTACTGTAGGCAACGATATTTATAATGCCAATGTTTTGAACAATTCCCGACTTAATCTGGATAACATCAACTCTCTGGCACGATTTGCTGACAGATGGACAACAATTAATGCCGCTGGACAACGAGTAACTGATCCTGTTGAATTAGCAGCTTTAAACCAAGGAAAAACAAACCCTGTATATAACGGAAATACTACAGGACGTTTATACAGTGATATTATTGAAGACGGTTCATTTTTACGTATTAACAACATAAGTCTAGGCTATACTTTACCTAAAAAATGGCTTGCAGATTCTAAAATTTCTAATTTAAGATTCTACTTAACCCTGTATAATCTATATGTATTTACAAAATATTCCGGCTATGATCCTGAAGTAAGCGTAATTAATAATGCCTTAACTCCTGGAGTCGATTTTAGTGCATATCCAAGATCAAAATCATTTATTACAGGTTTAAACATTTCACTATAATTAAAAATTTAAAGAAAATGAAAAACAAGATATTTTCCCTAAAAGCAATTGTAGCTGCTGGTGTAGCTTCACTTTTGCTACCTCTTAGCTCTTGCGACAATCAATTAGACACAACCCCATATTCTTATTTTACTTCTGCTAATTTCTTCTCTAATGTCGATGAAGCTTACATGGCCACATTAGGCGTTTACTCAATAATGTCGTCGCTAGACACCTATGGATGGAATGTTCCAATGATTTTTGATGCGGATACCGATATTCTTCAAAACACTGGAATTAGTCCCGTTGACTGGAGAACTATTGCCCATTATGAAGGTATCCCTCAAACAAATACTTTTTACACTGTTTGGAGTCAATTTTACATTGGAATTGACCGGGCGAATGTTGTTATTGAAAAAATACCTCAAATGAATGTATATACTAACGGAACTCAAGATCAAAAAGATCAATTGAATCGAATGTTAGGTGAAGCTAAATTTTTACGTGGATTCTACTATTCTGAACTGGTGCGTTTATGGGGAGATGTTCCTTTTAAAACTAAAAGTTCACAAACAGGGGATAATTTTAAATCAGTACTTGTAGATCGTTATGAAATATACACTCAAATTATAAAAGACATGCAAGATGCAGCTGCTGTGTTGCCTGAAGCAAAGCCTGTAAATGAACGTATCAATAAATGGGGGGCTAAAGCCATGCTGGCAAGAGTAGCATTATTTGCCGGTGGTTATTCCTTAAGAGCTGACGGAACTATAAAACGACCAGATAATTTCAAAGACTATTACCTGTTAGCACAGCAACAAATTAATGATATTATGGCTCAAAATCCATATTCTTTAAACAAATCGTACTCACAAGTATTCAAAAATCAATGCCAACACACGGATTTAGAGCCTACCGAAAATATTTTTCAGGTTGCTTTTTATAATCCTGCAGGAAATCAAGACAATGGTTCTTGGCTAGGTTATTTCAATGGTCCCCTTACCACAAATGGTGTTTATCCTGCTAGCATTGGTAGATCTTTAGTTCCTAAACCATTTCATGCTAGCTTCAATGTTGCCGATCAACGCAGAGATTTTTCTATAGCAACTTATAGTATTAATGCCTTAGGTAATAAAGTTCCTCTTTTAACGGGCAGACAGGATGAATCTTGGACTGTAGCCAAATGGAGCAGAGAGTATCAAACTAATGCTACCCTTGAAAGAAGTTATACTCATATCAACTGGGTAATTATGCGTTATTCTGATTTGTTGTTAATGCGTGCTGAAGTAGAAAATGAATTAAACGAAGGACCAAATTCCATTGCTTATGATGCTATCAATCAGGTAAGACGAAGAGCTTTTGGAGCTGATGTACCAGGAAGCAGAATCAACATAGCATTAGGAGCTCAAGGTACAGGATATACATCAACAGCTACCGTTGTTATTAATATTACAGGTGGCGGTGGTAGTGATGCAGCTGCAGCCGCAGCAACAGTAAACAACGGACGTATTACAGCAATTTCGCTGCTTCGTTCAGGTGACGGTTATACTTCTGCTCCTACAGTAACTATTACAAGTACTGATGGAAAAGGTTCAGGAGCTACTGCAACAGCTACAGTTGTAACTAAACCAACAGCAACACAAATCAACCTTTCAGGTTTAAATAAGGCTAATTTTCTTAAAGCGATTCAACAAGAAAGAGCCTGGGAACTTTTAGGTGAAGGAATGCGTCGAGCCGATTTAATTCGTTGGGGAATTTTAGCAGATAAAATTGCAGAAACCAATACAGCAGTAAAAGCAATTCGTTCGAACTATTTCTATCCTTCATTTACCAATTTTGTAAGCGGAAAACATGAATTATACCCTTATCCGATAAATGAAACCGATGTAAACAAAGGAATTACGCGTCAAAACCCTCAATATTAATTTTTCTCAACTTAACTCATTATGTTTAAAAATTTCTTTTTATCGCTTTTACTGGCTATTCCTCTAATAGGATTCGCTCAAGAGGACATCTATGATCCTTCTAAAGAATACGAATATCCTACAGATCCGCTTGTAAAAGCGAAGTTGGAAAAATGGCAGGATTTAAAATTTGGTGTACTTCTTCATTGGGGCGTATATACTCAGGCAGCTATACCGGAATCATGGGTTATATGTGGAGAACCTTGGCCTAAACGTGATACTACCTTAAATTATGAAGACTATAAAAAATGGTATTGGGGATTGGCAAAGGAATTCAATCCTACTAAATTCAACCCGGAAAAGTGGGCTGAAATATCGAAAAAAAGCGGAATGAAATATGTGGTTTTTACCACTAAGCATCATGATGGTTTTAATATGTTCGATACCAAACAGAGTGATTATAAGATTACCAATGGTCCTTTTAAAAACAATCCCAAGGCAGATGTTACCAAATATATTTTTGATGCCTACCGCAAACAGGGAATGATGATTGGAGCTTATTTTTCTAAACCAGATTGGCATTCGCAAGATTTTTGGTGGGATCGTTTTCCTACTCCAAGTCGAAATATTAACTATGATATAGCTAAATATCCACAAAAATGGCAAAAATTCAAAGATTTCACCTATAATCAAATTGGCGAAATTTTAGGAAACTATGGTAATGTTGATATTTTATGGCTAGATGGAGGTTGGATACGTCCGGCATTAAAAAGTGAACTGGAACGCACAGAATGGGGACTTGATAAAAGGGGAAGATCTAACTATCCTAACTTTAATCAAGAAGTAGATATGCCACGTATAGCTAAAATGGCTAGAGAAAAACAACCCGGTATTTTAATCGTTGACAGAACTGTACATGGTCCATACGAAAACTACCGTACACCTGAACAACAGATACCAAAAGAACAAATGAATACACCCTGGGAAACATGTATTACTCTTACTAAAGCCTGGAGCTATCGCAAACCTGAAGAAGAAAAAATAAAATCTTCAGCATGGGTGATTGCAACATTAGCAGAAATTGTTGCCAAAGGCGGAAATATGCTCTTAAGCTGGGGACCTACACCTGAAGGAGAATTTCCTAAAGCAATTGAAAAACCGTTAGCAGAAGTAGGACAATGGTTAAAAGTAAATGGAGCTGCTATTTATGGTACTACAATTACTAAAAAATACAATGATGGGACAACTTGGTTTACACAATCAAAAGATGGTAAAACTAAATATGCCATTGCTTGTACTAAAGAAGGAGATGTGACACCAGCCACTATTCAATGGAAAGGAAATATTCCTGCTAAAGGCACAAAAATCAAACTTTTAACAACTGGTAAAAACGTAGATTGGAAACAAGAAGGTGATGTTGTAGTAATAAATGTACCCAAAGAGTTAGTTGGAAAAACTTCTCTAGCCTTAGCCTTTCAGTTTTAATTATTTGAATCAAAAACTTAAAAAAATATAAACTATGAAAAAGTTAGTAATACTATTAGGCTTAATGCTAGCTACAACAGCAAATTACGCCCAAAACAAGCATAAAAGCATGAAAGTGCAAAGAGACTCTATTTTTACAGTAATGAAATTGAGTGATGAAAATAAACTGAAAATGCACAATCTAATTGCCGAAAACAGTAAGACTCAAAAAGCAATTAAAAATGATGCAACACTTACAGAGGAGCAACGAAAAGAAAAACTTCAAACTTGGAAAAAAGAGGTTACTATCAAAGAAAAATCAATTCTGACTCCTGAAGAATTTCAAGTTTGGAGAGATTTTGCTAAAAATTTAAAAAATAAGCCAAAAGAATAAAGCTTATCTCAAATGATAAAATTTACAAAAGTTAAACCGTAAATAAATCAACGCAATCCATAATGCAGAGCCTCAAGCTCTGCATTATTTTTTTAGGCATAGATTCTCTAAATACACCCGTAAATTCTTCTATTTTAATCAAAATTGATAGTTTTTAAATTAAAACCTAATCTACTAGACCTATCCATATCCTTACTTTAGCATTACTATTGCTTCACACTTTATAGACATTTAAAAACCTTATACCAGCTGTGAAAAGACAAAAGAATTAATAAAAAACTATCATTTAGAAAGATAAAATCAAAACATAAAACAGTAATTATAATTAACCTAAATAACACACAAATGTCACAATCTTACGCTATCGGAATAGATATAGGTGGAACCTCTTTAAAATGTGGTGTTGTTAACGAATCAGGAGAAATGTTATTTTCCTTTTTGGTTCCACTAAAAACTGCAAAAACAGAAAAAGAAATTATCATTCTAATCAGTAACGTTATTTTACAATGTGCTGATCAATTAAACGGAACTGTTGTAGGTGTTGGGATTGGCTTTCCTGGAGTTATCGAAAATAATGTAATCATTGGCGGAGGAGATAATTTACCTGAATTTGAACAATCAAATTTAGGAGAAACCCTAAAAAAGTTAACAACTTATAATATCATAATTGATAACGATGCAAACTTAATGGGACTTGGCGAATTAATCTACGGTGCAGCAAAAGACAGTAGTGACGTTATTTTTCTAACAGTAGGAACTGGAATTGGAGGAGCTGTCTTGATTAATAATAAACTTCATGGCGGATATAACAATCGCGGAGCCGAATTAGGACATATAGTAATACAGCAAAATGGTTTGGCCTGTGCTTGTGGAGGAATTGGTTGTTTAGAAGCTTATGCTTCCGTTACTGCTCTTGTCAATTATTATCAGTCTCTGAATCCAATTTTATCAGAAGAAGTTGATGGTAAATACATCATTGAAAAATATCTTTTGGGTGAAAAAGAAGCTATTAAAGCAATGGAACGCCATTTTGATTATCTGGCAGCAGGAATTAGCAGTTTTATTAATGTCTTTAGTCCTCAAAAAATAGTTATTGGGGGCGGCATCAGTGAAGCAGGACAATTTTATATTGATGAAATAAGGCGTAGAGTCAAATCACTAACAATTCCTGTAGCTTTTGCCCATACTGAAATCGTAGCTGCTAATTTGGGTAATAAAGCAGGTTTATTAGGCTGTTGTGCAAATGTTTTTCAGAAACTAAAAACATCAGATATAGTGATTAAATAAGAACTTAATTAAATTTAATATCCTTTTGAACAAAATCAAAACTTGTTTTAAACATTGATGCTTAAATTCGTTATAGTTTAAAAGCTTTGTAAATCAAAAAATAAAACGTCTATTAAATACCAACTAAATTATGATACTCAAAAAGAACATAGTGCTTCTTTGCCTTCTAAGCCTTATCAATACTCCATTAGTGAGTAGAGCACAAACAACTGAGCGTCCCAATATTCTTCTCATCATGACCGATCAGCAAACCGCTGATGCCATGAGTATTGCCGGGAACAAATATTTACAAACTCCTGCTATGGATAAATTGGCGCAAAACGGAGTACGTTTTACCAAGGCTTATTGTGCCCAACCTTTGTGTACACCATCACGTACATCAATAATCAGTGGTAAAATGCCGTATGAAACAGGTTTTGTAGGCAACAGATCTGAAAAAGATGGACAATGGCCTGATGATTTATTAATGATGGGTAAAATTTTCCAAAACGGTGGCTATAAAACGGGCTATGTTGGAAAATGGCATTTACCTGTTCCTACTACTAAAATTAGTCAACACGGTTTTGAATTCATTAAAAACACCGATTTTCTGGATTATAATGATGCCGCAACTCCCTCCTATTGCGCTCGTTTTATTAAAGAAAATAAAAACGAGCCTTTTTTATTGGTAGCTTCATTTTTGAATCCACATGATATTTGCGAGTGGGCTCGTGGCGAAGAGTTAAAAATGGATGTTTTAGAAAAAGCACCTCCGGCAGATCAATGTCCGCCTTTGCCTGACAACTGGCAAATACCTGATCATGAACCAAAAATTGTTCGCGATCAACAAAAAACAGTTGGATTCCGTACCTACCCAACAATAAATTGGACAGGAGACCAATGGCGTCAATACCGTTGGGCTTACAATCGTTTAGTAGAAAAAGTAGATAATTATATCGAAATGGTTCTTGAATCATTAAAAAAATATAATATCGAAAAAAATACTATTATCATTTTTACAGCCGATCACGGTGATGGCTATGCAGGTCACAGTTGGAATCAAAAACAAATTTTATATGAAGAAGCTGCAAAAATTCCGTTTATCATTTCAAAAATAGGCGAATGGAAACCTCGTACCGATGAGATGTTAGTATGTAATGGTATTGATATTATCCCAACTATGTGTGGTTTTACAAGCGTGCCAAAACCTCCCTATTTAAAAGGAATTGATCTTAGCAAAAAAATAACCGATAATACTATTCAAAATCTACGAGATACTTTAGTTATTCAAACTGATTTTGCGCATAATGAAGAGTTATCCGGTATTAATGGCCGAGCCGTTATTACCAAGGATTTTAAATACATTGTTTATAATAAAGGGGAAATAAAAGAACAGTTATTTGATTTATCGAAAGATCCAGGAGAAATAACTAATCTAGCGTTAAATAAGTCGTACAAAAAGCAACTCATCACCATGCGTAACTATTTAAAAAAATGGTGCAAATCCAATGGGGATAAATTTAACTCCGGATTATAATAACCAACGAACTGTTATAGTATAAAATTATAAAAACTAAAATCATGAAATCAACAGTAAACCTTTGTTTAGCAATTGCTGGAACACTCTACATGAGCTCCGGTTATTCTCAAAGTAACAAATCGGTAGCAGAGCAAAAAAAAGACATCCGAAAAATAACCTGGAGACTAAGCGAACAAAAAAACATTGCCACGCCGGAACAAATTCTGGACAATCAATTTATTCCCATAGGAGATAAGGAACCTAATGGTATCATCATCGAAGACACAAAAAATCTGTATAAAGGAAATCCGGTCTATAAATTCATTTGTACCGGAGAAGCTAATCGTATCGAGCTTTCCTCTACATTTGGAACCAAAGAAAACCTAAAAGGATATTCTGATGAAGAAATCAATGACTTATCTAAAATTTTTGAAGGTTATATCAATTCGTTCCACGGTAATTATGGAGATATAGTAACCTATGACTGGTACACCAGATTTCCTGAGGCCGAATCACCAACCAAAGGAGGAATTATTGCACAAATACACGGTAGACCAGATCGCACATTACTTATCAATCCCAAAGGAGAGATGCTCAAAGTATCAATAAAAGAGATGACTGCAATCTTAGATACAATGTATTTTGACAAACACATAGGTAAAAACATCAAAACTAAAAAGCCAAATGGATGGCGTGTAGATGCTGCTGCTGGTGGGCCAATTGCCGAAATGAGCTACCGTCCACCCTATTTGTATATGTTAGTACGTAGCAGCGCCGAAAGAGTTTCAGACAGTGAAACCAGAACCAGACCTTACCCTAATAAAGTACCGGTGGGTAAAGTAATTGGTACAGATGGTAAAACCGGATTTTTAGCTTTTTCTGAACCTACCAGCAATGTGCCCATCAACAAATGGATTCATTTTAAAATGGAAATAAAATACAGCAAATACAGTCATACCTCAGATGAAGTTTTAGAAAAAGGATACATTAAAATGTGGATGGATGACAAAGTACTGTGTGATATTAAAAATGTTGACATAGGTAAAAATGATGAATTAGGTCCTTATTTTAAATATGGTATTTACAAACCTTTTAAAGATGGCTTTACAGTAGAACATAGTGGTTTCACAGAAACCATTCAAAAACAATAATGTAAAAATTATCAAATGAACAACACTTTTTTAGTTATCGCTCTTCTCTATTCCAGCCTTGTAGGCTATTCTCAAACCAATCAAAATAAAGTATTGGTTTGCAGTTATGAATTTAATAAAAACCGTGAACTTAAAGACTGGAAGATTGAAGGCGAAGGAAAATCGTTCATTCGTAATGGAAAATTAATTTTAGAACCCACCTATTTTCAGCTATTAAAAAAGTTAATGGATGAGGGCAAAATTTCTAAAAAAAATAATTCAGATGAATATCAGCCTTATATTATCGAGGCAATGACTAAAAAATATGGCAAAAACATATCTGGATATTTTGCTAAGGTTACAACTGAAACGGATGCAAATAAAAAAGAGGCTCAGTTTTTAGGTGGGAGTTTTAATTTCTGGAACAAAAAATTCCAGACAGAAGATAGTTATTCTATTGAATTTGATTTTAAAGCGCTCTACCCTACTCCGCTGCACATGGTATTATTCTCTGCTTTGGGTACCAACGGAAAAGGAATTTTCGATAAAACACTTCCGGTTCGCAATGGAATTTCCTCTGAACTAATGGCAGGTGAATTGAATAATTACCGTATTTCTTATTTAGAACCTCAACGTAAAACCGCCAATTTGCGCAAAGCTCCGGGAAGAAAAATGCTATACGAAGGCGAAGACATCGTTTCTAAAGATCTAAATAAAACCTACCACTGTGAAATCAAAAAAATTAAAGACCAAATAAGCTACATTATTGATGGAAAAACAATTTTCACTTATAAAGATGACAAACCATTAGAAGGCGGTTACTGGGGCTTTAGGTTAATGCCTTGCGCATTGGGTGAATACGATAATATTAAAGTGTACAATTACAAATAGTAAACAAACATGAGTTTAATCAAAACGAAAATACTAATTAGTCTTTGTCTATTAACAAATGTTGTCTTTGCTCAAAAAAAAGATAAACTACTATTTCAAGCGGATTTTTCGAAACCGCTTGATTGTCATATCTGGGTAGCAGAGATAGATAATTTACCTGGTCATACCTCTACCGTTTATACCCACAAAAATGCTTTGATATTAGATACTTGGGGAGGTGTTACGGTTTGGTTGAATAAAAAGCTTAGTGGCAATATACGAATTGAATACGATAGAGTTGTACGTATGGATCAAAAATGCAATGACCGTGTTAGTGATATGAACCAATTTTGGATGGCTACAGACCCTAAAAAAGACACTTTATTTACCCGTCGTGGTAAATTTCAGGAATATGATGACCTCTCTTTATATTATGCAGGTATTGGCGGATGGAATAATAAAACCACACGTTTTAGAAAATACCTGACGCCTGAATCAAAACCTGTAATAAAGGAATACACTGATAAAGAACATTTACTTGAAGCCGAAAAAGTATATCATATTAAAACAATTGTAAAAGATGGAACATCCAGTTTTTGGATAAACGAAGAATTATTTTTTCAATATACAGACCCTTCCCCGTTAACATCGGGATATTTTGGATTTAGAAGTTTACAATCCCGACAGGAAATCAGGAACTTAAAAATATATGCTCTTGATTAGTTATAATTAATTAGCAAAAAAACAACCACCAATCCAACCCAAAAAATTATACGATAATGCTTAATTTATCCCAACATTTGACGCAAAACAGAACAATTAAAATCATTTTACTACTGACAATATCTTTGTCGGTTCAAACAACTTTTGCACAAACTACCTTAGGACAAATTTTTAAAGGGTTTAATCAATTTTCTGAGGTTTACAAAGTAAAAAGTAATGAAACCAGTAATGGTGATGGTAATAAAACCTTAAGCATAAATGCTGTTAGACAACAAGGTAACAGAGAATTTCCTTACCCTACAAAAGGGCATCAATTAATAGCTAATCCGCCAATATTTACCTGGCCAATGGCTGATTTTGAATACCCAAAAACTTTTCCGGAAGAGCCTAGTGAAAAAAAACTGAATGAATACAAACGTTATGATTTTCAATTGGGGCAAACTAAAGATCTTTCCAGTAAAACAACACTTTCAGTAACAGGCTTACGAATGCCTTTTTACAATAATCACAAAGCCTTGGCACCTGGAACCTGGTACTGGCGTTACCGCACGGCAGGTGGAAAATGGTCAGAAACTTATGAAATTGAAATTTTATCAATCGTTCCAAAATTTGAATCCCCAAAAGAGAATGAAGCTTTGGCAAAAATCCCTGCACAACATCCGCGTATTTTTAAGCCTTTAAATATTAAAAACCCAACTGAAGATCAAAAAACGCTTATAGCGCAATACAAAAGCAAAGCAGATGCTGCGCTAAAGAAACAAATAGAAGACTACAAGGTAAAGGGAGAACCTATACCTTCAACAGCTACAAAACAGGAACGCGATCAGATTATGAAATTTCGTTTACGCTACGAAGTGGAAGCAATTGATGCTAATATAGAAAACCTCTTAATGGCTTATGAAATTAATCACGACGAAAAATATTTGAAAAAAGCCTTAACAATGGCTAACTATATCGCTTCATTAAACGGTGCTGAGATGTATGAGAAATCGGATTTTTCAGCTTCTAAATCCATGTCTACTTTAGCAATGGCTTATGATATTGCCTACAATAAAATTTCGGCAGAAGACAAAAAAAAGTTTGAAAAATTTATTTCTATCGTAGCTAATTTAATATTAAGCGAAGCTGTTCACGAAAACATAGGTTCTGCTGATGGTTTACTGGCTGAGCATTTTTTTCAGCATACATTTCACGATGCCTTTGTAGCTTCTTTAGTAATGAAAGACCATTTAGCCGATGCTAAAATTTGGGTGGGCATGCTATACGATATTTGGCTGTCGCGTTCTCCAGCCGGTGGTTTTGCTTCTGACGGTGTTTGGGCTAATGGTAATATGGGTTATCTGCATGTAAGTATGGAATCAATGGTTAACAATTTTCTTTTGTTTAGAGATTTATTCGGTGTTAATACTTTCTCTCATCCTTGGTTTTCAAACTGTGCCAATGCTTTAGCCTATACTCTTCCTATCAAATCAGCCGGAGATGGATTTGCCGATGGTAGTGAAGAATGGGATCAGTTAAATAAACTTCGTACCGGATTTGCTTATATCCTCGGACAGGAATTAAATAATCCTTTTGCCATTAACTATGCCTATAAATTATCTGACCAATCACTAGATAGTGTCTATCAATTTAAGAATGGTGGTTTTTTAGAGTATCGCTTACAGCATCAGCCTAAAAAAATAGCTCCTTTGAATTGGAACAAAATCCCGCAATCAGCAGTTTTTCCTGAAAGCGGTATGGCTATGATAAATACCAATGTTTTAGATGCTAACAAGAACTTATTTCTGTCATTTTACAGCTCTCCTTTCGGTGTTGGTTCACATGCTATGGCTGAACATAATAGTTTCAATATTGTTTATAAAGGAAAACCCTTGTTTTACCCAACCGGTTATCGTATAACCACTCAGGATAAACACTACTTGGTAGCACAAAAACACAGCCGTGCCAGAAACACCATTACGGTTGATGGCAAAACACAAGGATATACTCAAAGTGCTTACGGCTGGATTCCTCGTTATTTAGATGGTGAAAGCATGACCTACATAATGGGAGATGCTTCTAATGCTTACAAAAAAATAGATTCTCTCGGAATTAACTGGATTACTGTATTGAAAAACGCTAATGTGTATGATGCTAAAAACGGTTTCATTGTCAACGAAGAAGATGATCCAAAAGTGAGTAAATTCCGCAGACACTTAGTTCTTTTACGCCCTAATATTGTTGTGGTTTACGATGAACTGGAAGCAAAAAAACCGGTAAACTGGACTTTCCAACTTAACGGATTACAAAGAGCCAACATGACTTTAAATCCAAAAGATCAATCATTGATAGCAAACAGTGATAATGCCGATGCATCTGTTCATGTTTTTAGTAGTATCCCAACTAACAAAACTCTGGTGGACAGTTCTTATGTAAAACCCTTCGATTGGCTCAATCCACAAAGAGGCAGGCCTGCCAAAAAATTTGATAAACAACAATTTCATTTTAAAGCAGAAAATACTGAAAAATCAAAGGAAATGCGCTTTTTAGCGGTTATCCAAATTGATGAAAGCAATAGTTTATCGTTTATAAACATACAGCCTGACAGTAAAGGAAATATCGTTGTAGGAGATTATATTATAAACGGACAATTAAACTTGGATCAAACGGCAAGATTAGAAATAGAAAATAAGGCCAACGGCGAATATTTGCTGTATGGACCTTCTAATGACTCATCAAAAACCAAAGCCAGAAAATTTTCGCTTAGTACCGTATTAATCAATAAGACTAAAGGTTTTCAAGAATCTATAGACCGTTACCCAATGATGGTACCCGAATAATTATAAATAATACCCAACTAAAATTGCTTTCGTTTGTCCATTATAGCATTAGCCATTTTAATAACTCCAACTAATAATTTAAATAATGAAAAAAGATATAAAAATCCCGTTTAAACGTTTTTGCAAAACCATGGAATTGCGAAATGATAAAGCACTAATTGAAAATTATAAAAAATCACATGCTAAGGGTGCTACATGGCCAGAAATTACCATGGGTATGAAAGAAGTAGGAATTCTGAATATGGAAATTTACTTAATCGATACAACGCTGTTTATGATTATGGATACCGTAGTCGATTTTGATCACGACAAAGCCATGTTAGAATTATCAAAAAAACCGAGACAACAAGAATGGGAATCTCACATGGCACAATTTCAGGATACTGATGAAAAGGCTACAGCAGATCAAAAGTGGAGATTGATGGAGTGTATTTATACAATGGACTAATACAATCAGAAAATTAAAATAGTTGATAGGAATAGACTATACTCTTGAATAATATTAAAATTCAAACAAATGTTAAAAATAAAAAAACACACAAGCCTACTCTTATTGGTAACTTGTATCAGTAATATTGCGCTGCAGGCACAAACAATGCAAGATTATGCCAACAAACTTATCACTAATGAGCTTAGTTTTGAGTCTAAGGCTGATATACAAAACTGGGATACAAAAAATAGTAAACTCTCTTTATCTGATGCTCATTTTAAAAGTGGAGAAAAATCTTTAGAATGGAATTGGCAAAAAGGGGCTTCAATCTCCATCAATAATCTAAAAGGATTAAAAGAAGCCGGAGATTTATACCCTGGTGGTCAACCTGAATTTTACGAGCCATCTTACTATCCCAAACAGCGTTTTGGTGGTATAAAAATGTGGTTATACCAAGAGAAACCATCAACTGGAAAAATGATTTTTCAGGTAGGTAGTAATGCCGAAACAGCACAAAAAACACCAAAATATCGTTTTAATGTTAATCTGAATTTTAAAGGTTGGCGCGCCGTTTGGGTTGCATTTGAAGAAGATGCAAAAGTAGAAAACTACAAAGGTTCAGATGAGATGAATAACATCTACATTTATCCAGACAAGAAAATAAAAACAGAAGGAAAATTATTTATAGATCATTTCTTATTACTCAATTTTGTGTCTAACAAACGTCATAGCGACATGGTGTTTACAAACCATAAATTAACGCATTTCAGAGACGATGACGGTTATGAAATTTTACCTCCGTATCAGCAATATCTCGACTATAAATTTCAACAACAAATAGATGCTGGTCAATTAGCAAAAGAGAGCAAACACATTGCCGATAAATTAGAGTTTTTAATTCTTGGAGATCAAACAACTGATTATAAAGAACGTAAGACCGGAATTGAAAATGTCGTGGCAAAAAAAATTGAAGACGCTGAAGCTAACTATCAAAAACTTCAACTTACTAAGAAGAATGGTTTTGTTAACGGTATTCCTTTGTTTTCTATCCGAGATGAACATATGCCTGAAAATGGACAAATCTATGATGTGGTTTTCCTGAACTCAATCTATCAGCAGGCAATGGATTACAGACTTAACAACAATACTTCTGCAAAAGAAAAATCGCTTTTAACCCTTGATTATTTATTAGATCAGGGTTGGGCTTCAGGTACTTCTTCCGGTACGGTTGACCATGTAATTAAAGTAAGTCCTATTGCCAGTACTGTTTTTTTGTTGAGAGAAGAATTAAAAACACAGAACAAATTACAGGAACAAACCGAAATGCTTATTTGGCATACACAACTAGGTAAACTACTGAATATAGATTATACCAAAGGTGAAAATTCCGATAGAATCAGAGGCGGTGCATTAGCTAAATTAATGACTATTTTACTTATGGAAAACGATGGTCGCAAGCAAAAAATGATGGATGAATTTAAAAACTATATGGATCATGCTATCGCTATTTCACCAGGATATAGCGATACCTTTAAACCCGATTTTTCAATATACCACCATGCAGGTACTTACCTTAATACCTATGGAACCAATGCTCTTAATACAATGGCATTGATTCATTGGCTGTTGACTGATACGCCTTATGCTCTTTCTGCTAATTCTACCGAAGTCCTGAAAAAGGCACTTCGTCGTCAGGCAGAAATCGCTTTTGGGGTTAATATTCATCCGGGCGTAGGTGGTCGTTTTCCAGATATGACCAGTTCTATTGATAAATTTACACTACCTGCATTTGCTTTTATGAGTATGAAAGACAATGATGTAGCTGATCCTGAAATGGCTAATTTGTTCAACTATCTTTATACTATTTGCGAACCTAAAAATATCAATACCATGTTAATGCCCAACATTACTTATTCGGGGACATTTGGCACATTGAATTTAATGGTTCGATTACACCGCCTTGCAGGCAAAAATTTCAACCGTCCAGCCGATGGTGTAACCGTTATGCCCTACTCCGGATTGCTCACTTTCAGGAAAGATAAAGCTTTTGCAACGGTAAAAGGATACAACAAATACGTATGGGATTTTGAAGGTGGTAAAGGGGAAAACATGTTAGGACGTTACATTAGCTTCGGCACACTTCTTTTGGCGCAAGGAGATGATAAAAATGGTTTTAACACAACAGGATTAGAAATGAACAATGGATTTGATTGGGCTTTCTTACCTGGTGCTACTACAAAGGCATTACCGGTTGATAAAATGACTTTTATTGTCCAAGGCGATCCAAAATATATTGAAGGTAAACATCGTAATTTTTCAGAAAGTGTTATTGCCAGTGGGTTATCTCAAAATGGCAATGGAATTTTTGCTTTAGATTTAAGAGATGATGTTTTTCCTGATAAAGAAAAAACCCTGTTCGACAGCACATTCCGGGCAAAAAAATCATATTTCTTTATTGGTAACGAAATTATATGTTTGGGTTCTAACATCAATAATGATGATAGCCGTTACTCAACTGTTACTACACTTTTTCAATATAAGTTTGATGTTAACCGAGCTAATTTATTTAATGGTAAAACAATTGGTAACAATATAAATATTCATCAGAAGGCAAATGGAGGCTACTTTACCGACCAAAATGGCTTACATTATATTGTTCCCGATGGGCAAAAAATAGTCTTTCAACAAGCTCCGCAGGCATCTTATAAAAACGAAAAAGCAAAGTTTGAAAAATCTAACGAAACTTATTTAAAAAGCTGGATAGATCACGGAAGCTCCCCAAAAGATGAAGGCTACGAATATGAAATTTTAGTAAATACTCCAACGGATAAAGTACAAACCTACTTAAAACCAAACTACATCGTTTTGCAAAAAGATGCATCGGCACACATCATCGAACACAAGAATACCGGAATTACCGCCTATGCCGTTTTTGATGCAAAAAAATCTTTAAAAGGTCCATTATCAAGTACTGATACTCCTATCATGGCTATGTTTAAGGTTCAAGAAGGTGCTTCAATTTTAACCATTGCCGATCCTGATTTTCATCAGGAAAAATGGAATCATAATATGTCCCTAATGCCCGAAGCTATTAAAAATGCTCCCAATAAAGCAAGTATCGTTACGCTTACTTTAAAAGGAGAATGGTTCTTAGCCGCTAAAACTGATAAGTTGTTAGAACTATTTCATCAAAATGGAAATACAACTTTAAAAATCTTCTGCAAAGATGGAAAAAGCATCGATATTCCTTTGCAACAAGATGACCACAAAAAATAATCATTGGAAAATATAAAAAATGATGCTTGATTAAAAACTTCTGGAATTAACAGTAATTATAGAATTCTACTGAACAAAAAACTATTTACTGTTAATTCTATGGAGTTTACAAGCTCTTTTAATCAAATTCAAAAGTGTTTTAATCATATTAAAAATAGGTTTCATAACACAACTAATAAATTTGATCTAAACAAAAAAGACCTATAATTCCAAAATGATTATACCTATGACAAAACAAAAAACTATAAAAAATCAATTGGTTATAAATGCCTTATCGATATTATTTTTTGGACTAACAATAAATAATACAAATGCTCAAAACACTACATCTATTAGTGATAAAAAAATAGCATCAATATTTGCCTTAGAAACAAAATATTTAAATAATACGTTCAAAGTAGTTAAGACAACAGGCAAAATGCCTCGTTCAAGCTCAAAAGGTTTTCAGCCAATAAGCGACTGGACAAGTGGCTTTTATTCAGGAAATTTATGGTTTGCTTACGAATTTACAAAGGATAAAAATATTCTCAAAAAAGCCGAATACACCACAGCCTTACTGGAAGATAATAAATACTTTACCTCTGACCACGATATTGGTTTCTTGATTTATTGCAGCTATGGAAATGGTTATCGTTTAACTAAGAATCCAAAATACAAAGAGGTAATTATTGAAGCCGCAAAAACGGCAATTACAAGATATAATCCAACAGTAAAATCAATCATGTCATGGAATCCTCAACAGGAAAGAGATTGGAAATTCCCGGTAATTATTGACAATATGATTAATCTGGAATTATTAATAAAGGGAACTGAATTTAGTGGAGATAGTACTTTTTATAACATTGCCTTAAATCATGCTAATACCACTATGAAGAATCAATATCGTGCTGATTTTAGCTGTTCGCATGTGGTAGATTATGACCCTATTAGTGGAAAAATGCGCAAACGTGACTGGAATAACGGTAACAGCGACCCTACTACTGCTGCCTGGAGCCGTGGACAAAGTTGGGGATTATATGGTTTTAGTTTTATGTATCAATACACGCAAAAAAAAGAATATTTGGATCAAGCTGAAAATATTGCATCCTATATTTTAAACAACCCTAATATGCCTGCTGATATGGTTCCTTATTGGGATTACAATGCGCCAAAATTCCCTACTATCAAAGATGCTTCGGCTGCAGCTTTATTGGCATCAGGGCTATTACGTTTGGCACCTTTGTCTGCTAAAAACGGCCAAAAATATTTTAAGGCTGCAGAACAAATTTTGACAAGTTTATCTTCTGATCAATATTTAAACACTAGTGGTAAAGGCTATTTTTTATTAAAACACGCTACTGGTAATTATTTAAGAGAATCTGAAATTGATGGAGGATTAATTTATGCCGATTATTATTTTTTGGAAGCCTTACTTGCTTACCAGCAATTGAAAGCAAAGTTCGTATAAGCTAATTTTTATAACCGTTGTACGTTCTGATTTTTTTTCAAAACTACGGCAGTTTTTTTATAAGATAACTTTAATGTTATTGTCTAATTGATCAACAAAAAATACAATTATTATGTTTAGTAAACTGAATAAGAGCTTATCTACATTATTCCTTATTTCTTCAATACAGTTACAAATATTTGCACAAAAAAAACCAAATGTTGTAATTGTACTTACAGATGATATGGGATATAGTGATCTTTCCTGCTATGGCAATCCTTTGATAAATACTCCTTTTATTGATAGTATGGCTGAAAAAGGAGTTTTGGCTACTAATTTTGTTACCACCTCCCCTACTTGTTCGCCTTCAAGAGCTTCCACACTTACGGGAAGATATTGCACCAGAACGGATTTAGTTTGGCCTGTTGGTCCCGGAGAAAAACCTTCTTTAAAAGACACTGAAGTAACTATTGCCGAAATGCTTAAACCTGAAGGATATAAAACGGCATGTATAGGCAAATGGCATCTGGGAGATTATGGTACAGCCTTACCTAATAAACAGGGTTTTGATTTATTTTATGGAATGATGTACAGCCACGATTACAAAGCACCTTATGTACAAACGGACAGTATTATTAAAATTTTCAGAAATACCAAGCCCGAGATTTTGAAACCGGCAGATACCATATTGACTTCAATTTATACCCAAGAGAGTATTAAATTCGTCAATGAATCAGCAAAAGCTAAAAAACCTTTTTTCTTATATCTTGCTTACAATATGCCTCATTTACCTGTTGGTCTGGCTGCGAAAAAAAATGGCTTACATTCGGCTGGTGGAGCTTTAGGAAATGTAATCGAAGATATGGATGACGCACTTGCTAAACTTTGGAAAACATTAGAAAAGAACGGGCAGGCTGAAAACACCATTTTTATTTTTACCAGTGATAACGGACCTTGGTTAAATGCCCCACAAAGGATGTTTGAAGATGGAATTACCCAACCTTATCATATTGGTACTGCCGGTATTTTTAAAGGGTCAAAAGGAATTTCTTATGAAGCCGGACACCGCGTACCATTTATTGTTTACTATAAAGGACATACTCTTGCAAATCAGGTTATAAGAACTCCTTTATCTAACATCGATATATTACCCACAATTGCCGAATGGACAAAGACAAAATTACCTGACTACACCATAGATGGCGAATCAGTAAAAGACGTATTAAGTAACAAAAACTATAATAAATCACATAGCCCTATTTATTATGTAAACCGTGTTCTTGAAGGAGTTAAAGAGGGCGAATGGAAATTGAGAATCACAGAAAAAGAGGGAAAAAAATTAAATGAACTATATAATCTATCTGAAGATCCTGCAGAAAGAGTAAACCTTTTTGATAATCCTATTTATAAAGAAAAGCAAGAGCATTTACTGTTATTGTTTAAACAATATCCTGGATAATACCAGTTCTTTTAATTCTAAAAGAAACAATCTATACCAACCAAAAGTTTTAGAAATGAAAAAAACAACAATCTTACTTATTTGGGTATCAGTATCATTTACTACTGTATTTGCCCAAGAAAAAATCTTTGCTAATTATTTTGACATCGAAGTAAACAGTCCTAAAAATACCGAAGTAATAGGACGAATTCATTTGGAACGAAATAAAGATGTACTGACTAATCCCATTCCTAAAAGTTATCAATTTGCGATTGTCAGTCAAAAAGATAATTTATTTGATATAAAAACCCTATTTGATCCCGCAGGGAGAATTATGGGCATCCTATCAGCCAAACAAAAGCTGAACGCTAATTTTTTGGGTAACCAAAAATTAACCGTTGTACTGAAAGATGATAATAAACAACTCAATTCTTTCACGATTACCGTTAAAGTTGTTAAAGAAACCCTGCTGAAAACGCTTTATAACCGGTATAAAGATTATACGGTATCAACCGAAGGTAGCCGGATGTATGGCAGAAAAGTTTTTAAAGATGAAAAAATTGCCGAACTTATAGGGGAACTGGGGCGTAATAACGGAAAATTTGCCTCTTTTGGTTTTTATGGAAAAAACCCGGCAACATACAAAAGCCCCACAGGTAAAAAAATAGAATACGAATGGACACAAGTAGCCACAAATATTGGTGGTTTGGGTTATGCCTATGCTAAATCAAAAAAATATGGACCAAATGGTCAACCAGCAGATCGTGAACAATTAAAGAACGCATTATACTCTGCAATTAATGCCTATACCGAAAGTGTACCTGTTGAAGGTTCAGACGTAGTGATTAACGGCAAACCTATAGGTCCCTATACTGGCGATGGTTTTATTAACCTACGAATGCACAATCTGGTCGAAAAACAGATAGCAGGACACCAATGGGTGGTTTCTGATCCGCTTATCGCTCCATCGGTTCATTTAATGCCTGATATGATGACCGACATTGCTAAAGGTAACAAGCAGGCAGAACGCGTTTATTATAATTTTGTACGATTTTACCAAACGCAAATGGCCGAAACTCCCCCAAGAAGAGATATAACTGGTTCTGACGATAAAGAAGAAGACCGTTGGGACGTAATTCAAGATACGCTTCGTTCATCGGGTGCTTGGGCAGATGCCAACCTTGGGCATCGTTCACGCTGGTTATTAGCTATGCCGATTATATGGGCCGATTACAACCGCCCATTAACCTATGTACAATATTGGTATTCCGATTTTTATAACGATAAACCATTTAAGGGGATGAGCTTTTCTCCAGGCTGGAGTCCGAACGGTGTGGCTGGAGATGTAGCACGCTGGATGACGAAAAATAAAGTACCTACACACGAATATGCTCAATCTGGTTTTCAGCCTGACGGGACGATATCACACCACGTGGCTGCAGGAACCGATATGGCAATGTTTGCTTACGGCTTCGAGTGGCTAACCGATTGCTTTGTTGGTTTTAAACAGTTCAAAAACACCGATTTTAAATTGGCAGATGATGTTTACCAATTTCCGGCAGATAGGTTAGAAAAAATCTATCCTAAAATGATTTATAAAAACCAGCTCGATTTTTTGGTAACTGGACGGTCGTATGCAGAAGATTTGAAAAAATTTGTCACCCGAAATTACCTGGAATCTTTTGAAAAATTAGAAAAGGCAAAAAGTAAAGAAACCCGATTAACTAATCAAGAAGCATTACAAAATGTTTACGATAAAATTAAAAATAACAAATTTGAATCTTCAGGTACCGATGCCTTTTGGGTAAACGAATTTTTGGTACATCGCCGTGGCGAGAACGAAAAACCGTTTTATGTTTCGCTAAAATTAAAATCGAAACGCACTGTAGGTGCCGAAGACTTTGATAAAATACGCAAAACCTGGTATGCCGGTTACGGTATTCTTCCATTAAAAATTAGGGGAAATGAATATGCGCATAACGTATTGGCCAATTTCGATTGGCATGCCTTACCGGGATTAACCGAAGAATGGCGTACAGATTCGATTCCATTTGCCAGTTCACAAGCTTCACTACCAGGCGATAATGAGGTTGGCGGGGTAACTGCCGATGGAGCAAACGGTATGGGAATTTACCATCATTTTCCAAGAGAAAAATACAGTTCTGCCACAGCACTTAAAAGCTATTATTTTATAAACGATAAAATTATTGCACTGGGAAATAATATCAAAAGATTACGTCCCGGCCAACAAAAAAACATTGTAACAACAGTAGATCAATCCTCTTTCATTAATCCGTTAACTATTTTTTACAATGGTAAAACTGAAGTGATTGAACCATCAAAATCAGTAAATTTAGCTTTTGAAATCACTACACCAATATGGTTGCATACGGGTGAAAAAGGCTATATCATTTACCCTGAAGGCAAACAAAATATTGTAATAAAAACAGGTAAAGAAGTAAATACAACTGATCCTGATATTGCTAATAATACACCAAATTTTATTATTTCAATTGATCATGGTCTAAACCCAAATAAAGACGCTGGTTACTTTTACAGTTTAGTTCCAAATGTTAGCTCAAAAGACATGGATGCAGTTTTAACAAAATATCAAAAGGAAATTGTATACAAAAAAGAAGCCGATGCACATGGTGTTTTTACAGATAAAACATGGGAACTTGCTTTTTTCAAACCTTCCAGTATAACAGTTGCAGATCTAACTGTTAAAGCTGAATCCCCTGCCCTAATGATTTTAAAAGATAACGGCAATAAATGGAAAGTAACGATGAGTAATCCTTCACCAGTAATCGATAAACAGCAACTGGTATTTCATGTATCAAAACCACTTAAAGCAGGAAAATACGAATATTCTTTAGGTGGAATATATCCGAGAAAAGGCGAATTTGTAACCATTACATCTGAAGAAAAAGGAAGTAAAATTGTTGTTGAACTTGCTGATAAAAGAGATGAAGCTTTTTATAATTATCAGGCTGAATTATACAATGCTGCCCCTGTTTCTATAGAAATAGATAAATAATTTTGATGAAAACCATAATTAAATCCAATAATAGTAATCAAACAAACTCTTTAATTAAATTTAATATCATTTTAGACAAATTTAAAACTCCTGACAATTACTCCTCAGTAAATTTGTTATACTGAGTCTATTCTATTTAAAATTGAAATAGGCGTAAACAAATTAAACAAACAGAAAGAAAACAGACTAATTTCAGGGAGTTTTAAATATGACATAAATTATTAAGACTGGAAAAATCTATCTTAAAATTACATCGTTGACTTTTATCAAAAATTAACTAACTTGTTATATTTTTAATAAAATTCAATGTTACCGTAAAAGAAAATGAGTGTACAAAAATTAAGTTTAATTCACACTGTCATGAAAAAAAAGATTGCTTTTATAGCATTGTTTTGCATCGCTCTTTTTATCAATGAGAGTCAGGCTCAAATGCAGGAGCGCTATTTTCGAAATATTTCGGTAGATAAAGGTTTGTCTCAAAGCTCTGTTTTTGCCATACGGCAAGATAAATTGGGTTTCATCTGGGTGGGAACTCAGGATGGTCTTAATCGTTACGATAGTAAAGGATTTAAAGTATATCGACCAGTAAAGAATAACAAAAACAGTTTACAATCCTACTACATTAGAAGCTTACTTACCGATAGCAAAGGACAATTGTGGATTGGCGGTAATAAAGGAATTAGTATTTATAATTACGATACGGACAGTTTTACCAATTATCCTCTTCCTCGCAGCCTTGGCGAATGGTACGTTTCTTCGATAATGGAAGATAATAAACAGCAAATCTGGGCTACTTCTCTTACTGGTGAAGTTTTTGTTCTTAATCCAAAAAATAAAAATTTTAGCCCGGTTAAATTTAATGCCTCCTTACATGAAATCAAGAAAATCTCTTATATAGGATTTTGGCAACAACAAATTATTTTAGGTACTGATGTTGGGCTTTTTAAATTAAATCCTAACACCCATAAATTGATAAAAATTAATTTAGGTATTAAAAAAACCTATGTCACTGATGTTTATTTAGACGGGAAAAAATTATGGATTGCAACCGAAGGCGATGGACTAATTCGTTACAATGCCGAAAATGGAAAAGTTAACACTTTATTGCATCAGGCTCGTAGTAATAGTATTTCAGATAACAACATTAGATGTATAGGCAAAGACACCGAAGGAAATTTTTGGTTTGGAACCTTTAGAGGGCTTTCTATTTTTAATCCAACAACTAATTCTTTTACTAATTATTACCATCAAATAGCACAACCATATACGATTAGTCAAAACTCTGTACGCTGCTTTTTTAAAGACAAACAAAACGGAATTTGGTTAGGAACCTATTACGGCGGACTGAATTATTATCATAAAAACGATATAAAGTTTAATTTACTCAGTCAAAACTCTGGAAAACCATCCTTAAATGATGAAGTTATTGGAGTAATAAAACAAGATGCTAAAGGTAATTTTTGGATTGGAAGCAACGACAAAGGAATTAATTATTGGAATAAAAACGTTAATACTATTAGCTATTATGTAAATAACGAAAACAATCCCAACAGTATCAGTTCGAACAATATCAAAGCCATTAATTTTGATGATAATGGAAATGTATTAATTGGTACTCATAAAGGAGGACTCAATGTACTCAATCCCAGCAATGGTAATGTACAACGTTTTCTTCATGATGACAACAATCCAAGTTCTATTACAGGTGATTTGGTTTATAGTATTTTAAAAGATTATAAAGGTCGTATTTGGGTGGGTACCCGATCCGGTTTAGATCAGTTTCATCCCGAAACTAAATCCTTTACACATCTTCATTTAGATAAGGCCGGAAAACGACCATCGTCGGACGATATAACCTATCTTTTTGAGGACAGCAAACACCGCATCTGGATAGGCACTACTAACGGAGTTACACTATTTTATCCTGATAATCTTTTATTTGGAAATATTGGACAGGGAAAACGAAGCGATGATATTATCAATTGTATTACCGAAGATAAAAAGTATCGCATTTGGATTGGAACCAGAGAAGGATTACGACTGTATGATGAATCCCAAGAAACCTTTATTAGCTTCAAAGGAAACATTGATTTTGTCAAAGAAAATATTTATGGCATCATACCTGATGAAAATGGAAATCTTTGGATTTCTAGTAATAGAGGCTTGATTAAATTCAATCCCGACAAAGGTTCTGTACAAACTTTTGACGAAAGTGACGGACTGCAAAACAATCAATTTAACGAATATTCCTTTTATAAAGCCAAAGATGGAATGTTCCTTTTTGGAGGTATTAAAGGACTCTCTTATTTCTATCCTTCATTGATAAAACAACAACCATTACCGTTAAAACTGAGTTTTACAGCTCTGGAAGCCCTAAACAAAAACGTGGCTGTAGGTGATGAAACGGATATTCTTGATGAGCATATTGATCAGGCCGAAACTATAGAAATTGGACCTGAGTACAAACAATTCAGTATCTTTTTTAATACCTTCAATTACATCTCGTCTAATCGCACGCATTATTATTACAAACTGGATGGAATTGACAAAGACTGGCAAAGCACAGACGAATTAAAAATTAGTTACAGCAATTTACCAATAGGCAATTACAATTTGCAAATTAAAGCAATGGGGCCTAATGGCGAAATGAGTCCTGTTAGAAATTTAGAAATTAAAATCCTACCGCCATGGTACAAAACTTTGTGGTTTTCTTTTCTATTATTAATAGTAACTAGTGGAATTATTTATATAAGCATCGAAATTATTAAAGAAAGAATTAAAGCCATTCAACAATTAAAACAGGAACGAATTGATAAAGAAAGAATAAGCTATATCAATCAGGTAAAAATGGATTTTTTCACCAATGTATCTCACGAACTCCGAACTCCTTTGACATTGATATTAGCTCCTTTAGAAGAGTTATTAAAACTGCCATTTACAGATAAAGCGACCAAAAAGAAACACGAACTGATGTTTCTCAATGCTAAAAGACTCTATAATTTGGTCGATCAATTATTCGAATTTAGAAAAACCGAAATGGGAACGCATCAGCTCAAAGTGAGTAAAAATGATATTGTACGTTTTGTTCAGGAAGTCTATGAATCATTCAAGCCGCTTTCGGAGAAAAAACAAATTCATTTTACCAACCATTCTTCTGAGTCAACCCTGTCTTTCTATTTTGATAAAGATGCAATGGAAAAAATTTTATTTAATCTGCTTTCCAATGCTTTTAAATACACCGAAGCGGGACATAATGTAAGTATTGAATTACTTAAAAAAGACGATCAAATAGTAATCCAGGTTGCCGATACCGGAATAGGAATTAGCGAAGAAGATTTAGCTAAAGTTTTTGACCGTTTTTATCAGGTAAATAATAAAGAAATGAATCTGGGCTCAGGTGTGGGTCTTGCCTTTACTAAACGTTTGGTCGAATTGCACCATGGTACTATTACTGCCGAAAGTACTAAAGAAGAAGGTAGTGTATTTACAGTAAGCCTTCCTGTTTCTGATGAGGCTTATAAAAATGATTTGCATATTAAAAATGTCATTCAGGAAGTTCCTATTGAGGCAGAAACAGAAGTTCAAACAGAAGAAACATTCCTACCTGAAGAAAATGAAAATATTATAGATGAAATTACCGAAGGAGTTCAAGCTATCAAACTGCTTATTGTTGACGATAACAAAGAAATTTTGGCCTATCTACAGGATTATTTTTCTAAAATGTACGAAGTAACGGTAGCTTATGACGGTCAAATGGCGTTGGATTTACTGGAAGTACATCCTTTTGATATTATCCTAAGCGATGTAATGATGCCTGAGCTCGATGGACTGCATTTTTGCAAACGGGTAAAACAAAACATCAATACTTCTCATATTCCATTAATTTTATTAACGGCCCGAACTGAAACTAGCCAACAAATAAAAGGAATCGAAATGGGTGCCGATGATTATATTACCAAACCTTTTTCAACACCACTATTGGCGGCCAAAATCACTAATCTGTTGCGTTCACGTAAAAGATTGAAAGAATACTATTCTGTTAGCACCGAATTAGTTCCTGAAAATATTGCTTTTAATCCGCTTGACGAAGAATTTTTAAAACAAGCCATCACGATTGTCGAAGATCATTTGGCTGATTCTGAATTCACTGTAGATGTATTTAGCAAGAAAATAGGAATGAGTCGTTCTAATCTTTACTTAAAATTCAAAGCAATCACAGGAGAATCGGCTATAGATTTTATAAAAAGAATCCGATTTAAAAAAGCGGTCGAATTAATGGAAAGCAAGCGTTATACCATTGCACAAATTACCTATATGTGTGGTTTTAATTCCCCTTCTTATTTTTCTACGGCATTCAAACAGCATTATGGTTGTATGCCTAGCGAATATTTAGCAAAATTAGAGGAGCCAAAAGAAGATGAAAATGAATGACAATTTTAAACTCTCTGACAGCTACTAAAAACCGGTTTTTATATAAAAAAAAAATCAATTAAACCTTTTATATTAGCCAAGCTTTAACCTCGACCAAATCTTAATATTGGGTAACGAGCAACCTAAATTATGTCTTAACTATACGAATAAAAATAAATTAAAAAACTATGAAACTAAGCTTTTCCAACTGTCTTATGCTGTTGTTCCCTTTAATGATTTTAGGACAAAACAAAGCAACAATCACCATTCAAAACCATTCAAATTTAGATAGAAAAGAAGTGATAAGCAGCATTAAATGGAATACTATTTTAGCCAGCTACCCGCAAATAGACACTTCTAATTTTGTTGTAATTAATCAAAATACAAAAAAACAAATTCCTTTTCAGCTGGAACATCAAGGTAAGGCTGCTATTCAGAATTTATTGGTACAAACAGACATTAAAGCCAATTCGGCTCTTATACTTTTAATTCAAAAAGGAAAACCTAATCCCATAGAAACAAAAACTTATGCCCGCTATGTTCCTGAACGCAAAGATGATTTTGCTTGGGAAAATGATAAAATTGCTTTTCGCACATACGGTAAAGCATTGGAAAAAAAAGAAGGAGACGCTTATGGATATGACGTATGGGTAAAGCGAACTGATAAAATGATTCTCAACCAACGTTATAAACTGGCAGATTACCACACAGATCACGGCGACGGATTGGATTACTACCATGTTGGATTTTCATTAGGTGCCGGCAATATGGCTCCTTTTGTAAATGATACTATTCGTTATTCTGGAAATTATCACCAATGGAGAATATTGGATAACGGACCTTTAAGATCTACTTTTCAGCTAACTTATGATAGTTGGGACGCAGGAGGAACAAAAGTCCATGCTACAAAAACCATTTCTATTGATGCGGGTTCCCAACTCAATCGCATAGAAAACGTCTATACTTTTGAAGACAATAAACCTTTGGCTGTTGTAGTAGGCATAATCAAAAGACCTGAAGCCGGAATTATTTCGTTAAACGAACAACAGGGAATCATGGGCTACTGGGAACCTACCTTTGGCAAAGACGGAACTACTGCTGTAGGTTCGATATTAACAACTCCTGTTACCAACATCTGGGCTGATACCGCTCAAATATTAGCCAAAACTACTGTTCGCAGCAATGAACCTATCGTTTATTATACAGGTGCTGCCTGGGATAAAGCAGGAAAAATAACCAATGCCAAACAATGGTTTGAATACTTGGATAATTTTAATCAACAGATTAAAAATCCATTATTAATTTCTGTAAAATAATTCAACTAAAAACAGAAATTGCTCATTTTCTATAGCATCAGAAAGGCGATTAAATCTATTTTGGTTTTAATCGCCTTTTATTTTTCGGTCTATGACTTCTTTCTGTTATTCTATTATTTGTAAAATCAAATATAGTATTCTAAATAATGCTCTTTTACATACTAGAATTTTAAAAAAACAATTCACAAACAATTACAATTAACTATTGATTTAAAACATATTAACTATTTATTTATAGTTCTAAAACAAGGTATTTACACAAATTTGAAAGTTTAATAGCAAATATTGAAATAGCATTTTTGAATACAAATTTAACTTCGCCATATCAAAGTATTAAAATAAAAAGATTTAGAAACAGAAAAGATTAAACTATAAATAAAGAGCTTTAAACTATAGAATTTTCTAAAAAAAATTAATATAAATAGTAACTAAAAACAAACAAAGATGTCAATTAACTTATTTGATTTAACAGGTAAAACAGCATTAATCACCGGAGGAGTTCATGGTTTAGGAATGGCTATGGCCAAAGGATTAGGAAATGCAGGAGCAAAAATTGTAGTAAACGATCTTTCACAATATGCACTAGATAATGCTATCGCAGAATACAAATCGGAAGGAATTGAAGCCTACGGATATGTATTTGATGTAACTGACGAAGAAGCTGTAATTACAGCAATAAATAAAATCGAAACTGAAGTAGCTCCCATCGATATCTTAATCAATAATGCCGGAATTATCAAAAGAACTCCAATTATTGAAATGGAAGTTAAAGATTTTACAGCAGTCATTAATGTGGATTTAATTAGCCCTTTTATTGTTTCTAAAAATGTTGCCAAAGGAATGATTGAGCGTGGAGGAGGAAAAATCATCAATATTTGTTCAATGATGAGCGAATTAGGAAGAGATTCAGTAAGTGCGTATGCTGCTGCAAAAGGCGGATTGAAAATGCTAACCAAAAACATGGCTACCGAATGGGCTAAATTCAATATTCAAACTAACGGAATTGGTCCTGGATATTTTGCTACAAGCCAAACTGCTCCTATTAGAGTTGACGGACATCCGTTTAACGAGTTTATCATTAGCAGAACACCTGCTAACCGTTGGGGAAATCCGGATGATTTACAGGGAGCAGCAATATTTTTAAGCTCAAAAGCAAGTGATTTTGTTAACGGACATATTGTTTATGTTGACGGAGGAATATTAGCAACCATTGGAAAACCCTCTAACGAGTAATTAATAGTACTACTCTCCTATTAAACCATTTATTTAAAAAACTATGTCAAAAATCGAATCCTCAATACGTTTGAATCAACAAAGTGCTTTAATCCCAATGGTTATTTTAACCAGCTTATTTTTTATTTTGGGATTCGTAACCTGGTTGAATGGACCTTTAATTCCTTTCTTTGAATTAGCCTGCGAATTATCATCGTCACAGGCTTATTTTGTGACTTTTGCTTTTTATATTGCCTATTTTGTAATGGCCATTCCTTCTTCTAAGATAATTGAAATGATTGGTTATAAAAACGGAATTTCATTTGGTTTAATTACCATTGCCACTGGTGCCTTTATGTTTTATCCCGCAGCCGAAAGTCGCACTTTTCTATTATTCCTAATTGCATTATTTATCATGGGAACTGGTTTAGCCATTTTACAAACGGCTGCAAATCCGTATGTGGTAGTTATTGGTCCTAGAGAAAGTGCCGCAGCCAGAATTAGTGTTTTAGGAATTGCTAATAAATTGGCCGGTTTTATAGCTCCGTTGGTACTAACAGCGTTAGTATTATCGGACATGCAGGATTACACTTCCGAAAAAATAGCAGCTCTTGATAGCATGGCTAAATCGGCAGCATTAGATACACTGGCTCTAAAATTACAAACTCCTTATATTTATATGGGAGCTGTAATTCTTATTCTAGCACTATTAGTAAGATTTTCTCCTTTGCCAGAAATTGATTTGGACGAGGATGGAAATGTAGCTCACATGAGCATTTTTAAGCAAATACAAAATGCTTTTAAATTTCCTCAATTGGTTTTAGGAGTAATTACCTTAATGCTGTATCTCTCTGCCGAGGTTTTAGCAGGAGATTCTATTGGAGGATTAGGAAAGCAATTGGGTGTTTATGGTGAAGATGGTAATTTCTATTTAAAACTAACTTCATTTACTATGACCGCTATGGTAATAGGATATATTCTAGGAATTACCCTTATTCCAAAATACGTTTCTCAAGTTCAGGCGTTAAAAGCTTCTGGAATTTTTGGTTTGATTCTGGTATTATTAATTGTAACCATTTCTCCCACTATAGTTGTTCAATTGCCAGGAATTCCTGCCTTACCGTTAGTCATTATTTTAGTAGCACTTATGGGACTTTCTAATGCGCTTTGTTGGCCTGCTATTTGGCCAATGGCTCTTCAGGATTTGGGCGGATATACTAAAATAGGGAGTGCAATATTAATTATGGGAATTATTGGTGGAGCGATTTTTCCATTGGCTTATGGCGCTTTGGTAGAAACAATCAACACAGCAAACGAAATCAATAATGTGACAACAACATCCAAAAGTGGCAATCAAATAGCTTATTTGATATTGTTACCTACTTACTTAATGATCATTTTTTATGCATTTAAAGGACATAAATACAGAAGTTGGTCAAGAAAATAATAGCTATTAAGATTAAAGATTATAAAATAAATCAACAAACGATGAAAAGTACAATAGACAAAGCAACGGGATTTGAAAAACGATTTGAAAACATCAATACAGTAGTTTTCCAAAATTCAACTGAAGCCTCTAAAGCTGTAGCTCAGGAAATTGCAGCAGTTATCAAATCAAAACAAGAAAAAAACGAATCTTGCATTTTAGGATTGGCAACAGGTTCTTCGCCAAAAGGATTGTATGCTGAATTGGTTCGTCTTCACAAAGAAGAAGGATTGAGTTTTAAAAATGTCATTACCTTTAATTTAGATGAATACTACCCAATGCAACCCGATTCGATCAATAGCTATGTGCGATTTATGAAAGAATTGCTTTTGGACCAAGTAGATATTTTGCCCCAAAACTACCATATCCCTGACGGAACTTTATCTAAAGAAGAAATTGCTAATTATTGTGCCGATTACGAAGCTAAAATTGAAGCCTTAGGCGGAATCGATTTGCAAATTCTTGGAATTGGTGGAAACGGTCATATTGGATTTAACGAATCTGGTTCTTTGCAGAATTCAAAAACAAGATTAGTCGCTTTAGATCATATTACCAGAGTTGCCGCAAGTGGAGATTTCTCAGGATTGAGCAATACGCCAAGAACGGCTATCACCTTAGGAGTAAAAAAAATAATGGAAGCCAAACAAGTAATCTTGATGGCTTGGGGTGAAGGAAAATCAAATATTATTCAAAAATCGGTTGAAGGCGAAGTGACTAATTTAATTCCTGCTTCCTTTTTGCAAGAGCATAACAATGCTGTTTTTATTTTGGATAAAGAAGCTTCTTCAAAGTTGACTCGAATTAACCGACCTTGGTTAGTTGAAAAAATTGAATGGACGGATAACTTAATTAGAAAAGCAGTTTTAGGATTGGCATTGGATTTGAAAAAACCAATTCTAATGCTTACCGATGCGGATTATATTGAAAACGGAATGAGCGATTTATTAGCCGATTCTGGTCCTGCTTACGACATCAACATTAAAATTTTCAATAAATTACAAAATACCATCACAGGATGGCCAGGTGGAAAACCAAATGCGGATGACACAAATCGTCCAGAAAGAGCAGAACCGGCAAGAAAAAGAGTCTTACTTTTTAGTCCACATCCGGATGATGACATTATCAGTATGGGAGGAACTTTTATGCGTTTGCAGGAACAAGGTCATGAAGTGCATGTAGCTTACCAAACTTCAGGAAACATTGCTGTAGCTGATGATGAAGCCTTGCGATTTGCTAATTTTGTGATTGATTACAATGAAAAATTTGGAATAAAAAGCATCGAAGCCGAAGACATTTATAAAAAAGCAGTCGCCTTTTTGAAAAACAAAAAAGCAAGCGAAATTGATATTCCCGAAGTTCGTTACATTAAAGGATTGATTCGAAAAGGAGAAGCACGTGCTACTAGTCATTTTGTTGGATTGCCTGATGCTCAGATTCATTTTATGGAATTGCCATTCTATGAAACCGGAACTATTGAGAAAAAGCCTTTAGGAAAAGAAGATATCCAAATTACGATGGATTTAATCGAAAAAATTAAACCGCACCAAATCTATGCGGCAGGAGATTTAGCTGATCCACACGGAACGCACAAAGTATGTCTGGATGCTATTTTTGAAGCAGTGAAAAACCTGAAACCGAAAGATTTTATGAAAGATTGCTGGGTTTGGTTGTACAGAGGTGCCTGGCAAGAATGGGGAATTGATGAAATTGAAATGGCTGTACCAATGAGCCCAGATCAGGTTTTGACCAAAAGACACGGAATTTTTAAACACCAGTCTCAAAAAGACGGAGTTGTTTTTCAGGGTACTGATTCGAGAGAATTCTGGCAAAGAGCCGAAGACAGAAATTCCGAAACTGCTCAATTATACAATCAGCTTGGATTAGCGCATTATGCAGCTATGGAAGCTTTTGTAAGATGGGAATTTTAAATTGTTGTAATTGTTGTAATGAAAAATGAGGCTTTATGGCTTCATTTTTTATTATGAATATATCTCTGTAAAAGATTTCAACTCTCGAACTCTTTTCTCTAATTCAATAAATACTTTTTCTTACCTTTACACTGTTAAAATAAAACTATTAAAGTCTAGTGACCCTATTGGTGACCCTGTTCTTAAATTTTATATGCAAAACTCCACAATTACTGGGATTATCATAAAGGTTCCGGAGCCTCTTTCTCCGCTTAAACTGAAACCCTTAGTATTTTCTAAGGGTTTCAGTGTTTTTAGACAGCCAAAAAAACTCCGGAACCTAAATTAAAATAATTCCAAATCTCCTATAAAACTTGTAATTGGAAAATAATTTAACTTTATTTATCTAATTTTAAAGTGACCCAATTTTTTTAGTTTCCAATATACTTAAAGTTCAGATATACCTGATTGCTAATTAAATTAAACTAATTAGTTTAGAAGCTTTTTTTTCATAATTTTTTATTTAAATTAATCTTTGATCCAATATAAAGCAGAATTCCCTTTCTCTACAAAAAATCAAAATTAAGCTACACAACTAAACTAAACCCAATAAAATCAATCTCTTTTACTTATAGTTAACCAATTTCAAAAGTTTTATGATAAAATTTGAAATAGTATTTTCTACTTCAGGATTAACTTCGCTTTTTCAAAAACATTGAAAATAAACAAAAAAGACGCAGTTGTTTTTCAGGGAACTTATTACAGAGAATTCTGGTAACGAGCTGAAGACAGGAATAGTGAAACAGCACAATTATACAATCAACTAGGATTGGCACATTATGCTGCTATGGAAGCTTTTGTAAGATGGGAATTTTAGATCTTTTTTAAATTGTTATAATGGAAAAATGAGGTTTTACGGCCTCTTTTTTTATTAATGTATCTCTTGTCAAAGAAGAAAATTATATAAAAAAAATGCTTCAAGCTGTAAGTCACTATGAATCATCTTAACTAATTTTCAACCTGATTTTTAAACTTTGAAATTATGGAAGAATTTACAAGCGATATCATAAAGCATCTTCAAGGCTATTACCAAAACATAGTAGATCTTACACCAAAATTATTATTAGCTATTGCTATAATTCTAATCTCCTGGTTTATTGCAGCTCGGGTCAAAGGATTTACAGACAGAAGATTAAAAATCAGAATGCATGATCCTTTATTAGCAACTTTTATTGCAAATCTTCTTAAGGCTGTTTTTATTATAATCGGCTTTCTTTTTATGTTTCGAATTATCGGACTTACGGGTGTAGCACAAAGTATTCTTGCCGGTGCAGGAATTTCAGCATTTATTATTGGTTTTGCCTTAAGAGATATTGGTGAAAATTTTTTAGCTGGTATTTTACTGGCTTTTAAAAGACCATTTTCTGTTGGAGATATAATTGAAAGCAATGGCGTTAAGGGTAAAGTTGTAACGCTTAATTTACGCGATACTCAGATAAAAAGTGCCAGTAAAAATATTTACATACCAAATGCTCTTTTAATTAAAAACACACTAATTAACTTTAATAGTGATGGTTATTTACTACAGGATTTTACTATTGGTCTTGAATATGGTTCTGATTATAAAAAAGCATTGAATCTAATTACCGAAATATTAATAAAAGATACCGAAATAGTAGATAAAGAATATTCTAATTCTGCAGTAGTTTCGGGTGTTACAGGAAATACAATTCAAATCAATATTCGCTACTGGATAAAAACTGATTTATCTATAAGTGATGGAAAACATTTATCAGAAATGATTATTAAAGTCACAGAAGCTCTTAAACAAAATGGATTTAACATTAAGTAATATATTAAATTTAAACAACTAGTAATTATACAATTAAATATTTTAATTCTATAAAATGACTGTCTTTCTCTCTTTTAAATTTGAGTAATTAATCTGCTAAAATAATTGATTTATGGATTTTTACACTCTTATTCAAATCGGGATTTCATCTATTGTTGCAACTTCTGTTATGACAATTTTTAGTTATCTAGTTTCTGCAAGTTTTAGGGAATTATATAAAGAACCAGTCTTACTAAGTTACTGTATTAGTTCATTCAACATTTCATTATCCGATAAAGTAAAAAGAATACTTAGCTGGCTAATCCATTACGGTATCGGATTTATGTTTGTTCTGGGATATCATCTTATTTGGGAATATAGAATTATTGAGAAAAGCTGGCTGTCAGCATTAATTCTGGGAATAATAAGTGGAATTATTGGTATTGCGAGCTGGTTATCTATTTTCAAAATTAGTAAGTATGAACCTAATATCGATTTTAAAGGATATTATTTGCAATTATTCATTGCTCATGTATTATTTGCATTAGCGGCTCTGCCTGTTTATAATCTTTTCTAACTTTAAAAAGTGGTATTATGTCATTGTCTAAATACAACCAAAAACGCGATTTTGAGCAAACTCAGGAACCCAAAGGCAAAATAGGCAAATCAGAAAATGAATTAATATTTGTGGTTCAAAAACATGCCGCATCTCATTTGCATTATGATTTCCGATTAGAATTAAATGGTGTATTATTGAGTTGGGCTGTACCAAAAGGTCCTTCAATGAATCCGGAAATAAAGCGTTTAGCGATGATGGTCGAAGATCATCCTTACAGCTACAAGAATTTCGAAGGAAATATTCCCAAAGGAAACTATGGAGCAGGTAATGTGATTGTTTGGGATAACGGTACTTACACACACACTGATTCTGCTTCATCATCAGAAAAAACAATTAAAGAAGATTTAAAAAAAGGAAAATTAAATTTTATTTTAAAAGGCAAAAAACTCAAAGGAGAATTCTCTTTAGTAAAACTCAAAGGCAAACAGGAGAATGCCTGGCTGCTGATAAAAAAGAGCGATAAGTATGCTACTGAAGATGATATTTTACTAAAAGATAAATCAGTTATATCAAAATTAACCTTAGAAGATTTAGAAAAGAAAGTAGAAAATAATACCGCTACCAACAAAAAGGAAAAAAAGACACCTAATCCAGCTGATAATAAGCCGAAAAGTGTTGCTTTTTTAAAACCCATGCTGGCTAATAGTACAGAAGAACCTTTTGATAATCCGGATTGGCTATTCGAAAATAAATACGATGGTTATAGAACCGTTGCTGTTATAAACGATAATGAAGTCGAATTATGGAGCAGAAATCATCTTTCTTTTAATACAAGTTTTGAATCCCTTATTTCTGAATTAAAAAAAATAAAACATACTGTTGTGTTGGATGGTGAAGTTGTTGTAGAGGATTACTCCGGAAAAGCGAGTTTTCAATTACTTCAAAATTATATTAAAACAGGAAAAGGGAATTTGAAATATTATGTTTTTGATATTTTGAATCTGGATGGCAACAGTACTCTAAAATTAAGTTTATTAGAACGGAAAGAACTCCTAAAAATGCTAATTGAAAAACAAAAATTATCTAATATTTTTTATTCAGAGCACACTATTGGCGATGGAATTAAGCAATTTAATAACGCAATTAAAAATCAAAGTGAGGGGATCATTGCTAAAAAAGCAGCTAGTAATTATCTGGTGAATAAAAGAAGTAATGACTGGCTCAAGATTAAAATTGTACAACAGGAAGAAGCCATTATTATTGGTATTACAGAACCTAAAAATTCCAGAAAGAATTTTGGTGCTTTGCTTCTAGGACAATACAATGGTAAAAGAATACAGTTTATTGGCAAATGCGGCACTGGTTTTACTGATGAAATTCTCAAAGAATTATATGAAACTCTTACGCCTTACTTTACCGATGAAGCGACGGTCACAGAGAAATTAGCTTTGCGGGATAAAATTCAATGGATTGAGCCTAAATTAGTCTGTCAGGTAAAATTCACCGAATGGACAGACGATTTACACTTAAGACACCCTGTATATCTGGGATTGCGAATGGACAAAAACGCTTCAGAAGTGTCACTATTAGCAAAAAATAAAAAGCCAGCTCCCACTAATACAAAAGTTATGGATAAACCGGAAAAGACAAAAGAAACGAAAAGTGAAAAGGATTATGATCTGAAAATTGGCAAAACAATCCTGCATCTAACCAACCAAAACAAAATCTATTTTCCCGATGATGAAATCACCAAAGGCGAAATTGTGCAGTACTATAATGAAGTAGCTGATTTAATTTTACCTTACCTAAAAAACCGCCCCCAATCTATGAATCGTTTTCCAAACGGTATCAGCGAATCTGGATTTTATCAAAAAGATGTTGATGTAGAAAAAATTCCTTCCTGGCTGAAAACAGAAAAAATTTATTCTGAATCAAACGATAAACATCTGTATTACCTTATATGTAACAATAAACAAACATTATTGTATATGGCTAATTTAGGCTGTATTGAAATTAATCCCTGGAATTCTACTATAAAAAAGATTGAAAATCCAGACTGGTTAGTAATTGATATTGATCCGGATAAGCATGATTTTAAAGAAGTTGTAAAAACAGCGTTAACGGTAAAAAACGTCATGGATGAGCTGGAATCAGAATGCTATTGTAAAACATCCGGTGCATCAGGTTTACATGTGTACATTCCTTTAGGTGCTAAATACAATTATGATCAGGTTAAGATTTTAGCCGAATTATTAGCAATCGAAATTCATCAACAACTGCCTAAAACTACTTCTTTAGAAAGAAGTATCAAGAAAAGAAACCACAAAATTTATATTGACTATTTACAAAATAGAAGAGGACAAACCTTAGCCGCTCCCTATTCAGTTCGTCCAGTATCGGGTGCTACAATTTCAACACCACTCGAATGGAACGAAGTGAATCAAAAATTGCATCCATCACAATTTACCATTAAAAATGTTCTGAAACGATTTGAGAAGAAAGGAGATCTTTGGCAACCCGTACTAGGAAAAGGAATTAATATTAATACTATTTTGAAAAAAATCGAAAATAGAAAGGATTAAGATGTTTTTTTCTTTTCTAAACTCGCTTTAAGCATACTCATTAAATCATCACTTTGTTTGTGGACTACTTTTAGTTTTGGAGTGGTATTCTTTTTACCTTTTGCCTTATTTTTAATTATTTTTAAAAGTTTGGCTGTATACTCATCTTTGAAATTACTAATATCAAACTTCTCTGTAAGTTGATCAATTAGTTTTGTTGCCATATCCATTTCTTTGGTTTTGGCTTTAGAAACGGCTGGTAATTTCAAATCGGCTGTATCTCTAATTTCTTGTTCAAACCGGATTTTATTTAATAGAATAACATTTTTATAAGGTTTTAATATTGCTAAACTTTCTTTATTTCGCAAAACAAAACTTGTTACACCAACCTTACCAGATTTTTCTAATGCATCCCGAAGCAGTGCATAAGCATTCATTGCACCTTTATCTGGTTCCAGATAATACGGCTGTTCATAGTAAATACTATTAATTTCTTTTTCAAAAGCAAAACTCTGAATATCTATTGTTTTGGTTTTGACAGCATCGGCAGCTTCAAAATCTGCATCTTCTAAAATGATGTATTTCTCTTCAAGTTTGTAACCTTTTACAATATTGGCAAAAGAAACTTCTTTACCCGTATTTTCATTAACACGCTTGAATTTGATATTTGCATGATCTTTTTCATCTAACATATCCATATCCAATGTACTTTCCTGAATAGCAGAGAATATTTTAATTGGAATATTTATCAATCCAAAACTTATCGAACCTGTCCATATTGCTCTCATATAATTTCAATTTTAAATATCTATACTTTTTAACCCGTTTTTAATTCTTGTTAGCAAGACAACCACTATTATTAATTAAGTTTTACTAAAATGATTTCACAGATTTATATTGTAAGATTAAATTAGATTAACTGTAAATGAGGTCTTATTTGCATACTTACAATATCACAACGCTGTGGCTGAGATAAACAAAATAAAACACTCATGGCAATATCTTCGGCTTCAAGCATTTCCATTTTTTTAATCTTTTTTCGCTGTTCCGTTTTTGGATCTTGTTGCATATCGCTGGTTACTGAACCTGGTTCGATATGCGATACTTTGATTCCAAGTGGATTAATTTCTTTTCGTAACGAAGTGCTAAACCCTCTTATCGCTGCTTTGGTAGCAACATAAATAGTACTTTTTGCAGTTCTTGTTTCGGCACTCATAGAACCAATGTTTATAATATGACCAGACTTTTGAGCTTTCATTCTGGTAACAGCTTCATAAGAAAAAGTAAGATAGCCCATCACATTAGTATCAAGAATGTACTGCCAGTCTTTAAAATTACCATCAGTCACACCATCAGCACCTAATGCTGCATTATTGATCAAAATATCAATTCCGCCCAGACTCTCATCTATAATTTCCCATATTCTTTCGATATCTTCACTATTGGTTACATCTGTTGGAGCACCATACAATTCACAATTGGGAAAGTTTTTCTTTATATCATCAAAAGCTTTTTTGAAATCTTTTTTATCTCTTCCAAAAATAACTACACGGGCTTCCAGTGAAACAAGCAAATCGGCAATTGCTTTTCCAATCCCTGTTGTACCGCCAGTAATAACAATTCGCTTTCCTTTAATATTTTGTCCGAAATAATCATTTAGGTTTTTCATAGCTACTTATTTTATGTTAATTGAATTTAAATTTGTTTGGGCCGGACCGTTGATGACTGTTCCATCTGTAGCAAATCTTGAACCGTGGCAGGGACAATCAAAAGATTTTTCATCTGTATTCCATTGTACAATACATCCCAAATGCGGACAAACTGCTGAAAAAGCCTGAAGTTTATTATCGTAATCACGAAATACTGCCACTTTTTTTAATCCAAAAGAAAGAATATCGCCTTCTCCTACCGGTAAATCGGCAATATTTTTCAAATCAGATTTTGACAACCAGTCTAAATATTGTGAAGCCATATTGCTGGCTTCTTTAATAAAATCGCCAGTGGTTTTTAGCGTTATTCTCGAAGGACTGTATAAGTCTTCCCATTTATTTTTTTTACCCATTATATTGTCACAAATAATCATCGCACCTATAGTAGTATGCGTCATTCCGTTTCCGGAATCGCCAGTGATAATATAAATATTGTCATCTCCGGGATTTTTTCCCATAAACCCTAAAGAATCTACCGGCTCGATTACCTGTCCTGACCATCTGTATGAGATATCATCCAACATTGGAAAATAATTTCGTGTCCAAATTTCTAATCTTTCATATCTTTCGAAAGAAGAAATTCCTTCTTCATCTTCCTGACCTGTTTTATGGTCTTCACCTCCTGCAATCAACAAATCATATTGATCATCAAAATGTTCTAAACGAACATAATGATACGGCTGAGCCACCCATTTTGATTTTTGATCTCCGGTATCCCACCACAAACAATAAGGTAATTGTCCTCTGGGAATTTTGCCTGCAATAACATAACTTCGATATGAATGTTGTTTGGTATGCATTGTAATCCTATCATTTATTGGCGAATTAGTTGCCACCACAATATGATTTGCCGAAAAGGTATAGCCCTTTACTTTCGCTCCTTTTTTACTAATGGCTTCTGCATGTGCCTGAGTATAAATAATTCCTCCAAGTGCAATTACAGCTTCTGCGAGTCCTTTTAAATACTTTAAAATATGAAACTGAGCCTGATGCTGGAATCTCAAACTTTGAATGGATGTTCCCCCTTGAATTCCGGGAGTTTCATCCACCAAACTTGTGGTTAATCCCGCTCTTTGAGTCGCCTGATATTCTTTATCTAAATTTTCTTCGTTGTCTGTTTCGTGCAATAATAAATAACCATCTACTCTTTTAAAAGAGCAATCAATATTTAAACTGTTCACGATATTTTCGATTTCATCAATTGCAGCTGTATGACTTTGGGCTGCAAGAGCTGCTTCCTCAGCTCCAAAAGTTTTTTCAAGAAAATAATAACGGTCATCAAGAGCACAGGTTAAATGAGCTGTTGTTCTTCCAGTTTCTCCACTGCCTATATAACCGTCTTCTACCAAAACTATTTTTTTACCTGCTTTTAATAACTTATAAGCAGTTGTCAATCCGGCAATTCCACCACCTATAATGAGTACTTCTGTATTCACATCTTTGCTTGGTGTAAGTCCGGAAATAGTCTCTGCCGAATCAATCCAGAAAGAAACATTGGTACCTGATGTAATACTCCCATCATTCAACTTTTTATTCAAATTATCCATAAACTAATTTTTTTAAAGTAAAATAGCTTCTATTTATATAGCTTCTATTTATAGTTCTATCTCAAAACTAAGACTAGTAATCTTTTTATTTTTACAGCAGTAAGCTGATTATATTATATAATTACCAGCTAAGTTTTATAATAATTTGATAAAATCATATAAATACAAGCTACTTAATAGCAGTTAATTAGATTTTATTAATCTTAAAATTATTATTATGAAAGCAGCTGTGATACACGGACCTGGATCGATACAATATGATACTGTTGATGACCCAAAATTAAAAGAGAAAGATGATATTATTCTTAAAGTAACTTCTACCGCTATTTGCGGATCTGATCTCCATATTTATTCGGGCGGAATACCACAGGCCAGACCAATGGTTCTGGGACATGAATTTATGGGAATTGTTGAAGAAACCGGATCGGCAGTTACCCATCTTAAAAGAGGTGACCGTGTGGTTGTACCTTTTCCTATTGCCTGCGGAAATTGTTTTTTCTGCAATCATGACGTTCCGGGAAATTGCGAACATAGTAATCCTGAAAATTATGGTCCCGAAGGTGGAATACTAACTGAAAAAGGTGGTGCACTTTTTGGCTACACCGATTTATATGGCGGCTATGATGGAGGTCAGTCACAATATGTACGAGTACCGTATGCTAACCACGGTCCAAGAGTTGTTCCTGATAATCTTACAGATGAGCAAGTATTATTTTTAACGGATATTTTCCCAACAGGTTATACCGGTGTTGACTGGGGTGAAGTTAAAGGTGGTGAAACGGTGGCTATATTTGGTTCAGGACCTGTGGGGTTAATGGCAGCTAAGAGTGCCTGGCTTCGTGGGGCGAGTCAGGTAATTGTTGTAGATACTTTACAATACAGGCTGGATAAAGCCAAAGCTACTACGGGATGCACTACAATATTATGGGAAGATGGAGCTAAAGATGTAGTAGAGCACATTCGGTCTCTTACTCAGGGTCGTGGTGCAGATGTATGTATTGATGCCGTGGGTTTTGAACCAGACAGAAGTTTTACTGATCGTGTAAAAGCGACTATAAATTTCGAAAAAGGCTCTACTAAAGTGCTCGAAGCCTGTATGAGCGCCGTAAGACGAAGCGGAATCGTTTCTGTGCTGGGAGTTTATCCTGTCAATTATGATAATTTTCCTGTGGGACAGTTTTTCGATAAAGGAATTACTCTTAAAGGAGGTCAGGCTCCGGCCCATAAGCATATTGATAAGCTGTTGGCTGTGTAAAAGTAGTACTTGATCCCTGGCAATAGTTTTTATAAAGTGAAATCCTAAATGAAATAATCTATTTAGGATTTCATTTTTCCGATTTTAATTTCCAAATACTTTATTCGTATAACGAATCAGAAATTACTTTCCTTAAAAAACTACAATGGTAATTGTATAATCATCCTAAAAAATTCTGTAAAAAACCAATTTACTTATCATTTATATTTGGTTTTGTTCGAATCAAAAAATGATTTTTTAATCATTTAAAAATGTGACAAATACATCCATAAATTTTGCCGGCTTCAAAACATCTTTAACTAATAAAATTTTATTAAATGAAAAATTTACAGGACGAAAAACAACGTGATTTGTCAATCAACAAATCAGATGGAACTAACAAATTCCTGACAACTGATCAGGGTGTTCGTATTAACGATGATAACAATTCGCTCAAAGCGGGAGAAAGAGGTCCTTCCCTATTGGAAGATTTTATTTTAAGAGAAAAAATTACCCATTTTGATCACGAACGTATTCCGGAAAGAATTGTACACGCACGTGGTTCTGGCGCTCATGGTTTTTTTGAAGTTACTAACCCAATTCCTGAATTGACCAAAGCCGGATTTTTAAAGGAAGCCGGATTAAAAACACCGGTTTTTGCCCGATTTTCAACTGTAGCTGGTTCTCGTGGATCGACTGATTTAGCCAGAGATGCCCGCGGTTTTGCTGTTAAATTTTATACTCAGGAAGGAATTTATGATTTAGTGGCTAATAATATTCCTGTATTTTTTATTCAGGATGCAGCTAAATTTCCAGATCTTGTTCATGCTGTAAAACCGGAACCTCATAACGAAATACCTCAGGCAGCATCGGCTCATGATACCTTTTGGGATTTTATTTCGCTAATGCCTGAATCCATGCACATGATTATGTGGGTAATGTCAGATCGCGCTATTCCAAGAAGTTATCGAATGATGGAAGGTTTTGGAGTACATACTTTTAGACTGATTAATGAAGCTGGCGAATCTACTTTTGTAAAATTCCATTGGAAACCAAAATTAGGAACTCATGCTGTAGTTTGGGACGAAGCCCAAAAAATATCAGGAAAAAATCCGGATTTTCATCGTGAAGATTTATGGGAAGCTATCGAAATGGGAAATTTCCCGGAATGGGAATTAGGCATTCAGATTATTCCTGAAAAAGACGAACATAAATACGAATTTGATTTACTCGATCCAACAAAAATTGTTCCCGAAGAATTAGTTCCGGTAACCATTATTGGACGCATGGTTTTGAATAAAAATCCGGATAATTTCTTTGCCGAAACAGAACAAATTGCTTTTCATCCGGGACATATTGTTCCGGGAATTGATTTTAGTAATGATCCTTTGCTTCAAGGAAGATTATTCTCTTATACAGATACACAGCTTTCCCGATTAGGCAGTCCTAATTTTCACGAAATTCCTATTAACCGAAGTATTGCCCCTGTTCATAATCATCAGCGTGACGGACACATGCGTCAGGAAATTAATAAAGGACGTGTAAGTTATCACCCGAATTCGCTTGGCGGCGGCTGTCCGTATCAGGCTCAAATGAGTCAGGGTGGTTTTTCCAGTTTTAACGAACGTGTCGATGCACACAAAGTAAGAGAAAGAAGCGAAAGTTTTAGAGATCATTTCGGTCAGGCAAGACTGTTTTTCAACAGCCAGACCGATATCGAAAAAAGTCATATTGTTAAAGCACTTCGTTTTGAATTAGGAAAAGTAGAAACAACAGCAATCAGAGTTAGAATGTTAGGACTTTTGGCTCAGGTAGACGCACAATTAGCCGAAAAAGTAGCTCTGGGTTTGGGAGCAATCGTCCCTCCTATTCTTGAAAAACCAATTAATAGAGGCGTTTCACCAGAAAATGAAATTTCAGGAAAACATGAACCTCAAACGGTTGATTCTTCTGTTACTAATTCTGATGCGCTTTCGATGGTCAAAAATCCAACTAATTCGCCAACAATTGCTTCCAGAAAAGTAGCTATTATTTGTGCCGAAGGTGTTTCTGAAGCTGCCGTTATGAATATAAAAAATGCTCTTCTTCAGAAAGATGCAAAAGGTGTTGTCGTTGCGCCTCATTTAGGAGCAATTGCTACTGATAACGACAAATCAATTGCAGTCAATTTTAGTTTTCTTACTGCTTCATCGGTTCTTTTTGATGCTGTTTATATTCCGCACGGACATGATGTAGATGCATTAGCCAAAAATGATGATGCAATAGAATTTATTAACGATGCTTACAAACATTGTAAACTTATTGCTGCTGATGGCGATGCTATCGAATTAATAAACCTGATGCCATTTGCTTTTAAAATTAGTAATGACGATAAAGGTATTTTGTTAAGCAAAGAAGCGGCGTCTGAAACTTTTGCAAAAAACTTCACCACAGCCATGGGAGAACATCGTTTTTGGGAACGCGAAGCAAACTTATACAAATAACTTTCAAAAAATAAAGACATGAAAAATTCAGAAAAACCAACTGTAAATAAAGTTGCGACAAAAGAAACCAAAAACAATATTGTACCTCCATCAGCAGATGCTGCAGCTAACTTAAAAGAACTTTTTATTGATAACCTTAAAGATATTTACTGGGCAGAAAATACATTGGTAAACACATTACCTAAAATGGCTGCCAATGCTACTTCGACCAATCTTAGCAGTACCATTTTAGAACATCTTTCTCAAACTGAAAATCAGATAGCTCGATTAGAAAAAGTTTTTGAGCTTTTGGGCGAAAAACCGGAAGGAAAAAAATGTGAAGCTATGGCCGGTTTGCTAAAAGAAGGTGACAGCATTCTCGAAAGTACAGAACCCGGACCGGTAAGAGATGCCGGAATTATTGCTGCTTCACAAAAAATAGAGCATTATGAAATAGCAACTTATGGTACATTAGCCGCTTTTGCGAAAGCATTAGGCGAAAATGATGCTGCAAAATTACTAACACAAACGCTGGCTGAAGAAAAAGAAGCTGATTGCTTACTGAACGATGTGGCATTAAACCTCGTGAATACTACAGCCGCTGAATAATAACAGAAAAATATTTTGTATTTATTGTCCCGATGCAGGTTTCAACGGAGAACACGGGTAAATCAGGTTGTAGATGGAGTTGTAAGGGAGTATATACTTTCCACCCGTTCGTATATACAATAAACCAACGTCTTGCTTACTGCAAGATCAATTTCACTACAATAAACACTGCATCGGACAATTTTTTAAATTTACTGATGATAATTAAAAATATAATATTAGACTAATCAATAAATAGTAATTCATCATTTCATATTTTCAGTTGATGAATTATAACTTGTGGTATCGAAATATATTTGCTTTTAGAAACGAGGCTATTCATGAATGTTCCGGAATAAAAACCTAATATTTGTCTGACTCAATAAATCGAAGTAAATTAAGATAGTTTGCAGTTTAAAAAACAAAATTCGATATAAACAGAAAAACCAATTTTACAAATAAAATTGGCTTTTCTAAAGGAATCTCAATATTACTATATCTTACTGTACTGTATAACTACCATCCACAGCAGAACTATCACAAAAGTCTCAGAACTTGGTTTTAAATACCAACAGCATTTTACAAAACTATTTAATATGGCACCAATTCAATTTAAAAGTTTAAATAAAATGAATTAATTTTTGTTGTTTTATTCAAATTCATGCTTCGTTTATATCTCATAAATATTTAATTAATTTCTATATCAATAATTACCAACTAATACTTTTTAATACTTTACGCAGTTACAAGTAAAACTATAAAAAGCATAATATTAAATCTTATTTATCAAAAGTATAAAATCTAATATTTCCTGTGGATTGAGAACATAATCCGGGGTTATATTTTGGATTGCATTTTTAGGCATAAAAGGCATTTCGGCCGATATAGGATCTTGGACAATAACCAAACCACCAGCTTTTTGAATTGCTTTTAAACCTTCTGTTCCATCAGTATTAGAGCCTGATAATAAAATTCCAATGACAGTATTTCCATAAATTTCAGATACCGATTCAAATGAAACATCAATACTTGGCCGGCTAAAATTAACTTTTCCTGAAGTATCCAGAGCTATTGTACCATTTTTTTCAAATAACAAATGATAATTAGCCGGCGCAACATATAAATATCCAGGTTTGAAGGATATTTTATCTTCTATTATTTTAACCGGAATGTTTGCCTTAACTTTTATTAACTCTTCTAATGTTAAATCATCCGAAGCCCTGCGATGAAGTACAATAACAATGGCAAAAGAATCTGTCTTAGGAATTAAAGGTAATATATCCATTAAAACCTGTAAACTACCGGCTGAACCACCTATGATTATTATTTTACAATTAGAAATCATTGTACTTTTCGCCATATTTTTTCTTTCTGTACTTGTTTGTATCTATTTTGGGGTATGGAATATTTTATTGTTTCTTTTGTACCTAAGGCTAAAAAACCAAAAAAAGATAAACTTTCATCAAACAATTGGATGGCTTTTTTTTGTAAATCATTGTCAAAATATATTAGAACATTTCGACATAGAATCATATCAAATTCATTGAATGAAGTATCAGAAACTAAATTATGCTGTGAAAAAACCATTCTGCTAATTAATTCTTCGCTGAATTTTGCATTTCCATAATTAGCAATATAATAATTAGAAAAATCTTCTTCTCCACCGGAATCTCTGTAGTTTATAGAATATTCTTTCATCATTCGCAACGGAAAAATTCCTTTTTTGGCCGTTTCTAATACCTGAGAATTAATATCTGTAGCATACAATAATGATTTATGTAATAAACCTGCTTCTTTCAACAAAATGGCCATAGAATATACTTCTTCTCCTGTAGAACAGCCTGCATGCCATAAACGAATGAAAGGCTTGGTTGCTAATAAGGGTAAAATTTCATTTCGTACCACTTTATAAAAAGAAGGATCACGAAACATTTCGGTCACATTTACAGTAATTTCATCAATTACTTTTTTAAAATATTCAGGATTGTATTTTACTTTTGATAGAAACTCATAAAAATTAACCAAACCATCCAGCTGATATATTCTATTAACGCGTCTTTTTAATGAAGCTCTGGAATAATTTCCAAAATCAAAACCATAATATTCGTAAACATCATTAATAAAAACCTCTAATTCAATATCTTCAATCATAATTCAATTCAAATTTTAGATAATGCAATAAGCAATTTATCTACATCTATAGGTTTCGATATGTAATCATCGGCGCCAGCACTTAAACATTTTTCTCTATCTCCTGTCATAGCTTGCGCAGTAACCGCTATTATTAAAGTTGACTTACGTGATGGAATACTTTTAATCAAAGGAATAGCCTCATAACCATCCATTTCAGGCATCATCATATCAATTAATATTGCATCTATAATTTCATTTGTTTCCAATATTTTCAATGCTTCTTCAGCACTTAAACAAGAAAGACAATCATAAGATTTGAAACGCAAAGTATGTACTAATGCAAAAATATTTCTAGGATCATCATCAATAATTAGAATTTTCTTCTTATTCATAATTCAAATGCTATTTTTTAAACTTTATCATATAACCAAACTCGCAATAAAGACAATAATTGATCTATATCTACAGGTTTAGTAATATAATCTGAAGCTCCTGCTTTTATACATTTCTCCCTGTCTCCCATCATTGCCTTTGCAGTAACTGCTATTAAAGGTAATGTTATAAATTTAGGATTAGTTCTTATTTTCTCGGCAGTTTCATAGCCATCCATATTAGGCATCATCATATCTAAAAGAACAATATCAGTATCTGGATTTTCAGCTAACATTTTAATAGCTTCATTGCCATCAAATGCTGTAATCACATTCATTTTAAAAGCTTCCAATGATTTTGTTAACGAATAAATGTTACGTACATCATCATCAACAATTAATACTTTTTTGTTATGTAAAACATTATTAAGCAGGCTTAATTTTTTATAATTCTCTTTTTCAGTTTTTGTAGCTCTTTTTTCTTCCATCAAATGTAAAAAAAGCGAAACTTCGTCTAATACTCTTTGATAAGAATGAGCGGTTTTTACAATAATAGAATCGGCATATTTTTTAATTTTAACCTCTTCCTGAAGTGACAAACTTTTACCGGTAAATACAATTACAGGAATGTTTTCTAATCCCGGACTTTTTTTCACACCATCTAAAATTTCATAAGCTTGTTTGTCCGGAATTCCCATATCAAGAATTACACAATCTACACTTTCTTTATTTAATGCTACTAAACCTTCTGAAACTTCACTTTTAATTTCCGAATTAATATCATAGCTTTCCAAATAGAATGCTAATGCTTTGGCATGTTTTGGATTATCCTCAATGATTAAAACTTTTTGAGAATCTTTATTTATAATCTGTTCGATTCTAACAAAAACTTCTGGAATTTTATCAAAATCTAAAGGCTTATCCAGAAAATCTACAGCTCCTTTTAATAAACTTTCCTGTTTAAGTTTATGCGAAGACATAATATGAACCGGAATGTGCTTAGTTTGAATATTGTTTTTTAATTCTTCTAAAACTTCCCAACCACTTTTTACCGGAAGTTCAATATCTAAAAGTATACCCACTGGTTGATACAAAACAGCTAAATTAAATGCATAATCTCCGCGAACAGCAATTACTGCTTTATAACCGCTTTTTCGACTGAATGCCAACAATGATTTAGCAAAAATACTATCATCTTCAACAATCAAAATTACTTTATCTCCTGGTAAAATAGCGTCTCTATCATCTTCAATTTCATCTGGAATTGAGCTAGAAATATATTTCTTTTTTATTGCTTTTTTCACTTCAATCTCTGGAATAACTATCTCTGGAACAACTGATTCTTCAACACTTTCCTTCTTGATTTGTGAACCAAATTTTGGTAAGCAAAGTGTAAATGTACTTCCTACTCCTTCTACACTATTTAATATAATTTCCCCATGTAGTAATTTTGCTAATTCCCTACTGATAGATAAACCTAAACCTGTTCCGCCATATTTACGTTTTGTAGATCCATCGGCTTGTTGAAAAGCTTCAAAAATTAAGGGTTGTTTATCTAATGGTATTCCAATTCCTGTATCTTTTACAATAAAACAAATTATTTTATCATCATCTGTATTTACTTTTATTTCTAAAGTGACTTCGCCATTATCTGTAAATTTTATAGCATTAGAAATTAGATTTTTAAGAATTTGCTCTAATCTCATTTTATCGGCTCTAATAACCAATGGAGCTTCGTTAGCAATTATTTCAAACTTTACTTTTTTCTCTTTAGCAACCTGAGAAAACAAATTCGATAAACCATCTGTAATTTCCTTTGTTGAAACATCTAAATATTCCAATTCCATTTTTCCGGCTTCAATTTTAGATAAATCCAAAATTTCATCTATCAGACCTAACAAACTATTTCCGGAACTTTGAATTACCTGAGCAAATTCAATTTCCTCATCGTTCATACTTTTACTATTATTTTCGGCTAATAATCGGCTTAAAAGCAAAATAGAGTTTAAAGGTGTTCTCAATTCATGAGACATATTAGCCAAAAACTCTGATTTGTAACGGGTAGTCAGTTCTAAAGCTTCAGATTTTTTTTGAATTTCAACATTTTTTTCTTCTAATAAAGCACTACGTTCCGAAAGTTCTTCATTTGTTTGCACTAATTCTTCTTGTTGTACTCTTAATTCTTCTTCTGAAGCCTGAAGTTTTTCGGTTTGTGTTTCTAATTCGGCATTCATTCCTTCTAGTTCCGTATGCTGAATACGTAATTCTTCTGATTGCGCCTCAGTTTCTTCTAATAATTCAAGAATATGCTTGCGGTTTTGAGCTGATTTTATTGCAATACCAATGTTATTACGAACAATTTCAAAAAATTCCAGCTGAAGATCCGTAAATCCATAAATACTAGCCACTTCTATCGCTCCTTCGACTTTATTATCTAATAATGGGAAAGCCACAATATGGCTTGGTTTTAATTCTCCTAAAGCATAATTAATTTGAATGTAATCTGAGGAAATTTCTTTTAACTGAAGCGTTTTTTTTGATTTTATAGTTTGTCCTAATAAACCTTCTCCTTTTTTAATGATTTTTTTATCATCATTAGGAATGTAACTGTATCCAGCCGAATAGTGTAATTCGTTGTTTTCTAAAACATATAAAACACCTGCACTACTGTTTGTATAAGTACATAAATATTCGATAACGTCTTTAGTCAAATCGCTCATTGATTTGTCACCTAACATTACATCATTAAGCTTAGCAATACCAGTTTGTATCCATTCTTTTTCTGATAATAAATTGAATGACTTTTTTAGAGAAGAACTCATATTATTTAAAGATTCCCCTATACCACTTAATGTATCCGAATTAGTATCTTCTACTCTTATATCATAATTACCATTTGATATATTGGTAGCAATAATACTTATAGCTTCAATTCTTTCGGCAATCTCCTTATCTTTAAGTTGGAGTTTTTGTTGCAGTTGCGATCTAACATTGAAATCTTTTAAAATTCTAATTAAAAAAATAATCGAAATAATAAAAGCCACAATAAAAGCAGTGATGATTAAAATAGAACTGTAATCTCCATAAAGTTCTGCTTTTTCATTTCTCTCTTTTAAAAGAATTTGTTCATTGTTCTCTATGCGTCTAAAATTTCTACGCAACTCATCCATTCTTATTTTACCGCCGTTAAGATCAAAAGCAAACACTTGTTTACCCAATCGTTTATTATCTATTTGAGTTGCCAAATATTTAAAAAAATCGGCTCTGAGAATTTTTAAATCTTTTAATGCTTTTTGCTGAAGCGGATTATCAACAGTTAATTTTTCTATTTCATCAAAATAAGTATTAGATTCTAATTGCGCTTCATTAAGTCTATTTATAAAATCTTCTTTTCCAGTAATTAAATAACCACGCATGTTAGTTTGCGCATCGGTAATTAATGCACTTCCTTCGTTCAAATTATTAATAACTTTTTGAGTATGATTAACCCAGGAAACGCTATCTAATAATTTTTTTATACTAATGTAAGAAGCAGTAGAACTAATGGTTAAAACCAATAGTGAAACTATTGAACTGATTAATAAATTTCTTTTAAAATTAGTGTTTGGCATAAACGATATTGTGATAATTAATTATTGAATATTTATTGGTAAAATCATAATAAAACTTGCACCTTTACCTAACTGACTTTTTGCTGTAATCATTCCGTTGTGATTCTCAATTATTTTTTTCGAAATGGCTAAACCTATTCCTGTTCCTTCATAAACCTGACGGTCATTTAAACTTTGGAAAATCACAAAAATTCTATCCAGATACACTTCATCAAAACCAATTCCGTTGTCGGTAACTGTAATTCTACAAAATTGTCCATCGGGATCTGTCTCTGCATCAAAATCTTTTGTTTTTATAAATTGGGAACTAATGTGAATTTGAGGAGTTTCGACCTTTCCTGAAAATTTAAGTGAATTTCCTATCAGATTTTGAAAAACCTGTCTTAACTGACTGGATATACTATCCATTACAGGCAATTCATCTACTGTAACGATTGCATTTTTTTGCTCTATCAAATAGTCAAAATCTGAAATTACTTCCTGGATAACAATGTTTAAATCTGTTTTTTCGGGAATTACTTTAGATGATAATCTGGAATACTCTAATAAATCAGTAATTAAAGTTTGCATTCTTCCTGCACTTTTAATCGTGCGATTGATATAAAAGGTTGCTTTATCATCATCTACTAAATAAAGCTCTTTTATTATTCCCATAAAAACTTGAATTTTCCTGAGAGGTTCATTCAAATCATGCGATACAACCCACGAAAATTGTTGTAATTCATGATTACTGAACTCTAATGCTTCATTTTTTAAAACTAATTCTTTAGTTCTTTCAGCAATTTTAATTTCTAAATTTTCCTGCGCTTCTTTACGAATCTTAATTTCTTTAGAGAGCAATTCTTTCATTACTTTTAATTCATTTTGCTGCTCATAAATTTTTAAAAAGGTTTTTACTTTTAAAATCAGTAAATCAGTGTCAACAGGTTTAGTTATATAATCTACTGCACCGGTTTCATATCCTTTAAAAATATATTTTTTTTCGATATTTATAGCCGAGAGAAAAATGACGGGAATATCTTTGGTTTTTTTATTTCCTGATAAAATTTTAACAACCTCAAAGCCATCGAGACCTGGCATCTGGACATCCATTATAATAAGACAGTAATCTGTTTTTAAAATTTTTTTTAATGCCTCTTCTCCCGATTCTGCAGTATCTACATCAATATTATGGAACTCAAGCGTTTTTTTTAGCGCAATAATATTTGCTCTAATATCGTCTACAATTAATATCATTTGATGTTGGGTAATACGGACGAATTAATTGTTTTATTATGAAATTCATTCCGAAAATTATTCGTTAAAAACTATTCTTAAGTTAATGGGATTGTTATTTTCCAAAGCTATTAAAAAATATTAATTAATCCCCTTAATTGAATATCAAAAACTTACAAAATTCCCATTATACTTCCCAATACTTAACTGGGAATATTATAAAACTATTAAACTTCATCAAATTCACTTTTCGATTTTAATTATATTTGAATTTTACAAATTTATGAACGCAATTACCGTTAAAGAATTCTATGAAGACATTTTCAAAGAAACATGTCCTGATTTAGATAATTTTCTGTCTGAAAACTTAAATAAAGACATTGGACATTTTAATGTTTTTAATATCGAAAATATGTATAGTGCCTGTAAGGGAAAGCCTGAAATGCCATACAACAGAAGGACATACTACAAAGTCAGCTTAATTTCAGGAGAAAATCTAGTCGAATACGCCGGAAAAACTATTCAGATAAAAGAATTTGGAGTTTTATTTGCAACTCCAAAAATTCCTTATCGCTATACTCCTATCAGCACCAAACAGCAAGGCCATTTTTGTGTATTTACAAAAGATTTTTTACCATTTTCTAAAACTGGTTTTGATATTAACACTTTAGCTATTTTTTCTAACCAAAGTGATTTTGTTTTCCAAATTTCAAAAGAACAATACGGACAAATTCTAGGTGTTTTTGAAAAAATGCACTTGGAAATCAATTCTGAATATGAATATAAATATGATTTGCTTAGAAATTATTTGATGGAACTTATTCATTTTGGACAAAAATTAAACCCCATAACTCCTACCGAAAATATTAAAACCGCATCAACCAGAATCACTTCTTTATTCATAGAATTACTGGAAAGGCAATTTCCTGTAGAAAACACTACTCAATTATTATTACTCAAAACACCAAAAGATTATTCGGATGTATTAAACATTCATGTCAATCATTTAAACAAAGTGCTAAAAGAAACTATAGGAAGAACAACAACTGATATTATTTCGAGCAGAATTAATCAGGAAGCAAAAATACTTTTAAAACAAACTAACTGGAATGTTTCTGAAATAGCCTACTCATTAGGGTTTGATGAAGTAGCTCATTTTTCAAATTTCTTTAAAAAACATACTGGATATTCTCCTCTACTCTTCAGAGAATAATTATTTGATATTTGCAAATATTGATTTGAAAATTGCAAATAAGATGATTTGATTTGGTTGCAACTTTGTATTGTAATTTAAAACAATATAAAAATGTCAAATACAACAAACAAAATAGCTTTAGTAACAGGTGGAAGCCGTGGACTTGGAAAAGATTCAGCTTTACAATTAGCAAAAAAAGGTTTTGATGTCATTATTACTTATCAAACTAAAAAAGAAGATGCCGAGAATGTAGTATCCCAAATTAACAACATTGGTAAAAAAGCTTTTTCGATACAATTAGATATTGCAACAACTTCAGGTTTTGAAAATTTTAAAACAGAAATCAAAACGATATTAGATTCTCATTTTGATGGAAAAAAATTAGATGCACTGGTAAATAATGCAGGTGTTGGTATAAATTCTCCTTTCGAAACGACGTCAGAAGAAGCATTAGATGCAATGACCAATATCCATTTTAAAGGTCCTTATTTTTTAACTCAAACATTACTACCTCTTTTGGATGATGGCAGCAGTATTGTAAACACTTCATCTGGCTTAGCCCGGTTTTCATTTGCTGGATATTCGGCTTACGGAGCAATGAAAGCTGCCATTGACTCACTAACAAGATATCAGGCATTAGAACTTGGAGTTAGAAAAATAAGAGTGAACTCAGTAGCTCCTGGTGCCATTGAAACTGATTTTGGAGGAGGTTTTGTAAGAGACAATTCAGATATGAATCAGTTAATAGCTTCTCAAACTGCTTTAGGAAGAGTTGGTTTAGCAGATGATATTGGATCAGTCGTTGCATTTTTATGCACTGAAAATTCAAAATGGATAAATGCCCAGAGAATTGAAGTTTCTGGCGGATTCAAAATTTAATTTTTAAGTAAAAATACCCAAATGACAGAAAATATTTTCTGTCACTTGGGTATTTTCTACAATTGATAAGAAATATTTTGAAGAAAAGTCTCTTTATTCTCAATTCTAATATTACTTAATTTCCAGCAAGTTAAAATTGGATTCAAACTTTTAAAGTTATTTATAAATAATAAAAGCTTTTGTAAATCATTAAAATATTTTTTTATCTCGAAAAACCTCTTATATTTGCACTCGCAATCACAAAACGATAGCAACATACTGGAGAAATGGCAGAGCGGTCGAATGCGGCAGTCTTGAAAACTGTTGACTGTAACAGGTCCGGGGGTTCGAATCCCTCTTTCTCCGCTGAATTTGCCCCCCCCTAGTAAACACTAGGGGGTTTCAACCTTTTTAGACAGTCCCTAAAACTCTAGAACCTAAATTAAAATAATCCCAAATTCCCTTTAAATACTGAGAATTATAGACATATCTTAACTCTATTCTTCTAATTTTCAAAACATACGTATATCCATAGTGACCCTATTTTTTAAAATTCTCAAATTTAATACTCTGGAAATCTATTAGTTTTTTTACCTAATTTTGTATTATTTAATTTAGCTCGCAAGCAATTATTGGTAAGTATTCTAAATGAATAATTTCTATAAATTCGATTATTTACTATTTTGAAATAGATTTTTTTAATATCATATCAACCATTTCAGATCCATAAAAACGAATAATTTCTTTTTTCTTCATTTCGTTTCCTCGTTCAAAAACTCTTTTAATAATGGCTTTTTTATGTTTCTCCCAATCAATTGTACTTTTTTTAGTATCCCAAAACAATACAGGTCTCAATGTAGGTAAATCAATAAAGAATGTCCTAGATTTAATTTTATCAAGTTTACTCTCTTCCATCTGTAAATTAAATTTTATTTTACAAAAATAAACCGATTTGTTTACTCAATATTCTTTATTTAGTTAACCGGTTGTGTATTTTAAATGATGCTAGTTTTAATATTTTTGATATTCCTGTCAAAGATAAATTTATTGATATATTGAATTACAGTTGCATCAGTTATTTTTGACAGTACTTATTTGACAACTCTCAAAGAGATTGAGTTGTAGTTCTGATGACAGATAGCCTCTATCTCCCAATAATGTACAGTTCTTAATTTTGGTGTTTAATATCTTTCAAATAATGTATATCATGTACTGAAGCAGGTGTGATATCAAGACTTTTAATCACTCCTCTAAATGAACACACAGCGTGTAATTTATAACCATAATAATGTTTTGACTGCGTAGCACAATAGCCTTTATCTGGGTAATTCAAAGATGATTCTTTACAGATTTTACTTCTTGATGAACGAGATAATTTGCATATTTCTAGCGGCATACTATCTACAATAAAACAATTAATATTTCATATTTTACAAGTCTAACTCCAAAAATTAAAATACATCATTTGATAGTACTGGAGATTATAAATCTTTTAAATCTAATTCTAGTAATTGGGAAATTAACCAACATTTACTCCATTATGATCAGGCAATTAAAAATTGCGTCTAAATACATTTAACTTCGTAGAATGCTATTTTACAGAATTAAAAAGATTTAAATTTGTAATCTGAATATTTGACAAAAAATAATTTTGAAAAACATCCTTATCATTGACGACGAAGAAAAACTTCGTGGACTTTTAGCACGAATTGTAAAATCGGAAGGTTTTGAAGTATTGGAAGCTGGGGACTTAAAATCAGGTTTCAAGAAATTAGAACAGAATGAAATTGATGTGGTTTTATGTGATGTAAAATTACCTGATGGAAACGGTGTTGATTTTCTCGAAAAAATAAAAAGTCATTTTCCATTGGTCGAAGTGATTTTGCTAACTGCTTTCGGAAAAATATCTGATGGTGTTCAGGCAATGAAAAACGGTGCTTTCGATTATATCGTCAAAGGCGATGATAATGATAAAATCATTCCCCTACTTTACAAAGCATTAGAAAAATCAGAACTTCAGAAAAAAGTGCAAAAATTAGAAAAACGTATTTCCGATAAATATTCTTTTGATTCCATAATCGGAAAATCCAAAGCATTGGAACAAGTTATTGATTTGGCTAAAAAAGTAGCCAAAACCGATTCTACTGTTTTATTAACCGGAGAAACAGGAACTGGAAAAGAAGTTTTTGCACAAGCCATTCACGAAAACAGCAACCGTGTCGGGAAATCATTCGTAGCATTGAATTGCAGTACATTCAGTAAAGAAATTCTGGAAAGTGAACTGTTCGGACACAAACAAGGTGCTTTTACTGGAGCTTTAAAAGACAAAAAGGGATTTATAGAAGAAGCAAATGGCGGTACTTTATTTTTGGATGAAATCGGCGAAATGCCCATCAATTTGCAAGCAAAATTATTACGGGTATTAGAAACCAACGAATACATTCCTGTAGGTGATACAACACCAAAAAAGTCAAATTTCAGACTAATTGCTGCCACCAATAGAGATTTAAAAACAGAAAGTGACAATCATACTTTTCGTTCGGATTTGTATTTCAGACTGAATATTTTTGAGATAAAAATTCCGTCTTTACGAGAAAGGCCAAAGGATATTTCGCCGTTGACTACTTATTTTGTCAAACAGTTTTCGGATAAAACTAATAAAAAACAATTACAAATTACAGCTGATTTTCTTCAAAAACTGGAAACCTATCATTGGCCAGGAAATGTCAGGGAATTAAAAAATGTTATTGAACGTTCCGTAATTTTAGCCAATGCTGAAATTTTGACTGAAGATGTTCTACCTTATGAAATTCAGCACCAGCAAAATAATATGAATAAGACATTATCTGCTTTTTCTATGCAAAGTATCGAGAAACTTCATATTCAAAAAGTTTTAAATTATACCAAAGGAAACAAAGCCGAAGCAGCACGATTACTTGAAATAGGTATTGCAACACTTTATCGGAAATTAGACGAATGCCATATTCAATAAAACATACTATTTTGAGAAAAGCCTATCATTATGATAGGCTTTTTTTATGCCCTTTTTTGGCACGGAAATAATAAAGCTATAAGAAACAATACTTTACGATTTTTTATTTTTCTTGGAATGTGTTTTGGCATAAGCGATGAAGAACATAAAAAATCATTCTTATGAAAAATCAGGTCAAATCTTCTTGTGCAAAAGCAGTACAATTTGCAGAGATTACCAAAAGCTTAATCCGTAAAGGCAATATCATTCGCGTAAAGAAATGTCTTGGCATTGCAGAACAACTGCTCATTACTGGAAATGCCGAAACTAAAAATGTAATAACTAACATTTATCTATTCTCTGTATCCACTTTTATTACAATACGCAATTGCAGTATTTCTAATCTTTTTCCTCAAACATTACACAAAGAATATATCAAACACATCAACCCATCAGGAGTTTAACTTCAATCTTAATAATTATGATAGTCACTATTCTTTTACTCGCATTAGCAGTTTTGCTATTTGGCATTTGTTTTAAATCGGTCGAATTCTTTGAAAAAATCTAAATCATGACAGCACTATTTATTATCGCTCTTGCAGTTTTCGTGTATCTGGTTTATGTTTTAATTAAGCCTGAAAAATTTTAATAAACTCTCAAAAATTAAACTATGAACACAGAATTATTTGGTGTCATCAGTATTTTTATCATTTCGATAGTTTTGGCTATTCCAATAGGAAAATATATTGCCAAAGTTTATTTGGGAGATAAAACACTTTTTGATCCCATTTTCAATCCAATTGAAAAATTTATTTTTAAAATTAGTGGTATCAATTCGACCGAGGAGATGAACTGGAAACAACACTTGAAAGCACTTTTGAGTGTAAATATGGCTTGGTTCTTTCTTTGCTTTTTTGTTTTATTGTTTCAGGGTTCTTTATTTCTGAATCCTGATAATAATCCCAATATGACTCCTGATTTGGCATTTAATACCGCCATTTCATTTGTAGTAAATTGTAATTTACAGCATTTTTCAGGCGAGACAGGACTTTCTTATCTGTCACAAATGGTCTTGATGTTCCTGCAGTTTGTTTCCGCAGCTGTTGGAATGGCAGCAGCAGCTATTGTTTTTAATGCAATGAAAGAAAGAACAACCGATAAATTAGGTAATTTTTACAACTATTTTATCAAAAGTTGTACACGAATCTTATTACCATTATCTGCTATTGTTGCCGTTGCTTTATTGTTTAGCGGTACACCAATGACTTTTGAAGAAAAAGATACCATTACTACTCTTCAAGGTGATTCTGTTCAAGTTTCTCGCGGACCAGCAGCAGTGTTTATTGCTATTAAACATATTGGTACAAATGGTGGTGGTTTTTTTGGAGCAAATTCAGCTCATCCATTAGAAAATCCGACTTATTTCACCAATGCCGTTGAACTTTGGGCACAGCTGATTATTCCGTTTGCGATGATTTTTGCTTTAGGATTCTATCTAAAAAAAAGAAAATTATCCTACATCATATTTGGTGTAATGACAATAGGTTTTTTACTCTTGGTAATTCCAACAGTTATCACTGAACTCAACGGAAATCCTGCTATCGAAAAAATGGGAATTGCCCAAACAACTGGCGCAATGGAAGGCAAAGAAGTTCGTTTTGGACCAGCCATTTCAGGATTTTGGAGTATTGCTACAACAGTAATTTCTACAGGATCGGTAAATAGTATGCACGATAGTTCGATGCCAATGTCAGGAGCAATGCAATTATTGGCTATGATGGTCAATGCTTTTTATGGCGGTTGTGGTGTTGGATGGTTAAATTTTTACATTTTCATTATCCTTGCGGTGTTCATTTCAGGGTTAATGGTCGGTCGAACACCCGAATTTGTAGGAAAAAAAATTGAAGCCCGTGAAGTTAAAATTGCTGCTTTTATTGCAATACTTCATCCCTTATTGATATTATCAGGAACTGCTTTGGCTTCCTATTTTGCCGCCAATGATACAGCAATGGGCTATTGGTTTAACGGCAACGCAACAGACTGGCTCAACAATCCTGGCAATCACGGTTTTTCAGAAATGCTATATGAATTTACGTCAAGTGCTGCCAATAATGGTTCAGGATTTGAAGGCTTAGGCGACAACAATCCGTTTTGGAATATTACCACAGGAATAGTTTTATTACTAGGCAGATTTCTTCCAATAATTGGTCCGCTTGCTATTGCAGGATTACTCGCTAATAAAAAATACATCCCGGAAAGTGCAGGAACTTTAAAAACCGACACGCCCATCTTTGGAGTTATGGTTTTTGCAGTGATTGCAATAATTGCTGCCTTATCCTTCTTCCCTGCCCTAGCGTTAGGCCCATTGGCAGAATACTTTACACTAAAATAATTAATCAAAATGACTAACAATAAATCAAATTCATTATTTGAAAGTAAGCAGGTAAAAGATGCTCTAGTGCAGTCTTTTGTAAAGCTTAACCCGAAAGTAATGTTCAAAAATCCGGTAATGTTTACCGTAGAAATAGGAACTGCAATTATGTTTGCTGTCTGTATTGCCATTTTATTTGGCGCACAGGAACAAGGTAGTTTTGTTTATAATTTCATTGTGTTTTTAATTTTATTAGCAACGCTTTTGTTTGCCAATTTTGCCGAAGCCATTGCCGAAGCCCGAGGAAAAGCACAAGCCGATAGTTTAAGAAAAACTAGAGAAGAAACACCTGCCAGACAACTTTTGCCAAATGGTGACATCAAAAATATCAGTTCATCAGCATTAAAAAAAGGAGATGTTTTCGTTTGTGAAGCAGGTGATTTAATTGCCACTGATGGTGAAATTATTGAAGGATTAGCTACCATTGACGAAAGTGCTATTACTGGAGAAAGTGCTCCTGTAATTCGGGAAGCTGGAGGAGATAAATCGTCTGTTACTGGAGGAACAAAAGTATTATCGGATAAAATTAAAGTAATCGTGACCAATGAGCCGGGCGAAAGTTTTCTGGACAAAATGATTGCTTTGGTCGAAGGGGCGAGCCGTCAGAAGACACCAAACGAAATAGCATTGACAATTTTATTAGCTGCTTTTACCTTAATCTTCGTGATTGTCTGTGTTACCTTAAAACCTTTTGCCGATTATGCTAATGCGCCAATTACAATCGCTGCTTTCATTTCACTTTTTGTGTGTTTGATTCCAACAACAATTGGTGGTTTGCTTTCTGCAATTGGAATTGCGGGAATGGACAGAGCTTTGCGTGCCAACGTAATTACAAAATCAGGAAAAGCCGTTGAAACTGCTGGAGATATTGATGTTTTACTTTTGGATAAAACAGGAACAATAACTATTGGAAACCGAAAAGCAACTAGCTTGTATGCTACTAAAGGAATTTCTCAAGAAGATTTTATTCAGTCGGCTGTGTTGAGTTCTCTTGCTGATGATACGCCAGAAGGCAAAAGCATTGTCGAATTGGCTGGATTGGAAGTAGCCCAAAAATTATCTATTGAAGGTGCTACTTTAATCAAGTTTACTGCCGAAACAAGAACTTCAGGTGTGGTTTTAAAAGACGGAACCAACATTAGAAAAGGTGCTCAGGATGCTGCTAAAAATATCGCACTCCAAGCAGGAAATGTTTTTCCGGAAGATACGGCTCAAAAAGTAATTGAGATTTCTTCGAATGGAGGAACGCCTTTGGTTGTGATTAAAAACGATCAAATACAAGGTGTTATCGAATTGCAGGATATTATCAAAACAGGAATGAAAGAACGTTTTGAACGTTTGCGAAAAATGGGTGTGAAAACCGTTATGGTTACAGGAGATAATCCTTTGACTGCCAAATTCATTGCAGAAAAAGCAGGTGTCGATGATTTTATTGCCGAAGCCAAACCGGAAGATAAAATGAACTACATCAAAAACGAGCAGCAAAATGGCAAACTTGTAGCAATGATGGGTGACGGAACAAATGATGCACCAGCTCTTGCTCAAGCCGATGTTGGTGTAGCCATGAACAGCGGAACACAGGCGGCGAAAGAAGCAGGAAATATGGTTGATTTGGATAATGATCCAACTAAATTAATTGAGATTATCGAAATTGGGAAACAGTTGTTAATGACCAGAGGAACGCTAACTACATTCTCTATTGCGAATGATGTTGCGAAGTATTTTGCTATTGTTCCTGCACTTTTTATCGCTGCAATTCCTGCTTTGCAAGGTTTGAATATTATGAATTTGCACAGCCCTGAAAGTGCTATTTTATCTGCAGTGATTTTTAATGCGATTATTATTCCAATATTGATTCCGCTAGCATTGAGAGGTGTTGATTATAAGCCCATTGGTGCAGAGGCTATTCTAAAAAGGAACCTTTTGATTTACGGATTGGGTGGTTTGATTGTTCCTTTTATCGGAATCAAATTAATCGATTTAGTTGTTGCTATATTTATCTAAAAACATATAAAATGAAAAATATATTTTCAATTATAAAGTTCACTTTGCTTACAGTGATTTTATTCGCAGTCATTTATCCTTTAGCAATATATGCAATCGCACAATTTGCTCCAAATCAAGGAAAAGGAGAAACCATTTCTGTAAATGGAAAAGTGGTTGGTTATCAAAAAATCGGGCAAAAATTCGATAAGTCAAATTACTTCTGGGGAAGACCTTCGGCTGTAGATTATAATGCTTCGGGTAGCGCAGGAAGTAATAAAGGGCCAAGCAATGCAGATTATCTGGCTTTGGTTCAAAAAAGAATTGATACTTTTTTAATTGTGCATCCATATTTGGAAAAATCAGAGATTCCATCGGATATGGTGATGGCTTCCGGAAGTGGATTGGATCCAAATATTTCGCCCGAAGGAGCCTTGATTCAGGTAAAACGTGTTGCCAAAGAAAGAAAATTATCTGAAGATAAAGTAAAGACTTTGGTAGAAAGTAAAATCAATACCCCAACAATTATGGGTACTTCCACCGTAAATGTTTTGGAGTTGAATATTGCTTTAGATGAATTAAAATAGTAAAAAAAGAACCCTTTCCGATTTTCATCTGATACAATAAATCGGAAAGAATTAATGAAATGATTAAACTCAAAATAATGAAAAAAATAATATATACAGCTTTAATAGCTTTCGGCTCAAGTATAATGAATGCACAAGAAGAATCAAAGAGTCCACTTACGTTTTCTGGTTACGTAGATGTTTATTATAGTTATGATTTTGGAAACCCTGAGAATCATACCAAACCCGGTTTTATGTATAATTACAATCGGTCTAATGAAGTAAATCTGAATTTGGGAATGGCTAAAGTGAATTATTCGAAAGAGAACATTCGTGCCAATTTTGCTCTGATGGCGGGAACTTATGTCGAATACAATATGGCAGCTGAACAGGATTTATTGAAAAATGTTTATGAAGCTAATGCCGGCGTAAAAATTTCTAAAGACCATAACCTCTGGATTGATGCCGGAATTATGCCATCGCATATTGGCTTTGAAAGTGCCATTGGAAAAGATTGTATGACTTTGACAAGAAGTATTCTAGCCGAAAACTCACCATATTATGAAGCGGGAGTTAAGATTGGCTACACCTCAAAATCTGAAAAATGGTATTTAGCCGGAATGTACTTAAACGGCTGGCAGAGAATTCAAAAAATAGATGGTAATCAAACGCCTGCTTTTGGAACTCAGGTAACTTATAAACCATCGGATAAATTGGTTTTAAACTGGAGCACCTATATTGGAAACGAACAGCCTGATATTGACAAAAAATGGCGTTATTTTAATAACTTTTACGGACAATTTAAAGTAACTGAAAAAACGAATTTAATAACTGGTTTTGATATTGGATTACACCAATCGGCTAAAAAAAGTGACAAATATGATACCTGGTTTTCTCCAATTTTAATTTTTCAGTACAAACCAACTGATAAAATTCAGCTTGCAGCGCGAGGCGAATATTACAGCGACGAAAAAGGTGTAATCATCGCAACAGAAACACCAAACGGTTTTAAAACTTACGGATTTTCAGCTAACTTTGATTACTCAGTTGCTGATAATGTACTATTTAGAATTGAAGCTAGAAATCTCTCTAGTAAAGATGAAATTTTTACAAAAGATAACGTCCCAACGGATACAAATACTTTTGTGACAACTTCACTGGCGATTAGTTTTTAACATTAAAATTATTTTTACCATTAAGAGATTAAGAAAATTAAGTTTTAGCGCGCAGTTTTAATCTAGAATAGAGAACATTAAGCTTTTCTTTCTCTAGAGAAAGAAAAGCTTAACTTCCTTAATCTCTTAAAGGTTAAACCAAAACCATGGAAAACGAAAACAACGCACAGCGTTTTCTGGATTTGATTCAGAAATCACGGAAAGGAAAGTTTAAAATCTACATTGGGATGAGTGCTGGTGTGGGCAAAACTTTTCGTATGCTTCAGGAAGCGCACATGCTGTTAAAAAAAGGAATTGATATAAAAATTGGTTACGTAGAAACCCATAATCGCAAGGAAACTCACGAACTATTAGAAGGTTTACCAATAATTCCACGAAGAACTATTTTCTACAAAGGAAAACAACTGGAAGAAATGGATGTTCAAGCCATTATCAATCTTCGTCCGGAAGTGGTTATTGTTGATGAACTGGCGCATACCAATATGGAAGGCAGTAAAAACGAAAAGCGCTGGCAGGATGTTTTAGAAATTGTTGAAGCGGGAATTAATGTAATATCGGCTGTGAATATTCAGCATATTGAGAGTTTAAATCAGGATGTAAAACAAATTACGAATGTTGAAGTTAAGGAACGTGTTCCTGATAATGTTTTGCGACTGGCGGATGAAGTAGTGAATATCGATTTAACTTCTGAGGATTTGATTGCCCGTTTAAAAGAAGGAAAAATTTATACTGAGGATAAAATTCAAACGGCTTTGAATAATTTTTTCAAGTCGGACCAAATTCTTCAATTGCGGGAATTGGCATTAAAAGAAGTAGCGAGTCAGGTAGTTCGAAAAGTAGAAAATGAAGTTCCTAACCTTCATGCTTTACGACATGAAAAATTGTTGGCCTGCATTAGTAGTAATGATAAAACAGCTAAAATTATAATTAGAAAAACTGCTCGATTGGCTAGTTATTATAATAGTGATTGGTACGTTTTATATGTTGAAACGCCTAAAGAAAGTCCTGATAAAATTGCGCTCGACAAACAAAGGTATTTGATTAATAATTTTAAATTAGCAACGGAACTTGGTGCCGAAGTAATCAAAACAGAAGATAAAAAAATTACTGATGCTATTTTAAAAATAGTTAAACAGCAACAAATTACAACAGTTTGTATAGGGAAACCACATTTGAATTTATTTAAAGTAATTTTGTCAACATCTATCTTTAGACGATTATTAAATAATCTTTCTTCATCGAATGTTGATCTTGTAATACTATCGTAACAATGAGAATTAAAACCAAATTGAATCTGGGAGTTGGATTATTATTTTTACTGATAATAATACTAACACTGGTTAGTGCTTTTTATATTTTTTTGATAAAAAAAGATACTGGTAATATACTAAAAGCCAATTACAATACTTTAGAATATTCTCGAAATATGTTACTTTCATTGGATGAAATATCAATTAATGAAAATAAATCAATTGCTATTTTTGAACTGAATCTCAAAAAACAAACTACCAATATTACAGAAGTTGACGAAGATATTGTTACGAAAAAACTAGCATCTAATTTTAATGTATTAAAACAAAACAGAAATGACGAAAAAATAAAAGCTGAAATTCGTCAGAACATTTTTGAGATTATGAAACTCAATATGAATGCCATAAAAATCAAAAGTGACATCGCTAAACAAACCGCCGAAACGGCTAATTTATGGATTGCCTTTGTGGGAACTTTATGTTTCCTAATTGCTTTTAATTTATTAATAAACTTACCTAATAATATTGCTAATCCTATCAAAGAATTAACAGCAAGTATTAAAGAAATTGCTAATAAAAACTATTCAGAAAGAGTTCATTTTTGGCATCATAATGAATTTGGAGACTTAGCTAAGTCATTCAATACAATGGCTCAAAAATTGCAGGAATACCACAATAGCAATTTGTATAAATTATCTTTTGAAAAGAAACGTTTAGAGACCTTAATCAACAATATGCACGACCCAATTATAGGTTTGGACAATCAAGGCGTAATTTTATTTATCAACGATCAGGCGTTGAAAATTGTTGGTATGAAACAAGAAGATGTTATTGGAAAACTGGCAACAACATTGGCTGTGACTAATGATTTAATGAAATCCTTAATCATCAATGAACTGGAAAGTCCGAAAGCACATCCCATGAAGATTTATGCGGATGGAAAAGAAAGCTATTTCGAAAAAGAAATTGTAAATATTACGATAAAACCCACTGGAGAAGAGCAATCAATTGACATTGGTAATGTAATCATTTTAAGAAATATTACTGTTTTTAAAGAATTGGATTTTGCCAAAACTAATTTTATTGCCACTGTTTCACACGAATTAAAAACGCCAATTGCTTCCATCAAAATGAGTCTGCAATTATTAGAAAGTGATTCTACAGGAACCATAAATGAAGATCAAAAACAACTAATTGGAAGTATCAAAGAAGACAGCCAGCGCTTGTTGAAAATTACAGGAGAATTACTAGAGCTTTCACAGCTAGAAACAGGAAATATTCAGCTTAATATTGAAAAAAGTAGCCCATACGAAATTGTTCGCTATGCTACCGAAGCTATAAAAACAAAAGCAGAACAGAAGCAAATTGAAATTAGCCTCGAAGCTGAAAACAATTTACCGAATGTAAAAGCAGATCCTGAAAAAACAAGCTGGGTGTTAATTAATTTTTTAACCAATGCTATTACCTATTCTTCGGAAAACAGTAAAATCATTGTTCGATTAAAACTAACCGAGAAACAAATTACTTTTCAGGTTATTGATACGGGAAAAGGTATTGATAGTCGTTACAAAACCAAAGTTTTTGATAAATATTTTCAAATTCCCGGAAGCAATAAATCCGGAACTGGATTAGGATTAGCTATCAGTAAAGAATTTATCGAAGCTCAAAATGGAAGCATTAATGTAGAGAGCGAACTGGGAATAGGCAGTACTTTTAGTATTAATTTGAATATTGTCTAACAATAAATGTAAACAATATTTAATTCTGTTGTTTACTGTGTCGATATTTTTTGACTGTATTTACAGAGTTACAAATAAAAACTATATACAAAACCCCGTAATTACTGGGATTATCATAAAGGTTCTGGAGCCTCTTTCTCCGCCAGATGAAGTTTTAAAAGAAACTTTAAAAGTCAAAAGCCTTTAAATACTAGTATTTAAAGGCTTTTTTACTTTTTATACTGTATCAAAAAACACATATAATATCAACGGACAGTGACCCTAATTTTTTGGCAGAAATAGGATCACTAAATCAGAAATTCATCAAAATACTATTTTCTAATCTTGGTACTTTTAAATTAAAAAAACTATCTTATATAAAAGACCTTCAGTATTTGATACTTATTATTCCCCCAATTATTATCCTATTTTTTTTTTAAATAAATACAAGTCCTGCACATTATGACTAATTCTTTATCATCGTTGTAACTTTTAAATGTACTGAGATTAGAATATTAAAATTCTCTTAGAATACAATATATAATAACTTATTTTTTAGTAACTTATGTAAATAATTATAAAAAACAATAAGATGGATACTAATAAAAAATATAGAAACAACCTCGAAGGGAAAACTGTAGTTATAACTGGTGCAAGCAGTGGCGTTGGACGGGCAGCAGCAGAAGCTTTCGCTCATGAAGGATGTAATATTGTAATTGCTGCGAGAGGTCAAAAAGGTCTCGATGAAGTGGTTGAATATTGTCGTTCACTAAATGTAGTGGCTGTTGGCATAAGTGCAGATATGTCAATTGCTGAAGATGTTGAAAAAGTTGCTGCTCAGGCATTAGCTATTAATGGAAAAATTGATATTTGGGTAAATAATGCCGGGGTGATGGCAAGTGGAAAATTTGAAGAAATTCCATTAGAAATTCACCATCAGGTAATTAAAACGAACTTATTTGGATATATGCACGGCGCTTATAATGCTATCAATATTTTTAAAAAACAAAGCTATGGTATTTTAATAAATAATATATCAATTGGAGGATTTATGCCTGCCCCCTACAGCGCTGTATATTCTGCATCAAAATACGGAATTAAAGGAATGATGGATTGCCTGCAAGGCGAAATATCCAATCGGAAACATATTCACATCTGCAATTTATATCCACAATTACAAAATTCTACAGGTAATTTACATTCGGCCAAGTATTCGGGTTTTGATATGACAATTCCTTTTATTGCTTCTGACCCACGTGATACAGCAGCAAAAATGGTCGAACTGGCTCAGCATCCTAAAAAAGATACATTTCCGGATTTACGAGCTTCTGTATTAACTAATACTTATCGATTATTTCCAAAAATGATAATTAATTCAGCATCTGCTGCTCTTCGAATGAAAATGAAAATTAATAAAAACAAAGAGAACAACTCTGGAAATGTGCTTACAAACTCTAAAGAACCATTACGAGTGTATGGAAAATTGCCATCCAAAAAAACAAATAATCTAAGTTTAGCATTATTTGCAGGATTAGGATTTGGAATTGGTTTATTATTAATGAGTAAAAGATCGCAATAGCCTTTACTATCGAATTTATAAATTAAAAGGCTTCAGATTCCTCTGAAGCCTTTTTTGATTATTAACAAATAAAATAGTAATTCACTTTACATCTTAATCTTTAATCTGGTGTTTGAGCTTTATCATAAATTAAGCCCTCATATTTTAGTTCTCTCCAAAAGTCGCTAGGGATTATTTTTTTCATAGAATTTACATTTTGCTCTATTTGTTCGGGTTTACTTGCTCCGGGAATTATTGAAGTAAATTCGTCTGCAGCCAATACAAAGTGTATGGCAGCATCCAGAATTGTAATATTATATTTTTTAGCTATTTCAGAAATACGATTTCTTTTTTCATGCATTCCTTTTGGAATTACTTCTTTATAATTAAAACGTTCACGACCACCAAGAAAACCAGAATTAAAACCTGCTCCTGAAACCAACTTTACTCCTGCTTTCTTTACCGCAGGAAGCAATCTGTCTACAGCATCTTCATGATCCAGAATAGAATATTGAGTTGCTGAAAGACAAATATCAGGATCTGCAAATTCTATACAATCTAAGATAGGTTCAATTTTATTAACTCCCATACCCCAGGCCTTTATAACTCCATCATCCCGTAGTTGTGAAAGTGCCTTAAAAGCTCCTTTGGCTGCCTGTTTAAAAAAATAAGGATATCTGTCACCTACCTGATCTTCTGAAAGATCATGAACATATACAATATCTATATAATCTAAGCCTGTTCTTTGCAAACTGTCTTCAATAGATTTTTTTACTGCATCTGCAGTGTATAAGTGTTGAAAATCATAGTTTAGTGGTGCTTTCCACATTGTTGGAGGAACATCTGATTTCGAAACTTCATGGAATAATCTCCCTATCTTGGTCGAAAATATAAAATCTTCTCTTTGTTTTTCTTTTAAAAAATTTCCAAATCTTCTCTCGCTTTTGGTTAAACCGTACCACGGAGAAGTATCATAATATCTAATTCCATAATCCCATGCACTTTGTAATATTTCATTCGATTCCTCATCTGAAATATTTTCGAATGCTGTTCCTATAGCAACTCCTCCTAAACCTAATTTATGTTGATCTTTTAATATTTCCATCCTTAAAATATATAAATTTATAATCACGCTATAGAAGATAGGAAATTATTAATTTAGCTATCTTCATATTTCTTTATTTACAAATTTCAAAACATCATAGCTTTTACCGTTACATTTTAAACAGCATAAATTATATAATTATAACGAAACATTTATTCAGAGTAGGTTTATATTAAATACATATTAAGAAAAAGTATAATTATCGAAATATTTAAACCCGAGAATAATCTCCTTTCCAATTTACAATTGCTTTTTTAATTTCACTTCCGGAAAGATGTTGAGACAAAGTTTTATCAATCAATGGTATAAGTTCTTCGTCAGATGCAAATCGCAAAGCAAATAACTGTTCGTCACTAATTTCATTTTCTATAATTTCATATCGCTTATTAGTCAAAGTAAAATAGCGATAACGCATTTCTAAACGAACGATTCTATTTTGCAAAGTCAATGCATAATGTTGTCGAATCATAAAAGCTAAACAAAACAGCACTACAAAAATAGCCGCAACAAAAGACCAAATTAAAGTATCAGAAGTTGTTGCAGCAAAATAAATGCTGACTATAATAAATCCCATCACAATTGGATAATAAACAAAATGATGCGGAGGGTAAAATCGAATATGATTTTTGTACGATTGAGTTTCCATAATTTTTTTTAATATTATCAGAATTAATAAATCTTTAAAACAATCTCAAAGACTTCAAACTAATACTAAAATAAAACAAAAAATCTTAAAGGATTAACTATTTCAATTATTCCTGATAAATACAGTCTCTAAGAATCATCGTAACTAATTTATAAAAAATCTATGGGCCAGTATATTGTACTAGCTCATAGATTTTTAAATTGATCAAAACCTGTTTATTTACTCAGGATATCCATCATTTTGTTTTAATACAGCTTCTCTGTTTCGTTCAATTTCTGCAAAAGGAATTGGAAACAAATTATGATGCGGTAAAATATCCTTATAATATGGGTTATGTGCTTTTACTTTATCATAAAGTAATCCTAATCTCGCTAATGTTAATCTTCTTTTTTCTTCAACACCAAATTCTCTCATTCTTTCGTCAAGAATATAATCAATCGAAACATTAGAATCTTCAACATCTTTAGCATTAGATCGTGAACGTACCACATTAATATCATCTGCTGCAGCAGATAAATTATTTAATCTAAAATAAGCTTCTGCACGCAATAAATAAGTTTCTGCAAGTCTAAACATATATTGATCTGTATAAGTTCCCCCTGCTCCTTCTTTCAAAGTATAATTAGCTGCATTAGCATATAAATTAGCAGGATGATCAAAAGGAGTCGTTACTTTACTTTGATAAGCATAAAAAGCACGACTAGGTACAGTAACTCCTAAAGGGGGATTTTCGGTTGAAATAATCTGACCAAATAAAGGTGAAGCAGGATTTGTACATTTAAACTCTCTCACAAAATTATGATTCGCATTACGTATATCATTACTCCAGTCACTTTGCCAGATAGTATTACTAAAGTATTTAGTTGATATAGCCCAGCCAATACCACGTCCGCCAGTATAATCACCAATCGGCCAGCTAAAAGGTCGGCTTCCATTTAAAACTATATCACGAACAGAGGGCGCATGATGTCTTTCATAAACAGGAGATCCTGTTCTGGTACCTGACTGTGCACTACCACCAGGAACATCAGTTTCGAATTGTATTGCCCAAATTGTTTCTGTATTACTTGCATGATTTTGATTGTTTCTTTGGAACAAATCCCAATAAGGATCACCAGGAGTTACATTCATTCTTGTTCCAAATCGCTGCCTCATTAAATCGGTAGACGGATGATCAATAACAACTGTTGCCGCATTAACAGCATCCTGATAGCGTCCGGCTGCTAAATATACTTCGGATAATAAATGACTTGCAACAAGTCGATGTATTTCACCAGGACGTGCTGCTTGTTTTGTTAACAAATTAGCTGATGCAAATTCAAGATCAAGGATTACCTGAGCCAAAACTTGTTCTTTGGTAGCTCTTACAAAATCATATTTTGGCTGATAAACCGCTTCCGTAACAAGAGGAACTCCTCCATATAAATATACTAATGTTCGATAACTAAAAGCCCTAAAATATTTTGCTTCGGCTTCTATTAATACTTTTTGTTCCGGAGTAAGTTGAGAATCACCCAAACGATCCAAAACAATATTTACATCTGAAATAATTTTATAAAAGTTAGTCCAGTGAAAGAGAGCAACACTATTTCCGTCACCTACAGGATTTAAGGCAGCAATATAATTCGTAAATCGAAGTACATCTGGCTGACCGTCATAAACTAAATCAGTACCATAAATATAATCCATGTTATTACGATCTCCTCTCGAATAAAATTCAAAACGAACTCTGTCATATAAACTATTTATTGACAATTTATAATCATCATATGTTACCAATGCATTAGAAGCACCTAGAAAATCTAATGGTTCTTCTTCAAGATAGTCTTTTCCGCAGGATACTGATAAAAACAGTAAACTAATAAGCGGAAGTATAATATATTTTTTCATAATGTAATTAGATTAAAAAGTAATGTTAATACCTAAGGAATAACTTTTCATTACAGGACGTCCATTCTCATTATAGCCTTGCCCGGTTTCAGGATCCCAGCCTTTCCATTTTGTCCATGTAGCTAAGTTTTTTCCACTAACAAAAAGATTCAAATCTGAAAGTCCCAGATGACTCGCAATTTTTTTATCAAAACTATACGAAAGAGAAACATCTTGCAGTCTTATAAAACTACGGTCGCGATAAATAGTAGCTCCCTGAGCAGCAGTAACTAATGATCTAGGAAATTCTCCTGTAGGATTTCGTGGTGACCAGTAATCAATGTCAGAAAAGTAATTGTATCTAATAGAATTATCATTACGAACTCCTCCTACACTAGTAGGTATAACATCCCCCAAATAACCATCTTTTCCACCCTGAACAGAATTAAAAAACACATTCAATGTTAAACCTTTATAACTAAATGTGTTTAAAAGACTTGCTGTATAAGCAGGCTCCGTCCTTCCTAAAATAATTCGATCAGCAGCACTAATTATTCCATCACCATTCGTATCTCTTATACGTTGCGTACCTGGACTATATCCGGCAGGAATTTGATCTCCTATTTGATAAAGACCATCATAAGCAAAACCGAAAATTGCTCCGGCAGATTTACCAATAAATTGTCCGTTAGCCACTAAATCATCTTCAATACCATCACCATTTTCATCAAGACCCACTAATTTTATGATTTTGTTTCTGTTTGAAGACAAAGTTGCAGTTGTAGTCCATAAAAAATTATCATTTTTAATATTTTCAGAAGTTAACTGAATTTCGAATCCTTTATTTTTAAGTTCTCCAATATTAGTTCTGGTAGTTGTAATTCCCATAATGTATGGCAGAGGAACATTAAAAATTAGATCTTTTGTAGTGGATTCGTAATATTCAATAGCTCCTGAAAGGCGTTTGCTAAATAATCCAAAATCTAGCCCGAAGTTTACACCTGTATTTTTTTCCCATCTTAAATTTGGATTCTCTAAATTATTTGCATTTTGTCCAAAAACGGGAGCTCCTCCATCTCCAAAAACATAGCTTCTGTCTCTTGAAAATGTAGCTAAAGAAGTATATCTTCCGGGAGTATTTCCTGTTGTACCATAATTTGCTCTTAATTTTAAGAAACTAATTACTTTATTATCCTTCAAAAACGATTCTTCAGAAACAATCCATCCCACAGCAGCAGCTGGAAATATTCCCCATTTTTCATTTCGTGCAAAACCAGAATAACCATCACGACGAACAGTTCCTGTTAAAAGATAACGGTCTTTAAATTTATAATTTACACGTCCCATTTGATAATTCAGTGATTCTTTCCATGCTCCTGAAGATGCAAATTGGTTGATTCCCTGCTCCAGACTGTTATATCCCATAATTAAATTAGATATATCAGTACTGTTTGCTTCAGTTGAACTATTTTCTCTTTCTATAGCACCATATAAAAGTGTAACATCAAAATCATGTAATCCAAACTTTCGTTTATAATTCACAATATTATCAAGGGTATAATCGCTGTAGCGCGTATGATTTTTGTAAGCAGCTCCTGTTTGTCCTGCCTCATATTTACTTGCTCCAAAACTTTCTCCTATTCTATAATTATTTCCATAATTAACACGATAACTCAAACCTTTAACAAAAAGAAAATTTATGATACCGTAAAAATTACCGTAAAAATCATTTTGAGTATCGTAATTTTCAACATCATACGTTAAAAACGGATTAAGAACATTTGTTTGTGTAGGTGACAATACAAGGTTTCCATTTTCATCATAAGGCGTTAAGAAAGGAGATTGTCTGGTAAGCGAACTCAAAGTAGGCTCAGCACCGCTGTAATCATTAAATGCTCCAAAAGATTGTACTCCAACAGTAAGCCATTCTGTAGGTTTTGTTTCTAGATTTACCCTGATATTTTTACGCTTAAAGTTGTCATTTATTATAAAACCTTCTTGTTTAGTTATTCCTGCAGAAATTAAATAATTACTGTTATCACTAGCACCTGAAATACTTAACTCATGCTTTTGTATCTGACCTGGATTTGTACCTGCATCCAGCCAGTTAAAATTATTATTTTTAAGCGTATTGGTATTTTGGTCCACCATTGTAAAATCCATAACTGATGTGATATCAAAATTAGGATTAGGTGTGGTATAATTTGGTGCTAAAAATGCCTGATCATAATTCAAATCACGAACTTTCTCGACAAATTCTTCACGATTTAAAGTTCTTAATTTATTAGTAGGAGTTTGTGAAGCATAAGATTGACTATAAGTAATTACAGGCTTTCCTTTTTTCCCTTTTTTACTGGTAATTAATAATACTCCATTACCAGCCTGAGCACCATAAACAGTTGCAGAACTAGCATCTTTTAAAACCTCGATTGATTCAATATCATTTGGATTAATCGATGCTAAAGAACCGTTGTACTGAATACCATCGAGAACGATAAGAACATTACGATTTCCCTGAAATGTATTTTGACCCCTAATTTGAATTGACGGAGTAGATCCTGCCGAATTTACTTGCCCAATATTCAATCCGGCTACAGATCCCTGTAAACTTTGTACAATATTCACATTGGGCGCTTTTCTAAACGCTTCCAGATTTGCACTGGCTACAGCCCCTGTAAGGTCTTTCTTTTTTTGAGTTCCATATCCCACCACGACAACTTCTTTGAGCGCATTCATATCAGGCTCCATCTGTATATTGAAAGTAGTTTGTGTACCTATTACTACACTTTTTTTAGTATATCCAATAAAAGAAAACTCTAATTGAGTTCCTTGTCCCGTCGGTTGACTGATTGTAAAACTTCCGTCCATATCAGTTACTGTACCCGCAGAAGTACCGCTAATTAAAACATTTACTCCTGGTATTGGCAAATTTTGCTCATCGCGAACTATCCCTTTAAGTTCTTTATTCTGGGCTTTTATTTCCCAGGATAGTAAAACTAGAAACGATAGAAAAAAAATGGTTTTTTTAATCATCTTAAATTATTTGGTTAGAGAATAATTGTTTGAGAGATTTTTTGATTAGGTAAATCTCCTTTTTTTACCTGTGTTATTTTAATTTTTCTTAGTTCATGTTAATTGTTTTAAAGGTTATTATTTGATTGGTGATTAGGATATTATTATCAGTTAAAGCTTTTATTTTGCTTTTTCATAAAATTCTACTTCAACTATGCGTAGCTGTCCTCCAACATTAGCGGCTTTAGGGTCTTTATAGAGGTCTAGTTCTTTTTGTCCGGTGATTTCTACAATCTCTCCAAAGGCATCTTTATCGACACTCTGTCCGTTTAATTGTATTTTAACAAAACGTCCTTTTGTAGGTGTTATCGGTATTGAGATATAACCTAAACTTTTTTGAGTTTCACCTGTATAGATTAGTTTTCCATCAATAAATATTTGTATTGGATAACTGCGCATTCTCCAGCCTGAAAGCTTTAATTCAATTTCACTAATCTCAGCATCTCTTTCTAATTCGTATGTTATCCAGCCTGTTTTTGCAATACCATTATTAGTCCATTCCGTTAATTCGTTATCATCATAACTAAGGCCTACTTTTTTAGAATTACTTTCGGCATCAGCGCCTACAATTTTTATCGAATTACGGCTTACTTTATACGAAGGTCGCTCTGGGGTTGCTCCTCTCGAAAGGTTTAAAGGTTGATGATTACCCGTAATGTAATTGGAGATATCTTTATTATCTGCTTTAACAGTAGTTAGTTTTATCTCAGTAGTAGGCAATCCTTTGGCTTGAGCAGTTAGTTTGACTATCCCGTTTTTATCTGTAGAACGAATTAAAACCCTGTTAACTCCACATTCAACCGGAAGCACTTTAGATAGAATAAAATTATCTTTACCCTGAGCGATACCTCCGCGCCATTCAGCCGGACCTTCTAAATCAAAAGTGATTACATCATTTGCTAACGGACAACGATTACCGTTTGCATCAACAACTTCTATTTGTACAAGGGCAAGATCGGCACCGTCGGCTTTGAATCCGTCAGGAGCATGCATTTCTGTTAGACGAAGTGAAGCAGGTTCTCCGGCAGTTTTAATTTCGGCTCTGCTTAATTCTTTTTTATTCTCATCATAACTTACTGCGGTAATTACTCCTTTTTCCCAGCGAATATTAGGGAAAGTGAAAATAAATCCACTACTACGGGTTCCAAAACCTTGTGATTTACCATTAATGAATAATTCTGTTTGTTCACCATTAGCTATTACAGTCACATCTTTTACAACATCAGGTGTGTAGTTCCAATGCCCCACTATATGCGTACGGTATTTTTCGATATCTACCCAACCGTCCCAAATAACCTGATGCGCAAAAAAGGCATCTTTAGGAATACGCATTGGATCTACTTCTCCGCTTCTTCTGTAATTTTCCTGACCTCTAAAATGAGTATTAGAATCTGAAAAAATGATATTTACTCCACCTGAACTTACCCGATCACCTGTACCGGGACGTACCCTGAAATAATCAAACCAACGGGTTACATCTTCTCTTGCAAAAGAATCCTGATTTTGATTATAAGCCTGAGCATCAGGTTTCTTTTCGGTAGTATTAGTAACTGTCGAACGGTATCCTTTTGATCCTTCGCCATTTTTATGAAATGGATAAGAGTAATCATCCCAATATTTACGTAATGCTTCATCTCTGCAATATTCAGTAGCCCACATAGGAATGTGTGCACTTTTATTAATATAAAGCATCTCACCTCCATACTCCGCTATTTTACTGTCCAGCATTTCGCGGGAACCTATAGCACGACCTCCATAAGGATCATATTTATCCCTAATAGCTTTCATCTCTTTCATGTGGTCTTCAGAAATTGATTCATTCCCACTTTCATAGAATAAAATACTTGGATTGTTACGATTGTAAATAATTGCATCCCGCATAAGATTAACCCGTAGTTCCCATCTGCGTCCTTCAACATCTTTTTCTGAATCACCTGCAGGCATCGCTTGTATCAATCCCACACGATCACAGCTTTCTACATCTTGTTTCCATGGTGTAACATGCATCCAGCGCACTAGATTAGCATTACTCTCCACCATTAATTTATTCGAATAATCACTTAGCCATGACGGCACACTCATACCGACAGCCGGCCACTCATTACTGGTACGTTGCGCATAACCTTTCATTTGGATAACACGATCATTTAACCAAACCATTCCGTCTGCAAAACGCGTTTTTCGAAAACCTGTACGTGTTTCTACCACATCTACAGCTTTATTATTAGCATAAAGTGTTGTAGTAACTTTATACAAATAACCATAACCCCAACTCCAGAAATTTAAATCATTAACTTCTTCTTCAGCCGAAAGTGTCGTTGTTTCGCCTGGTTTTATAGTTGTATTTTTACCAGAGAATGTTTTAACAACCTTATTATCTGCATCCTGAATTTTGATTTCATAACGTGCATTTACAGCATTTTTATTCTCATTACGAATTTGTGATTCGGCATGTATTATGGCACTTTTCTTTGTTATATTTATTTGTTTAGCATACACATAAGTTCCTGTAGTTCCTAAATTACTGTACAATGGTAAAGTTTGATACGCCTTGTCTTTTATATACAGATAAACGTTTTTAGGAATTCCTCCGTAATTAGCATTAAAGTTTTTATCATTCCATTGATAGTTACTCCCTGTTGCACGTTCTTTATAATTCCATGAATTATCAATTCGAACAGCAATTACGTTATCACCGTTTTTAACAAAATCCGAAATATCAAGACCTACAGCCATTACTCCATTTTCATGAATTCCTACTGATTTCCCATTTACATAAAATTCGCCTCCAAAACGTATTCCTTCGAATTCTAGAAATACCTTTTTCTTTAATGCTCCTTTAGGTAACTTAAAATGTTTTCGATACCAAACAATAGAAGTACTTAAACTATCGATAGGAACTCTAAAAGCTTCATCTTCATTAAATGCCCGTGGAAGCGTGATTTTTTTCCATGAATTATCATTTAATCCTACTTCGGCACCATTAGGTACATCTCCTATTTTTAGAAGCCATTGGGCATTAAAATTGAATTTATTTTGCAATCCATTTTTAGTTTGTGATAATAGCATAATTGGATTAATAAATCCTATTAAAACTGAGAGAGCAAATACTCTAAGATAGTAAGTCATTTTATTTGAATTATTAGGTCTAATGATTATTAAGTGTGTGAACAATTAGAGTAGATTTAAAATTCTACAACACTTACATTAACAATAAAAAATCCTTATTGCTAATAAGACAAATATAAATTGCAGCTAAAAAAACAGGGACGTAAAATCGTCCCTAAATACAGGTAAAAAATGACCAAAGCCTATATTATCCAAATAATTAATGGTTTTTTAAGGCTTTTTTTATCAGTCAAATAAATTAATTAATATTTTTCTATAAAATAGATTTTATTGATTTTACAAGTATGAAGTAAAATTAAGAGTTCCTTCTACTTCGAAGCAGCCTTTTTCATGTAATCCGTTGGAGACATTCCAAGTTCAGATTTAAAGCATTTTCTAAAATAATCAGCATCCGAAAAACCTACCCTATAAGCAATTTCACCAATGGTAAATTTAGAATCTGTTAATAATTGCTGCGCTTTCTTTAAGCGTATTTCTTTTAGAATTTCTGAAATACTCAAACCGGTAAGATCTTTTACTTTTCGATAAAGCTGACTGCGACTTACTCCAACTCCTATGCAAATTTCCTCTACACCTAATTCGGAATTTGAAAGATTCTCTTCAATAAAAGCTAACAATTTTTGTAATAATTTCTCATCTGCTGATTGAGGTTGTTCATCAGTTGGCTTCAATGAAATTTCTTTTCGGTATCGTTCTTTTAGTTTACTTCTTGATATAAGAAGATTTTTTATTCTTGCTTCTAAAAGAGCTAAATTAAAAGGCTTAGTCATGTAGGCATCTGCTCCGGTTTCTATTCCCTGAATTTCAGACTCTAAAGGAGTTTGAGCAGTAAGCAATATTACAGGAATATGAGAGGTTTTAATATTGGTTTTAATTAAACTGCAAAACTCAAATCCATCCATAACATCCATCATAACATCTGAAAGAATCAAATCAGGAAGCTGGCTGGAAGCAACATCAAAACCGTCTTTTCCATTACTGGCTTCAATGACAAAATAAAATTCCGAAAAATACTCTTTTAAATAAGTTCTTAACTCATTATTATCTTCGACAATGAGTAAAGTATGTTTTCTTACCAAAGTCTTTTTAGGATTTTCATCCGTAATAAAATTTTCAAAATTATCATATTGGTTTAAAACTACATTTTCAACATCATTTATTTCCGAATTAGTTTTAAAATCAATATTCTCTTGTTGCAACGGAAGCATGACTTTAAAAGTTGTCAGACAATTTTCAGCATTATTTTTTATACTTGAAACATTAATAACACCGCCATGCTGCTCTACAAGGCCTTTAGTAAAAGCAAGTCCTAGGCCAGTTCCTCCAGAATTATTCTTTTTCCCCTGATGAAAAGGCTGAAAAATAACATCTAAATCTTCTTCCTCAATTACTGATATACCTTGATTTATAACTTCGATAACTGCAAAACCATTATTATTATCTTTCACAGTTGAAAAACGTATGGTAATAATCCCTGAATCCGGAGTAAATTTCAACGCATTACTCAATAAATTATAAAGTACTTTTTCTATCTTATCTTCATCATATACAAAAACAAAATGATCAGTATTAGCTTCTAATTTCAAATGAATTCCTTGCAATTTAGCAGTATCCTCAAAAGTTTTTAATGTACGTTGTAGCAATGCAATAATATCATTATTACAAAAATCCAAATTGAAATTGCCTGTTTCTAATTTTCTAAAATCCAAAAGTTGGTTAACCAATTTTAACAAACGATCTCCACTCATTTTTATAGTTTGCAGCTGAGAATGAGCTGTTTTATTTTCTTTTAATATATCTAAAAGTCTCTCTAAAGGTGCAAGAATCAATGTTAAAGGTGTTTTTATTTCGTGAGATATATTAGTAAAAAACTGTAGTTTATTTTGTTCCTGCTCATGTAAAAAAGCTTCATAAGCCAGTTTTGATTTTAGGTTAGCCAATTTTGTTGAGTAAATATGATATACATACAAAATAGCAACAACAAGTAGTACGTAAAAAATATACGCCCAGATACTCGCCCAAAATGGTGGTTTTACAATTATTTCTAAGCTAGCCGGAATCTTATTCCAAACACCATCACTATTTGAAGAGATAACTTTAAATACATAATTCCCTGCATCAAGATTTGAATAGCTTGCAAATCTTCTTTTTGCATCGGTATAAACCCATTCTTTATCAAATCCTTCTAGTTTATATGCGTATTTATTAGCCTGAGGATTTGAATAATGCAAAGCCGCAAATTCTATAGAAATACTTTTATCCTGATTTCTTAATTCTATGCTCTTAGTTAAATAAAGCGGCTTTTTAAGTAGTACACGTCCGTTTATTTCTTCATTTATGGCTACTGATTTATTTAATATTTGTAACTCGGTCAATACTGTTTGCGGAAGTGTTTTTTCAGCAAGTATTTCATCTGGATCAAAAGCACTTAAACCATTATTTCCACCAAAATATAGTTTATCTTTCAATGAACTTTTAAAAGCAGCGCCACTGGAAAACTCATTACTTTGTAAACCATCTTGTAAAGTATATGTTCTTACATCATAATTTTTTTTGTTTAACTGCGATATTCCTTTTTTATGACTTATCCATAAATTCCCTTTATTGTCTTCTAAAATTGCTGATATTGAAGATTTAGGAAATTGTATAATTGAAGAAGAAATATTCGTAAAACTTTTATTTTTAGAATCATATCTATCTAAACCATTTCCGGTTCCAATCCAAATGACACCTTCTTTATCTTCATAAATACAATTGATACGATTATCACTAATGGATTTTTTGTTTTCGTTATGAACAAAATGATTTTCTAATTTAAATCCATCTTTACCACTTATTGGTTTCAATACACTTATTCCTCCTTCATTCCCATATGCTCCTTCGCATCCCACCCATATCCTACCTTTACGGTCTTTCATAATCACTCTGGTATGTGGATGAAGTAAAAAGTTTGCAGAAGGATACGAAACAAAACGATTTGACGAAATAACATATTTATAAATACCCTGCCATGTTGCAAGCAGCAAATTATTTTCATCATCTTCAATTATACTAAAAACAGAGGAATTAATAGATTTAGAGAAGTCTTTAAACAAACCGCTGTAAGGATTATAACTCACTACGCCTTCTTTTGTCCCTATCCACATAACCCCTCCAGAATCACATACAATAGATCTAATTTGCTCTTTTTTCAATTGAGCGGGTCCCGTTTTTGCAGTTCGGTTTTTAACATCTATTATAGTTATGCCTTCATCCCGGGTACCAATCCATATATCACCTTTTTTATCTTCACAAATAGCAGTAACATTTTGATCTACAATAAAACCATCAACCGATGAATCTTCATAATAATTTGAAAAAGGTTTGGCATTTAAATTGGCTTTATTAATCCCATTACCAAAAGTTCCTATCCATAAAATATTATGGTTGTCCTTATAAATATCAGTTACATAAGCATCATTCAATCCTCCGGAACCGTCTAAACTGCTTTCATATGCCTTAACCGTTCCTTGTTTACTATTTGTTTCAATCAAACGATTTTTGCTAATATCAATATGCCATATAATATCTTTATGCTTCACATTAGTAATAGCAATATGTTTACGTCTGTCAGTCCATGTAAATAATGAATCATCCGGAGATTTTCGGGCTATTCTGTCAAAATTGTCTTTTTCGTAATTATATCGGCATAATTCATCATCATTAAAAGTCCTTATCCATAGATTTTTATTTTTATCTAACTTTAAATTATGAATTCGATTACTGTTTAAACTTTTTTTATCCGTAGGATTATAAAGATATGTTTTAAAAGTATAACCATCATAACGACAAAGCCCGTTCCAGGTTCCAAACCACATAAATCCATATTTATCTTTTACAATACCCAGAACAGTATTTTGAGATAATCCATTATTAGAAGTGATATATGCAAAATTTTTAATTGAAGTTTGAGATAAGATAACAGCATTATTAGCCAAGATAAAAACTCCTATCACAATTTTCAAACGTGTAGCATACAAGAAAAATGGTTTATAAAATTCTGATTTTAGATAAAGCATTAATGATGGGTTTTAGTATTCTTTAGATGGATATTTAATTAATCTTTTACAAATGTAAAATCCTATAATTTATTTAAAGTATCATAAATTGCCATCATCAATCATAACTTGACAATTAAATAATAGACTAAAATCGAATTTTATTTACATCTACATTAAATAAATCTATGAAAATCTAGTGACTTTCACTTCTTAAAGAGTAATAGTTTTGGTGGCAATTGTATAATCTTCATTTTAAATTCTGTAAAATAAACATATGCATTTCGGGTACATTTGATTATATAAAATTACAAACAAGAACAGTTTGTTCAATTGTTTTATATAATAACATTACCTAATCTTATTGTCCGGATGCATGTTTAAAACGATGAACACGGGTAAAATCAGGTTGTAGATGTGAGTTGTAACGGTGCTTATACTTTCCACCCGTTCGTATATGCAAAAAACCTACGTCTTGCTTAAGCAGGATCAATTTCACTACAATAGACAACATGCATCGGACAATTTTTATAAACTTAAATATGGAAAGTAAGAATATAATTGGAGGTTTAGCCGGAGCAGTAGTCCTAACTATACTTAATGAATCTTTAAAAAATGTAAACGAAAATATGCCTCATATCGATTTGGTTGGCAAAGAAGCTGTTCAAAAAACAGCCGAATATTTTGGTTTAGATATCGAAAATGAATCATTATTTGGTACCGCAATTGTCAGTGACATTCTCAGCAATACTGCTTACTATAGCATGATTGATGGTGAAGAAAATGATTTGTGGCTAAAAGCAGCTTCTTCAGGAATTTTGGGAGGTCTAAGTGCAGTCAATTTACCTGAAAAAATAGGATTAAATGACGAACCGGTTACCAAAACATTTACGACCAAAGCATTAGTAGTAGGCTATTATTTAGCTGGCGCACTTACTACTGCAGCAGTCATTAGACTAATGGAAAGAATCCAACAAAAATAATTTTACCATCAAAATAAATAAAATTTACATAGGCGTCTTTTTAAGGTATTCTTCAAATGATTTAATTGGATCTGAGGTTGCGTATTCGTTTTCTGGTTCAGGAAGTGCGTGTATTTTTGAATCACTTACAGAAACCACAGCAGAACAAACATAAACGCCTATTTTACCATCATTATATTTAAAATCCAGTAATGTTAGCTTAACAACATCATTAATTGATAGTTCGAAATAATTTCCATAGCGAATGATTTTAAAAGAGATTTCTTTGCTTTCTACTATTTCAAACATATTGGTTTGAATGTTTTCAAAAACAAAATTATTCTTGACATCTTTTTCATTAAATCCCCAGGCTCTGAATTGTACAAAACCATTAACAAAATCAATCGAAATATAATAAGCTGTTCCCTGCTCGTCACATTCCATAACAAATCCTGTTTTTCCCATTCCTTCAACAGTAAGCGTTCCTTCCCAGACAAAATCTTTTGAAGGCTTTTCGAAACAAAAAACTTCGTAACCGCTTCTGCATCCAAATCGCCATTTTGAAACACTTTTCAATGTGAAAGTCGCAGACGGATTTCCTAAAATTGGTTTAGGAATAGGCAAATCTTGCTGGAAAATTGTTTTTAAATAAAGGGTTTTCCAATGGTGATAGGATTTAAGAACAAGTCGGCCGCTACTATCAATATCTAACTCTTTTGGCGGCGGAATAACACGGTAGGTATTTACATTTCCTCCAATAAAATAAAAATTATATACTAAATAATGCTCGTCTTGTTTTACAATTCGGGCAGCATAATTTCCTTGTGGCATTAAAACATTATTATGAAAAGCATGGTATTCTCCTTTAAAATCAGGAGAAAACCAATAACGAATTTTAACATCCTCCCGAATCGATCCCAGCAGATAATGAGTTCCTTTTATTTCTATCACGCAAGGACATTCTACATCATCATAAACATAAGGAACGTGTAAGGGTTTTTGAAGAACAAAACCATCATCTTCTCTCTTTGCTACCCCGATACAGCCTCTTCGATATGTTGGTCCCACCGCACTTCGGGCGCATATTAACAAATAATCTTCTCCTTCAAACTGATATTTAAACGGATCTCTGAAACTAAGCCATTCGCGCGGATTATTATCCGAACTTTCATAATACGGTGCACGACTTTTAAAAGGCATTCCATATCCTTTATCTTTTGTCCAATTGATTAAATCGTCTGAAACGGCTCTTCCTATTTTTTGAATAATTCCTTTATCCTGTCGTTTAAGACCTGTATAATACATTTCATATCCTTCGCCTTCAGATTTTTTACTCACATGCATTGTCCAAAGCATATCGTCATCCCATTGCCCTGGATCACCAACCCAAAGTGCATTTTTAATTCTTCTCCACGAAAGACCATCTTTAGATATAGCATGTGCAATATAATCGTGATTAGGGATAATTAAATGAAATAAATGATGAATACCACTTTCATCTATAAATACATCAACATCGCCTATTTCCCAGTTACTAAATCCTGAACCTGCATACATATATTAAATTATTTTATAATGTTTTAATCCTTCTAAAATGCCCGCCGAAGCAGCACTCTCAGCCACAAAAATATTTTTGTTTGTTACATATTCTGCCAATTCCGAGCTACGATTTCCAACAATAATTCCTTTTACCGGAGCTCTGAACATATCAATATCATTTCCTGAATCGCCGGCTGCAACTACATTTCCAAGAGGAATAGACCATTTTCGGCATAAAAATTTTATGGCATTTCCTTTCGATGCTCTTTTTGGGATAAAATCAATAAATTTTCCGTGACTTGGAATAATATTCACTTTATACCATCCTGTTCCCAATGCTTTAATTAGTGCTTCTCTATCGTACTTTTCTTCATCATAATAATACGAAATTTTAAACGGATTCTGCGCTTCTTCTTCCTGCAATCGTATCCAGGGAATTTCTTTAAGACGATTCTCAATATCTTCTCTATTCCATCTGCCTGCTAAAAATTTAGCCCATCCTTTATCTAAAATAAAATCATTTCCTTTAATATAATAAATCTCAGTTCCTACAGAGCAAATTATAAAATCAGGCGATGGAAATTTTTCGTCTTTAATAATTTGTTTCACTAAGTCCAAATTACGACCCGAAGCCATCGCAAAAGCCATTGTATCTGTTCTATTAACTAAATGTGTTTTTAAATCTTCGAGACCGGGATTATTCAATTTAGGTTCAATAAGAGTTCCATCAATATCCGAGACTAGTAAATTTTCAACCTTTCTTTTCAAACGGTCGCTATTTATTACGTCATAATGTTTTTTAGTTCCCAATCGGGAAGATACAGATAAGTTTTCTTTAATTAACTCCATATATTGATTAACGTGACTAAGCCAGCTGTAGTGTTTTTGAATATTAATTGCGCCATTATTCGAATAGTAACGCCACTTATTTTCATCAGTTAAAACATTCAGTAATGATTTTCTAATTTGGCTTGCATCTTCAGGATTTACCAATTCTCCATTCTGACATGTTGGAATAATTTCCGAAGGTCCCCCGTTTTCAGTAACGATTACCGGAAGTCCGGAACTAGCCGATTCGATTACAGTAAGTCCAAAATTTTCATGAAGCGCAAGATTAACAAACACGCCTCTTTTTTCTGCTGCATAGCGATAAATAAGAGAAACTTCGTTTTCTACATCATGTTTTTTAGGAATAGCCATTTTTCCATACAAGTCGTACTTATCCATTAACAAAAGTAAATCTGTTAAAACCTCTTTTTCTGATTCCGGCATTTTTATAATATTTCTTCGAATACCTGCAAAAATGACCAAATTAGCTATGCTTTGCAGTTCTTTATCTTTTCCATAAACATTGATAAGAGTATGCAAATTTTTATGACGATCAGGTCTGGAAAGCGCTAAAATAATTGGCTTATGCGGATTAATTAAGAATTTAGAAATCGATTCGGCTACCCAATATTTACGCTGTTCTTCTTCCAAATTTTTATTAGAATCCTGTTCTATATGATAATAAGGAACAAATTTTCTGGTATCAATTCCAGGCGAAATTACATGATATTTTCCCAGATTGAAATTTTCATAAGGCCTGTAAGTTTCTATTTCCTGCTCAGTAGAAGTGACTATAAATTCCGATAATTCTAATGTTCTTTCTTCAGCACTGATTCTTTGTTTAAACTTAAACTTTTTCTCCAGTTCTTCCTCGCTGTTACCTGATTCCAGTAATTTTTTCTTTTTATAATATCCTAGTGAATGTCCAGTATGAGCAAACGGAATGTTTAAAATGGTAGATAATTCGGAGGCTACATAACCGGCATCTCCGTAATGGGAATGAATCCAGTCGGGAAAAATATCATGAAATTTAATATGCTGTACAATACCATCTACAAAAGTATCGAGTCCTTCCCACAACTGTTCTTTTGATTTGTATTTTTTCCCCAGGAAAGGAATTCTTCTAATACTGAATTTATCATTTACGGTTTCAATAGGTATAGCATATTCAGGTGAAAGTGCGGGATCATCAATAAGCCGTGTAAATAAATCTACATGTTCAACATCCTCATGCTGTGATAAAAATTCGGCAAGTTCAAATACATATTTTGTTTGTCCTCCATTATCTGCATCTCTTCCTATTTCGAGTCCTGACTTCTTTAAAAGCCCGTGAATATTAATTATTGAAATTCGTAATTTTCCCTTTTCCATTTTTATGTTTTTGATGTTTTGGCTAACATATAAATGTTAGTTTACAATAATATAAAAAACAGAAGAAGCAATACTTATACAATTTTACTTATATGTTATATAACATTACTATTTTAATGGAAAAAGCACCTCAATGAGGTACTTTTTTATACAAAACTGACATTTCTACACAAAAAGATTCGTTTCAATCAATGTTCATGACCTCCTGAATTACTAAGTTTAGCATTTACAAAGAAAGTTCCTTTGGTAACAATTTTTGTTCCTGTTGGAATTTCTTTAACTGAAGTTATTGCTGTATATCCCACTTCTGAAACTCCTTTTGCTACTTCAATTTTTTCGAAATTGATACTATTTTCTTCGGCTTCACTATGTTTTTCACCGGCTTCATGTTTATGATTTTCTTCTGGTTTTTTATTCGTTTGTGCAAAAATATAGTATTTTCCATCAGCCTCTGCTATAGCTTCGTTAGGTACTGCAGCTGTTTTAGCAGTACCAATACCAATCATTGCCGAAATATTCATACCATCTATAAGTCCCTGTTTATTTCCTGTAACGTTACAGTGAACAGCAACTGTTTTGCTTTCGTCTTCAAAAGAAGAGCCTATATTAAAAACTTTAGCAGTATAGGAAGTCGCAGGATTATTCGTCAGCGTAAAATGAACTAACTGTCCCTCTTTAACCATTGGTAAATCTTTTTCAAAAATTTGAAGATCTAAATGTATCAGACTGTTATCTACAATTTCGACAACAGGCGAAGACACATCTACATAACTACCTATTTTAGCAAATTCATTACTCACCGTTCCGCTTACAGGACTGATAACCGTCAATGCCGATTTTAAATTTGCAGCACTAATCTTTGCCGGATTAATTCCCATCAACTGAATTTGTCTTTGAAGCGAAGCTTTACGCGCACGAAGCGAATTCATCTCGGCTGTCGCGCTTTGTAAATTCTTTAAAGCTCCAGCATTGCCTTCCTGAAGTTCACGCTGACGCTGTAATTCCTGATCGGCTAATAGCATTCTGCTTCCAATGGTCAAATATTCTTCCTGCAACTGTATAAACTGCGGATTTTCAATGGTAGCAATCACTTGTCCTTTTCGAACATAATCACCTAACTGAACTTTTAAGGTTTTTATCACTCCACCGTAAAGTGAAGTTGCATTCGCTTTATTATTATTAGGAACTCTCAACGCACCATTTGCTTTTATAGAAGCTGTCAGGTTTCTATTTTCAATAGTTCCCAAAGTAATTCCAACAGCTTTGATTTGTTCCTGAGTTAAAGCAGCAACTGTCGGAATTTCTTCTTCGTGTTCAGCTTCTTTCGTTATTTCCGAATTTTCATTATCAACATCTTTTTTGTTTTGTTGGCAACTAATCAGTGAAAAGAAAGCAATTACACTAATTAAAATTTTAATATTGATTTTCATTTTTTACACTTTTAAAATTTTCTATTCCATTCTTCAAAAAACAGAAAACTATAGATTATTTATTATTGAAATAATTAAACTGAACAACTGATTGATTATACTGATTTAGAATATCCAAATAATTCTGTCGAATTCCCACAGCCTGACTTAAAAATTGTCCCAGTTCTCCAAAACTTATTTCGCCCGATTTATAACTCAATGTAGCTGCTTTTATAATTTCTTCTGCTTGTTTTAATCCGGCCGTTTCATAAAAATTTAATAACGAAAGATGTTTTTCAATTTCGGCAATTGCAGAAGCTTTTTGCGTTTGCAACTGCTGTTTTTGGTATTCCAAATTCCTTTCCTGCACTTCTTTCTCTGCCGACGCTGCTTTTACTTTGTTATGTGCCGAACCAGCTCCAAAAATAGGAAAAGATGCCGTTGCCGAAAATCCTGTAAATGGATCACTAGCTCCCCAAAGTCTTTGGCTAAAAACTCTACCTGACAACTCTGGTCTGTTACTGTTTTTTTGTACCGAAACATTAGATTGTGCAACTTTTACATTTTGTTCCTGCAATACTAACAAAGGATGCAAACCGTTATTTTCTGCCAAAATAACATCCGCTTTGCCTAAAGGATTTTCGACAGGAAGCAGCCATTCGTTTTGATTTAAAAGCATCATTAATTGCTGCTGTTGCACATTCATATCCTTTTTGTTTTGGTCAGAAAAAGCTTTTAGTTCTAATAATTTTGCATCAGCTGCAATTTTATCCAGTTTGGCAATATCACCCGCTTTTAAACGAACTTCAGTTGTTTTTGAGAGTAAAGTATAAATACTATCTAAACGTTTGTACAATAATTGCTTGTCCTGCAAATACCATAATTGGTAATAAGCCATACGCACATCTCTTTTGATTGTTGCGTTTAAAACATCGGTATTCAGTTCAGCATATTTCAATTGTTCTTTAAAATAATCCTTTCGGGCAGCATACAAACCTGGCCAGGCAACACTTTGCGAAATACCAATTTTTAAAATCCCCACATTATCCGATGGGCGAAGATCTTCATTTTCAGCAAAAATTCCTGTTTTAGGAATGTCATAAGCTGTTTTAACATTCAATCCTGCACTTTTAATTTCGGCTTCATTAACACCTAATTGCTGATTATTTTTCAAAGCTGTCATTACTGCTTCATCCATCGAAATTCTTTGTTGTGCATTGGCAGAACTAAAAACAACAAGACATAAAAGAATTACTATAGTTGTATTTCCTATTTTCCATTTCGAATTAAAATTAAACTTCGAATTAAAAATAATATACAATAATGGCAATACAAAAAGCGTAAGAAAGGTTGCGGTTATCAATCCACCAATAACTACAGTTGCCAGTGGTTTTTGAACTTCAGCTCCTGCACTGCTGCTAATTGCCATTGGTAAAAATCCTAACGACGCTACCATAGCCGTCATTAATACAGGACGAAGCCTGGTGATAGTTCCTTCTTTTACTCTTTCGAAAATATTTGTCATTCCTTCTTTTTCAAGTTGGTTAAAAGTGCCTATCAAAACAATACCATTTAAAACCGCCACACCAAACAAAGCAATAAAACCTATTCCGGCGCTGATACTAAACGGCATTCCTCTTAACATCAGGGCAAAAATCCCTCCGATAGCACTCATAGGAATCGCTGTAAAAATTAAAATTGCCTGTTTAAAAGAACGGAATGTAAAATACAGCAATGCAAAAATTAATAAAAGTGAAACCGGAACGGCAATCGTCAAACGGGCACTTGCTTCCTGAAGATTTTCAAACTGACCTCCATAAGTAAAATAATATCCTGATGGTAATTTTACTTTCTCAGATAATTTTTGCTGAATATCTTCTACAACACTTTGCACATCGCGTCCCTGCACATTAAATCCTACCACTATTCGGCGTTTTCCTGCTTCCCTGCTTATCTGTGCCGGACCTAATTTATAATTGACATTCGCCACTTGTGATAATGGAATTTGATTACCAGTACTCGTTGGAATCATCAAATTACTAACATCGTAAATACTGCTTCTGTGAACGCTGTCGAGACGCACCACCAAATCAAAACGCCGTTCATTTTCATAAACCTGTCCTGCACTTTTTCCTGCAAAAGCCGTACTTACCACATCATTTACGTCTTCAATAGTCAGTCCGTAATTAGCAATTCGGGTTCTGTCGTATTCAATATTAATTTGAGGTAAGCCGCTTACTCTTTCTACTTGAGGCGAAGTAGCGCCTTCGACACTCTGAATAACTTTACTCACTTCCTTAGCATAAACAGAAAGTGTATCAATGTTTTCACCAAATATTTTTACAGCAACATCTTGTCTGATTCCTGTCATCAATTCGTTAAAACGCATTTGAATAGGCTGGTTTTTCTCGAAAAAGACTCCGGGAATCACTTCAAGTTTTTCAGTAATGGCATCCGACAATTCATTAAAATCTCTGCCTGATTTCCATTCTCTTTGAGGTTTTAAAATCACCATTAAATCGGTTGCTTCGGGTGGCATTGGATCTGTAGGGACTTCGGCGGCTCCTGTTTTTCCAACAACCATTTTAACCTCATCAAATTCTTTGATTATTCTGGAAGCCTGCATCGAAGTTTCAATACTTTGGTTTAGCGAACTTCCCTGTGGCAAAATACAATGAAAAGCATAATCGCCTTCCTGCAATTGCGGTATAAATTCTCCTCCCATTTTGCTAAAGAAAAAGATAGCAATTACAAATAAAATTCCTGTAAAACCAACAATAGCATACTTAACCCTAATTACTTTTTGAAGCAAAGGCTGATACAAATTTTGCAGTTTACGCATTATTTTATCACTGAAATTTTCTTTGTGATTTGGCTTCTTGGATAAAAATAAAGCACACATCATCGGGATATAAGTCAAGGACAAAATCAACGCTCCAAAAATCGCAAAACCTACTGTTTGCGCCATCGGGCGGAACATTTTTCCTTCCACTCCCACCAACGTTAAAATTGGAATATAAACAATCAAAATAATGATTTCTCCAAAGGCAGCACTGGTACGAATTTTAGACGCTGACTGAAAAACTTCTTCATCCATTTCGTCCTGTGTAAAAGCATTTTTAGTTTTACGCATTCCCAGATGATGCAGCGTAGCTTCGACAACAATGACAGCTCCATCTACAATCAATCCGAAATCGATAGCTCCAAGTGACATTAAATTAGCGCTTACGCCAAAAACATTCATCATGCCTAAAGCAAATAACATCGCCAGCGGAATAGCCGAAGCCACAATTAAACCAGCACGTAAATTTCCTAAGAACAAAACCAGTACAAAAATGACAATCAAAGCTCCTTCCACTAGATTTTTCTCAACGGTACTAATTGCTCTTCCTACTAAATCAGTTCTATCTAAATAAGGTTCGATAATAATGTCATCAGGAAGTGATTTTTGAATAGTAGGCAGTTTTTCTTTAATCCGTTTTACAACTTCATTACTGTTTTCGCCTTTTAGCATCATTACTACGCCACCTACTGCATCTACTTCACCATTGTAGGTTAAAGCTCCATATCTGACTGCGCTTCCAAAACGTACTTCGGCCACGTCACTAACATAAATGGGTACTGTTCCTGTATTTTTAACGACTATTTTTTTGATATCCTCTAAAGAAGTAACCAAGCCAATTCCTCTGATAAAATAAGCATTCGGTTTTTTATCAATATAAGCACCTCCTGTATTTTGATTGTTTTTTTGCAAAGCAGTAAAAATATCAGGAATACTAACTCCCATAGCTTTCAATCTGTCAGGATTCACGGCTACTTCGTATTGTTTTAATTCCCCTCCAAAACTGTTTACCTCAGCAATTCCGGGCGTTCCATACAATTGTCTCGCAACAATCCAGTCCTGCATGGTACGTAAATCTTTGGCATTATATTTATGCTTACTTTCTTTTTTAGGATGAATAATATATTGGTACACTTCGCCTAAACCTGTACTTACAGGCGCCATTTCGGGCGTTCCTACTCCTTGCGGAATTTTATCCTGAGCTTCTTTCAGCCTTTCATTAATCAACTGTCGGGCAAAATAAATATCAGTTTCCTCATCAAAAACTACCGTTATTACCGAAAGTCCAAATCTTGAAATACTTCTGACTTCCTGAATTTTTGGAACATTGGCTATACTTTGTTCTATAGGGAAAGTCACCAGTTGCTCTACTTCCTGCCCTGCCAGTGTAGGACAGCTGGTAAAAATTTGCACCTGATTATTTGTGATGTCAGGCACAGCATCAATAGGCAATTTAGTCGCACTCCAGGTACCCCAAATTATAAGAAGCAAAGTCATAAAACCTATTATGAGTTTGTTCTTAATACTGAATTTAATTATAGTATCTAACACAATCTAATTTGTATTTAACGTTTAAAGAATAGTTGTTTTCTCCAATAAATAATAGGAAAAAAATCAGAATGTGCGCAGCTAAATACTGTATTATAAAGAATAAAATACAGCAAATTACTAATGATTATTCAAAGGAAAATCATTAGCTAAAACAACACATTCAAATAAAATTTAAACGAAAAACTTGGGCGGTTCCCATATATTTCCGGAGTAGCTGGAAATAATTTGACAGTCTCTTATAACTGTATTTTTAACATGAATTGCAGGCTGAGGAACATTAAATTCCGGTAATTTAAAATTAAATTTCACTACCGAAACACTGCAGCAGGCACATTGACAAAAAGGAGTACAATGATCCTCTTCATCCTGATTATGACTATGACTCGATTCCTGAAGGCTCAATTTAGATTCTGAACAATTATTATAAACATCACCACATGGCACAGCCAGAAGCACCATGATGTAGAGTAATAATATTGTTGTTATTGATTTCATACAGTTACAAATGTATAAAATATTTCCCGTAATCAGATTGTGAAGTTAATTTTACAAAATAATTACAACTACCTTATCAAAAGCTATTTAAAAATTTTACCAATTGTATTTTGCCGCGAATTCACGAATAATTTCTTTCTTTATTACACAAATAATCAATTGCGTTAATTGTAATTAGTGAAATTTAAAAACTTCGAATTCAAAAAAATAATTTGTGAATTCGTGGTAAAAAGATAGTCTCAAAACGGATAAACCTAAAAATCTATTTAAAAATTTTACCTATAATTTTCCCAATATCAGCAAAATCATCCAGATTACTTACAGCTCTTCTTTCAGTAACTGTATCATCCACTTGTGAGAATGGATAAATCAATAAATAATTATTATCTCTAAGATTTTTATTCAAAATTTCGGGTACTTCCTGCATTTTAGAAAAATAAGAATACATACCTCTTTGAGCCATTAAAACTATTAAACCTTCATCTTGCTCTAAATTAAAAGCGGCTTGTTGTGCTTGTTCCCAATCACTAACCGGATTAAAAACTGCTTCAATATTTGCTTTTTTAATGATACTTTTTAAAATCTGAATTGTTTTTTCATTAGCATAAAAATTCATTTTTGCTCCCGAATGTTTTCCTATGTTCCAGACTCTTAACAAAGAATGGAAAAAACCTGCTTCACGTTCAGCATTTGCAGGAATTAGAACAGTATATTCTTTAATTGTAGAAATAGGCTGTACCGCATGATAAGCCATTACATTGATTTGTTTGTTACGCAAATAACCATTGTATAAATTATAATTAAAAGAAGATGAAAACCCTTTGTTTTCTTCTAATGCAATGACAAGATCAGTAATATTTTGTTCTTTAACCACATTGTTAATACCAGTCACAACATCATTATCATGACGTGTTATGGGATTCAGTTTAACATCGGCAGCTGCGGCCATATTGACTGCAGCTCCTAGTAATTTTTCAGCATTTTTTGCAGACGATTCGCTTTTATCTTCGTTGATTATATTCAAAGCAAAAAGTCGGTCTGTATTCGATTTATTTTTGATAATAAGTCCCAAATTGACCATTTTTTCAACAGTATAATCATAATTTACTGCCAGTAAAATATTCTCTTCCTCATTACCTTCACCTGCTACAGTTTCTTCATTATCAGCATCGGCAATTTTTTGAGCACTTGCCATAGATACAAAGGACGAAACAGTACAAGAAACTAGAATCAATAAAATACTTCCGTTAAGAACATGTTCATTTAAAAGTCGGACAGGTTCTCCCAGTTCATTTTCAGATAAGATTATATTATATCCCACCATTACTGATGCTAATGTTGCAGCAGCTGATGCGGCACTCATTCCGAAAATTAATCGCCCTTCATCATCAGTAAATCGGAATGTTTTTTGAGTTAAAATAGCCGCTACATATTTTCCGCCAATAGAAGCTACCAGCATAATTGAAGCAACGCCTAAAGTTTCCCAACTTTGGATAAAGGCATTAAAATCAATCAGCATCCCTACACTGATAAGGAAAAAAGGAATAAAAATGGCATTCCCTACGAATTCTACCCTATTCATTAATGATGAAGTATGTGGTATCAGTCTGTTTAGGGCAAGACCTGCAAAGAAAGCTCCAATAATCGCTTCGATTCCAGCTAATTCAGCCAACAAAGAAGCCAAATAAATCATTACCACAACAAAGATATATTGCGAAATTTTATCTTCTACATTCTTAAAAAACCAGCGTGCTATGATAGGGAATCCTAATAAAACTATTAGAGAAAAAGCCAGCATTGATAGTGATAATTTTACCCAAAATGAAGTTCCTACTTCACCCTGTGACATTCCTACCACCACGGCTAAAACCACAAGTGAAAGCACATCGGTAATCATTGTTCCACCTACGGTAATATTAACGACTAGTTTTTTAGCTATTCCTAATTTACTAACCATTGGATACACTACAAGTGTGTGTGATGAAAACAAACTGGCAAACAATACCGAAGTTAAAAGAGAAAAATTCAATATATAATAACCACCCACAAGACCTAAAACAAAAGGAACTATAAAAGTGTATATCGAAAAAGTAATACTCTTCCATTTATTCTTTTTAAAATCGCCCATATCGATTTCCAGTCCTGCTAAAAACATAATGTATAAAAGACCTGTAGTTCCGGTAACAACAATACTGCTGTCGCGGGCAAGTACATTAAATCCATTAGGTCCTATTAATGCTCCGGCAATGATAAGTCCTAATAAATGCGGTACTTTTATTTTGTTTAATAAAAGCGGAATACATAAAATAATAATTAACTCAATCAGGTATTTTAGCAGCGGATCTTCAAGAGGAAAGCTGAGATGTTGGATACTTAATACCATAAATTATTTTTTTTGAGGGAGAGTAAGTTCTACTGAAAATTTGGCATTACAGTTATCATGCCCGGTTATTGTTTGGGTTCCTTTGACAATATTTTCTTTAATATCGTCCAGAATTACATTTATTTTTATTGGATTTTTCGAAATAGTATCACCATTAAATTCAAGTATTACTTTATCTTCTATATACTTGGCTTTAAATGTTTGTACCAGTTTTTTATTATTGAGAACGTTGGTATAAATTCCTGTTGAATCGGAAACGAATTGCCAAACCTGATTCCGCTGATCACCTATTACGTAATTACTACAATTAGATTCTCTACAAACCATTTTGCTATTCCAGATGCCTCGTAGATTTTTAGGCCATTCTTTTACTACTTCTATAGTATCTTTAGTAGCAGTAATACTGTCCCGAAGTAATAATAATGATTTATAATCGGCTTCTTTTTCTGCAAATTGTTCTTCTTTAGCTTTCAAAGCATTTTCTCTCTGTTGCAGTTCTAGTTCTTTTTTATTTTCACAGGAAATAAAAAGGATTATAAAAGCGAATAGTAGAGGAATTTTTTTCATAGATTTTTCTTTTGGGATTTACAATTTAGCTAAAATATTGCGGCTTACCAAAAAAGAAATCTAAAAAACTTATGACGAAGACATAAAATACTGAATAAATTCTATTTAGGAAGAAAATAAAATTAGACACAAAGCTTTGATCAAATATTATTTTCATTTTGTTTCAAAGGAAGCGTTATAATAAATTCGGCTCCATTAGCATTACTGCCTGATGCTGTTATTTTTCCTCCATGACGTTCAGCTATCTTTTTACAAAGAGACAGTCCTAACCCTGTACCCTCATATTTATCTTTAGAATTCAAACGAGAGAAAGTTTCGAATATCAAATCAGCCTGATCTGATCTAAAACCAATTCCGTTATCTTTTAAAGTAATTATAGCAGTGTTTGTATCAGAATCAATTTCTGAAGTTATACTAATTTCCGGCGCAATATCATCTTTAGCAAATTTGATTGAATTATTAATCAAATTATAGAAAAGCTGGTACAATAAAACGGTTGCTCCTTCAATTGTGGGAAGATGATCATATTTAATTATTCCGTTTGATCTTTGCAACGCAACCTCTAAATCAGTTTCTATATTTTTAATGACTTCGTTCAAATCTACTAACGTTGATTGTCTCAAATTAGCATTGATTTTAGAATAAGCTAATACTCCGTCAATCATATTGAACATTCTATCGGCAGCAACATGAATTCTGTCAATAAATTTTGCTGCAGTTTCATCTATATTACCTTTATAATATTCCTCAAGACGACTGGTAAAAGTTTTTATTTTTCTTACCGGTTCTTTTAAATCATGTGAGGCAACATGGGCAAACTGCTGTAAATCTTCATTAGAACGTTGTAATTCTTTCGTACGTTCTGCTACAAGTAATTCTAACTTTTCAGTTACCGTTTTATGCTCATGAATATCTGTACAGGTTCCAAACCATTTAGTAATTGCTCCTGTTTTATCTTTTACAGGAAGTGCCTGTCCTAAAAACCAACGATATTGCCCCGTATTTGCATTTTTCAGACGGAATTCTACTTGATAAGAATCTCCTTCTTTTATACTTTTATACCACAATTCTTCTACACCTTTTACATCATCAGGATGCAACAATAAGTACCAACTGGCATCACCCAATTCCGTTTCTTTAGAATTAGTATACTCATACCATCGCTTATTATAATAATCTACAAATCCATCTGGTTCACTCGTCCAAATAATTTGCGGAACCATATCCGCTAGTAATCTAAACTTTTCTTCGCTTTCCTTAATAACTTCTTGTATTTCTTTTTGCGAAGTAATATCACTCGAATTACCGAACCATTCAATAACTTCATTATCATGATCTAAAATTGGAACTACTCTTGAAAAAATCCATCCAATAGAATCGTCAGCATTCAAAATACGATGCTCCAGTTCGAAAATGCTTTTGTTTAAAATAGATTCAGAAATCAAATGAATTACTTTTTCTTTATCTAAAGGGTGGATGTATTTATTTAACCAATTTGAAACCAAATTGCTGTGACCAGACAGAAAACCTCCATCAAGGTTGCTCATAATAGTCCAGTCGGCATTTATATAATACACCACATCTGACGAAGCATTAATTAGTGCCCGGAAACGATTTTCACTTTCTTCGAGTTTTTTTCTTGCTACAACTTGTTCAGTAACATCAACTGCTACCTGAATCATACCCGTTATTTGTCCGTCATCAATTAAAGGACGATATGCCAGATTATAGTAGTAATCACAAATTTTACCTGTACGATTATGCGGTACAAGCACTTCACTCTGATCAAAAGAAATTCCTTTATTGTAAACATTTTTAACCTGTTCCCAAACATATTGTCCCTTCAACTCTGGCAATACGTCAATTAACGGCATTCCTATAATTTCTTTTCCACGCCCAATCATTTGAAGCATGTGTTTATTAATCTGTTCGATTACTAAATCATCTCCCTTTAAGACTAAGGTGGGAGCAGGAGTTTGCTCAATCATTGATTTTAACCTACGTTCGCTAAGTTCTCGTTTTTGTTCAGACAATTTTATATCTGTAATATCACGTGTGATTCCGGCAACTGCTTCTACTATTCCCTTCTCATTAACAACAGGAGTAAGAATGTAATCATAAATTCGCTTTCCTAATTCGGCATGCGGAAAAGACACCGTGCTTCTTATCATTTTTTTAGTAGCAACAATTTCATCAATTTCTCTTTCGTGCATTAGAGCATGCCATTCTTCATAACCGTTGTCTCTTAAACCTTTGCCTATTGCATCCTTAGCTGATTTTCCCCACATTTTCAACAAAGCCTTATTAGCATAAGTAAAATTGTAGTTAAGATCAAATACATACACTAAATCAGGTGTGTTATTAGTAATAGAGCTGTAGAGTCTTCTTTGTTTTTCGGCAGCTTCTAAGGCATTGGTCAGTCTTATTTCTGCTTGTTTTTTTTCGGTAATATCTTCAGTAGTAACAACTAATAAATCAGCTTGTTTTACAGCAATAAACCGAAACCATTGTTTCCTGTTTTCATCTTCATACCACTGATCAAAGTTAGAAACAATACCAGTTTGAGCTGTTTCAATAAATTTTTGGAGAATTCCATTATTTTTTGCCGCAGGGAAAACTTTGCTGTAAAGCTGTTCATTATAATCAATATCGCCTAGTAAATCACGGTTGTAAGCATTCAACATCATTATTAAAAAATCTTCAATTTCATTTTTGTCATTATAAACAAATTTCATCACGGTAATACCGTTAGGGACTGAATTAAAAATAGTTTTAAAAAGGTCGTTGTTTTTTATTTGCTCCATATTGAATTTATAATGCTCAAGCTATATGCTAATATAAAACAAATTTATTTCGAATGAAACACCAAAACATTCGTTTTTTAATTAAATTTTAGATTTTTTTAACAAACGTATTATTCCAAATAAAAAAATCTTTTTAAATGATTCTTTTGTTAGACTTTTCAGAAAAACAAAAGCCTGTCTCTTTCGAAACAGGCCATTTGCTAAAAAACATAATCTAACACACTAAGTCTATTTATATCCTTCGTTTTGTTCTAAATCTTTTGCATCTATAACAGTTTGAGGAATTGGAAAAAATCTTCTGTAAGGCTCTGTAGCCGGTTTTGCGGTTCCTGGTAAATCAAATTTTCCAAAACGCATACTTTGCGGTCTTCTTTGTAATTCCCAGTACAATTCGAAACCTAATTCTTTATACAATTGTGCCTCATTCAAAGTAGTAAGTACTTTTCCCGGTGCATTTGCAAATAACGCTTCTCTTTGTCTGCTGGTACGTAATTTATTCAAATCAGCCATTGCTAAACCTGTATTTCCTTTTCTAAAATAAGCCTCGGCTCTCATAGCATACATTCCTCCTAAACGAAACAATGGAATATCTACATTACTATTTCCATTTCCTCCTTCGGGATCAAACTCATACTTAAAAATACGAACTCCCTGATTGATTTCATTTTGAGCAAAAACAGCTTCCAAAGGTTTTGAGAACGTTAATGAAGGAGTAAAATCCATTCTTGTAGTGGTACTTTTTTCCATATACAAAGGAGACACTTTAATACGGTTTCCTACCATTTCAAAAGCGGCTGACGTTAATAATTTAGGACCATATTGAGGGCCAACCTGAATTCCTCTATTGAAATGGAACCAAGGTGTCGCCGGACTACTATTAGGCACCATATCGGTCGCTGGTACACTTACATCCGTTCCATCATTCATGAACCAGGTACCATCGGCATATTGATAATGCTGGTGAAATCTAGGATCATCATGATTTCCATCCCAGGTTGCGTAAAATTCAGGAGTTGTACAAGCTGCGTTAGTTCCTCTGTTTAGTGCAGATGCTCTCTGATTACGTTCTACACATACATAAGCAAAACTGTTTGAACCATTACGGATGTAATCAATCTTTTGAGAAATGGCAAAAATTAGCTCTTTTCCTTTATCATTATCTCTTGCAAAGTTTTTGAAATAATCTGTTTCTAAAGAAAACTTCCCTGAATCAATTAGTAGTGAAGTATAATAAATAACACGATCCATATCGGTTCCTGAACCTGATACAGCCGTTTCATTAAAATTAAAACTGGATGTGGCATTATAACGGTCTTTGAAAACAGCACGATTCAGATACATATTACTTAAAAAAGCATAAGCAGCTTGTTTTGTAAATCTTCCATGGTGTGTATTTTGTGTATTAATATCAGCCAAATCAGGAAGTAAAGCTTCAACTTCTGTAATTAATTTATCAATTTGTGTATCTGCTTTAAGAACTTGCAAGGGTGGATTCAAAATCATTGGATCTTTGTATGGCGCTTGCCCATACAAATCCAAAGTATGGTAAGTGTAAAATGCTAAAAGCGCTTTGGCTTCTGCCAAAAACAATGCTTTTTCAGGAATAGTACTTTCTTCTATAGCCTTAATTGCTGTTAATGAACGTGTAATTCCATTGGTCAATAAATTCCAGTTATCAACCACAATAGCATTATTAGAAGTCCATGTAAATTCGTGCATATCTCTCCATTTTCCACCGTCTCCCCAGTCGCTTCCGCGTGTTGGTAAGATAGCTTCATCAGTAGTATATTCCTGTAATGAAAAAACACCTCCGTGATCGACAAATGTTCTGTCTCCTAATCGGTCATAAGCGGCAGCCAATGCTCCTGCAGGATTTGAAGCTTCATTTCCTAAAACTTCGTCTAGTACTACCTCATCAAGATTAGTACAGTTAGTAAAAAGAAAAGTAAAAGAGAATAATGTTATAATTTTTAAACTTAAAATTGTTCTTGTTTTCATGATAATTATAATTTTAAAGTTGCTCCAAAACTAAACGTTCTAGAAGTTGGATAACTAGCGTAATCAATACCTATAGATTGGTTTCCTCCGTTTGATTTTGGTGTATTAACCAAAGGATCGTAACCTGAATAATTAGTAATCGTAAGTAAGTTTTGCCCGGTAACATACACTGTTAATCCATTTAACCAGCTTACATTTTTTAGATTAAAATTGTATCCTACACGAGCTGTATTTAATCGGATAAAGTCTGATTTTTCAAGGAAAAGCGATGATAAAATTGGAGCATTTGCAGAGTTAGCTCCAGTTTCATAATATCTTGTAGCTACATTTCTGTCTGAAGCAAGGTTGTTAATATTTAAAGCATTCAAACCTGTATTATTCAATAAATAACCTCCTGCTTGCCCAATGATAGAGAATGAAAAACTGAAGTTTTTATATCGCATATCGCTATTAAGTCCGTAGTAAAAAGTAGGCAACGCTCCTTCAAAAATAACTCTGTCACTGTTGTCAATTTTTCCGTCTCCATTTTGATCTTCGAAAATATCAGCTCCATTTTCGTCAAACCCAATGTGCTTTCTCATGTAAAATGATCCGGCTGCGTAACCATTTTTATAAATATTAGCATTTACCCCAGATTGTCCAGGTCCTGAAACACCTCCGGTTAAAATTTCTGAAACCGGTAAATCCTGGATTTTATTTTTTAATGTTGCTCCGTTTACATCTACATTCCATGAAAAATCTTTAGTATCAATTATTTTTGAACCTAACATGAACTCAAGTCCTGTGTTGATGATTTTTCCATCTTCAATATTCGTCCAGATTGTTGTTGTAGGACTCAATACCGGTGCAGGAACATTTAAAATGGCATCAGTAGTTGTTTTATTAAAATAATCAACTGTACCATACAATTTATCTTTCCATAGATTAAAATCAACTCCTACGTTGAACTGAGTAACTACTTCCCATTTTAAATTAGGATTGGCTGTTCTTACTACCGAAACCCCGTTTACCAAATTCAAATCATCATACAAATAATAACCATCTGCTCCAGATAAAGAATAACTAGCCTTTGTTAGTTTATTTTCTACTTCCTGATTTCCGGTTTGTCCCCAGCTGGTTCTCAATTTTAAGTTGTCAAAAGCAGTAGCATTTTCGAGGAAATTTTCTTTAAAAATATTCCATCCTAATGCAAAAGAAGGAAAGTAGCCGTATTTATTATTTTCTCCAAAACGAGTAGAACCATCGGCTCTCATTGAAGCTGTTAGAAGGTATTTTTCATTAAAGGTATAATTTACTCTACCAAAATAAGATTGTAATTCATTTTCCTGAGCGTAACCTGTTACTACTGGTTTTTCGCCTTCAAAACCTGGGTTAATTGATGGTTTTACACCTACTCCTCTGTCAGTAATATTTTCGATAGTAAAATTAGTTCCTGATCTTTCAAATTTCTGATAAGAGAAACCTCCTAAAACTTCAAATTTGTGTTTGTCTAACAACAAATTATAAGTTAAATAATGCTCTAACAATGAGTTTTTAGAATCAAGATTGCTCTGAACATATCTTCCTGTCGGATTCAAATCAGTAATATTTGGATAAATAGTCGTATTTCTTTCTGATGTAGAGCGATCCAAACCTATGTTTAATTTATACTCTAATCCATCAATAATTCTAAATGAAGTTTCTAAGTTTCCTAATACTCTTGTTGTACGTGTTTCATCCTCATAAATACTCAATAAATAGGCCGGATTATAATGTGCATTCATATTAAAATTAGTGTAGTTCCCATTAGCATCAAAAACAGATCTTGTTGGGTTTGCCATCAAGGTATGTACAATTAACTGACCGTTTGAACCACCATCATCACTTACAGGAACGCCATTATCTTTAGTTTCACTAGCTGTAAGATTCATTTTTAATTTTAAACGTTTGTTATCTAAAAATGATTCAGCTGCGTTAATTCTTCCTGATAAACGCTTGAAATTACTGTTTTGAATAATCCCTTCCTGATCCATGTGAGCAATAGAAGCATAATAATTTCCTGTTTCTGTTTGTTTACCAAAAGAAAGTGCATTATTTTTTGTAATTGCTGTTCTGTAAATCACATCCTGCCAATCAGTATTTCCACCGTGATCAAAAGCCTGATCTGTAATAGCATTTCTATATTCATCAGCACTTAAAACATCTAGTTTTTTAGCCACTTTTGCTACTCCTAAATACGAATCAAAAGTTAATGTTCCCTCACCTTTTGCTCCTTTTTTAGTGGTAACCAAAACCACACCATTAGAACCTCTTGCTCCGTAAATCGCCGCTGCCGAAGCATCTTTTAAAACAGTAATCGATTCGATATCGCTTGTATTTAAAAAGTTCAATGGATTTTTAGCTGCAGAAGCTCCGAAACCAACATTTGTTCCCGTAGGACTCACATCATCATTTGACAATGGTAAACCATCCACTACAAATAATGGCGTACTTCCGCTTCTGATTGAGCCAACTCCTCTAATAGTTACATTCACCCCTGCACCTGGTTCTCCACTTGAATTTACCACACGAACACCAGCAACTTTTCCCTGAATTAAATTATCTACTGATATATTTACTCCTTGTTTAAAATTAGCTTCAGATAATTGGGTTACCGCTCCTGTTACGTCTCTTTTAGATTGTTTTCCATAACCTACTACTAACACCTCATTTAATTCTGATGTATTAGGTTCTAACTGGATAGTCATAAAACTTTTTTGAACTCCAACCGTTTTTGTTTTATATCCTAAAAAAGAAATTTCGATTGTTTTTCCTTCCATTACAGCCAATTCGAATTCACCATCAAAAGTAGTTATGGCTGTGTTCTTAGTTGTTGGCTCCATAACAGTCGCTCCCGGAATTGGTAAATTGTTTTCATCAACAATTTTTCCTTTTACTTTAATTTTATCAGCTGATTGCGAGCTTTTTTGAACAGCTGTTTTTTGAATTAAAATTAATTTGCCATCAATATTATAATTAAAATGAGCTTCTTTAGAAAGGCTATTTAAAATTGCAGTAACTGATGCATTCGAATAATTTACCGTGTACGAATTATTATCAGCAATAATAGCCTGACCATAACTGAATTTATAATTTGTTTGCTGACTTAATTTTGAAAAAATAGAAACAAGTGTTGCTTTTTCTATTTTATTATTTACATTTGACACTTTGTAATTAACTGTACTATATCCGTTTTGGACAGATAGTAAGCTCAGGGCTGAAAAGAAAAGTCCCTTTAAAAAATTTACATTACTACGTTTTAAATACATGATTTAAGTTATTGGTTTTTCGATACTTAATTATTAATCGCAGTTGTTCTCAGCAACTGCTTTTTTTTGGATTTTAGTTCACTTTTACTATTTTGTCATATTCATTAAAATTTAAGTTTGTGATATAATTAATTTGCTTTAAAACACTTTCAAGCGAAGCATTTTTCTCAATAAATACCGTCACCGGATTTTTTAAAACTGATTTATTTTCGAATTGAAATTGCACACCATATTTGTATTCTAAAACAGTAATTACTTGTTGTAAAGCGGCTTCGTTTAAAGCAATATCAGTAGTGTACCAATTCACTAATAAGGATTTATCAACAGACATACGGCTTAATTTTCCGCCAGAAAACAAAGCTTGCTGATTAGGAACCAAATCAACACTTTGATCTTTTGTAGTGACATTTACTTTTCCGGTTATCACAATTACCTCGCATTTTGATTTTGATAACTGAATATGAAATGAAGTTCCTAAAACCTTCGTTTTAATTTCTCCAGATTTGATAATAAATGGATGCTTTTTGTCTTTAGCTACTTCAAAAAAAGCATTTCCTTTTAAAAGGGTTACTTTTCGTTCTTCGGCTAAAAATTTTTCCGGATATTGAAATAATGAGTTGGCTGCCAGATAAATTTTCGAACCATCACTTAATTGGATAGATTTGGGAACATCCAATGTTTGAAATGTTAATTGCTTTTCTGAAACAATCGCCAGTTTATAGAAAAATCCTAAACCAACAAGAAAAAGAATACTGGCAGCGGCCATATATTTTAAATAAGGAAATGATTGCTTTTTTGAACCTATCCTAAATTGAATATTTTTATAAATAGTATTAGAAACTTCGTCAGCATTTCCCATCAATTCAGTATTCCAACTAGATTTTTGATATTCGTTTAACGAAAAATTTTCTAATAATTTCTCTTCAGCGTCTGATGCTTTATTCTGAACACTTTTGTCAATAAGACGTTCTAAACTATGTTTAATTCTTTTTATCATATTACTTCTTAATTACCTATAAGTACCGGAATCAAGAAATCGTACTATCCAAAAATGTTAGGAAACCGTTAAGCAAAAGTTATCTTAAAAATTTCGATGCAAAACAATAAAAGAGCTAGCCACGCCAAGTCTTTTAAGCCTTCGCGCAATTGTTTTAATCCGGTAGAAATTTGGTTTTTTACCGTTTGTTTAGATACTTCGAGTTCATCGGCAATTTGGTCAATGCTCATGTCCTGCATTTTGTACATCAATAAAACTTCTTTGCGTTTTTCAGGAAGTTTATCTAATAAGGAATAAAGCGAATCTAATAATTCAGGTTCAATAGTCGTAAAATGATCCATTACATAATCTTCAAACTTATCTTCTAAAATGGTTTTATCAAACCTGTTATTTTGATAATGTTTAAAAACCTGATTTTTTACTGCTCTAAATAAATAGGCTTCTATCGAAAGGATTTTCACATCGCTTTTTCGTTCCCATAAATCAACAAAAACATCCTGAACAATGTTCTGTGCCAAGTCGTTATCCTGAGTCATCGTATATGAAAAAGCAGTTAACTTTTTCCAATATTGGGTATACGTTTTTTCGAAAATTTCAGGATTATTCATCGTTTAATGTAGTGGTATTTACTGATGCAAAGTACTAAATCACACTGCTTTTATTTTTTCCTGAAGATTATCTTTAAATTAATAAATCAATGTATTTGCTGTATTTGTACTACTTTTTAAAAGGAAAAATTACAATCCTTTAGTAATTTATTTTTCTTTAGTTAACACAAAAATCTGATACCAACTTTAATTTAGTAAACTCAAAAAAAGATAAAAAATCATTTATCTTATTCCCTATCTTTATTAATTCCTATATTTTCAAATTATGAAACAAATTCTGTTTACATTTCTAATTTCGTCTGCTTTTATTTGTACTTCGAATGCACAAAATGAGCAATTAAAAATAAATCAATTACAAGTTATTGGTTCCCACAACAGTTACCGCCAGGCTATGGAAGCTGATTTGTATAATGCTATTCAGGCAAAAGACACTTCGCGCTCTTTAAAAGGTTTGCAATACACACACATTAGTATCACTGAACAATTGAATAAAGGTTTACGTAATCTTGAAATTGATGTACAGGCTGATGCTAAAGGTGGTAAATTTGCTCATCCAAAAGGATTAGATATTGTAAAATCGAAAGCAACTTATGATCCTAACGGCGAAATGAAGAAACCAGGTTTTAAGGTTTTTCACATGATTGATATCGATTTTAGAACTTCATGCTACACACTTCAAAATTGTCTGGCTGAATTAAAAAATTGGTCTGATGCCAATCCCGATCACACACCTGTTTTTATTACTTTAGAACCAAAAGATGATGATAGTTTCCTTGGAACAAAATCAGAAAAATTCACAGCCGAATTATTTGATGCTTTAGACAATGAACTTCGCAAAGGTTTAGGCGATAAACTAATCACACCCGATATGGTTCGTGGGAAATACAAAACACTGGAAGAAGCAGTTCTCAATAACAATTGGCCTACGGTTGAAAAAGCGAAAGGTAAATTCTTATTTATTTTGGATAATAATGGAGCTAAAAGAGATTTATATGCTTTAAATCATCCATCGTTAAAAGGACGTGCAGCTTTCATTAATGCCGAGCCAGGAAAACCCGAAGCTGCAACTTTATTCAGAAATAATCCTGAAGACAACACAATTACTGACTTAGTAAAAAAAGGCTATATAATAAGAACCAGAGCTGATGCTGATACTAAAGAAGCCCGAAATAATGATTATTCACATTTCGAAGCGGCAAAAAAATCGGGAGCACAAGTGATTACTACTGATTATTATTTACCAAGTACATTATTTAAATCGAGCTATCAGGTTAAATATGATGACGGAACTTATGTAAGACCAAATCCTGTGAATGCTAAAAAATAGAATTCTACTGGTTTCATTCTAAAAAATCTTCCTATTCTTATTGAGAATGGGAAGCTTTTTTTATTAATGTATTTTAAGCTTCGGACTTCAAAAATTCCATAAACCAATTTCTTAGTCGCTTTTTGGTTTTGCAGTTTTCCCCGAACTGTTTAAACACTTACTTTAAAATCACAACCTGATTTATATTGGTTACAGCCATAAGCAATATTTTTTTACTAATATAAAACATTCACTCTTACAAATCCAGTGAAATTGTAACTGACGAAGAATATAATGCAGTGAAAAACAATAAAAAATACCCATTCATAATGAGTTGCTATTTTTGTTTAATAAGTTTCTTTATAACTAAAAACACACCTGGCTAACCCTATTGCTTAGATTTTCTGATAATTTCTTTTCGATGCAATTTTCCCCACTTAATCATTTCTTCGATAACAGGACCAAAAGATTTACAATAAGGTGTAGATTCATATTTTACCGGTATTTCGGCATCCCTATTTTCAGTTCTTCTAATAAGCATATTCATTTCCATATCTTTAAGCTCTCTGGAAAGCATGCGTGTTGTTATCCCCGGAATACTACGTTCTATTTCTCTGAAACGATGATTTCCATTGCAGATAGAATTAATAATGGGTAATCGCCATTTACCTCCCAAAACATGTAAGGTGTCCTGCAAAGCCTGCACTTCTTCTTTCTGATTTCTTTCCATCTTGCTAAAAATTAGTTTGGTATACTCTATTATACTGGTTACAAAGTTATACCATTTTGGTTTTAAATTTGTCTCATAATTTAAAAACATATAAAAAATGGACAATTTAAAAAATAAGATTGCAGTAATTACAGGAGGAAACAGCGGCATTGGTTATGCTACTGCCAAACAATTAAAAGAACAGGGTGCTCGGGTTATTATTACCGGAAGAAGAAAAGAAGCTATTGAAAAAGCTGCATTGGAATTAGGTGTCACAGCAATTATAGCAGATCAGTCGAGTGTTACTGATATTGAGAAGCTGGTTACTAAAGTAAAAGCCGATTTCGGTACAGTAGATATTCTTTTTATCAATGCCGGAATTGCCGGATTAGGAACAATAGAACAAACTACAGAATAATTATTCGACAGTATAATGAATGTCAATTTTAAAGGTGCTTACTTCACTTTAAGCAAATTTATTCCTATTTTAAAAGACGGTGCTTCGGTGGTATTTCTTTCCTCTAATACAGCCAGTATGCCAGGTCCGGGGTCTTCTGTGTATTCTTCGAGTAAAACAGCTTTAAATTCTGTTATGAAATCGGCTGCGGTAGAATTAGCACCTAGAAAAATCAGAGTCAATTCAGTGAGTCCGGGACCAACAGAAACCGAAGTAATGAAAAAAGTTGGTCTGGACGAGGACACTGTAAAAAGTATCATGAATGTAGTCGTCGATAAAGTTCCGCTAAAACAAATAGGGAAAGCAGAAGATGTTGCCAAAATGGTTTCGTATTTAAGTAGTGATGCTGCTGGATTTATTACAGGTGCCGATTTTATTATGGATGGTGGAATGGTTTTAGCATAAATATTTCAAAAATCAATCACAAAAACGCAATGATTACAAAGTTCACAAAGTTAGTAAGCTTCGTAATTTTTGCGTTTTTTACAAAATTGCTAAAAAGCTTTGCGCAATTTGTGGTTAAATTTTAAATCTTAAAGAACGGCATCTTTCAAAATTCCATAAACCAATTCCTTCGTCGCTTTTTGGTTTTGTAGTTTTTCCCGAACTATTTCAAAAGTAACTTTAAAATCACAACCTGATTTGTATTGGCTACAGCCATAAGCGGTATTGCCCTTAATAATAGTTCCTTGTTGGCATTTTGGACAAGCTAATTCATCTGATGTTGGCGCTGTTGTTACTTTCGGAGTAGTTTTTTTAGGTTCCAATACCAATTTGAAATTTTCATCAAAACGAAGCAAACCTTCCACTGTTTCATCATTAACTTTAAAGTCTTTTAAATTAACCGTAGAACCTTTTTGAAGCAATCGCAAATATTGATTTTCGGATATTTTTTTCTCTGCAAAAGTAAAAGGCAAAACAAAATCACAACCTGATTTATATCCACTACAGCCATAAGCCGATTTTCCTTTTATCAATGTGCCGTTTTTACATTTCGGACAAGTTTCAGCAGCAATTCCGGCTGATTTCTTTTTCTCAACAGCCATTTCTTCTTTTTGAACACTTCCGACATGCGAAATATTAGCACGAGTGGTTTCACTTCGAACTTCATATACCAGCGAATCAACCATTCGTTTCATATTATTGATAAATGCTGCAGCGGTAAAAGTTCCTTTCTCAATATCTTTCAATTGTTTTTCCCAGGAACCAGTCAATTCCGCCGATTTTAATAAATCATTCTGAATAATATCAATCAACTGAATTCCTGTTGGCGTAGGCAAAACCTGTTTTTTATTTCGAACAATATATTGACGTTTAAAAAGCGTTTCTATAATATTTGCCCGTGTAGATGGTCGTCCAATACCGTTTTCTTTCATCAATTCGCGTAAATCCTCATCATCAACTTGTTTTCCTGCGGTTTCCATCGCCCGCAGCAAAGAAGCTTCGGTAAATTGATTAGGCGCTTTAGTTTCTTTTTCTAAAAATGAAGGTTCGTGTGGTCCTTTTTCGCCTACTGTAAAACTCGGTAATAAATCAGGTTCCTTTTCTTTTGCATTTGGATCTTCAAAAACAACCCGAAAACCTTTCTTCAGAATTTCTTTTCCGGTAGCTTTAAAAGTCACATCGGCAGCTTTACCAATTACTGTTGTATTAGCAACCAAGCAATCATCATAAAAAACAGCAATAAAACGCTTTACAATAATATCATACACCTGTTGCTGATTGTATGGCAGATTATTCTGAATTCCAGTTGGAATTATTGCATGGTGATCGGTTACTTTTTTATCATTAAAAACCTTAGGCGACTTTTTAATCTTCTTTCCTAAAAGCGGTTCGGTCAACGTACTATAATTAGTCAGTTTTTGAAGAATTCCGGGTACTTTAGGATAAATATCGCTTGGTAAAAAAGTAGTATCAACTCTGGGATAGGTTACTACTTTTTGTTCGTATAATGTTTGAACTATTTTAAGCGTTTCATCTGCCGAGAATCCAAATTTGGTATTGCAATACACCTGTAAACCTGTTAAATCGAAAAGCTTTGGAGCGTATTCATTTCCATTCTTTTTTTCGACAGCAATAATTTCAAAATCACTTTCTTTGACTTTATTCGCTACAAGTTCTCCATCTTCTTTTTTCAGAAAACGACCTTCTTCATAACTAAAAAGAGTTTCTCTATACATCGTTTGCAACTCCCAATATGGCTGTGGTTTGAAATTTTCAATTTCTTTAAAACGATCCACAACCATGGCTAATGTTGGCGTTTGCACACGTCCAATAGACAAAACCTGTTTATAACCACCGTGTTTTACGGTGTACAAACGAGTAGCATTCATACCCAAAAGCCAGTCGCCAATGGCTCTTGAAAAACCGGCATAAAATAAATTATCGTAATTAGTAGCTGGTTTTAAGTTTTCAAAACCTTCTTTAATAGCTTCGGTAGTCAAAGAAGAAATCCACAGTCGTTGTACTTCTCCTTTATAATTAGCCTCATTCATTACCCAGCGCTGAATAAGTTCTCCCTCCTGCCCGGCATCCCCGCAATTGATGACCAATTCAGCTTTGTCAAACAAACTTTTTACAATTTTAAACTGCTTTTGGATTCCTGAATTTTCGACAACTTTAGTTTCGAATTTTTCAGGAAGCATGGGCAAATTATTCAAATCCCAGCTTTTCCAATACGGGCGGTAATCATTAGGTTCTTTTAAAGTACATAAGTGTCCAAAGGTATAAGTTACCGCATAACCATTGCCTTCATAATAGCCATCATGCTTAGTATTAGCACCTAAAACGGCTGCTATCTCACGTGCTACACTTGGCTTTTCGGCAATACAAACCTTCATTTTATCCTCTTTATTTAAGACCGCAAATTAGGAATTTCAAAATTGGAAATAAAGAGAAATCATCAGGAGTTATGAACTAAAAACAAAGCCGTTTCAAAAGGAGTATTGAAACGGCTTTGCTAATCTTCACTTATTATATTCTAATTCAAAGAAACTGATTGAGGACCAAATTCTTCATAGAAAATATTGGATTTATCGATATTAAAACCAACTAATGATTCATAATGAGCTTTGATAAAAGGTGCTGGACCACATAAATAATAATGGGCATTTTCCAGCAAAATAGCTTCTTTACATTTTTCTAAATCAACTCTTCCTTTTATTATTCCATTACTCGAATTTTCCTCTAAATCTTCATTGAAAACATAGCTTTCCAGCCAGTCTGATTCTTCTTCGATAGTTGCTACAACTTCTTTAAAAGCATGAACTGATGCATTACGGAAACCATGAATCCAAATAGTCTTATTTTTATTTGTTTTTTGATTAGTTTCTAACATACTCAACAACGGAGTCACTCCCACTCCGCCACTTATCAACACTATTGGAGCATCATTATCCTGTAATGAAAAATTCCCTGCAGGAGCTGATACGTTTACGGTATCTCCTTCTTTCATTTGGTGTAAAGTATTCGAAACCAATCCGTCTGGCTGAGTTGCTAAAGCCGTTTCTTTTTTAACCGATATTCGATAATAATTTGGATGAAAAGCACTAGAAAGACTGTACTGTCTTGGCTGTAATAATCCTAACTGTTCAACAAAAACCTGAATGCTTAAATATTGTCCGGCAGTGTAATTAGCAATTTCTTTTCCGTCTGTTGGATACAAATAAAATGATTTTATTTCTTCTGATTCGGTTACTATTTCTTTAATTGTAAAATTTCTCCAACCGTTCCAGGCTCCTGTTTTTTCTGTATTTTTAAGGTAGAATTCAGCTTCGATGTTAATCATTATTTCTGCCAATTCATTGTAAGCAGCTGTCCAGGCTTCAACTAATTCAGCGGTAGCAACATCGCCTAAAACTTCCTGAATTGACGCAATTAAATGTCTTCCAACTATATCATAATCCTGAGCCTGAATATTTAAACTTACGTGTTTATTTCCAATTCCCTTTAGCACATTAATTAACACTGACGGATTATCAATATGCTCTGCATAAGCCAAAACTGCTCCGGCCAATGCATGTTTTTGTTTACCATTTGCCTGATTTCCCATATTAAAAACCGATTTTAATTCGGGATGGTGCTGAAACATTCTTTTATAAAAATAATCCGTTAAGATTTCGCCTGAAGATTGCAAAATAGGTATTGTAGCTTTGATTAATTTTTTCTGATTATCAGTCATAATATTTTAGTTTTTAATTTCTCACAAAGCTAAAATGTGAGCCAATCCTACTTTATGATTTGAATCATAAAACCATAGAAAACTTGATAAAATTATTTTGAACGCTATGATATTGCACAAAAAAGTAGTTTTAATAACTATATTTACATTCAACAGACTCTGAATTTTATATAGATTCTAATAAAAATATAGAATAATATGTCAAGTACTTTTGCTGATAAAGTGATTGATTTCAATCGAAAATTACAGTATTCATATCAACTTCCTAAAGGTTTTCAAGTTCTAAATCCTTATTTAGACAATCCTGAAACCATGCTGGTAATGGAGCAATTTTACCATAAATATTATCATGATTCGCAGACAAGAAAGTTTATTATTGGTATTAATCCCAGTCGCCACGGAGCCGGAGTAACTGGTATTCCATTTACAGATACTAAAAGATTAGAAAGCGTTTGCGGTATCAAAATGGAATCGGCGCATACTCATGAAATTTCTTCTGTTTTTATGTATGATATGATTGCTGAATATGGAGGAACTCAACATTTTTACAAAGATTTTTATATTAATTCTCCGTTCCCGCTGGCTATTATTCGACAAAATAAAGAAGGAAAATGGCTGAATGCTAATTATTATGATGATTCTGCTCTTTTTGAAACAGTGAAAAAATTCATGATTCTTTCTTTAAAAAATCATATTAGTTTAGGATTAGATACTTCGGAAGTTTTTGTGCTTGGGAAGAAAAATGCAACTTTTATCCAAAAACTCAATAAAGAGGAAAAATTATTCGATAAGATAACAGTTCTTGAACATCCGCGTTATATTCAACAATACAAATCCAAAGAGAAACAATTATACATTGACAAATATATCTTAGCCTTAAATTCACAATAAAAAAGAATAAATTCCCATTTCTTTCCAGAATCTTAGAATAATTTTACAGCGTGAAAATATTAGTAATTGAAGACGAAAAACTGCTACAAAGCAGCATTAAAGAATCATTAGAAAAAGAAAACTTTCTGGTAACAACTGCATCTAATTATCAGTCGGCCATAGAAAAGGTTTTTGACTATGATTACGACTGCATTTTATTAGATATCATGCTGCCTAACGGAAGTGGTTTAGATATATTAAAGGAATTAAAAAAAGAAGGAAAAAGCGAAAATATTATCATTATTTCGGCTAAAGATTCATTAGACGATAAACTAAAAGGACTGGAATTAGGCGCCGATGATTATCTTACTAAACCATTTCATCTGGCAGAACTCAATGCACGTATTAAAGCCGTACTTCGCCGAAAGAATTTAAACGGAAAAAACCTTATTGAATGTGCTAATATCATTTTAGATTTAAACGAAAGGCAATTTTTTGTTAATCAAAAAAACATTCCGCTTAATCGTAAAGAATTTGATATGCTTAATTATTTTCTATTCAATAAAAACCGATTAATTACTAAAACAGGTTTAGCAGAACACGTATGGGGAGACCATTCTGATCAAGCTGACAATTTAGATTTTGTATATTATCAAATCAAAAATTTGCGTAAAAAACTGCAGGAATCTCAGGCAGAAATTGAAATAGAATCCATCTATGGAATTGGCTATAAACTTATTGAAAAATGAAGCTACTCAATCAATCTTTAAAACATCTTTCTATTTACATATTGATTATTGTTACGGTGTGGGCAGCCTTATTTTATGTAAATATGTTTAATGAAATAAAGAGCAGCACTGATGAAGATCTGGAAAACTACAAGCGTTTAATTATTCGAAATGCACAAACAGATCCTTCTATTTTAACCAAAAGTAATTTTGATGCCAGTTTTTTTACCATTCGAAAAATAAACAAGCAAATTGCCCTTTCGGCAAAAGATCAATATACTGATACCGTAATTTTTATGCAGGATGCTGATGATAAGCAACCTGAACCCGAACCGGTAAGAATGCTAACTACCACTTTTGAAATTAATGGAAATTATTACCAATTGAAAGTGGCTAATTCTATTGTTGAAGAAGATGACCTTATTGATGAATTATTTTGGGATGTAGTATGGCTCTACGCCATTCTTATTGCAAGCATTATTTTAGTTAATAATATGGTTCTTAAAAAATTATGGAAACCTTTTTATGATTTTCTAAATCAGTTAAAAAGCTATCATTTGGGCGCTACTCAAAAACTACCCGAAGTAAAGTCGGACACCAAAGAATTTCAGGATTTACAAAAAGCAGTAAATACCTTATTACAACATAGCAATCTTGCATTCGAACAGCAAAAAGAATTTATAGGCAATGCTTCGCACGAATTACAAACTCCGCTCGCTATTGCTATTAGTAAACTCGAATTGTTATTAGAAAAAAGCAATTTAGAACAGGAACAACTAGAAAAAATTGCCGAAGTTTTTCAAATTATAGAACGTTTAGTGCTTCTTAACAAATCGTTATTGTTACTTTCTAAAATAGATAATAAACAGTTTTTTGACAACCAAAACGTGCAAATCAATCCGATAGTTCTACAAATGGTTAATGAACTGGAAGACATTAGTTCTTTTAAAGAAATTAAAATTAGCATTATTGAAAAAGAAACTTTGAATGTAAATATTGACGCAACTCTTGCCAATATTATTATTTCCAATTTACTTAAAAACGCAATTTTTCATAATATAAAAAATGGAAGTATCGAAATAGAAATTACTAAGAATACATTCAAAATTTTCAATACCGGAAAAGATGAAATGCTTCAGTCAGAAAAAATATTCAATCGCTTTCAAAAATCTGATTCGAAAACAAATGGTACAGGCCTTGGATTAGCTATTGTAAAAGCCATTACTGATTTGTACAATTTTCCTATTTATTATCATTTTAACAATGGAAAACATAGTTTTGAAATCCATTTCTCTTCAAAAAAGTTTTAAACTTCTAAAAATTCCCTATTCTTTCCCAATTTAGGTAGTTGCTTTGCTGTATAAACTTAAATTTTATACACATGAAAAAGCAAATTTTAACCTTAGCAGCAATAAGTATGTTTAGTATTTCTATGGCTCAGGATATTCCTTCAAGCCAGGTTCCATCAGTAATTTTAAATCAATTCAACAAAAATTTCCCAAAAGCTACTGATGTAGAATGGGAAATAAAAGGTAATCTATACAATGTAGATTTTGAAACAGGATGGAATGTAGATCACGAAGTTTGGTACAATGCTGAAGGAAAAATGACAAAACACAAAGAAGACATTAGCCTAAAAGAATTACCTAAAGCCGTACACAATAAAATCAAAACTAATTTTAAAGGCTATACCATCGACGATTTAAAACGTATTACTGATAATGGAAAAGTAGTTTATAAAATGGAACTTAATTCATTATTAAATCAGGATTGGGATGTAATAATAGACGCTAATGGAACTATTTTAAGTAAAATTGCCGACTAAAATTTCGAAAAAATGCTAAGAACTTCATTATTTCTTTTTTTGGGAATTTTATTTTATTGTAATGGTTTTGCCCAGATAGCACCTCCGGGACTGGGCGAGACCAATACTGCTGGCTGGTTTGCTTTTGGTATCAAACAAAAACTCAATAAAAAAGAAACTCTACAATCTACAAGCTTTGCCGGATTAGGCACAATCAGTAATCCAGACAATGCTAATTTATTTCAAAAACCATCTATTTATGTTGTAACCGAAGAAATAACACATCATTTTAAACCCAACTGGAAATATTCGTTAGCAGCAAGTTATCGCTGGCAAAATAAATACAAAACAGCTGCTCCTTATGAATTAGATAATCCAAAAGCAAGACAGGAAATTCGGTTTTACGGTAAATTTACTTATCTTAAATCCTTCGAAAAAATGGCTTATTCTTTTACCTATCGACCAGAACTTCGGTTTTTTTATAATCCTGATTTCAGTTTGCCTGAAGAAACAACAGAGTTTCGCTCCCGCTTAAAAGCCCAAATAGCTTTTACTGTCAATTCCTTAAAAACACACAAAATAATTGCTGCAACCGAAGCCTTATTTGCAACTAACAAAACTGAACAATGGGACAAATTAAAGTACAAAGAAAGCAGGTTGAGCTTGTATTATTCGATTGCAATACCCAAACAAAAAATAACTTTAAACATGGGATACATGAATAACATTCTGGGGAAAAAATTCTCTAAATGTGTTCATTACATCGCTTTTGATGTAGTATTGAAAAATCCTTTTAGCAAAAAATAAAATTGCTGTTAAATAACAAAGCCGTTTCAAGATTAGCATTGAAACGGCTTTGTTATTTTTACTATCGAAAAATTATTCCATAAATTCCCAATTGAATTGATTAACAGCATTACATTCTATTGTTTCTATAATTTTTTCCTGACGCAGTTTTTTACCAAAATCAGAATATTTCCAGAAAAAATCAGCATCAGCAGGAAACGGAATTTTCAAATTTAAAATGGAAGCGTTTTCTATATTTTCTTTCAAATACAACTTAAACAAAATACCGTAAACATAATTGACAACGTCAAAGGCTGTAAACTGAAGTTTAAAATCAGCACGTACTTCTTCGTCATTTGCAAAACAAACAGCGCCATTTTCAAATTCATCTGCAACAAATGGAATTTGGATGATCTTTTCTAATGTTTCAAAAACTGTTGCTTTCATTCGCTTTTGAGTGAAAAATCAATAATATTCTCCGTCTACATAATACCAAATACCATCTTCCTGAACAAAAGTAGAAAACTCATGATGAATATGCTGTTGTTTATTTTGATCTAAATAATAGGCTTTAAACTCTACTGTAGTTGGCGTAGTTTTTAATACTTCTAATTTTTGCCAATTATTAGAAGTTGCCCATAATAATATATTTTCTTTAGAGTATAAATGCCTTTGCGAAACATGAGTTGTGGCTACTAAATAATCAACCTGATGTGTGGCATAAGCACTATATCGGGAACGCATTAAAGCTTCGGCTGTTGGTGCTTTTTCCATTCCTTTGATGTAAGGTTCACAGCAATCTTTAAATAATTTTTGAGAATTACAATAACAATTCATAATCAATTAAATAGATCCGTTTAGCGCAACAATTTTTTGATGCAATTGATTCAATAACACCTGATATTTACTGATTTCGATTAAATCCTCATCTTCATCACTGGTGTCTAACATATCGTCTAATTGTTCGCTTACATCTACTAATTTATTATTAGCATCTTTAGCATTTTTAGCCGCGATTAAATCAATAATTTCCTGAACTTCAGATTTTAATAAGGCATATTTATCGTTTTCCATTTCTAGTTTCTTTTAATTATTGTTTTCTTTATTGTTCTCGTTAAACTTTTTTACTATTTCTTTTAGTTTTTCTTTTCTAAGCATTTCGGCTTGTTTGGCTTTGGCCTGTGTTTTATGCAACTTATCATTATGCTTTTTTATATTCTTTTCATTATTTCTTCCCATGCAATTTTATTTTAGTTTGACATAAACACATCGAATTTATAAAAACAAAAAATCTGATGTTATAGCCTGCAAAGGCTATCATTTTTAAATCGAAAATTCAAATTGTAGCTTTTTATTTTCGATTTAAAATTTCAAACAAAAAGATTGCTTATTATCTATAAAAAACAATAACCTAACTTTCTTTTTTTTAAATATTTTACATAGATTTGGAATAATTACTTTTGATTTAATCAAATCTTTATTAATTTATGTGTGGATAATTTAAAAAAAGAACGGTTTTCAACTTTACAATAATAATGAAATTAAAACAGTCAACAACAAACCGACACAATTGGTTTATTATCAAATCTAAGCTGACCGGAATCTTAGTTTTTTTATTTTTTTGTATCATATTTTCGCTCATTATTTTTCAACAATATGAACTTTCAAGAAAGGCAAAGCGTGACACTATGCATGCTAAACTACAAGCCATTCATAAAAGTATTGATCAATCTTTAAAGAATTATTATGTTGATGCATTGACATTAGCAATGACTATTAATGACAAAGGTATTCCTGAAAATTTTGAAACCGTTTGCCAACAAATTTTAAATTCAAATCCTAATATTGACGCAGTACAACTGGTTCCTGACGGAATTATACAATATACCTATCCCGAAAAAGGAAACGAAGCTGCCAAAGGGATCGATATTTTAAACAATAAAAAATATCGTTTTGAAGCAATGAAAGCAATTGAAACACGCAAAATGTATTTTGCTGGTCCATTTGAGTTAAAACAAGGAGGATTAGGTATTTTAGGTCGTGTAGCGATTTATAAAGACAATAAATTTTGGGGATTTTCGGCAATTATTATAAAGCTCAACACTTTGATAAAAAAACCTGAAATCGAAAAAATGAATACCTCAAAATACCATTTTTTATTTTCTAAAATCAATCCTGTCAGTAAAAGAGAAGATTTCTTTTTGAATGCAGATGAAGAATTTAATCCTGAAAATACAGTAAGTTCTATTATCCCCGATGGTGACTGGAAATTATATTTGGTAGATAAAAACCCAAATGAATTATTATTTACAACTGTAATTCGTTGCGTTTTAGCTTTATTTCTGGCTTCTTTAATTGGATTTTTAACCTATTCTTTCTTTAAAAAACCAGCCGAATTAAAAATATTGCTTCGTAAACAATCGGATAAACTTTTAAAAAACGAAATCAAATTCAAAAGCATTTTTGATCAGGCTGCAGTAGGAATTACCTATGTTGATTCGAATACAGGAAAATTTTCGGATGTTAATAAACGCTTTTGTCAATTAATAGGATACAGTTCAGAAGAATTAAAATCGATGGATTTAAAATCAATCACACATCCTGATGATATCGAAAAATCGTTGCTTTCACTAGAAAAACTTTATAAAGATGAAATCGAAGAATTTAGTCTGGAAAAAAGGTACATTAGCAAATCTGGCAAAACAATATGGGTTAATATTACTGTTTCTCCATTATGGAAAAAAGGCGAAAAACCTACTAATCACATTGTAATTATTGAAGATATTTCGAAGAGAAAAAAAGCCGACAAAATTATTCTTGCTTCTCGAAAAAGAATCGAATCACTTATTAATACTGTTGACGGAATTGTATGGGAATGTGACGCTAAAACTTTAGAATTTAATTTTGTTAGTAAAAAAGTCGAAGATATTTTAGGCTATACTTCTGAAGAATGGATTAATACTCCTAATTTTTGGGTAAACCATATTTTTTATAAAGACAAGGAAAATGCGCTACAATATTGCGTTGAACAAACTAACCAACTTAAAAATCATGATTTTGAATATCGAATGGTTGCCAAAGATGGTTCGGTAGTTTGGGTTAGAGATATTGTAAATGTAATTACTGATAATAATGAAGCTAAAAGTTTAAGAGGAATTATCATTGATATTACTAAAACTAAAGAAATTGAAAAAGAGCTCAATAATTCGTTCAATTTAGTAAGCGAACAAAATAAAAGGTTACTGAATTTTTCTTATATTGTTTCGCATAATTTAAGATCGCACACCAGTAATATTTCATCTATTGTTGATTTAATTGAAACCTCAGAATCTGAAGAAGAAAAAGAGGAAATGATACAATTATTAAAATCAGTTTCTGATTCATTAAATGAAACCATGCTTAACCTTAACGAAATTGTAAGTATTCAAACCAATGTAGATATAGTAACCGAAAACTTAAATTTAAAACAATATTTAGATAATACTTTAACACTGCTTGCTGATCAGATTGAATTAAAAGGAATTAATGTTGTTTCATCGATTGATGCAGCTGTAGAAGTCAATTATAATCCGGCTTATCTGGAAAGTATTTTATATAATCTTATTTCGAATGCTATTCGATACAGCCATCAGGAAAAACATCCTATTATAACTATTGATTCTTATATCGAAAACAAAAAAACAGTACTTCAGATATCTGATAACGGAATAGGAATCGATTTGAATAAAAACGGTCATAAAATATTTGGAATGTATAAAAAATTCAGTACACACAAGGATTCAAAAGGCATTGGATTATTTATTACTAAAAACCAAATTGATGCAATGGGCGGCAGTATAACTGTAGAAAGTGAACCCAATTTAGGAACAACTTTTAAAGTATATATATCATGACAGGAAAAACAATCTGGGTAATAGATGATGATCCTATTTATCAAATTATAATGAAAAAAATTATCCTTAAATCGGATATTTTTTCTTCTAATACTTCTTTCCATAATGGTAAAGAAGCTATTGATATGTTAAAGAAAATCATTTTGGATAATGGTAGTTTTCCTGATATTATTTTGCTTGATATAGAAATGCCAGTCCTTGACGGATGGGGATTTATGGAAGAAATAATGCTTTTAAAATCTCAAATTTATACTAATATTCAAATTTATATTTCGAGCTCTTCAATTGCAATTGAAGACAAGGAACGAGCTAAAAATAATCCTTGCATTTCAGGATATATGTGCAAACCTGTAACTTTAAATGATTTGACTAAAATTGCTAATTAAGAACACTTTTTAGCAACCTCCATTTTTATTGATTCCAAAGTTGCATTGGTATTAATCAAATCATCAATAATTAAAGAGCGTAAAAGCGCAATATCATCACATTCAAAATGTTTAGCCCAGGAAGTTAACTGAAGTAAATTGCGAACTTGTTTAATTCTCTTAGTCGTTTCCAGACTATTACGAAGCACTGCTTTTTGATTATAATCAGGATTTAATTTATGCTGATAATTCACGGTGTTTTTAGCATAATCCATTTCTAAATAGTACAATTTTTCGGTAGTATTGTCAGGATAAAAACAATCCCATTTAGCAAAACCTATTTTGTATTTAGAAGCTGTTTCAGGCTGCATAGCTATTAATCGCCATTTGCTGTTGGCCAATCGTCCCCAATGATTAGAAACACGATACATTCCTTCCTGAGTGTAATAATAGCTACTTCCAGCCTTGCTTTCAAACTGGACTTTTAATCCTTCCAGAGCTTTTGGAAGCACTTCATGAAAAACACAAAAGGTATTTTTGAAAGAATTAGGATGTGGCTTAAAGTTTTTCTTCATGAGCGCAAAGATACTTAGAAAGCATAAAACAGCCTAAGCCAACAATAATTGATTAACTTTGCCGCAGAATTTTAAATAAAATACCATGACCAAAGCTTCAGAAGAAAAGATGTTACAAAAAGGAGTATTTACCGGAATTATTGAAAAAGATGAGGATAACAACTTTTTTTGTGGCGAATATCTATTAGATTATAAAATGGTTCAGGCAAAACATGCTGTTGGTGACTGGGTAACAATAAAATCAGTGATCGAAAATCCAAGTGATATAAGCTATAAAAAGTATCCTAAAAAGTCTAAAAACTTTGATAAAGCTAATAACAAGCCCGAATAATAATTATTGTAAATCAATAGATTAGGTTTGAAAAATCTTTTTTTGCTTTTTTTAAGCTTATAAACTGAAAACTTAAAAAAAAGTGTACCTTTGCAAAAAATTGTCAATTTCGAATCTAAAAACATTAGTTTCAAGCTAACAGACAAGTAGTTACATTAAATTTATGAAAAAAATAGTTGAATACCGCAAGCTCTTAAATGTTGATAAAACTGTACAGTTAAAAGAGTTAAAAACCATTTATCGTAATGCGATGAAAGAATCTCACCCTGATAAATTTCAAGGAGATGAGGCTGGTTTAAAAGCTGCTGAAGAGAACAGTAAAAAGATTATTGAAGCTTACCATTTCCTTGTAAGTATTAATCCTGAAACTATTAAAGCTAACTTACCTGAGTACAATGAAACTATTGCTACTGCAACTATCTCTGATTACAAATTTCAGGAAGGCAGATTAATTGTAGATTTTTCTAATGGTAGCGTTTACGAATACATCAGTGTTCCTAAAGCAACTTATGTAAAAATGGTAAATGCTGATTCTCCTGCACGATTTGCTAAAAGACATATCTTCAATGCATTTCCTTACAGAAAAGTAACAAACCAAGATTAATTAGATTAATCTAACATTATAAAAAAAGCCAGTAAATTTATTTTTACTGGCTTTTTCATTATTATTAATTCACTTTATTCTGATTCGAATTGGGTTTCAACTCATCAGGACTGTCTTTAGTATAATTCTCAAATTGTTCTTTTGACGGACTCATAAAAATATCCTGAATTACTTCGATACTCAATTTATTTTTTGGATTAAATTCTTTCGAATTCATATAATTCTGTAATGAAGTAAACAATTGTTTTGATGCAGGTTTATTTTGAACTTCAGGTCCTAAATCGGCACTACTTACAATTAATTTTCCTTTTCCTACCTGAGCTTCAAAAACTAGAGCCAGTCTGCGATTCATAAACCAGGTATCAATAGGTTGAATCAACGGACGGAAATCAGCAGGGAAATCTTCTAAATTCATAACCTGAGCACGATTTTGAATATCCCACCATTGTAAATCACTGTGATAACTCGTTGGAAAACTTGTAAAAGCCGGGCTTTTTTCCTGAATCAACATTCCGGTAACGTGTGGCGGACGCATTTTAAACCAGGACGTATTCCAGAAAACCGGTAGAAAATGCATTTCTACTTCTTTTCCTTTTACCACTTTTCCTGACGCATTCAGAAACACTTTTCCTCCTTTATTCAACACCACTTTCGCTTTTTCATCTAAGACTTTAGTATAATAAATCTCCGGAGAAACTTTCACATTTTCATTTGGATATACCCAAAAATTCCAATCATTAGCAAAATCAGTATTATTTACTTTTACTTCCAAATTCAATTTAGAAGCCACTTTAATATCAGTTAAAGCAAGACTAAGATTTCCAACTACAATTCCGTTTCCGTTTTCGTAGGTCTTTGGATCAAAATTACCAGAAGCAAGAACTACTCCTTTTTCATCTTTAATTGTCCAGCTAATTACTGCATTTTTTAAAGCCTCTTTACCCGAATGAAAAAGAACGATTTCAGCTTTAAAAGTTTCTCCGTTATTGTAAACAAATTTTGGAATTTTTGCCAAAGGAACCGTTTCATTACAAAATCTCGAATATTCTTTAGCAGTAACATATCCTTTTTCCTGAAAAAAAGCATCCAATACTCCTACCAAAGCTGTTCCCTGACCAGGAAAATCCTGTAAACCTAATGCTTGAAAACCGGCATAACCAGGAGTTCTCAACATTTTTTCAATTTCGTTTTTATAACACAACACTTGTAATTTTCCAGAAGCATTCAGGAAATCTTTAGACTGATCTCCCATTTTATGATCTTCTAATTCCTGACGAAACATCTCAAAATTTTTAGCTCTGTAAACTCCTGTGTATTTTTTAATTTCTTCGAAATTTGGAAACACACAATACTGACCAATTTCATGCGCTACAAAAGGAACTTTGAACGGAGCAATTCCGGCACTAAAATCAGATTCTGTTTCTAAAACCTTATTCCAGTTCAAGCCTCGTACACCACCACGCGACTGGTATTCAGCATTAGGAACTACAGGCCAGCTTCCGCCTACTGACATTCCTGTGTAAACTCTTCTGTTATCTTTTGCTTTCCAAAAATCAACAAAAGCATTCAAATATTTCACCTGATTTCCTGCTGGCTCATTTCCTGCTGACAACATCGTAAATGAAGCATAATTTCCATATTCTTTAGCCATTCTTGTCGTTTCGTCATACAAATATTGGTCTACAGGCTGACCTAAACCAATTTTTGGACCGTGATTAGGCCAACTCGGTCCTTCCGGCTGCAAATACAATCCCACTTTATCAGCAGCAATAAAAGCAGCTTCCGGCGGACACCAGGAATGAAAACGAACGTGATTTAATCCGTACGATTTTATTTTTTTATAAATTTCTTCCCAAGCTTCAACAGTCGTTGCCGGATAACCTGTTAATGGAAATTCACAATTATGAACCGTTCCTCTTAGGAAAACCGGATTACCATTAATTAAAAACTGGTTTCCGTTAATTTTAAATTCACGCATTCCAAACTGCACTTTCTTATGTGCACTTATTCCTTTGGCATCTAGATTGACATCTAAATGATACAAGGCAGGATTAAATTCGTCCCAGGTCAACATTCCTTCGCCAAAAGGCAAATCAAGTTCCACAATATTCGTTCCTGATTTAGAAACAGCAATTTTGCTCACTATTTCCTTAGTTTGATCAGATGATTTAGAATTAAAACTTTTAGCCCAAATAACAATTTTTCCGGTAAAATTATTCTTAGTACTATTATTGACTGTAATTTTTACTCGGGCTTTACGATTTCTGACATCAGGATATACCTGAACATCGTCTATATAAACTGGCGCAATCGCCTCCAATGCAATTTTACCAATAATTCCGTTCCAGTTTCCTTGTGTATGATCAGTAATACTGTGTGAATCTGGACCTACATTTATTTCTTTAATTCGGTTATCTATACGAATAGAAATACGTTGTTTTCCTTCAGTCAGATAAGCACTCAAATCATATACATGCGGAGCTACTAAGGAATTTTGCAAACCTACTTCTTTATCATTTACCCAAACTCTGGTTTCGATATGTGTTCTTTCTAAATGAAGAATGATTCGCTTTCCTTTCCAATTTGATGGAATAGTAACTTCTTTTTGATACCAGGCCGCACCAACATAATGTTTTGCCGGAGTTAGCCAAAAAGGAATGTGAATATTTCCCGGTTGACGGTATTTTTTTAAACTCGGTCTAAAGTAAAAGGAACTATCATAAATAGAACCTGTCCACTTTGTTTTTAACGTGATTTCGTCTCCTTTTAAAAATTCTGCCATCGAACCCGGCAACTTGATATTATCCGAAAGATTTCTATTGTACCATTTCCCTGCGATTCCTTCGTTATTTCGATCAATTTCAAAATGCCAATTGCCATCCAAATTGATTACTTCATCTTTTCCTTTAAAACTGCTTAAAGAAAATAGAATTGCCAAAAGAAGACAGACGTAATTGAGTTTTTTCATTAGAGTGTATTTATTTTTTAATTGTAAATGAGCTTGGTTTAATATAAAAACGATACGATTTTACATTTCCATTAGTACTTTTATCTGTACGTGGTAAGTATTTAAATCCTTTAATTTTAATATTTTCGTCCATATCTACTACAATATGATGTGGATGCGATGTTTTAGAAACCGTCCATGCCGTTGACCAAAAAGTAGATTCCTGCTGATCAAATATTTTCTCAGCCGAATAATTTCCTACCGAAACTTCTTCACTATCAGCGTAAACAATCTTCCATTTAGAACGATTGACTGGCAAACCATCTACACCAATCAATTCAATTTCAGCAATACTGCTGCTGGTATCTTTAGGATTTTGAGAATTTAAAGCTTCAAAACAAAAATACTGGCCTTCGAATTCTTTTTCGAAAATGACTTCTTTCCAACCCTGACCGCTGCTTAATTCTCCCTGATTAGCAGGTGTTTCAGCAGACAAATCCAAAGTTTCTCCTTTTTTACGGTGCAAAAGCGATTCGTCTACTACAATTTTGTCTAAAACCGGAACGGTTACTCCTGTAATCTGAGCTTGTTTTGGCGTTTCTAAATCCAGAATGATAATCTCATTTTTACCTTTTTTCAACCAACATCCAGGCATAAACAAGGTTTGTTGTGGTCCAATTTTCCAATAACGACCAATATTATATCCGTTTATCCAAACCATTCCTTTGCCCCAGCTGCTCATGTCGATGTAAGTATCTCCAACGACATTCAATTCGAAAGTAGCTTTGTACCACGCCGGACCATTGGCTTTGGATTTTTTGAATTTCATTTTCTTTTGAAAATCATAATCTACTGGGAAATTAAAAACTTCCCAATTGGTCAGATTAGTAGCAGTTGAACCCACCAGCATTTCTACTTTTTCAGTAATTCCTTTGCGGTCAATAATAGTTTTTCCATAATTCACTCTGCCCAAAGCATCAACTAAAATATCCAGAACATCACCCTTTTTTGCTTCAGGTATTTTTATTGTATGCTGATCTTTACGACGATCTAAATTTCCAATCAATTTTCCATTGATATAAATAGCAGCCCAATCATGCAAATCAGTAATTTTTATATCAAATGAAGTGGCACTTTCTGGTAATTTGGTACGATACAAAATGCGCCCCCAGCCCTGATCAAAATTTTCCATCGGTTGGATTAATCCTGATTTATTAGCTTTTGGAAGATTTTCAAAAAGCGATGCCGACTCATTAAATGTAATTTTAGGAATCGAAATTACAGGATAATTGGCTGGTGGTTCCGGAATTGTTTCACCCGGATTCAGGTAATTTTTCATCAAATCACGCACTGCGTAAAATTTGTCAGTAGGCTGTCCTGCTTCGTTAATGGGAGCATTATAATCATAAGAAGAAACCATCGCTCCAAACGGAGGTGAATTAGCTCCACCCCATTGTCCAAACGAAGTTCCACCATGCGCCATATACAAACTAAATGAAATATTACGATCCAGCATGTCTTTTAAACTGCCTATAAAACTGCTGATGGATCGGGTTTCATGCGCTCTTCCCCAGTAATCAAACCAACCCGTCCAATATTCGCTGCACATGAGTGGCGCTTTTGGATAGATTTCTTTATATTTTTCAAACTGTTTATCAATATTTGAACCAGCACCAAAATTTAATGCCGTGTAAACTCCCTCCACATCGTATTTGAAGAAATTCGAACTCCAGTCGCAACGGAATAATTGAACCTTGTCAAATCCTGAATTACGAACTGCATCACGAATTTGGTTCATATACCCCACATCATTCCCGAAAACACCATATTCATTTTCGACCTGAACCATGATAATATTTCCGCCATTTTGAATTTGGTACGGAGCCAATTGTTTCCCTACTGCTTTTAAATATTTTAAAGAACGTTCCATAAAATAGGAATCATTAGACGTTCGAACCTGAAGATCTTTCTTTTTCAATAACCACCAAGGCAAACCGCCCATATCCCATTCGGCACAAACGTAAGGTCCGGGACGAACCACACAATACATTCCGTTTTTTTGAACCAATCGCACAAATTCGGCTACGTCTTTTTGTCCTGTAAAATCAAAATGATCCGGTTGTTGCTCGTGAAAATTCCAAAAAAGATAAATACAAATGGTATTCATCCCCATGGCTTTACACATTTGAATGCGTTGTTCCCAATATTCTCTTGGGATTCTTGGAAAGTGAATTTCTCCAGCACGCACTAAAAATGGTTTTCCGTTTAATAAAAACGTTTTTTCTCCAGCCTCAAAAGTTCCAGCTTTCCCAGAAGTTTGCGCCTTAGTTGCCAAACTCATAAAAATTAGCAGGACAAGAATTAATTTTGATATTCTCATGTGTTTTACAGTAATCTTGTTTTTCCAAAAATACATTTACCTTGTAGGAATCCAAAATTAAAAATCACTTTATTCCAGATTATTTTTGATTGCTCCAATTAGAAATTAATTCATTGCCAAATTATTACTAATTAGAATCAGGAAAATTTGATGCTTTATGAAAAGCATTTTATGTTACTTAAACTCAACATTCGCTTTGTATTCAACTGAAATTTGAGGTTGTTTCACTTCCAGAAAACTCTTTTTGTCACTAAAATCAGGCAATACTTTTTTATCCAAATAACTTAGATAAGGAGCGTCTTTTAGCATTGGCATAAAATAGAAATACATATCTGTTGTTTTTAAAGCTTCCTGGAATCTTTTAAGTCCAACTGTCCAGGGTTTACTTGTGTAAAGATCGTCTGTTTGCAACTCACCGTTCATCATACAAATTCCACGATCGCCACGATAATCAAAAGTGATGAAAACATCATTTACTTTCGATAAATCAAGACTGCCCGCTTTCAGTACATAGTGACTGTTATCGGCTTGTATTAATTTAATAGTAATATCTACTTTTGGCACACTCAACTTCCAGGTGCTTATGTTTTTAATTGCCGCTTTTCCTTTTGTCAGCTTTCCATCAACCGAAGTTACAGCAGCAGCAGGATATACAGCAAAATCAATGTTTTCCTGATTATTACTAACCAATGTTAATTTTCCATTATTATCTAATACCAATGCATTACTCAATACTAACTTTTGATTGTCAACTTCGCCAATCAAATACCCTTTTTCTGCTTCACTACTTGGTAAAACTAAAAATGAAACTCCGTTTATTTCGAAATCATTGATTTTACCAGCACTACAAATTACAACAGTATTCCCGTTTCTAGCTACAGTTTTTATTCCTGTACCACTAACTTTCACCTCACCCTGAAGTACAATTTCAGGAGCAATACCATCTATAGCAACCATCACATTATACTTTTTATTCTTATTGGTAAACTTGCAAAAAGGCTGTACTGTTGCCATACGAATGGCTACACCATCATAATTGACATTAAACGGAAAAATAGCTGAACTGCCTGCTTTTAAGGTAAAAGTTCCTGTTTGTGGAAATTGTATTTTTCCTTGTTTAGTAGCAATATCAATTTTTAAATTTGATAAATCTTTAGTTTCTAAATGATCCTGGAAATTATGCATGAACAAATAGCCTTTATCTCCATCTCCTCTTACAGCATAACGCAAAGTACTAGTATCAGTAGCTTTGATACTGTCATTAGTCGAAGGCAATATTGGATATAAAGGCGCTAAATCATTACCATAACTTTTCAAAAAGTAATTTATCAGCTTTAACGGATAATAGCCACTGCTTACATTTCCAAACTCACCAATAGGCGCCTGATAATCGTATGATTTATTAGGAAGTCCGGCTCCTTCAGCCATGAAAAAATTACCTATAGAAGGTGTAGTTCCTCCATGATACATGTAAAATCCAAGTCCGTTAGTTCCACTTCCTACAGTTCGAACCATCATTGGTAAAAAACTTTCTCCCAGAACTCTTGGACGTCTGGAATAAGTAACTGCCATTCCTGTACCTAATTCGGCTGCTAATGATGGATACAAATTAACATCATAACTTACAGGAGAATAATCCGGATTTTGATGAATATTTTTAAACAAATAAAACGGTGACGGACTATTTCCGGCTGTCCAAAACGGATAAGCATAGCCCGCCATCACCGGAATGGATCCTTTTTCGACAATAGTTGCATATCCCCAGCCAGTTGCTGTGTAAATAGGTGCTATCAAACCAGCATCAATAGCTAGTTTTTTAAGAGTTTTCATGTGGTCTTTACCTACATCGGCAAATTCATTTCCCATGCTATTAATTCCAACTCCATCCTGAATAATCTTTTTATCACGTCCTGCAACAGTACGCTCTTTAGGAGCATCCTGATATGTAAATCCCCATGGCGCTGTTGAATGTTGGTATTCATTTTCCAATTGTACCCCAATAACAGGACCATTGTCTTTAAACATTAGCCCTTTTAATTGTTTACCAATTTCCTGATACAGTCTATTTATATAAAATAAATACACCTGATCGTTGCTTCTTACATCAATAGGACGACCGTATAACCAATCCGGAAGTCCTCCGTTTCGCATTTCACCATGAGCAAATGGTCCAACTCTCATAAGAACTTGTAATCCATTTTTAGCGCAAAGTTCGGTGAATTTGCGAACATCTAAATCGCCAGACCAATTAAAAACACCCTCTTTAAATTCGTGTAAATTCCAAAAAACATAGGTAGCTACTACCGTAATTCCTCCAGCTTTCATTTTTTTCAACTGTTCGTCCCAATACTGATGCGGATAGCGACTGTAATGAAATTCGCCAATAACAGGAATAAAAGGTTTTCCATTTCGCTCCAGATAAAAACTGTTTACGTCAATCCTGTCACCTTTAGCATTTGTTCCACCTAAATCAAGATGACCGCGTTTAACCTCAGTTTTAACTTTAGTTATATCAATGGAATAATTGCTTTGTGCAGTAACATGTAGGGAAACAATAAACAATAATATAAGTACTGAAGGAAAGAATTTAATTTTTTTCATGAATATCTATTTTAATGTTTTTTATGGTTATCTGCTCAATTCCAAAGCATTTTCGTTGATCATTGCTAAATGTACCTGAACGCCCTGATGATTCAAATCCATTTTTGCGGCTTCATTAAGATGTGTTGCTGCTTTAGCTATTTGACCTAAGCCAAAATTACCCAAACCAAGCATATAATGACAATGGATTTTATTTCTAAAAGTTAAATCATCTTCCCAAATCAACAAATCAGGCAATGATACTGCAAAATAATCGAGCTTTATAATTTCGTCTAAATGTTTTTCTCCAAAAGCAATCAAAGAATCAAAACGTTGCTGAGCTTCTGATTTTCTGTCTAATTTTAATAAAGCCAATCCTTGATAAAATATCTTATCCGGTTTTTGATCATTGTAAAAAATAGCTGCTGCAGGTTCTGTATTTCCGTCTTTGGCCAATTCCCAATATTTCTGGGCTTCATTTGTTTGTTTTAAACCTTCATAAGCACAACCCAACCAATAATGGAAATCATTTTCCTGAGCTCCATGTAATTTTCCTTCTCCCAAATTATGCGGATATTCCAGACATTCATTCAATAATTTTATAGCTTTTTCAAATTCATTTTTAGCCAAAAATTGTTTAGCCAATTCCACTCTTGCCAATTGATATTGCGCCGGAATTTTTCCTTCGCCACCTTCCCAGGGATGAAAAATTCGATTATCAATTAATGCAATTGATTTTTCATAATTCCCTAGTTGATTGCATAATGTAATATATTCCAGATAAACGTCATCGCGTTGTTCCACCAAATGGAAATACTTTTCCAAAAAGACCAATCGCTCACTATGAGGTTTACACAAACGCTTGTACAATTGATCCAACTCCATCAAAATACGGGAATCATTTGTATCCAATGAAAAAGCTTTTTCTAAGGAAACAATTGCTTTTTCTTCTTGTTGCAATTTATTGAAATAAGCCAACGATAAATTGCGGTGTACTGTTGGGAAACTTTCATCAATCGCTACTGATTTTTCCCAACAGGCAATAGCTTCAGCATATTGACGCTTATCATACCATAAATTCCCTAAATAATAAGGCGCTTTAGAATCAGTTGGATTTAATTTTTGTGCTGTTTCTAATGCTAAAATAGCCTCCAAACGATTTGGGAAACAATATTCAGGAGCGTGAGAAGCTCCTTTTTCAAAGGCTTCTGTACTGTTTTTATTAGCTAAACTTAATGCCCATCCCATATAGTAATACGTCATTGGAGTTGTTGGACATACTTTGATTCCTTCTTTCAACAATTGAACCGCTTCATCATACATTCCTGCAGCAATATAATCCAATGCCACCACTTCATAATTATGAATTTCGCCACGCATCAAACGATTCATTCCGTCCAAAACTGCAACCGAATTTGAAATCAGGTATTTTTCGAAACGACAGCCAAAATTGAATAAATCGATTTTTAAAGAATCCTCTATCAACATTAAAGCTTCTTGTTTATTTCCTAACTTTCTTAAAATGGCTGTTTTTAGAACACGGGCTTTGTGGTTATGCCAGTTGCGAACTAAGGATTTATCAATTTCATATAATGCATCGGTCAGATTATCGTTAAGGCAGGAAATCTGGGCACAGCCAAAATAACCTGCATCCTGCATAGCGGCATTCCAACATGATTTGTAAAATGCAGCATAAGCTTCCTTATTTTTTCCCTGATATTGCAATGCCAATCCTAAATTATATCGTGGTTCTCCATCATACGGATTAGGGTTACGTTGCAATTGGGTGTCAATGGCTGCCTGAAAATACTTTTCCGATTCGGCAAATTTTCCTCTTCGAAGTAACCACAATCCCATCGCATTATTATTTCTAACATCAGACGGATCTCTTTTCAAGGCTTCCTGATAATAATCGGTAGCAACATAAGTAGCATGGCGGTATTGTTCCAAATGTAATCCCGTGAGATACAATTGTTCACAAGTAGGTGTTTCTTCCGGAGAAAAAGCAGGCTTAGCCGCTTCGGGAGTTACTACTGCTTCCTGTTCTTCTGCTTTAATATTTAATAACTCCCTGCCATTTTCAGCATAAACAACCAATTTCAAATCAATTAGAGCCACAGCGCCAACAGAAATTTCTCGTTCGAAAACCTGCTCAGGACTTAAATTCACAGTTTCTTCAAAAAAGCCTTCTAATACGACTTTTACTTTTTTCTGCAATGAAGTTGCAAAAATCTTCACAATGGCTTTGTCTCCTTCTTTATCTAAATTCAAAAGTAAATCCTGCGAAGCATTTTTAACAACACCCAATTCACGATATGGCAAGAAATATTGAGTAAAAGTTTTTTCTTCATAAGGCTGCATCCAGCTAAAATCAGGTTGATTATCCGTATAAACTCCTGCCATCAATTCGATATACGGTCCATCTTCATCAGTAAGATTTCTATCCCAGGCTTTTCCGAAATCTCCATTTCCCCAGGTCCATTGCTTTTTCCCCGGTGAAATATGGTGATTGGCCACGTGAAGTACACCAGCTTGGGTATCATTCTCATAACCTCCCACGAAGTTAAAGTCCGAATTGATAGCCATATACGATGTTGGCACCGGAATATTTTTATAATTCGAAATATCAACACCAGCCGAATAATCAATTTTATAATAAGTTCCCGTTGCAATTGGGAATGTAGAAACGTCGCGCTTTCCGTGATCAAAAACCGCATGTACATCCGGTGGAAAAACCGATTGATAATGTTCATTCACCGCCACGGCAGGATTAGCCCACCATAGAAATGTTTGCGGAACCGGTGTTGGATTATACAATTTTCCTTTAATCTCCAAATAAGCTTTTCCGGGATGCAGTGTAAATCCTGCCATACCTTTCTGATGGAACATTTTTTCGTTTTCGCTTACCCAAACAGTAACGCTGCCATCGGCATTATTTTCAATAATATGATCCACAGGCAAAAAAGTACTCGGCCGGTGGTGTTGCGGCCAGTTAAATTCTATTCCACCTGAAATCCAAGGACCAGTCAATCCCACCAAAGCTGGTTTAATTACCTGATTGTAATAAATAAAATGACGTTGTTTGATTTTATCATAAGCCATTTGTACACGGCCTCCCAATTCTGGCAAAATCATTACCTTAATGTATTCGTTTTCCAGATAAACCGCCTGATAGCTTTTATCTGATTTTTCATCTTCAATTTTTTCCACCACAGGATAAGGATACACTACCCCGCTGCTACCCTGATACACTCGTTTTTCAAGGAAAATAGGATTCTTTTCGGCTTTCCCGATTTCGTATGTAGGAATGATTACCTCCTCTTGCCAGGCTTTAACACTCATTATTAATATGTTTTTAATTATGCATTTTAATTTTTGCCACAGATTTAAAAGATTTATAAAGATTAGATTATATGAAGAATACCTAGATTTTTAGAAAAAAATATGTGGGAATCTTTTAAATCTGTGGCTATATTTTTTTTAAAAATTTACTTTATCTATCAAAATTACTTCACTAATTCACTCTCAATCTCCTCCAAAGTTTTTCCTTTGGTCTCGGGTAATTTCGTTAGGATAAATAGAAATCCAACGATGCAAATTCCCGCATAAACCCAGAAAGTTCCTGCCGCACCAAAAGATTTATTGAGTAACGGAAAAGTATAGGTCAAAATAAAACAGGCTATCCACAAGGCGAATGTTGCCAATGCCATAGCAGCTCCACGAACACGGTTAGGAAAAATTTCAGAAAGAATCACCCAGGTAATAGGTGCCAATGACATAGCATATACAGCAATTGCCACTACCACTAACGAAAGAACAGCCACACCTTTCAACTCAAAATAAAAGGCACTTCCTAAAAGCAAATAGGTAATTGCTAAACCTGCTGCTCCAAAAATCATGAGTTTTTTTCTTCCCCATTTATCTACGGTAAACATAGCTACTAAAGTAAATACAAGGTTAACCGTTCCTGTAATTACAATATTGAACAACGTATCACTCACGCCATAACCAGCAGCTGTAAAAATCTCTTCGGCATAATTAAAAACCGTATTGATTCCGCACCATTGCTGAAAAACAGCTATTACAATCCCAATTAATAATACATTTTTAAATTTAGGATTGAAAAGTGCTTTGAAATCAACTTTTTCGGTAACATCATCTAATGTCGCCTTTATATTAGCTATTTCCTCCTGAGCGTAAGCTTCGCCTCCTATTTTATTCAGTGTAGGGAAAGCCTTTTCTTCTTTTCCTGCTTTCATTAACCAACGAGGACTTTCGGGAAGTGTAAATACCAACAGAAAGAAAACTACTGAAGGTACTGCACAGGCATAAAACATCCAGCGCCAACCCATTTGTCCGTTCCATGAAGCACGAATGAACTCGTCACTAACTCCAGCTGGAACTTTTTCAGCAATCAATAAATTAACAATTTGCGCTGCAAGAATACCTATTACAAGTGTCATTTGGTTTAACGAAACAAAACGCCCTCTTAAATGAGACGGAGCGACCTCGGCAATATACATTGGAGAAAGTGCTGATGCCAGACCAATTCCCACTCCTCCTATTATTCGAAAAACAACAAATATCCAATAAGTTGAAGCTAATCCCGTTCCCAATGAAGCAACCGTAAATAAAAATGCCGAAAGTAATAAAGGCCTTTTTCGTCCAAACTTATCACTAATTACTCCCGAAACAACAGCTCCCACAATACAACCAATTAATGCCGAACTCATTGCCCAGGCTTGCAAATTAGCCGATGTAGTGATATCAAAAAAACGTTCGTAAAAAGGCTTGGCTCCGCCTATTACTACCCAATCGTAACCAAAAAGTAATCCTCCCATTGCCGAAACCATGGAAATTGCAAATAAATAAGAATTGTTGAACTGTTTATTGTGGCTTGCCATAAAAGATGTTGTGGTTAAATTAATAGTAAAACAAAAATACGTTTACGAATCTATTTACAAATGGATTATTAATTGAAATAAATGGACTATCTTACGAACCTAAATCAATATACATATCAATCATAGATTTATAATGAATAATCTACCGAAACCAAAAATAAAAGAAGGCTTTTTGGGACAAACCATGGCAGTATTATCTGCTGATCAAAAAGAGAAAGCACATTTTCATCCCTTTTTCCATAATTTATTTCCTGATGCCATAGGTTATTTTCCTAATGCTAAACACCATAACCGATCCAGGAAAAATGGGATTCAGGAATATATTTTTCTGTATTGTCTTGAAGGCGAAGGCTGGATTAAAATCAACGGAAAAACAATTCAATTGCAACCTAATTCAGCTTTTATTATTCCTCAAAATACACCCCACAAATATGGAAGTTCTTTGAACGATCCCTGGAGTATTTACTGGATTCATTTTTCGGGAAACTATGCTGCTACACTTTATAATCGATTTTCGACAAATGCCAATGAAGCCGTCAAAATTGCATTTGATGAAAGCCGAATAAAGCTCCTGAACGAAATAATTAAACTATTAGAAAACAATCTTTCTGACGAAAAAATCGAATTCATCCATTTTAGATTAATTACCTTTTTAAGTTCTTTATGTTATTCGAATACATTAGACAATACTATCGAAGATAAAATAAGTGATTCTATCTCTTTTATGAAAGCCAATTTAAACCAAACACTAAGCATCGAAGCATTAGCTAATCAGGCTTTTTATTCCGTTTCAAGGTATTCAGAATTGTTTAAGCAAAAAACAGGAAGCTCTCCTATTCAATATTTTATCCAATTAAAAATTCATAAATCCTGTGAATATCTCAATTTTACCAATCTTAATATCAAAGAAATATGTAAAGAAGTAGGTTTTGACGATCCTTACTATTTTTCGAGAATGTTTAAAAAACAAATGGGATTATCACCAATGCAGTATAAAAAACACCTCGCTAATTCTATTTAAATTTTCCTGATAAAACCTATATTTGCGTACTTAAAAAAGTGGCTTTACATGGATTATGAAAACTTTATTTTTTGTCTCGAAGGTGTTCCTGATGTAGAAATCAATACAAATACTGAAGTACTCAAAAATTTAGAAATCTTAGCATTCGAACATAAAATTCCCAGCATTTATAAAAATTGTGACACCATTGAAGGACTGGAAGAAAGTCTTGGAAATTTACTTTATGATGATCATAATTTTAAAGATTATGAGATTATTTATTTAGTCATGCCTGGTCAGGAAAATAATATTTGCTTACACGATTATTACTATAGTTTAGAGGAAATAGCCGAGCTATTTGAAGGAAAACTTAAAGGTAAGATTATTCATTTTGCCAATAAAAAAATATTAGATTTAACATCCGAAGAATCACAATATTTTCTTGATGTAACCGGAGCTAAAGCTATTTCAGGTTATGGTATTGTTCATCCCACTGTTAGTAGTATTCATTTAGACCGGTTCTTTTTTAGTTTGTTTCAGGATTCAGATGATCCTGTGGAAATTGTAGAAGAATTACATCAAAAACACTATGCTCTTTGTAAATTCTTAGATTTTAGATTGTATTATTAAAAATATCCATTTCGGGAACTCGTTAAACTTTAATACTTTCGCAAAAAAATAAATCACTAATAATACAGTTATTAAGCCATCAATCTAAGCTGATAATAATGAAAAAATATTATTTACATAACGGTGTCGAAAGCAGCGGTCCATTCGATTTAGCCGAATTGCAAATGAAACAAATCACGGCAACAACGCCTGTATGGTTTTCAGGAATGCCTGACTGGAAAACTGCCGGCGAAATAGACGAATTACAATCTATTTTAAAAGTGATTCCGCCGCCATTTAAATCCGAGGTTCCAAAATCAATTCCTGAACCACAGCAAGAAGAAAAAATCGAAGAGGAAAATCCTAAGATTATGGGATTAAACAAAAGTACTTTTTATATCGTTTTTATATTCGTTTCATTAATTATTGGCAGTGTTATTTTGACTATTATTCAGGAAAAAAGAAGATTAGATTTCGAAGAAAAAAACGACAAAACAGAAAGAGAAAATCTCCAGTTTGAATTGCAGGAAAAAGAAATTCAGCAACAAAAACAACTTTTAATTGAACAGCAAAAACAAGAAGCCGAACGAATTACCAAAGAAAGAAGAGCAGCCATTAATGCTAAATTATCTGAAAATCAGGTTAAACAAATTGAATACCAAACCCGTTTGGAAGAAGCTAAAAACAAACTGGTTAAAGCATCAGAATTTCAGTTTTTTAGAACTGCTGATGAACGAACCAGAGAAATAAATGCTATTCAAGCTGAAATTACATCTTATACTAACGAAATACAATCACTTGAAAATGAAGCTAATCAATTAGGTTTAGAATTAGAAAAAATACAACTGAAAGAAAGACAAAATCCTTAAAATAAAACACATAGTTTCCTTCTTAAAACTAAAAAAATGCAAAACCGTTATTCTTTAGTTATTAGTCCTTCTGAAGAAATAATTGCTTTGGTAAAATCCATGAAACAAAAATTATCCAATGAAATTAAATTAATAGACAGAAAGGGCTGGTTTAATAGTAAAAATTCATTAGCACATTTTACTATCAATGAATTTATGGCTTCAAAAAGTGAGATTGAAATTATCAAAAAACAGCTTAACACTATTGCTGACAGTTTAAAACCAGTCGATGTTCATCTGAATGGATTTAATAATTATCAAAATGGTGCCTTTTTCATAACTCCCGATGAGGTTTCTAAAATAGCTTTGCAGCAAATGATGAAATACATCAACCAATCTTTCAGACCAAAAACACTTTTAAAAAATAACGAACCGCATTTGTCTATTGCACGTAAATTGAGTGATGAAAATTTAGCTATTGCTTATCGTTTGTTTTCAAATCCTATTGAATTGAATTTTGTTTGCAACAGTATTTCATTACGCCTTTTTAAGCCTGAAATCAAACAGTTTGAAATCATCGAACATTTTGAATTTAAGAATAATCCAAAACTAAACTTTGAGCAAAGAACTCTTTTTTAGCTTATTTCAAATTCCTGTTTGAAGATTGTCTGATAATCAATTCTGGTTCTAAAATAATTCGGTTAATCTTTTGCTTCGGATTAGTAATTCGTTGTAAAAAAGCTTCGGCAGCCAATTTTCCTATTTGGTCACTATGCTGATTTACGGTAGAAATAGAAGGCTGAGTCAAGGAAGTAAAAGGTTCATCACTAAAACCAATCAGGGCGATTTCTTCAGGAACTTTAATATTATTTTCTAAAAGTATCTGTAAAGCGCCAAGTGCAGCAATATCACCTGCCACATAAACCGCATCAGGTCTTTCAGGCGAATCTAATAACTGCTGCATAATTCGGCGTCCATCTTCCAGACGTAAATTACTTTCGATAATCCAATTATCAGGAGCTGCTAATCCTGATTTTTCCAGTGCATCTTTATAGCCACGAATTCTTTCCTTGTAAATTCGAATATGCTTAAAACCTGCAATATGAGCTATTCGGCTGCATTTTTGTGAAACCAAATGATCAACGACCAAATGACTACTTTTATAATCGTCAATACCTACATAATCGACATTTAATTCTTCTTCGCCTCTATCAAACAAAACCAATTCTGTTTTTGATTTTATTTTTTTATAATACTCTAAATCTGTAGTTTCGTTTGCCATCGAAGCAATAATTCCATCCACCTGAATTTTTAATAAAGTATCTATTTCCTGACATTCTTTGGCATACAATTCATTAGACTGCGTCATGATAATATTGTAACCATTCAGGTTAAGTGTTTTTTCGATATTTTCCATTACCGAAGAAAAAAAGTGACTATTCACTCGCGGAATAATTACTCCCACCAAATTACTTTTCCCTTTACGTAAAGCACTCGATAAATAGTTAGGCTGATAATCCAGTTTTATTGCCGTTTCTTTTACTGCCAGTTTAGTTTTCTCACTAATTCGTGGGTGATCACTCAATGCTTTAGAAACTGCCGAAGGTGTTAGCCCCAGTACAGCAGCAATATCTTTTATTGTAGATTTTTTTTTATTCTCCAATTAGTTTTTATATTTGTTCAATCTATGTAACAAAAATAGAATTTTAAACCAAAAACACAATGTATTCGTAGTTGTGTTTTTTTATTCTAGTATTGTTCAAACGTTGGAACAAATAAAATAACTTACTTATTATGAAATATATTGTTTGCGAAAAACCAGGTGAATTTATCTTAAAAGAAAAAGAAGCTCCTGTAAGAAAAGAAAACGAAGCCTTACTACAAATTAACAAAGTAGGAATTTGTGGAACCGATTTACACGCTTACGGCGGAAATCAGGCTTTCTTTAGCTACCCTAGAATTTTAGGTCACGAATTAGCTTCTACAGTTTTGGAAATTGGAGAAAATCCACAAGGAATTAAAGCTGGTGATAATGTTGTAATCATGCCTTACATAAGCTGTGGTACTTGTATTGCGTGCAGAAATGGAAAAACCAACTGCTGTACTAATATCAAGGTTTTAGGTGTCCATACTGATGGTGGAATGCAGGAACAAATAACTGTCCCTACTTCTATTCTTTTACCAGCAAACAATTTATCTGATGATCAAATGGCTATTGTTGAACCACTAGCTATTGGTGCTCACGCTATCCGCAGAGCAGCAATTGTTCCTGGAGAAACTGTTGCTGTGGTAGGTTGTGGTCCTATCGGAATTGGGATTATGAAACTGGCTCAAATTGCCGGTGCAAAAGTAATCGCTATCGATATGAACGAACAGCGTTTGGCTTACGCCAAAGAAAAAATCGGTGTTGATTATACTGTAAAAGCTGGGGAAAACACAGTTGAAGAAATTACAAAAATTACCAATGGTGATTTATGTACAGCGGTTTTTGATGCTTCAGGTCACAAAGGAGCTTTGGAAACTTGTCCAAATTATATGTCCCATGGAGGTCGTTTTGTATTGGTTGGTTTATCTAAAGGCGAATTAACATACAGCCATCCGGCAATTCATGCTAAAGAAATGACTTTAATGTGCAGCCGTAACGCGACTACCGAAGATTTTGAACACGTAATTAGCGTTTTAGACCAGTTCCCTACAGAATCATACATTAGCCATAATGTTCCTTATACTGAAATGATTGCTAATTTTGACAGCTGGTTAAATCCTGCAACAGGCGTAATCAAAGCTACAGTAGATTTTAAATTAAAATAATATGGTAATCGATTCACATCAGCATTTTTGGATTTACGAGTCCGAAAAACATGCCTGGATAGACGATGACATGAAAGTCATCCGCAAAGATTTTCTTCCTGAAGATTTAAAAACTGTTTATCAGGAAAACAATATCGATGGCTGCGTGGCTGTACAAGCCGATCAAACATTGGCAGAAACTGATTTCCTATTAGATTTGGCTCAAAAAAACGATTTTATCAAAGGAATTGTAGGCTGGGTTGATTTAAGAGCTTCTGATGTTGATACTGTTTTAGAGCATTACAGTAAATTTCCAAAACTAAAAGGTTTCAGACATGTAGTTCAGGGAGAAGCGGATCATAATTTCATGTTACGTCCAGATTTCCTAAACGGAATTGCTGCTTTAGAAAAATACAATTTCACTTATGACATTCTTATTTTTCCACATCAATTAGGAGCAGCATTAGAATTAGTCAGACGTTTTCCAAATCAGAAATTTGTTATCGATCATATTGCAAAACCTTATTTAAAAGACGGATTTTATGATGGTTGGGCAACTTTAATGAAAGCGATTGCTGAACATAAAAATGTATATTGCAAACTTTCAGGAATGACCACCGAAGCTGATTATAACAACTGGACTCCAGAACAAATAGAGCCTTACATGCAATTAGTTTTGGACGCTTTTGGCGCAAACAGAATCCTTTTTGGTTCTGATTGGCCAGTGTGTTTAGTTGCCGGAAATTATACAAAAACAAAAGAATTAGTAACCAATTTCATTGCAAAATTAAGTTCAGAAGAACAAGCTGCCATCATGGGAGGCAATGCAGTGCAATTTTATAAATTATAAATTTATGGATTTAGGATTAAAAGGAAAAGTAGTCGTAATTACTGGTGCAGCCGGACTTAAAGGAAGCATTGGAGAAACAATATTACAACATTTGGCTGCCGAAGGTGCAATTCCAGCAGTAATCGACAGAAACGATAGAGGATTTGCTTATATTGAAGAAATTCAAAAACAAGGAATTGATGGTTTATTTTGCAAAACTGATGTAACTAACCCAGTTCAAATAGAAGAAGCAATTGCTAAAATCGTTGCTAAATACGGTCGTATTGATGCTTTAATCAACAATGTTGGGGTTAATGACGGAGCCGGATTAGACGCTTCTTACGAGGAATTTATGGATTCTTTGAAACTGAACATGGTAAGCTACTTTGTAACTGTAAAAAGCGCACTTCCTCACCTAAAAGCTTCTAAAGGACCTATTTTGAATATCGGTTCTAAAGTTGGTTTAACAGGTCAGGGAGGAACTTCAGGTTACGCTGCTGCCAAAGGTGGTGTTTTAGGTTTAACCCGCGAATGGGCTGTAGATTTAATCAAACATTCGATAAGAGTAAATGCGATTATCATTGCCGAAAGCTGGACTCCTGCTTATGACACCTGGATTAAAACATTGGAAAACGGAGAAGAAAAATTAAAATCTATTGTGAAGAAAATTCCTTTGGAAAACAGAATGACAACTCCTGATGAAATTGCAGATACTTGCTTGTTTACTATTTCTGAAAGATCGTCTCATACTACAGGACAATTTATTTTCTGTGATGGTGGTTACGTTCACTTAGACCGTTCATTGTTAACAGAATAAAACATTTTATTTAAATAAAAAATCCGTCATATTTTCAGAATTAAATCTGAAGATTTTGACGGATTTTTTCGTTTCAAATGTTTTATAATTTACTGATATAACTCCCATAAATATCTTTAAACTGATAGCCATCATCAGTTCTATCCTTACTTAATTTTCGATATTCTACTAAGCCCCAAAGAATAAATTCTTTCATAAAAAACTTATCTTCTTTTGCTAAATCAGCCTGGTATTCTTTGAGTAAGATTTCCAATGGTACAATAGCCCCTAAAATATTTTGATAATCTTCATCAGAACAATCATCCAATAATTCGAAACCACTTTCAGCAAAAAACCATTCTACCAAATCCGAATAAGGCGTTTTATCATTTGGTTTTTCTAACTTTTCAATTTTAGGAAAATACGCTGGGAAAATTGTACGCACTGCCGAGGCTATTAAACTTTCAGCAACTGCAGCAGCTCCTTCCTGCTCTCCTTCGTAAACCAATTCTACTTTTCCTGTTATCGAAGGAATAATCCCCATAAAATCAGACAATCGCAAAGTAGTTCTATCAACACCAGCTTTTAAAGCACGGCGTTCGGCAGTACTTAGTAAATTTTGATAAGCGGTAATACTCATTCTGGCACTCACCCCACTTTTATGGTCAATAAATTCACTTTCTCTGGCTTCAAAACTAATTTGCTCCAATAAATCTTTAGCTAATGAAGGAACGTAAACCGTATCATTTTGAGCCGTATCTAATTTGGCTTCCTGTTCTGTAATTTTTCTGGCAATTTTTAGACTTTCTGGATAATGGGTCAAAATTTGAGAACCTATTCTGTCTTTCAATGGCGTAACAATACTACCACGATTAGTATAATCTTCCGGATTTGCTGTAAATACAAATTGCATATCGAGTGGCATTCGCACCTTAAATCCACGAATTTGAATATCACCTTCCTGCAAAATATTAAATAAAGCTACCTGAATTCTGGCTTGCAAATCGGGCAACTCGTTAATCACAAAAATACAGCGATTGGCACGCGGAATCATTCCGAAATGAATCACACGATCATCGGCATACGATAATTTTAAATTTGCTGCTTTTATCGGATCAACATCACCTATTAAATCGGCAACAGTAACATCTGGAGTAGCTAGTTTTTCGAAAAAACGTTCGCTTCGGTGCAGCCAGGAAATTGGAGTTGTATCGCCTTTTTCATCGATCAAATCTTTAGCGAAACGAGAAATAGGATTTAATGGATCGTCATTGATTTCTGAACCACTAACATACGGAATGTACTCATCAAGCAATTCAATCATTTTACGAGCCAGTCTGGTTTTAGCCTGACCACGAAGTCCTAATAAATTGATATTGTGACGCGAAAGAATAGCTCGTTCCAACTCAGGAATTACAGTGTTTTCAAAACCATGAACGCCTTCAAACGTAGGAATTCCTGATTTAATTTTTTCTCGCAAATTGTTTCGCAATTCGTCTTTTATAGTTTTGCTTTGGTATCCTGATTTTTTTAACTCGCCTAGAGTGTTTATATTTTCTATTTTCATGTTTTTTTTTATTTAACAACAAAGAGCACTAAGTTTTCGCAAAGCACACTAAGTCTATATCTAATATCTTTATTCTGTTCTCTAATATCTGATTTCTATTATCTGATTTCTGCTTTCTGTTAACTGCGTTCTGCTTTTTGATTTCTGCCTTCTGATTACTTCAATCTCTTTTTCCGATTTGTTTCATAATCTTCAAAAATCATTTCTCCCAAACCTTTTAAACCAGTATAAAAAGCTTTTCCCTGATTGGCTTCAGTAAATTTATTGACAAACTTTTGCAAATACGGATCGCTGGCAATCATGAAAGTGGTGATTGGAATGTGTAATTTTCTTGCCTGTTGCGCCTGAGTATAGCATTTGTCAACAATATATTCGTCGAGACCATTACTGTTCATGTAATATGAACCATCACGTTCTCTTACACAACTCGGTTTTCCATCGGTAATCATGAAAATTTGTTTGTTGGTATTTCGCTTTCTTCGAAGTAAATCCATTGCCAATTGCAAACCAGCAACGGTATTAGTATGAAAGGGGCCTACTTTTAAATAAGGTAAATCTTTGATCGCAATTGGCCAGGCATCATTTCCAAAAACCAAAATATCTAAAGTATCTTTTGGGTACCTTGTAGTAATTAATTCAGCCAACGCCATAGCTACTTTCTTGGCAGGCGTAATCCGGTCTTCGCCGTACAAAATCATACTGTGACTAATATCAATCATCAAAACGGTACTCATTTGAGCTTTGAACTGTGTATCTTCAACAACCAAATCATTTTCGGTAAGCATGAAGTTATCGACCCCATTATTAATTTGGGCATTGCGTAAACTTTCTGTCAGAGAAATTCTTTCCAGACTGTCGCCAAAATGAAATTCCCTGAATTCACCAGTATGTTCATCGCCGTTTCCGGAATGTTTTGTTTTATGATTGCCATTTCCAGAACGTTTTAAGTTACCAAAAATCCGGTCTAAGGCTTGTTGTCGTATGGCTCTTTCAGTTTTTGCAGTAATTCCAAGTCCTGAAGTTCCATCATCTTTGACTTCATCTTTGATGTATCCTTTTTTCTTTAAATCCTCAATAAAGTCGTCAATAGTATATTGTTCATCAGTCAATTTATATTCCTTGTCTAATTCCCTCAACCAATCGATCGCTTCATCAAAATCCCCCGAAGTATGTGTAATTAACTCTTTGAATATCTCAAAAAGTTTATCAAATGGGGATTGATTAGGAGCCTGGTACTGTTTAAAATAGAATCCTTTTTTATTGCTCTTTTCCATAATCCTTAAAATTACATCATTTTAAAATGTACTTGAACTGAACAGCTATTAATTTTAAGTTAAAAAGAAATTTAAAAACGGTATATAAAATTCCAAAGACAATCTTTCCCGAGTTTCTTGCGTAGAAAAACAGAATTAAAATGTATCAACAATTTATTTTTATCTACAAATCAAAAGTCCAGTTTTTAGATTTTCTATACAATAATTTACCTTCAGTAACTTCAAGCGGACAATCAAAATTATTAGCATAAAGTGCTCCGGTTCCTAAACCTTGCGGCATGGGATTTTGTAATGTATAAGTCCATTGGGCAATGGCATTTAAACCTACATTACTTTCTAAAGCTGAAGTTATCCACCAACCAATATTATACTTTTCGGCTAGCGTAATCCACTGTTGAGTACCTCTAAAACCACCTACAAAACTTGGCTTTAAAATGATGTATTGTGGCTTAATTCTCTGCAGTAATTGTTCTTTTTCTGTCAAAGTAAATACTCCTATCAATTCTTCATCTAAAGCAATAGGAAAAGGAGTGTTTTCACACAACCCTGCCATCCTGTCAGTGTTGTTTTTTTGAATAGGCTGCTCTATACTATGTAGTTTAAATTCAGCTAATTGATTTAATTTATTTAAAGCTTCATTTAAACAAAAAGCACCGTTAGCATCTACCCTAATTTCTACCTGCTCCGGTGTAAAATATTCTCTAATATAACGCAATAATTCCAGCTCTTTTTCGAAATCTATCGCTCCTATTTTGAGTTTTACACAACGAAATCCCTGAGCTAATTTTTCTTCGATTTGCTGCTTCATAAAAGCCGCCTCGCCCATCCAAATCAAACCGTTAATTTCTATTGCTTTTTCGCTTTCGGTAAAAGCGGAAGGAAACAACAAAAAAGGAGTTTCACTTATTAAAGACCGAAAAGCCATTTCGACTCCAAACTGTATCGAAGGAAACTCAATCAACGCTTCCCACAACGCATCTTTACCTAAATGAATATTAGCGCAAGTCCATTGTAGTTTTTCTTCATAATCCGGTCGATCATCCGCACTTAAACCTCTTAGAATTCCGCACTCACCTATTCCCTTTTTCCCGTCTTTTTCCAAGACTAAAAACCAGGTTTCTTTTTCGGTCATTACACCACGGGAAGTTCCAGATGGTCGTTTGAAATTAAGAATGTATTTATGGTAAGTTGCTTTCATTTTTTATTTTTTTACCGCTGATTTTTTTACCACAAAGAACACAAAGTTTTCCGCAAGGATCACAAAGGACAATATAAAATCCTTTATAGCTGTTCAATCCGCAGGGTTATTTCTAAAAAAAACTTAGTGAACTTAGCGAAAAACTTTGTGCCCTTTGCGGTTAAATCTACTAATTCAATAACTTCAAAACCCTTTCAAAATCTTCATTTTGAATTCCTGCTTTGGCGAAAGCCTGATAATCATCTTTGATTTTTTGAGTCCAGCTTAAACTATCAGTTACATTTTGATTTTGATATTCTTTGTAGATTGTTTTTGCTTTAGCATATTCATTATTTAACAAATAAGCGTGAGCTAAATTCAATTTCACTAACAACTCAGTATCATCTCGTTTTTCGCCTTCTTTCAGGGTTTTAATCGCTTTTCCGTATTGTTTGGTCAATAGATACCCATAACCCAAATTGCTGTAATCTAAAGCAGTTGCTTTTTGTTGGTTGACAATTTCGTTGTAGTTTTTTATAGCCGAGCCGTAGTCTCCTTTTTTAATATTATTGGAAGCTTTTGTTCTTAAATCATTAAAAAGGTTATTGGCAATTCCTGTTTCTTCAAAACAATTGGCTCCAAAATCTTTATACGCTTTAGCCTGTTCCATAGCCAACAACTTTTGAAATTCCTGAAAAGTATATTGTTTTTGGATTTTTTCTTCAATACAAACGCAAAAATCATCTGAATTAGCCATTTTTCGCGCTAATGCTGATGTTTTACATTGGTTAATGATATTTTTTCGGTTTTCTAAAGTCCAGCCACGGCTTAATTTAGCATCGACCCAAGGCACCACTTCCAGAACGATTTTTTGTTTCATTATCCAATTCGAACTTTCGAAACCAAAAAACAATTTAGTAGTATTTGCTTTTATACAAGCCGATTTATCAATTGATAGTCGTTTAGCATCTTTACTAACAGCTGTATTTTGAACCAAACAAGCATCGTTTGTTTCCCCTTTTGAACTGTAGTTTTTCGCTAATTCTTTTGTCGAAAAAATGGCATATTTGCATTTATCTTCTCCTGAAATTTTAGACATTAAAAACACAGCTCCTGCCGAACCCTGACTAATTCCGGTAGGATCAGGAATCGATTTTAAAACCGAAACCAGACTACTTGCCATTTGCTGATTGTTGTCAAGAAGCGTAATTCTAAAAATTAATTCGGTGGTTCCTGCGGGAAAATCATCGGTTTCTAAAATAATTCTATCCCTTGCTGAAACGGAAATTTCTTTATACGTAGCGCGTTCTTTGTCCCAATAACCCGTTTTTTGTGCCAATGCAACCTGACAAAAAAAACTAATCAATAATCCTAAAATTGTTTTTTTCACTAATGTGGTTGATTTTAATTTGATAAAAAATAAAAATCTACAATTCGATATTCTCTCCTATTTCGAGCAACATCAAATCTTTTCCTTTGTTGAAAAACTTTTGAATAGCTTCTTTCTGATCAATTTTTATGTATCCAAAAGTATCATAATGATAACCCAGAATTTTGTCACATTGTACAAAATCAGCCGCAATAATAGCGTCTTCGATATCCATTGTAAAATTATCGCCTATTGGGAAGATAGCTAAATCCAGTTTGGTACGCATTGGAATTAACTTCATATCCATTGTCAAAGCGGTATCACCAGCAATGTAGATGTTTTTATGTTCGCCTTCGATAACAAAACCGCCAGGATTTCCTCCGTTTGAACCATCAGGAAACGAACTCGAATGAATTGCATTTACATATTTTACTTTACCAAAATCGAAATTCCAGCTTCCACCGTGATTCATTGGATGCGATTGAAAACCTTTGGCTTCATAATAGCCTGCAATTTCAGCATTCGAAACAATCACCGCTCCCGTGCGTTTTGCAATGGCTTCCACATCCAGCACATGATCTCCGTGAGCATGTGTAAGCAAAATATAATCTGCTTTTAATTCGTTAATATCAATATGTTCTGCTAATGGATTTCCTGAAATAAAAGGATCTACAATAAGATGTTTTCCTCCCACCTTAATCCCTAAAGCTGCGTGACCGTAATAAGTAATTTTCATATTTAATATTTTAAGTGATGAGTAACTGGCGAATAGTAATTAGTTTTAACTAATGAATTATCTTCCTCCTAAAAATGCATTTACTACAATATCCGAGAAAAAGTAAATCATACACAATGACAACAATACTGAAAGCACAAAAGTACTTAAAGCTAACTTTTTTAATTCAGGATCTAACAACTTAGGCTCTTGATTGTTACGAACTGTAATTAAATGTTTAGTTAAAGGAATATAAGCCAGTAAAAATAAATATTGATCGAATTTGAATTCGCTTATAACTGCAAATATTAAAGTTAAAAGCATCGCTCCACCAACTAAAAAGTAGTGATATTTTTTTGCTTTTTCGCATCCTATTTTTACAACAATAGTATTTTTACCTGCCTTTTTATCTGAAGCTTCATCACGCATATTGTTTAGATTTAAAACTCCTACACTTAAAAATCCAACAGCCATAGCTGGTAAAATCAATTCGAAATCAAACTGTTTTGAATAAAGGAAATTCACTCCTAAAGTACTTACCAATCCAAAAAACACAAACACAAACAAGTCGCCATAACCACGGTATCCATAAGCTGTATTTCCAACTGTATAACGAATAGCCGACATAATGGCTAAAATTCCTAAAACAAGATAAAATAGCGAATAAAAAATATTAGTATCTCCAAATGCGTAATAAATCAATGCTATTGCCGAAAGCAAGGTTAAAAAAGAAGTAATAATGATAGCACGCTTCATAGCAGCAGGCGAAATCACACCGCTTTGAATAGCACGTTTAGGTCCTATCCTATCTTCATTATCGGTTCCTTTTACACCATCACCATAATCATTAGCAAAATTAGATAAAATTTGCAATCCTAAAGTTGTTAGTATAGCAAACCCAAAAAGTCTCCAGTTAAAGACTTCTGTAGGCGTTAATATTTCATCAGTAGGATGTGCCAAAGCATACATACTTCCCACAATAATTCCAGATACTGACAAAGGTAAGGTGCGCAGTCTTGCGGCTTCAATCCAGTGTTTCATTTTATTCTTTTTAGTTGCTAAGAAACTAAGTTTCTAAGTTTCTTAGCTTATATATTTTTCATAGTTACTACTATAAATCTGTTCACTGAGTACTGTGTACTGCTTACTGATTTACGGCAACCATTTCTTTTCAAAGTTAGGCTTTCTTTTTTCAAGGAACGCATTTCTGCCTTCTTTAGCTTCTTCGGTCATATAAGCTAATCTTGTAGCTTCGCCTGCAAAAACCTGTTGTCCCACCATTCCGTCATCAGTAAGGTTCATGGCAAATTTCAGCATTTTGATAGATGTTGGCGACTTCGCTAAAATTTCCTGAGCCCATTCATAAGCGGTAGCTTCTAATTCGTCATGAGGCACAACAGCATTGACCATTCCCATTTCAAAAGCTTCCTGAGCTGAATAATTACGTCCTAAAAAGAAAATTTCACGGGCTTTTTTTTGTCCGACCATTTTAGCTAAATAAGCAGATCCATAACCACCGTCAAAACTGGTTACATCGGCATCTGTCTGTTTGAAAATAGCATGTTCTTTACTTGCCAGAGTCATATCGCAAACCACATGCAAACTATGTCCGCCACCTACAGCCCAACCCGGAACTACAGCAATAACTGCTTTTGGCATAAAACGAATCAATCGCTGCACATCTAAAATGTTCAATCGATGGTAACCATCTTCTCCCACATAACCTTGATGTCCACGTGCTTTTTGATCGCCTCCGCTACAAAAAGACCAAATTCCGTCTTTAGTACTTGGGCCTTCAGCCGAAAGCAAAACTACTCCAATTGAAGTATCTTCCTGTGCATCATGAAAAGCATCTAAAAGTTCGGCAGTTGTTTTAGGTCTGAATGCATTTCTAACATTCGGTCTGTTGAATGCAATTCGGGCAACACCATTGCATTTTTTATAAGTAATATCTTCATATTCTTTTGCTGTAATCCAATCCATTTTTATGGGTTTAAATAATTTTAGCGTAAAAATAAATCATTTTTTTACATTTTATACTATAGGAAAGCAAAGTCCTATTCATAATTAAGCTATCTTTCATAGCAAGAGTAATCCTTATCCCGTTAATCTCATAAAATTGTTAAATTTCATCGAATAATTTGTTTTTTTTAAACAGCGAAAATTTTTTTTTATTAATTTTAGACATAGTTAGTTGAGGAATTGGTAAAATATTTACAATACAAATTAACTTAGAGAACTTCACTGATTTATTAACTTAAAAAAGGAATATTGAAACAAACAACAAGCTTTATCACTCTTTTTTGTACGTTACTAAATTTAAAAAACTTCGGAAGAAAAGAGCCCAAGAGGGAGACCCTAAATTTTATTAGAATTTACTCAAAGTAACACCAAGGGTAAACAATTTGGATTACTATACAAAGATTGAAACAATCATTAAAATGAATGCGTAAAATCCAATATTATAACTTTTGTACCAAAGGTTTCTAATGTGAAATGGTATTCTAAATAACATTTAAGAGGTAAAAAAAGATAAAGAAAAGAAAACGGAAAGAGAAACTAAAAAAAGGTTTCTAATTGTTAAATACATTATAGCCTATCCAAAAATAAGATTAGCTATAAAAGAGAAAGACTAAGCCAACAGACTTAGTCTTTCTTTTTTTTATTCATTAACGAGATAAATTCCGTCTTCCTTAATTTCGATAAGTTTCTCTTTGTACAAAGCTCCAATGGCTTTCTTAAAAGTCTTTTTGCTCATCTTAAGCACCGTTTTAATATCTTCAGGATGCGAGTTGTCATTTAATCTTAAAAAACCACGGCTTGCTCTCAATTCGTTTAGAATTTTTTCGGCATTTGGTTCAATACTTTCGTAACCTTGTTTTTGTAACGAAACATCTATTTTGTTATCAGGTCGAATGTTTTTAATGAAACCGCGCATTCTGTCTCCTGTACGAATACTATCATCATAAACCTCATCTTTATACAAAAGTCCTTTGTGTTTTTCGTTGATAATTACATTGATACCAATTTCAGTAATATGAGAAACTATCAGTTCTACTTCCTCTCCATTTTCAACTGTAATATTTTCGTTATCCAGAAATTGATTTGTTTTACTTGAAGCAACTAATCGATTAGTCTTTTTATCCATATAAAGGTAAACTAAATAACGTTTTCCCTTTTCCATAGGTCTGGCTTGTTCCTTAAACGGAACCAAAATATCTTTTTCCATTCCCCAATCCATAAAAGCACCCACCTGATTGATGTAATTAACACGCAAAAGTGCAAATTCATTCAATAAAATATAAGGTTCTAATGTAGTTGCTACCGGACGTTGTTCATGATCTAAATACACAAAAACAATAAGCTCCTCGCCTATTTCAAATTCGTTAGGGACATATTTATTAGGCAAAAGGACATCGTGAATTCCTTCCGGATCTTTTTCTGGATTTCCCAAAAACAATCCTACCTTAGTATCACGTAATATCGTTAAGCTATTGTATTTTCCTATTTTAAGCATTTTATTCTTTTTTCTAAGCTGCAAAGGTACGATGTTACGAAATGATTTTAACCGCAAAGTTCGCAAAGTTTTTCGCAAAGGTCACAAAGTATAAAAAATCTGTGTAATCAATACTTATTTCTTTACCAAAGTCACATCATCCACTAAACAAAAAGCATTAGCCATTCCATCAGCAAAAAAGCCAATTGTGATTTTTCCGTTTTTCACAGCAATATTAGGAATCTGAATGCTTGTCCAGGAAGAATTTTCTGTTTCGATATTAAATTTATAATCAACATCGCCGGTATTGGCATAGATTTTAAGTTCATTGAAACCTTTGCTGTTTTTAATTCTTGCTGTCAAAGTATATATGCCGTCTTCTAAAATAACATAAGGAGACGAACTAATTTGCTGGGTAATTACTCTTGTAAAATCGACTTTATCAGTAATATTCAAACTTTTTTCGCCTATTACTTCTTTTCGGTCATTTTCGGTATTAAAATAATTCAGTTGCGGCGAGTTGGCATCTGTTGTACTTATTTTATTTCCTTTAATAATTTCTGTTTTCCAACCTAATAATTGTTCCTGAATGGGCTTAAAATTGCTTGGTATCTTATTTCTATCAGCTTCAAAACTACCATTTTTCACATAATTATTATCTGTACCAACTGTCCAATCTCCAGTTTTTTCGTCTAAATTCCATGAGCTTAACGAATTAAAATACGGTTTGCTTCCATTAAACGAAAGTGGAAACCATTGATTATAACCTAAACCATTTCCGGCAAAATCAGACCAGCGATCTCCGCAATAAATAACGGTTTCTTTTCCATTGCGTTTTATCGTATAGAAAAATCCGGTTTGGGTTACATGAGCATAATCTTCAGCCGAGCCTTCCATAATTTGCATATCGTTTGTTGGCAAATAAGGTCCGCGAATATGATCAGAAACTAAATAATAGGCAAAAGAAGAGTCCCATCCATAAATATTCGAAGCCGCCATATAATACTTATTTTTGTACTTAAACATACAATTTCCTTCGCGGCTTGCTCCCTGAAAACTTTGGTACAATCTAAAATAGTCACTTTTCCGTCTTTGACTCCTATTTGGGAAACATAAATTTTATTACGTCCTTTTCCATAAGAATAAATCAAATAGGATTTACCGTCATCATCCGTAAAAACAGTTTGATCACCAGTATTAGTAGTTCCAATCCAGGATTCCATATTTATTTTTTGATGCCAAATAAATTCAGATGTAGGAGAACTAGCTAAAGCAACAAGTACCTGATTACCATGTTGAACAAATAAAGCATATTTATTCATCTCTTTTACAAAAGCTACTCCTAATCTTCCTACCCATGTTTTTCTACCATCAGGAAATGCTTTATTGTCGAAAAAAACATCTCCTTCAAAAGTCCAATTCACTAAATCAGTAGAACTGTAACATGTTATGGATTTGAATGTACAGTTTGGATACGTTACAATTGGTTCTTTTCGGTATTTTTCTGCTTCTTCATAATGTACACCATACCAATAATATTTTTCAATGCCTTCTTTGTCTTTAAATTTAAAAATTCCTCCTCCTTGGCTATAAATAGGTTTTCCGTCTTTAGTATCCCAAAAAACATCATTTTTAATATTTTGATATTGCGCTGTAATCATATTTGTAGAACAAAAACATACTATTGCAACCAACAAAAATTTACTACTTAATTTTACATTATACTTTCTTATCATAATTAGAAAAAAATTAATCACTTTTATTAAAATGCTAAAATAAATCACATAAAATAAAAAATCATCCTGCACTGTCCCGAATAAGATATTATAGCAAAAAGCTTCATTTATTTTTTAATGTTATAATAAATATTTCTAACCACGGGAATGCCGTTAGCTGTAATCCCTTCCAGATTCACTTTTACTTTAGTTTCTACACCGTTATTAAAATAATCCAGATAAGAATTTCCTGTTTCATCGGGATGCACATAAGGATTCCAATAAATCGTATTTCTTACTGCAGCTTTTTTATCTAATTCTGCATTTGGTTTTTCGGGGTCTGGAGAGTAAAAAATGCGTGCGGAATAAAAACCTTCTATTTCTTTTTTGATAGAATAAAGAGGATTCTTATTAGGTTTACCGAGATTTTTGTATCGATTTGTAAAAATTGAAATAGCACCAGCACTTCCATTTACCTCTGAATTTACAATATAAAGCATTGCAAGTTGCGATCCTCTTATTACATCTATTTTTTCAATTTCATAAGGTGAAACCATAAGTAATTGGCTAATTTCTAAAATTGGATAACCATCTATTAAAATGAGTGGAGATGTATTTTCCTTATCTCCTTCACCCGGAATACTTACTGTAGTATCAATAACTAAAACTCCCGGAACTTTATCTAATACATCATAAATACTAATAAATTCTTTTGCTTTTTCATCAGGTACATAACTATAGTCAGGAACACCATAAAGAACAACTGCATTATTTTTTTTCGGAGCTTTTACTTCAACTTCTTTCAACATGTTTTCCGGTTTTACTCCAAAAGCAATGTATTTTTTAGATACATTTTCAATAATAGATTGATTTGTTTCTGGAAGAAGAGTTAACTCTTTTTTTAATTTAACGTGAATTGGTGAATGCTCAATAGAATCCAAAACAATTTCACCTTTGAACTTCCCTTTTTCATTTACACTATTTAAGTACATATTCGTTTTTCCGGAAAACATCAAATTTTCAAATTTGAATTTACCTATAGAATCTGTGATTGTACTGAAAAAATTACGATTCTTTTTATTCATTAAAGATAATGTCAGGTTGTTATTTACGAATGGCTTATCAGCAAATACTTGTTTAACTTTTCCCGAAATGGTGATTCCTTTTTCTACTTTAAATTCGGTTTTAGAAGTTGGTAAAGTTTTCCACACAAAATCACGCCAGCCTTGAGTCAACAATAAATTATCCAAATGTTCTAAACGCTTTGGATTTTTGTTATCAAAATAATAGCCTGGATGATGAACTTTACCTCGAATGTCTGATTCCATCAGGAAATAAGAACAAATATTTGAATCAAAATTCTCATCTTCTACACCATTAGTGTCTGTTACACTTAATGAAAAACTAGCTGATTTTGGATTACCAGCCTTTGATTTAGATCTAACATTGAGAATAGTTTTTTCATTGAGTTGATAATTTAATTTATCCGTTACAAGTTCAACCTCTAAATTGTGTTCTTTTTCAATATAAATTAATCGTTCACTTTGTGGTTTATTATTGCTATCGTAAATTGTTATTTGACTAATTCCTTCGGGAGTATTTTCTTTTGGTAATTCAAAAGAGAATGTATTTTCAGTAAGTGTTTGTGCGGTTTCTAAATATGGAATTCCTCTAGCTTTGCAAATAACAGTCAAAGTTGGATTAGGATTTTGTTGTAAAGTAGCTTGGTTAGTACTAATGCTAATAATATTCTTGCCTTTTATCGCTTTAAAACTAACTAAATAGCCTTGCTTTAAAATTTTGGGTAATTCCACTTGAAGTTCTTCTCCTCTTGGATTTTTAATTTTTGTAAAATAGCTTTTTTCTTCCATGGATAACATTTGTAATTTTCCCATACCATCGTGAACACTTTCGAAAGCGGTAACTAATTCGTTATTAGAATCAAAAAGTTCTCCTCTAATATCTATTGGTTTTCCGTCTATATCGACTGCTTTAAAGCCTACAATACTAGATACATTTTCTAAAATCGAACCGCCTTCTGGGAAAAAGTCAACTTTAAAAGCGTTTTGTTTTGTTTCTTCTTTTTTTGAATTTGTAGTAACTACAGGAATATTTTTAGGTGTTTTCGATTTATCATTTGATTCGAAAACATCAATAACTTCAATCTCTTTTTTAAAGACAAAATCTTCTCCAAAATTCCGATTCCAATTCGTATAAGCTCTAAGTTGATAAACACCAGGTTTTACTCCAACAGAATCTGCTAAATGAAAATCGCCATGACCCAATCCCATTTCTAAATTGGTTTTATTTCGGGCAATTATCTTGGCATCGGATGAAATTAATTCAACATATAAAATATTGCTGTTATCAAAAAGCAAATTATTAGAAGCTCGCACATTATAGGCTTTGTACCATAAATCTTCTCCCATAAAATAAGTAGTTCTATCGGTATGAAGATAGATTTTCTCAATGTCAGGAATTGTATTTTTTTCTTGAGCATTTAAAACAACAAAATACAAGAAAGTAAGAATAAAGCAATTTTTATTAAAAAGTTCAAGCATATATCAGTCTTTATTAATTAATTAATTAATTATGATATGAAAGTATTCTAAAAACTAACCGTTAGGGTATTTCAATTAGACAGTATTTTTTGTTCAACAAAACTTTTTTCCTCATTAGACAATAATATAGAGTTTGAAGTTGTAATACTATTTTTTGGAATATTTTGATATAATGGTTTTGATAAATTGATAAGACCAACATTCTTAACTTTTTCTATTTCAGTATTTTTTAGTACGTATAAGTTGTTTTTTATGTTTCCATTATGCTTTACATCATTGTATGTTATATTGAAATCGGTGCTGGATTCAAATGAGTTTACTGTCCATTTGTTATTTATATTTTTTTGGAAATTTAATATTGAAATAGAATTATTCGTCTCATACGAAAACTTTTTGTTGGATTTTATAGTATAACTTTGGATAATTCTATCTTTATTTTCGACTTCATTTGTAAATGAAATTATAGCTTTAGTTTTTTTATCAAAAATAATTTTCCCTTTACTTCTAAAAAAATAAGTATATCTCCTTTTCCAGTCTGTTATAAAAGAAACTATTGTTTCATTTTCAGAAGAATTTTCAATAAAAAAGTTAAGTTTAGGATTGATTTTTATGAAATTAATTAGAAAAACATTCAAATAAATATTATTAATTAAATTCTTTGTGTCAATAAAACCACTATTTGACGGGATATTTTCTTTAGGAATGTCTGTAAAAACATCCATTGGGTTATTTACATTAAAATCTATTGAGCCTAAACGTAACTTTAAGTCTTTTAACTGCTTGTAGTAATAACTTCTACTCCACCAATTAACTTTAGTTAATATCAGTCGTTTTAGATTGTTATCAATAGATAGTGTCTCTTTAAAATTGCATTCTTTTTCAAAAGCTTGATTCTCGTATAGAATTTCATAGTTATCAATTACATATTTTAGTGCTTTAGTTAGATCAAAAGAACTTACAACAACTTCATCCAGAATAACTGCTTTTGGAATTAAATAAAAAATTTTAGAATCTTGTAAATCTTTAAAATTGATAATTTTATCCTGATAAGCTACATGAGAAATTTTTAATTCGTGATTCCAAATATTAATTGTTGCTTTCCCGTCAGAATTTGTAAAAGTACCTTCCTGAATCGCTGGATAATAAATATTTACAGTTTCAATTGGTAAGTTTGTTTCACTATCCAATACAAGAATTTCATTGCTTTGAGAATATGAAATAGCACCTATAAATAGCACTAAAATTCCTGTATATTTTTTTATTATTTTCATCATGTATGTTTTTCTAATAAATGAGAATTACAGCTTATTTTTTAATAGTGTAATAAGTTGTTTTGACAACAGGAATTCCATTAGCAGTAATTCCTTCTAAAGCTACTTTAACTTTAGTTTCAACATTGGTATTGTAAAAATCCACACTTGTTTCACCTGTTTCATCTGGATTTATATCAGGATTCCAGTAAATCGTGTTTCTCAAGTTTGTCATATTATCTACCTCAATCTCGGGATTTTCTAAATCTGGGGAATAAAAAATTCGTTCAGTATAAAATCCCTTTATTTTTTGATTAACATAATAAAGAGGAGATGAGGCAATACGTTGCCCTCCATTTATCTTTTTTGTGAAAATAGTAATAATGGTATTACTACCAGGTGTAAAACTTGTACTATTACCAATTATGACTTCAACTTTAATAACTTGATCTGGAAATAAAGAAAATAATTCATTCATGTTTTCAAGTTTAAAATTGTCTATTTTTATTTCAAAAGATCTATTTGATTCAAATATTACAGGAACATTTATCTTTAATTTATGAATAAGATATTCAAAAAAACTATAAAACCTATTTGCATCTTTTTTGTCTACCAAAAAACTAAAGTCCGGATTTCTATTCTTTTTCTCTATAGCTTTTACCTCAACCTCTTTTAAAATATTTTCTGATTTTACTCCTAAAGCAGTGTATTTCTTAAATACATTTTCAATAATTGATTTGTTTGTTGCAGGAAATCCAATTATTTCGTTTTTTAGTTTAACAGAAATTGGATTCTTTTCAATAGAATCTAAAACTATTTCCCCTCTAAAATTTCCTTTTTCGTTTGTAGTGCTTAAATACATATTAGTCATTTCAGAAAACATCAAATTTTTAAATTTGAATCTACCTATAGAATCTGTAGTTGAACTAAAAATATATTGATTTTTTTCATTAATTAGAGCTAATGTCAAACTGCTATTTATTAACGATTTATCACCTAAAAGCTGTTTTACTCTGCCTGAAATGGTAATTCCTTTTTCTGCTTTGTAATTAGTAATTTCGTTCGCTTTTGACAATCTTTTCCATATAAAGTCACGCCAGCCCTGCGTTAATAATAAATTATCTAAATGTTCTAATCGATTAGGATTATTGGTATCAAAATAATAAGCAGGATGATAGACTTTTGCTCGAATATCGGATTCCATCAGAAAATAGGAACAGATATTTGAATCAAAATCTTTATCTTCTACTCCGTTTGTATCGGTTACACTCAAAGAAAAATTGGCTGATTTTACCAATCCTTCTTTTGATTTAGATGAAATATATACTATTGCCTTTTCTTTAGGTTCATAAATATCATTATCAGTTGAAAGTTCAACCTCTAAATCTTGTTCTTTTTCAATATAAATTAATCGTTCACTTTGTGGTTTATTATTGCTATCGTAAATTGTTATTTGACTAATACCTTCAGGAGTTTTTTCTTTTGGTAATTCAAAAGACAATGTATTTTCAGTAAGTGTTTGTGCAGTTTCTAAATAATGAATTCCTTTGATTTTACAAATAACCGTCAAAGTTGGATTAGGATTTTGCGATAAAGTAACTTGATTAGTACTAATGCTAATAATATTCTTGCCTTTTATCGCTTTAAAACTAACTAAATAGCCTTGTTTGAGAACATTTGGCAATTCTATTTTTACTTCTTCTCCAGATGGAGATTTAATTTTGGCATAATAGCTTTTCCCTTCCATTGGTAGTATTTGGAATTTTCCCATGCCATCATGAGCACTTGTAAAAGTTGTAACTAATTCATCATTAGAATCATAAATTTCGCCTTTAATATCTATTGGTTTTCCGTTTACATCTACTGCTTTAAAACCTACAATACTAGATACATTTTCTAAAAGAGAACCGCCTTCTGGGAAAAAGTCAACTTTAAAAGTGTTTTGTTTTGTTGCTTGCTTTTTTGATTTTGTAGTAACTTCAGAAATATTTTTAGGGGTTTTCGATTTATCATTTGATTCGAAAACATCAATAACTTCAATCTCTTTTTTAAAGACAAAATCATTACCAAAGTTTCGGTTCCAATTAGTATAAGCTCGTAATTGGTATTTTCCAGGTTTTACATCAAGCGAATCCTGTAATTGAAAATCACCATGACCTAAACCCATTTCTAAATTGGTCTTATTTCGGGCAATAATTTTTGAATCGGATGAAATTAATTCGACATATAAAATATTGCTGTTATCAAAAAGCAAATTATTAGAAGCTCTTACATTATATGCTTTGTACCATAAATCTTCGCCCATAAAATAAGTGGATCTGTCGGTATGGAGATAGACTTTTTCAATATCTGGAATCGTATTTTTATCCTGTGCCTGCAGAAAACCAAATGACATTACTACTAAAAACAAAGAAGCTAAAGTGCATTTTTTACTTTTTAAAAAGAATCGAATCATGTAGAATACAAGTTTAAATTACAACAAAAAACACATTGTATAGCATAAAAAATTATGAATACTAAAAATTAAACCTACAATAACAATAAATACAACAATTTCACCCGCATCAATTATTAAGCCAATTATTACAAATTTTATATTAATTTTAAAAAAAGTACTACATTTATTTAACTACTGCATTTTAAAATATACATTATCAATAACTATTTGAGATAAAAAAACTGCTTAAAACAAATTCATGATTTATTTTAAACAGTTTGATAAATTATTAAGTCACTCTATTTTTTTATCGTGTAATAAGTATTTTTAACTACTGGAATGCCTGTAGCAGTAATTCCTTCTAAATCTACTTTCACTTTAGTTTCAAAATCTGTATTATCAAAACTTACATGGGCATTACCCGTTGTATCCGGATGTACATAGGGATTCCAATAAATAGTATTTCTTACAGCAGCTTTGTTATCTAACTCCACATTTGGTTTTTGAGGATCAGGCATATAAAATACACGAGTCATGTAAAAGCCATCAATTTCATTTTTAAGTGTGTTAAACAGATTGTTTTCTGATCTTTTAGGTGCATTTGGTTTAGTATAAATGGCAATCACACCGTTGTTACCATCAGAACCGTATAAAGCAGCACTTGCCCCTCCTTTTATTGCTTCTATCCTTTCAATATCTATAGGTTGCAACAAATCGATATCTGATTGATTATAAATAGGAAAACCATTTAAAATATAATGAACCGGTTCTGTGTAACGCATAAATCGTACTGAACTTCCATCGACAACAACTCCCGGAATAGCATATTGTATGAAATTATAAATATCACCGGCTAACGGTGCTTTTTCGTCAACAACATAACTAAAGTCAGGAATTCCATACAGACTAGAAGCCCTTTTCTTTTTAGGCGCAACAATCTTCACTTCATTCAAAATATTCTCAGGTTTTACCCCAAAAGCGGTAAATTTCTTATTCACATTTTTAGTCACCGTAAACATATCTTGGGTCCAATTGATAGGTTCTTCTTCAAACGAAACTAACATTGGCTTTTTTTCAATTGAATCTAATACTATCTCTCCTTTAACTTTTCCTTTATCATTACTAGCATTTAAAAACATATTGATTTTTCCCGAAAACATTAGGTTTTCAAATTTAAAGCCACCTATTGAATCCGTCTTAGCTCCAAAAAAATTCATGTGTTTTTTATTCATCAAAGACAGTGTAACATTACTATTTACTTTAGCTTTTTCACCTAGAAGTTGTTTTACCCTTCCGGATATCGTAAATCCTTTCTCGACCTTATAAGTAATCGAATCATTGGCTTTTGGTAGTTTTTTCCATAAAAAATCACGCCATCCTTGTGTTAGCAATAAATTATCTAAATGATCCAGTCTTTTTAAGTTACTGCTATCAAAATAATAGCCCGGATTATGCACTTTTCCTCTAATATCTGATTCCATTAAAAAATAAGAACTAATGCTCATTCCATAATCCTTATCCTCTGTTAATCCGTTCATATCGGTAACACTCAACGAAAAACTGGCTGATTTGGATACACCTGCCTTAGATTTAGAAACCACATTAAGAGTAGTTTTCTCTTTTGGCTTATAAATAGATTTATCGGCTGTTAATATAACTTCTAAATCCTGATCTTTCTCAATAAACACTAATCGTTCACTTTGAGGTTTCAAATTACTATCATACAATGTTAACTGATTGATTCCTTCAGGAATTTTATCTTTAGGCAATTCAAAAGAAAATGAAGTTGCTGTTAATTTTTGAGTAGTCTCAAAATAAGACAATCCTCTCGAAGTACATATTATAATCACTTCTGCATTTAGATTTTGCCCCAAAGTTGCCTCATTAGTATTAATAGTAACAATGTTTCTACCTTTAAGCGATTTAAAATTCAACACATAACCTTGTTTCAATGCTGACGGTAAATCTACTCGTAATTCAGCACCGGCTAAAGTTTTAATTTTGGCATAATACTGTTTGCCTTCAATAGGTAAAATTGGGAATTTCCCCATCCCATCATGCGCACTCATAAAAAAAGAAACCGACTCATTATTAGCATCAAATACTTCACCTTTCACCTCTACAGGTTTTCCATTACTATCCTGTGCTTTAAAACCAACAATACTCCCTACGTTTTCCAAAAGAGAACCACCTTCAGGAAAAAAATCAACACTAAAAGTTTGTTGGTCGCTCGTTTGGGCTGTTTTACCTACAACAACACTATTTGATGTTATTTTAGAAAGATTATTTTTAATAAAATCATCATCGAAAGCATCTATAATTTCGATCTCTTTCTTAAACACAAAATCATCATTGTAATTCCTATTCCAATTGGTATAAGCTCTTATTTGATAAATACCCGGAGTTTTCACCCCCAAAGAATCTATTAACTGAAAATCACCAGCCCCCAAACCTAATTCTAAATTGGTCTTATTTCGGGCAACTATTTTAGCTTCGGGCGAGATTAATTCTACATATAAAATATTACTGTTATCATATAGCTTATTATTATAAGCATATACGTCATAGGCCTTATACCATAAATCTTCCCCTAAAAAATAGGTCGAACGGTCAGTATGAAGGTAAATTTTCTCAACAGCGGGAATCTTCGAGGTTGTTTGGGCCTTTAAAAAAACTAAAGAAGCAAACCAAAATAAACAAACTAAAAAGCAATTTTTATTGCTTAGTAAAACTTTAACCATGTGAAAATTTGGATTTATATTAAACCATAATTAATAACCATAACTACATAAATTCTAAAATTATACTTAACATATTTATGTAAGTTAAATTTTACTAAGCTATACACTAAAAACCAATTAACTATCCTGTACTTACCTGTTTAATCCGATAATTGAAAATCAAAAAAAAACACAGCTAAATTGCCGTGTTAAGAATAATCAATATTTTTCTACATCGCTATTACACTAAGCCATCCCCTTAAAAAATTGACTTAAAACAACATTATTTTCAACTGTAGGCGTAAAAATTTCCAGAATAACAGCTTTGTCATTTTGCGAATACATTTGCTCTAAACCACTTTCTAAACTTACTTGATTTGAAGCTGTAACATAATCCAGACCATACATTTTAGCCAAATGTTCAGCTGTTAAGTTATGCGAAGTTTCAAAATAAGTATTAAAAACAGCATTTTCTTCGTGTCCCGGTAAAATCCTGAAAATCCCTCCGCCTCCATTATTAATCACAATAATTTTGAAATCTTTCGGAATGTAATTGTTCCACAACGCATTGCTATCGTATAGAAAACTAATATCTCCAGTAATAAAAACAGTTTGCTTTTTACTCGCCAGTGCAGCGCCAATAGCCGTTGAAGTACTACCATCAATTCCGCTGGTTCCGCGATTACAAAATACTTCAATGGAAGGTTCTATTTCCATTAATTGAGCATAACGAATGGCCGAACTATTACTAATTTGTAACTGACTATTTTTAGGCAAACCTGAAATAATGGTATTAAAAACTGTAAAATCCGAAAAAGGAATCTTTTCCAAGTAAATTGCTTGTTTTTCTTTTCGAAGGTGCTGAATACGATTTATTTTTTCGAAATAATTACTTTTTACAGATTGAGTTAACGGTAAAAATGCTTCAAAAAAGGTTTTCGGGCTCAACTCAAAATGTTTTGTCAAAATTCCGAAAGTATCATAAGCACGTAAAGAATCAATGTGCCAATGGTGTTTTGGTTTGTATTTTCGTAAAAAAGCTTTGATACGTTTCGACACAATCATTCCGCCAAAAGTGACTAAGATTTCCGGACAAAAATCCTCAAAATCCTCATTGGTAAACGGTGTAATTATCGTATCAATATTCGAAATAAAACTTGGATGATGCACATTAGACGTTGTTTCGGTCATCACTACAACCGATTCATCATTGGCGAAAGCCTGAATAGTTGTATTCGAAATAACATCTGGATCATTGGCTCCTATCAAAACTAATTTCTTAGTGTATTGGTTCCAAATATCAATAAATTCGCTTAAATCTTCTAATTGATTTATTGGGTTCAAACTCTCAAAATGATGAACCATTGCAATTGTAGAAAGTTCAGAAACGGTTTCGTACAAAGGTTCTTCAAAAGGTGCATTGATATGTACAGGACCTTTTTTATAAAAAGCTACATCAATAGCTTCGTTAATTTTATGATCGTTTTCTTTCGAAATTGCTTCGGTCAAATTAGCATTGTACAAAGAATGATTTACAAAAACATTTTCCTGACGAATGGTTTGTCCGTCACCAATATCAATTTTATTTTGTGGTCTGTCGGCCGAAATAACTACTAAAGGAATCTGACTGTAAAAAGCTTCGGCAAGAGCCGGATAATAATTCAACAATGCGGAACCCGAAGTACAAACAACCGCTACCGGACGTTTGATTTGTTGGGCAATTCCAAGTGCAAAAAAAGCGGCACAGCGTTCGTCAGCAATACTGTAACATTTAAAATTAGGATTATTGGCAAAACCAATAGTGAGTGGCGCATTTCTGGATCCCGGAGAAATTACGATATCGGTGATTCCTTTGGCCTGACAAATTTGAATGATGTTTTGTGCCAAAGATATTTTAGGGTAAATCATTGTTTTTATTTCAAAAAATCAAAGATACAAAGATGACCTTACTTTAATGTAAAAATTTATAATAAACCATTAAGAAATTAAGAGAGTTTAGATTTAAGTAATGAAAGTATTATTCATCTTTCAAACCATATAAGTCTACAGAACTAAGCAGCTACAGTTTATATACTTAATCTGTCTTAATTTCTTAATGGTGTAATTAAAAAAAAGCGATCTCTAATTGAATTAAAAATCGCTTTTTCTGTAAAAATTAAATTGCTTATTGCTTGATCCAGTTTACAATTTCTGGTGCGTCAGGTTTTGTTTTAGAGAAATATACTTCTGCTAAATGTCCTTTTTCGTCAATTAAATACTTTTGGAAATTCCATTTAACTTCAGAATCTTTTACTCCGTTTTTGTCTTTTTGAGTTAAAAATTGATAAATTGGGCTCATATCATTTCCTTTAACTGAAATTTTTGCCATCATTGGGAAAGATACACCGTAATTTAATTTACAAAAAGTTTCAATGTCTTTATTAGTTCCTGGCTCCTGCGAATTAAAATTATTAGCCGGAAAACCTATAACTACGAAACCTTTGTCTTTGTATTCTTTATAAATCGCTTCTAATTGCTCATATTGCGGCGTATAACCACATTTTGAAGCGGTATTGACAATCAATACTTTCTTTCCTTTTAAAGTTGCAAAATCAAATGTTTCTCCTGACAAATCTTCGACTTTAAATTGATAAATGCTTTGGGTATCCACTGCTTTTTCTTTTTTGATTTTATCATTCTTTTTACTTTGTGCATGAACAAATCCGCCAGAAAGCAATAAAGCAGCACAAAGTGTAAATACTATTTTTTTCATATATCTATTTTTTGATAAAATTAATCAAATTCAGTTCACTGTCTTTATTTTAGATAATTAATTTCTTTTCGATAAGAGTTAAATAAATCCCAATGAAAACAGATTCTTTTTTCAAAATTTGAACCCAAAAAAGAATAAAATATATGTTTTTATATCTCAATCGAATAAAATCTATCTATTTATAAGTAAGTTTATGTTAAGTTTGTATAGCAAAAAATAAAAACTATGAGCCAAGACGAATTATTAGTTTTAATATACAGGAAGGACGAAAAAGCATTTACGCATCTTTACGATATGTATGCCAAAAGTTTGTTTTCTGTTATTAGTGTTCTTATTAAAAATACTGAAGATGCCGAAGATGTGCTTCAGGAAGTATTTGTAAAAATCTGGAAAAACATTGATAGTTACAATGAAAGTAAAGGGCGTTTTTACACCTGGATTCTCAATATTGCCCGTAATACTTCTATTGACAAATTACGTTCTAAAAACTTTAACAATGATCAAAAAAACCTTTCTGCTGATAATTTCGTAAATCTATTAGAAGACAGTAATAAACTGGTAAATAAAGTAGACGGAATTGGAATTCAGGAATTTATTAAAAGGTTAAAACCTAAATGTATCCAAATAATAGACTTATTGTTTTTTAAAGGTTACACCCAACAAGAAGCTGCAGAAGAAATGGAAATTCCGCTAGGAACCGTAAAAACACACAATAGAAACTGTATTAATGATTTAAGAAACTATTTGAAAGTATAGTACAATGGAAATGAGAGAATACATCGAATCAGGCATTTTAGAACTTTATGTTTATGGTGCACTGTCTGAAACTGAAAGCGAAGAAGTTGCTGCAATGGCTAAAAAACACCCTGAAATTAATGAAGAAATTATAGCAATTGAAAAATCAGTTGTATCATTATCATCTAGTTTTGCACCTTTTCAATCAGCGGAAAATTACGCTAAAATAAAAGAAAAACTAGGTTTTAATGAAACGGAAGTAATCGAATTAGAGCCAAAGAAAAACTGGGCAGCAATTATTGGTTGGGCAGCAGCTATTTTATTATTATTTGGTATTGGTTTCCAATACACACAACTTGAAGAAAGTAATAATCAGGTAGCGAATGTTACAACCGAAAAAACTAAAATTGAAAAGGAACGCAAACAATTAGAACTTTCTAAAAAAGCAATTGAAACTAATTTAGCCGTTATAAAAGACGAAAACAATACCGTTGTTGCACTTGGCGGACAAACTGTAGCTCCGGAATCTTCGGCTAAAATATATTGGAACAAAGCAACTCAAAAAGTATATGTTGATGCTGCCGGATTACCGAAGCCGCCTAAAGGAATGGTGTATCAGGTTTGGGCTTTAAAGTTAAACCCGCTTACACCAACAAGTATTGGATTATTGGATAATTTTGATAAAAATGACCAACGCTTTTTTGCTGTTAATAATGCTGAAGAAGCACAGGCATTTGGAATTACACTGGAACCAGCCGGAGGAAGTTTAACTCCTACAATGGAACAATTATATACTTTAGGAAAAGTATAATCATTTTAAAAATTAGATATAAAAAAGGCTTTCGAAAGAAAGTCTTTTTTTGTTTTGCACAGTTGTAGTTCGCATTCATTATATTTGCACAATTAATTTTTTCATGAGCTACACTCTTCTTTCATCACCACTTCAGGGATTTACTGATTTTCGATTTAGAAATGCCCAAAACAAATATTTTGGAGGAATTGATACCTTTTATTCTCCTTACATTCGTTTAAACGGAAAATTAGTTGTTAAATCTTCTTATCAACGGGATTTATTACCTGAAAATAATTCCGAATTAGAAGTGATTCCGCAAATTATTACCAATGATGCCGACGAATTTTTATTTGTTTCCAAATATGTTCAGGAATTAGGTTATAAAGAATTGAATTGGAACTTAGGGTGTCCTTATCCAATGGTGACCAAATCAGGAATGGGTTCAGGTTTGATTTGCCAAACTCAGAAAATTGATGCTATTTTAGAAAGAGTACACGCGGAATCGAATATTATTGTATCAATGAAAATGCGTTTAGGATATGACTCACCTGATGAAATTTTAAATGTACTGCCTCTTATAGAAAAATACCCTGTAAAAAACATTGCTATTCACGCCCGCATTGGAAAACAATTATATAATGGCGGAGTAAATTTAGACGGTTTTCAAAACTGTGTTGATGCTACAAAACTGAAATTATATTACAATGGTGATATTACTTCGGTTGCCCAATTCCAAAAAATGCAAGAACGATTTCCTGCTATTGACCATTGGATGATAGGCCGAGGATTAATTGCTGATCCATTCTTACCTTCTATGATTAAAAATAATAGCACTGAATATCCATCTAACAAAATGGAGTTATTTAGTGCTTTTCATGATACTTTGTACGCTGGTTATAATGAATCTTTATCCGGAGCCACACATATTTTATTAAAAATGCACCATTTATGGGAATACTTTTCGGTGATTTTTTCGAATCCTCATAAAGTACATAAAAAAATTAAAAAAGCTAAAAGTATTCGTAATTATGAGCAGGCTGTAAGCGAAATTATTAAGGAGGGGTAAAACCTTTAATACCGAATATATCTGCTACAAAAAATAAATATTCTCCAAAACTCCCCTCAAATCACCAATAATTACAGTAACAAACAGCAGTAATCTAAATGCTGTTTTTGAATTAATAATTATTTTTCGAACCAAAAAAAAGATAAAAAGCATTATTTTAGACTTCTTTTATCTATTTATCAAACTTGCAAAATTAATTTAAAAAATAAGTATTTATACGTATTAAATACGTATTTTTACATTTTAAAAACTACTTTTAGAGTTTAGATAGATTTCAATATTAAAAAAGACCAGATGATGATGCAAAATTCAGAGATTAAAACTACCTGTTCTTATTGTGGTGTAGGATGCGGAATCATTGTAACAAAAGATTCCAGCAATGGAATCACAGTAAAGGGAGATAAAGATCATCCGGTAAACAGAGGAATGCTTTGTTCTAAAGGAATGAATCTACATTATGTGGCTAACGATATTTCTGATCGAATTCTTTATCCGGAAATGCGCTGGAGTAAATCGCACCCAATGGAGCGTGTGAGCTGGGAAGATGGTTTAGATCGTGCAGCAGCTGTTTTTTCGTCAATCATAAAAAAACATGGACCAGATAGTGTAGGTTTTTATATTTCTGGACAATGTCTTACTGAAGAATATTATCTGGTAAACAAACTAGTTAAAGGTTTTTTAAAAACAAATAATATAGATACAAACTCTCGTCTTTGTATGAGTTCAGCCGTTGCTGGTTACAAAAAAACCTTTGGAGAAGATGCAGTACCTATTGCTTATGATGATATTGAACTGGCTGATACATTTTTAATTACAGGAGCAAATCCTGCCTGGTGTCACCCTATTCTATTCAGACGTTTAGAACAACATCGTGAAAAAAATCCACAAGTTAAGGTAATTGTTATTGATCCTCGAAAAACAGATACTGCTCTAACAGCCGATTTACATTTGCAAATTCTTCCCGGAAGTGACATTATTTTATATCATGCTTTAGCCAAAAGAATTATCGAAAAAGGCTATGCTGACAGTAATTTTGTCAACCAATATACCGAAAACTATGATGCCTACATGAAGCTGGTTTTATCTACTTCATTAGAAAAAGCATCGCAATTATGCGGAATTTCTATTAAAGAAATTGATTTAGCCGCTGATTTGATAGGCAAAGCCAAAGGATTTCTTTCATTGTGGGCAATGGGATTGAATCAAAGTGCCGTAGGAGTTGATAAAAATACCGCTTTACTCAATATTTCTTTATTGACAGGACATGTAGGAAAACCTGGTTCTGGTCCGTTTTCTTTAACTGGACAGCCTAACGCTATGGGCGGAAGAGAAGTAGGCGGAATGGCTAATTTATTAGCTGTTCATAGAGAACTTAATAATTCGGAACACCGTCAGGAAGTAGCTGATTTTTGGGGAGTAGATTCTATTTCTGAAAAACCGGGTCTAACTGCTACCGAAATGTTCGAAGCTTTAGAATCCGGAAAAATGAAAGCCGTTTGGATTATTTGTACTAATCCAATGGTAAGTTTACCTGATTCCCGAAAAGTAGAAAAGGCCTTAGAAAAAGCTAAATTTGTTGTAGTTCAGGAAATTTCACATAATGCTGATACGGCTAAATTTGCTGATTTATTGTTACCTGCTGCAGGTTGGTTAGAAAAAGAAGGAACCATGACCAATTCTGAAAGACGAATTTCTTATTTACCAAAAGGAATCAATGCTCCTGGTGAAGCCCTACCCGACTTTGAAATCATAACCCGATTTGCAAAAAAAATGGGATTTACTGGTTTTAATTTCGACACATCCGAAGAAGTTTATAAGGAATATTGTCAAATGACAAAAAATACTAATATTGATATTTCTTATCTCAATTACAATCGATTAAAACACGAAGGAACTTTTCAATGGCCCGTTTCTGATTATGGTCATGCAGGAACTCCGCGTTTATTTACAGACAAAAAGTTTTACACACCTTCGAAAAAAGCTATTTTTAATTTACCGGTATCAATTGAAAATACTTCGGAGAAACCTACTGATAAATTTCCTTTTATTCTTACCACCGGCCGCATTAGAGATCAATGGCATACGATGACTAAAACAGGAAAAGTTTCCCGATTGTTATCCCATATTCCTAATCCTTTTTTAGAAATTAATCCTATTGACGCTTTTAAAAGCGGAATTGAAAATGGAGATATTTTAGTGGTGAGCAGTAAAAACGGAGAAGTTCGTGTAAAAGCTACTGTAACTGAAACTATTAAAGAAGGCGTCGTTTTTTTACCAATGCACTGGGGAAAACAATTAGATAACGATTTAAACAGAACCAATAATTTAACCAATACACTTGTTGATCCTGTTTCTAAAGAACCTGATTTTAAATTCACCACAGTTGCTGTAAAAAAATATGAAAAACCGTTCCAAAAAATAGCTATTGTTGGTGCCGGAGCAGCAGCATTCCGATTCATTCAAAATTACAGAGAACTCAATACAACCGATGAAATTGTTGTATTTTCTAACGAAGCCAATCCTTTTTACAACCGTGTGTTGTTACCTGAATATGTTACCGAAGAGTTAACTTGGGAAAGCTTATTAAAAATTAGAGATAATGATAGTTTAAGCAAACTTAATATTACTTTAAAATCATCTGTTGGAATCGAAAACATCGATACAGTAACAAAAACTATCACAGATAGCCGAGGAGAAACGCATACTTTTGACAACTTAATCCTTGCTACAGGAAGTCGTCCTTTTGTTCCTGAAAATGCGCAATTGCATTTACCAGGTCGTTTTACCATGCGTAAAAAAGAAGATGCTGACCAATTAAAGAATTATTTAGACAATACTAATTTAGCTCCCGAAGACCAACACGTAGTAATTGTAGGTGGTGGTTTATTAGGTCTCGAATTAGCCGCAGCCTTAAAGCACAAAAAAGTAAAAATTACCATTATTCAACGAGCTTCGAGATTAATGGAACGTCAACTGGATCGTATTTCCTGTAAATTATTAGCTGAAGAAGTTCAGCTTCGTGATATCCAAATTTATTTTGACAACGAAGTAAGTACTGTTTTCGAATCTGACAATGCTAACGAATTAGAAATTGCACTAAAAAGTGGTCGAATTTTAACGGCAAATGCCATTGTTTACGCCATTGGAACTATTCCAAATATAGAAATTGCCAAAGAATCAGGAATTGCTTGTGGTCGCGGAGTAAAAGTAAATCAGTATTTACAATCGTCTCATCCTGATATTTTTGCCATAGGAGAAATTGCTGAATTCAACGGAAAATTATTCGGAATTACTTCTGCTGCCGAAGAACAGGCTGATATTTTGGCCAATTATCTGGCTGGTGATATTAGCAGTTATTACAAAGGCTCTATATTAATGAATATTCTAAAACTGGAAGATATTAACCTTTGCAGTATTGGCGAACTTGCCATTCCTGAAAATGATGACAGCTACGAAGAAATTGTTTTTGCCGATTTAAAAAAACGTTATTACAAAAAATGTATTGTTAAAGACGATTTGTTAGTTGGCGCCATTTTAATGGGAGATAAAAATGAATTTGCCGAATTCAAAACTTTGATTGAAAGCAAAATCGAATTATCTGATAAACGAAACCAATTATTAAGAGGAAGCGGTGCAGCAGCAAAACCGGTAATAGGCAAACTAGTATGCTCTTGTAGTCAGGTAGGAAGCGGAAATATAGAAGAAGCCATCAAAGCCGGAACTACTAATTTTACCGAATTATGTAAATCTACCGGAGCAGGTTTAGGCTGCGGAAGCTGTAAAACCGAAGTAAAAGAGATTTTAGCAAAGTGTAAATAAGTTTGTCGTTAATAGTTTATAGTTCATTGTTCAGTAACTATAAACAACAAACTACAAACCATAAACTTATAAGAATATGGAATTAACCCGATTAATAGTAAAAGGAGGCGTTATTTCGCCAGGCGAATTACGAAACATTGTAAATATAAGTATGGCTCAAGGGCTAAAAAATATTTCTTTTGGTTCCAGACAAGATATTATTTTCCCTAATGGATTTGAATATTCAGAAACAGAAAATAATGGAAAATTTCATATTGTTTATCCTAATGAACAAAGCGGAAACAACATTGTTTCTTCTTATGTTGCAACTGATATTTTTAGAAATACTCCTTGGCTCACAGGAAATAAATTCTTGTATGTTTTAGAACAATTTAAAGAACAACCTGTTTTAAAAGTAAATATTACCGACCCAAAACAGCAATTAGTTCCTTTATTTACAGGACATATCAATTTTATAGCTTCTGAACTTGAAGATTATTGGTATTTATATATTCGTTTGCCTAACTGGCACCGTATGGAAGTCTATCCTGTTTTAATTTACAGCTGGGATATTTCAAAAATTTATTATGAAATCGAACGTCTTGTTAGCCAGGAATCCATGGGAATTGATATGATTTTCAATTTAGTAAGTGAAAATTTAGATACCAATAACCGAACGATGGACAAATCTTTGAATGTTCCGTTTTATCCATTTCCATATTACGAAGGAATGAATCGTTTGGGAATTGACCAATATTGGCTTGGACTCTATTGGAGAAATAATCTTTATGATTTAGAGTTTCTTAAAGAAATGTGCGATTTGTGTTTTGATTGTAAAATTGGAAAAATAAGTATCACACCATGGAAATCCTTCATTATAAAAGGAATTCCAAAAGACAGAAAATTAGATTGGGAAAAATTTCTTGGCAAAAAAGGAATCAATGTTCGTCATTCCCTTCTGGAATTAAACTGGCATCTTCCGGTGGCTACCGAATGGTCTTTGAACCTGAAAACTTTTTTGGTAAGAACCTTAGATCAGTTTGATATAAGTACGTACGGACTCACTTTTGGAATTTCTGATTACAATCGTGATGGGCATTATTTCACTTCGATTGTTATCGAAAAAAACAAATTGCCAAAAGATCTTCAATCTATAAAAATCAGAGATACTTACAATGTTTTGTATGCTAAACATTTTGACCCAAATACCAGGGAATATATCATTCACACACAAGATATTGACAAACTGGAATTACCAAGTATCTTAATCGAACTGAGTAAAAAGTATTTTGATGAATTAGGAAGTGTTACTACAACCGATAATAACAATACAGCTACCACTAAAAAAGAAAAACAAGAACAAGATGTTTACCAATGCTCAGAATGTTTAACAATCTATAATTCTGAATACGGTGATGCGGTACAAGGAATTGAAAAAGGAGTATTATTTAAAGATTTACCTATTGATTATTGCTGTTCTTTATGCGAATCTCCAAAATCTAATTTTGTACTTTTAGCAGCTGAAAAACAAGATATTTAAAACTACACAAAACACACAATTATGAATATCGAATACAAAACAGTAGATTCTTCAAAAATAACCATTTCCGAATTAATGCTGCCTTCGCATACTAATTTTAGCGGAAAAATTCACGGTGGTTACATTTTATCCCTGATGGACCAAATTGCCTTTGCCTGTGGTTCAAAATTCTCAGGAAATTATTGCGTTACTGCTTCGGTAGATACGGTAAACTTTTTGAAACCAGTTGAAGTAGGCGAATTACTAACTATGAAAGCCAGTGTAAACTTTGTGGGAAATAGTTCCATGATTATTGGTATTCGTGTAGAAGCTGAAAACATTCAAACAGGTGTTATCAAACATTGCAATTCTTCTTATTTTACAATGGTTGCCAAAGATAAAGAAGGTAAAAATGTAGCGGTTCCAGGGTTAATTTTGACTACACTTAAAGAAGTAAGCCGTTTTGAAAATGGTATAAGACAAATTGCCTTAAAAAAAGAAAGAGAATATCAAAAAACCATCGCTACTTTTGGATCTATCGAAAATATTTTAAAATCGAATGAATACAAAGTAAGAGTAGATTTTGAACAATAAATGTGCTTATAAACTCGACCGCTTTTTAAATCGGCCGAATCTATAAACAACATCTAAAAACGCAGAAAGCACAGTATAACACTGTGCTTTTTGTATTCATAACGATTTGTTTCCTTAAAAAAACTAAATTAATTAACCGCAAATTACACAAAT
>NZ_JNCA01000010.1 GCF_000695795.1 Flavobacterium seoulense | reverse complement strand
TTTAGCACAGTTCATTGCGAGGAACGAAGCAATCTCATCAAGTAACTTGGCAAAGTTCTTCATTATAGTACGGATTATAAATTCGCACTATCGGAATTTGATAGTCTTTTTAGAATTTGCAAACTAGAACATGATTTGTCGAACTGTCAAAATATTCTGCTTTCCAATAATGGGAATCATTAACATTTCTATATTCTGTATTTTTTATTTTATAGTTTCCTAAAAAGGGCTTTTTAAGAAAAATAATTATTGTTCCTTGGTTTGGCCAACCTTGTGAAGTTTCAATTATTTCATTTCCAAGTTCGATTTCTCGATTTAGAATTGTTGTTAGTGTTGAACTAAAATTGTCTATATGTTCTTGTGATAACATAAAAATATTGTTAATGACTCACTCTTTATCTTCTGCATTACAAACCTAAATTAGGTAACACAAAAGATTTAGTATTAGGATGTAATCGTATCCACAGCCCCGGATTGCTATTTAATTGCTGTGCTGCTTCCTCTTTATCTGAATTCAGCTTGGTATTAAGCACGTTGGCATACGTTTTAACTTTAGCAGGAGCCGAATCAGCATCGACTACGGATTGAACTATCTTTTTGGCTTGTAAAATTGCAGCTGGTCCTAAAGTGAGAATATACTCAGCAGAGCGACATTCCTTTTCATCACTTTCGCTTACAATGCTTCCACCTGCTTTAAACTTGCTAATATGGTGTTCTAAAATAGTACTCGATATTGGAATAATTCCTGCAATATGATGGCTTTGTGCTCCCGAAAATGGTTTGATATAAGCCAGGTGTGATGCCTGATTTTCTTCCGGGCCATGACCAATAAAAAAGATATCTAAACCTCCTAATCCTTCCAATTTTGTCAAATATTCGATAAGTGCCGACTCGATATCTTTGGTATCTGTTTGCATTGGTGTAAAGCTTTTTATTTTTTTGAAAAAAGCATCCCCTAAAATACGTTCAAAATCCCTGACAAAACTAAAACTGTTATCCATGCTCAAAGGAGCAAGAGCATCCTGGGTAAAAACATTCAGTCTGCCAAGCAGCTCGTCCTGTTCTGATGACTTAGCCAGCTCTCCCAGCAAACGATGCAATTCCTGAGCACCTCTACCGCCCAGAAGCGCAATATTAATATCGCCTTCTTTTGATTTTGCAGTGCTGTAAAGTTCGTTTAACATTGCCTGTCCTACTTCGGCTTCAGTACTAAGAACAGTAGGAGTGATGCCATGATCTGTAAAATTAAATTCCTGTTCGTTGTTTTGAGACAACCATACATTATTGTTGTCTTCGTATCTCGTAAATTTTGAGTTGATTGTCATTATATTATTGTTTATGCGGGCTAAAGATAAAAAATCTTGCAAAATTTGTGGGTGAACTTATCCTATAACTTGCAATCTTACCAAAAGGTTATTATGCGTTTGGCTTTTATTGATTATCGATTTTGTAAATTCTTGTGTAATCGGCAAATTCTGTGTTCTTTAAATTTACTTCAATTACTTTTTTTGCAATTTCAAAATCAACTACTATACAGCCTGCTTCCATTGTTCCGCTTCCAATACTTCCTCCGTCGGTGTGACCAAGTCCTGTCCATCCTAATATTCCGTCCAGTTTACTTTCAAGTCTGTGTCTTTTATCGAGGTCTTGTTCTGTTCCAAAACCTTCAATTTTATATTCGATTTCTAAAAAAAAAAGTTTGTCTTCGTTAAATTCAGTGTAACCATCTTTTAGTTTTTTATTAATTTCTTTCTGAACTGTTTTTCTGAAATTTGAGAAAAGTCCGTCTTTAACTTCTTTATCTTGTCCACGTTGTCCAACAATTCCCCAATGCACAATTGCTGTTTTTTGATCTTTATTCCAAGTTTCCCAATAATGAAGTTGATTATCCGTCAGTTTATAGAGTTTAAGCATAGTTTTTTAATTTCTGTTATTATATTAAACTGAACGTTCTGGTACTACAGAGGGTTTGGGACTAAATTAAGCCCTATTCTCGGATTTGCCAAACATCCCAAATGCAAAAACCAACTTTCCATTAAGCCTATTGACCAAATCAGTTGTAGTAGCTGTTATGCGTTCGGCATTTTATTTATTTCGATATATTACTTCCCATATAGGTTCAAATTCTAACTTGTCGAATTCTAACGAATGTAAATTTTTTTCTTTATAGATACCTTTGCTAAAAGTGTCTTGTATCCAATTTACAAAAGTCCAATTTCCTGCTTTTTCAGGTTTGCCCCATCTTCTCGTTTTTAAGATTGTGGCTTTCGAGTTTATTCTTTCTGACAACTCTTTCATAATCGGTTTGGAGTCAAATTTTAAACTCTTGGCAATTGCAACTACAATGAAATATCCGAATTTAATATCACGTTTCTTTTCAAAATCTCTTTCATTAGATATTGAAATATAAATTTCTGGTGGTGATTGTCTTTTTTCGCAAATTGTCCAAATAGGCGACCAAAGTTCAAAATTAAGAAAGTAGTTTTCAGTGTTATTAGGCATTGTCCACTTCTCGTGTGATTTTTCATCCCATTTGAGTCGTCCAAGCTTTATGTCTGAATGATATACAAATTCCTCGTTTTCCTTTTTAGAAATTCGTTTTTCGGGCTTGTATTTTGTTGCCCTGATTCCTGTCTCTTTTAAAATTACATTCTGATTTATTAGCATGTCAAAATATGGTTCAAAATCCGATTTCCAATTCGTTGTTATCCAGGGAGATTTGTTTTCTTCAGTCTGTCCAAAAATTAAGTAAAAGTCATATTGTCTGTTCTCCCAACTTGAATCATCATTAGTCAAATTTCCGTAAAGGTTTATAAACTTATTTCCCAATTCCTTTATTGATTTCATTGTCTTGGTTCATTTTGGTTTTATGTTGACGCATAACGTTCTGGCGCTTGTAGTGGTTGGGGAGGTTAGAAGCAGAGTATTTTCTGCTAAACGAATATATGAATAAAAACGTTAATTCCACTAAATCGGCAAATCGCTTGTAACGGCTGTTATAGGGCGTTTTTTTTGCACCTAGGATATATTCCACCACTTTCTTTTCTTGGTCACTTGTGAAATTTTCAATCTGTTTTTTGGTAATGAATTTGCCTTTTCGTGTTCAATTTGCATATTAACGGCCTCAATAATTTGATCCCAACCTCCCGAAAAAGATGGATGGAATTTATATACATTACTTCTGGTTTCTTTACTTTCATAGTTGATTTCAATTTCTATTTTCCCAATTACTTCAAATGAAGGAGGATTGTTTTTAGGCAAAGGAGGAAAGTACCAAGTGATTTTTGGATTATTTTTCCAGTTTGCAAACGAACAAATTAAGACATCCGCATTTTTAAAATCATTTATTGTTGGCTTGGTAGTTTGGTTTATAGTGGTTGAAGCAATTAAGTTAAGTCCAAATTTAGGGTCTAAATTTGTCGATAATACTAAAGCTCCACCGTAGTTACCATTTTTTAGTTTAAAGCAAATACAGTCGCCAGTCTCAAAAATAGGTTTTATATTTTTTGCTTTTTTTCGAGGTTTTGCTTTTGCCTTCTTTGTCTTAAGTTTTGCTAGGAATTTTTCGAGGACAGTTTTTCTTTTTTTGATGTCATCTTCATCTGCGCCAAGTTCTCTCCAGCTTTGGAGGTCTTTTTCGGTTAGAATTATGTTTTCAACGATTGAAAATACTTTATTATCAAGAGATTTTGTCTCCCATTGAGCTAAAGCTATAGCAAACCAAAAGTTACTACTGTCGTCAGATTTATTAATTAGTTCTTTGTTGTCCTCAAAAAGTTTTTTGGAAATCTCTTGCGGACTTGCACCTTTGTCATAATGCTCAAAGAATTCGCTATAAATGTCTGCGAATGTGTCGTTATCTTTTATTGCTGTTCCCCAAGTTCCCATGTCTATTGTTGTGGTTCTGTCTTAAAATGCCCTATAACGTTCTGGCGCTACACGAGGTTTGGGATTAAAGATGCGAGGTTTTTCGGTTAAACACAAATTTTCCAAGTACAAAACCATATTTAAATTCAATCTAATGCCCAAATCTCGTGTAACGGCTGTTACCAGTAGTTGCTATTCAGGATAATTGCCTCCGTTAATAATCCAATTTTCTACTTTTTTCTTTCTAATCATTTTCGATTCATTGTCAACTCCATATCTATAATCAAAGTAATTAAAATCTTTAGGAAAGTCTGTTTTTCTTGCGATTATAGAATTTGGAAACCTAACTCTGTATGTATTATATTCTCTGACGTCTTGATTATAATTATCTAAACTCAAATTTATTTTTTCATTTAGTGTTGAGTTTAAACTGTCCGACATAACGAATTGATTTATCTTGTATTCATTAAATTCAAGTTCTTTTGAACATTCAGACAAAGTAATGGATTTAGCTTTATTCCAATAAAACTTCAGACTATCGTTTTTAAAATTCTGTTTCGATAATTCTGCGTTTCGTTCTTTTAAATTTTCTGTATAATTAGTCCAACTCCGTTTTACATTGCTATTTAAACTTTCCAAGTTATTTACAACACTATTTTTAAATAAAAAATAGCCAATGAAACATATTCCAATAAATATCATCAATGTAATTAAACAACCTTTTAGAAATTTCATTTTCTGTTTTTTACGTTTTTTTTCTGCAATTACTGGTAACTTGTATATAGGTCTGATTTTATCAGACCTATCATCCTAATTTTGGGTGGATAGGTCTGACGATAATCAGACTTTTTTTCAAATATAGAAATTAAATCTTACAAACCCTAACTTTAGTCTTTTTGATTATTTAAGCCGTTTTTGTGCTCCGCTCAGTAAAATTAGGTGTCCGAAGAGAAAATAATGCCCTGATAAGTGCTTCCGTCTCCATGATTCCTAATTTTCGTCTGTAGCTTTTTTTAAGCTACAAAATGGATTTTCGATGTTTAGTATTAATTATATTTCGAAAAAATTCCAGAATCGGTTGCTGTCCATAAACAGCATTTTTGTCCGCAGGCTTTCAGCGCGCTATTCGCCCAGCTGTTACAGGTTTTAAAAATGCTGTAACTTCCATTAGCTTCATAAAAAGCATCGGTTGTACCATAATTAGCATCTGTTTTAATTGGGATAAAATTACCATTAGCATCTTTGTGAAAACTATCACTAATGTAATTGATTAATCGCTGGTATTGTTCTTTGCTAATAAACATTGATCTACAGTTGTTGACTAATTTCATCTTTTTGTAATAAGTAGCATGAATAGCAGTGGTGCTTAATCCCGAAGCGGCTTTAAAAGCCACCGAAGCTTTCAGGTCAGACCATTCAGGCGTTTCCAGATAAAAACCTTTGTCTCCCCAACCCATTGCAATATAGTGGTATGTAGAATCAGCGGCTTGGGTATTTTTAAATTGAATTTGTTGACTCCAGTCGATTTGCTCGCCTTTTACAGGCATTACAATATCAGTATGGACACCATTAGTCAGAATGAAAATTTCAACTTCAGGTTTGGTATTGGCTTCTTTTTCAATTGTTATGAGCGAAAGTAGGTAGGCAATGATTACATAGACTAGCAGAAGTCCCAGAACGAACAGAACTATTTTTAAAAGAATTTTAAATGCGTTTTTCAAGTTTAATTTATTGGTGATTATTCTGCCAAATTTAATAAATAAAGTTCTTGTCAAAACGATTAGAAAAAAAAGTAAGTAAAATTTTTCAAATACAAAAGCAGATTGGAATTGGTTTATCAATTTTTTGCGAAAACAAAAAAGCGATTGCAGAAAATTATATTCCACAATCGCTATTTCTATTTGTAATATAAGTAAAATTACATTTGAATTTCTCTTGCGTCTAATCGGGTTAAGCCAATGTTTTCGGGAGTATGAAGAATCATTGGGAATTTTTCGATTTTTACCGAACTACTGTCTAATCCAAAGGCACTTTCTTCAGATAAACTTAATTTTTTGATCATGAAATAAGAGTTCATAATGATATTTTCATGCCATTTGATATCGTTATCATTCGATAAAAATTTCTCTGAAAGTACAAATTTAAAGTCGCCTATGATGTTATTTTTATTCAATGATTCATAACGGCTTCTGATATCGACTTCGCCTTTTTTAACCATGTCTTTAATCACTTCTTTAAACAAAAGATTGATTTTAGTAGGTTCTCTAAAACCTAAATTAAAATCGACACGGTATAAATCGTCTTTAAGAATTTCGGTTACGCGGTATTCTGTTTTATAAGGTTCTGTCAGAATGTTTACGTGTACAAACCAGTAAATATCAGCTCTTTTAGGTCTTTTTTGTAAAATAGAATACATTACTTTTTCTTCTATTTCATCCACTTTACCGGCATTAGTCATATAAACTAAGTGCGTGGCATATTTAGGGATACTCATATCGACACTCAATTCGCTCAATACTTTTTTATAATCCTGAACTTTTACAAGTTTAGTATAGCTTTTGGTAATTTTTTTAGCGGTGTACCAAATAGACATTATCGAAATCAATACTACTGCAATAATCAAAGTTACGTAACCTCCATCAGAGAATTTAGTGATATTGGCAGCAAGGAAACTCAATTCGATTAATAAATAAATAGTGATTAACGGCACCATGAAATACAATTTTACTCTTTTCATGATCAAATAAAAATTGAGTAAAATAGTGGTCATAATCATACATAAAACAATTGCCAGACCATAAGCATGTTCCATGTTGCTGGATTCTTCAAAGTGCAGCACGATGCCCACACAACCAAAGAATAACAACCAGTTGATGGACGGAATGTACAATTGTCCCTGTAATTCAGTAGGATATTTGATTTTTACTTTTGGCCAGAAATTCAATCGTACGGCTTCATTTATTAATGTAAACGAACCACTGATTAAGGCTTGCGAAGCAATTACCGCTGCCATAGTTGCAATAACAATTCCGAATGGCTGAAACCAGTCTTCCATAATCAAATAGAATGGGTTTCCGTTTTTACCACCTAAACTTTGCAATGTTTCTCCTTCGTGGTGAATCAGGTAAGCTCCCTGACCGAAATAGTTAAGAACTAAAGTAGATTTTACAAAAATCCAGCTGATTCGGATGTTTTTTCTTCCGCAATGCCCCATGTCAGAATACAAGGCTTCGGCACCAGTAGTACATAAAAATACAAAACCTAAAACAAAGAAACCTTCAGGATGTATCGTTAATAAATGATAAGCATAATAAGGATTGAAAGCTTTAAAAACTTCAGGATGCTCTATAATTTGGATTACACCTAAAATACCTAACATACTAAACCAGATAAACATCATTGGGGCAAAGAATTTCCCAACGAGTTTGGTTCCAAATTGCTGAATGGTAAACAGTATAAATAAAATTCCAATAACAATAGGAACTGTATTTATTTCGGGATAATAAGTTCTGATTCCTTCTACGGCAGAAGATACCGAAACGGGTGGTGTTATGATTCCGTCGGCTAATAAGGCACTACCGCCAATAATAGCTGGCACAATGAGCCATTTAATTTTTGTTTTCTTGACCAGAGCATACAGTGCAAAAATACCTCCTTCGCCGTGATTGTCAGCATTTAGAGTAATGATGACGTATTTTATAGTAGTTTGTAATGTTAAAGTCCAAAACACTGCAGATATTCCTCCCAGAACGATATCGGCATCAATAGTGTGAGTTCCTAATATGGCTTTCATTACGTATAATGGCGAGGTACCAATATCTCCGTAAATAATTCCCAATGAAATCAATAAACCTCCTAGCGTTAACTTGCTGTGTAAATTTTTAGATGCGCTCATTTTATATTTTATAAACGCGTCAAATTTACTCATTTTTAAACAATTCAAATGGTATTATCTTTAAAAAACAGAAAAGCACGACCAATTGATCGTGCTTGCTGAAAATTGCTTTTGTTTTGTTAAATTCTTCTATTATTTCTTGAAAAATTGTTGTTTTCCTGACTATTGTTATTGCCTCTAGGTGACTCTGAACGTTGTGAAGGAGCACTCGGTCTGTTAAAAGAACGGCTGTTAGAATTGTTTTCTCTAGGGCTTTGTGTTCTTTGTATATTATTTTCCTGTCTTGGAGTATAATTTCTACTTGGCTGCGTTTGTTGTGCCGGATTTGGTCTGGCACTTTCTGATCTGTTTTGATTGTAATCTCTGTTTGTTGTTCTCGGACTTGTATTTTCTCTTGAACTATTAGAATTGTTATTACTTCTATTGTATTCTCTGCCCAATGTTCTGTTTTCTCTGTTAGGACTGGTATTATTTTGATTATTTTCTCTGCCAGATGTTCTGGGAGCTGTGTTTTCTCTCGAATTAGCAGCCTCGTTTTGATTAAAATTTCTTGATGGAGTCGTTCTTGAATTATTCCATTTATTATCAGTAAAATCTCTTGAGTTTGTTCTAGGCGTAGTGTTTATTCTCGAAGGAGTATTTCTATTAGTAGAATAATCTCGGCTGTCTCTTCGGGTATTATTACTATTACTGTATTGTCTCGAAGTTGTGTTTCGACTATTCGAATAATTGTTACTATAACTGCGACCTCTTTTTTGATCTAGTTCATAACGGTTTGCATAATTGTTATTGTATCTTTTTGCAAAAGCATAATTCGGATAACGTTTTTCATAAGCATAAGTACGTCTGGTATTGTAAAGAGAAATGGCAATATTACTTCTTCTGTAGTTTACATAATTGTAGCTGTTGTTGAAGTTCAAGCTCAAATGAATGTTGTTTCTGTATCTGTATATTGGATACGGATTCCAGGCATAATAGTACGAAGGATAGTAGTTCCAATACCAGTTTGATACATACGGACGGTAATTTGTAGCCCAGAATGAAGCATAAATTAAAGGGGTAGAATAATAAACGGGTTCATAAATATAATTAGGACCATACATGTATTCGTTACCAATAAATTGTACTTGTACGCTGTTGTTACTACCTCTTTCAATGTCTATTGTTGCTACGTCCTGATAAACGTCACGATCTAAAACCGATTGAATAATTACCACATGGGTATTGTATTCTACCGTTTCTATTACGCGTAAATAATCTACTTCGTTATCATTATTCAAATCTAAATTAGAAATTTGAAGTTCAGGATCGTTTAAGCGTCTTTCAAAATCTTCTAAATTTTTAGATTCTCCAAAAATAGATGCAACGGCTCTTAAATCGAGATTATCGCTAATTTCGTTATTCATTGCATTTACGGTAGTTCTGTTTTGAGCCTCTGTTTGTGTGAAATAAAACAAGGCTACAAGGCTTAAAAATATTATTTTAGTTTTCATGGCTACTGAATTGTTTAGTGATATTTTGCCATATTCAATTACTGTGCCAATTAATTTTATGTGCTCTTGTACTTTGAAAATGCAATGTTATAACGCATAGAATCAGAATGTAGTATAAACACAAAAGCCATTTCATTTTTTGAATGAAACGGCTTTTATTATGATATATTTATTTGAGATTATCTTTTGTCTTTTCGGCCTCTGTCTCCATATTGTTGAAGTAATTTTCGATAGAAATCATCTTCACATTTTTTAAATTTTAAAACTTTTACATCGGGTAAAACAGTTCTTAAACTTTTAGTGAATTTTTTTCGTAACCAAAATAATTCTTCATCGGCAGCTTCCATTTGGTTCAGAAAATTTGAAGCGTCTTTTTCACTTATTTTGTCAAGTGCATCATTGTTTAATCTGCTTTTAAAAGCTTTCATTTTTTTATGTCTTATTTCAAACTGTTTGTTATCATAAGCATTATAAAGAGGCCAGAATTTTTCTGATTCCTGAGAACTTAAATCCAGTTCAGTAGTAAAAAATGCTACTTTCATAGATTTAATTTGCTCTTTTTTATCATTCATACTTTCCTGAGCATAAAAACTATAGGAAAACAATAGTAATAATGGTAAAATTTTTTTCAAGTTCATCTTCATCATTTTTTATATTATTCGGTAATATAGTATTCTAGGTTATTGTTTGTTACTAATATATCTTCTATAGTGGTGTCTTCAAGAGCAATATTAGATGTGATATTGATGTTGCTAATGTCTTCTTCGTCTAATTCATTAATTAAATCATATTGATTAACATTCGACTGATAACTGATGTAATTTTCTAAAGTTGTAGTATCAATTTCGTTAGAACGACTCGCATTATTAAGAAGCGAAGGAATAGCTAAAGCCAAAACAAAAACGGCTGCTACCATCATTATAATTGTTTTCCTTTTTTGAAATAATGATACCGTTTTTGGTTCGTTTTTAGGTAATTGCTCTAATAAATTAGCCGAAAACTTTTCGAAGTAAGCATCTTCCGGTGTTTTAAAACCAGATTCAATTTTAGGGATTGTATTTAATTTAAATTCTTTCATGATACCTATTTAGACTAAATGAAATGCAAAAGGTTTAATTAGTGGATAAAAGTGCTTCAATTTTTTTTACAGCATGATGATAAGATGCTTTCAATGCGCCCACTGATGTTCCCAGAATTTCTGAGATTTCTTCGTATTTTAATTCTTCAAAATACTTCATTTTAAAAACTAATTGTTGTTTTTCAGGAAGCGTTGCAATGGCTTTATGCAAAGCAATCTGGATTTCGTTTCCATCAAAATAAACATCGGCTTTTAGATTGTCTATTGCTTTGTTTTGTAATGTTTCAGATGAAATGCCGCTTTTCTTGGCTTTTTGATTTAAAAAAGTCAAAGCTTCATTAGTTGCAATGCGGTACATCCAGGAAAATAATTTACTTTCTCCTTTAAAGTTTTTTAGATTTTGAAAAACCTTAATAAAGGTATTTTGTAAAACATCATCAGTATCATCATGATTCAAAACTATATTTCGAATATGATTATACAAAGGCTTTTGATAAGTATGCAACAATTGCTGAAAAGCTTCATTTTGAGTTTTCGGGTTTAATAATTGTTGTATGAATTCCTTTTCGTCCAGCAAAGCTTTTGTTGAATTAGATATAAAAGTAACAGAATGGTTTAACGAATGAGAGAATTAAAATTCAAATTCGTCATCTATTGCTTTTGGTTCTTCGGTAGCTGCTTTTTTTACTGGAGCCACCGATGCTGGTGTAGGGGGTGTTGATCCTGTCGGATAATAAGTTCTTTCCTGTGGAACTACTTTTGGTACAATAGGAACATAAACTTCAGTAACCCATTTTGAAGGATTTTTAACGTCAGTTTTTCCTGTAGCATATATTTCTAAATGAGAAAAAACAGGGTTTGCGACTAATGTATGTTGATTTAAGTAATTGTTAGTTTTGGTTAAAGCCGTTTTTAAATGCGAATAATCGCCGGTTAAAGTAGTTTTAACACCTTCAAAAGCTTCCAGTTTTCCGGATACAATATCACTTCCTGAGCTTAAAAATATTTCATTTCGTATTCCAAGTCCAATAGTAACTTTGGCAAGTCCTTTGGAAGTATCATAAGTATGATAAATGATAAATGGTTTTCCGTTGACATCAATATTGTTCTTTTCGCAAAAAGTAATCAGTTTCGGAATCACAATCTTGAAGTTTTTATTCACTTTAGTCAGTTCATTTGTAAAAGTATGACCAATGTAATTCATGATTGGTTTTTTTACAATTCCATTATCAATAGTAGAGAAAGTATTGATTTCATAATCTAAAGCTTTGTCTAAATTAGTCAGACTCTTTTCGTAAATAGCACCAATAATTCTATCAGTTCCGCCATTTATTGCCGAATAGATTTTGAAGAAAAAGCTCATTTTTCCTTTCGATCTCCAGGTTACTTTTGTTCCGCCAATGGTGTCTTTAAAATGCCATGAAACTGTAGAAGAAGTGCCTTCAAATTCCATACTTTGTGAAATACTATCGTTTTCTTTTACAGCAATGGTACGCATTTCACCACTTCCATCTTTGCCTTCCCAAGAGTAAGAAGCTCCTTTTCCAATAGTATTTTGAGGAAAATTTATTTTTGCATCTGGATCATCAGAAGTCCAGGAACCAAAGTCGCTCCAGTTTCTGTAATCATTAACATAATTATAAACAGAGGCTTTAGGAGAATTAATAATCTTACTTCTTTCTACAAGGAAATCCCCTTTTTGAGTAGCTATAAATATGGATAAGGCAACTAGACTAAGTAGTAATAAAAGAAAGATATATTTTAAAATTCTCATAATTAATTGATTATTTTCTGTTGTAAAGTTAGAAATTTTATCAATATGCAAGACTATGAGTGCAAAAAATATAAAAAATGTTGGTTTATGATAAAAACCGAAAAAAAAAGATAAGTATTTTATCTTTTAATTATATTTCAACTGGCGAAAATGATAAGTTTTAATTTGCCGTGTAAAAAACCAGACTGTAATTATTTTATTAGTGTCTAAAGTAAACTTTAATGACAAATAATAATCCGATGAAAATAAAGAAACCTATTAGAATTTTGTAATTCCCTTTGTAAAATATTTTGTGGGTTTTAATGTCTTTTCGATAAGAAAAAATCATAACGATAACAAAAGCAATAAAAAAACAAAGCGCAAATACTAATTGTCCCTGACTAAACATAATTGAAAAAATTTATTGCAAAAATACGGAAATGTTTAAGATTAGTTGCTAATTTGCATTTCATTTAATCAATAATAGTTATGCAAAAGCAAATTAATTCTGTTAAAGAATTTCATACCGCATTCGGGATAGAGCATAGTGAAACTCCCATTGCCGATTTAGGAGAAACTAAGAATACACTTCGTTATCATTTAATGAAAGAAGAAAATGAGGAATATCTGGAAGCTGTTCAAAATAATGACTTAGTAGAAATTGCTGATGCTTTAGGAGATATGATGTATATTTTGTGCGGAACAATTATCGAACACGGACTTCAGGATAAAATTGAAGCAGTTTTTGACGAAATCCAGAAAAGTAATATGAGTAAACTAGGCGAAGATGGAAAACCTATTTACCGAGAAGACGGAAAAGTAATGAAAGGACCAAATTATTTTAAACCGAATTTTTCAAAAATATTAGGCGAATTCTAAAAATAAGAATCAAGAAAAAAGGCGATTTTCAATTTGAAAATCGCCTTTTTTATATCCTGAAAATAACAAAATTATATTTTTACAGTCCAACCAAAAGGATCTTCAGTTAGTTTGTGTTGCATATTTGTTAGTTTTTCTTTCAATTGTAATGCAATAGAATCTTCGATTTTAGGTAATTCAAAATATTCTTCTTTATAAGCAAATCCTTTGATAGGACTAACTACAGCAGCTGTTCCTGCTCCAAAGATTTCTTTTAAACTTCCGTCTTTAATTCCTTCGATTAATTCAGAAACTAAAACTGAACGCTCTTCGATAGCAATTCCTTCTCTTTTTGCCATATCAATAAGACTTTTTCTGGTAACTCCGTCTAGAATTCTTTCGCTTGTAGGAGCGGTTACTAAAGTATCATTGATTCTAAAGAATACATTCATTGTTCCGGCTTCTTCCAGCTTAGTATGCGTTGCATCATCAGTCCAGATAACTTGTTGAAAACCTTCTTTATTAGCTAAACTAGTAGGATAGAATTGTCCTGCGTAGTTTCCGGCAGTTTTTGCAGCACCAATACCACCATTAGCAGCTCTACTAAAATGCTCCGCAATAAGTACTTTTACTTCTCCTGAATAATATGCTTTTGCAGGAGATAAAATAATCATGAATTTATATTCATCAGATGGATTAGCTACAACTCCAAAACCAGTTGCAATCATAAACGGACGAATGTAAAGTGTATTTCCTAAACCTTTTTTAATCCAGGCTTCGTCTAATTTTAATAATTGATTCAATCCTTCAGTAAACAATTGTTCAGGAACTTCAGGCATTGCCATTCTAACAGCAGAACTATTAAAACGTTTGATGTTTTCATCTGGTCTAAATAACCAAATATCATTATTATCATCTTTATAAGCTTTCATTCCTTCAAAAATAGCCTGACCATAATGGAAAACTCTTGATGAAGGGTCCATCATAAATGGAGCATAAGGTTTAATAGTTGGGTTTTGCCATTCTCCATTTTTAAAATCACATTCAAATAAATGATCAGTAAAAACAGAACCAAAATTTAAGTTTTCAAAATCTACTTCGTTGATTTTTGTAGTAGGGGCTTTTATAATTTCAATTTTGTTGGCTTGAGTGGTACTCATAATAATATTTTTTTTGTTTTTTTTGAATGTATAAATGAAGTTTAAGTATGAAATTTCACTATATGATGAACTTAACTTTAATTCTTGACAAAATTAAATAAAAAAGGACATAAAACTTGCTAAAATTTTAATAATTGTTACTATTGAATACGATTTTCATATATTCAAAAAAAAATAAAAAAAAAGACAAGCATTTATATGAAATATGCAATAAATCAAAGTTTTTTAAGGTTTTGTATGTCCTTTTTTGACTAATTTTGGTTACTCATTGATGTCGAATCAATAAAATATTTAGAAAATTGAAAAGAGAAATTATACAAACTCAGGATGGTTCTACAACAATTCATTTAGAAGAATGGAATGAGAGTTATCATTCTAAACACGGCGCAATTCAGGAAGCGAAACACGTTTTTATAAAGAACGGACTTTCGCTGTTTAAAAACAAAACTATTTCAATTCTCGAAATAGGATTTGGAACTGGCTTAAACGCTTTTATTAGTTTTCTGGAGGCGAAAGAATTTCAGCAAAATATAGATTATGTAGGTGTAGAAGCCTATCCTGTTGCTCCGGAAGAAATTCTTTCTATGAATTATGTTGAGGAATTGAACGCTCAAAATCAATTAGAAGTATTCGAAAAAATGCATCAGTCGAATTGGAATGAAAAAATAATTTTAAGCGATTCTTTTTCGTTAACCAAAAGGCAACAATTTTTTCAGGATATTGACGATGTTAATCAATTTGATTTGATTTATTTTGATGCTTTTGGTTACAGGGTACAGCCTGAATTGTGGAGTACTGAAATTTTTAAAAAAATGTACGATGCTTTAAAAGAAAATGGAGTTTTAGTTACTTATGCAGCACGTGGAGTAGTGAAAAGAAGTATGATTGAGGTAGGTTTTAGAGTCGAAAAACTGGAAGGTCCACCCGGAAAAAGAGAAATGTTTAGAGCTTTTAAGTAAAAAACAATTAAAATCTTTTTTTAGAGTTGTTAAAATAATAATAATTTAAAAATAGCGTTAAAATGTAAAATGTGTTTCAAAATCACTATTTTTACAATGCCTTAAATTATTGTTTAACCTTATAAACCGTTAATCTATTATGTCAAAAATCATGTTTGATTACACTAAATCGATATTAGAAAGAGTGAGTTTTGATCCTGTACTTTTTAGTAAGGAATTAGAAAAAGCCATTAAAGCGCTCTTACCGTATGAATTAGAGCAGTTAAAAGAATGGCTGGCTTCTTTTGTAATAGAGAAACCCGAATTGGAATCATCATTAATGATAATAAGTATATAAAAAAAGGAACTTCATTGAAGTTCCTTTTTTTTATATGTTTTTCTTTCGTTTTTGATGTTGGTACTATTTTGAAATTTTTAAACTTCTTTCTAAGTTAAATATTTTAAAAAAATTAAGAAAATGTATTTGGTTCTATTTTATGTGTTTTTTAACTACTTGCTAGTTGTGGGTTCAGGCTAGTTTTTCGTAAATTGGAATACTTAAAATTAGATAACTTTAAAACATTATATTATGCCACGAATGATATATGATTATACCAAATCGATTCTTGAAAGGGTAAGTTTTGCACCAGATTTATTTGTAAAAGAACTTAAAAAAGCAGTTAGAAATTTATTACCACATGAGATGGATCATCTTAGAAACTGGCTTTCTTATTACACAAAAGAAAAGCCCGAATTACAAGAATACCTTTTTATAGTGGAAAGAAATTAATAACTCAAAATAGAGTCAGGAAATTAAAAAATCCTGACTCTATTTTTTTTGTAGCGGACTTATTATTTGTACATTTTGAAAAACAATAGCGCCTTTAATCACTCCGGCAATTGTACTTCTTAAAGCTTCGATAATTTGTATTTTTAGTTCGCTTTTTGGATAAATAAGACTTACTTCTCTCGCAGGTTTTGGTTCTGTAAAATGGCGTAATTTAAGCTTATCTGAATCCTTTAAATCTAAAGTGTGTAAATAAGGTAAAAGCGTGGTTCCAAGACCTTCATCGGCCAATTTTATTAATGTTTCAAAACTTCCGCTCTCTATCTGAAAATGACTTCCTTCGTTTCTGGTATTATTTTTACAAAGATTTAAAATGCCATCTCTAAAACAATGTCCATCTTGCAATAATAGAATTTCATCAAGATTCAAATCATCTACTTCAATTTCCTTTTTTTGAAAACTATGATGATTTTCAGGAATGTAAGCCACAAAAGGTTCGAAATACAAAACAATTTCTTTGATTTTTTCTTCCATCAATGGTGTTGCAGCAATTGCAGCGTCAAGATGTCCGTTGTTTAGTTTTGTAATGATTTCTTCGGTATTTAATTCCTCAATAATCAGTTTTACTTTTGGATGTTTTTTGATAAAGTTATTCAAAAACATGGGTAATAGAGTAGGCATTATTGTAGGGATAATTCCTAATCTGAATTCGCCACCTATAAAACCTTTTTGTTGTTCTACGATATCCTGAATTCTATCGGCTTCGTTAACGATATTTTTAGCCTGATTGACTATTTTTTGACCAATATCAGTAAGTTGGATTGGTTTTTTTGTTCTGTCGAAAATTTGAATATTGAGTTCTTCTTCGATTTTTTGAATTTGCATACTTAGCGTAGGCTGGGTTACAAAACATTTTTCGGCAGCTAATGTGAAATTTTTATGTTCGGCAACGGCTAGGACGTATTTAAGTTGTGTAATTGTCATAAATAGAATAATTTGATGTAAATATAAAAACAATCAATTTAATTTATGGCTTTAAAAAATGTTAATTGAGATAATACTTGAAAATAATACTCAAAGTGGTTGTTTTTAAATTATTAAAAATTCAAAGAATTCTTTAAATTCTTGCTAATCGTTTGTTTATTACAATAGCTCTTTTTTGAAAGTTAATTTTTTTCAAAAAAATAGCTGCTTTTTTATAAATTATCTTCATTAAAGATTATTTTTGTTTGTATGAAAGTCATAGCGCCGTTCTTCATGATCCTCTTTATAGCTTTTTTATCAACTCCGGCTATAGTAAAATTGATTGAAAAATCTACTGATACTGCTATGTTCTTTAATGTTTCAGAAGAAGAACATGCTAAAGAGGAAATGAAAAATATTTTTTGTACTGAAGCTATAACTTCTGTTTTTGAATTGAAAAGAATCATAATAGGAAGTTTAATTCTTTCTGAAAATCTATCTAAACATGAAAATATTTCAAAACGAATATTTTCACCTCCTCCCAATTTTGTATAATGTATTCTAAAAAGGACTTTTAAGATTTCTGACCACATTTTAAATGTAGTCAAGAATACTGTTACATGTAATTAATTGTAGTATTATGTCAAAAAAAATGAATCTTTTTGCCAACCTAAAATCTGATTTTGCCTCAGGTTTAGTGGTTTTTCTGGTGGCTTTACCATTGTGTTTAGGAATTGCAATGGCTTCTGGCGCACCTTTGTTCTCTGGTATTATTGCGGGTATCATTGGGGGAGTAGTAGTAGGATATTTAAGTCAGTCACATATTAGTGTTAGTGGTCCGGCTGCGGGTTTAACAGCTATTGTATTAACAGCAATATCTGATTTAGGAACATTCGAAATTTTCTTATCGGCGGTTTTTGTTGCCGGAATATTTCAGCTGATATTGGGTTTTATTAAAGCTGGAAGTATATCTAATTATTTTCCAACCAATGTTATCGAAGGAATGCTTGCAGGAATTGGAATTATTATTATTCTAAAACAATTGCCTCATGCTTTTGGGTATGATGCTAATTTTGAAGGTGATGAAGCTTTTTTTCAGGTTGATGGAAATAATACTTTTTCGTCACTGCTTAATATTTTAAATCATTTTCAATTAGGAGCAATAATTGTTTCCTTAGTTTCCTTAATAGTGTTGATTTGCTGGGAAAGAGTTCCTTTTTTAAAGAAAATAAAACTTATTCCCGGAGCTTTGATTGCAGTAATTTGCGGTGTTATAATTAATGAAATTTTCATTCAAACAGGAAGTGCTATAGTGATTACTAAAAGTCATTTAGTATCCTTGCCAGTTCCAACTTCATTCGATGACTTAAAAGGAATTATTGTGACTCCTGATTTTACAGCTATCACAAATCCTGATGTTTGGACTAATGGTATCACAATAGCAATAGTTGCATCAATTGAAACTTTATTGTGTATTGAAGCTGCGGATCGATTGGATCCTCAAAAAAGATATACTAATACAAATGTTGAGTTAAAAGCACAAGGAATAGGAAATATAGTGAGTTCTCTTATCGGTGGTTTACCTATGACCTCTGTGGTGGTTCGTACATCGGCGAATAACAATGCTGGAGCTAAGTCTAAAATGTCTACTATTATTCACGGTGTAATGTTATTAATAAGTGTTTTGGTAATTCCGGTTATTTTGAATAAAATTCCACTGGCAACATTAGCAACAATATTAATTTTGGTGGGATATAGATTAGCAAAACCGGCTACAATCAAGCATTTTTGGCAAAAAGGAAAATATCAGTTTGTACCATTTATTGCTACGATGGTTGCTGTGGTAGCTACTGATTTGCTAAAAGGAGTATTATTAGGAATTGTTATCAGTATCATTTTTGTATTAAAAGGAAATTTAAAACGAGCTTATACTTTTAAAAAAGAAGAATATGCCGATGGTGATATTATTCATATCGATTTAGCTCAGGAAGTTTCGTTTTTAAATAAAGCAGCAATAAAAAATACCTTGAAATCCATTCCTGAAAACTCAAAAGTTATCATTTCTGCCGAAGATACAGTATATATTGCCCATGATATTTTAGATTTAATTCATGAGTTTAAAACTATTCGTGCTATAGATGAAAATATTATAGTTGTTCTAAAAGGATTTAAAAAAGAATATCAGTTAGAAAACTCAGATGAAACTCCTAATCATGTAACTATTGAACATTATTATGATGTTACTAAAAGAGTTTTGGTTAAAAAAGAGCAATCTTAATCAACAAATAAAAATCTGAATACGATTTTTTTATTCGTTATCTAAATTCTCATTGAAAGCCGATGGAAGTAAAGTTGGGATAAATTTTATCAGGATAGGAAGTAATAAGCTTCCTCCGGGAAGTAAAAAAATAGTTAAAGATGGTATTGTTTTACAAACCTCCAACAGCTGTTTTTTTACTTTCTTTTTTTCTTTTTCGCTTAAATCCCTTCGTGTAGAATAGGCTAATAAAACCATCAATTCCTTACTCTGAATAATTTCCTTAACTAATCGGTTTTTATTACGCGTAATTAGTGTAATAACATTTTGTGTCGTTTGATCGTAAAAATGTTTTACCGGATTCGAATAATTAAAATACGGAATTTCCTTTTTATAAGTGGTTATAAAAGTATCTGTGTTTTTAATACTTTCGGTCACAAAATCACCCGAAATTTTAAGGTTTTGAGCTAATTTATGTAAAAAGTAAATTTCTTCATTTTCGATTTCACCATCGCTCCATAATGCCATTCCTGCCATATCGATGAGGTAATATTTCTCTAAATCAGAACTGAAATAATCTAAATTGAATTCGTCTAAATTCTGAGCATTAATTTTAGAAAATTTGCTGTAGCGAACAGAAGCTTCAAAAAGTTTAATTAATAAATCGTCATAATTAGATTTAGTAGTCTTAATTTTTAAAGCCAGTGTAACCACATTAATTACTGCTTCTTCAATTTTTTTGAGGTATTTCTCTGGGATTTTTCCGTTAATTAAATATTGTCTAAAAGCTAAAACATCAATAAAGAGCAAAGCATTAGTTACAATATGAGAGAAATTTTTATTGATAATATCCACATTGGTTTGTACACGGGTATCAATAAATTTTTCCAAATTTAAGGATGGAGCGCCATTCGGTAAGACTTTCTTAAATAAATTAAAACCCTGCGGATGCATTTCGTCATAAAAATCCAGTAATTTTTTTATAAAATTAGAAGGTTCGGCATCATTAGTAATTAATCCATAAACTCCGTATAAAGCATTCAATAATGCAACTTTCGGAATTTCATTTTGCACCCAGCCTTTAGTGTCAACAGTTACAGGAGTTTCAAACGAAATAATATGACCGTAAATAAATCCGGTAGCTCTGGTTTTTTTATAGAAAGAATCAGTATTCAGGAAAATATGTTCTTTCTTGAATTCTTGTTTGATAAAAAATTTATCAATCCAACCAGATGCAGAAGGGTTAATCATTGTATTTTTTTGATGTTACAAAGCTATGTTTTTTTATAGTTTTGGTGTTATCTAAAAATAAAAAAACCATCCCAATTTTGTTAAATTAAGATGGTTTTAAGCTATTTTGTTCTAGGCATTATTTGATAATCGCTGTACAAGCCACTCTTGCACCTGCATTTCCTGCTGGTTGAGAAGTAAAATCATCAGTTCCATCATGAACAATTAAACCTTTTCCTAGGATATCTTTAGTTTGGTCTCCACAACCAATGCACCATTCGTCAGTTGTGATTTTTATAGAACCATTTCCTTTATCATCAGCTGTAAAGTTACCAATATCACCTTTGTGGTATTCGCCAACACCCCATTTTCCATGTTTTTTAAAGGTTGGATTCCAATGTCCTCCAGCCGAACTTCCATCAGGAGCTGAACAATCTGATTTTTCGTGAATATGAATCGCGTGAACACCTGGTTTTAAGCCTGAAACTTTAGCTTCAAAAGTTACTTTTCCGTTTTTTTCAATAAAAGTAGCGGTTCCTGTAACGCTGCTGTTACTTTTAGCTTCTAATGCGATATTTAATTTTTTAGTATCTGCCGATTTATTTTGAGGTTTACAACCAACAAAGACAGCACTAATCGTGAGTGTAAATAGAATGAATTTTTTCATGATTTTTTTGGAATAAAATTTAAAGTATAAAAATACTATAAAAAGACCGAAAATCAAGGCTTATTAGTATTTCTATGGCTATTTTTTTTAGCACAAATGAGTTTGTACCAAACTATTTTATTCGAAAAAAGGAATTACTGACCCAAATTAGCAATTTAAAAACTGTCCTCTTTTTAATTACCTTTGCCGCATGAATAAGAAACCACACGCTAATAATACACTTCTAAATTTAGGTATCGAAAGCCTGAATGAAATGCAGCAAGCCGCTCAGGAAGTCATTTTGAATGAAAATAATGTTTTGTTGTTGTCGCCAACAGGTTCCGGGAAAACATTAGCTTTTTTAATGCCCATTTTAGAAATGCTACAGCCGGAAATCCTTTCGGTACAATGTTTAATTTTAGTTCCATCACGCGAATTAGGATTGCAGATTGAGCAGGTTTGGAAAAAAATGGGAACTGATTATAAGGTTAATGTTTGTTATGGAGGACATTCGATTGATACCGAAATTAAAAATTTAAGCAATCCACCAGCAGTTTTAATAGGAACGCCGGGCAGAATTGCTGATCATATCGAAAGAGAAACTTTTCGTCTGGATAAAATTCAAACCTTGATTTTGGACGAATTTGATAAGTCTTTGCAATTGGGATTTCATGAGCAAATGTCGTTCATCATTGGTAAATTATCGAAAGTAAATAAACGTGTTTTGGTTTCGGCAACCTCTGATATTGAGATTCCAAAATACACCCGAGTGGTAAATCCAACGATTCTGGACTTTATTCCTGAAGAGGAAGAAAAGTCGTCTAATCTTTCGGTTAAATTGGTGATTTCGAAAGAAAAAGATAAGCTTAATACTTTGTTTCAGTTGATTTGTTCATTGAAATCAGAATCGGCAATTATTTTTTGTAATCATCGTGATGCTGCCGAGCGTATTAGTGATACGTTGAATGAAAAAGGAATATATTCGACTTATTATCATGGCGGAATGGATCAGGAAGAGCGTGAACGTGCTTTGATTCAGTTTAGAAATGGTAGTGTGAGTTATTTAGTTACCACTGATTTAGCAGCCCGAGGACTCGATATTCCCGAAATGAATCATGTAATTCATTACCATTTACCATTAAAGGAAGATGAATTTACCCATAGAAACGGACGTACGGCACGTATGACGGCTACGGGAACGGCTTATCTGATTATAAATGAGTCTGAGAAAAAAATGGATTATTTAGATTATGAAAATACCGAAGTTTTTTCAGTCGAAAATGCTAAGTCTTTGCCAAAAGCACCACAATTTCAAACGATTTACATCAGCGGAGGAAAGAAAAATAAGCTGAACAAAATAGATATCGTAGGTTTCTTTTCCCAAAAAGGGAAATTGGAAAAAGGCGATTTAGGATTAATCGAAGTAAAAGATTTTATTTCGTTTGCCGCCGTAAAATATGCTAAAGTAAAAGAGTTACTGCATAATATTAAAGACGAAAAAATGAAGGGTAAAAAATATAAAATTCAGGTTGCCCGAAATGTGATTAAGAAAGTGGAGGAGTAGTGATCAGTTAGCAGAAGGCAGTTTGCAGAAAACAAAAAGCAGATTTCAAATTAGAATTTTAATATTCTTAATATGAAATCTGCTTTCTTTTTTTATAGTCTAAACTCTTCTGTCTGTCAACTGCCTTCTGTAGGCTAAATTTTCTTTACGTATTGTGTAATAATTACAATTTGTTGTCCGTCTACTTTTCCTTCAATATATTCGGCATTTTCATGATCAAGACGGATGTTTCTAACAGCAGTTCCTTGTTTAGCCACCATACTGGAACCTTTTACTTTTAAGTCTTTGATTAAAACAACTGAGTCTCCGTGTGTCAGAATCACTCCGTTGCTGTCTCTGTGAACGATTTTATTTTCATCGTCTTCACCTTCACCGGTTGCTTTTGCCCATTCCAGAGTGTCTTCGTCAAGATACATCATATCCAGTAATTCCTGTGGCCAACCCGCAGCACGCAAACGGCTCAACATTCTCCAGGCAACTACCTGTACCGGAATGTGCTCGCTCCACATACTGTCATTCAAGCTTCTCCAGTGGTTTAGATCTTCGTTACCTGGATTTTCAATTTGGTCAACACAAGTAGCACAAGCCTGAATAGCTTCATCAATTCCACCTTTTTTAGTAGGAAGCACTTCATAAACTTTTAGGTTTTCTGTTGCTCCACAAAGTTCACATTTTCCGCCACTGCGTTTATTTAATTCTCTGTCTATGCTCATTATTTTATTTAAGTTTTTTAGTCCTTGGTGTTTAGTCCCGAGTCCTTAGTTTTTATTTTGCGATCTAAATTTCGTTTACTGAATACTAAAAACTGATCACTTTCTACTGAATTTATTTTACTCGAACTGCATTTGGAACTAACAATTCATATTCTCCGCCATTTCTAAGTACATCTCTCACGATACTCGAACTGATATAAGAAGTACTTGCTGCAGTCAATAAAAACACAGTTTCTATTTTAGATAATTCCCTGTTGGTGTGAGCGATGGCTTTTTCGAATTCAAAATCGGCAGGATTACGCAAACCACGAAGAATGAAATTAGCGCCAATTTTTTTACACAAATCAATGGTTAGACCTTCATAAGTAACTACCGAAATTTTTGGTTCGTTTTTGAAAGTTTCCTCAATAAAACGTTTTCTTTCTTCCAGAGGGAACATGTATTTTTTCTCAGCATTCACCCCAATGGCAATAACGATTTCATCAAAAAGTGGAGTTCCTCTTTTGATGATGTCTTCATGACCTAAGGTAATAGGATCAAAAGATCCCGGAAATATAGCTTTTCTCATTTTTATTTTTTAAGTAATTCTTTTGGTATTTATTGCAGCAACCCATTCGTCTTTTTTACAAATAGTGCAGGTTGCAGTTGCTGAATTTTGCTCTTCGGTATGTCCGCAAAATGTACAGGAATAAATACCGTTTGCTGGAATAAATTTATTTTTTTGATTAAACAAAGAAGGTAAAATAGGTAATCCAAATTTCACATCTTTATCCTCATAATAAAACACACTTATTTCTCCGCTTGTTTCAATAAAGGCATTTTTTATCTGTCCTAAATGTTCTATAGATTTTATACGAAGTTCAGAGAAAAATTCATCCTGAGCAAGGCTTTCTTTTTCAAAAGAAGTAACCGAAAATTTTCCATCAATAATAAGACATTCGGTTTTTCCTTCTACAAATTCTTCAAATTTCTTGCTTTTTCCAGTTAGCCAGGTGACTGAACGGTATAAAACAATAATAACAACAAATACCGTTGCAGCGGGAATAATCCCAACATCTTCATAAAACATAGGATCTCCAGCTGCAGATCCTAGTGCGATAATAATTACGGTTTCGAAAACGGATAATTGTTTTACACCTCTTTTTCCAGCTAATTTTAAGGTCAACAATAAAATGATAAACATTACTGTTGAACGAAATAAAACTTCCAAAAGAAAAACTTCCGGCATTTCGTTAAATAAGAGCCTGTTCCATTCAAAGATATCTTTCATGCTTTTGAGTTGCTAAGGTTCTGAGATACTAAGTTACTATGTTTTTCTTTCTGTGTTTATTTTTTTCTCATCCCTACTTCAATGGAATGACAAGATCATTTAGTTTTTGATATTATTATAAAAATTAAAGGTGCTAAAATCTTTAAATCTTAACACCTAAAGTATCTTAATAACTTTTATGCTAAAGCTAATTCTATCGCATTAGTAAACAAATCTTCTAATGAAATTCCTGCTGCGGCAGCTTGTTGCGGAATCAAACTTTCAGTAGTTAATCCCGGAATGGTATTCATTTCCAGCATGTGTGGTTCGTCGTTAACGATGATAAATTCTGAACGGGAGAATCCTTTCATTTTCAATACTTCGTAAGCACGTTTTGCAATGGTTCCTACTTTTTGAGTCATTTCGTCAGAAAGTCGGGCAGGAGTGATTTCCTGTGATTTCCCTTGGTATTTGGCTTCATAGTCGAAGAAGTCATTTTCTGAAACAATTTCGGTGATTGGCAAGACGATGATTTCGCCTTTGTAATTGATAACTCCAACAGAAACTTCGGTTCCGTCAAGGAAACTCTCTATGATAATTTCGTTGTCTTCTTTGTATGCGGTTTCAATGGCTGTTGGTAATTCGGCTTCGGTTTTTACTTTCGAAATCCCGAAACTTGATCCTGCTTTATTGGGTTTAACGAAACAAGGTAATCCTACTTTATTAATGATTTCGCTAGTGTTGATTTCATCACCTTTGTTTAAATAATAAGAAATAGCGGTTTTGATTCCGTATGGTTTTAAAACTGAAAGTAAATCTCTTTTATTGAATGTTAAAGCAGCTTGATAGTAGTCACAAGAAGTTTGCGGAATACCTAATAATTCAAAATAAGCCTGCATTAAACCATCTTCGCCCGGAGTTCCGTGAATAGCGTTGAAAACGCAGTCAAAACTGATTTTGTTGCCATTTACAGTTACCGAAAAATCGTTTCGATCTATTGGAAATTCATTTTCGGCATCGTCTACATAAACCCATTTCTCTTTAAAAATATGGATGCGAAAAGCATTGTATTTTGATTTATCTAAGAATTTGTAAACTACGTTACCGCTAATAAGTGAAATTTTGTATTCACTGGAATAGCCGCCCATGATGATGGCAATGTTTTTCATTTAGTTTCGTTTGTATTGTAAAAAATGGTTTTTTTAGCCCCGATGGTAACGGCATCCTTTTTTCCTGTTCTTTACAGGGAAAAAGATAGAGTGAACAGCGGGAAATAGCTCCTGAAATAAAATAAGCTAGAGCGGAAGCTAGATTAAACAAAATTATCATTTTTTTTGAAACGAAATAGCTTTATCTTTGTCACCTTTCAAAAAAATATTATATGAGTTTACGTAAATATCTTACTAGTCGCGCGTTTTTCACACAGGTTTTTCTAGCCGCTTTAATCATTGCCCTTTTGGGTTATCTTTTTATGCATTGGCTGACTTTTACTACTGATCACGGAAATGAAATTACAGTTCCTGATTTGAGCAAATTGACCGAAGAACAGGTAGAAGAGAAGCTGGACGAATTAGACTTGTCTTATGTTTTGCTGGATAGTGTTGATTATAGAAGCAATTATCCTAAATACAGTGTGGTACAGCAGGATCCATTACCAGGTGAAAAGGTGAAGGAAGGAAGAAAGGTATATATTAAGATTAATAGTTCTGGTTTTTCATCAGTTAGAGTGCCTGATTTGATTGAGAAAACATACCGCGAGGCAGTGCCAACATTAAAGGCATTAGGTCTTGAAGAAGGAACCATTACTTATATTCCAAATCTTGGAAAAGATATGGTTCTTGAAATGCGTTACAAAGGAAGAAATATAAAACCGGGAGACAGAGTGTTGAAATCGTCTAAAATTGATTTGGTTTTAGGTGATGGAAAAGCGAGTTATGAAGAAGAAGTAACCGATACGATAATTGCAAATCCAGCAACAGAAGAAATGCCAAATGAACAATAATATTGAGCCGATTGATTTAGACGAAGAGGAATTATTTGAACATTATAAATTTGAAGTTCCTAAAGGGCAGGCGTTGTTGCGAATTGACAAATACTTAATGGGATTAATCCCAAATGCTACCCGAAATAAAATACAAAATGCCGCTACCGATGGTAACATTTTTGTGAATGATGCTACGGTAAAATCGAATTATAAAGTAAAACCGTTTGATGTGGTGACTATTATGTTGTCGCATCCGCCGTTTGAAAATCATGTGCTTCCTGAGAATATTCCGTTGAATATTGTTTATGAAGATGAGGCTTTGTTATTGATTAACAAAGAACCGGGATTAGTGGTGCATCCGGGACACGGAAATTACACAGGAACTTTAGTGAATGCATTGGCTTTTCATTTTGAAAATTTACCAATGAACAGCAGCGAGCGTCCGGGATTAGTTCATAGAATTGATAAGGATACTTCGGGCTTATTGGTAATTGCCAAAACTGAAGCGGCTATGACGCATTTGGCCAAGCAATTTGAGGCTAAAACTACCGAAAGGGAATATGTAGCTTTAGTTTGGGGAAATGTAGCCGAAGAAAGCGGAACTATCGAAGGGAATTTGGCCCGTCATTTAAAAGACCGTATGCAAATGGCTGTCTTTGCCGATCCTGAGATAGGAAAACCAGCGATTACGCATTATAAGGTTTTGGAGCGTTTTGGTTATGTAACTTTGGTTTCCTGTATTCTGGAAACAGGAAGAACGCACCAAATTAGAGCCCACATGAAACACATAGGACATCCGTTGTTTAATGACGAACGTTATGGAGGTCATTTGATTCTAAAAGGAACTACGTTTACCAAATACAAGCAGTTTATAGAAAACTGTTTTAAAGCCTTACCAAGACAGGCTTTGCATGCAAAAACACTTGGTTTTGTACATCCAAATACGGGAGAACTAATGCGTTTTGATACTGAATTGCCACAGGATTTTCAGGATTGTATTGAAAAATGGCGTAATTATTCGAAGTCGCATCATACTGACGAGGAAGAATAAGAATTTAAAGTATAAAAAGTCCCTCCCGATAGCTATCGGGATGGGACTTTTTGTTTTTTGATAAGTTAGTGAGTAACGTGCCGTGGCTTTGCGACTGTTGCTAACTTCGAAACTGATTTTTTTTCTGTTAAAGATAAAATTTCTTGCGAAACGAGAATGTAATTTTACATAAAAACTCGAAATCTTGCCAAATGTCTGTTAACGTCTATTTTTATATTTAATTAGTTGTTCTTCGTTATCTGCAAATACAAACTCTTCTGCATATTCAAATAAAAAATCATTTAGAATTGTTACTTTTTGTGTATCAATCTTTATTCTTTCGTACTTCAAATTTTGATTGGCAAAATGTATAACAATTGCGACTTTTGGATTTATTGGATAGTATAATTCAAAGTTTTTTACTTTTCCATTCTCATCTTTGTCATTAATTAACAAATTCATTAACGGTTGGTCTGATGTTAAAAATTTTATTTCAGTTTCATTTTCATAGAATATATATTTAATGTTTTCATTTTGTGATAAAGAAATAGCTAATGAGTTTGCAAAAACTAATGATAGAATGTTTGTGTATTTTGGTATGATAAATTCACTTTTATTGAAAACTAATTCTAAACTAGTTTTCATTTTCTTAGTTCTTAAAAATTGAGAACATAAAAAAATCATTGTGAAGAATAAATCATCATCATTTTCAAACATTTGAATGTCTTCGAAGTTTTTTATTTTAACAACTTTCTTTCCATAATTTTCAATAATTGAGTGAAATTCTTCAAATAAATTTGTTCTTACTAATTCTAATATTTTGGCTAGCTTCTCAATTTCTTTTTCTGAATTAGTTTCAAATGTATTTTCCTTATCTAATCTTTTTAATCGTGAATATGATGTGTAAATGTTTAATAATTCAAGATTAATTTTTAAGGATGCTTCGCTATTACTGTATTGTCTGACTAATTCATTGAGTATTAATTCTTCTTCAATAGAAAATTCTTCTAATGAATAAAAGAATCTTTGTTGAGCAACACCCATTAAGTTTGGTTCTACAATTTTATTTTCAGATTTTATGTATGAATAGATTTTTTCTTTACAGCTCCAAGACCGTAAATATTCTCGCCAAACATAATGATGTTTTCTTTTAGTACACATTTTTTCTAAAATAGCCGCTATTACATAAGTACACACAATAAACTTTCGTATATATCCAAAATCGGGCAGATTGGCGAAAGTTTATTGCGTTTATGTTGTTTTTACATTAAATTATTGTGGTTACAATACTACAAAAAAGAATTCTATTACGCACTGAATAATCTCACAAACATGCTTATTTTTGAGAAAAAGAATCTAATTTAAAGTATAAAAAAAATCCCTCCCGAAGCTATCGGGAGGGACTTTGAGTTATTTTAATATGTAGCAATTAATAGGATTGAATTAGAACATCAGTAGGAATATGTAAGGCTTCGTGTAATTTTCTAATCATTTCAAGAGATAGTTTTCTTTTGCGATTTAAAATTTCACTGGCACGACTTTTTAATCCTACGATATTGGCTAAATCATTTTGATTATAGCCCATTTGTTTCATTCTGAATTTAATTGCCTCAATGGGATCAGGTAAGCCAATAGGGAAGTGCTCATTTTCATATTGGTCAATTAAAATTCCCAGAACTTCAAGTTCGTCACCTTCAGGTGTACCGGTTTTAGCATCAAAAATTATTTCAAGTCTTTCAAGAGCCTGATTATAATCGGTATCCGTTTTTATAGGTTTAATTTCCATAACTCTTAAATTTTGTTAGCATTAATTTTATCATATTCAGAATGCGTTCCAATAAAACGAATCCAAATCATTTGATAATCATAATTTATTTTCACAATCAATCTGTAATTGTTTCCTTTAATATTAAAAACAACACGATTATCATTCAAAATACTTGCACTTGGAAATTCTTGCTTAATTTCATTAGGACTTTCCCATGTAGCTTTACTAGCTTCCTGAAACCATGACTTTAATTGTTGTTCGCAATCAGTATGTGATTCCCAAAAATCCCTTAATATTTTTTTTGCAATAACTCTCAAGGCTCTGAAATTTTGACAAAGATAATAAAAAGTTCCCAATACGGGAATTGTTTTTTAAACAGCTTTTATTTTTTTATAATTACTTTATCCAAAGCAACAAAATTTCCGGTACTACCAAAACCTGTTCCGTCTTTTTTATACCAGTTTCCGTGTTCTCCCACTACGGTAACCGTTATATTATAATTTCCTTTTGGTAAAACAGGACTAAGGAATTTTAGAGAGTTTTCGGTGTATTTGCAATACATGTCAATGGTAGAGGAAAGTATTGTTTTTCCTTTTTTATTTTTGATTATTATTGCAGCATAACCACCATCAACCTTTGAAGTTCCGTAAAAACCAACTTGCGCTCCTTTAAAATCAACTGAAAAAGAATTTCCTTTAATATTTGATTGGCTTATTTTAGACGAATTATCTTCTGACCAATTCCCTGAATATTGGATTGCGTTGGTGTCGGTATTTTCAATTTCGATACCTTTTATTTTTGACAGAGACCAAGTGCCTTTTGCTATATCAATTTGCCAACTTTGTTTATAATCAGGCAGAGAAATACTGTTTTCAGTTACTAAAAGCGGTTGCCATACATAAGTTGCCGCCGAATTTTGACGTGGATAAGCCCAACGGTCACCCATAAATAAATAAGTGGTGTCTTTTGAACCAACAATAGGAAGTACAAAGGTAGATTGCGAATTCCAGGTTAAAGAATCTTTTGGGGCAAAAATCCCCTGAGATTTCCAAGGCCCTTTTAACGAAGGTGCTGTAAAATAGTAATTATCATTTCGTTCCCAAGAAGTCAATTCAGAACCTAACCAAAAATACGTATTGCCTTTTTTGATGATTACCGGTGCTTCGCAATGCGATGTCATGTCTTTTACCACTTGCTCAGTCACACTTTTATAATCATCGCTTAGTTTATACAAATTTCCGGAATGTGTAATAATGTAACCGCTGCCGTCAGTATCCTGAAAAGTCCCCATATCCCATTTTTTGATAGGTTTGCCTTCAAAAAGAACTGGTCCCTGAAAAGTATATTCGCCATTGATGGTTTTAGAAGTTGCATAACCCACATATTGGTCTTTGTATTTTAAATCATCGGCGTGCATGTACATAATGTATTCGCCTGTTTTTGGGCATTTCATTACTTTCGGTCTTTCGCCCACACGATCCGGACCCAAAGCGCCCGATTTTTGTACTGGCAAAACGATTCTCTCAAATGTCCAGTTGTATAAATCCGTTGAAGAATAACAGCTGAAACCATTAAAAGCATTGCTGGTATCTGATTTGAATTCGCCAAAAAGATAAAATTTTCCATTATCTTTTACAATATTGGCACCGTGAGCACTTACCACGTTATTGTTGTTATCAAAACATGGAATCCCCGAATAAATAGCATCAATTTTTCCTTTTTGGGCTGTAGCCAAAGAAGAAATCGCAATAAAAGTGATGGCTAAAAATGCGTTTTTATAATTTTTTAAAAACATAGTTCAATTATTTGGTTTTAGTAGATACATTAAAGTTTTCTACATTTTCGCTAATGTATTTTTCTTTGCCACTAATACTTTCTGCAGCTACGTTTTTAAGATTAATGTTCTTTATAGGTAATTCTTTTTCGCCTTTAATTCGGGAAATAAATTGAACGTTTTTAGCCTGAACATTGGTCAAATAAACATCCGAAATAGGAGTCAGGCGACGTTCAACTGTTGGAACCAGATTTTTCCATTGGTATAAAACATCGGTTTCAATACCTAAAATTCCGTCTCTTACTTTGTCTCCTTTAATGTTTTGGACATAAATATTTTTTACATAACCGCCCATACGCTCATTTGTTTTGATGAAAATAAGGTTGAATGTGCTTGAGCCTTCTAATAACTCACAATTGTCTATAAAAACATTTTCGATTCCGCCTGATAATTCACTTCCTACGGCTAATAATTGGTGACCGTTTTTAATGGTGCAATTTCGAATAATTAAATTTTTGGTTGGAGTTTTAGAACGCCATCCTTCCGGATTTCTACCCGATTTTGCTGCAATAGCATCGTCTCCCTGATCGAAAGTTACGTTTTCAACCAAGATATTCTGACTCATTTCAGGATCAAAACCATCATTGTTGTGACCGTGAGCATAAATATCTAAATTTCGAAGTACAATATCTTTTGAAAGATAGGTGTGAACCGTCCAAAACGGACTGTTTCTAATACTAACTCCTTCAATCAGGATATTTTCGCTTTGGTTAAACTGAATTAATTGCGGACGCAAATTGGCAGTATCATTTACCATCACTCGCTGTTCAACAGGAACATTTTGACCGGACATATTGTATAATCTTTTCAAACTGTTCATGTGCCCTGCAGGACGTCCAGCCCATTTTTTCCAAAAATCCATTTTGGCTTTGATAGTTCCTTCGCCGGTGATTGCTACGTTTTTACATTTATAAGCATAAATTAATGGCGAATAATTGTAACATTCCAGTCCCTCCCAGGTAGAGTGAACAGCTGGTAAATAATCGTTTGGATTATCAGAGAAAAGCAGTAAAGCTCCTTTGTTTAAATGTAAATTAACGTTGCTTTTAAAATGTACTTTTCCTGTTAACCATTCGCCTTCAGGAATAATTACTGTCCCACCTCCGTCTTTGTTAGCAGCATCAATGGCTCGAGCAATGGCTTGCGAAGTTTTGTTTTGGTCGCCTTTAACAGCGCCAAAATCAGTAATTATAAAAGAGGCACATTTGCTAAAATCAGGAGTTTTTATTTTTGTGGTTCCAAAAGGTGCTTTTACTTTTGTTTCTTTCAGAGTAACTTTTGGAGGTTCAATTTTGAAAGCATAAATAGAAAGCGAAAGAGTCAAAAAAGAACACAGAATCAGTTTTTTCATTGAGTTGATTATTTTGGTTGGTAAAATACATTTCGAAATAAAGCTAAATAAAAGCTTAAAGGCAAATATATAAAAGCGTTTTTTTCTAAGTATCCTGATTGAAAACAGATACCTTGATATAATTTTATAAGAGATCTTTTTAAACTAATTTATAGTATTTCGTTTTAGTTTTTTGAAAATAGTTTAGCCACAGATTAAAAAGATTCACACAGATTAATCCGTGATAATCTTTTTAATCTGTGGCTAATAAAAAATATGCTTGCAGATTTGAGTCGGTTGAGGTTTGTTATTGTGCCGGTTCTAGTTGTGTGCTTATCGCAATTCTGTTCCATGCATTGATAGTTACTACCGCCATGATAATTTGAGCAATTTTGTTTTTGTCGAAAAATTGTTCGGCTTTAGCATAAGTTTCTTCAGATAATCCTTTGTTAGTAATTAAGGTGATTTCTTCGGTAATGGCTAGAAGTACTTTTTCTTCTTCGGTAAATAATTGAGTTTCGCGCCAGGCGTTTAAAAGGAAAATACGTTGTGTGGTTTCGCCGTATTTTAATGCATCTTTAGTGTGCATATCAATACAAAAAGCACAACCATTGATTTGTGAAGCACGAATTTTAATTAATTCTTTTTGGCTTTGTGTTAATTGTGTAGTTGCTAAATAGCCTTCTAATGCATACATTGCTTTGAATGCTTGCGGTTCTGTTTCGTTGATGTTTACTCTCATGATTTTAAGTTTTTATATTTTAATAGAGCAAAGTTGGGCAATAAAAAATACTAAAAACTTAAACTGGTTTAAGAACGCTTTTTTTTCCTGATTTCGCTTAAATATTCCGGAGAAAAACCAAGGAAAGAAGCGATGAGGTATTGTGGAATACGCTGAACAAATTCAGGCTGTTTTTTACAAAGCTGTTCATAAAACTCTTCTTTTGTAAAATCATACAGGTATTTTATTCTCATTTGGGAAGCAGCATAAGCGCGTTGGTAAACAAATCTAAAGTAGCGCTCCATTTTAGGAAATTCGGATAATAATTTTTCCTGAGCTTCATGATTGATAACGAGTATTTGTGATTTCTCTACTGCCTGAATGTAAAATGAAGTAGGTAATTGACGCTCGTAAGCAATATTATCAGTAATCCACCAGTTTTCGATAGCAAATTCGGTAGTTTGTTCGACGCCTTTATTATTAATGAAAAATTTCCGCAAACAACCTTCTAATACAAAATAATGCGATTTGCAAACAGCACCTTCAATAAGTAAATTTTCTTTTTTTCGAACACTTATTATTTTAAAATAAGCAGTAATTGTAGCAAATTCTTCGTCGTTTATTGATACGAATTTATCTAAATGTGTTCTGAAAATTTCGTGCATTATTTTTTATGGTACTTAAAATGTTATCAATTGAGATTTCAAATTTAGGTATAAAATAAATTACAACAGACTTAAAAAAGTAAACAAGCTCATTAATTAGTCAATTAAGAGCTTGTTTTGTAAACTGTCAGTGAGTGAATTTCTTTTTACAGGTATTTATGCCCCAAGGCGTGTACATAGGGCAAAAATTGATTGATACAGTAATTAGTAATACGATTGCAAATGCCAATAAAAAGATTCCTAAATTTCCGGTAACTGCATTTGTAAAATACAATGTTGCCAGTGTGAGGGCAACAATCACGCGGATTGTTTTATCTGTAGTTCCTATATTATGTTTCATGATTTCTAAAATTTAAAAGTTAAAAATACAATCAGATAATGTAGTATAAATTTACGAATTAAATATTTGAAAATCAATTAATTATTTGTTTTGTGGTTTTTCTTCGCATTCAAAATCAGTTTTTGGAACGCTTGTTTTTTCGATAGCTTTAAAACCTCCTTCAACCTCTTTAAAATTACTAAAACCTCTCGCTTGTAAAATTGAAGCGGCAATCATACTGCGATAACCGCTGGTACAATGGATGTAGAATTCCTCTTTTGGGTTAATATCATTTATCCAGTCATTAATGTAAGCCAAAGGTTTAGAATGCGCTCCCTGAACATGTCCTTTACAAAATTCGTCTTCTTTTCGAACATCAATCACTTTGTTTTTAGTAATTTTTAATTCCTTAGTAAATTTTCTAGCTGAAATTCTATCAATTGTATCGATCGTCCTGTCTGCTTTTTTCCATGCTTTAAAACCGCCTTTTAAGTGACCAATTACGTTATCAAAACCCACACGGCTTAATCGGGTTACAGATTCTTCTTCTTTTCCTTTTTCAGTTACCAGAATAATGGGCTGCTTGACATCGGCAATTAGAGTTCCAACCCAGGGAGCAAAATCACCGTCAATACCTATATTAATAGATTGCGGGATAAATCCTTTGGCAAATTTTGAATTCTTCCTGGTATCCAGAATTACGGCATTTGTTTTTTCAGCGACAGCTTCTAAATCATTAACAGGAATAGGAATCATTCCGTGGTTTAAAATCGTTTCGAAATTTTCGTAACCCTCTTTGTTCATGGCTACATTCATTTTAAAATAATCGGGTGGAGGTAATAATCCGTCAATTAATTCTTTTACAAATTCGGCTTCGGTCATATTGGCTCTCAACGCATAATTGCTTTCTTTTTGTTCGCCAATAGTTGAAACCGTTTCTTTGCCTATATTTTTTCCGCAAGAACTTCCGGCGCCGTGTGCAGGATACAGAATTACATCGTCAGGCAGAGGCATGATTTTATTTCGTAACGAATGAAATAAAGTTGCAGCTAATTCCTCCTGAGTCATGTGAGCGGCTTTTTGTGCCAAATCAGGTCTTCCTACATCGCCTACAAATAAGGTGTCTCCAGAAAAAAGCGCATGCTCTTTGCGGTTTTCATCCAGCAATAAATAGCAGGTACTTTCCATTGTGTGTCCGGGAGTATGCAAGGCTTTTAAAGTAATGTTTCCAATTTTAAATTCCTGACCATCAGTAGCGATTATTGTTTTGAATTCGGGATCAGCTGTAGGTCCAAAAACAATTGGGGCTTCGGTTTTTTTACTTAAATCCAAATGTCCCGAAACAAAATCGGCATGAAAATGGGTTTCGAAAATGTATTTTAATTTTACGCCATCACGTTCCAAACGATTAATGTAAGGTTGCACTTCGCGCAAAGGATCAATAATCGCAGCTTCGCCATTTGAAGTAATGTAGTAAGCTCCCTGAGCAAGACAACCTGTATATATTTGTTCGATTTTCATATCATTATTTTTTAGTCAGAGGTAATGAAATTGTTTACTTCAAGACGGTTGGTCATTAAAGTTACGTAAAGAATTTTAATTGCTTAATTCGAAAACAGAAAATAATAAATTTTGCTTTAGTTTTATAGGGAGTTTTCGGGCTGTTTGGGTTAAATTTGCACTATCAAAAAAAATCCTGCCCAATGGAAGAAATGCTCTTTTATGATCGAATGCAATTTGCGTTTACCATTACTTTTCATTACCTATTTCCGCAGTTAACAATGGGACTTTCGTTAATCATTGTTTATTTTAAATGGAGATTCTTAAAAACAAATGATACACATTACAACAAAGCAACCCATTTTTGGATGCGGATTTTTGCCCTCAATTTTGCGATGGGTGTGGTTACCGGAATTCCAATGGAATTTCAGTTTGGGACTAACTGGGCTAAGTTTTCGGAATTAACAGGGGGAATTATTGGACAGACTTTAGCAATGGAAGGTATGTTTTCGTTTTTTCTGGAATCTTCTTTTTTAGGAATGTTCTTATTTGGCGAAAAAATTCTGGGACATCGATGGCATTTTGTAACCGGATTATTAATTTGTTTAGGATCCTGGGCCAGCGGATTTTTAATTATCGCAACGCATTCCTGGATGCAGCATCCGGTAGGTTATGAAATATTGAAAAACGGAAAATTTGTACTGACTAACTTTTCTTCTTTGTTTACTAATGTTTGGCTTTGGCCTTCGTATTTACACAATCAGGCCGCATCGATGGTCACGAGTTCTTTTGTTGTAGCAGGAATTGGTGCTTTTTATATTTTATCGAACAGAAATGTTTCTTATGGAAAACTGTTTTTAAAAACCGGAGTTATTTTCGGTTTGATTTCGAGTATTATTGTTGCGATGCCTACAGGCGATTTATTGGCTAAAAATGTTGTAAAACATCAGCCGGCAACTTTTGCTGCTATGGAAGGAATTTTCCATACTGAAGAAAAAGGAGCCGAAATTGTATTAATTGGTCAGCCAGACGTAAAAGACAAAAAACTGGATAATAAAATTGCAGTGCCTAATGTGTTGAGTTTTTTAACCTATGGTAACTGGGATACCGAAGTAAAAGGCTTAGACCAATTTCCGGAAGATACACATCCAACAAATATTTCAGGATTGTACTATGCTTATCATATTATGGTAGGTTTAGGTACGCTTTTTATTGGAGTGATGCTATTGTCGGCTTTTCAGTTAAGCAGAGAGCAATTGTATAAAACCAAATGGTTATTGTGGGCGTTTTTATTCCTGATGCCATTTCCTTATATCGCAAATATTACGGGTTGGTACACCGCAGAATTAGGACGTCAGCCGTGGTTAGTCTATGATTTATTACGCACTGCCGATGGAGCTTCGCCAACAGTTTCTTCAGGAAACACCTTGTTTACCTTGATGGGATTCGTCGGTTTGTATGCTTTATTAGGTATGTTGTACGCCTTGTTAGTTGGAAAAATTATTTATAACGGTCCGGAACCAGAAAAACATTAAGGTATGGAATTCTTTTGGTATGTTGTGTTAATAGGCATTTTGGCTACTTATTTAGTGCTGGATGGTTACGATTTTGGAGCAGGAATTATTCATTTATTTTTTGCCAAAACAGAGAAAGATAAAAAAGCAATTACAAATGCAATTGGTCCTTTTTGGGATGCAAATGAAGTTTGGCTAATTGCAGCAGGAGGTGTTTTATTTTACGCTTTCCCTACCTTGTATGCGGCTTCTTTCAGTGGATTTTATTTGCCACTAATGATGATTTTGTGGCTGCTAATTTTTAGGGCTGTAGGCTTAGAATTGCGAGGGCAAATTCACAACAGAATGTGGGAAGCAGTCTGGGACAAAGCCTTCGGGATAGCGAGTTTTTTACTGGCATTGTTTTTCGGAATGGCGTTAGGCAATGTTGTTCGTGGCGTTAATCTGGGGATGGTTAATAATGGTGTTTCTACTCAGGAACCTCATTTTTTCTTTTTACCATTATGGAATTCCACTTTTAGTCCTGAAGCTGCCGAGCTGGGAATTATCGATTGGTTTACGCTTTTTCTTGGCGTTGTAAGTGTGGTAGCTTTGATGATTCATGGTGCGAATTGGATTATTTACAAAACCAATTCTTCTTTAAATTTCCAATTGAGACAAATGATTTATAGAATGAATTTTGTTTTGCTAGGATTAGTTATTGTTTCATTATCGGTTTGGCATATTATTGAAAAAGAACCATTTCATAATTTTATTGATAACCCGATACTTTTTATTTTTCCAATAATTACGTTTGTGGGTTTGTTTGGACTTTTCAAAATTAGAACTTTCAAAAAAGACGGAACCGGATTTTTATTTTCGACTCTTTTCCTCGTGGGCGGATTCACTTCTACAACAGCTTCTATTTTTCCAGTTGTTTTGCCTTCTACTAATACTGTTAACCCTTCGCTAACTATTTATAATGTTGCTAATGGAGAATATGCTTTATCAGTGGGCGTATATTGGTTTGTTATTGCTTTGGCTCTGGTAATTGGTTATTTTATTATCCAGTACAAAGTATTCAATGGTAAAATGGATGATGTGGGGTATGGGGAACATTGATTTTTATTCCAAATCTATAAATTTCGTTTCTTCCCAAAGTTTATATTCTAAATTAACAATGGTATGAAATGGAATAAGTTTAGTTTCTGTATCTATGATGCCAGAATTCATTATTATTAGTTTACTGTCTTTTTTAAAGTCAGAACCGTATGCTGTAGAATAATCATCATAAATATTTCCATTAATTCTATTAATTATTACACCTCCTTGACAAGGTGAGCCACATCCCCAAGTTATTAGGGTAAACTTACCAGCAAAATTAATCCCGTTTTTAATTCCTTCTTTTATTCGAGTGACATATCTTTTAGCAGATGGGAGTGATTCAAAATTTGGATCAGCTAATTTTCCATTGTAAACTTCAACTTTGTAATTTTCAAATTTTAAATCTGAATTCATTTTTAGGAATAATTTAAAATTTAAAGTGTCAAGCTTTTTTGCTATTACTAAAATAGAGTCTTTACTATCAATTACATCAAAAGTTTTGAATTTTATTGAATCTTTAAGATCTATAATTTTTAGAGTAGCTCCTTTGTTGCCAATAGCAAAATATTTTTTATCATTTAATAATGTGTCAATCTCATTCTTGTTTGTAGAATTATTAATTGTATTTATCTCTTGATTTTTCTTTTGAAAATTACAGCTAAAAATAAATAGATGTAATGCTAAAAATAAGTATCTCATTTAAAAAGTATTTATGTTGTTAATATAGTAGTTTTTTAGATAAAATTCTAAGACTTTGGTAAAAGAAACAGAAATAAAATAGTAGCTATTTGCTGTTTTCTTAAGAATAAAAGTCAGTTTTTTAAAATACCAAATTGAAGAAAGTGCATTTTTAAGGGAAATAACCACTGAGTTTTTAACAAAAAATTAAGTGATTGTAAAAAACGTTGATTATTTCAACCCCACTAAAACGTTTTCTTTAAATTATTCTCTAAATCAAATGAATCACGTTTATTTAATGCTAAAACATCGTAATTTTACAAAAACACAATAATTGATTATTATGAATTTGACACAAGAAGATTGGATTGCTCAACTCGAAGCAGATGAGAATGCAGTAATTTTAGATGTAAGAACTGAAGACGAATGTGATGAAGGGATTATTCCTAATGCCATAAACATTGATATTCACAAAGGTCAGGGCTTTATTTCTGAAATTGAACAATTAGACAAAAGTAAGAATTACTATGTTTACTGCCGTTCTGGTGCTAGAAGTGCAAAGGCTTGCGAAATCATGAATGAATTAGGATTTGATAATGCCTATAACTTATTGGGAGGTATGTTAGATTGGGATGGAGAAGTAGTTACTCCTTAAAATCCTACTGCATTTATTAACACTAACTAAAATATTAAAACTAGATGAATTCAATACCAGAAGAATTTAAAATAACAAAATTAATACACCAGGATACTTATTTAGTTGATGGCGAATTAAAAAAATGGACAGGAAAAACAACTGAAGTTTATTCTACTATTTCTTCTACCGAAAAATATGCTCCTACTTTATTAGGAACTATTCCTTTTATGGGAGAGGAAGAAGCTGCTGAGGTTGTTAATTCTGCAAAAAATGCTTTTAATCACGGTCAGGGATTATGGCCAACTATGAAAGTAGCCGATCGTATTAAATGTATGGAGAATTTCGTTACACAAATGAAAACTACCCGTCAGGAAGTAGTGAAATTGTTAATGTGGGAAATTGGAAAATCATTAGGAGATTCTGAAAAGGAATTTGACAGAACAGTAGATTATATTTACGATACTATCGAACATTACAAACAATTAGACCGAAGTAATGCTCGTTTTACTAAAAGCCAGGGTGTAAATGCTATGATTCGTAGAGGACCTATTGGAGTAGTTTTATGTTTAGGACCTTACAATTATCCTTTGAATGAAACTTTTTCATTACTGATTCCTGCTTTAATTATGGGGAATCCAGTAATTTTTAAGCCTGCTAAAAACGGAGTATTGCTAATTTCGCCATTATTAGAAGCTTTTAAAACCAGTTTTCCAAAAGGTGCTATTAATATCGTGTATGGTAGAGGTAGAGAAATTGCTTCTCCAATCATGAAATCAGGAGTGGTAGATATTTTGGCTTTAATTGGAAACAGTAAATCAGCAATTGCTTTGCAGGATCAACATCCAAATAAAAACAGATTACGTCTTGTTTTAGGTTTAGAAGCTAAAAATCCAGCTATTATTTTACCTGATGCCGATTTAGATTTGGCTATTTCAGAATGTATTACAGGAACTTTGTCTTTCAATGGGCAACGTTGTACGGCTTTAAAAGTTTTATATGTTCACGAATCAATTGCTGAAGAATTCAATAAAAGATTCTCTCAGGCAGTAGATGCATTGGTTTTTGGAAATCCTTGGGACAAATCAGTTGCATTGACTCCGCTTCCGGAAGCAGAAAAACCAGCTTATATTCAAGGTTTAATTGATGATGCTACTGCAAAAGGAGCTAAAATCATCAACCAAAAAGGTGGACAACATTCTGAAAATTATATTTTCCCAGCAGTTTTATTCCCTGTGAATAAAGAAATGCGTTTGTATCACGAAGAGCAATTTGGACCAGTGGTGCCAATTATGACTTTCAAAGATATTCAGGAACCATTAAACGATATGGCTGAGTCTAATTATGGTCAGCAAGTAAGTTTATTTGGTAAAAATATCACAACTATTGCGCCGCTTATTGATGCTTTAGTAAACTTAGTATGTAGAGTAAACCTGAACAGCTCTTGCCAACGTGGACCGGATGTGTATCCGTTTACAGGTCGTAAAGATTCTGCTGTAGGTACATTAAGTGTTTTTGACGCCTTACGTTCATTCTCAATTAGAACTTTTGTAGCTTCTAAAGACAATGCTTACAATAACGAAATATTACAAGAATTATTGAATAGTAAAGAATCTAACTTTATTAATACCGATTATATCTTGTAGTACTTAACTAAAAACAATCTAAAAACAGGAAAACCCGTCTCATTGAGGCGGGTTTTTTATTTTGATTTTCGAAAAAGTAAATGAAAATTATAAATTCAGAACAAAATGATTGAGCAATTTATCTTCGTATTTTTCTTTGTCAAACATATATAAATAAGAACCTTTTCTGGACGAAAGCATGTCTTTCTCATTTAGTTTCACTAAAATGTCTAAGGAATTGATTTTACTAATGAAATTTCTTTTGTCTAATTCTTTGTCTAAAATTGCTTCATACAATTCCAGTAACTGGCGCATGGTGAATTTTTCAGGCAAAAGTTCAAATCCTACCGGTTTTGTTGAGGTTCTGTAGCGTAATCTTCTCACAGCATGATTTACCATTTCGTTATGGTCAAAAATTAGATTAGGCATTTTAGAAATGCTAAACCACTCGGCCTCGTGATCTTTTATTAAATCAGTATCGTGATTTTCAATATTAATCAGTGCATAAAAAGCTACCGAAATAGTTCGGTCAACCGGGTCTCTGTCTACTTCACTATAAGCATACAATTGCTCCATGTAAATATCCTGAAGTCCGGTATAACGATTTAGAACCCTAATTGCAGCACCATTTAAAGACTCACTTTTCTTTAAAAAACCTCCCATTAAAGACCATTTTCCTTTCTCGGGAGCAAAATCTCTTTTGATCAATAATATCTTTAAGCCTTCTTTGTCAAAACCAAAAATGATGCAATCGACAGATAGTAAGACTTTGTCCTCGGCGCTATAATTATTTAACATCTTAGTTTGTTTATTTTTTGGGTAAATATAGTCACTTTCTAAAAAAGTATCATAATTTAATTAATTTTCATTTTTCTACAAAAAACGAGTCGATTTATTTAAAATCATTATTGATAATTCAATGATTTAACTTTAGATAATTTTAAGTCTATTTTGCTACAATATTTATTTTCGTTGTGACGTCTCAATTTACTTGTCAGTTTGTTAATAAATACCTTAGTATTTGATACTTATTTCTTTCTTTTAGTTTGTTTTTATCTTTTTATTTTACTTATATTTACAAATGTTAAACATACACTTATAACCAATAAAAAAGCAACCAGAATGAAAAAAAATCTGTTCTTATTGTTGATTTTTACTTTTTGTAGTCAACTTATTTTTTCACAAAAAGAAACCACAATTCTTAGTATTAAAAAAGCTGAGAAGCCTACTGTTATCAATAAAAATATTTATGGTCACTTCGCAGAACATTTAGGGAGATGTATCTACGGAGGTTTTTTTGTAGGTGACACTTCTAAAATTCCAAATACAAACGGTGTTAGAAATGATATTATTGCTGCATTAAAAGAATTAAAAATTCCAAATTTAAGATGGCCAGGAGGTTGTTTTGCCGATACTTATCATTGGAAAGATGGTATTGGTCCAAAAGAAAACCGACCAACAATTGTAAATCAATGGTGGGGAGGAACAACTGAAGACAATAGTTTTGGGACTCATGATTTTTTGAATTTATGTGAAGTACTTGGTGCAGAACCTTATTTAGCTGGAAACATAGGAAGCGGAACAGTTCAGGAATTGGCTGACTGGGTTCAATATGTAAATTTTGCAGGAAAAAGTCCAATGAGTGATTTGCGTAAACAAAACGGAAGAATCGAACCTTGGAAAGTGAAATTCTGGGGAGTAGGAAATGAAGCCTGGGGATGCGGAGGAAATATGACACCGGAATATTATTCAGGAGAGTATCGTAAATATGCCACTTTTATGTCAGATTGGGAAAATACAGGTGGAATTACACGTATTGCATCTGGTTCAAATGGTGCCGATTATAACTGGACAGAAGTTTTGATGAAAAACATTCCAACAAATATGTTGGGCGGATTAGGAGTACATCATTATGCTGTAATTAATTGGAAGAAAAAAGGTGATGCAGTTGATTTTACCGAAAGTCAATATTTCGAAACTATGAAATCGGCTTTAAAAATGGAAGAATTAGTTGCTAAGCATGCTGCTATCATGGATAAATATGATCCTGAGAAAAAAGTAACCATGGCTGTAGACGAATGGGGTGGCTGGTATGAAGTAGAAAAAGGGACTAATCCTGGATTTTTGTACCAACAAAACACTATGCGTGATGCTATGATTGCTGGGACAACGCTGAATACTTTTAATAACCATGCCGATAGAGTTCGTATGGCTAATTTAGCGCAATGTGTCAATGTATTGCAAGCAGTTATTTTGACTGATAAGGCTAAAATGATTTTGACGCCAACTTATCATGTTATGAAAATGTACCGTGTGCATCAGGACGCTGAGTTGTTGCCTGTTAACTTTACTTCGCCAATGTACACTTTAGGAGGTAAAAGTTTGCCTGCAATCTCGGCTTCGGCATCAAAAGATAAAAGCGGTTTTGTACATATTTCATTAGTAAATGTTGATTCTAAGAAAGAAAATAAAATCGAAATTGATTTGGCTGAATTGGGATTGAAAAATGTTACTGCAACCATTTTGACTTCTAAAAAATTACAGGACTATAATTCATTTGATAAACCAAATGCAATTGAACCTAAGGAATTCAAAGGCTTTAAAAATGCTAAAGGGAAATTAGAAATAACTATTCCTGCGTTTTCTGTTGTAGTATTTGAAGGGAAATAAATTTATGAAAATCAGAACTCTATTATTTAGTGTGAGTCTTTTATCAGCAGTTGTTTCCTGTAAAACAGCTGCTGTAAAAGATACAGTTGCTAAACAAAATCAGCCTTCGCTGAAAATGAATAATCCTATTATTACCGATAAATATACTGCTGATCCGGCTGCCATTGTGTACAAAGACAAGGTGTATCTTTATGCAGGACACGATGTACCGCCAAAAGATGTGAATTCGTATCGAATGAACGAATGGCTAGTATATTCGTCTTCAGATATGGTTAATTGGCAGGAACATCCAGTTCCTTTAAAACCTACTGATTTTTCCTGGGCTAAAGGTGATGCATGGGCAGGACAAGTGATTGAAAAAAACGGAAAATTCTATTGGTTTGTAACCGTTTCTCACGGAACGATTCATGGAAAATCCATCGGAATTGCAGTTGCTGATAGTCCAACAGGATCTTTTAAAGATGCTTTAGGAAAAGCATTAATTACGAATGATATGACTACTAAAACTAAAATTAGTTGGGATGATATTGATCCAACAGTAATGGTAGATGATGACGGTCAGGCTTATTTAATTTGGGGAAATACGGTTTGTAATTATGTGAAATTAAAAGATAACATGATTGAAATGGATGGACCAATTCAAACTATAGACTTACCTAATTTTACCGAAGCACCCTGGATTCATAAACGTAAAGACTGGTATTATTTGTCTTATGCGTATCAATTTCCTGAAAAAATTGCTTATGCCATGAGTAAATCGATTACAGGACCTTGGGAATATAAGGGTATTTTGAATGAAGTTGCCGGAAATTCTAATACAAATCATCAGGCGATTATTGAATTTAAAGGCAAATGGTATTTTATTTACCATAATGGATCTATTCCTACCGATGGCGGAAGTTTTAGAAGATCAGTTTGTGTAGACCGTTTGTATTACAATCCGGACGGAACTATGAAACGTGTGGTGATGACATCAGAAGGAATTCAAAAATAAGAAAATGCCGTTTTTTAAAACTAAGTTAAGCTCGTTCTTATTGCTGTTTTTGATTGTTTTCGAATCAAATGCACAAAATATTTCGGTACACGATCCAGTGGTAATCAAAGAAAAAGACACTTATTATCTTTTTTGTACAGGAAAAGGAATTAAGACGTATAGTTCTAAGGATTTGAAAAATTGGAAACCGGAACCAGCAGTTTTTACAGAAAAACCAGTTTGGGCAACATCAGTGGTTCCAAATTTTGATAATCATATTTGGGCTCCCGATATTCTATTCTATAACAATTTATATTATTTGTACTATTCGGTTTCCGCCTTTGGTAAAAATACTTCGGCAATAGGTGTCGCTACAAATGTTACTTTAAATCCGAAAGACAAAAATTACAAATGGACAGATCATGGAATTGTAGTGCAGTCTCATTCAAACAGAGACGAATGGAACGCCATTGATCCTAATGTAATTATTGACGAAAATAATACCGCATGGTTTTCATTTGGTTCTTTTTGGGATGGAATAAAAATGTTTAAATTAAGTCCCGATTTAAAATCGATTGCTGAGCCGCAAGAATGGCACAGCATTGCAAAACGAAAAAATACGCCATTGTCCGGAGGAAGTTCGGCAATCGAAGCGCCTTTTATATTCAGGAAAAATGGTTATTATTATTTGTTTACTTCCTGGGATTTGTGTTGCAAAGGAAAAGAAAGTACTTATAAAGTAGTAGTAGGAAGAGCTAAAAATGTTACTGGTCCTTATGTTGACAAACAAGGGAATTTGTTGGCTCAGGGAGGCGGAAGCATTGTAACTAAAGGAAATGAAAACTATTTTGGCGTAGGCCATAACAGCGCTTATACTTTTGATGGAAAAGATTATCTTTTTTATCATGGTTATGATGCACAGCAAAATGGAAAGCCTATGCTAATAGTAAAAGAGTTGCAATGGGATGCTGATTTATGGCCAGTAATAACAGAATAATTGAAAGAATAACACAAGACATTAACCAAACTAAAATAAAGAAATGAAATTAAATTTAATGACTAAAAGTACCGTTTGCGGTTTACTATTAAGTAGTTTCTTGGCAACAGCCCAAAAAACAAAATTAGAAGTAGATTTAACTAAATCGATTACTAAAATTCAGCCGACAATGTATGGTGTCTTTTTTGAAGATATCAATTTTGCTGCCGATGGAGGTTTGTATGCCGAAATGGTTAAGAACAGAACTTTTGGTTTTGATGCGCCATTAATGGGATGGCTGCAGCCTAATAGTAATGTACATTCTTTTAATAAAGATTCCGGGATTGCAACGCCTATGCGTACTTCTGAAAATCCTAATAATCCTGATTTTTGCAGAGTAATTATCAATAATGATAAAGGATACCAAATTTTAAACGAAGGATTTAGAGGTATGGGAATTAAGAAAGATGCTAAATACAATCTTTCTTTAAAAGCGGCTAATCATAATAATGAGATCAAAAAAATCATTGTGCAATTTGTTGATGCGAACAAAAAAGTCTTGGGAGAAACTTCGATTGTTCCTTCATCAACTGGTTGGAAAGATTATTCGACACAAATTGTCGCTACTGGAACTGAGGCTAAGGCTCAATTAAAAATCACTTTTGAAGGAACAGGAACTATTGATTTAGATATGATTTCGTTGTTTCCTGAGGAAACTTGGAAAAATAGAAAAAATGGTTTACGTAAAGATATTGTACAATTATTATATGATTTAAAACCAGGATTTGTACGTTTCCCGGGAGGATGTATTGTTGAAGGAAGAACTTTGGAAAACAGATACCAATGGAAAAAAACCGTTGGTCCTGTTGAAGATAGAGAAACAATGATTAACCGTTGGAATGTGGAGTTTAAAAACAAGCAAGCCCCAGATTATTTCCAGTCTTTTGGTTTAGGATTTTATGAGTATTTCCAACTTTCGGAAGATATTGGAGCAGAACCATTGCCTATTTTGAGCTGTGGAATTGCTTGTCAGTACAATTCAGGAGAATTGGTTCCGTTAGAAGAATTAGATCCTTATGTTCAGGATGCATTGGATTTAATCGAATTTGCCAATGGAGCTGTAACTACAAAATGGGGTAAATTAAGGTCAGATATGGGACACCCAAAACCGTTTAATTTGAAGTTTATTGGAGTTGGAAACGAACAATGGGGACCACAATATATCGAAAGATATAAGATTTTTGCAAAAGCGATAAAAGAAAAATATCCTAACATGACTATTGTCTCCGGTTCAGGACCTTCGCCTGACGGGGCAATGTTTGATTACGGATGGGAAGAACTTAAAAAGTTAAATGCTGAAATCGTAGATGAGCATTATTACAAAAATCCGGAATGGTTTAAAGAAAATGCGGCACGTTATGATAAATACGATAGAAAAGGACCGAAGATTTTTGCTGGAGAATATGCAGCACATCCAAAAGGAGTTGAAGATGGGTTGAAAGAAAATAACTGGTTATCGGCAGTTTCTGAAGCAGCATTTATGACCGGTTTAGAGCGTAATGCTGATGTGGTTCATTTAACTTCGTATGCGCCTCTAATGGCTCACGTAGATGCATTTCAATGGGCTCCGGATATGATTTGGTTTGACAATTTAAATTCTTATGGAACGGCTAACTATTATGTGCAAAAAATGTATTCTAATAATAGAGGTACTGATGTATTGGCAATAACGAAGGATGGAAAACCGTTAACTGGACAAGAGGAATTGTATGCTACAGCAGCAAAAGACACTGATAAAAAAGAACTGATTTTAAAATTAGTAAATACTTCAGGAAAAGCACAAGATCTTGAAGTGAATTTATCAGGAAAAAATGTTGATTCAAAAGGAAAAATGATTTTGTTGACTCATCAAAATTTAGAAGATTATAACACATTGGCTGAGCCAACAAAAATTACTCCTAGCGAAAAAGATTTTAAACTAACAGGGAAAAAAGCAGCAGTAAGCTTACCTGCTTATTCTTTTGTAGTGTTGAAATTGAAAATGAAATAAGAAGTTTTTTAGAGAAATATTTTTATAACTAAATAAATCAAAAATTAATAAAATAATATGAAGTGTGAGTGTTACACTTCATGTTATTTTATTCTATATTTGTAGCCATATTTTAAATACTGAAGATGAAAAATTATGTAATAGGTTTAGATTACGGGTCAGACTCAGTTCGCGCCGTATTAATTGATACCGAAAATGGGCAGGAATTAGCCTCAGATGTTTGTCATTACAAGAGATGGAAAAACAATGAATATTGTAACCCATCAATTAATCAATTCCGTCAGCATCCTTTGGATCACATTGAAGGATTGGAATCAACAATTAAATCGGTTGTTGCTCAGGCAAATGTTAATCCGTCAGAAATAAAAAGTATTTGTATCGATACTACAGGTTCTTCACCAATTCCTGTAAATGCCGATGGTACTCCGTTATCTTTAACCAAAGAATTTGAGCACAATCCAAATGCGATGATGATTTTGTGGAAAGATCACACTGCTATCAACGAAGCTAACGAAATCAATGAATTGGCTGCTTCATGGGGTGGTGAGGATTTCACTAAATACGAAGGAGGAATTTATTCTTCTGAGTGGTTTTGGGCAAAAATTTTACACATTGTTCGTGAAGATGAGGCTGTAAAAAATGCAGCTCACTCTTGGATGGAGCACTGTGATTACATGACTTTCTTATTGATTGACGACAAAGATTTAGCTACTTTCAAAAGAAGCCGTTGTGCAGCAGGACACAAAGCGATGTGGCATGCGGACTGGAATGGTTTACCAGCTGAAGAATTCTTAACTAAGTTAGATCCTTATTTAGCTCAATTGAGAGGGAAATTATACAATGAAACGTATACATCTGATTTAGTTGCCGGTAAATTAAACCAGGAATGGGCAACAAAATTAGGACTAACAACCGATACAATCATTGCTGTTGGAACTTTTGATGCTCACTCAGGAGCTGTAGGTGCTAAAATTGATGAGCACGCTTTAGTTCGCGTAATGGGAACTTCAACTTGTGATATCATCGTAGCTTCTAATGAAGCTGTAGGAAGCAAAACTGTAAAAGGAATTTGTGGACAAGTAGATGGTTCTGTAATTCCGGGATACATCGGTTTAGAAGCCGGACAATCTGCTTTTGGAGATGTTTTGGCTTGGTTTAAAGATACTTTATCTTGGCCGTTAGATAATTTGGTTTACAACTCAACTATTTTATCTGAAGAGCAAAAAGCACAATTAAAAGAAGAAGTAGAATCTAATTTCATCAAGACTTTAACAGAGCAAGCTGAGGCAATTCCGTTGTCAGAAAGTATCCCAACTGCTTTGGACTGGGTAAATGGCCGTAGAACTCCGGATGCTAATCAAGGATTGAAGAGTGCGATGACTAATCTTTCTTTAGGAACAAAAGCGCCTCATATTTTCAAAGCCTTAATCAACTCCATCTGTTTTGGATCTAAGAAAATTGTAGATCGTTTTGAGGAAGAAGGTGTTCGTATTGATTCTGTAATCGGAATTGGTGGTGTGGCCAGAAAATCACCATTTATCATGCAAACTTTGGCTAATGTGTTGAACAAGCCAATTAAAGTTTGTGCTTCTGATCAGGCACCAGCTTTAGGAGCTGCTATTTATGCTGCGGTTGCTGCGGGAATTTATCCAAATGTAATTGAAGCGGCTAAAAAAATGGGAAGTGATTTTGAAAGCGAATATTTCCCACAGGCTGATAAAATTGAAAAATACCAGGAATTGATGGATTCGTATTCTGTATTAAGTCAATTCGTTGAATCTATAACAAAATAATTAAGTAAAATGAGTAAATACCAAGCATTAAAACAAGAATGTTACGAAGCTAATATGCAACTAAATGAATTGAATTTAGTAGTATATACTTTTGGAAATGTAAGTGCTGTTGATAGAGAAAATGGCGTTTTTGCGATAAAACCAAGTGGTGTACCTTATGAAGAGTTGAAAGCTGAGGATATTGTTATTGTTGATTTTGATAATAATATTATTGAAGGGGATAAACGTCCTTCTTCTGACACTAAAACTCATGCTTATTTGTACAAACACTGGCCAAACATTGGCGGTGTTGCTCATACTCACGCTACTTATTCAGTAGCCTGGGCTCAGGCGCAAAGAGATATTCCAATTTTTGGAACAACTCACGCCGATCATTTAACTTCAGATATTCCTTGTGCTGCGCCAATGGCTGATGATTTAATCGAAGGAAACTACGAGCACAATACAGGAATCCAAATCTTGGATTGTTTCAAAGAAAAAAATCTTTCTTATGAAGAAACAGAAATGGTTTTGTTAGGGAACCACGGTCCATTTGCCTGGGGGAAAAATGCTGCTAAAGCAGTTTATAATTCTAAAGTATTAGAAGTTGTGGCTCAAATGGCTTATTTGACATTACAAATTAATCCGGCAGCTCCAAGATTGAAAGATTCTTTGATTAAAAAACATTACGATCGTAAGCATGGAAAAGATGCTTATTACGGACAATAAAAAGTTTATTCGGGGAATCGTTTATTCGATTCAGCAGTTCAACGATTAAACAGTTTAACAAATAAACATTAAACAATTAAACAAAAAAATAATGATTGATATTTCTAAAAAAGAAGTTTGGTTTGTAGTAGGAAGCCAAAACTTATATGGTGAAGAAACTTTAAAGCAGGTTGCGGTACACTCTCAGGCAATTGCAAAAGGAATTGATGCTTCTGGTAAAGTTCCTGTAAAAGTGGTTTACAAAACTGTGGCTAAGTCACCAACAGAGATTACTGATATCTGCATGGAGGCTAATTCAAGCAAAAACTGTATCGGTATCATCGCTTGGATGCACACTTTTTCACCGGCTAAAATGTGGATTAATGGTTTGAGTATTCTTAAAAAACCATTATGTCACTTACATACACAATACAATGCTGAAATTCCATGGGCTTCTATTGATATGGATTTCATGAACTTGAATCAATCAGCTCACGGAGACAGAGAGTTTGGTTACATCATGTCAAGAATGCGTAAAAAACGTAAAGTGGTTGTAGGTCACTGGGAAGACGTGAGAGTTCAGACTAAATTAGGAAACTGGTCTAGAGTAGCTTTAGGTTGGGACGAAATGCAAAACTTAAAAGTAGCGCGTTTTGGAGACAACATGCGTGAAGTTGCAGTTACTTGTGGAGATAAAGTTGAGGCTCAAATTCGTTTTGGTGTTGCTGTTAACGGTTACGATTCTTCTGATATTGTGAACAAAATGAAACAATTCTCTGAGGCAGATGTTGATGCTTTAGTAGCAGTTTACGAAGAGTCTTATAATTTAGCTCCAAAATTGCAAAAAGGAGGAGAGCAAAGAGAATCATTAAGAGATGCTGCAAGAATCGAATTAGGTATGAGAGCTTTCTTAGAAGAAGGTGGTTTTGGTGCTTTTACTGATACTTTCGAAAACTTAGGAGAATTAAAACAATTACCAGGAATTGCAACTCAGCGTTTAATGGCTGATGGTTATGGTTTTGGTGGAGAAGGTGACTGGAAAACAGCTGCTATGGTTCGTGTTTTGAAAGTAATGAACATCGGTCTTGAAGGAGGAACTTCTTTCATGGAAGACTATACTTACCACTTCACACCTGAGAAATCATACGTTTTAGGTTCTCACATGCTAGAAATCTGTCCTTCTATCACTGACGGAAAACCATCTTGTGAAATTCACCCGTTAGGAATTGGTGGAAAAGAAGATCCTGTTCGTTTGGTATTCAATTCGCCTGCTGGTGATGCTATCAATGTGTCATTAGTAGATATGGGAACTCGTTTCCGTTTAATCGTAAACGAAGTAACTGCTGTAAAGCCTATGGCTGATTTACCAAAATTACCTGTTGCACGTGTACTTTGGGATTGTAAACCTAACTTGGATATCGCTGCTACTGCCTGGATTTTAGCTGGTGGTGCTCACCATACAGTATACAGTCAGGCGGTTACTACTGAGTTTATGGAAGATTTTGCTGATATTGCAGGAATCGAATTAGTAGTTATTGATAATGATACAAAAATCCGTTCTTTCAAAGAAACTTTGAATGCAAATGAAGCTTATTACCATTTATTTCAAACTGGATTGTAATCTTTTTTAGAAACAAATTTACCAAGTCATAAAGTCAAAAGTTATTGTATCTTTTGACTTTATGACTTCTCTATTAACCAATAAAAATAAAAAGTATGAATTTATTAAAAAGTTGCGTTTTAGGATTAGCTGTTATTACCACAGCCGGACTTTCTGTTCAATGTAAAGGTGATAAAAAAGAAAATCAGGAGCAGGTTGCTGTTCAAAAAGATAGTTTGACTATTGAAAAATTAGAGTATGGGACTACTGCTAAAGGTGAAAAGATTTACAGCTACAAGTTGAAAAATCAAAAAGGCATGGAAGTAGATATCATGACTTATGGTGGAATTATCACTTCTTTAAAAGTGCCTAACAAAGCAGGGGTTTCAGAAGATGTAGTTCTTGGTTTTAATAATTTCGAACAATATACTAAGGATAATCCGTTTTTTGGGGCTTTAATTGGAAGATACGGAAACCGTATTGCTAAGGCTAAATTCTCTTTAGACGGAAAAGAGTACAAATTAGCTGCTAATGATGGACCAAATAGTTTACACGGAGGACCAATGGGATTTCATAAAGCAATTTGGACGGCTGAAGAAGCTAAAGGTGGTGCGAATGCTACTTTAAAATTAAAGTATGTTTCTAAAGATATGGAAGAAGGTTTTCCTGGAAACTTAACTGTTTTTGTAACCTATACTTTAACTGCTGATAATACTTTAGAAGTAGATTACGAAGCTACTACTGATAAGAAAACGGTAGTGAATTTAACGCAACACTCTTATTTTAATCTTTCGGGAGATTTTTCTAAAACAATTTTGGATAACGAAGTAACTATCGATGCTGATAAATTAGTTCCGGTTGATGAAACATTGATTCCAACAGGTAAATTAGATGATGTGGCTAATACACCGTTTGATTTCAGAAAACCAAAAGCAATTGGAAAAGATATTGAAGTTGCCAATGAGCAATTGAAAAGAGGTAAAGGTTACGATCACTGCTGGGTGTTGAATAATCAGGACAAAGGATTCCGTTTAGCGGCTTCAGTTTACGAGCCAACCAGCGGAAGAGTTATGGAGGTATTTACTGATGAGCCGGGAATCCAATTATACACAGGGAACTTCTTAGATGGAACTTTGCCAACAAGAGATGGTAAAACGTATGCACACAGAACAGGGCTTTGTTTAGAAACACAGCATTATCCTGATTCGCCAAATCAAAAATCTTTCCCATCA